>NZ_JAVIFU010000018.1 GCF_031157315.1 Paenibacillus sp. LHD-38
GAGTCAGCAATGATAACCCTTATGCCGAGTCCATCTTCCGTACGTGCAAATACCGTCCAGAATACCCTGAGCAAGGATTCAAGGACCGAACCGAAGCGCGTGAATGGGTGCTGCATTTTATCCATTGGTACAATCACCAGCATCGTCACAGCGGGCTTAACTTTCTGACGCCTAGCCAAAGGCATAAAGGGCTGGCGGAGCAGGTGTTCGAGAAGCGAAAGCAAGTCTATGAAGCTGCGAAAGCCTCGCACCCTAATCGCTGGTCAGGTGCTACACGTGATTGGAGTTTGGAAGAAGAGGTTTGGCTTAACCCGGAAAAAGCTATGCCTATTCTGGCTGAGCAAAAAACACAAACGTAACTATCTTATTTTCATTAAATCGCGACAACTATCTTGACAAATACCGAGCACTGGCTCACAACACTCACTCACTCACTCACTCACTCACTCACTCACTCACTCACTCACTCACTCACTCACTCACTCACACACACACTCACTCACTCACACACACACTCACACACTCACACACTCACACACTCACACACTCACACACTCACACACTCACACACTCACACACTCACACACTCACACACTCACACACTCACACACTCACACACTCACACACTCACACTCACACACTCACACACTCACACACTCACAACACTCCCCCTCCAGAAGAGCACTTTACACAATATGAACTAGTTTGGAGGAGGCACCGGCGCATCGTGCAACCATGGGGAGTAAGTCGTTCGCCACACAAATAGAAAAAAACGGCTGCCGGAATCAATCCGGCAGCCGTTTTTCTGCAGTGTTACTTCTGCCCCGCCTTTACCAGCCTAAACAGCTGGCGGATATCGCCGGCCAACTTATCTGGAGAGATGTTCTCGGCTAAAGCGTCCGTACGAATCTTTTCAATGGCTTTCACAGCTTTCGTGCCCGTTACCGTGAGCACCTTCACATCTCCGCCCATGAAATTCTTGATCTGACTCGCGGCCATCGCCAGATTATCATGGCTTCCCTTATCTGTTCCGCTCATGCCGCCAAGTCGATCATCCGGCGAATAGCCTTTGCCTGAGAGTCCTTCGGTTTGATTGAGCACCTTCCTTTGAACGTCATCATATTGCGAACCGGAGGAGGTTAGCTTTTCCGTGGCGAGCACGACTGTATCATCGAACACGAATACACGCACGTCAGGGATCCCGATCCCGCTCAGCCGAGACTCCAGATGGGCAGAGAAGCCGTTCGAGTGCAGCCCGGAGCTGCCGATCATGCTGTACACGGACATGCCCATCCCATAAGTGGTATTGCCGTGCTCATTGGTTGTATGCAGCTTCGGTCCGGCTTCGTTTGGAATGACGGACGGATCATGAAGCATCTTGGCCTCCTGTTCCGTTAAGGCATTGGAACGCGAGACGGGCGGCGTTCCATTGGCACAGCCGGACAGAAGAGCAAAAGCGGCTACGGAAAGCGTGAGCAATTTGCTGAAAGCAGTCATCGAAGAATCATCCTCCATAGGGTTGCATTTTGCTGTTAGCATGACCATTTCCATGAAATGAATATTCATGGTTTGTTGGAAAACAATAAAGGGGATAGATTGAACTTTCCAGGAGGTGCAAGTTTTGGATCGGAGTGATAAACAGAAAGAACCAAACAAAGGCACGGTCGACGGAGGCTCCCGCCGCAGGTTTCTTATTAATACGGGTTACGCTTTGGGAGGCATCGCCGTGGGCGGGGTGCTGGGCTCCTTACTCAAAAAGAAACCGACCACAACAACGACACCGGGTAAAACGGATGAAGGAAAGACGGCTGAACCAAAAAACTACAACCGCGCGCTCATGTTTTTTACCCAAGAGCAGTTCCGGATAGTCGAGAGCGCGACGGAACGGATTTTTCCAGAGGATGAGACTGGTCCAGGTGCCAAATCGCTAGGTGTCGCCTTCTTTATTGACCATCAGCTTGCGGGGGATTGGGGCTTCAATGGCCGAGATTACATGAACCCGCCATTCTATACGGGGGAGAAGGAACAGGGCTATCAGGGCCGGCTGAAAAGAAGGGAAATCTTTGAGATCGGCCTGCGAGAGCTGGAGAATTACAGCATGACCAAATTTCAGAAGAGCTTCATCGAATTGACGGGTGAGCAGCAAGACGAGTTGCTTAAGGGCTTCGAGTTGGACGAGGTGAAGCTGACGACGATTTCTGCGAGCAGCTTCTTCAAAATGCTGCGGAGCAGCACGCTGGAAGGCGCGTACAGTGACCCTCTTTATGGGGGCAATCTGGATATGAACGGCTGGAAGATGCGCAACTATCCGGGCAACCAGATGAGCTATATCACGATTATTGATAAAGATTTTACGAAACTTGATCCGAGCAGCCTGCAAGACCATTTGGTTTCTCATTAGCGAATCGGGAGGATATTATGGCCAAAACATTACCGAAAACCGATGTTGTCATCGTAGGGGTCGGCTGGTCTGGGGGCATCATCGCCTCGGAACTTACGAAAAGCGGTTTAAACGTGGTAGGACTTGAACGAGGGAAAGAGCGGAAGACCGAGGATTATTTCATGGTGCATGACGAGCTGCGTTATGCGCTGCGTTACGAAATGATGCAGGATTTGTCAAAAGAAACGATCACGTTCCGCAGTAATGAGAAAATCCGTGCGCTGCCGATGAGGCAGTACGGCTCGTTCCTGATAGGGGACGGACTCGGAGGAGCGGGCGTTCACTGGAACGGGCAGACCTATCGTTTTTTGCCGTACGACTTTGAGATTCGCAGCAAGACGATTGAAAAGTACGGAAAAAATAAAATCCCGGCTGGCATGACGATCCAGGATTGGGGCATTACGTACGACGAGATCGAGCCGTATTACGATAAATTCGAGAAAATGGCGGGTATTTCAGGCGAGGTGAATCCTTTGGGCGGCAAACGCAGCAGCCCTTTCCCGACCCCGCCAATGAAGAAGTCGCCGGCAATGCAGATGTTTGTCGAAGCGACTACCCGACTAAAGCTGAATCCGTATATGATGCCTTCGGCAAATCTATCAGAAAACTATACGAATCCTGATGGCATTGCCCGAGCCGCCTGCCAATATTGTGGATATTGCGAGCGCTTTGGCTGCGAATACGGGGCCAAGGCCGATCCAGTGGTGACGGTCATTCCGGTAGCCAACAAGACGGGGAAGTTTGAGATTCGCACCCATTCAAACGTTCGCCGTGTATTACATAAAGGCGGCAAGGCGACAGGCGTTATGTACACGGACGTAACGACGGGAGAGGAAATCATTCAGCCCGCAGATATCGTCGTTGTGACGAGCTATGTGTTCAACAATGTTCGGCTGCTGCTGATGTCGGGGCTGGGCAAACCTTACGATCCAGCGTCAGGGACGGGTGTCATTGGCCGGAACTACGCCTATCAGGTTATTAAAGGCAGTGCGGTTGGCTTCTTCGAAAACCAACAGTTCAACAGCTTCGCAGGCGCAGGAGCGCTCGGCGTATCTATTGATGACTACAACGGCGACAATTTTGACCACTCCGATCTGAATTTTATCCACGGAGGCGTCATTGCGCTCGGCCAGTCTGGCGCGCGCCCGATTCAGAACAATCCGACGCCTTCGGGAACAGCTGCATGGGGCTCTGAATTCAAGGCGAAGTCAGTGCATTACTCAAACCGTGCGCTTGCGGTAGGCGCGCAGGGGTCATCGATGTCCTACAAGCATCATTTTCTCGATTTGGATTCGACTTACAAGGATGTCTACGGCGATCCGCTTTTGCGGATAACCTTTGATTTCGAAGAACAGGACCGCGAGCTGGCGAAGTTTCTAGCCGAGCGCTGCTCAAAGATAATGAATGAGATGGGTGCGGACAAGGTCGACTATTTAAAGGAACTCGGTCCTTATGAGATTATGACCTATCAGTCGACCCATAACACGGGCGGCGTCATCATGGGGAATAAACCGGACACGTCGGCGGTCAATACGTACAGCCAAATGTGGGATGCGGATAACGTGTTTGTCGTCGGTGCCAGCGCATTTCCGCAGAACGCCGGCTACAATCCGACGAATACGGTCGGAGCATTGGCTTACCGCGCGGCGGAAGGCATCTTGAAGTACAGGGAAAAGGGCGGATTGCTCGTTTGAAAGAGGCAGAAAGTTCAAAAAAAGGGCCGTTCCCGAAGAAATACGGGAACAGCCCTCTTTTTTTCTACAGCAGCTTCTGCACGTCATCCTTTTTGTCTGTGGATGGAATGCTTTGATCATCGTCTACGATGCCGCGCGTCGAGCTGCGGAATTCGCGCAGCGTATCGCCGAATGCCCGGCCGAGCTGCGGAAGCTTAGCCGGCCCAAAAACGATGAGCGCGATAAGCAGAATAATGACTAATCCTGAGACACCGATGTTGTTTAACATATGTTATTCTCCTTTTTGGTTCAAGTTGGTGTTGGAACGGAGGCCACTCGTTTAGCATACCTTCTGGTTACGAGCACGCTGATCTCAAAGAGCAGCAGCAGCGGCACGGTCACGGAGAGGTGAGAGACAAAGTCCGGCGGGGAGATGCATGCCCCGACAACGGCCAGACCGACATAGGCATATTTGCGCGAGCCGTTCAGCCGTTCAGGAGTAAGCAGCCCGATTTTCGTCAGAAACAGGATGATAAGCGGCATTTCGAAGGCGATGCCAAGCGGGAACACGACACTGAACAGAAAGGAAAAGTACCGATCAATCCCGTACGTTTCGACGGCGCCGACATTATGGTTCATTTCCATCATGAATTCGAGCATCATCGGAAACACAAGAAAATAACTAAACGATACACCGACAAGAAACAATAGGAAGGACACGGGCACATAGGCAAGTGTTCCTTTTGCTTCCGTTTCCGTTAGGCCAGGCCGTACAAACGCCCAGGTATGGTAAAGCAGAATGGGCAGTGTGAACAGAATGGCGAATAGGAACGCGCAGCGCAAATAGATGAACAAACCGTCGGTGAACGAGAAGACGTTCCATTCCACCGATTTGGCGGTCAGACCCGATTTGATGTACCGCAAAATGCTAGGGGCTGCATAAAGCCCTCCGCTCATAGCGACGAAGAAACAGGCGATTACGATAATCAATCTTTTCCTCAGCTCGGTTAAGTGGTTGACCAGATCCCCTTGTATATCCACAAAATCACCCCGCATCAAAGCGTATTTCTGTTAATCCGTCATGCATTTTGTTAGGATAACCAGTTAACTTTCTGTTATGCGCAGTCTTACCTTTTCTGAAAATCTTTAGGAAACGCTGCATACATCATTCGCTTCAGGGAAAAGTAACAACAAATCTCCCTATATTAGGAGGAAACATAATGTTTTATAAAAACAAATGGGTTTTATTGCTGTCTGCCTTCACGCTGATCCTTGCATTATCTGCCTGCGGCAACGGTAATAACACCAATAATGGAGCCAATACCGAAACACCGGCAGAGAACACTGGCAACAATGGCAATACGACCGTCAATACGGCAGAAGCGGAGTCCTTGTACGGCAAAAACTGCGTAAGCTGTCATGCCGTTGACCTCTCTGGCGCGAATGGACCTAACTTGCAGCATGTCGGCAAGGAAATGTCCGTCGAACAAATCAAAACGCAGATAAACAATGGCGGGAACGGAATGCCTGGTTACAAAGGACAGCTGACGGATGAGGAGATCACACTGCTTACTGATTGGCTGGCCGGTCACAAATAATGCTGGTAGCAAATGATAGGATTCCGGTATCAAGTGAGTGGAACAAACGAAATAGGAGAAAGGAGCAGCTGATGCTGCTCCTTTTTTTCGTTGTCATAGGAGAAATAAATAACAGAAAGTCAGCAACGAGTCCTTGTTTATGATATATAATTGGAAAAACATACAATAAATATGGTGAGGGAGGAAATGTAATGTCAGAAACGCCGTGTTTGGGGTGCCAGCTTGCTAATCATCGAATAGAGGCATATACCGTCTACGAAAACGAATGGGTTACTTGTTTCCTTGATATCGCTCCATTAAATGAAGGACATCTGCTGATCCTGCCAAAGCAGCATTTTCTTGATGTCGATGATTTGGACGAACGAACAGCGAACGAAATTATGAAAGCATCTGCCATGCTGGCAAGGCTGCTAAAGGCAGAATTCCAGCCGGATGGAATAACGGTTATTCAGAATGGCGGCAAATTCAACGATTTGACGCACTATCATATGCATGTCTTTCCGCGTTACGTTGAAGACGGCTTTGCTTGGGCGGAACCGGCGGATTCCACAAATGCGAAGGAGCGGCTCAGCGAAACGAAAGAGAGATTGGTGAAACAAGCGAATGGTTAGCTATGAGACTGATGGAGGTGTACGCTTTTGAGAAAGGCGCTTATTATTGGTGCAGTCATTGCTGCTTTAATTTTAGTTGGTTACAGTTATCTCAAAGTAAATCCGCCATTATCGGCGGGAGCGAGCTCTTCTACGAACGATAGAAAAGTCGTTTTGGTTTCCATTGGCAATAGAGGCTCGTTTGGTGGCATTGAGATTACAGAGGTACTCATAAATATGAATACACCTCCTGCTTTTGTAAAAATACAAGTCAGCGATCATACTAAGGGGTTCATCGTTTCGGATCAAAAAAATGCTCTGCAATCAGGCGATTATACGTTTAAAGGTTTGCATGAGGTGACGCTCCCAATGGGAACAGATCCCCAGGTGCAGATCGATAAGATGAATAATAGAAAAGCAACTGCTGCGGATAAAATTTATGCCCTGACGGTTACGGATGAGTTGACCATAGAGACCGTTACCATCCGATATCGTTACCTTGGGCTGACTTATGAGACAACGATATCAACGGAACGTCTGAAGCAGCCAGCATAACACCCTCCAGTCCATTACAAAAAGCATGATCAGCTTGAAACTAGGCGCATTCCACTAAACGCTTAAGCTTTATCATTTTTATAGAGCCTCGCAATGACACTCGTTAAAGCGTCAATCGTGCGATAAGATTCTTCGAGCGTATTATTAACGCCACCGACCTCAATAATCATGCTGTTCAGCGCTAGATCCTGGTTGTATACGCCATTACCCTGCGAGTGGTCTTTTGCAAAAATGCCTTTTGATAAGCCGGGGTACTTATCGTTTAGGATTTTAATAAATTTTTTGGCAAAAGCATAGTTGCTTTCCCAATTCGGATTCTCGGCCCCAATAATGATATAGAGCTGAGCATACTGCACACCATTTATTTCCGCCGTGGTTGCTTTGCGGGGACCGGAATCGCGATGGATATCAAAAAAATAGTGAAGCTCCTTGTTGGTAGCAAGGACTTCTTTAACTTTTTTTCTGGAATATAGGTACGAATCAAGTCCATTATAAAGATCACCATAAATGGAGGGATAATCGGACGCGTCGTGCAGGCTTTTAATTCCGGCCTCGTTTAATTTCTTCGTTAATCGTTCGCCTAATAGGGTGACGTTTGTTTTTTTATCGAACGCAAGCGATTCTTTTTTGACGGACGGTAATTCAGGCAGCCAGGATTCGCGATTATGGGAGTGATAAACAAATATTTCGGGTGCCGAGACGGTTTTGACAGGCGGCTCTATGGTATTCTCCTCTTCTTCGGAAGGCTCGTTGTCAGGAGACGGAGCCGGAGCAGGATTGGCGGAATGGTTATTTTCTGATTCACCTGTTTCTGGCACATGATGCTCATCATCGCTAGGATAATCAATGGCTCCCTCGGTATCATTTCCAGGGTAGAGAAGGGTTGATCGATTAGTATTCATTCCTGGCAAAATGCCGCCCATAAGCGCTTTCGGATCATTGAAATCGACATCCAGCAAATACGACAGCAAAAAATTCACTGTTTTATTGGTATTCCCGATATGCGCTTCTGCTTGATAATGCGGCATTTCAAAGCTTAAGAGATTGCTAAAAAAACCAGCAGGCATCTTTACGGCTTTACCTGATGTTTGCTTAAAATCAGGATTAAACGAAGCTAGGACCAGCCCTATTACGACAGTGGTCGAGAACGTAATGACCATGATGATCATAAATGTCCGAAACAAACGAACAAGCTCAGTCAGCCTTTGGTTCATGAAATCACCCCTACTAGAGACATTGCTTGTCTATCTATCGCCTTTTACTAGAAAACATATGATCAGACTCTATTAAATATGCATAAGGCGCGGCTCTTGAGGGTTCTACAAAAGTTAGAACTGTTGTTCATTACGCCGCGCAGCTATGATGGGGACATTGCTGCAAAGGAATGCACGAGGGATGGAGTGAGTTTGCTTGGAGAATGCAACCGGTCTTATCATTCGGAAATTAACCGCTACTTTTGTCGTAACGGCCGTTGCCTCCATTATGTTGGCAGCTTATCATGTGCTGGGAGACCGCGGTTCCGGAGTCCAATATCATTTTGGAACTCAGCTGATGGAATGGTCTTTTATATACGCGATGTATATCGGGGCTATTGTTTTGATTTATGGAAATGCGGTTTCGATCGGGATAACGTGGGCGCGCAATAAATGGTTTGAGCGTCAAGCTTGGCTTGCTGTCGGGGAGGTACGATGAAAAACAGGTACTCATTTTCTTTTTCGAAGAAAATGAGTACCTGTTTTCGTTTTTATTATTTTTTGTCTTGGAATAGTCCTGCAGGGATTTTTGCATCCCAATTTGCCGGGATATCCAGACGCAGAGCGTGAGCTACAACGGCTGCAGTGTCTACGTTTCTCACTTCATCTGACAGTATAGTGCCAGGTGCAATCGATTTTCCTTTTGCTGCCCAGAAAATAGTCTGTTCTTCCGGGGAGCTGCCGCCATGGCCTTTGCCTTTTCCGCCATGATCAGAAGTAAGGACGATAAGCGTATCCTCCATCAGCCCTGCTTCTTCCAAAGCTTGGACGATTTGACCAACATACTGATCCGCTTTTTGTGCTTGCTCATAAAATTTTGGCGTGTAATAGCCATGAGTATGACCGGCAACATCAACCTCATCCAAATGAACAAAAATGTTGCGGGCGTTTAGACCTTCTGTTTTGATATAGTCCACCGTTTTTTGAGTGGTCGTTTCATCATTCCCGCCATTTACTTTAAAAGCGCCTGCGGAATCTTCAATGATTCCTTTGTTGATCGGCGACCATGTAGCGAACGAAGCTTGCTCTATCATAGGACGTTCTTGTTTCAACAATTTCATAAAGGACGGGTAATCATTTTTTTCCGGATAAGGAGTAGCGGCGACGATTGCGTTGGTCAGTTTATGTTTAGACGGTTCAACACCGTGAAACATAGCACCCCAGTTTTCTGCGCTAATCGTCGGAAGCATGGCTTTCGCTTCATACGTTCCAGCGCCTTCGCTCATCAACTTCTGAATATGAACTGCGTTTGCTTGCGGGTCTTTTACTGCATTTCCAAATCCATCGATTCCGATGAATACTACCCGTTTGTATAGAAAATCTTTTTTATAAGGCGCCAGCTTGTCTTCCATTATTTGCACATCGGCATGATCCACTTTTTTATCATCGTTAATATCGGCTATTTGCGCTTTTTCCCAACGGTTGTCGCCTTCACTGCTATTTTGGTTTTTCAAGATTGCATTCAGATCTTCTTTCGTTAACAAACCGTCTCCCGTTACGTCGATGGAGTTAGATACATGTATCTTGACTGACGCTGTTTTGCCGCCGTCGACGGTTTTGACCGTGATCGTTGCAACGCCAGGTTTCCCGGCAATGACAGTTGGACGTTCGTTGATTATTTCTACCTTCGCTACCGTTTCATCACTGGAGATCCATTTCACCTCTTTTACCGTCGCATCTATAGGTGAAACAGTCACTGTTAGCGGCATAGGAGCACCCGCTTTCAGGTTGAGCTCAGTCTGATCCAACGTGACGTTTTCTACTAGAGTGGGCGGAAGCGGGGGAGCGCTGTCGTACATGTCGCGGACTTCCGTTTCGGTCATGACATTTCGATAAATCTGCATGTCATCAACCTGTGCAGTCAGCGTAGAACCGTATTTCCCTGTACCATCCTGACCAATTTTGGTTGTATATGGGGAGTCGAGCGTTCCTTTCATTCCAGAGATATCGACTGTTTTAATCAGGATTCCGTCTTTATAAAAGCGGGCACTCCCGTTTTTCCGGTCATGCGAGACGACGATATGATGCCATTTATTGTCGGCTACATTCGGCAATGTGGTATCCAACCGGCTGCTCTGAGACGTTTTGTAATTCCAGATGAGCCCACCCGAACCGTTCACGGCCAAAATCCACCCGGTGTTGCTTCCGGAATTCCAGTCTTTATTCGAAATGATGGAAGGATCGCCAATGATCCCTTCTGATTTGATCCAGAAAGCAACAGAAAAATCCGCGCTTTCGCCGAAACGGAACTCGTCACGAGCGCCCAAATCCACATATTGTCCTGGGGATTTAAATCTGATGGCTTGTCCGATACGTCCCTGAACAAATTCAGGATTGCCGTTGACAACAGCGGAGACGGCGCTAGTCGAGCTATCGACCGCATTATTGTCGAACTTCAGGTTTAGAACGGCATTGGATTGAGCGGCTGCTTGCGAGGCTGTCACAGAAGCTTGGGCACCATCCAAGGAAGTGTTATTTGCGTAAACGGGCAGGAAAGAGAATGGTGCCGATGTTACCAAAATGGCTGCAGAGATCGATGAGACAGCGAGCATTTTCAGATTGCGTTTCATAATTATTCCTCCATGTCATATTGTTTTTTCCCAAGTAAAAGCTAACAAATAATTTGGTATTAATTGCGTTTATGTGGGATTGATTCTAGTTTACTATTTGATTGTAAAAGCAAATCAATCATAATTTAAAGATATTATTAAGGAATAGAAAAGTGCCAGCTTCTCGGCTAAGGGTAGAGTAGGAAAATAAGCGGGAGCGTCCATCCGATAAGCTTGCTTGAATATCGCAGGATTGAAACTGGGCAGTAGTTCTATCTTGTGTAGTACCGACGCCTATCCGCGAGCCTGAATAAAAGTAAAAGATTGACTAATTGGATATGGATGTTGTATTGTAATTTTTATCCATTTATATTCGAAGGCCATGAAAGAAAATAGTAGTCTGACGCAATTGTCAAAGCGAGCCAGCGATCGGTGAGAGGTCTGGCACAATTGTCCGGGTGAATGGTTTCTTTCGCTTCAATCCGAACGCTGGGCAACCAGCCAGTAGTCGTTGACGGTGAGTCCCTCCGTTATCTTGGGGAATCGTGTTAGAAATTGACATGAAAGAGTGCGGCCATCGGCCGAATTCGGGTGGTATCGCGGAGCAAACACTTCGTCCCTTTTTTAGCGGACGGGTGTTTTTTTTATTTATAAGATTTTATAAGCTTTCACTTATTAATGTGCTTATAAATCTCCGCGAAACGAGCTTTTGCCGCAAAATTACGGCTACAGCCGTTTACGCTTGTATGCCCAAAAACAAGGAGGAACGAACATGAAACGAGTCATTTCCGGGATTAAACCTAGCGGCGAGCTGAATATTGGAGGCTATGGGGGAGCGCTGCAGCCATTTATTACGATTCAACATGAGTATGAATGCTTTTTCTTTGTGCCGGATCTTCATGCTATAACGGTCACTCAAGATCCGAAAGAGTTATATCAACGTTCGAAAGATATTGCAGCCTTTTATATTGCCGCGGGAATTGATCCTAAGAAATCCGCCATATTTATTCAATCGCATGTGCCCGCGCATGCTGAGCTCGGATGGATGATGGAAACGCAATCCCATTTCGGCGAGCTGAGCAGAATGACGCAGTTTAAAGAAAAGTCGGACGGTAAAGATTCGGTGAGTGCCGCATTGTTTACCTATCCTGCCTTGATGGCCGCGGATATTCTCCTCTACCAAGCGACGCATGTGCCTGTGGGCGACGACCAGAAGCAGCATCTAGAGATGACCAGAGATTTAGCACTGCGTTTCAATAACCGTTTTGGAAGTACCTTTGTCGTTCCGGAGCCGATTATTCAAAGCCTCGGTTCCCGAATTATGGGGCTGGATGACCCAAGCAAAAAAATGAGCAAAAGCAACCCGAACCGCAACAGCTGCGTGCTGATGCTAGATTCACCGGATGAGATCAGAAAAAAATTCTCTAAAGCCGTAACCGATTCGGAGGGAAGCGTGCATTTGGATTGGGAGGCTAAGCCTGCTGTCAGCAATCTCATTGAGATTTATGCCGTGTTTTCCGGGGATTCTATTGCTGCCATTGAAAGACAGTATGAGGGTCAGGGCTACGGCAGCTTCAAGAGGGATTTAGCGGAGGTTGTGGTTGAGAAGCTGATCCCGATCCAGGAGAGGTACAAAGAAATCATTGATTCCGAGGAGCTTATCACCATTTTGAAAGACGGTGCTCTGAAAGCATCCGAGGCCGCGAAAGCTACGCTGCATCAGGCAAAGCGCGCCATGGGATTTGTGACCTTTTAAGAAGAGGAAGATGAAGCATAGCCAGCATGGGCTGTGGCTGTGCCCAAGGGTAAAAGGGAGCAAACCGTTCCGAATTCAGGATCAGCATGTTCGGAATGGTCAGCATTTCTCAGCTATTGTTATGCAGAAGAGCAACAAAAAGAAATAATCCTATCTCAATGCATATAAGCAAAAAGAAGGCCTAAGAGATTCGCTCTCATTAGGCCTTCTGCTTAAGAGGCAGCTTAACCGCTGCCCGAATGTTCCTTGGCCGGCTCCGGCTCCCTTGCTTTCTCTTTCTTTGATTTTTCCCATCTGAAAATCCCGTTTAAACCTTTGAACACCAGCTTCGATTCCTTTGTCAGAAGCGGCCCCATTATCGCTAGGATGAGGACATATAAAGCGGCGAACGGCTGCAGCAGCTCAAGCAGGCCGCCGGCTTTGCCGAGGTTCGCCATTATGATGGAGAATTCGCCGCGCGATACGATCGTTAGGCCGATATTTGCCGATGCCTTCGGTGACAGGCCCGCGCTTTTCCCTGCGAGCATGCCGGCAACGAAATTGCCGAACAGCGTTACGCCAACCGCTGCAAGCGACAGCCATACCGCTCCGCCAAGCGCGAACGGGTCAATCGTCAAGCCGAAGCTGAAGAAAAATAGCGCTCCGAAGAAATCACGGAAGGGCAGGATCAGATGCTCAATCCGCTTCATGTGGACCGTCTCAGCCAGTACTAAGCCGACTAACAGTGCGCCGATCGCTTCGGCTACATGAATGGTTTCGGAGAAGCCCGAGACGAGAAACAGCATGCCGAACACGAGCAGCAGAAACAGCTCATTCGAGCGAATATTAAACAATTTATTCAGAAGCGGGGCGGCCTTCCTGCCTATGATTAAGAATAGCAGCATGAAGCCGAGCGCATAGGATGCGGACAAAAGCACGCCGCCGAGTGATGAAGAATCGCTGAGTACGAGTCCGGAAAGCACGGAAATATAGACCGCGAGGAAAATATCCTCGAACATGATAATTCCGAGAATCATCTCCGTCTCCGGATTAGCCGTCCGTTTCAAATCGACAAGCACCTTCGCCACGATGGCGCTTGAGGAAATCGTAGTAATACCGGCAATGACCATCGTTTCTTCGATGGGAAAGCCATTGATCCAGCCAAATAACAAGCCAAGCGAAAAGTTGATGAGAATATAAATAGTTCCGCCTATCGCAATAGAGCGACCCGATTTCATTAACCGACCCACAGAAAACTCCAGACCTAAATAGAACAGGAGAAACAGCACGCCGAGCCGCCCCATGAATTCGATTAGTTCTGCACTATGAATAAACCTGAAGTCCAATATGCCAACATGCGGCGCATGAGGACCTACGGCCATGCCGATTAAAATGTAAAACGGGATGACGGAAAACCGAATTTTTGCAGCTAACAGCCCGACTAAGGCAATGAGTATAACGGCAAGACCGATCTCCAGCACCATGTGATCCATAATTAACGGCTCCCGTTTTGCAACATCAGCTTAAGAAGCTTTAGATGCTGCCGCTCACCTGCGACGATGAGTGTAGTATCCGCTTTGAAAATATAGTCGGGGCCAGGATTAATGTGTTTTGCTTCCTTCTCGACAGCAGCTATAATCGTCGCCCCCGTCGTTTGGCGGATATCGGCTTCACCGATCGTCCTGCCAATGCATGCGGCGTTTGGTTCAATCTTGTACCATTCGATGGTTAAGTCATCGAGCGCAACTTCAATGGTTTCAAGCGCCTTCGGCTTATAAGTCATGCCGCCGACGATAGCGGCAACCTGCCGGGCTTCCTCATCTTCAAGCGTAACCATGGAAATGCTGTCGTCCGGGTCATCGTATTCGAAGTGGTACATTTCGCGGCGTCCGTCATCGTGAATGATGATGACAACCTTGTCGCCGCTTCTCGTCATAATTTGGTATTTACGGCCAATACCGGGCAAGTCGGATTCTCTAATGTTCATTGTGTATGCCTCCTCATTTTGTTGGTTATAGATAAACCGAATGAGAAGAGCAGCCCACAAAATGTGAGGTGAATTTAATAGGAGTCATAAGCAAGTCGCGCATTCGCTGAGGAACTGACGTACGAAGCGCAAATAGGGTTGTAGATCGCCTGAATAGAAGCAAGAGTGAATGCAAATAGGCGACGAGCAGTACGTTTTCCGGCAAAAAGAGTTTAGTCGTGCTGTTCATTTTGCCAACGTTTACTGAGGCGGTATATTTCACTGAAGCATGTATGCGGCTTGCGCCTGCGGTTTGCTCGAACGTATTGCCTGCTTGGTAGGCGAACAGCGCTGCGAGCAGCAGCGGAACAATAATAAGCAAGTTCATCAAATGCTTGCGGCTGATGCGTCCAAATTCATGTACACCTTTGTTCATCTGTTCACCTCCCAAATGTTCGTTAATATAAGTATAACTTATAAATCGAAAAATACAAAGCCGGTTCCATATATTAACGGAACAAAAACTCATTTTTTCCTTCTATCCCCACCTGTTTAATGAATTGACGATCTGATCTATGCATTATAGAATGAGGGAACGAAATAAGTGATCATACGCACGCAAAAGAGAGAAAGAAGGTTGAAATGGATGGGAGTATCCGTAAAACAGCTGTCGCCGCTAGTGGAGTCGCTTGGTTTGAAGCAGCACGTGGAGGGCGGATGGTACAAGGAAATTTGGAAAGCTGGCTTTGTTATACCGCAGGAGGTGCTGGGCGCTCCGTATTCAGGAAATCGCTTTGCGGCATCATCCATCTATTTTCTGCTGCATCCCGATGAGTTTTCGGATTGGCATACGGTCTATTCGGACGAGCTGTGGATGTGGCATTCCGGAAGTCCTTTATTGCTGACGCTCGGAGGAACGAAAGAAGCACCGGAGACGAGGAAAGAAATTATCGTCGGTCCGGATGTGCTGGCAGGTCATCAGCCGCAAGCGCTTGTTCCGGCAAACGAATGGCAAATGGCGCGTCCGCTTGGCGATGAGCCTGTTCTTGTGTCCTGCGTGGTAGCGCCAGGCTTCCACTATGATGATTTTAAGCTTATTAAACGTTAAATCGCACTTATTGCGTCAATCGAAGCCGAAGAAAGAGCCATCCGTGGAAGGTTAACCCTTGCCCGGATGGCTCTTATATGTATTATGAGGCATTTTCGTCAGGGTTGTCCTTCAATCTTAGCGAATCGATGAACAGCTGCGTGAGCTTCGGATCCCACTGCGTGCCCTTGCCTTCTTCCAGGATGGATAGCGCTCGTTCATAGGTCATACCTTTTCGGTAAGGCCGGTCGGAGGTCATGGCGTCAAAAGCATCGGCGATCGCGATGGCACGCCCAAACAGCGGAATATCGGTGCCGACCAGACCGTCCGGATAACCTTTCCCATCATAACGCTCGTGATGTGAGCGAACGCCTGGCAGCAGTTCGGCCATCGCGTCTGCAGGCTCAATTTGCTTCAAAATATTTTCACCAAGCACGGGATGCAGCTTGATTTGATCAAATTCCTCGTCGGTAAGCCTGCCTTCCTTGAGCAGCACAGCATCACGCACGCCGATTTTCCCAATATCATGCAGCAGCGCAGTTTTATGCAGCAGCTCGATTTCGCTTGCGGACCATCCGTCCAATCGTCCGATTTGAACAGAGAAGCGGGCTACCCGGGTAGAATGGCCGGCTGTATACGCATCTCGGGCATCAAGCGCTGCAGCAAGCGTCATGAAATAGCTATGCAGAAGCTGATTGTTGCGCTGCTCGCGCTCTTTCAGGCCGTTCACCATATGATTGAATCCAGCTACCAGCTTGGAAAATTCATCCGAATAAATATCCGCCGCACTCGTCTCGAAATTGCCCTCTTGGACGCTGCTCATACCGTTTTGAATCGTATGAATAGGGTCTTCAATGTTGCGAGAGAGCAGCGACGCTCCGAGTAGGGAGTAAATGATGCCGATGATGAGAATAATGCCTGCCCATTGCCAATAAGCTAAACTGCCTTCACCTTGGATATTATCGAGCCTTATTTGCGAGGCCAAGCCAAACAGCAATAAGGGCAGCGTACCGATAAGGAAGGCGCTTAGACGGAATTTTGTGCGAATCGATACGAGAACTTTGCCGCTGAGCGTGATATCCTGATTATATAGTTCCATATGCCAATTGCGAATATGCGTGACAACGGGTCGAATAGCCTTTGTTGTTAAGAAAAACTCAATCATGGCATGCATGCTGGCAATCATAAAGGCGACAGCGGCAGCGATTCCGATATAAAAATAAGGCAGCTTCATATAGCCTAGCTTAATAAAGACGATGGCCATGCTGACAGCCGGAAGCAGCAAACCCAGAAAGTGGGGGCCATAGGTGCGCCTAACGGATAACACAGGAAATTTGTGAGTATGTAGATAAGCGTTTTTCAGCTGCTCGGATGTCGGCTGCTGCGCTTTAAAGATGACTTGAATCGGCCTTAGATGCCGGTAGAAGACAAACAGCTCGCAGAAGATCATGATGACAAGGGAAATGGTCATGATTGCACCTAATACAAAACGTTCGTTAGAGGGGATTGATAAGGTGGAAAAAACAACACCGCCGCCGACTCCGACTACGGCAACCGCAGATCCGAAGAGATAATTGCGAAGAAGCTGAGTTAGGAAAGAGGTATAGACACGGCTTCCTGCTTGTTCGTGCTTCTTAGGTAAATGCATAAGATGAGACCTCGATTCCAAAATTTCTAATAAGCCAGTTCAAAGTACCTATAGTATAAATCGGCATTTTTAGAATGTATATTAACGATAGTGAATAAAAAAATACGCGCAGCCGATGGCAGCACGAGAGGAAACCAACTGTGAAGGAAACGTTATGGACTAAACCGTTTGTTTTGTTGATCTTATCTAATTTATTTTTATTCTTATCGCTGGAAATGCTGCTGCCTACGCTGCCTATGTTTGCGGCAAACAAAGGCGGAACCGACGCCCAGATCGGACTTATCATTGGCTTATTTACTTTCTCGGCAGTATTGCTGCGTCCGTTTGTCGGAATGGCTTCCGATAAATTCGGCAAAAAGCTGCTGCTCCTCGTTGGGGTTGCGATCTGCTTAATCGGAACAGCCAGCTATTACGCTGCGGTTACGATTACGATGATGCTGATGCTTCGCATCGTACACGGCGTAGGCTTCGGCATTTCGACAACGCTGTACGGCACGGTTGCCTCAGACATTATACCTGCCTCCAGAAGGGGCGAGGGCATGGGATTCTTCGGAACAGGCAACGCCGTAGCTATCTCTTTGGGGCCCTTCCTCGGCATTTGGCTGATGGAGGAATTCGGCTTCACTGCGTTGTTTGTTGTCGGCGCTTGTATCCTGCTGCTGGCCCTTGTCTTCACCGCGTTCGTAAAGGGAGATACGCGAGCGGAGCGGGCAGAGATAAAGGCGGCTGCAGAGGCCAATACGCCTCTCATGCTGAGGTTTGTAGAGCCGAAAGCGCTGATGCCGTCACTGCTCGGGCTGCTTGTAGGATTATCACTTGGAGGGGTAATCAGCTTCATAACACTGTTCGGCAAAGAGACTGGCGTGCAAAACATCGGATTTTTCTTCTTGGTGCTGGCCCTCAGCGAGTTTCTTATCCGATTTGTGAGCGGACGGATCTTTGATACAAAAGGACGGTTTTGGGTTCTCTTTCCTGCGGCGGTATTTTGCATCGTGGGCTGCGTGATTCTCTACATGACCAAATCTACTGGGATGCTGCTGCTTGCGGCCGTATTTTACGGGGCGGGCTTTGGAGCCATTTTTCCAGGCTTGCAGGCATGGGTAATTGACCGTGTAGAGCCGCAGCGCAGAGGGGTGGCGACAGCGACCTTCTACAATGCCTTCGATATTGGAATAGGCAGCGGCGCAATGCTGCTTGGATTAGTTGCAACATGGAGCAATTACGCAACCATGTATTTGGTATCCAGCGTGTTTTTCATCTTCTACCTGGTCGTATATTTCATGTACGAGAGAAAACTAAAGACGCAGCCTGGCATCGGGTGAACGGAGCGGAGGGAGATGAACTGCTAAGGAAGCTGCCCGAAAGTCATCGACTTTTGGACAGCTTAAGGTGATTTCTAACTTTTACACGCGGAATGCGCCTACCGATGCTTTCACAAGGGCAATGAATTTTGGTCTTGCTTGCTCAGCTACGCGCACGACTTGTTCATGCGTAAGCGGCTCTAACTCGTCGCCGATCGCCATGTCGGTAATGCAAGTAATGCCGACTACGCGAATGCCTGTGTAATTAGCCGCGATGACTTCAGGAGCCGTTGACATGCCGACAGCATCCGCCCCTCAGCCTGCCATCATCGAAAGCTCGGCCGGTGTACAGTAGGTAGGACCCGAAATACTGACGTAGACACCTTGCTGCAGCTTGATGTCCAGCTCTTCTGCTTTGCTTGCCACGATGGCACGAAGCTCGCGGTTGTAGGCTTGCGACATGTCCGGGAAGCGGGGGCCGAGCTCAGGGATGTTGGCTCCCATTAACGGGTTGCTGCCCGTGTTGTTAATATGGTCGGTTATCAGCATCAGATCGCCTGCGGCGAACGAGCGGTTCATGCCGCCGGCGGCGTTCGTTACAAGCAGTGTCTGAATGCCGAGCTGCTTCATGACATAGACAGGGAACACAACCTCTTTCATGGAGTAGCCTTCATAATAATGAAAACGCCCTTTCATGACCAGCACCGTTTTACCTTCCAACTGCCCGATAACGAGCTCGCCGGAATGGCCTTCTACCGTGGAAACCGGAAAGTGGGGAATTTGCTCATAAGGGATCACGATCGATTCGATAACCTCATCGGCCATAACGCCAAGACCAGAGCCAAGAATAAGACCGATTTGAGGCTGACTTTGCAGCTGGTCGCGTATATAAGCCGCAGCTTCATTTATTTTGCTAAGCATGTTTTCCATGGATGGATGACCTCCTAAGGTTTGTTCAAGCACAGCGAAAGGCAGGGCACTTAGGCCGCAGCTGTACGATGAGCATAACAATCATAGCGTATCGAACTTGCAAAAGTAAACTAACGGCAGCTATCACCGGGCGTTGTTGTTTTGTACAAAGCTTCGTATAATGAAACGTAACCTGCGTACTCGTTTAACCTATTGAATAGGACGGAGACGACGCGCTTCGGCTGCGCCATTACCGGAGTATAGGAAAGCACTAAGATGAAGCGGAGGAATAAATAATGAGCGACAGTACAACTTACTCGCCAGCGGAAATTGCGGCGATGATCGATCATACGATACTTAAGGCAGACGCAACGAAGGATGAGGTTTTGCAAATTTGCCGCGAAGCTAAACAATATCATTTCGCAACGGTTTGCGTGAACGCAGGCTGGGTAGCGGCAGCAGCTGCAGAATTGAAGGGTTCCGGGGTTGGTATTACAACCGTAGTCGGTTTCCCGCTTGGAGCGACTACGACAGCATCCAAAGCCGCGGAAGCTAATTTTGCCATCGAAGACGGAGCGACGGAAGTCGATATGGTATTGAACATCGGTTTGCTGAAATCGGGCGACTTGGATGGTGTGCAGCGTGATGTAGAGGGCGTTGCCGCGGCAGTGAAAGGACAAGCCGTGCTTAAAGTCATTCTTGAAACAGGGCTCCTCACGGATGAGGAGAAGGTTACGGCATGCGAGATTTGCAAGAAGGCAGGCGCCGACTTCGTGAAGACTTCAACGGGATTTGGCAAAGGCGGAGCAACGGTAGAGGATATTGCACTGATGCGCCGTACGGTAGGCCCTGATATCGGCGTTAAGGCATCCGGCGGCGTGCGCGACCGTGAAACGGCGCTGCAAATGTTCGCGGCGGGTGCAACGCGAATCGGAGCAAGCTCGGGTATTGCCATCGTGACAGGCGGTCAAGGGGAAGGGTACTAAGATTATACTTAAAAAAGGGACTCCATCGTTCGCCAGGGTTAGATCATTAGATCACTGGCAAGCGGGGAGTCCCTCTTTTTCAATTATAGCTCCGCGCAACGACAGCTTTTGCCACAGAGGACGGCGACAGCCGTTTACGCTTGTATCTAGGCTAATTAGCGCTCGCAGCTGATCGTAAGATTGGCATGCAGCTCTTCACCGGCATTTAGCATAACAAGTTCCTCTTTGCGGTTAAGCTCTCCCGTCATCGCCATCCAGGGCTCAACGCACACGAAGGGACGGTCCTTAACCGACCATAGCACCATATATTTGAAAATGTCATCATAAGTCAAGCGCACGCGAGCGCCTTGTACAACGGGGAAAGAAATTTCGCCTTTCTTCGCATCAAGCAAACAGACGGATTCGACAAGCCCTTCCAAATCGATGACGCCATCAAATGGTTTCTCGACATTATCGTTATAATCGATATAGCGGGTCGCATCGATCTCGTAGGCGATCTTCTTGTCCGAATCGATCGCAAAGTAAGGATGGAAGCCAGCATAAAAAGGCATCGCCGCAGCTTCGCTTCGATTGCGGTAGGTTTGGCGTGTATGAAGTTCTCCATTCTGCAGCACATAGGTAAATAGCAGCTCGAATGCAAAAGGGTAAGTGCGCAGCGTATCTTCATTGCTTTGCAGGCGAATCGTAATCGATGCTTCTCCGTCAGCATTAGTGCTGACAACATCCCATACGGCAGTACGTGCGACGCCGTGGTTAGCCATGCTGTAGGTTTGGCCGTTCCACTCGTAGGATTGCTCCTCAAGCTGTCCGCATATCGGGAACAATATCGGATTTCCGCCCCGGATATTTGCAGTTTTGTGCTCAAAGGTTGCCTTGTCCAAATAGAAGAGCTCAAGCCCATGCAGCTGGCATCCGATCACAATGCCGCCTCTCTCCGGACATACGATTACGCGGGACTGCGTATTCTCCTCGATCAATTCATACAAAGTAAAGGTATCCTCATAGCTGCGAACTTCATGGTTGCTCACGTAATTCCCTCCAATAATAGGTGAATGTCATATTGCCCCATCATAACATATTCTCAAATCGCCTAACTGCACTTATTATCAACCGATTACCGCCTACAGAGTCAAACCGCCCTCCCGGCCAATAGTCCGTCCATTAAACATACGTTTTATGCAGGTTTCAAAATGGTCAAATCTAGTAAAACAATCATCTACTCCAAATTGGAAGAGTGGAATATTATATATTAACTTCAGAGAAAGCAGGCAGTGCAAGTAGAGCTTCTACAACAGCCGAGCTAATGAACACAATAGCCAACATGCCAAACTGATCTATTCTTATGCAGCTATCGAAGCAAACCTAACGAACAATAGATGATGACGGCCTGCACTGCTGAAGCTAAAGTTAAAGGTCCCCCAAGCCCCTCCCTCCGGGTGACGGGGGCTTTTTTCTGCTGCGGTAAAAGAAAGGGACAGCGTCCAGCAGGGAATTTATCGCCTGCGTCGCGCTGTCCTTTTTCAATATATAAGACTTTATAAGTTTTTACTAATAAATCTGCTTATATATCTCCGCGAAACGAGCTTTTGCCGACAAAAGACGGCTACAGCCGTTTATGCTTGATTCACAGAATTTATTATGGTTATTCTGCTGCTGGAGCTTCTGTTGCCGCTGGGTCAGCAGATGCCTCTGGAGTCAATGTATTCGTGATTTTCGCTTTAGCGCGAATTTCAGTCATCCAAGCCTCGGACAGCTCATTAGCTTCCGTAGCAATAAGCTGCTTTTTGATTTCTTCTTTCTTCTCTTCGAAGGTTGGAACGACAGCAGCTTTCTCCGCTATTTTCTTAATAATGTGGAAGCCGTGCTCGGATTGAACAACGCCGCTGATTTCATTCACTTTCAGCGCGAATGCAGCCGATTCGAACTCAGCAACCATAGCGCCTTTGCCGAAGAAGCCAAGATCGCCGCCTTTTTCTTTTGAACCGGTGTCAGTGGATTTCTCTTTTGCGATCGCCGCGAAGTCGCCGCCTTGCTTCAGCTCAGCAAGAATAGCGTCCGCTTCTTCTTTGGTAGCTACCAAAATATGCGATGCTTGAATTTGCTCAGGCGTTCCGAGCGTATCCTTGTTTGCATCATAGTATTGTTGAACCTCTTCGTCCGTTACGTCCGTTCTTGGCTCCAAAATTTTGCGAATCGTCAGGTTGATTTTTGTATCCTTCTTCAAGCTTTCAAGCGTCATATTGTATTGAGCAAGCGTTGCAGTGAACTCCTCTTCCGTACCGAAGCTCTTCTTAATCAGATCGATTTCGGAATCGATGTCTGCATCGGTAACTTCAATGCTCGCTGCTTTTGCTTCCTGTGCAATAAGCTCTTGCGTGATGATGTTCTCAAGCGTAGCCGGTCCGCCAGCAGTTACGAGCTCATCATAAAGTCTGTCTTGCGTTATGTTGACACCATTTACGGTTGCAACCGTTTCGTTGCCGGCGCCCCCGAACGGTGGCTTAATTAATACGATAATTAGCAAAATAGCTAATACGGCCGATACGATCGCCCATACTTTGCCGCTTCCGCCTTTTGGTGATTGGTTAACGCTTTCCGCGCTTAAAGCCGTTGCGCGAATTTCATCGTTTGCTGCTTCTGCATGCTCATCGTTCGATTCTTGTTGAAGCTCCTCTTCGATTGCAGCATCTTGCTCTGAAAGCTTGTCCTGCTCTTTACTTTCATCGAATGTGTAACGCTCTTCTTTCGCAGTCAATTCGTTATCTGCGTCTTTGTTTGGCTGCGATTCCTTGTTATTCATTCCATAAACTCCCTTCGTTTTGCCTATCTTCAATTACTATAACAAAACATACATGAAAAAACCTTAATCTAAAATAAAAATATAATTTGTCGAACGCATAATTATTCATTCCCTTATAAACTCACTATTTATACGAAGCGGGAGGGATGATATGATAGGGGTATGAAATAATCCAACATTATCCTACATAATTCGAGATTGCTTTTAGATGACTCAAATCCTTTTACACCCCCATGGGCGGTATATTTACTATTCTTAACTAAGATGTAGGAGGAAGCATTTTGCGTAAAAATACGGGGGTATTCACACGTTTTGCGGTATCGATGCTTATTCCGCTCGCTGGTTATCTTCTAGTGCGGGGCACGGAGTTCGATAAAAGCATTAATGCGCCGCATGAGCATTTTTACATCGTCAGTCTCGTTTCATTGCTCTCGCTTGCTCTTGCCATAGCAGTCGGTTTTGTTGCGATACAGCTTCGTAATATTAAGATTAGTTTTCTATCGTTATCTTATGTATCGCTCACGGCCATGTTTGTTTTTCACGGCTTATCGACTCCTGGTTTTTTGATGCATCATCCCAATATAGCCGGCAGTGCGGCACAGCTTAGCATTTTGCTTGCTGTCATATGGCTGTGGCTGTCTTCCCTTTCTGTAGACCTGCCATTGATTAAATGGTTTTCCGAGTGGCAGAGGCTGCTCCTTCCGATATGGACGCTTTTACTGTTTGGGTTTTGCGCCTTTCTATGGTTCAATCCGGATGTGATTCTTTATTTTCAAATGAAGGAATTACCGATGAAGTGGACGGCTTCATTATTCATCATGAGCCTGAACGGGTGGACAATATACCGTTATTTAATGACTTATTTATCTTCACGTTTTCCTTTACAGTTGGCAATCGTTTATAGCGCGGGCTGGATGATTGTCGCACAGATCATTATCGTCAGCGGCGTGACTTGGAATATAAGCTGGTGGCTGTATCATTTCCTGCTGCTCGCATCCGTCATTGTTATGGTTGCCGGAATCGTATATCAATATGTCAGCTCCAAATCCATCACCTCGTCCGTTAAGCTTATGTTTCGCGCCAATCCGCGCGACTGGATCAATACGTATATGTCCACCAGCGTACGCGAATTGGTCATGACAACGGAAGCGCGTGATTCGTATACGGCAGGTCATAATTACCGGGTTGCCCTATACGCGCTCAAGCTCGGAGAGGAGCTTTCCTTGACCTCCGCGGACCTCAGGGCCATCGCGCAGGGCGGGCTTGTCCATGACGTCGGCAAGCTGCGAATACCGGATACGATTCTGAACAAGCCGGGCAAGCTGTCGCCGGAGGAACGAAAGATTATTGAGGTTCATCCCGTATCGGGATACGATCTGTGCAAAAGGCTGGGTTTTATGCCGGAGGAGCTTTCTGTTATCCGTTCCCATCACGAGAAATGGGACGGCAGCGGCTATCCGGATCAGTTGGCAGGGGAGCAGATCCCGCTGCTCGCTAGGGTGACGGCTGTAGCGGATGTCTATGATGCGCTGACCTCATCGCGTTCTTACCGCAAGGCCATGACGCATGAAGCGGCAATGGAAATTATCGTCAAGGAAAGCGGACGGCATTTTGACCCTCATTGCGTGAGCGCATGGGAGCGGCTTGTCCGGGAGCAGCCCGTGTTCTTTGAGGAAACGATCAGAAACAGCCCGCATTTGAAGCTGTATAGGAAGCTCGGAAGGTAGCAGGATTTCCATTTTATGAGCTGGAGCAGTACAATAGACAGGGAATACGCTCATTTTATTGCAAGCATGGAATAAGCGTATCTAAATAAAGGCTTGGGGGAACTCGATCATGACTTATTTAGCGGCTAATAATCGGTATGAGAGCATGAAGTACAATCGCGTCGGACGAAGCGGCTTGAAGCTGCCAGCTATTTCCCTAGGGCTGTGGCATAATTTCGGCGGCGTTGACCGCCTTGAGAATGGACGGGCCATGGTGCGCCGTGCCTTTGACTTAGGTATTACCCATTTCGATTTAGCCAATAACTACGGACCGCCTCCAGGCTCGGCGGAGGAAACCTTCGGCCAGATTTTAAAACAGGATTTTGCGGCACACCGCGATGAACTTATTATTTCAACAAAAGCAGGCTACCACATGTGGGAAGGTCCATATGGAGACTATGGCTCGCGTAAATACCTGATCGCAAGCCTTGATCAAAGCCTGAAGCGGATGAACCTGGACTACGTCGATATTTTTTATCACCACCGACCGGATGCAGAAACGCCGCTTGAAGAAACCATGGGCGCACTCGACCATATCGTACGGAGCGGGAAGGCGCTGTATGTCGGCGTTTCGAATTACAGCGCAGAGCAGACAGCCCAAGCAGCAGCCATCTTGAAGAAGCTTGGCACGCCGTTCCTCATTCACCAGCCATCCTACTCCATGTTTAACCGATGGATCGAGAATGGCCTACAGGATGTGCTTGATGAAGAGGGGATCGGCTCAATCGTATTTTCTCCGCTTGCCGGAGGCCTTCTGACTAACCGGTATTTGAACGGCGTCCCTGCTGATTCACGCGCGGGAGGACCAAGCGTATTTCTGAAGGCGGATCAAATTACGGATAGCAAGCTGGAAAAAATCAAGCAGCTGAATAACCTTGCCGAGGAACGCGGGCAATCGCTTGCTCAAATGTCTCTTGCATGGGTACTGCGGGGCGGAAGCGTAACATCGGCGCTGATCGGCGCAAGCCGCGTGGAGCAAATTGATGACAATGTAGCTGCTTTGAGCCGTCTTGATTTCAGCGGTGAAGAGCTTAGCCGCATCGAATCGATCCTTTCGGCAGAATAGAAGCAAGTCCATTCGAAACCCAAAATAATGAAGCGCTAGAGCAGCCTTACGCAGTTATGCGGAAGGCAGGCTCTAGCGTTTTTTTTGCTCCAAATAATAGAAAAACGAGGTATAATAGTGTCAAAGTTCGACAGCTGCGGAAACGCACAGTGGAAGGGGTAAGCAGCTTGAAAAAAATGTCGTTGCGGACAAAAGGCTTAGTTCTAATTGTGCTCATTTCTTTGATCCCGCTGCTGCTTGCCGGTGTAGGGAACTATTCCGTAGTCAAGAAAGCCATGCTGCAGTCGGAGATCGAGAAGACAAGCAGCAAACAAGACAACCGTGCCAATAATCTGGCCTCGTGGATGGCGATCCGCAAGGCGGAGGTTGTGGTCATGAGTCGTACGGAAGTTGTCCGGTTCGGAACGGATGAGGAGCGTCTTCATTATTTTGGACGGGAGCTCGTGCGGGGAGGCTTCACTTACCATGCCATTGGCTATATTGATAGCGAGACGGGCCTTGGCTTGCGAACGGACGGCCCGCAAAGAGACATGAGCGGGGAATCTTTTTTCAATGAGGCAGCCTCGGGAAAGGTTGTTATTACGGATCCCTTCATGCCTTCATTCTCTACTACGAGGCAATCTCTTATTTTAGTGCCTGTGTATGGCGCAACGAATGAGCTCAAAGGGATCGTTTATGCCTCTATCGTATTTTCAACGCTTCGGCCGTTTATAGAGTTTGAGGGGGAGAATTCGATTATCCGCTTGTTTAATGATGAGGGCGGGATCATTTATTGCTCTGCATGTGAAGATATGAAAGTTGTGAGCTTATTCGACAAGCAGTCTCCCATGCAGCCTATCGCGAAAGATATGCTGAATGTCTATCAGGGAGTATCCAACATCACCATAGAGAATAAGCCTTTCTCTGTTTTCTATACGAAGGTTAGCGATACGCCTTGGCGCTTTGCGCTGCAGGAGCCGGCGTCAAAGTTTCAAGAAAAGATAAGGCCGATCTTTTGGCGCATATTTAGTACAATTGCTGTTTCCGAGGCGATTATCGTAATCTTTTTCTTTCTCTATTTCGAGCGTATCGTTAAACGTCTTGAGCGCATTCTGTTGGTTACGGAGCAGGCGGCGGCAGGGCGTTTCGAGGCGGAGCATCTCGAGGTTGAACCGCATGATGAGATCGGACAGCTCGGCCATTCCGTAAACGGCATGATGGAGCATTTACAGGAGATGTTCGACCGGCTTGAGGCGATAATTAATCAAAATCAATATGCTTTTATCGTGCTGGACGACCAGTACAAAGTGTCTTATCTCAATAAAACGGCAGAAGAGATGCTGGGCTATAAGACCGAGGAACTGGTAGGAGTCGCTACTCCGCTCTTGTTTATGGATTTGGATGAGATCCGGTTGGAAGCTGAGAAGCTGTCGCTCAAGCTGGGAAGGGAGGTTCAGCCTGGCCTTGAGGTATTCAAGGAGCTTCGCAGCGAGAGCTTCTCGTATGAGCGGGAATGGACCTTTATCCATAAAGACGGTACGCGCATTCCGACGCTGCACAGCTCCAACGGCTTGCGTGACCGCAACGGCCGCTTCTCGGGCGTCGTCGGCATGGTGCTGGATATTTCGGATCGCAAGCATGTGGAGAAGGCACGCAATCGCTTGCTTGACATTGTGGAATCAGCCAAGGATTTAATTGCTTCGGTGAGCTCGGCTGGCAAGCTTGTTTATATGAACCGCGCTGGGAGAGAGATGCTGGGCCTGCTTAACACTTCGGGTCGGGTGCATTCGGTGGAGCAGCATTCCGAACCGGAAATGTACGCGGAGCTCGTGAAGGGTGCGGCCCTGGCCAGAGAGTTTGGGTATTGGGAAAGTGGAGCCCAGCTGCTGAAGACAAACGGCGAGCCGCTGCATGTGTCTATGGTTGTCGTTGCGCATAATGATGAAGATACAGGCGAGTTGTTTTTCTCCTGCATAGCCCGTGATATATCTGAGCAAAAAATGGTGCAAGAGGAGCTCGTCCGCGCCACGCTGGAAGCGGAGGAGGCGAATCAGGCGAAGAGCCGGTTCCTGGCGCTGATGAGCCATGAGATTCGTACCCCGCTCAATGGCATAATCGGCTTAACGCAATTGATGCGCAAAACCGGTCTTTCCGCATCGCAGAAGGATTACATGGACAAGATGCACACGTCTTCGGAGACGCTGCTGCGGCTAATTAATGACATATTGGATTTTTCCAAAATCGAGGCGGGTAAGGTCGATATCGAACGGCTGCCATTTCAGCCGGAAGAGCTGCTGCATCGCATAACGGATCAATTAAGCGTATTTATGGGCGGCAAGGAGCAATTCGAATTCATTGTTGATACGCCGGAGTCTTTGCAGCAGACCATTATTGGCGATGCGATGCGTCTGGAGCAGGTGCTCCTGAATCTCTGCATGAATGCGATCAAATTTACGAACCGCGGAAGAGTAAGGCTGCAGCTTGAGGTGGCGGAGGAATCAGATAACGGAATTAGCCTTCGTTTCATGGTCTCGGATACGGGCATCGGCATGAAGCCGGAGCAGGTAGATAAGTTATTTAAACCCTTCACGCAAGCGGATGGGTCAACTACGAGAAAGTTCGGCGGTACGGGGCTTGGTCTAGTGATCTCCCAATCGCTGGTGGAGCTGATGGGCGGCCAGCTTGAGGTAGCGAGCGAAGCGTATGTGGGAAGCCAATTTCACTTTACGCTGCCGTTCACTGTTATTCATAAGTACGAGGAGACGCGCTGGCAGATTAAACAGGAATTTCAGGAGCAGCCTGTGTGGATTGTCGAGGATGATAACGAAATGCGCAGGCATTGGAGCGATATTATTGAATCCTACGGCCTGACTCCCATTCCCTTTCATTCTTGGAAAATAGCAAGAGAACGCCTTCGCCGCATTGGGGCAGGGGCTTTGCCGAAGCTGATTGTTCTGGACATGGAAATGCCGGATATGTACGGCGCGGAAACCTGGCTCGAGTTCCATCGCGACGCGGAGTCGGCCGGTGTGAAAACCATTGCGATGACAACCTCTTATGGGCGCGATGAGATGATGCAGCTTTCTGCCGAACAAAGACCGGTAACGCTGTTGATTAAGCCAATTATGAGAACGGCTATGCTGCGCGCGATAGAAAGCGTGCTGGAGCATAAAGGGGCTGACGCGGATGAGCAAGAGCGAACGGCTCCGCTTCTGCCGGTGCAGCAAAACGGAGTCAATACAAGGATACTGCTGGCGGAAGACAATAGAATCAACCAGCTTGTCGCCATTGAGATCTTGAAGGAGCAGGGCTACGAGGTAGGGCTTGCGGAGAACGGCGAAGAGGTGCTGAAAAAGCTCGTTGCAGAGCACTGGGATCTCATTCTAATGGATATTCATATGCCTGTAATGGACGGCTCCGAAGCGGTTCGTCTTATTCGAAGCCATGCCAAATATGATGATATTCCGATCATTGCCGTTACCGCAAATGTGCTTCGCAATGATCACGGGCGCTATTTGAAGCTGGGTATGAATGATGTCGTAACGAAGCCGATCTCCTCTGAACGCTTGCACACGGTTATATCTTATTGGCTCAAGGAGGGCTGCAAGCTTATCTCTAAGCCTGCCGCGGGACAAGAGCTTCAAGCAGAAACGAAGCATTCTCGGACGCAGGAAGCAGTTAGCGAGAGCGCGCTTCCGACCATTCCGGGCATGGATATAAAGAGCGCGCTTGCAAGGGTAAATGGAAAGCTGCCAATCTTGCTTCATATGATGGAGCAGTTTGTGTTCGATTATGATTCGTTTGCGGATCAGCTTCGCATGATGGTCAAACAATCGGAGCTAACCGTGGTCAAAAGAATGGCTCATACGCTGAAGGGGGCCGCCGGGTACTTGTCAGCTCATGAATTGTTAGAGGCTGCTTGCGAGGTAGAGCGTATCGTGAAACTGCCGGTGCTCGAAACGGAGAGCCTGCAAGCTGCTATTCTTCAGCTGGAAGCCATGTTAAAGCAGCTGGTGGATGGACTTCGACAAGCTAAGGAAGTATTCGACAATAACTCCTAACAATATTCTAACAAATTGTTGTCCCTTTAATATCGGTATTGTATAGTAGAGATACAATAAATATTCGACAGAAATCTTCTATCCTCAAAAAGGGTGACGACAATGTATAAAGTTTTAGTTATTGAAGATGACGTCATGATGAGTGATATGCTGTCTATGTATTTATCAGAAGAAGGCTATTCCGTCATGCAGGCTTACAGAGCAGACGAAGGATTGAGGCTCACAACCGATTTTAATCCTGATTTGGTGCTGCTCGATTTGATTTTACCCGACTTAGACGGCATGGAAGTTTGCGCACTCATTCGAAAACGCTCAAATGTACCGATTATGATTCTGTCGATGAAGAGTGAAGTATCGGAGCGGGTTCAGGCGTTGAAAGCTGGAGCTGATGATTACATGTGTAAGCCGTTTAGTATGCATGAAATGACAGCTAGGGTAGAAGCGTTGATCCGCCGTTCGAACTCGATGCAGACAGAGACGACGCAGCAGGTTGCTGCAGCGGTCGAAGACGGCGATCCGATCCAACTTGATTTTGAGAGACGCCTATTGCTTGTTCGCGGCCAGTTGGTCGAAACTACCTTCTCGGAGTATGAGCTAATGAAGCTGTTTCTTGCTCATCCGGGGAAAGTGTTCAGCAGGGAAGAACTTATAAATACGATTCGCGGCTTTGATTCCTTCGTGACAGACCGTGCCATCGATGTACATATTGTTAACCTTCGGAAGAAGATTGAACAGAATCCGAAGGAGCCTAGGCTCATTCGAACGGTTTGGGGATTTGGCTACAAGTATACGGCTCAGCACACGAGCAGGAGCCAAACTTAATTGCACATGATAAATATTGCTGAGAACCACTTTGCTGACGCGGAGTGGTTCTTTTTTTTATGATTATCGGGGGCAAGCAGGATGGAATGTAAGGTTTATTATAAAGGTTATTAAAATATCTAACATTTACCTAAATATATCTCTCTAATTTATCTAATAAATGTATACCTATTGCCGAGCATAACGGTCTAATCGTTCCGATTGGAGAATGGGTACTTCGTGAAGCACGCAAGATGCTTACGAATATGAAAATACGGACTAAACAGCTTAATGATGTCGATTAATGTTTCATCGCTGCAATTGCAGGATGCGACCTTTTCTCAGACGGTACTGAATGCGCTTAAGGATTATGAGCTGGAGATTACGGAAAGCTATGGCATCTACGATTCGACAGTGGCATTGTCTACGCTTAGCTGGCTGCGAGGGGCAGGTGTCAAGCAGCGAACGGATAAGATGCCCTGGTAGTATGCGAGCTGACAGGGTATTTTTTTTATTGGATAAAATATAAAAGACCTGACAGGGCACGGGTGATGTGCCTTCAGGTCTTTTCTCTAACAGGTTCTAACATACTTCAAGATAAAGCTTTGTGCCGTCGTTATATTGGAAAATAGCCACATCGCGCACCATTTCAACGGATTTGATTCTTCTCCATTTTTTGCGGAAATCAAAGTCCAATTCCAATTCGTACAATTTATGATTAAGCAGTTCTATGGATGCGGATTGTTCGTTAGGATAGTACACAGGGACGGAACGACTTTTGAAGGTAACGATTTTCATCATTTCCTATAACACCTCCGATCGATTACCCCTATTCTAACGTAAACCTTTTAGCCTCTTATGAAACTGCCGTCAGGATTTTGTTTATTTTACTTACACATTTCTAACATATTCGACATTTACTGCACTCGTTAGCTGGAGTAGCTGCTGTACTTTTTCTTGTAATAGCCATGTCCGCGGTGCGGACGGTTATGCGGGCGATAATGCCCGTTGTTATAGTCACTGCTGCTATAATGACGACGGCTGTGATGCTTGCGTCCCATGAGTGAATAGAATAAACGCTTGAGCAAATGTCTTATCATAATGATGCCCCCTTTAATGGTTTTGTCGAAATTTGGCTAAAATGCGCATATACGCTTTTATGGAACAAACGGGCTGAGAGAGCGTACGCTTTCATATAAGTAATTGTACGAATTTTTGTCGTTAAAGTTTCTAATTCGCTGAACCTTCCACAGGATTTATCCGCCTATGGAGGGCACGCGGCAGCTGGAGGAGAAGCATCATGTGGTCTTTCATTTCTTTAAAATATAAGGAAACTATTAAGCATTGGCAGGATTTTCCGCTTCGTGTCGGCGTGATATGGATGAAACGGTACCGTATTGAACGCTTTATCGGGATGGGCAGCTATGGTCAAACCTATGCATGCATGGATATTTTAATGGGTAATAAGGTGCTGCTCAAACGCAATCTGCCAAGTAAAAAAGATATCGGGAGACAGTTGCTGGAGCGGGAAAGCAGTATTCTGATGGAGCTGAACCATCCGCAGATTCCGAGGTGGATCCGGTATGAAAAGCAAGGCAAAGACGAAGCGCTTCTCATGGAACTCGTTGCAGGTGAAAATTTGGAGCAGAAAATAGAAGAAGGCCGCCTTTATTCAGTACAAGAGTCGTTAAGCATCCTAATGGAGCTATTGCAGCCTCTGGAGCATCTCCATCAAGCGGGGTTCGTACATCGGGACGTTCGCATCCCTAACGTGGTAGACGATGGACAACGCTTGTATCTGATTGATTTTGGGCTTTCCTGCCGCATTGGCGAGCAGCTTCCAGAAGCGCTGCGCATGGGGTTAAAAGAACCTGAGTCATTCCATGATTCAAAGGACTATGCGTCAGACATGAGCTGGGCAGGCGCCAAGCAGCGTATGCGCAGGCCTGATCCGGCCAGCGACTTATACGGCCTGGGGCATCTTTTTCTATTCATGATGTATGCAGGCTTTGAATATGATGAAGGACAGGCGGAACGCAGCTGGCAAGAGGAGTTGGAGCTTCCGCATGCCGTGAAGCAATTCGTGAGCAGGCTGCTTCAACGCAGCGAACCGGGCTGGGCATCCGCGAAGAGCTGCTCGCAGGAGCTGCAGCAGCTTTTGGTTTCACTAGAGGAAACCTCTAATCCCTTATAAAGCGCGAATGATTTCTTTAAAGCTCTGATTGCTCGTGACATAATAGACGATAGCGATAATGGCAAGATGAAGCGGGTAAAAGCTGCGCCATACGAGGCGAGGAACCTTAATTTTGTCGGCACCGCGCATAAAATCAGGCCAATATACGAGTAATAGGGTAGCGAACAAGCTAAAGATTTGAATGAACCAGCCCTTTATAAAAAAGCTTACCACGTTCACCGAAAAGTGAAACAAGGTAAACCACTGCGTTTGAGCGTAGCGATAAATGAGAACGAGCATTACGACATAAGCGCCGTAGCTGAAAGGAAGAACCTCGAGCGCCCCGGCAAAGCCGGCAGCTAATAGCACTTGAAGGATAGGCTTGCCGTTCCATTTATCGAGCAGATGCAGAAGCAGCAAGCAGACGAATAATGAGCCTACCGTATTGACTTCCAGTCGTTGAAAAGCAAATTGGTAAGGGAGCTGGGACAGAATGGCGATCCCGGCGGTCCTCTTCAAATAACGATGAATATCACTCGTACGGAAATAGCCGAGCACCATCGTGAAAGCGTAAAACGGCAGTGCGAGCCGCCCAATAACCCTCCATGCAAGGTTTTCAGGAAACCATATGAGACCGATATGATCAATAAGCATCGTTAACATAGCCAGAAATTGCAGCTTGGTCACCTTCATTCTCTCGTTTTTCATCCAGTATAGCATAGGAATACGAGAGAGTAGGAGCAGGAAGACCTCCAAGCCGCTTTACGCGAGTTAGGAGGCCTTCGTTGTTCGGTTTGATCTAGAGGCCGGCATTTTTCTGCAGCCGACGCGCAATTTGCATGAAATCCTCCTGCGAGATACCCGGCGCAAATTCCTCTGGCAGCTCGCTCAGATCAGGCATCGGCGCACCCTGCGGCGCACCTTGAATAACCTCGAGCGGAGCACCTGTGAGCGGATTTTGGCCATTCCAAATGAGCACGATATCCTTATAATCATTTTGGCTGAACGTATAAAGCTTGTTGCCGAGTCCCATCGCTTCAAATTTACGTGCTGTCTCAAAGCTATTGTTGCTGAGATCGGGTATGGGGATAAGCTTCTTTACATCAACGCCAGTCGCGATTTCCAGAGCTTTGGCATAAGCAAGCACATGGACCCCGCCCCGGACAAGCAAATAACCAATCATAGCACGGGCAGTGGGATGGTCAGTCATCTCGTAAACACGCATCTTATGTGTTCTCGCGCCGCATTCCAAGAAAAAATTATGCAGAAGGTCGAGCACCAGATTGCCGCTGCTGAATACATTATCCCCCGTCCATGCACGGCCCATGGAATCGCCAGGCAGCGAGGTTTGAGCGGTTTGGATAAAAAAGTAGCTATTGCGCTTATTTACGCCCTCCTTCAGCGGTGCCGAATTGGGATCACCGGGACTGGTGGTGCCAGTCAGCACCATGTTTATCGCAGTGGAAACGAGCTCGACATGGCCAAACTCCTCGGCGGTTATGCTTGATACCAGGTCATAAAAAGGCTTGAGCTTCTTTTTCTCCCGAAAATTAAAGGATTGGTACATATAGTTGTTTAATGTGGACATCTCGCCAAACTTACCTCCGAGCAGCTCCTGCACCGCTGCCGCGGCATTCGCATCCGCATAAGGGGATGGCGGGAGCTCTACCTGAAGCCTGTTTATTCGTTCAATCATAAGCTTGCTCACCTCATTTCATTGACGATTCATTTTATGCATATCTATGACAGCTTTCGCAGTCATAGACCGTCAATGTCAAAAGGGACAACCTATTGTCGAATAAACCAACCTGCTGCTTGGCTTAAGTATTGAGCAGGGTGATGACGAGCAGCTCATAAAGGACGAGCGGAAGAACGGCAGCATAGGGATTCATAAAGGCACGGGGGTCGCGCATCGTACATTGCAAATACAAGATACAATGATCGATATGCACGATCGTTCCCTCGTAGATATGGCCATCAACCGTTTGGACGCAAACATGCTTATGCATGTGGCCGCCGCACATGCCCATGACGCGGTCCCGCACTTCCTTCACCATCGCTGTATGCTTCGGCTCTGCTTCATAAACGACGGGATTAGTTTTCTCCATCCCTGCCACCTTACTCGGCATACCGCCCTTATGTCCCATATTCGGCATACTGCCCATGCCGCCCATGTTTTGCATATGCTCCATATTCGGCATGCTGCCCATGCCGCCCACGTTCTGCATATGCCCCATATTCGGCATGCTGCCCATGCCGCCCACGTTTTGCATATGCTCCATATTCGGCATGCTGCCCATGCCGCCAACGTTCTGCATATGTCCCATATTCGGCATGCTGCCCATGCCGCCCACGTTCTGCATATGGCCCATATTCGGCATGTTGCCCATGCCGCCCACGTTCTGCATATGGCCCATATTCGGCATGCTGCCCATGCCGCCCACGTTTGGCGCATTGCCCATATTCGGCATACTGCCCATGCCGCCAACGTTTGGCACATTGCCCATATTGCCGATATTGCCCATGCTCATCAAATTTTCCGCCAAGCAAAAACCTCCATTCGAATGGTATGTCATATAGGTATGCAGGAGGGGAGAGAGACATACAACAATCGAAAATGCAGAATTTCAACGTTTGGCGGGTGCCACTCGTCCATGCGACTCTCTTTCAAATGCATAGAATAGAGTATGTTCGAAAGGGAGGGGGAATAGTAATGTCTGCATATTCAAAATTGAAAGCTAGCAATGTTAAAGCTATTCGCAAAACGACTAGTCGTGCCCGTATATCTTCTAATTGTAAATGTAAAGAGGATCACAAAAGCTGTGGCTGCGGCCGCAGGGTTGATCCGGCAGTCGAAGCCATGCAAGATGCAGGAAAAGAGCTAAGCGATATTTTCAAGCAGTTGAAAGATGAGCATAAAGCAGAGAAGCTTGTAAGAGCGATTCGTTGTCGTGACGCAAAAGCCGTTCAAAGCTTGCTTGACTGCAAATGCCATGTGGTTTGCTTCTTCTGTTCGCGTGACAAAGATTGCGTAAGAATTTGCTGCGCATTTGGCAGAAATCATGATGTAACGGTTACGTTTGATATCTGTGTCAAACGTGCACAAGATGAATGCCGCCGCAATTTCTTGTTTTAATTTTTTTTCTAAAGAGGGCTGCCTGATCTACAGGGCAGTCCTTTTTTGCCGCTCTGAAAGGATGGGAAATCACAGGGATAGCGATGGTCGCATACGATAATGAAGGGAGAACCGAGAGGAACGAACAAGCAAGGAGGGAACGAATTGCCGCAAATACCTAATTTTCCGCAGGCTTTATTAAATGAACATCGTGATTGGCATCATACCTATCATCTTGTACCCGGGACAGTGCCGCCGCCTGGCTACGGAGAACGTTTCTTGCGATTTCACCGCGATTATATCAACCGGGTGTACCGCTGGTATGATTCAATGGGGTATGACCGAAGATGGATTGCAGGATGGACCCAGGTGCCTGAAGGCATTCGTCGTTCCGCTTGCTACGATTTCGGGGCTGAACAAAGGGTGCAGTTCAATCCGCAGTCGTTTACATCGGCGGATCAGCTGGGAAGCTTTATCGAGACCAATCTGCATGGCTGCTTTCATGAGATGGGGGCACGCCTTTACAATCAGCCGGAGCTGAATGACTTTGATCTCGCGCCGCGGCATACGGAGTTTTATAATATCCATGGACTAATTGACCAGTGGTACACCAATTGGGAGCGAGCATGGGGAATGCGCGGGCAAGCCGCAGAAGGCGAAGCACGGGTTAGGTACAACCGCGCAACGCCCGAAGTACGCTCGCATAATAAGAAAATTCACGTGGGACGAATTGTTTCGCCTGAACAGTGCGCTGCACAGCCGTCAGCGGCTCGTCCGAATCGCCAAGCTCAACGCCACGGGCAGCCACCTCGGATAAAGAGCCTTCAAACAAGGCAATCAGCTCATCCAGATCTGCCTCGTAAACGCCGGCCACTTCTTCAGGCTGCAGCTTCAATTCTGACAAAGGCACATCGCACACGAGGCCAAAAACGTCGCTGACCTCCCGGTCGATAAACGGCATTCCGTTTACCTCGCCGCTCGCATCCTCGCGAATTTGCCCCAGCGGAATGAGCTGCTCGAACGAGGCGGCTACGCCAAGCTCTTCTTCCAGCTCGCGTATAGCTTCGCGGATGGTTTCTCCTGCGGACAAATGGCCGGCAGCCGTTATATCATAGCAGCCGGGATTCGTATCCTTGCTGGCTTGACGAAGCTGAAACCGCACGAACCTGCGGTTTCCCTCGCGCCGTGTGAGCCAGCAATGGAAGGTGCGATGCCAATAGCCGCGAGAATGCGTCTCCGCGCGTGTTGCGGTACCCAGAGGCCGAAGCTGCTCGTCATAAATGTCGAACAGCTCCTCAGCCATGGGCAGCTGCCTCAAGCTGGGATGTGCAGTGTTTGCAGCGGGTAGCTTTTAGGGGAATCTTGGACAAGCAGTATGGACAATCCTTTTCGGTTACTTCGACCGGCGGCGCTTCTTTCTTCTCGTTGCGGCGAAGAACATTGATCACTTTGATAAGTAGAAAAATACAAAAGGCTACGATTAAAAAGTCCAGCATGACATTAATAAATTGGCCGTACGCAATGGCGGGTGCCGCGGCTGCGTCTACGGGAGTCATATTGCTTGTATCCACGAGAGTAAGCTTTAAATCCTTAAAATCAACTTCACCCAAAATTCGTCCAATCGGCGGCATGATAATATCGTTGACGAGCGAAGTAACGATTTTGCCGAACGCGCCCCCGATGATAACCCCGACCGCTAGGTCGATGACATTGCCTTTCATTGCAAACTCTTTAAATTCCTTGACGATCTTCATTGCGTTTCCTCCTACAAGTGTAAATAAGGCATTCCTAGCTAAGAATAGTATAAGCAAAACTAGTAAGCTAGCATACGGCTATCTCTCTAGTATTGCCCGTTTCTAAGACAGCCATCCTTTCATAATAGCCGAAGATGGGGAGAAGAGAAACTATCTCTGGTTTTCTGACAAAAAACTGCATAATTTCGCGAAGAAACAGAGGGTTTTTAGGATAATTGTCGAATTTAATATTTGGAATTAAATTTATCGGTATTCGAGGAGTCCTATGGCTGATCCGATCATAACTGGCAACCCCTATTATATCATTTTATCGATCATCATTATGTGCTTTGCCTCCTATACGATGCTGAATATGATTGAGCAGCTGCAGCCAAAAGAGCGCTCATACGGGTTCAATTGGATCATTGGCGGAGCCTCCGTATTCGGTCTTGGCCTATGGACAATGCATGTCGTATCCTTGCTGGCCTCAGATTATAGAATGGTTATGGACTGGACTATGCTGCTTGTTTTGGTCGTATGCGCGGTTATCGTCTATTCGTCCTTGGTTGTATTAAAAAACCAGGAACTCTCGCGTGGGCGGTACCTATTCAGTTCCCTGCTAATGGCGCTTGGGGCTACGATGCTTCAATACATATCGATGCTATCCGAATCTGTGATCACATTAAAAATGAATTGGCTGCTCTATTGGTTATCCTTTGGAGTCGGCTTTGCGGGCGCTTATCTGGCCTTTTACTGGCTGGACTCCAAGTCGCCTTGGTATAAGTTTAAAAGCTGCCTGTCGCTTGGCCTGTCTAACATGGCGATCCATCAGATTGGCATGCACGCGCTGAAAATTGAATATAAGGATATCTTATCGACCGATCTATTAAACGAGTATTTGCTGCTTCTTGCTTTTTTGCTTGGACTGTCTACTTTGATTATTCTTAGCTTCAGTCTTACAACCTGGCTGGCAGCCAATAAATACAGCCAAATCGACGAGCGGTATAAGCTTCTTGTCGAGAACTCCATGGATACGATCGCCTTAATCAGCGATGGGAATTGGGAATTTATGAACCGTGCAGGACTGCGCATGTTCGAGGTGAAGTCCGAGAACGAAATCATTGGCAACAGCGTCTACAACTTGCTCGATGAGCGGTACCACAGCGAGATGGCCGCTTGGCTTGCAGCGGGGAAAGATGGTGAGGATGCGCCCACGAAGCCGATTGAACTGCAATGGTTGTCCATGCAGGGTACGCGGGTGCACACGGAAATGGTAAGGGCAAGCTCAACCTTTTCGGGAAAACAGATCGAGCAAGTCATTATTCGGGATATCTCCGAGCGAAAGAAGAATGAGGAGCTGCTTATTAATTCAGAGAAGTTATATGTAGCAGGCCAATTAGCTGCGGGCATCGCGCATGAAATTCGAAACCCGCTTACCTCGCTGAAAGGCTTCTTGCAGCTCATTACTTCGGGGCGGGGAAACAGCAATAACTTTTACGAAATTATGAAATCCGAGCTCGTGCGCATCGAATCCATCGTCAGCGAACTGCTGATGCTCTCTAAGCCGCAAATTTATGAATTTGTTCATAAGGACTCGCGCCAGATTATGGCGGATACGGTAAATCTGCTGGAAACGCAGGCCATACTGCATGGCGTCATTATCGAGTTTCATTCGGATTACCGCCCCTTATGGGTGGTGGGCGTAGAGAATCAATTAAAGCAAGTGTTTATAAATGTACTCAAAAATGCCATTGAAGCGATGCAAAACGGCGGTGTTGTCACCATTAATATGTCTCACGATGAAGAACTGGGCGTACTGATACGGATTAAGGATCAAGGCTCAGGCATACCCGAGGAGCAGCTTTCAAAAATTGGCCAGCCTTTCTATACGACAAAGGATAAAGGAACGGGCCTCGGTTTAATGGTCACCTACAAGATTATCGACAATCATCAAGGAAAAATCACGGCTGAAAGCAAAACGGGAATCGGAACGACCTTTATCATCCAATTGCCGTACAAGGAACAAGCCGACGCGCCATCAGCCAAAACAGCAAATGAGAATTGAAACCTATTTTTGAAGGCATCGTAATATGCTTTAGAGTTTGGAAACATCATTATTTGAGTGGAGGCGTTTTGATGTTCAATCGTTTTTTGGCAAGTATCGGTATTGGTTCCGCAAAGATTGATACGCTGCTGGAGAAGCCTCGTTATTCACCGGGTGAAGAGGTTCGGGGAATCGTGAAAATTCAGGGCGGCAATGTAGAGCAGAAGATTGAAGCCATCCAGCTATCGGTTATGACAGAATATATTCGCGAGAGCAATGACAGCAAAATAACGCAGCATGGCGAGGTTGGCCGTTTTCATGTAAGTGCTCCGTTCACGCTGCAGCCAAACGAAAAACGCGAGGTACCGTTCTCGTTCCAGCTGCCTCATCAGACTCCGCTCACTATCGGACGCGCGCCTGTATGGGTGAAGACGGAGCTGGACGTTCGCGGCGGCGTGGATCCTGGCGATAATGACCGCATTGATGTCATTCCGACGGCTCCAATGAATGTGGTGCTTGAGGCTCTCGATTTGCTGGGCTTCCGCTTACGCAAGGCTGAATGCGAATACTCTTCGCGCCTGGGCGGCAGAATGCCTTTTATCCAGGAGCTGGAGTTTGTGCCGACAACACAGTTCCGCGGGCAGCTTGACGAGCTGGAAGTGATGTTTTACCCATCGGACCGCGAGCTGGAGCTGGTGCTTCAGATTGACCGGCGCGCACGCGGGTTGTCCAGCTTTTTTGCAGAGGCAATGGATATGGATGAGTCATTTGTCCGCACCCGCTTTACGAACGAGCAGCTGGCAGCAGGACCGAATGCAATCGCACATCAGCTTTCCGACATCATCGCGCGTTATGCTTAATCGGCTGAATAAATAGAAATAGCTCGGAAGCACGCCTGCGGGAGTGTTCCCGAGCTTTTTTTTTAATATTAAGAATTTATATGTTTTCACATATAAATGTGCTTATATATCTCCGCGAAACGACTGCTTTTGCCTCAGAGGACGGCGACAGCCGTTTACGCTTGTAAAAGAAAGTATAAAATTTAACCTTATACGATGCCTATATTTCACCGCGGAACGAGCTTAAGCTGTCAAGCACGACGCGTCAGCCGTTACGTTTGCGGTTAAAAGTAGAGAAAGAGTAAACGGCTTCGGTTTTTCGGTATAATAGCTGTAGGAGGGGATTTACGTTGGCAGAACCGCTAAAAGCCATGTATGACGGCTTATTTCTAGAACAATTTGCTGCTTTGGTGAAGACGGCGTGGAGACCGTTTGACGAAGATCGATTCGTTATGCAGGTAAGGGACGGGAGCTGGGAGCAGCTCGAACTAAAGGCGCGAGCCCGCAAAATTACGGAAGCGCTGGGTGCTGCTTTACCTCAGGATTACGGCGATGCGCTTGCCGTGCTCTATCAGATAGATGAAAAATGCACGGGGCTTCCCTACATATTTTTTTCGGACTTTGTAGAAGTATTCGGGATGGAGCGGCAGCATTGGGAGCGTTCATTGGCTGCGCTTGAACGGTTTACCGAGCGCTCAACCGCTGAGTTTGCCATAAGGGCGTTTATTTTGAACGATCCGGAGCGAATGGTTCGGCAAATGCTCGCATGGACAGACCATCCGAATGAGCATGTAAGGCGGCTTGCAAGCGAAGGGATAAGGCCACGTCTCCCTTGGGCGCAGGCGCTGCCCCTGTTCAAACGGGATTCAACGCCGATCGTGCCGATTTTGGAGAAGCTGAAGCGGGATGAATCACTCTATGTACGCAAGAGCGTAGCGAACAATTTGAATGATATCGCGAAGGATCATCCAGATCTTGTCATTGCGCTTGCTACGGCGTGGATCGGTGAGGATGCCCGAACGGATTGGATCGTGAGGCACGGCTGCCGCACGTTGATTAAACAATCCGTTCCGCAGATCATGGCTTTGTTCGGGTATGCAAAGCATGAGCCTGCGGAGGAGACTGCGCGTCCGCTCGTAGCTGCTGCAGCGCTTGAGGTAGCTCCGAGTACGGTAGCGATTGGCGGCGAGGTGAGTTTGCATTACCGCGTGCAGCTGCGTGAGGGCGAACCGGCCAAGCTTCGGATCGAATATGGCATTGCATTCGTGAAGTCCGGCGGCAAAACGTCGCTGAAGCGTTTTCTGCTTTCGGATCGCGAATATGCCGGGGGAGCATCCGCTTCCAGTATTCGCGTTCACCGATTCGCAGATTTAACAACGCGCAAGCATTATAGCGGTCATCATCGCGTGACACTGTGGGTGAACGGAAGAGAGGTAGCCGCTTCGGACCTGTGGGTAACGGAGGCTGAACCGTTATGACAATAGGGGCAAGGGTATTGAAAACGGGGATGGCCGTCGCGTTAGCGATCTATCTGAGCAGCTTGTTTGGCTTCGCATCTCCGTTGATTACTGCGGTAGCGGCGATTTTCACGATACAGCCATCCATATACCGGTCATGGCAGAACGTAGCGGATCAGGTGCAAACCAACCTGCTCGGCGCTGTCATTGCGCTTGCCGCGGTACGGCTATTCGGACATACGCCGATAGCGGCAGGACTCGTTTGTATTCTTGTTATTATGATCAGCATCCGCCTGAAAATGGAGAGCACGATCAGTTTAACGCTGGTCACTGTCGTTGCCATCATGGAAGCGAATGGGCAAGGCTGGGATATGGCCATCGAGAGATTTCTAATGGTTTTGACTGGCATTGGCTCGTCATTTTTGGTTAACGTGCTCGTTTTTCCGCCGCGTCCAAGGCGGCAATTTACGGAGCAGGTGCATCAAGCGTACACTCAGCTTTCCCTGCTGCTTCGTACGGCGGTCTCTAATGAAATGAAAGAGCAGGTATTCCGGCAAGAGAAAGACAAGCTTCACGGAACGCTGCGCAAGCTGGAGGAGCGCCATACGGTTTTCGAAGAGGAGCGGAAGGTGCTTGCAAGGGCGAAGACGAGCCATGCTCGGCAGCTTCTTGTGTCCAAGCAAATGATTAAGGCGCTGCAGAAAGGGGCGGATCTTCTCGATGTGGTAGAGGAGCATTATTTTGCTTCTCCGAGCGCAGGCGAGTGGGCGCTTCGTTTCGATCGGCAAATCGAGGATTTATCGAAGTATCACGAGCATATCCTGCTAAAGGCCGAGGATAAGATGAAGCCGAATGCGCTGATCGAGCCCGAGGAAGAACGTGAAGCCAGATTCGTGAAAGAGCTCACGGCCTATGTCATGGAGGATCCGGATGAGCATAAGCGGCTCATCTTCGTCGCCTCGGGATTATTCGAGTATGCTTACCACCTGCGGCGCCTGGAGAAGCTGCTCGATCAAGTGCAGCAGCGGGAAGAGAGCGCAAAACGCGGCGACGATGAACCGGAGGAGGACTAAGCTGCTCCTCGCACCATCACATGTTCATCTTCCGCTATTGTGTGTGAACAGCACACATCGGCTCTAAGCCGGCTGCGGATGAATAGGCAGCATATACGAAACCCATTCAAGATATAACCGCCTTACGCTGTAGTTTATACAATAGAACCATCGATATACCACTAAACGTCTACCCAGCATTGCAGTTTCTGCAATAGGGCAGCCTAAGCTCGCTTATGGCCTGCCCCAATGAGCTCATTCTATTGTATATTCTGCATTGTAGGTTGCTCGCGGGTTTAAATTTATGGTTTCTATTGTAGAATGTACAACAGAAGCCTTAACAAACAAAAACAGCAGGCTGGAAAACGCTATCGGGCGCTCCAACCTGCTGTTTTTCATATGGAGGTTGAATGCGCAGGGATAAATTTCTACGCCTATCTCCACACGGCGCTTTCAGCAGTATTATGCCTATCGGCTACTGATCGTCATCCGTTTTGTTGCTTCCCTCATGGCGGCGAGGATGCTGCATATGGGCCTCTGGATTATTGGCATTATCATGCGGCACCAATCGCGGATCGGTATGTCCTTCATGATGATTATTAAAGAAGAGCTCAACCAGCTGCCACTCTGTCGATCCAAGCATGGGATCAGCAGGGAATACATCTCCGCGTTCCAGCTGCTCCTCACGTCCCCACTCATTGCGATACGTGCCTTTTACTTCTACAGGTTCGCCTGACATGGGATTCATCTCATGATGGTCATTAGAATTGCTCATATAGTGTCAACCAACCTTCCTATACTTATAATCCGTGCTTGGGCACCGCTGCGCGATCGGCATCTGACTGCAGCTCGCTCGCTGATTGTTTGCTCGCTAAGTTGCGGTCTGCTTTCGATTGCGCTTTGCTTGCCGCTTTCTGTTGATCGGATGGCTGTTCGCCTGACATGAGATCACCCTCCTGAGAATTTCATTGGTATTCGTTGCCGCGAAACGGGCGCCGCCGCCTAAGCGGTTTCCACCGTTTCGCTTGTCTTCACAAGAAGATCCTCTACAGTGTGCCACAAACGGAAGAAATGTATGAGTTCAGGCATTCGGTTCAGTTAAAGCGGGTATTATTGCAGCTGCAGCCCGCAGGAAGGGCAGCTTGCGTCACGTTCCGTGACGGTTTCGCTGCAGGCAGGGCAAGGCTCGGAGAAGGGTGCAAGGTTAGCCGGGGCAAGCTCTTTGGCAGAGTCCTTCCCTTTTTGGCTAATGGAGGAATCATCTGATTGTGTTTGGGGCCTAAGGTGGGCAGGCGTGCCAAAAATCGTCTCCACCATCTCCTTTAGATCCTTATATTTGTCCGAATCGTCTGAAGCAATCCGCACAAACATAAACATGCCGGCGAGCAATACGCCGGCAATAATAAGCACGATCGCGGTCGCGCCAATGTCAAACCAAGACAGGAGCAGAGGCGGCATAGAAGCCGCCAAGCTAATCATTTTTGTCATACGCCGTCACCTCACCCATTTACCTGATAACGGGATTCAAGCCGTTTGCCGCCGAACCACATAACAAGCACAGCGGTGATCGAGACGAAAATACGCCAAGGTTCATCGACGAGATTGCCAATATCGAAGCTGATCAGCGAGATACAAAAAATCATAACGGCTTTTCCGAGCAGCGTCGCAAGCAAAAACGTATGGAAGGGCACCTTGCTTAAACCGGAGACGACCGTAATGATGACAGACGGCGTAAAAGGAAAGCAAGCGAGCAGAAACAGCGGTGTGAAGCCCTTCCGCTCAACCCAGTTGAAAAACCGTTCCGATTTTGGAAAACGACGCTCCAAACGGCCTTTTACATTGCGGCCAAGCTTTCGGCTGATCCAGAATACAGTGATCGCACCGACAGTTACGCCGATCCATGAGAATAGAAACCCGAAGCCAAGGCCATATATGTTGGCGTTAGCGGCAATGATGAGAATTAACGGAAGGAAAGGGAGAAACGATTCTATCATTGGAAGCAGAATGCCCGGAAACGGGCCCCACTGCGAGTAGCTCTCCAGCGTCCACTGAATGGAATCCAGATCCAAATGCTTTATGTATTCGAGCCAATTGCGCCAATCATCCATAAATCTAACTCCGTTCTACTTGTTTATAGCTTTTTTACTTGCAGCAAACGCCTGGAATGGGAAACATAAATAAAACAATCCAATGAGCCCAAAGAGGACGGCGCTTGTCCAAAATACAGCGATTTCTCCGTTCCATGCGGCAATCAGGCCGCCGGCAGCCGGACCTATCATGACACCGATTCCTTCAAAGGTGGAAAAAACCCCCCAGCCTAGACCTTCTTGCTTAGGTGGCACGTAAGAGGCAAGCAGCGCATTCCATGCAGGCAAAATAGCGGAATAGGACAATCCAAGGACTGCCGATATAAGTAAACAATACCAGAACCCGAGACCCGAAGCCAGCATACATAAACCTAGTGCGAACGCAGCGAAGCCGGCGACAAGAAACCACTTTTTGCCGTTCATTTTGTCTGAGAGTTTTCCCATCGGAATGAGACCGGCAGCAGCAAGAATACCTCCCACCGTAAGAAGAATCGAGTATTGTGTGCCAGTCAGTCCGAGCTCTTGCTCCGCGAAGCTTGGCAATATCGGAACCAGCATGCTTGCTCCGGTCGTCTGCAAAATCATGCCCGGCAGCAGAAGCCGCATCGCGCGTAGTCTTCCCTTAAGAATGGCCAGCTGTTTGCGCAGCGGCATTCGGATAGGCGTATCAGCCCTTTCTTTGCTCATAAAGAGCGTTAGCAGGCATGCTGCAACGGACAAGCTGACAAGCAGGTTGTACGTAAACGATACGCTGACATCGAGTAAAATATTACATACGATAGGGCCGCTTCCGAGTCCAGCCATCCAGATCGTGTAAAGAAGACCCATTTGGGCAGCGCGGCGTTGTTTGCTCACCTTTGTCAGGCAAACAATCCAAATCGGTGACATCCCGATGCCGTATAAAGCCGCAGCGCCGATAAACATCCAAGGGAGCTCGGCAAATTGCAGGCAATAAACGCCGATCAGAGAAATGATTAGCCCTGCTTGCACCACGATCCGGGTGGAAAAGCGGTCTAACAGATAGCCGGTTACCATTTTGAGCAGCGTATCGACCAAGTAGTGGGCAGAAATGGCAGCCCCGATGACATCGGGTGCGAGCCCTAATGTTTTTGCGCCATATATGGGTAACAAACTGACGAGCACAGCACCTCTAACAAATTCCACAATGAACAAAATAACGGAGATAAGGCGCATCTCCGCTCCAAATGAGTAGCTTTGATTTGTGCGCAAGGTCAAGCTCCTTATCTCTTATAGAGTCGATGCTTTCTCCATTATACGTATAGTGGATAAAATATCCAAAACAATGCTGTCAGCCGCTGTTTGCGAGGACTGAAGCTGCTTGGTAGAGAGCTTGCTAATAGTAAGACGTAACGGATCATGGACGAGTTTCAAAATTTGGTCCGTCAACTCAGTTACATCATCAGCGATAACAGCCGCCCCCTTGGAAGCGAGATATCGCGCGTTTTGCTTTTCTTGTCCAGGAACTGGACGGTAGATGAATAAGGGCAGACCCGCGGTAATGCCTTCTGAGAGGGTAACACCGCCAGGCTTCGTAATGAGGCAATCCGAGATGGCCATGAGCTCATGAATCGGTTCAATAAAACCATATAGATGCAAGCGGGAGAAACAGGAATGGTCTTGGAATTGTCTTTCGATGCTTTCCTTCATAAGGCGATTGCGTCCGCATACGAGCGCGACTTGGACGTCAGGGTCATTTAGCAATCTGCTGCAGATTTGAGCTACATCAGGCATGACACCCTGCGCACCTGTCATGATGAGGATGATCGGTTGATTGGGGTTAAGATTGTAACGTTCGTAGAGCTCGCTTGAAGCGGCGGTCGCACGGAAGCCGCTCTTAAGCGGGATGCCGGTAACTTGAACGGCATGATTCGGAATGCCGAGCTGGGTAAGCTCGCGTTTTAAATCGTCCGTCGCGACATAATAGCGATCAATGCTTGGATGTACCCATCGGCCATGCAGATCGAAGTCCGTGATCACGGTAAAGCAGGGGGGATGGGAGTCCTTCCGACGTTTAAGCTCTGGCAGCGCGAAGCCCGGAAAGGTATGCACGACGATATCCGGCTGCTCCGTCTGGAGAATACGTCTGATTTTTTCTCTCCCAAAGGAGTGAAGCAAGCCGCCAAACCAGGAATTATGCTTCATCTGCTTTGTGAAATCATACATCCAGCCATAGAGCGAAGGCATATGCGTATAGCTCTTTAAATAAAAACGCCTGGTGACTTCGTTGATCCAAGGATGCGATTCCGCCATGAGATCGACCATTACCGTACGATGATTGCCAAGCTCCTCCAAGGAGCTCTTAATCGCACGGGCAACCTGCAGGTGGCCTTCGCCGTAAGATGCATACAAAATTAGAAATTTCGGCTGTGGATTGCTTTCGAAACGAATCATGGATACACCTCCTGAAGGTAGTGTAGCGGATGATTGTTATGCGAACGTGAACGGAATTTGGTTACTTTGTGTAATTTTTGTATAATGGATAAGCAATCCATCCTATTTCAAATTTGAAGGAGCGATGATTAGAGTGCAGTATACGAAACTAGGAAGATCAGGTCTTCGAGTAAGTCGATTATGTCTGGGTACGATGAATTTTGGCGTAGACACAGACGAAAAGGAATCATTTCGTATTTTAGATGCAGCACTGGATGCAGGCATTAATTTTATCGATACCGCTAATATTTACGGATGGGGCGAAAATGCAGGCCGTACCGAAGAAATCATCGGAAAATGGTTTCAAAAAGGTGACGGACGCCGCGAACGTACGGTTTTGGCTACAAAAGTATATGGCGATATGCATGACGCTCATGACGGTCCTAACCGCGACGCCGGCTTATCCGCGTACAAAATTCGCAGACATTTGGATGGTTCGCTTAAGCGCCTTCAAACGGATCATATAGAACTATATCAAATGCATCACGTTGACCGCAGCGTAAATTGGAGCGAGCTGTGGGGAGCTTTTGAAACGGCCGTTTCGCAAGGGAAGGTTGGTTACATAGGCTCAAGTAATTTTGCGGGTTGGGATATTGCGGTTGCGCAGGGCGAAGCCAAGGCTAGAGGCTCCATTGGCCTTGTGTCCGAGCAGCATAAGTACAACCTGTTATGCCGTTTGCCGGAGCTTGAAGTGCTGCCGGCTTCGAAGGAGCTGGGCCTTGGCGTAATCCCATGGAGCCCGCTAGACGGCGGTTTGCTTGCGGGCAATCATCGCCGCAAGGACGGAGGCCGCCGCAGCGGCGATTCGAAGCGTCTGGAGCAGCACCGTGATCAGCTTGATGCTTACGCGGCGTTTTGCGATGAGCTTGGCGAGCCCGAGGATCTTGTATCACTGGCATGGCTTCTCGCCAATCCGGCTGTGACGGCACCGATTATCGGCGTTCGTACGCTGGATCAATTCGAGCGCTCTCTTCGCGCAGTAGAAATTTCCTTGGATGAATCGGCTCTCAAACGTATTGATGAAATATTCCCCGGTCCTGGCGGAGACGCGCCTCGCGCTTACGCCTGGTAAATGCAAAACGCCCCGTTTCCATTCGTGGAAGCGGGGCGTATTCGATTAAGCAGCGGATCAAATCAATAAATTAAACAGCACGGGGTCCTTGTTCAGCTCTAGAAATTGAAAGCCCTTCTTGGTCATCCGATCGACGAGCGGAGTGTAATCCTCTCTGTGCTTGAGCTCGATGCCAACGAGTGCGGGGCCGTTGTCCTTGTTCGATTTTTTTGTATACTCAAAGCGTGTAATATCATCATTAGGTCCGAGCACGCGGTCGAGAAATTCCCGGAGCGCTCCTGCACGTTGAGGAAAGCTCACCATAAAGTAGTGCTTGTAGCCTTCGTAGATGAGGGAGCGTTCTTTGATTTCCTGCATACGGTCGACATCGTTATTGCCGCCGCTCACCACGCAGACGACGGTTTTTCCTTGAATTTGGTCGCGGTAGGCTTCCAGCGCGGCAATCGGCAGCGCACCGGCCGGTTCGGCTACAATCGCATTCTCATTGTACAGGTCCAGCATGGTTGTACATACTTTTCCTTCTGGCACGGCTATTACATCGTCGAGGAGCTCCCGGCAGATCTCAAACGTCAAATCGCCGATTCGCTTAACGGCTGCGCCGTCTACGAACTTATCGATTTGGTCGAGCGGCGTGACTTCGCCTGCATCGAGCGAAGCTCTTAACGACTGAGCGCCCTCGGGCTCCACGCCGATCACCTTTGTGGACGGCGAGACGATTTTGGTATAGGAAGAAACGCCTGCCGCAAGTCCGCCGCCGCCGACGGTGACGAATACGAAATCGGGTACGGAATCGGCCGCTTCCATCAGCTCTTGACCTACTGTACCGTTTCCTGCGATGATCTTGGGATCGTCGAACGGATGAATAAAGGCCATGCCGCTGCGATTGCTCTCGGCCACGGCTTCCGCATAAGCATCGTCAAAGGTATCGCCGGTCAGTATGACTTCAACCTGAGAGCCGCCAAAGAAGCTGACCTGCGTCACCTTTTGGCGTGGGGTTGTGCTGGGCATATAGATTTTGCCGGGGATACCGAGCGTTTGGCAGGAGTAAGCAACGCCCTGCGCGTGGTTGCCTGCGCTTGCGCATACAACGCCTTTAGCTAAGGTTTCTTGTCCGAGTGAACGCATCAAGTGATAGGCGCCGCGTATTTTGAACGAGCGAACGATTTGCAGATCCTCTCGTTTTAAAAGCAAATTGCAGTTGTAGCGCTCGGACAGCACGCGGTTATATTGAAGCGGCGTACGCGTTATGACATCCTTTAAGTGCATCTGCGCTTGCACGATATCTTCGAGTCCAATACGTTGCAGCGGTACATTGTTCGTGTTCATAGGTGACCTTCCTTTCGGCTTTCGTGGATCAGCAGCATAAATGAATGGATTCATTATAGCATTATCATCGCAAGTAAACGTATCGAAAATCACTATTTAATATTGCAAGGAGGGGTAAGAAATGGGGAGAATTATAAAAAGACTGCTTCTGCTCTTTATTGTCATTCTATTGCTGCTTGGCGGCGCTGCCTGGTGGATGCTGTCCTATATTGCGCCGGATGAGCAGCTTGATCTAAGCTATGAGCCGATTGATGTAAACGAAAAGGTGCTTGCTATGGTCAAGAAATTAAAGCCTGAACTTGTCCTTACGGAGGCGGATATTAACGATTTGATCAAAAGGCATCTGAAGGAAAAGTACGCAAGCGGGGAAGCGGGATCATCATCCGTGGTAATCGCGCAGGATACTCAGCTGGACGGAGCCAGCTTCGAGCTGGAAGAGAAGAAGCTGATCGCGCACATGAACGTTACCTATATGGGGCGAATTCCTGCAGCGCTTGAAGCGGAATATTCACTGGAATGGCAGTCTCCAAACATTGTACTAAGGCCTCAGTCGTTATCCTTAAAAAATACGAGCTTGCCCGTCAACATGCTAGAGACCATTAACGTTCCGCTTGATTTGCCTGCTCAGGACATTGTCACGGTGCGGGATATGCAGTTTTTGAAGGATCAGATTAAGGTACTGTTTAAGCTGCAATTGGAATTACGTTTATAGAATTAGGATCAGAAATAGAATTGAAACGGCAGGTCAAGGAATATACCTTGGCCTGCCGTTTTCTTGTTGTTTTTCGTGCTTGTTGTTAGTTGAATTAGAAAATCGCTAAACCAGCGCTTGCATAACCTGTGGCTGTAATAAATGAATTGACATTCAAATTGAGAATGGTTATCATATATACGAAAGTGATAATCATTATCACTCATGAAGGAGCAATTACATATTGACCTAATGCGGGAGGCAAAGCTTATGGGCTTGCTTTATGAATTGGTTTTGAAAAAACGGAAATCGGCGTTCCTTTTACAAAATCAAAGTAAAAGAAATCAACTTCTAAATGAAAACATACGCCAAATAATGCCCGAGCACGGGAGCAAATATATTGCACAGCAGCTTCAACACACAACAGACTAAAAAATCTTTTTGAAGGAGCAAGAGATATGCAAATTGAAACAAGCAAACCTTGGAATTGGCTGCTCTTTCCCTTCTCATCGGTAAAGGCAGGACCTGACTGCTTGTTTGCCGCTTCAGTCGGTCACGGTATTTATCAAATCGATGCAGAAGGAAGCTGGGAGAAGCTGAGCCTTGGGTTGGACGATAACACCAATGTGAATCGCTTGCAGCTGCAGCATGACTTGCTGCATGCCTGCACAAGCAGCGGGCTTTACGAATGGAACGGCGAAGCATGGGACAATGACGGTTTATCGATCCCATGCTATCAATACCGCAAAATCGGCGGGACCAGCTATGCGGCTACTGAATATGGACTTTGGTCCAAATCGGGCAGCAAATGGGAGCAAATCGCATGCGAAGACAAGAAGGTCTACGATTTTATCAATTTGCCTCAGTATTTAATCATTGCGCATGAGAGCGGTATTTCTCTCTATGATCGTTTTATGGATGACTGGGCGCATTTTGAACTGGAAACGAGTGTTACGAGCTTAGCTGTTTTCAGAGGTCATTTGATCGGCACGAGTGACAAAGGCGAGCTCCTTATTGGAGATAAGAAAGGCAGATTCGATCGAATCCGATTCGGCAAGCCGTTTATTTTTTCGGTGCTTGCCAAAGGAAATGATATTTATGTATGCACGGACCGCGGACTGTTCCAACTCGCCTACATCTGCAATCAAATCACGCTGCTGTCTATTAAGCTGGGATGCCCGGTGACAGACATCGATATGCAGGGCGGCAACCTGTACATGGCGACACTCTTCGAAGGTATTCAAACCATGAATATTTAAAAATATAAAAGCAGGAAGCGGAGGAATGACAGATGCCGAAAGTACTTGTAGTTTATGCAAGCATGACGGGAAATACGGAAGAAATGGCAGAGGCCATTGCAGAGGGGATTAAGCAAGCGGGAGCGGAGGTTGTTCTAAAAGAAGCCTTTGATGCTAGCGCAGCGGAGCTTAATGATTATGACGGCATCATCATTGGAGCCTATACATGGGGAGACGGCGAGCTGCCGGATGAATTTATTGATTTTTACGACGAGATGAGCTCGCTTAATCTTAGCGGAAAGGTAGCAGCCGCTTTTGGTTCGGGAGATACCTCATATCCGATTTATTGCGCCGCGGTGGATATAATTGAGACGAAGCTCAAGGAGCTTGGCGCAGCCATTTCCGCTGAATGCATTAAGTTTGAATACAATGCGTCTGAAGCTGAGAAAGAGCAAGGCCGAAGCCTTGGGCGTCAAATTGCGGGACTTGTAGCGGTAGCAGGATAATCATGAGAGAGGGGCGGCCTTAATAATGGAGCAGATTCCCACGGTATTAAGAGTTGAAGATTATAAGCTGGAAGAGCTGCTGCGCTGCCCCGACCGTTTTGCGAGCAGCAAGAAGGGCCGCAAGCGGGATAGCGACGTAAACTGGAGACAAATGGTTCAATACGCAGCCAGCCACAGCGTAAATGATTTCTACGGACTTCCTGAAGGGGCTCGTACGCAAGCAACGATTGAAGCATCCGTTGAGCATTGGTGGACGAATCGGAATTATAAGTTCCATTCCGACGAGCATTTTTTACAAATGAAGCAGACCGTTAAGGGGCAATTGACCGTTTTTTTACTTGGCGGTTCCTGCCCGAGCATGCCTATTATTTTTTATGAACAGCTAACTGCTTACGTGGATGAGCTTGATTTGGAAATATCGCAAATTTTTCATTTGGTTTCCGTGGACCAAGAAGGCGGCGCTGATGATTATATCGTGCAGAAACTGGTGGTCGATGTGGATGAGGATTCTCTCGATTTGCTTTTTCATATGACGTCGGTGTTTTGCATGAGCGCCTTTGAGAAACTTCCGACACGAATTGAAGTGCTATCCCTTCTCAGCGGTAAAAGGATTGTCTATGTGCCTGATGAGGAATCGCTGGAACGTTCCTATGATTATATGTATTTGATAAAAAGCCTGCTGCCTGATGTCGACTTTTTCAAGGTCAATCCAGGGTCGGCGGTCCAATTCTTAATGTGAATAGACTAATAAATGAATAGAATTTACGTTAAGCCCCAAATGAATTCCGATTGCGGAAGAGTTGGGGGTTTTGTTTTGTTGTAGACAAATGAAACGGTTTTCAAGTAACATGGGCAGTAGTCATTTTTTGCATATTTACACATGGGAATCTAATTTTGTTGAGCAAAAAAACATAGGCATCGAAGTGAGTTTTGCTTTGCAAAACAAAGCTTATGCTTACGAAGAAAGTTTTGCTTCGCAAAACAAAGCTTATGCTTACGAAGAAAGTTTTGCTTTGCAAAACAAAGCTTATGCTTACGAAGTAAGTTTTGCTTCGCAAAACAAAGCTTATGCTTACGAAGTAAGTTTTGCTTCGCAAAACTTTAGAAGGAGAGAGATTCGATTGTCAGAGGAGCTATTACTAACATTCCGTTCACCGCCGCTGCCGTTTTTCATAGAATCAAACCGTTTAACCTATCGCGCTGGCGAGGAGCATCCGAATCGGACGAATCTAGGCGTTTTTGATTTGCTGTTTGTGAATGAAGGGTCGCTGCATGTGGCCGAGGATAACCGAAGATGGACGCTCGGTCCGGGCGATGTCCTGATTCTGAGACCAGATCGTTGGCATTATTCCACGCGTCCTTGCGAGGTGGATACGGTGTTCGACTGGATTCATTTCCAAACGGTCGGAGCATGGGAGGAAACCGTCGGCAATCAAAGCGGCTCGCTGCGAGGCGATTATTATACGTATGCGATACGTTTACCCAAGCAGATGAAGCTTACCTATCCGGATGAGGCCAAGCTGATCTTCTCCCAGCTGCATGAAGCGGCCAAAAGCTCGTCGCATGGCGCATTCTGGGATCGTCAGCAGCGGTTTTTGCATCTGCTGCAAATGCTGGACGAGGGTTGGCGCTCGGATGCTGCCAAAGCAGCGGTATCGGTCGCGGAGCGGGCAGCCGCCTATTTGAAGCTGAATTATCGGAGCCCGATCAGCAACACGATGCTCAGCGATGTCCTACAGCTGCATACTAATTACATTACGCGCTGTATGACGGAGGTATTCGATTGTACGCCGCAGCAATATTTACTTTATTACAGATTAGATCAAGCGAAGCTTCTGCTCATCAAAACCGATTGGACGATCGCGCGGGTAGCGGAGGAAACAGGCTTCCGGCAGACGCCGCATTTCTCGAGACTTTTTGCGTCGCATACCGGTATGCCGCCGCTGAAATTCCGCAAAAGGTTTACGATGTAGGTCATAGCAGGACAAAATGGCGGGAAACGGAGCTGAGGCTTCATTTCCCGCCATTTGTTTATTTTGCTCAGGACATTGCATAATTTTATTGTCTTTAACAGAAACTGGATTCAAACAACGTGTAAAGGGTGGTCGCAATGATTGAACGGTTTTCGTTAACGGCAGAAATTGGAGATATTGTTGAGATGTTTCAAGTAGGAAAGGTTATTCAGGGGCATACAAACCGATTTAATGTAGCGCCTACGCAGACGGTGTCGATTGTCATGAATGATCGATTTGATCAAAGGACGATTCAGGAGTCACGATGGGGCTTGTTTCCTTTCTGGGCAAAGGATGCCGTAAATGCTGATCACAAGACACTGTCCGATAAGCCGTTTTTGGCACGTATGCTGCGGAGACAAAGATGCGTGCTGCCTTGCAGCGGTTTTTTTGGCCAAAAGCAATTTGGAAAAGAACGTGACCCGAGGGCGATGCACATCGTCGTTCCAAGCCAGCAGCTGTTCGGCATTGCCGGCATTTATGATTGCTGGAGAAACGTGAGCGGCAAAGAGGTGCGTGCCTTCACGATGATTACCGCGGCTTCGACGGGAGCGATGTCGGTGTGGCAGCCGCGTGTTCCGGTTATTTTGGACGAGGAAGGCATTGAGGATTGGCTCAATCCTCGAATTACGGAATTCAGCGGACTGCGTAAGCATCTAGAGGCCATGGATTCCTATCTGATGCGCGCATATCCGGTTACGAATGCAGTGCATGATGATCTGTTCGAGTCGCCGGATTGCATCCGTGAGATCCGCCCTGATTTTGCTTAGAGAAGGCTTATCGGCGTCGAGCCGGAGGTGTGAATCCTTAGAAGCATACATTTACGTCAAAAGGTGCCGGTGTTGTATTTCCTACAACACCGGCACCTTTTTTGAATATATAAGAATTTATATGTTTTTACATATAAATGTGCTTATATATCTCCGCGAAACGACTGCTTTGCCACAGAGGACGGCGACAGCCGTTTACGCTTGTTGAGCTACTTTGCGTTCATGCTTATTCATGAGCTTACAGCTCTGAATTGAACATTAAGCGCGTTCGCGCTGAAGTTCTGTCGTTAACAAGGGAACGACCTCGAATAAATCGCCCACGATCCCGTAATCGGCAATACCGAAAATAGGAGCTTCGGGATCTTTGTTGATCGCGACAATGACGCGGGATTGGCTCATGCCAGCGAGATGCTGGATGGCGCCGCTTATCCCGCAAGCAATATAAAGCTGCGGGGTGACGACTTTCCCGGTTTGCCCAATTTGCAGCGCATAATCGCAATAGCCGGCATCGCAGGCACCGCGCGAGGCTCCAACCGCGCCTCCGAGTGCAGCGGCCATTGCTTGCAGCGGCTCGAAGCCGGCTGCGCTGCGAACGCCTCGCCCGCCGGAAACGACGACGTCGGCTTCGGCCAGATCAAGCTGGCCGCCGGCGCGGCGCACGAGGCTGCGCACGGCGGTGTAGAGCGGCGGCACCGTGAACGGAAGCTCCGCGACGGTGCCTGCAGCTTCGGCGGCGTCCAAAGGCTCTGCCGCCGGCAAATTATTCGGGCGCACCGTGATGACCCACGGATGGCCCGGTACAAAGCTGCGCCGCTCGAACGCCTTGCCGGCGTAGAGTGGACGGATGAAGCCGACGTCATCGCCATCGTCAGATGCTTCGATGGCGATGACGTCGGCGATGTGGCCGGCGCCAATGGCTGCGGCCACACGGGGCGCGAGCTCGCGCCCCATAGCGGTGTGGCCGAGCAATAGCGCGTCCGGCTGCACCGCAGCCATGGCTGCGCCAAGGGCGGCGATATACGCCTCGGGCGCAAAGGCGCGGAGGGAAGGGTCGTCGGCGATATGCACGACGGCCGCCCCCCGCGCGATTAGCGCGGCGGCTTCTTCCGCCGCGCCGCCGGAGCAGGCAAGGATGGCATGGACAGCGCCGTCCTTGCCTGCAAGCCGCCGAGCTGCGCCGAGTGCCTCCAGCGCCACCCGGCGGAGCGCGCCGTTCCGGCTTTCGGCAAAAACAAGAATGGTTTTGGACATAGGATGCTGCTCCTCTCCCGTTACTTTTACAACAAATCAAGCTTGCTCATTACAACTAATTCAACCTCTGCCGCACCGCACGAGCACCAACTTATCGAAAAAAGGGATTCCCCGCCGCCATATCTGTATCTACGAACAAGTAACTGTGCAGCTTGCAGCAGGGAAATACGTTAGTCTCTAAGTTGCTGTGCGTCTCCTTGTGCCTACTCTAATGGCGCCCTCAGGTAGCAGTGGAGGTTTGGCTGCAGCAGCACCGTCTGAGATGTATCATAGCCTCGCAAAAAAAACCTCACTCAGCTAACGCGGCTAGACTAACTCCTTATATTTAAGTATCTTAACTACCATTTGATGTGTTATCGCTCCGGAATGGTAGTTAAGTCCCTTAACTACCATTCCGTATTCTTTGCGTACGCTGCATATTGTGCAACAGAAACCTTACATACGACCTCCGATGGTGAGCTGCATTGCAGTTTATACAACGGAAAAGCCTAATAAGCGCCGTTGGAGCCGATTAGCTGCTGGTTCTACTGTACAAACTGCAGCGTAGCCCGGTTCTGTCGGTTCTTATGGGCATTCTATTGCACAAACTGCAGTGTAGAATGTGGGTAAGCTGACCGGTTTGCAGAAGCCTCTAACAAACCAATATTAGTGTGTTTTTCCGTACTTTCGCTCCTGGTAGGTAGTTAAGTCCCTTAACTACCATTCAGTGTTCTTTGCCTACGCTGCATATTGTGCAACAGAAACCTTACATAAGAGCTCCAATGATGAGCTACATTGCAGTTTATACAACGGAAAAGCCTAATAAGCGCCGTTGGAGCCGATTAGCTGCTGGTTCTACTGTACAAACTGCAGCGTAGCCCGGTTCTGTCGGTTCTTATGGGCATTCTATTGCACAAACTGCAGTGTAGAATGTGGGTAAGCTGACCGGTTTGCAGAAGCCTCTAACAAACCAATATTAGTGTGTTTTTCCGTACTTTCGCTCCTGGTAGGTAGTTAAGTCCCTTAACTACCATTCAGTGTTCTTTGCCTACGCTGCATATTGTGCAACAGAAACCTTACATAAGAGCTCCAATGGTGAGCTACATTGCAGTTTATACAACGGAATAGCCTATTAAGCGCCGTTGGAGCCGATTAGCTGCTGGTTCTACTGTACAAACTGCAGCGTAGCCCGGTTCTGTCGGTTCTTATGGGCATTCTATTGCACAAACTACAGTGTAGAGTATGGGTAAGCTGTCGGATTTGCAGAAGCCTCTAACAAACCAATATTAGTGTGTTTTTACTTACTTTCGCTCCTGGTAGGTAGTTAAGTCCCTTAACTACCATCAGTGTTCCGTGCCTACGCTGCATATTGTGCAACAGAAACCTTACATAAGAGCTCCAATGGTGAGCTACATTGCAGTTTATACAACGGAATAGCCTATTAAGCGCCGTTGGAGCCGATTAGCTGCTGATTCTACTGTACAAACTGCAGCGTAGCGCGTTTCTTCCGGTCCTTATAGGCATTCTATTGCACAAACTGCAGTGTAGAATGCGGGTAAGCTGACCGGTTTGCAAAAGCGCTGATATCAGCCCAGCTCAACACTAGTGTGTTTTTCAGTTCTATCGCACTCGCCGAGCCTCGCCAGCGGCAACCCGCGCTCCTCCAAAGGCTCGCCGAGCTCCGCCAGCGTCAGCCCGCGCTCCTCCAAAGCTCGCTGAGCCTCGCCAACGGAAGCCCGCGCTCCTCCAAAGGCTCGCCGAGCCTCGCCAACGGAAGCCCGCGCTCCTCCAAAGGCTCGCCGAGCCTCGCCAACGGAAGCCCGCGCTCTTCCTAAGGCTCGCTGAGCCCTGCCAGCGGCAGCCCGCGCTCCTCCAAAGGCTCACCGAGCCCCGCCAACGGAAGCCGGCGCACCTCCAAAGGCTCGCTGAGCCCTGCCAGCGGCAGCCCGCGCTCCTCCTAAGGCTCGCCGAGCCTCGCCAACGGAAGCCCGTGCTCCTCCAAAGGCTCGCTGAGCCCTGCCAGCGTCAGCCCGCGCTCCTCCTAAGGCTCGCTGAGCCCCGCCAGCGTCAGCCCGCGCTCCTCCTAAGGCTCGCTGAGCCTCACCAGCGTCAGCTCGTGCTCCTCTTAAGGCTCGCCGCGCCCAGCGGCAGCTCCTATCACTCCCCCGCTCAAAGAGGCAGCTTCGCTTCCTCCCGCAGCAGCGACACCAGCGATGCGGCCTGCTCCGCCGGCGCGCCTGGCAGGCGTTTGCCTGCTGCGCGCGGCGGGGGCGGGAGCAGCTTCGAGCGAGAGGTGCGTGGCGAGACGCTTTCCGCGGAGAGCGCACCGCTGCTCACCAGCTCTTGGAGCGTGGCGGTGCGAAGCGGCTTTCGTTTCGCTTTCATGATGCCCGGCAGAGACGGATAGCGAGGCTCGTTTAAGCCCTGCTGGGCTGTAATGAGCGCAGGCAGCGGGAGCGATACGGTTTCGGTATCGCCTTCGATATCACGCTCAACGAGCGCAAAACGCACGGCGCTTGATGCGCCAGCTTCAAGCAGTAAGCCCTCTTTTGGCAGAGAGCTGAGCTCGTCAGCGGTCAGGATCGTGAGTTTAACGGCGGAGGAGGCATGGGGCAGCCCCAGCCGCTCCGCGATCTGCAAAGCGACGCTGCCAGCGCCGCTGTCTACCGCAAATAAGCCGGCCAGCAGCAGGTCGGGGGAGAGCGGCTTGATGATGGCAGCAAGCGCAGCGGCAACCGCGCTTCCGTCATCCGGCAAGGACCCGCTGTCGAGCCGTATCGCTTCGTCCGCGCCGATAGCGAGCGCGGTGCGGAGCGCATCCTGGGAACGCTCCGGGCCGCAAGTGACGGCAATGACCTCGCCCCCCAGCCGTTCCCGCTGGCGGAGCGCCTCTTCAAGCGCATATTCATCGTAAGGATTGATGACGAATTTGGCGTCTTTCTCATCGACGCCCGCAGCGGTTACTATGATTTTCTCCTCGGTATCAAACGTTTGCTTGAGAAGCACCAATATTTTCAGCATAGAAGCTCCCTCACTTATACCGACATTTTGAAGACATGTTGAAGATACTGTCCATCATTGCTACGATATGTCTCTTCTAAAAGGATTAGACCGTTTTCAATCACCCGGCGTGCGGCATGTTCGCGTTAAAAAGGACATATACATGGAATCATCGCGGCTATTTTTGGAAGCGCTTTATTGCTTGTCCGACTGCTTTGCGCACAGCTGCTCTGATTAAGGAGCGGGCATTTAAGGGGGGCGGGGCGTATGCCATCGTTATTGGCGGCTGGATCTGTCGGTCAATGGTTATTTTGGGGAAGATGGGCATTGTTTGCGGCCGTTGTGCTGATTGCCGTTTCAATGTTCGCGATGGTCGTGCAGAGGCGGATTTTGTATATGAGGCTTGGGGTGCCTGCTGTTTTTACGCGTTATCAACGCAAGCTCAAAAGCAAATCCAGCTTCAGCGCTCAAGTGCTCGGTCATCGCAAGCTGCTGAACGATGTGAGAAGCGGCATTATGCATTTGGTTTATTTTTACGGCTTTATTGTGCTTCAGTTTGGTGCGGCGGATTTGATTTGGAAGGGGCTGAATGACGGCGCTCCGCTGCCGCTGCCCTATTATAGCTGGTTTTCATTGACGCAGGAGATGACCGTTACGCTCGTCTTTGCAGCTGTGCTGTACGGTGCTTTTCGCCGTTACGGGGAGAGGCTGCCGCGGCTTAAGCGCGGGTGGAAGCCGTCACTCGTTATGTGGTTTATCGGCTCGCTGATGCTCACGATTTTATTTTCTTTGGCGTTCGAGCGGCTGGCAGCGGCAAAAGCGGATCCTGCCGTTCATCTGGTTGAAGCAGGCTACGCACCGGTAAGCGTTTTGCTGGTCCAGCTGCTTCAAAGCGCTGGCGTACAGCCGGAAAGCGCGGCGGCGCATGCCGGCTTTGAATTATTTTGGTGGCTTCATCTCTTGGTGCTGCTGAGCTTTTTGGTGTACGTGCCGCAGTCGAAGCATTTTCATTTGTTGACGGCCCCGGTCAATCTTTGGTTTAGGCGCAGCACGCCCCCAGGACGGCTTACGCCGCTTAATCTGGAGGATGAGGAGGCGGAAACCTTCGGCGCGGGGAAGGTGGAGCATTTCACGCAAAAGCAGATGCTCGATTTGTATGCCTGCGTCGAATGCGGCCGTTGTACGAATGTCTGCCCGGCTGCAAGCACCGGTAAGCTGCTCTCGCCGATGCATCTCATCGTGAAGCTGAGGGATCATTTAACGGAAAAAGGCGCAGCGATCACATCCAAGTCGCCTTGGCTTCCTGCCAGTCTGTGGCAATCCAAAGCAAATGGGCCTAAAGCCCATGTAATGGGAGGGGTGATTCCAGCCTGGGAGGCTTCAGCTGATGGGATAACCAACATTGAGCCGACGATGGCTGCGCAAGCAGGAGCATGGAGTATTAAGGAAGGTGTTAAGCCGGAGGAGGTGGAGCTTATTGGCGAGGTATTGACGGAGGAGGAGCTATGGGCGTGCACGACCTGCCGCAATTGCGAGGAGCAGTGTCCGGTCGGCAACGAGCATGTGGATAAAATCATCGATATGCGCCGCTACCTTGTCCTGATGGAGGGCAGGCTTCCGTCAGACGGACAGCGCGCACTGCAGAACATTGAGCGTCAGAGCAACCCGTGGGGCCTGCCGCGCGCCGAACGAGCGGCTTGGATTAGCGAATGCGAGAGCCGCACAGGCATTCGGGTTGCCACGATGCAGGAGCTGAGACAGCAGGGCAAAAAGGCTGATGTGCTGCTATGGGCAGGCTCGATGGGGGCATACGATATGCGCAGCAGGCGTGTGCTGTACGATGTGGTGCGGCTGCTGAACCATGCAGGCGTAAGCTTTGCAACGCTTGGCCTGGAGGAAAAAAGCTCCGGCGATACCGCAAGGCGGATTGGCAATGAACTGCTTTTCCAAGAGCTGTGCCGCGAGAATATCGAGACCATCAACAAATATGAAATTGCTCATATCGTGACGGCGTGCCCGCATACCTATAACACGCTCAAAAATGAATATCCTGACTTTGGCCTGCGCCAAGACATCCTCGTCGAGCATCATACCGAGCTGCTGGCGCGTCTGTTGGCGGACGGCTCCTTGAAGCCGCTGCATACGATTGATGAGCGGGTAACTGTACATGATTCCTGCTATTTAGGCCGCTACAACGATACCTATGAAGCGCCGCGCAGTCTGCTGCGAGCCATTCCGGGCGTAACGATCGAAGAGATGGAGCGTTCGCGCTCCAACGGAATGTGCTGCGGCGCGGGCGGCGGACTGATGTGGATGGAGGAGCATTCGGGCACCCGCGTCAACCATGCAAGAACCGCGCAGGCATTAGAGGTAAAGCCGTCTGTCATCAGCTCGGCATGCCCGTACTGCCTGACGATGTTGGAGGACGGCTTGAAAGCCTTATCCGCGGAGGAGAAGGTCATTGCGCGTGATGTGGCGGAGCTGCTGGCCGAGAGTGTATTTGGCGAGTAACGGGGAAAACGGGGAACGTGACGGGAAATGAGCGTTTGCCGCAGAGAACGGTTTAAGCCGTTAAGCTTGTGGATGATTCAAAAAAAGGAGGCTGTATATGGCGATACAATCGTCGCAAAAAAATGCAGGCGGCATACGCAAAGCCGCAGTGATCGGCTCCGGCGTAATGGGTGCGGGAATTGCGGCTCACCTGGCCAATGCGGGCATGCGCGTCGTGCTGCTGGACGTTGTTCCGCAAAAGCTGACAGCGGAGGAGGAACGGCAAGGTTTGACGCTGGCAGATGCCAAGGTGCGAAACCGGCTTGCTGCCGCTGCGGTAGCCCGAATGAGCAAAGCATCGCCGGCACAGCTCTACGATCCGAGCTGGACGTCACGAATTACGCCAGGTAACTTAGATGATCATTTGGCTGCGCTTAGTGAGGCGGACTGGATTGTTGAAGCCGTGGTCGAGCGGCTGGACATTAAACGGGAGGTATTGGCCAAAATCGAAACTGCCCGCAGCCCGGGAACCATCGTGTCGACAAACACGTCGGGCTTATCCGCAGCTTCGATGGTTGAAGGGCGGAGCGAGGAGTTTCGGCAGCATTTTGGAGTGACGCATTTTTTTAACCCGCCCCGCTATATGAAGCTTGTTGAAATTGTAGGCACGAAGGATACGTCGCCAGAGGTCGTGAGGCTCTTAACAGAGATTTGCGAGAAACGGCTGGGCAAAGGCGTCGTACTGGCGAAGGACACGCCGAACTTCATCGCAAACCGAATCGGCACCTATGGCATGCTGATCACGCTTGAAGATACGCTGGCATACGGGCTGACGGTGGAGGAGGCAGATGCCTTGACCGGCCCGGCGATGGGCAGGCCAAAGACGGCGACGCTGCGCATGCTTGATCTGGTTGGCCTGGATACGCTGCTGCATGTTGTGGACAATGTGCGCGAGCGGAGCAGCGATCCTGCGGAGCAGGCAATATTTGCAAGGCCGCCGCTGCTCGAGCAGCTCGCTGCGTCGGGACGGCTCGGCGAGAAAACGGGGGCCGGCTTTTACCGGAAGGTGAAGGGAAAAGGCGGCAGCGAAATCGAGACGCTACGGCTCGATACGCTCGAATACGGACCAAAGCGTCCAGTGAGCTCTCCCGTCATCGACGCTTCAAAGGCTGCCAAAGGTGCTGCCGGCAAGGTGAATGCGCTGCTGCGCACCGATCCTCGTGACCGCTACGCGAAATTCGCTTGGTCAACGATCAAAAAAACCTTGCTTTACGCAGCCGCTCAGGTAGGGGTAATCGCGGATTCCATCTCGGATATCGACCGCGCGATGCGCTGGGGCTTTAACTGGGAGCTGGGTCCATTTGAGCTGTGGGATGCGATTGGGCTGCGCGATTCGGTGCAGCGCATGCAGAAGGAGGGAGATGCGATACCGGAATGGGTATCGGGATTACTTGCCGCGGGTAACGAAAGCTTCTATAAGTCGCAGGGCAACGAACGGGTCTATGCAGCGAGCGGAGCCTATAAGCTGGAAGAAGCAGAGGCGGATTCGATCTCGATTGCGGCGTTAAAGGCTTCTGGGAAAACCGTGTTCTCCACTCCCGGCGCGAGTCTGATCGATATCGGCGACGATGTGGCGCTGCTTGAATTTCATTCGCAGAACAATGCCATCGGAGGCGATATTTTATCCGCCATTACGCAAAGCGCGAAGGAGGTATCGCAAAATTGGCGCGGGCTGGTGCTCGCAAACGAAGGGCGCAACTTTTGCGTCGGCGCGAATTTAATGCTGCTGCTGATGGAGGCGCAGAGCGGTGAATGGGATGAGGTTGAAGATATCATCCGCTTCTTCCAAAGCAGCATGCTGCAGTTGAAGCGGCTTGACCGGCCCGTCGTGGCGGCACCGCATCGCATGACGCTTGGCGGCGGCGTGGAGGCCTGCTTGCCTGCGGATCAAATTATTTATTCTCCGGAAACATATTTTGGACTCGTGGAAACGGGGGTTGGCCTGATTCCTGCGGGCGGAGGCTGCAAGGAAGCTGCTGCAATGGCGGCCGAGCGGGCTTCGGCCGCTAGCAGCGGCAAGCCGGGCGGAGACCTGCAGCCGCATTTAAATTTGCTGTTCGAGACGATAGCGCTGGCCAAAGCATCATCCAGCGGCTTCGAGGTCAGCCGATTAGGGCTTATGAGGCCGCAGGACCGCGTCATTATGCGTCAGGAAGCGCGCTTCGCCGAAGCGAAGCGGGCAGTGCTTGAGCTGGACCGCGCGGGTTATCCGCCGCAGGCGGAGGGGCGCATTCGCGTCGCGGGCCGAGAAGGCAAGGCCGTGCTGAAGGTCGCGGTGCAGGCCATGCAGCTAGGCGGCCATATTAGCGAGCATGACGCGCTTATTGCCGGTAAGCTCGGTGCCGTGCTTGCAGGCGGCGATATTCAGGCAGGCGCGGAGGTAAGCGAGCAATATTTGCTCGATTTGGAATGCGAAGCGTTCCTAAGCCTGTGCGGCGAACGCAAAACGCAGGAGCGCATGAGCCATATGCTTGCGACAGGCAAACCGCTGCGTAACTAAACGCTATTATTATCCGAAGGAGGAGAGCGAAATGTCAGCTTCATCACCGTTTGAGAGTCACGATCGCGATGCCGTTATCGTTGCTGCGGTGAGGACGGCGGTCGGCAAAGCATCGAAGGGCAGCTTGGCCGAGACGAGGGCGGAGGATCTGGGGCGGGCTGTTCTGCAAGGCGCGCTTGAACGCGTGCCGGGCTTAGCGCCAGAGCTCGTTGAGGATGTAATTATCGGCTGCGCGATGCCCGAAGGCGAACAGGGGCTCAACATGGCCCGGACCATTTCGCTTTACGCGGGGCTGCCGGTGACGACGCCGGCCGTTACGATTAACCGCTTTTGCGCATCGGGGCTGCAAGCGATCGCTTACGCTGCGGAGCGCATCCGGCTTGGGGATGCGGATATTATCGCCGCCGGCGGAGTAGAGAGCATGAGTCATGTGCCGATGACCGGATTCAAGCTGTCGCCGCATCCCGCTATTGTAGACGCACGGCCGGAAGTATATATGGGCATGGGGCATACCGCCGAGGAGGTGGCCCGCCGCTATGGCGTATCACGCGGGGAGCAGGATGCTTTCGCGGCGTCCAGTCACCGCAAGGCGGCAGCGGCGATTGAGGCAGGGCGTTTCAAAGCGGAAATCGTACCGATCACCGCAAGCCGTTCCGGCGTAAACGATGCGGGACGCCCTTGGTCGAAGGTGTTTCAATTTGATACGGATGAGGGAGTGCGGCCGGAGACCACCGTTCAAACCTTGGCGCCGCTTAAGCCTTCCTTTGCACGCGAAGGGACGGTCACGGCAGGCAATACCTCGCAAATGAGCGATGGCGCAGCGGCTGTTATCGTAATGAACCGAGCGCGGGCTGAGGAGCTGGGGCTGCGGCCGCTTGCTGCATTTCGCAGCTTCTGCGTAGCGGGTGTCGCTCCCGAGATCATGGGCATCGGTCCGATTGAAGCAGTCCCTAAGGCGCTGCGGAAAGCGGGTATCACGATAGAACAGGTAGATTTGTTTGAACTGAATGAAGCCTTCGCCGCCCAGTGCGTGCCCATTATTAGAGAGCTTGGCATCGATCCCGAACGGGTTAATGTGAACGGCGGAGCCATCGCGCTAGGACATCCGCTTGGCTGCACGGGAACCAAGCTGACGGTGTCGCTTATTCATGAGCTGGGAAGACGAGGAGGCGGAATCGGCGTTGTCACGATGTGCGTAGGCGGAGGAATGGGAGCAGCGGGAGTGATCGAGGTATACGGCAGCTAGTCCATGTGGATAGCTGCACGGCATTAATGGTTTATGACGGATAAAGTTAATGTTCCTAATAATCGCTTGACTGAAGGGAGACCTGCGGCATGACGGAAACGATACGTTTTGGCGGTCGGTTTGTCGTGGAGGATAGTGCGCCGGAATCGGTCGTGACGCCTGAGGATTTTACGGAAGAGCAGCGGATGATGGGAGAAGCGGCTCAGCAGTTCATGGATGCGGAAATTACGCCGCGCGATGCGGAGCTTGAAGCGCTGAACTACGATTTGACGGTAGAGCTGATGCGTAAGGCCGGTGAGCTTGGCCTGCTCGGAGCCGATGTGCCCGAGGCTTACGGCGGTCTTGGGCTGGATAAGGTAAGCACGACGCTGCTCGCGGAAACCTTGGCCCGCGCCTCGTCGTTTGCGCTATCGGTTGGCGCACATACAGGCATCGGGACGCTGCCTATCGTATTTTTCGGTACACCCGCGCAAAAGCAGGCCTACCTGCCTGCGCTTGCTACCGGGGAGCGGATTGCTGCTTACTGCTTAACCGAGCCAGCCTCCGGCTCCGATGCTTTAGGGGCGAAGACCACAGCCAGATTGTCGCCGAACGGGAAGCATTATGTACTTAACGGCTCGAAATTGTATATTACAAACGCTGGTTTTGCGGATGTGTTTATCGTATACGCAAAGGTAGACGGAGAATATTTTACTGCTTTTATCGTCGAGAAGGGGATGCCGGGGTTCAGTATCGGACCGGAAGAGCATAAGATGGGCATCAAGGGTTCTTCAACACGCCCTTTGTTTTTTGAAGATGTAGCGGTGCCGGTTGAAAACGTGCTTGGGGAGGTCGGGAAAGGGCATCAGATTGCCTTTAATATTTTGAACATTGGTCGCTTCAAGCTTGGTGCTGCCTGCCTCGGTTCATCCAAGGAGACGATTGAGCTCGCTTCGTCCTACGCGAACACGCGAAAACAGTTTGGGCGGGCGATTTCCTCGTATCCGCTCATTGGCGCCAAGCTTGCCGATATGAACATTCGCACGTACGTGCTGGAGAGCATGGTTTATCGGACTGCCGGCTGGATCGATGCGATGCTGCGGTCAACGGAAGCCGCAGACGGAACAGCCGGAGATGGCGTGACAATGGCGAAGGCGATTGGAGAGTATGCCATAGAATGCTCGATTATTAAGGTTTTTGCATCCGAAGCCCTGGATTTTGTGGCGGATGAAGGGGTGCAGATTCACGGCGGTTATGGCTACATCCGCGATTATAAGGTGGAGAGAATATATCGGGATTCGCGGATTAACCGGATTTTTGAAGGAACGAATGAAATTAACCGGATGCTCATTCCGGGCACGCTGATGAAAAAAGCGTTAAAGGGAGAGCTGCCGCTGCTGCGCAAGGTGCGCTCGCTGCAAGCGGAGCTGGTGCAGCCGATGCCGATTCCGCCGCTCGAAAAGCCGCTAAGCAAGGAAGCGTTCCGCGTTGCGCAAGCGAAGAAAACCTTTCTTGCCATCGGCGGGCTTGCTGTTCAGAAGCTGGGATTGCGGCTCGAACAGGAACAGGAGGTGCTGTGCTCGCTTGCCGATCTCATGATTAATATTTTTGCAATGGAAAGCGCGCTGCTGCGCTCGCAAAAAATATGCAAGGCCAGCGGCGGCGTCAACTCGGATAAGACGGAAAATGTGATTGCGATGACTACGGTGTTCGTGCAAGAGACGATGGAGCGGATCGACTCGCTGGCGAAGCTTGCGCTCACCGCACTGGAGCAGGGAGACGGGCTGCAAATGCAGCTCTCCATTCTGAAGAAGCTGATGCGCGCGCCGCTATCGGATACGGTTGCTTTGAAGCGGTCCATTGCCGCTCGTGTCATTCGCAATGAGCATTATGTCGTGTGAAGGGGGAGAGCATGAATGGAACCGCTCAGACCGGAAGACCCATCTTTACAAGGGCAGCCCTCCGGCGAAGCCGAAGAGCTCGCACGCCCATGGCTTCGTCATTATCCGAAGGAGGTTTCTCCTTCGCAGAGCTATCCCGATCAGAGCATCGTCCAATTCCTAATCAACGCCGCCTTGAATCATCCGAACCATCCTGCCGTACATTTTCTTGGCAAAATAGTAACCTACCGCGAGCTGTATGAATCTGCCAAACGCCTGGCCTCCGGTCTCCTTTCCCTCGGCATTGCCAAAGGAGACCGCGTGGCAATCATGCTGCCGAATTGTCCTCAGACCGTCATCGCTTATTACGGCGTGCTGTTTGCAGGCGGTGTCGTGGTACAGACGAACCCGCTGTACGTGGAGCGCGAGCTGGAGCTTCAGCTCACGGATAGCGGAGCCGTCGCGATTATAACCGTTGATCTGCTTTATCCGCGCCTAGCACGTGTACGGGGCGAACGGCCGGAGACAGGTCCTCTGCCGCAGCTGCGCCATGCAATCGTCACGTCGATTAAGGATGGTCTTCCGTTTCCGAAGAGTCTGCTTTATCCGCTTAAGCAGCGAAAAGAAGGCTTCCGCGCAGAGGTTCCTTACGGAAGCATTGGCGTTATCGCCTATAAGAAACTGCTGGCAGGGAAGAGCTTGGCTGACCGGCTGCCCGAGCCTGCTAAGGGGGCTGATCTTGCAGCGCTTCAATATACCGGGGGCACGACCGGGACGCCTAAAGGCGTCATGCTGACCCATCGCAATCTGGTTGCCAATACGATGCAAACCTCGGCTTGGTGCTATAAGGCGGAGGATGCGAAGGAGCGGTTTCTTGCGGCGCTGCCTCTGTTTCATGTGTTTGGATTAACGGTATTAATGAATATGTCGGTGCTTCGGTCAGGCACGCTTATTTTATTGCCGCGGTTCGAGGTTGAAATGGTGCTGCAGACGATCAGCCAACAGAAGCCTACCATTTTTCCAGGCGCGCCTACGATGTATGTGGCACTTATCCATCATAAGTCGGCTGCGAAAACAGACCTTTCCTCTATTAACGTATGTATAAGCGGATCGGCCGCTTTGCCGCTCGAGGTGCAGGAGAAGTTCGAGGCATTAACGGGAGGCCGGCTCATCGAAGGCTACGGCTTGTCGGAGGCATCGCCGGTCACGCATGCTAATCCAATATGGGGGATGCGTAAAATCGGTACAATCGGCGTACCTTTTCCCGATACGGAAGCAGCAGTGATCGACCCGGAAACAGGGGCGCGATTGCCTGTTGGCGAGCTTGGAGAGCTCATCGTGCGCGGACCGCAGGTCATGAAGGGCTACTGGAACAAACCGGCAGAAACCGATCAGGTGCTGCGTGACGGCTGGCTGTATACAGGCGATCTTGCGACGATGGATAAGGACGGATATTTTACGATCATGGATCGGATTAAGGATGTCATTATCGCTGGCGGGTTTAATATTTATCCACGAGAGGTGGAAGAGGTGCTGTTCGAACATCCGGCCGTTAGAGAAGCGGCTGTCATCGGTGTGAAGGATGAATACAGGGGGGAATCGGTAAAAGCGTATATCGTATTCAAGGAAGGCTGGCACGTATCGCGAAGCCAGCTTGACCGTTGGTGCCGAGAACGATTAGCAGCTTACAAGGTGCCGCATCACTATTCCTTTAGGGAAACGCTTCCAAAAACGATTATTGGCAAAGTGCTTCGTCGCAAGCTTCAGGAGGAAGAGGCGGAGGAGCAGAAGAAGGCCAAGGAGGTTAAGGGAGAGTGAACGGCATGGATGAGGATTGGTTTGTGCAGCAGGCTGATCAGGCAGGTCACCTGACAAGGCTTGCCGAGCGTGCGCAAGCAACGTTTTGGGGCGTGCTCGGCTGCGAGGTGGTGCAGGCAAATGCAAGCAAAGCGACGATTTGCCTCGATGCTTCGGAGCGGCACCGTAATCTGCTCGGCATCGTTCACGGCGGCGTGCTGATGTCGCTTCTCGATAATGCAATGGGACTCGTTGTCATGCTGGCTGTACCGGATGAGCGTGCGGTAACTGCGAATCTTAATACGCAGTTTCTCGCCAGCAGCAAGGGAGGCGTGCTGCTTTGCGAGGCGGAGCTGGTGCATCGCACGGATCGAACGCTGACGCTGGAGGCAAGGGTCAAGGATGACAGCGGCAAGCTGTTGGGTATCGGAATCGGCGCTTACCGCATTATTTAGGCAGACTCATGCTCAAGTTGCTTGCCTGCTTCTGATTCGTTATAATGATAATACCTAATATATGGAAAGTTTATTGCTTTTCGAAAGGATTAATAATTAACGGTTTTATACCGATAAATGTAGTAAGGGAAAGGAGGCGAGGACATGGTTCAAGGCTGGGTGACGAATTTGGTGTTAGGGTTCGGTATAGTGGTCGCTATCATTGGCGTCATCGCATATTTAAGAATGTTTCGTAAAGACAGGCTCTCTTCAACTTCTCACCAACCAGACGATGTCTCGCCTCCAAACGTATTTATTGCAGCAAAACCAATGGATGGCGGGCACAATAAGGATGTTAAATCCGAACAAGCCCCGCCGCGAGATTAGTAAATGTTAACTTTCCTATTCGAAATCAAAATGTTATAATAGTAAGAAAAATGTGAACATTGTGACTCTTTGGCCATGGAGTTGCCTGTACCAAATGGGGGTTCTTGCGGAGTAATCGCCGCATGCGGTCTCGTATTATGCTGTTTAGGACGACCATCCAACGTAAAAGGGAGGAGATTTCATGGCGAAACACAGCCAGAATGAAGTCAAGGAAAGCCTGAAGGAACTCACGAGAATTTTTCAACCCAAGGACCCACGTAAATTTGTTAAAGAGTATATTCGTAAGTACCGGATTACCGGGGGCTACGAGGATGAATTGACGACATTGGTGGAAAATGAGTTAGGCAGAATCAACTCCTCGGTCAGTTAGCAGAATATGTAGAATACGACTTTGTAAACTGTCACTCGGCAGGATGCAAAGTCTTTTTGTTTTTCACCAACCGCCAACCACCAAGTACAAGCACAAGCACCGAGCACCGAGCACCGAGCACCGAGCACCGAGCACCGAGCACCGAGCACCGAGCACCAAGCACCAAGCACCAGCACCAGCACCATCACAAGCACAAGCACAAGCACAAGCACAAAGCACAAAGCACAAAGCACAAACAGCAAGCCCAAGCCCAAGCCCAAGCCCAAACCCAAACCCAAGCCCAAGCCCAAGCCCAAGCACCAAGCCCAAGCCCAAGCACCAAGCCCAAGCACCAAGCACCAAGCACCAGCACTAGCACCAAGCACCAAGCACAACCACTGAGCACCAAGCACCAACCGCCAACCACCGATCACCAAGCCCAAGCACCAAGCCCAAGCACCAAGCACTAGCACCAAGCACCAGCACCAAGCACCAGCACCAGCACCAGCACCAGCACCAGCACCAGCACCAAGCACCAATCACTAATCACTAATCAACCAACCAACCGCATACCTAAAACACATTCCATTAGTTATCTTGTAAATTAGCGGGATACAGGTCATTTTTCTGCGATCAATTAATCAATTAAATTATTAGTCCTCACCTCGAACGAAAGGTCAGAGGCTACAATGTAGTTTTTACAATGTAGTGCTGCTTAAAGATGAGTTTACTCAGCTACAGTGTAGTTTCTGCAATGGTAATCCGCAGCATCGACGATATAATGGCAATCGTCTGCTAAATTGCTTAATGGGATTGTATTTTCTACACTGTAGCTCTGATCCACGCCGAAAATTCTTAATTACGTTGTAGTTTCTGCAGCGTAGCGTGTCACATCAGGCAGTAATAAAGATAAAATAGCAAAGGGCCAATTGGTGGAATTAGCCTCGGTGTCCCCTATACAGCTCTTTAGTTTTGTTACTAATTCTTGTCCCACATGGACGTTATCCCTCTGTTTTATTAGATAAAACCCTTAGAAGGGTACCACACGCTATTACGCATCATTCCCGCTGCTTCCTCTCAGTCATTTATCTATAAATTCGCCATATCTGATCGGAATGTGTCTCCTTTTTCGCGAATAAGTTATACATAGACAAATCTACTCGTTAGTGTAGGTATATTTTTGTTGGCGAAGTGGATTTTGCTTCCGCAAAACCTAAGTCAATGCTTACGAAGTGGATTTTTGCTACCGCAAAACCTTAAGGAGGTTAGTACACACATGGCAGTGGATTTGAAAACGAAGGAACATATTCGAGGAATTCGCAAGGCTGGCCGTATTGTCGCTGCCTGTCACAAAGCGCTTTCGAAGCGAATCGCGCCAGGCGTCACCACGCAGGAAATTGATCGTTTTGTAGAACGGTTCATGCTTGACCGAGGGGCCACGCCAGCCCAGAAGGGGTATAAGGGTTATCCGTTTGCAACGTGTGCCTCCGTGAATGAGGTGGTTTGTCACGGCTTTCCGGATTCGGAACCGCTGGAAACCGGCGATATCGTCACCATTGATATGGTCGCGGATGTGGATGGGTGGAAAGCCGATTCGGCATGGACTTACGCAATTGGCAGGACGAATACGGCTACGGAAAAGCTGCTGCTGGCGGCAGAGCAATCCATGCTCGACGGCATTAAGCAGGCTGTGCTTGGCAATCGGCTAGGCGACATCGGCTATGCGGTGCAATCAAGAGCGGAGAGGGCCGGCTTCGAGGTCGTGACGGCATTCGTTGGTCATGGCATTGGCAGAAGCATGCATGAATTTCCTGAGGTCATACACCACGGCATACCGGGTCAAGGGATCGTCCTTGAAGAAGGCATGGTCATAACGATTGAGCCCATTATTACGGCAGGCAGAGCAGATGTCTACATTGCCCAAGACGGGTGGACTGCACGTACCCGGGACGGAGCTTGGGCTGCTCAATTCGAACATACGGTGGCCATAACGAAGGATGGCCCGATTATTTTAACCCGTTGGGACTGAGCGGGGCATTTTTCATACCTAACATAACAAAAAGCCGAGCATTTGCAGAGTGATTCTGCTGCTGTTCGGCTTTTATTTGTTAACGAAAAAGGTTTAGCTAAGCTTCATTTTGCGATAGTCGGAGGGCGTGACGCCAAAGCTTTTTTTGAACATGCGATGGAAGTAAGAGCTGCTCGTATATCCGCTTTTTACGGCGATATCTACGATAGAGCAATCGGTGCTCTCCAAATATTCTTTGGCTCTTTCCAGGCGAACGTTGTTAATGACATCAACGATGGCGGCTAACGTTTGCTGCTTGTAAACACGGCTCAAGTAAATAGAGGACATGTCTAGTTCATCGGCAACCCAGTTGAGGCTGAGGTTCGGATTAGCATATTCCTTGTGAATCAGCTCATTGATTTTGCGGATCAAATCCCCCTGCTTCGTGGAGCGTTTCATCGACAGCTTCGTTTGAATGTCATCGAACAACGAGAAGAAAACCTCATTTAGCTCCTGAATGGTTTCAAAATGGTCCGGCGACGGAATATGGATGCTTAGGCTTGCTTCAACGTCCAAGCTGTTGTTTTTCTGAATGGTGAACAGAATGTTGTTCACCGTCATCGTCAAATGCGAAATCGCGAGCTGGACGACATGAATCGGATAAAGCGCGGTTTCCTGAACGATTTCCGCGAACAGCTTTTTCGCTTCCTCGGTTTTAGAGGTCATTAACGCATCGGTTAATTTCCGCTCTTTGTCGACCGGGAAAATATACTCCTTCGATTTCAAGGAGATGATATCCTGTGCGTCAATAAGCGACCCAAGCCCGTAAAACAACCGATGCTGCGAGGCTTCCTTCACCAGCTTATAAAGGTTGGACAGCTGCTGGGCTTGGAAGCCTTCCGGACTGTAGGTAACGGAAAGTCCGATTTTCAAATAATCCATGGAGGACTGCTGAATTTGCTCCAACATAGAACGCAGCAGCTCATCATCGGGTTCCTCGGCATCATCGAGACGGTTAAGCAGCATGATCACATAATCGGCGTCCATATCGACGGTTTCCACGCGGTAGTTTTTTAATCCGATCTCCCAGGCAATGTTCATGACGGCGAACTTGTACACATGCAGATCATCGCCGCGGGTTTGCTTCAAGGCGGCAAGCTGGTCGATTTTCAGCATGACGACCCGGTAACGTGAATTGAAATCGAACGTAATCCCGCTTTGTGACAGCTTCTGCTGCTGCGAGCTCGTCTGAAGCGATTGCGAGCCTTGGATAAGGCTGCGCAGCATATTTTGCCTAATCGTATAGGAGCTGTTACGCTTCTCGGTCTCGAGAATGTTCATTTTGTTCATAATTTGATGAATAGGGCGATAGAGCATACGAGACAGCAGCCATGAAATAAACAAGCCAATGACGAGAATAACAACAGCGATGAGGATCGTCGTATTTCGGATAGAATAGATGGCATTGGTTACTTGTTTATATGGTGTAACGCGCACATATTGCCATTCCAGCGAATCGGGTGAGGTATACGAAATAAGCGATTTCTTTCCCTCAAAGTTCGTTACGGCATAACCGGAGTCCTGGTTTTTAATTTGTTCATTGAAGAAGGCGGCGTCCTCATCGTTTAATTTTTTGGACACAAGGGTATCACCGGATAGCAGGCGGTCCTGATTATCCAAAATATACGATTTTCCTTCGTTATCATTTTTGTTAGCGCCAATGTCCTTGTTAATCCATGCGGACGAAATATTGATAATGACGGCGGAATTGATTTTCTGTGCTTTACCGATGGCATCATAACCTAAATAGGTATAGGCCTTCGTAACCTGTTCACCGGCTAAACTAACCGTGGTGTAGGTTCTTGGAATAGGAGTGAACGGACGATATTCCTGAAAGTTGTCGAGAATATCAAGAATTCCTTGGTCCGCGAGATCCTCTTTATTGAATGTACCGCTTTCTCCTTGACGGCTGGCCGTGTAGAACTGGCCATTCGCTGAGTTGTACACATAGATGGATTCAATAAAAGGCATGGAACTTAAATAATTGTCCAATTCGTTCATTGCTGCCGTGACATCATAAATATTAGGCTCATTATAGAACATGAGCTTGGAGACGGTGAAGGTTCGATAGATTTGGAAGGAGACGGACTGCGCGCTCTCAGTCATGCTGATAACTTCTTTGCTAGTTTGGGTGAGATTGCTGACATCAGATTGGTAAGCTTTCTTCAAATCGATTTGCATATAAGTGAAAAAGTAAAACAAGGAGGATACTAGTAAGGTAAGTACAATGCACAAGGTGATTGTGAACAGCAGCTTACTGTATAATTTTCCGTTGTTTTTCAATTGTACGGCTGGCATGCTCGTTCCCCCTCTATTATGTATGAAGCGTATATAAGCATATGATTCACTGACCTAAGCGAAAGCGTTTCCCATTGTCATTTGCGATTAAGCCTAGGACTCGCGCAATTAGTTTGAATATTTCACTAGGTTACCCGGTAATACATTCATCATTATAATCTTCACTTGACGCTGGGTGCAATGAACCAAATAAATGAAGGTGAATGAACCTGATTTTATAAAAGTGAACAATCCATACAGGAGTGAACATATTGGCGAAACGCCCTATTTTAGATGACAAAGCGCCGTTTCATCCGTTAGAAATGTCACGGAATTCCATGATAATAGCGGAAGGGGCCTTATAGAAATGATTAATTCAAAGCTGCAACAGATTTGGTATGGAGGAACTATAATCCGGATCAATGGCCGGAGGAAATAAGGCATAAGGATATGCGTTTATTTAAGGAAGCGGGAATCAATGTGGTCACGCTTCCTGTTTTTAGCTGGGCCAAGCTGCAGCCTTCAGAGGATGTTTTTCAATTTGAATGGCTCGATAAGCTTCTGGATTTAATAGCCGAAAATGGGATTTACGCTTGTCTAGCCACATCGACAGCGGCCCAGCCGGCATGGATGTCGCGCAAATATGACGATGTGCTGCCGGTTGATGTAGACGGAAGGAAGCGGACGCATGGGGCGTGCACAAACTTTTGCCCAAATAGTAAGACGTACCGCCGGCTATCCAGCCAGCTTGCGCGTACATTAGCTGAACGATATAAAGACCATCCAGCACTGCTCATCTGGCATATTAACAATGAATACGGCACGCATTGCTACTGCAATCATTGCGCGGAGGAGTTCCGCGAGTGGCTGAAGGTGAAATATGAGACGATCGACAGGCTGAACGCCAAATGGAATATGAGCTTCTGGGGCCATACCGTCTATGAATGGGAAGAAATCGTGCCGCCATCCAACCTGAACGGCGACAATCGCAACTTTCAGCCGATGGCTATCGATTATAAGAGATTTATGTCCGATTCGATTCTCGGCTGTTATCAAGGCGAATACGAGGAGTTGAAGGCGGTGACGCCGGATATTCCGATTACGACGAACATTTGGGGCCTGTTTAATGGACTTGATCTGAAAAAATGGGGAGAAGCGATGGATGTCGTCTCCTGGGACAGCTATCCGCAGATGAATGAACCGATGGCCAACGTGGCTATGCGCCACGACTATATGCGCGGCTTGAAGGACGGCAAGCCGTTCATGCTGATGGAGCAGACGCCGAGCCAGCAGAACTGGCAGCCCTATAACAGCTTAAAGCGCCCCGGCGTGATGCGTCTTTGGAGTTATCAAGCGGTTGCGCATGGCGCGGATACGGTCATGTTCTTCCAGCTTCGCCGTTCCTTCGGGGCATGCGAGAAATATCACGGCGCCGTGATCGAGCATGTCGGGCATGAGGATACACGCGTATTCCGGGAATGTGCAGCGCTCGGACGAGAGCTCGGCGGGCTTGGCGATCGTTTGCTGGATTCGGAGGTTCATGCCGAAGTCGCTCTTTTATTTGATATCGATACATGGAACGCGGTAGAGATTACGAGCGGACCCAGCGTGGATCTAAACTATTTGGATCAGGCGCAAAAGTACTACAAAGCCTTTTACGATCAGAATGTGGCTGTGGATGTACGCAGTCCGCTCAGTGATTTCTCCAAATACAAAATACTCGTCGCTCCTGTGCTGTATATGTTGAAGCCAGGCGTGGCCGAGCGGATTGAAGCGTTTGTGCGCGATGGCGGGATCTTTATTACGACCTTCTTCAGCGGCATCGTAAACGAGAATGATTTGGTTACGCTTGGCGGCTATCCGGGCAAGCTTCGCAGCCTTCTTGGCTTATGGGTCGAGGAAATCGACAGCCTGCTGCCTGAAATGCGCAACAGCATCGAGATTGGCGGGGCCTATGGTCATATACAAGGCTCGTACGAATGCGGCTTGTTATGCGACCTTCTTCATTTGGAGGGAGCAAGAGTGATCGGTACATATGGTACCGATTTCTATGCGGGCATGCCGTCGCTGACGGTGAATGATTTTGGCAAGGGAGAGGCTTATTACGTGGCAACGGCTCCCGAGCAAAAGCTGCTTGGCGACTTGATCCGGACTCTCTGCGAAAAACACCAGATTGCTGCCCCGTTTATGGCGGATGCGGGCGTTGAACTCGCCCAGCGCGTCAAGGATGATCAAATCTATACGTTTATTTTGAATCATAACAGCCATCAAGCGGCCGTCTCCCTCGAAAATACGGTCTATCATGATCTATTAACGAACCGTCAGGTGAGCGCGACAGTGGAAATCGAGCCCCACGGCGTCATGATTCTACAAAAAGTGTAAGGCTTTACCCAGAAAACCGCGGCTTCGTTAGTCTCGAATACCTATTCGAGCAAACGGGTTTGCGGTTTTTTTTCTGAAAATATAAGAGAATATAAGTTTTTGAAGCTTATCGGGGTTCTTATATTTCACCGTGAAACATGCTTTTGCCGCCAAAAGGGACTGCGACAGCCGTTAACGCTAGTGCGTTATCCCTATGAAATGGCCTGTTAATCCATAAAAGTTTAAATCGTTCACTGTTCATTTCGCTATTTCGTTCACTGAATTTGCATTCTTACTCTTTCGCTGAAAACGCCGGGATCGTACAGTGAGAACAGACCAGACAACACTAAAAGAAACGAACGCTGTGAGAGGAGACATCATCTGCATGTTGAAAAAAAATGGACTGCTTAAGGAACTCGTGACGAACCGCCTGCTCTTCCTTATGTTGCTGCCGGCGCTTATCTTCTTCCTTATTAACTCGTATGTACCTATGGTAGGCGTCTACTACGCCTTTACCCGATTCGACTTCAACACAAGCTTGTTCAACAGCCAATTTGTCGGGCTCGACAATTTTAAGTTTTTATGGAAATCGGGGGTTCTCGCTAGACTCACCTTAAATACGGTCGGCTACAACGTCGTATTCATTCTATTAGGAAACGTTCTCGCGATTGCATTGGCGATTCTGCTAAGCGAGCTGCGCTTGCAGTGGTTCAAGAAGCTGACGCAATCGATCATGTTTCTTCCATACTTTGTTTCCTTCGTCATTCTGAGCGTTATCGTATATAACGTGTTCAACTTCGAAAGCGGATTCCTGAACTCGACGCTTAAGTCATTCGGATACGAATCGGTTGACGTATACAATACGCCTTGGGTTTGGATCTTCCTCATTATTATCTTCTACTTGTGGAAAAACATCGGGTACAGCATGGTTATCTACCTGGCATCGATTACGGGAATCAGCGAAGAGTATTATGAGGCAGCAAAAATCGACGGCGCGAACATTTTTCAACGGATCTGGTACATTACGGTTCCGATGCTGAAGACGACATTCGTCATGCTCCTGCTGTTCGCACTAGGCAGCATCATGAAAGGCCAGTTCGACTTGTTCTACCAGCTGATCGGCAACAACGGCGTGCTCTACAATACGACGGATATTCTCGATACGTATGTGTACCGCTCCCTGAAAGTAACGTTCGATATCGGGATGTCGACGGCGGCAGGCCTTTATCAATCGCTGTTCGGTTTCGTGCTAATCATGACCGTTAACTACATCATCAAGAAAATCAACGACGAGTACGCATTGTTCTAAACGATCTGAAGCATACGCTACCAGCCCAGCTTACTGTAGGAGGTTCCCATGAAAATCAAAGACGACAATTATATGAAGTGGTTTAGGCTCATTGCTTTCGTAGTCATATTAATATCGACGGTTGCCTGCTTGTTTCCGTTCCTGCTCATCATTTCTGCTTCCTTTACGCAAAATGAGGCGATTATACGGGATGGCTACCATCTAATCCCGACGGTATTCTCTTTCGAGGGATACGAGACGGTGTTCCGCTTTCCGAAGCAGGTATTAACGGCTTACGGCGTAACGACGCTAACAACCGTTGTCGGCACGACGCTCGGTCTGTTTCTCATGACGATGGCGGGTTACGTGCTGCAGCGCAAGGATTTCAAATACCGTAACTTCTTCTCCTTCATGATTTATTTCACAACCTTGTTTGGCGGCGGTCTTGTGCCTTGGTACATCCTGATGACCAAGTATTTGAAGCTGACTGACAAGCTTGAGGTGTTGATTTTGCCGGGCCTTATGACGCCCTTCCTCATTATATTGATGAAAAACTTCATTCGCTCGGCTGTGCCGGATGAGGTTATCGAATCCGCGAAAATCGACGGAGCAAACGACTTCACGATCTACAGCCGGATTGTGCTTCAGCTCTCGATGCCGGGTATCGCAACAGTAGGCTTGTTCCTGGCGCTGCATTATTGGAATGATTGGTTTACTTCTTCGTTGTTCATCAACGATACGACCAAGTACCAGCTGCAGTATTACTTGTACAACGTCATTAATGCCATGAGCTTTATCGCACAAATGGGCTCAGGCACCGGCGTTTCCTTGGGCTCCGACATGCCGACTGAATCAACGAAGATGGCAATGTCCATTATTGTTACGGGACCGATACTATTCCTGTATCCGTTCGTACAGCGTTATTTTGTAAAAGGATTGACGATTGGCGCGGTTAAAGGTTAGAACTAGACAAGGGATTTATAATTCCACGTGTAGCTAACATAGATAAGTACTTAATTAAAGGGAGGATTCACATGACTAAGAAAGCAGCAAAAGCGGTCTCCATGTTTCTATCGATCATCGTTCTTATCACGGTATTAGCAGCTTGCGGATCGAACAACAATGGAAATAGCGGCAATGCTACAAATGCTCCAAAAGAGACAGAGGGCACAACGAACGAAGGCACGACAACCGAAGGCGCGGAAAAACCAGCTATCGATACTTCGAAAAAAGTGGAATTGCAATTTTACATGCTGGGTGATGCTCCGAAAGACATTGCTTCTATACAAGAGCAAGTGAACAAAATGGCTTTGGAAGATTTGAATGCAACGGTTAAATTCAACTATACTTCTTGGACGGATTGGGATCAAAAATATAAGCTCCTTCTTGGTTCAGGCCAACAAGTTGACTTGATCTTCACAGCTGAATGGACGCAATACCAATCCTATGCAAAGAAAGGCGCTTTCCAAGCGCTTGACGAAATTCTTCCTGCAGCGGCACCCACGCTTAATTCTTTTGTGCCAAAAGATATGTGGGAAGCTGTAAAAATCGACGGTAAAATTTTCACTGTACCCGCTACTTATAAAGAGTACGTAACAGACGGCTTTGTATGGCGCGAAGATCTTCGCGAGAAATACAATCTGCCTACCCCGGTTGATATCGCAACGTTTGAGCAATATCTGGACGGCATCAAGAAAAACGAGCCAACTGTAACACCGCTTTCGATGAACTCTGATGTGAAAACAAACCTGATGGACCGTTTCAAAGGTATCGCACGCGCTCCAATCGGCGCACTTCCTTACGGAATCGGCGTGAACTACGCAACACCTGGCGAAGTATACAGCTACTGGGGTTCCGATGAGCAAAAACAAGATTTGACTGTATTGAAGCGTTGGCAGGACAACGGCTACATGGTGAAAAACGTTCTAGCCGTTAAAGATACGCTGCAAGATCAAATGACAAGCGGTAAAGCTGCTGCTATTCTAGGCGACAACCCGACTCGTTTCAACGATATGGTTATCAAAATTCAATCGACTCACCCGGACTGGAAGCTTGGCTACCACCCATTCCCGGAAACAAACGGAATCGCAACACCGGTTCACCCGATTCACAACGGTTTCGCTATTCCAGCTAGCAGCAAAAACGCAGAGCGCGCTCTTGCGTTCTACGAGAAGCTTGTTACGGATAAACGTTACAACCTGCTTACGCAATACGGAGTAGAAGGCAAAAACTACGAAGTGAAAGACGGCTACTACTCCATGCTCGGCGATTCGAATACCAACGGATTCCCTCGCGAGGGCATGAACGGTTGGGCTTGGAGAAACCCTGAGTACATGCTGTTCGACAAAAACTATGACGGCGTAAAAGCAATCTTCGAAAAGCTTGATAAAATCCAAGTGCCTGATAAATTCACAGGCTTTGCAGAAGACTATACCGCTTACCAAGCGGAGAGAGCTGCGCTTGAGCAAGTGGAGAAGCAGTACCTGTTCCCGCTTAATGCGGGTCTTGTGAAAAACGTGGATGACGGTTTGAACACGTTTATGGAAAAAGCGAAGCAAGCGGGTCTTGAGAAAATCCAAGCGGAATATACAAAACAATGGCTTGCTTATGTAGAGGCACAAGGCATTAAATAATCGTTTTAAGCTGGCTGTCTCAGAGGTAGAGTTTCTACTGATGAGACAGCCTTGATTATAAAGATGAAAGACAGCGCTTACAAATAACTGGGGTTTTGAAGCCATGACAAGTCGAAGGAGGGAAACTCCTTCCGTAAGCGTTCCAATTCCATTGAATGGAGGAAATATACATAATGAAATCCGTACCAGCCTTATCAAGAATGCTCCTGGCCTTTCTAATCGTATTTTCCAGCGTTGTGCCGGCCTTTGCTTCTGCGGCGGAGGAGACTCCCATTGAACCGCCGGTTTCGCAGCCGTCAGCCGTGTTGTTCGAGGATGATTTCCAGGACGGAAATACGACGGGGTGGACGTTAAATAACGCATCTATTTTGACCGTTGCGAATGATCCCGCGAATGCCAGCAACAAAATGTTAAACGTAAGCAGCGGAGATGAAGCGATTGCTTCCATTGATAGCAGCTTAGGCAGCAACTATATTTATGAGGCAAAAGTTAAGAAGGTTGCCAGCGGATCTTTCCCGGGCATCGTTGCCCGTTACACGGACGCGAACAACTATTACTTGTTCCAATTAGGCGACGGCAAGTTCTCGCTCTCCAAAAAAGTTGGCGGAACCGTTACGACGCTTCTTGACTATTCGGCTGCCGTTACGGCAGGCCAGTGGTATACGATGCGCTTGGTCGTCGAAGGAAGCGTCATTAAAGGGTATGTCGACAATAAGCTGATCGCGCAGGTTACGGACACTTCCCTAACCTCAGGCAAAGCGGGCTTCCGTTCCAGATGGGAGAAGTCGGGCCTGGATGATGTTCAGCTTCGGAGCCTTGCCAATCCGGTGCCTGCGGCTCCCGCAAATGTGCAGGCGGTAGACGTAACGTCCACGGGTGCAACCATTACGTGGGAGAATACGGTAGGAGCATCGACTTACCGCGTCTATCGCTCGACGCAGCCGGATGCCAACTTCGCGCAGGTGTACAGCGGAACGGAGAAATCCTTCACGGATACGGGCCTTGCTTCTGGCGTGACTTATTATTACCGGGTTTCCTCGGAGCTGGATAAATATGAAGCAGTGGCGCCTACGCTCAGCGTGACGACGATATTGGTATTGCCAGCATCGCCGGCATTGCTGCCGGGCATCATTGCAGCCTATACGTTCGATGAGTCCTCCGGGACGACCGCATCGCCGCTTGCCGTAAGCAGCAATCAGACGAAAGCTAATCTGGTGAACGGAGCGGCTTGGACGACAGGCCGGACAGGCGGAGCGGTTGATCTCGACGGCGTCAACGATCACGTTACGCTGCCAAACGGCATTTTAAACGGATTAAACGATATGACGATTACGACTTGGGTAAAGCAGGATACGCTCAAGAAATGGGGACGTATCTTCGATATCGGCCTCGGAACTAATAATTATATTTTCTTAACGGCAAGCACGGACGGCGACGCAAGCCGGTTCGTATTCAAGAACGGCGGCAGCGAGCAGTATGCAACGGTTAGCCCGGCACAGCAGACGGCTAACGAATGGGTGCATTATGCGGTTACGCTGTCCGGCAGCACGGCGACGCTGTATGTAAATGGAGGGGAGGTTGCGCGCAACAACAGCGTGACGATCCGGCCAAAGGATCTCGGCAACACGACACTCAATTATATTGGCCGCTCGATGTTTAGCGCGGACCCGTATATGGATGCCAAGATCGACGATTTCTATGTATTCAACCGCAGTCTCGGACCTGCTGAGATTGCATTGTTCACTGCGCCTGAAGATACCGCTAAGGTAGCGGCTGACAAGGATGCTTTGACGCTGGGCGATACGAGCGCGGTTATGTCGGATTTAAAGCTTCCTGCACATGGGGCAAGCGGGACGAAAATCACTTGGGAATCGGCTAACGCAGCGGTTGTTAGCTCGAGCGGTGTCGTAACCCGTCCAGCGCTCGGCGAACCGGATGCGGAGGTTGTACTGACTGCCACGATAAAACGAGGCAATGCGACCGATGTAAAAACGTTCACGGTTCAGGTGCTGGCACAGCTGTCAGATGAGGATGCGGTGGCGGTTGATAAAGACGCACTTACGGTTGAGCATGCCGATGCGGTAACAGCTAAGATCACGCTGCCGAAAGCCGGCGCGAATCAGACCGTCATCAGCTGGAAATCCGATTATCCGGTGAATCTCAGACCTGATGGCATGGTCAGCCGTCCGGCAATAGGCCAGGGTGATCTGGATGTGAAGCTGACCGCAACGATCTCGCGGGGCACGGTTTCCGAAACGAGAGAGTTTACGGTGACTATTTTGGAGCAGGATGCATCTTCCGGGTACTTGCTCGCGTTTAAGAAAACCGTATCGGGCGTAGATACGCTGTATTATGCGGTGGGCCGTAACGGCAGAACGTGGACGGAGCTTAGCAGCAACGCAGGCATTACGGATCTGGCTCCGCAGAACATTTTCAAGCTGATTTCCGAGGACAAATGGTACAAATATGAGTATGCGAACGGTGCTTGGTCACTGTACTCCAGCACAAACGGAACTAGCAGCTGGACGAAGGATTCGGCGAGCGTTACACTGCCGGCAGGTGCGATATCCGGCAGCTTTAAGACGATTACGGAAGCGGAGTGGAGCGAGCTGGTAAACCGCTTGTCTACGCCAAGAACGCTTGATGTACTTAAAGTGTCGACGAAGGTTGGCTTTGCGCCAAGGCTTCCCGAGCAGGTGAAGATCGACTACACCAACAATTTGTATACAACCGTGGAAGTGGAATGGGATGCCATTGACGCGGCTAAGTATGCGGCAGCGGGCTCTTTTACAGCGGCAGGTACCGTTAAAGGCGCAAGCACGCGCGTGCAAGCAGCGGTCACTGTCATGAGCGATAATGCAAGCAGCGGCACCATTCGCAACGGCGAATTCTGGTATGACGACGAGGGCGGCATGATTCAGGCGCATGGCGGCCATATCATTAAGGTCGAGGATACTTACTATTGGTTCGGTGAGGATAAGGGCCATAATTCAGCAGTGCTGAAGGGCGTATCGATCTATGCTTCCAAGGATTTGAAGTCATGGGAGTACCGCAACACGGTGCTGACGCCTGCTGCCCATCCGGAGCTGGCATCTGCTAAGATAGAGCGTCCTAAAGTGCTCTATAATGCAAAAACAGGCAAGTACGTCCTATGGGGACACTGGGAAGAGTCCGGCAACTATAACCAAGCGAATGTCGTGGTCGCGGTATCCGACACCGTCGACGGTGACTATACGTACGTGAACCGGTTCCAGCCTGGAGGCATGCAGTCCAGAGACTTCACCGTATTCCAGGATGATGACGGTCAGGCTTATCTATTCTCCTCTTCGAATAATAATGCCGATATGAATATTTTCCGTCTTACGGATGACTATCTGTATGTCGATGAGTTCATGTATACCGCATTCCCGGGCGGAAAGCGCGAATCCCCGGCTATCGTGAAGAAGGATGGAATCTACTACATGTTCACCTCCGGCTTATCGGGCTGGTATCCGAATCAGGGCATGTACGCAACAACAACAAATCTTGCTGATAAAAATGCATGGTCGCCATTGAAAAAGTTCGGGGACCCGGCAACATTTTACACGCAATCATCCTTTATCGTAAGCGTGTACGGATCGGATACGACATCCTATGTTTATGTGGGAGACCGCTGGACTCCGACCGCACTAATGGAATCCCAATATATTTGGCTTCCGCTGCAATTGGATAACGGATTGGCGGAGCTTACGTATTCGGGAGAATGGGATTTAAATGCGGCAACGGGCCGCTTCGAGACGCCTAAGGATTTGATTGTATCGCAGGGCAAGCCAGCAGTAGCAAGCTCTGAGGCAGCGGGATACGGGGCATCGGCTGCGAATGACGGCAACTACGATACTTATTTTGACTCCGGCAGCACTTCCTTTCCGACGACATGGCGGGTTGATTTGGAGCGGGAGTATGATCTCAGCCGAATCGATTTGAGCTGGAGAGAGTGGAATGGCTCAGAGGTTTATTACACCTACAAAATCGAGGGCAGCAATGATGATCAAACCTATACGGTTCTAATCGATCAAAGCGCGAATCGGACGCCTTCCTTCAACAGCCATAAGCTGGCTGGGAAATACCGTTATGTGAAGCTGACGATTCTTGGGCAATACGGTCACACGAACAACGCGAATAACTTGGTTACCTGGTACAGAGGCTTGCATGAGCTGAAGGTATTTACCTCGGATATGGCGTTGGCAGCGCCGCAGGGATTAACGGCTGAGGCGGTTCAATCTTCGGCAGATTCATCCAGCATCAATGTTAGCTGGCAGGCGGTGCCGAATGCAGCGTCTTATACGCTTTATCGTTCGGATCGCTTAGACGGCGAATATACGCAGGTGTACAGCGGAAGAGCAGCCGCTTATGAGGATCTTGGCGTTTCCTCTGGCAATACGTACTATTACAAGGTAAAGGCGATTCACGCTGGCGGCGGGTCTGGGCTGTCGGAGGCTGTCAGGGCCAAAACCTTTGTTGTGCCGGCATCATCCATTACTTTCGATAACCGCAACAACATTTGGTACGATACGGACGGCAATGTTATGCCGATCGGAAGCTACCTTAAAGTAGGGGATACCTGGTATTACTATACGACGGTAGGAGACGGCTTCCGCTTCACGGATATGATCGTCTATACATCGAATGACTTCAAAAGCTGGACGCTGCAGGAGCAGGTGCTGCTGAGCGATGAATCGCATGTAGAGCTCACGGCAAGCAAGCTGGAAGCGATGAGCGTCATTTACAACCAATCTACCGGTAAATACGTCGCTTGGTTCCACTACGAGAATGCAGTGGATTATACGGTGGCGAGAGTTGCGGCAGCTGTATCGGATTCGCCGACGGGACCTTTCGTGTTCCAAGGCAGCTTCCGTCCGCTCGGCAATGATTCCAGGGATCTTACAACCTTCGTCGATGAAGACGGATCGGCTTATTTGATCTCATCAACGAATACGAATTCGGATCTGAAGATGTATAAGCTCTCCAGCGATTATTTGACGGTAGATGAATCCGCGGGAGCGATCATAATCTATACCGGCAAGCATCGCGAAGCGCCTGCCATGGTGAAGCATGACGGTATATACTTCCTGTTCTCCTCTGGAGCGGCAGGTTGGCGGCCTTCGCAAGGAACGTACTCAACCGCAACGTCAATTACAGGACCTTGGACGGAGCCGCAAAAGATCGGCAATGCTTCCACGTTTGGCGGACAATCTGGCGGCGTGCTGACGATTCAAGGGACGGAAACGACCTCTTATATCATTATGTCGAACCAATGGAAGCCTGCCGACCTTAAGCTATCGAAGCGCGTTTGGCTGCCGATCAGCTTTAGCGGAACGACGGCATCCTATGACTATGCGGATCATATTACGGTAGACCCTGCAACAGGCATCGTAGCTGCAATAACCGATGGGCAGCTTCTATCCGCAGGCAAACCTGCAACTGCAACGGATTGGAGCGGCGTGAATCGCCCGCAATACGCGAACGACGGCGATTACACGACGAGCTGGGTCGGCGAAAATAATACGTGGCCCAAATGGTGGCAGGTCGATCTGGGCAAAGCCTACAGCCTGAGCAGTATCCAGATTTCCTGGTTCCTGTACAACGGTTCCGAGGCTTACCACAAATACAAAGTTGAAACGAGCATGGACGGCGTACATTATACGGTCGCGCTCGATCAGATGGAAAATACGCGTTACGGCTTTACTTCGGATGTCCTTTCGGGTTCCGCAAGGTATGTTAGAGTTCAGCTGGTGGATGCGGTGCTTCACAACAATCCAAGCAACTGGTACACGCCTCAGCTTGGCGAAGTGAAGGTGTACGGACATGAAATTAACGCGCCTGTACAGCTGGCTGCCAGTGACGTAACGAAAAGCGCTGCGACGCTGTCATGGAAACAGATTCCGCAAGCAGCAAGCTATAATGTGTATCGCTCCGGTACGGTGGACGGAACCTATGTCAAAGTGAATGATTCTGGTATTTTGACGAATGCGTATACCGATACAAGCTTGGCTGCCAATACGGCCTATTATTATAAAGTTTCAGCTGTGTATGGCGGCGTGAATGAATCGGCATTATCCGATAGCGCTACGGTGAAGACGAAGGAGCTTCCGGCAGGTGTGCCGGGCGGTATGCAGGCAGTCGAGACAGATATTTCTTCGGTGAAGCTGGCATGGGAGCCTGCCGGCCAGACTGTGACGTACAACGTCTATCGCTCGGATGCAGCGGATGGCGTATATGTCAAAATCAACGTGGATGAGCTGGTTGAGCCGTCGTTTACCGATACGGGACTCCGAGCAGACACAACGTACTATTACAAAGTATCAGCGGCTAACAGTGCTGGCGGATCCGAGCTCTCTTCGGCATTGCAGATAAAAACCAAAGCAGCAGAGCCGGTAGACCCTGGAACGCCGACGAACCCAGGTAATAACGGCGAATCCGGCTCGAATGGTGATTCGGTTCAGGTTGTCGAAGGCAGTATTTTGGTCAAAACCTCTGTGGATGCAAATGGCGTGTTGCATGCCAGCGTGACAGAGGCTGACTTGAAGAAAGCATTGGAAACAACAACATCCGCTACGCTGAACATTAATGTTCAACCAAGCGTTGGAACCGTGAATGGCGGAGCAAAGGTAACGATTCCTGTTCAGCAGCTGCTGAACGGCTCGCAAGGCATCACTCAAGTCGCAGTGACCGCGGGTGATGTGACGGTTTCCTTTGGTACGGCAGGTTCCGCAGGCATTTTGACGGGAGGCTCTCAGCAGGTTGAAGTGGCTGTAGGTCAGGTGGATGCTTCGGAGCTGCCTGAGAGCGTGAAGAAAAAAGTGGAAGGGTATCCGGTGTTCGACTTTACGCTCAGTGTAGATGGCAAAAAGGTCAGTAATTTCAATGCAAGCCAGCCTGTTACCGTCGAGATGAAATATACACTCCAGCCAGGCGAGAAAGCCCATAAAATCGTTCTCTATTACATTGGCGATGACGGCAAGCTAGAGGTCGTACGCAATGTGCAGTACGATGCGGCTTCAGGCATGATTAGCTTTAAGCCGAAGCACTTCAGCCGGTATGCGGCAGGTTATGCGAATGTTGCCTTTACCGATCTTCAAACAGCAGCATGGGCGCAAACAATGATTGAAGCCTTGGCTGCAAGAGAAATCGTTCGCGGGACTGGCGAAGGTATTTTTGAACCAGCCAGAGCGGTAACGAGAGCAGAATTTATCCAGCTGCTCGTAAGCTCGCTCGGACTTCTTGATGACCAAGCAAGCAGCAGCTTCAGCGACGCGAAAGAAGGCGCTTGGTATTACGCGGCAGTCGCTTCCGCAGAAAAACTCGGTATCGTAAAAGGGAAATCGGACGGCTCCTTTGGCGTCAACGAATCCATTACGAGAGAAGACATGGCGGTCATGCTGTCCCGAGCAGCAGTCCTTGCCGGCATTAGCGGCAATGGATCAGGGGCAGGCGCTGAGGGGCAGGCCTTTAATGATCAAGCCGCGATTTCAGCCTATGCGGTTGACGCGGTAGATGCGATGCAGGAGGCCGGCTTCATCAATGGCTTCACGGACGGAAGCTACCAGCCTAAACAGCACACTACTCATGCGCAGGCTGCGTCCGTTATTTTCAAATTGCTTAAGCTGTAAATTCGAGGCTTTAGATGATAGATGGCAGATCATCCTTCAATGGAGGGTGATCTGTTTTTTTGTTTTCGACGTGATAGTGGATATACAGGAAACGGTAGTTTTAGCTTAGTGGGCTTTCATAGATCGAGGAGTGGGGGACGGGATGGGATGGTGACTTGATGGTGCCTTGATGGTGCCTTGATGGTGCCAAGATGATGCCAAGATGATGCCAAGATGATGCCAAGATTATGCCTTGATGGTGGCTACGCTGCAGTTTGTACAATAGAAAGGGGATGGGGGGAGCATTTAGTGGGCTACGCTGTAGAAAATACAATAGATTTAACCGGATTGGATCATATTGCCGAGCGAAGGCATCATTCTATTGCACAAACTGCACTGTACATCTCCGGGCTCGGCTCAAACGCCTCTTCTGCTGTACAAAGTGCAACGTAGATAAAGGTAGTTCAGCTGCTAGAGTGGAAAAATCGTAAATTAGCTGCTGGATCTGTGGGGGGGAGGCGGCGGATATTGGAGTAACCAAAATGATCTGTATGCGATGCTTGGTGCTGTATTAGTTGGGAGTAGGTTGGCTATTGGAGTAACTAATTGATCCGTAGCGATGCTTGCTACTGTATCTGTGGGATGGAGGAATGGCTATTGGAGTAGCTAAATTGATCCGTATGCGATGCTTAGTGCTGGAGCTGTGGGGATGGAGGTTGGCTATTGGAGTAACTAATTGATCCGTAGCGATGCTTGCTACTGTATCTGTGGGATGGAGGAATGGCTATTGGAGTAGCTAAATTGATCCGTATGCGATGCTTGGTGCCGTATCAGTTGGGAGTAGGGTGGTTATTGGAGTAACTATACTGATCCGTAAGCGATGCTTGGTGCTGTATTAGTTGGGAGTAGGATGGTTATTAGAGTAACCAAAATGATCTGTATGCGATGCTTGCTGCTGGATCTGTGGGGATGGAGGATGGCTATTGGAGTAACTAAATTGATCCGTAGCGATGCTTGGTGCTGTATTAGTTGGGAGTAGGATGGTTATAGAAGTAACTATATTGATTCTAGCGATGCTTGGTGCTGGATCTGTGGGGATGGAGGATGGTTATTGGAGTAACTAAATTGATCCGTGAGCGATGGTTGCTACTTTATCTGTGGGGATGGAGGATGGTTATTGGAGTAACTATATTGATCCGTAGCGATGCTTGGTGCTGTATTAGTTGGGAGTAGGATGGTTATTGGAGTAACTATACTGATCCGTAAGCGATGCTGCTACTGTATCTGTTGGGGAGTAGGATAGCTATCAGAGTAACCCAAATGATTCATATGCGATGCGTACACCTGTGCAGCGGTATGGAGCAGGTACGAAGTGCTTGCTGTAAGCCTTATTTTGCTGCTGAAATTGTACGGGGAGAGTGAGGAAAGAGTGGTTGCTTTGTGGATGGGCACCGGAGTCGTATCTATGTCCAATCGGCGCTATAATAGAAGAAAAGAATCTATAGGAGTTAGATGCTGGAGCGCTGCGCGCGATGAGCGACGAGAGCGTGCCATAGCATGACTAGAGGGTTACCTTCGTTTTTTTGCAACGTGAGAGCTATATGGGAATGAAGCGGTTTAGGATTACATGAGCTATGGGAGAAGAAGGGAGGTTGCCTGAATGAGCGGACTGATCGATTGGCTGCGTAAGGGCTATGGGAAAAAGCTCGTTTCGCTTCATGCTTGGAACGGCTGGATTGTGGTGATTTTGGCATTGACCGGGCTTATCCTGATCGGCGGCTTCTGGCGCGGTTTTCTAGGCGAGGGCCGGGTTTGGATCAAGTGGGCCCATATTGTTGTCGGCATTGCTTCTATTTTGCCAGTCGTCTACTACCTGCTGCTTGCGGGGAAGCATTGGAAGCAGCTGAAGCAAAAGCCGTGGCAGCGATTTAACGTGCTTGTGGTGCTTGGATTATTGCTGGGATGGTTCGGCTCAGGCGTGCTTTTGTGGCAGTTTAGGGCAGTAGGGCCAGGCGTTTCGAATGTCGCGTTAGTCATCCATGATCTGTTAACGTGGATCGGTCTGCCTTATATCATTTACCATTCCGTCACGCGGGTCAAATGGCTGAAAGAGCCGAATCGACGGACGATCAAAAACGAACAACAGAAGGATGCCGACGTTATCCATCCAGCGGGGGCGCCACAGGCTGTGTATACGCGTAAAACGTTCATTCGCGGCGCGATTGGCCTCGGTCTCGCGGTCACGGTAGGGCCTTCTTTTCTAAAATGGATCGGCACCTCGCTAGGAAGCGTAGGCGGAAGCGAAACCATCGATAAGCTTATCGAAAAGGATACGAATATGCTGCTTCCGGCACCGCAGCCGCTTCCGGCCTCCACTCCGCCGCTTGGGGGAGGCGCAATCGGGCAATTCCGTGTTTATACGGTAACGCCGATTCCTTCTTTTACAAACGCGGATTGGTCGTTTACGATAGACGGGCTCGTGAACAAGACGTTTAAATGGGATTGGGAGCAGTTTGTGGCGCTGAAGCGCACGGTACAGGTGAGTGATTTTCACTGCGTGACCGGCTGGTCGGTGTACAAAAATACCTGGGAGGGCATACCTCTCAAAGAGCTGCTTAAGATGGCGGGCGTGCAGTCTGGCGCGGAAACGGTAAAGCTTTACTCGGGAGATGGCGTCTATACGGATACGCTGACGCTTGAACAAGCGGATTTGGACGACGTTATGGTTGCCGTTATGCATGACGGCAAGCCGATACCGAGTGATCTCGGCGGACCCGTCCGGCTTATCGTACCGAAAATGTATGCCTACAAATCGGTGAAATGGTTGAATCGGATCGAGCTGATTAAAGGCGAGCATGTGGGCTATTGGGAAGAGCGTGGATATGCGAATGACGCATGGGTGTAGCTATCCTTTGATGATGAATATGTAAACCCACCTTCATACTTAGTTTTAGTGATATGATGATAAAGACTGCTAAGCAAATGGGCTTTATTTTATCAAAAAATAGCGATGGGGAAGGTGCTGCTGGTGAGTAAAACGAGCATTTTGCATCAGACGTTTACGCTGGAGCTGGAACCGGATGTGTTTATTAAAGGCGATATTAGGGTGAAGGAAGAGGGAGGACGCATGCCGGTCCTCCTTTTTGCGCATGGCTTTAAAGGGTTCAAGGATTGGGGGTTCTTCCCTTATGCTTCTGAGCGGTTCGCGCAGCAGGATTTTGCGGTCATTACGTTTAATTTCTCACATAACGGCGTGAATGAGCAGGACTTCGACGAGCTGGAGAAATTCGGCCGGAACACCTACTCGCAGGAGCAGAAGGATCTTTCTGCCGTACTTGCAGCTGTGTTGGAGGATAGACTTCCGTTGGTGGAGCAGCTGGATAAGGAGCAAATTCTCTTGGTAGGGCATAGCCGCGGCGGAGGGAACAGCGTGCTGTTCGCAGCGGAGCATCCTGAAATACGCGGTGTCGTGTCATGGAACGGCATAGCGAATGTGAATCTATTCGGCGAGGAGTTCCGCAAACAGGTTTTGCAGGATGGCGTAGGTTATGTAGCTAATGCCAGAACGAAGCAGGAGATGCCGATCAACGCTGTATTTTTCGAGGACTTGGATCGAAATCGGGAGCGCTTCGACATTACGGATCGAGCCGCGTCGCTGAAGACACCAGTGCTGTTCATTCAAGGGCTGCAGGATTCAGAGCGGCTGCTTGCGGGCTTTCGCTCTTTGAAGGAGGCTGCGCCTCATCATCGCTTTGCGAAACTGGAAGGAGCGACACATACTTTCGGGACGGTGCATCCTTTTGCAGGAACGACGGATGATTTGGAGCGGGCGATTGCCATTACGGGTGCTTTCTTTGCTCCGCTGCTGGAGAGGCAATCGAATCAGAATTAATAATATAAAATGTTAGGGGAGCTAAGCATTATGACTTATTATCAAAAAGCAGACTGGGTGCTGGAGCAATTGGGCAAGGAAGGCACGGTTATCGTCGATGCACGTTATGCGTTAAACGATACCGAAGCGGGCAAAAGGGCGTATGCTGAAGCGCATATTCCAAGTGCTTATTATGTAGATTTAAGCCATGACCTTTCGGGTCCAAAACGTCCGAATGGAGAAGGCGGACGCCACCCGCTGCCGGAGCCGCAGGCGCTGGCTGCTGTTTTTGAGCGAATGGGTATCGGTCAAAATACGACGGTCATCGCCTACGATGATCATGGCGGCGCGATGGCCTCCCGCTTGCGCTGGCTGTTGCAGTGGCTCGGGCATGATGGGCAAGTCTACCTGTTGGAGGGCGGATTTGCCGGCTGGCAAGCAGCCGGTCATCCGGTTAGCACGGAATTTCCTGCTTCGGCGGAAGGAGTAACCTTCATGCCTGCCGTTCAGGAGGACATGCTGGTTAGCCGGGATGAAGTTAAGGCACGTATCGGCAAAGCCGGCACCGTGCTGATTGATTCCAGAGAAGCCCCGCGCTACCGCGGCGAGGTCGAGCCGCTTGATCCGGCGGCCGGACATATTCCAGGCGCGATCAACCGCTTCTGGAACGAGGGCAAACGCGCCGACGGCAGCTGGAAGTCGCCCGAAGAGCAAGCCGAGCGCTTCGTAGGCTTGTCGCAGGAAGACGAAATCATCGTCTACTGTGGCTCAGGCGTGACGGCTACGCCGAATGTTTTTGCTTTGCAAGAAGCGGGGTTCCGCAATGTGAAGCTTTATGCGGGGAGCTGGAGTGATTGGAGTTCGGACTTCTCTAACTCCATCGCCACCGGAGACGAGTAAGAGCCGAGAAGCCCCGTCGGACGGGCATTCTGAGTACATCACCACTTGAGGCGAGTGCCTTTGGCGATGTATTCAGCGGGGCTTCGAGTCAACACGAAATCAACAATCGCTCACTGAAATCGCTTTCATGAATGGCAAACCCGAGCGTGCGCTCGTATGCTTTTGGATACGTCGTACAGCGCGCCGAGCATGCAGGCCCTCGACGCTGTACGCACACAAAGAAGGCCGGTAGCCCCTCCTCGTGGGAGTGGCTAACCGGCCCACTTTACGTAGAATAAGACGTTACTTCAAAGTATTTCACGTGTTAATTTAGGCATCGAGTCAACAGCTTTCCCACCGCTACAAACCAATCAACAGAAAATCAACGATTGAACTTCAAATGGATGTTGCAGAGAGCGGTTTGAGGAGGTTAGGACATTAGGAAAAGATGCGATGAAGTTCGAGATTAGCGAAAGTTGTATAGCTAAGCGTAGACTTTAAATAATATATACATAGGCCAAATGACATGCTATATTCATTTAGAAGTTGTTGGAATTTTTTTGGCTATATTTGCGAAGTTCGTAAATATTATGTTAAGCGAAATTCTCGAAAAATTATTAAGTAAAGAAATCAAGAAGTATTGGAGAGATACTTTTGAGAGATTTAATAGATGAGATCAAAATGTATGGACTATTACATAAAGATGTAATTTCAAAATTGATTCATAAAAAATACTACTACCAATCTTCTGAAACTTATGCAAACACTTTATTCAACTTGAGGGATGTTAAACAAGCAAACAAAATTTATTGGGAAGAGATCTTATTGAGAGCTCATTTTGCATCCGTGACAAGTATAATGCGAAACGAAAAATGGTTAAGTGGAATAATAATGTCAATTGAAACTAATAATTTCATCGTATTTTCAGCATCACTAAGAGGATTTTTAGAGTCTGTAACTGATAGTTGCTATTCACTTAGTTCCCCCTTTGACTTCACAAATAATTATAAAAACATAAAACAAGCTGTGGATGGTAATTTAAGCAAATATCTTATATCTCAAGAATTAGAAGAGAAGTTAATTCATTTTCAATTTGCTGCCAAATCGGACAAGAGTGGTATAAAACACAATCAGCCTTTATCTGCTACTGATTATATTAGGATGTTTGACCAACATAGTGATATAAACACAAAAAAATTATATTCAAAACTCTGTGAAGTTGTTCATCCAGCACATGACTCAATATCTTATTTTAAAACAAACGTTAGAGAAACTGAGAACTTTGAGTATTCAATTACAAAAAACACTCAAGATGATTTACATATTGAAATAATAATAAGTGAATATAGAGACGTAATTTCAAACTTACTTAAATTGTCTTTGAGCACACCGTTTATCTATTTGAAAATTTTAAATCTGTTCGAAATTGATTTAGTACAATCTGAATATATAGATTCTTGTATTTTTAACAATCTAATAAATGAAGATGTTTGGATTGAGGTACTGGGAATGGTGAGAAAATCTTATGAATTATGACATAACAAGTTGAAAAAATAAATTTTGAAAGTAAATCGATGAGGCATTTCAGGTATCGGGGGAGCGGGATCAGCCGGACACATCCGACTGTCGTCGGAGGTCGTGAACACAAGAACGTTATACGAAAGAATCGGAATATCATTAAGAAATCATCATAATTACCTAAGGGGGATAATTTTATGATAAACGTTAAAGATCGATTTTATGACAGTTCGAAAGAAATCTCCTTTCTTAATCATTTAGACGATAGAGACGATACATTTTGGCAAGCTTTAAATTATCTCGCGATACTAAATGAAGAAAAATTCAAAGAAGAAGATTTATACTTCCATCACGCTCGATATTTTATTATTTCAAGATTAATAAATCATATAATCGCTAGTTACCAAATGCTAAAAATGGGATTAGAAGACGAGAGTTCGATTATGCTTAGGCAAGCTTTTGAACTATCTTGGCTACTCAAATATTTTATTAATAATCCTATGAAAGTTAAAAAATGGGTGGTAAAAAAGAAATTAAGAATTACTCCTTTAGAAAGAAGATTATCGACTGATAATAATTCTACCTCAGGAAAAATATATGACGATTTAAGCAATATTGTACATTCAAATAGTAATTCCATTTGGGGTTCTTGTATTGGAGGAATGCATAATTCGTGGATTACGGATAGATTATTTGGACTATTAATGACAATAATTAATGATGTTATTGAATATTTTGAAGAAATAGTTTCACTGTTTGACATTAGTATCAGTAACAGTGAACTTATTCATATGAAAGAAGCAGTAATAAACAGAATCGGATATTCCATTTACGAGACTAGTTATCTTCTTGATTCTGAAAGTACGGTAAATAAGTTGAAAGAACTAGGTGAAGATGACGTAATTAGGTATTTAGAAGAGAGTTATGAAATTGTCGAGTAATAATTTGAATGCGTATTTGAGAAGTCGATTCCTTCGTATAACATCATATTCATGCTTCGGGCTATTCGGCTCTTGGTCTGCAGAGGAATCTCGGGAAAGTAGATTCAGAAAACAACTCTATACTGGCTAAGTCTGACGACCCGCACTACACGCTTAAGCCGGTGAGGGATTGTGAACAACAACGTTAGACGTAATTTGACAAAAGAAAGGGAAAAGAAAACATGGAAGAAAATACACGAGAACCCAACTGGCGTAGTAATGGGGCTATCTTTATAGTATTGAAGTCTTTTAATGAAATTATTAGTTTGCTTCGACAACACGAAGAAGAAGAGTCCGAAATTAAAGATAAGTTAAATAATCATTTTATGAGACACATCGATGACATACACTCTGATGATGCTATGATCGCGTTTTGTGAGATAAACAATAAATTATGGAATCTCGAAAGTAATATTAAATCGTCTTGCGATGCGGTCATACTGACAAGTTGTATCGATATAGAAGCAAGGGTAAATATGTTTTGTTTCAACAATATAGGAGAGGTTACAACGGAGGCGATTGAGACATTGTCGCTGGTAAATAAACTTGAGGTTGCTCATCGAATATTAAATATTCCTCAATTAGTAGGTACACAACAATACACAGCGTTCAAGGAATTAGTTTCTTGGCGTAATGCTTACGCTCATGGGAAATGTACGGATATGAATACAAAATCACTTAAAAAGAATCATTTAGAAAGTCCCGAGAGATATCCTGACTATATTGATTCGGTAATTATCCTAACTAAACAATCTAGTAATTATCTATATGTTTTGGATCATTTAAGAAAAAGAAGCAAACACCCTCAAACAAGTGGAAAGTTAACTCAACATGAAGAAATAAGAGAACTGAATAAAGAACTGAAGAATATATTGCGGGCTATTACAAAGAAGCGATCAAACATCGTCTAACACTATATTCACGCAGCGTCGCTTTCGCTCATTGGTTAGAGAGGCCAGGAAGTGAAATCAGCCAGACAACTCTGTACTGGTTGATTCCATAGCACCAAATGGCCGGAATCCCACAATTAGGATTCCGGCTGTTATTGTTTTTATTCTAAGCTCTTATTATTGTATTATTTCTCGTTTCTAGTATGACATTTAATTCCTCAGCTGCTTTGTAATCGACTCCGTAAGTATGCGAGTATCGATCCAAAGTTATGCCAACGCTTGAATGTCCTAGTCTTTCGCTTACAATTTTAGGATTAATGTCCTTAAGAATCAGCAGGCTAGCGTGGGTGTGACGCAGATCATGGTACCGGATTCTAGGTAGCCCGGATTTTTGCAGCATATCACGCCAACGAGATTCAAAGTAACATGGGCTTATAGGGCAACCAGCTTTGGTCTGCGTTACAAGACCGTGGTCGTTGTATTTGGCTCCAGCGGCGAGCTTATCTTGAGCCAGCAGAACTTTCTGTTTCTTAAGAGCGTCGATTGTGATTTGTGGGAGCGCTATGGCGCGTATACCAGCTGTTGTTTTGGGTTCCTGAAAGATATGACCTTTCTCACCGCGCGTGTACGACTGAACTATTGTGATCGTCCCCTTGGCAAGATCTACATCTTCCCAGCGAAGGGCGATAGCTTCGCCTCTACGTAAGCCACAAGTAGCTGCCAGCAAGATAATCATGTAGTATCGATATTGTTTAGCGTAGTTAAGGAACTCTACAAGTTGTTCGACCGTTCAGACGTTCATTTTGGTTTTTGGAACTTTGGGCGGTTGCACCAGAGCGGCAACGTTGCGATGAAGCGTTTCATGCCGAACAGCTGTTGCTAGACCGTCGTGGATAACCTTGTGTACATGGTTTGCGGTTTGCGAAGAAAGTTTCTTCACGACCCGAAGCATTTCGTACATGCTCACAAGATGGTGGGGCGTAAGTTTTACGAGAGGGACTTGTCCAAGTTGAGGGATGATGTGATAGTTGATGAGCCACTTGTAATTTTTTGCTGTGCCAGGTCTAAGATTTGGTCGCTTGATATCAAGAAACTTGGTGAAGTATTCCTGTACAGTCTCCTTAGTCTCCTCGACGTAACTCCCGCTCCCAAGATCGGAGAGAACATTCGCTAGAGCCGCTTCAGCTTCTTTCTTATTTGTAAAGAAGGCTATCATCTTTTGCCGCCGTGTATCAGTCTCTGGATGCTTGCCCATATCGATCGTATAGGCATACGTTCCGTTCTTACGTTTTGAGATACATCTACGCCAATTCCTAGCTTACAAACGTTTTCTAATTGCAATAGGAGTACCTACCTGACACGAACGAAGCCCTGTCTGACGGGGCGGTGTCGGTTAGAGGGAGAGGATGGACAAGGAGCAACAATTGTCCTTTGCGAAACGTTTCTTATCTTGAATAGACCACTTTTCATACGGTTTAGCAAATAGCTTGGCGAAACCTCTTTCAGAGGACAGAGATTATGTCATTAGTATGACCTTGATCGAAGTATTCCACGATTGTAAAAAAAAGCGTATACTATTACCCATAATGATTTGATGCGGGTGGTGTCATATATGAATATAAATAAAAAGTATCAAATTTTTATTAGTTCAACCTATACAGATTTAATCAGCGCACGAGCTAAGGTAACAGAAACAATTTTATCGATGTACCAGTTTCCTATAGGTATGGAAATGTTCAGCGCTGGAGATGATGATCAATGGACTGTCATAAAGAGAACTATAGATATTAGTGATTATTATGTATTAATAATTGGTCATCGATATGGATCTATCACAGAGGAAGGCATTTCATACACTGAGAAAGAATTTGATTATGCGCGTGAAAAAGGACTACCTATTTTAGCTTTTATTAAAGATAGGGAAGCTGCGACAAAGCCTTCTGAAAGAGAACAAATCATGGAACTACAAAATAAGCTTGAGGAATTTGTAAAGAAAGCAACTAGAAGTAGAATGTGTAATTTTTGGAGTACTGAAGAAGAGTTGGCGTCCAAAGTTTCTATTTCATTAATGAAAGAATTTCAGGTCAATCCAGGTATTGGATGGGTTAGAGTTTCTGAAAGCAATGTTGATCAATATATTGATAATGAAATAAAAAAAAAAGATCATGAACAATTAGAGTTGGAGACCAATATTAATAATTTTCTTCTTGATAAGAAACGGCAAGGGCTAACGGATGGGACTATAAATTCATATAAAGTAGAGCTAGGAGTTTTTGAAAAATATTCAATAGGAAAACTAATAACACAAGTTGATACAGATCATATTAAGAAGTTTCTAAAATCTCGAGAAGATAATTATCGAATAAATACTAAGAGTACTATGGAAAAAATCAGAGGAGTATTACGGATTTTTTTTGAGTGGTTAGTGGAAGAAAAACTTATTAATAAAAACCCTGTATATAAAGTAAAAGCATATAGAATTCAAGAATCGAATATAGAATCTTTATTAGATGATGAAGTGAAAGAAATTCAAAATAATTGTATAACTCTTAGGGAACATGCTTTAATAAATGTGCTGCTATCGACAGGTTGTAAATTGGGCGAGATAGCAAATATTAATGTGAAAAATATTGATTGGAGTAACAATACTATCTTAATTACTAGTGCAAATCGTAGAAATAGAGTAGTAGTTCTTACAGAAGAAGCTAATAATTCTATAAAAAGGTATTTAGATTCAAGAATTGATCAAACAGATCATTTATTTGTGTCAGAAAGAAAGCCTTATGGAGTATTAAGTGAAAGAGGTATTCAAAGAGAAATTTCAATTATTGTGGGCAGAACTGCAATCTCAAAAAAAATATCTCCAATTACATTTCGTCATACATTTGCTAAAAGAATGCTTGAGAATGGTACCCCGATGTATGTGGTTCAATCATTATTAGGGCATAAGCGTTACAGCAGCACTTCAGAAACATACTTGAAACTAACGAATGATAATATTCATAAAATTGTTAATTCTCATGGCAAGTTAAATATGGAATCTTATCGTGACACATGAGGAATCGAAACATTAGTTCCAACATACCTGAGTTCAAAGGAAGGGTCATCTGACAAAGGATTGCCTTAAAACTTATTATCAGTCAGAACGGTATAATGGGTGAACGAAACCTAACGAATACGAGATGGCTCGAGGCGATTAGAAAACATAATCGACAGCTGGAGTGATTGAAGTTCGTATAGAGGGAATCCGGTTGCGGTGGGGGACGAATAGATAGCTTATTCTTTCATATAGTACGTTACTTGGAGTACATCGCTCATGTGGCGATGTACTTCTTTGTGTTGTGCTCAGGGGCGTCGAAGTCAACTCGGAGTCGACGCCGGCTCCGTATAAGTATTTTCAGCCTGACCCGGACCGAGCGTCTGATGGTATGGCTTTGATACATCGCACTTAGAGAATTGAGCGATTTTTTTATACGTTTTAGAGGAGGAGCGGCTATAGACAGTTATATTCAGGCAATTGAAAAGCTGAAACCAGCAATCCGTAAGAAACAGACTGTTCTTGTTCATGTCATAATAAGAGGAGGGCGAACCATTTTTGAGTGGCTGGAGGAGTGAGTTATATAGAAAGTGGTAATGATTTACTATAGGAAGCCGAGAAATCAATGATGAATCCATTTGGCTCCAGAAAGGTGTAAGAAATGATAAATGCCAAAGAAACAAAAAAATGGAAAAGGGATATTATTCTTTTTTTGAGCAGTCAAACCATATCGTTATTTGGTTCTGCATTAGTTCAATATGCGATTATGTGGCACGTGACGCTTACTACAAAATCAGGTCTTATGATGACGCTATTTATCGTCTGCGGGTTCATTCCTACTTTTCTGTTATCGCCGTTTGCCGGTGTGTGGGCGGACCGATTCAACCGAAAATATCTGATTATAATATCGGATGCCATGATCGCTATTGTTACGCTGCTGCTCGCTCTCACATTTTTACTGGGATATGACGCGCCCTGGTTGTTGTTTGTCATTGCCGCCGTCCGCGCGCTCGGAGCAGGTATTCAAACGCCTGCAGTGGGAGCGATATTACCGCAAATTGTGCCTGAGGATAAGCTGACAAAGATCAATGGAATAAACGGAACACTTCAGGCGCTGATGATGTTCGTTGCGCCTATTGTCAGCGCAACGCTGCTTTCCATGGCAACTATCGAAGCTATTTTCTTTATCGATGTTGTCACAGCGGTGATCGCGATCTTTACATTATTTTTCTTTCTCAAAATCCCTTTGCACCAAAAGGCGTCGGATAAACAAACGACAAGTTATTTGGATGACTTCAAGCAGGGATTAAATTATATTAAGAATCATAGCTTTCTGAAAACCTTTTTTATTTTTTTCGCCTTTTTCTTTGTATTAATGGCTCCGGCCGCGTTTTTAACGCCGCTGCAAGTCACTCGCAGCTTCGGAGATGATTATTGGCGATTGACGGCCATTGAAATTGCTTTTTCAATCGGGATGATGGCCGGTGGAGCCATAATCGCATCATGGGGCGGCTTCCGAAACAAAGTCTATACGATGACTTTCGGTAACCTGATTATGGGCGTATGCACGTTAGTTTTGGGCATTGTTCCGATATTCTGGATTTACTTAATGGTGATGGCTGTATTCGGCGTTGCAATACCATTGGCGAATACGCCAACGACCGTCTTGCTGCAGGAAAAGGTGGATCCGAATTATATGGGTCGCATTTTCGGCGTATTCGGTATGATATCGACTTCGATGATGCCAATTGGCATGCTGATTTTTGGCCCGCTTGCGGATGTGATTGAGATTGAATGGCTGCTTGTTGGGACCGGATTGTTAATGGTTATTCTGGCCATATTCTTCGCTGGTAACAAACGCTTAATTGAAGCCGGAATGCCTGCAACCAAGGAAGCATTGCAAGAGTGAGTAATGAATTTTGCAGCTGGAGTGATTGGAGTTCTGATAAGGGGAATCCGGTTGCTACAAGGGATGAGTAATGACTGAGAAATCCCGTCAGACGGGCGTTCTGAGTGCATCGCCACTTGAGGCGAGTGTCTTGGTATTGTATTTAGAATGGCCTCGATTCAACACGAAATCAACGTTCACTCTTTGAAAGTAAGCAACGATGGAATGATAACTTAGACGGTTTCATCTACCTGATGCTCAGTGCGCAAAGTCCGGCGTATATCGGCTACCTTGCAGGGCTTCCGTTTATGGGAGAAGATAAATAAACAGGGAAGACGGTTTGTGCATTCAAGGCTTGTACCGGCTGTTGACGGCTTGACTTCAACCGTAAACAGCTGTTTTTTTGACCACATAGGAAAGTTTAATTTCGCTAAGCATGAAAGCGAAATGGACTTTCTTATTGGAAATAAAGCCCACCTTTAGAATACGCACATAAAGAAAGTCAAGCGACTTTGTCGACAGTCTGAAACCACCCGTTGAACGGGTGGTTACGTGATTCGCGTTACTTACCGGAATGGCTATTTTTTTGAAACATCCAAACTGCTAGCTGTAAAGAAACGGCATCTTTAAAAAGCTGAGGATCATATCCTGTTTCTTCTTTAATTCTCTTTAGGCGATAAATAAGCGTATTCCGATGAATATATAACGCTTTGGCCGTTTCAGCTATGTTTAAATCAGATTCAAAAAAAGCTTGCAACGTCTGTATATATTTGTATGATATATTTGGGAATATTCGCTGCAAATATCTTTGTTTTAAAGCTTCATCCATTTGATGGACAAGCGCCTTGGTTTCGATATCGGAGTAAGGAATAATCAACCGTTCATCATCCCCAATGAACAGGGCAAGATCCGATTCCTGGAAAGCGATGGAGATCTTATTCAGTTCATGGACTTGGGAGGTATATCCGATTTTGAACTGGATTCCCATTCGCTCAAGTGTCTCTTTCATAAATAGCAGTTTATTGGTTGTCTTCTTCTCGGGAAGCCCGGACATCAGAATAAAAAGCCTGTTTACATTAAGAAAACCAACTAAATATTGGCCTTCACTTATGATATCTTCTATTTTTTTTATAAGTATTTGATTTTGAACCGTTCTTTCCTTGATTTCAATAATACATACGTTACGTTATAAGGAGGAGACAGCTGGATATGAAGCAAATTCAGCCAATGATCGATCGCTTCAAAGTCTGGCTCAGCTTTAATTAGCACTTCAATAATCATTTCTGTTGTCCGCTGCTTCCATTCCATCTGTAAAGCAAGGAAGGATTGTTTAATCATCAGTTCGGTTGTCATCTTCACCAAACCGCCAAATTCTTCGACTTCTTTCGGTTCCCCAGTAATTCCAATGACACCGATGATTTTATTTTGGAATTCAATCGGAAGGTTGATTCCTGTCAGAGTGCCTTCCCATTGAACTGTATTTTCACTGGTAATAATTATAGGTTTGCCTGTTCGAATCACCTCCAGAGCTCCTTCATGCACTTGTTTGATTCGCGTCGGGTCTCCGGAAGATATAATGATTCCCGTTTTGTCCATAATATTTATATTCCGGTTCAATCGGTTCATTGTTTCTTTAACTATAGTTTCTGCAATTTCACGAGTAAGCATATCTTTACCTGCCTTTTTAGAAATTGTTTAAATTGTACAAAAAAAGAAGGTATTATTAATCGATTTTTATTTAGTTTACACGATGCTTTATGCTTTATCACTATATATAATGAATAACATAGTTGAAAGCGCTTCCTTAAAAGCGTGAAAAGGGGTGTTTCTTATTAAAATTGTAATCTCACGCGCAATAAGGGGCAACGCTTCAAACGGTTGAAATCTGGATAAAAAATGAGTTATTGGGTAGTCTTAGTTCAGGGGTTCAAATGTATAACATGCCGGGAGCCGGAGCGGCATGCGGGCTTGACGGAGCGTTTCAAGCGTTCTTTCCTGCTACTATGAAGCGAGGAGTTGATGCCGTCATTGAATATTCAAGGCTCCGCGACCACTTGCGATGGGGCGCTCCGATGCGATAGAAAGAGCGCTGGAGTTGCAGGCCCAAACAGCCGAACAGGTCATCCGAACTTATACGGCCAATAAAAGCACATTTATTTGCGTGAGTATGAAAGCCCTTTCAGATATGAAATCTTCTTGCATTCATTTGGTAAGGTTATTCCCGCCTTCGTGCGTCGAATAAAAATATAGAATAGTTATTTTTACAAACGTATTCGTTAAGACACATGGTGTAATGACAGTAATATTAGGAGGGTTAAATCATGAGTAGCTTAACATATTTAGTTCTTTGTCTGCTTTTTTCTATTGCTTTAATTGTATTTCTTATTATGAAGACAAAGTTGAGTGCATTTATAGCATTGATTATTTCCGGGTTCACACTTGGTATTTTAGCGGGTATGCCTCTTGGTGAGATTGCTACTTCGTTTCAAAAAGGTATGGGGAATACCCTGGGATTCCTTGCCACTGTTCTCGGTCTTGGAACAGTTCTTGGAAAGATGCTTGAGGTTTCAGGTGGAGCACAGCGTCTTGCAAGAACATTAATCGGGGCCTTTGGTGAAAAAAAAGCTCATTGGGCAATGATGATTGTAGGCTTTATATGTGGTATACCCGTATTCTTTCAAGTTGGTTTGGTCTTATTAATTCCTGTAATATTTAGTGTTGCTCTTCAAACAAAGATGTCGCTTGTTAAAATCGGAGTTCCTGTTGCAGCTGCTTTAATGACAGTTCATTGCTTGCTACCACCACATCCTGCTGCTTTAGCAATTGTTGGAATACTTAATGCTGACGTTGGAACCGTTATTGTATGGTCCTTAATTGTAGGATTACCTGCCGCAATTTTAGGAGGCCCTGTTTTTAGTAATATAGTTTCAAGGTTTGTAAAGGTAAATCCTCCTAAGCATCTTTTCAAGAGCGAACTTATACCGGATGAAAAGCTTCCAACATTCGGAATAACACTATTTACAATACTTTTACCAATGTTAATTATGGTATTAAAAACCATTGTTGAATTAACAGCTCCTGAAAATGCTTCTTATTTACCGATCATTGAATTCTTGGGTAATCCAATCTCTGCACTTTTAATTTCTGTAATTTTCTCATATTTTAGTCTTGGTTTTTCAAGGGGTATGAATATGGAAGATATACTGAAGCTAACTGAAGGCAGCTTTGGGCCTGTAGCAGGCATACTGCTTGTTATAGGTGCAGGTGGAGCATTTAATCAGGTGCTTCAGGACAGTGGAATAGGAAAGGTACTTGGAACTGTTCTTGCAAACCTAGATATGAATCCTATAGTATTAGCATGGCTGGTTGCCCTTATAATGAGAGCTGCTGTAGGTTCTGCTACTGTTTCAATGATGACGGCAGCCGGCATAATTTTACCTCTTTTACCTAATTATCCTGGAATTAATCCAGCGATTATATGTGTAGCTATTGGTGCAGGAGCAATTGGACTCTCCCATGTAAATGACTCAGGTTACTGGACGGTTAAAGAATTCTACGGAATGACAGTACAAGATGCATTAAAGTGTTATACAACTGCTACTACTGTTGCATCAGTGGTTGCATTGATAGGAACACTGATTTTAGGAAGCTTAATTTAATGCTAAAAACTATATAAATTGAACTAACCTTTTTACTGCCTTCATTACCTTTATTTTAGGACGTAATGATATATGAAAAGTTATATAATATATCCAAAAAAAATCGTAGATTTGCATTTTTTTTGGACATCGTACATGAAGATTTATATTGATTCACTAAGTATAATAAAAGCATGATGCGGTTGAAAACGATTTCTTCGAATCAAGCTAGGGGGTGTTTTTTATTAACATTGTAATCGCACCGGATTCTTTCAAAGGAAGCGTCTCTGCTGTGGAGGCTGCTGCTGCGATCGAGAAAGGAATTAAAAATTACGTTCCTCATGCGAAAACAGTTTTGGTACCGGTTGCGGACGGCGGGGAAGGTACACTTGACAGTCTCGTAGCTGCGACTGGAGGAAAGAAAGTCCATGTGAAAGTAAAAGGTCCATTAGGTACCCCGGTTCAAGCTATGTATGGCTTGCAGGGTGACGGAAAAACATGCGTTATCGAGATGGCCAGCGCTTCAGGCATATGCCTGGTTTCTGACGACCGGAAAGATCCGATGGCGACAACAACCTATGGAACGGGCGAGCTCATCAGGAGAGCGCTCGATGACGGATGCCGGAATTTTATTTTAGCGATCGGTGGAAGCGCTACAAATGATGGCGGGATCGGGATGCTGCAGGCGCTGGGAATGCGGCTGCTTGATTCCTCCGGGGAATCCGTTGGTTTCGGTGGAGGGGAATTGGACCGAATCGCCATCATCGACGATAGCGAGTGGGATCACCGAATTGCCGAGTCTACCTTTTTAATCGCATCGGATGTGAAAAATCCTTTAATCGGTCCCAATGGCGCCACTTTCGTTTTTGGCCCGCAAAAAGGGGCAACGCCTGAAACGGTTGAAATCCTGGATAAAAAAATGCATTATTGGGCAGACATAGTTCAAAAGAAGACAGGGATTCGGATGCATGACATGCCGGGGGCCGGAGCGGCAGGCGGGCTTGGCGGAGCGTTTCAAGCGTTCTTTCCTGCTGATATGAAGCGGGGAATCGATGTCGTCATTGAATATACAAGGCTTCGAGACCACTTGCGGGAGGCAGATCTTGTCTTTACGGGAGAAGGGCAAATCGATTTTCAGACGGCGTCCGGGAAAACACCTGTGGGAGTGGCACAAGCAGCACAGAAGTTCGGCATTCCGACTTTCGTTCTTGCCGGATCCATAGGCAGAGGAATAGAAGAACTGTACGAATACGGCATTCATAGTATTCATAGTATTGTGAACGCTCCGATGTCGCTGCAGGCAGCGATAGAAAGTGCGCCGGAGCTGCTGGCCCAAACAGCCGAACAGGTCATCCGAACATATATGGCCAATAGACCCGTAAATGGAACTGTCGGAAACGAAGTTAATAAACAGCGGAATTGGTGAGAGGGATTGGCGTAAGCGGAATGGGGAGAATTGGCCGAATGCTTGTAAGAATTTTTTTTCCGACCCTATACATGTCCGCTAATGCTCCCGTGGCGAGATCTAGGAATTGATCTGGTAATCGACGCGACGGGCAAGTTCAATGATCGTACAGGGGCATCCCGGCATTTTGCCGCTGGTGCGTCTCATGTCATCATTACCGCTCCGGGGAAGCAGATGGATCTGACTGTCGTAATGGGCGTCAATGACCGCCGTTATGATCCTGCCAAGCATCGGCTTTTGTCCGCCGCTTCCTCCACGGGCTTCTTGCTCTCTAAGTCCTCCCAAGCGTAGCTAAGTGGGATCGCTGCACATGGGTTTGGGCATATTCTCCGAGGCATTCCCGCCGCGCTGCTCCGAACACCTGCTTTTTGGCTTTGGAACCTACTGAACATAGCTGTTCGTGGGGGGATAAGCAGCTGGAGTAATTGGAGTTCTAGCCATGAGAGCCCTGTTGCGACTGGTGACGAAGAGAAGGAGTAATTGACATTGTAGTATGTGACTCGAAGTACATCGCTCATACAGCAGCGATGTACTCTTTGCGCTGTATTAGGTGCCGAGACGAGCGCATGCTCGTAAACTCTTAATAGACACTATGATGTCTGTGCCTTCCTAATCTGAGTACTCTGATCCTTACGACAATTCAACCCTTTCACATCGAAGTAGAATTGTTTCGTATAGGTTGTATTTGTCGCCTATTTCGGCATGAACATCTCGCGAAACTCATCCAACTCCAACTACGTCGATTTTCTGATCATGCGTAGGATGAGACCAAGCAGCGGAAAGAAGCCGATTTTTCGATTCCGCTTAAAATCCCGCTCATTCTTCTTCGTACTTTCTTCGAATTCGTCGCTTCTCATCTTGGTGAATACACGCTGAAATATGGTTTTTTCGTATTTTTCACGCACTATCATCCATTTCTATCGTTTACCTCTACTAAATCGAAATCTACTATCCTGATGCATTGAAGCCCCCCTTCCCCCATACATTTATTCAAAATAATCAGCCGAGTGTATTTATATCGGAGAATGCCTTCCAAGGCCATTGTTTCCGAAGCAAGAGTCATGGATTCTTAATGCTTATGACTTTTAACTTTACAGTTAATGGAAAATACCAAAAAACATTCATGAATATATTATAACTTTGTTGAAAGATATTGTATTCTCTGCGCCAATTGATGATGTTAACATTGGATTAACCAAAGGACATTGGTTAAGAAAGTGAGGAGATTGTTGCATATGCAGCCATCAAAAATAACATTTTCAGCTTTTATGAAAAATTGCAGAAAGGAGACATCCATCAGTGAATTAGGGAAATTAGTAAGTGGTCTGGGATTTAACGGAATAGAACTTGCAGTCAGACCAGGTTATCAGGTGGAACCCGAAGCTGCTGAGAAAGGCATACCCAATGCAGTGAAGCAACTGAAAGAATATGGGCTTGAGGTTGTAAGTCTGGCTGCAACTCCAACGGAAGCGGTACTGGCGGGTTGTCAAGCAGCGGGTATCCCTATTATTAGAGTTTTAAAGGGGATTGACTTGAAGGTAGGATACGATGCTTCAATTGAGCAGCTTAAGAAAGAAATGGAAGAGCTTATTCCATTGTGTGAAAAGTACAAAGTTGCGATTGGATTACAGAATAGTTGTGGCGCAATGATCTCCAATTCAATGGAAATAAGAAATTTTATCCAGAGCTTTAATACGGATGCCATTGGGGCGGTTTGGGACAGCGCTCACAGTGCGTTGTGCGGGGAAGAACCGGAACAAGGCTTAAGTATTATATGGCAGCATTTGAAAATGATAAACCTGAAAAATGCCTATTACAGAAGAACAAATGGATTTGAATCCGCCCCTATTTGGGAAAAATATTTTACAACGGGTGACAATGGTCTTTCAGACTGGTCGAGAATTGCCGCCTATTTAAATGAAAGAAGCTTTTCAGGAAGTATTTGTTTTGCCCATGAGTATACGGATCAGGAGCAGCTTCTCAAACATCTTAAATATGATTTGGATTATGCCCGCAAGCTGTTTATTTCCTAATAACAAGTGCCTGTTATAAGAAAAATAACTGATCAAGGGGAGCTATCTGTCATGAAGAATGGTCAAGTATCAGAATTGAAAAAAACAGTATTTGTCGCTTTGAGCATCATGCTCGTATTATCACTTCTTCTTGCAGGATGCGCAAGTAATAAGGGGACTGACAATGATCAAACAACTACACCAAAAGCAAAAGATAAACCAGTCACAATTGATTTTTGGTATGAGGGATCAGGTCCGTCAAGAACCGAGCTCTATGAAGGAATTATTAAAGAATGGAATGAAAAAAATCCTGATATTATCGTAAAGGGAACCTATTTAGCACTTGATTCAGCAATGGAAAAGCTTAAAGTTTCAATAGCTGGAGGGGTTACGCCTGATATTGTCACCATACAATCTTCCATGACGTCGGAGTTATTTAAACAAGATATATTTGTACCTTTGGATGAAAAGTTTAACGCATGGGATGAGAGTAAACTATTTATCGATGACTATTTAGATGTTATAAAAAATGCAGATTCAGAGGGTAGATTGCTTTCGCTACCACAGGCTGCCAATATGTATGGCATATGGTACAGAACAGATGTATTTAAAGAAAAAGGACTTGAATCTCCAGGAGGATCTTGGAATACCTTCTTTACGAATATTGAGAAATTGACGGATAAGTCAAACAATACGTACGGACATACGATAAGGGGCGGGAACGTATCGGTCATTCAATTATTAAACCCCCTGATAGCCTATGTTGGATTGCCCGACTTCTTTGATGCGGAAGGAAAAGCTCAGATTTTAAGAAGCCCTGAAGCAGTTGAGTTTATTAACAGATACGCAGATGTGTTTAAAAAGGGACAGGCACCTCAGTCTTCCTTAACTGCCAGCTTTAAAGAGATGGCTTCCGACTTCATTTCAGGAGTATCCATGTCATATGTTCACAACTTAGGCTCATTCGAAACGGTTGGAACGGCATTTAAACCTGATCAATATGGATTTGCTGTGTTCCCTAAGTCACCATCCACTGGGAAATATACTTCAGTTAAACCTACTGTAAAGTCTAACGCTATATTTAAGGCATCTAAACACCAAGATGAAGCTTGGGAATTTATGAAGTTCTTGGCTTCCAATGAGTCAAATACAGCGATAAACTCGCTTATTGGTGAACTGCCCGTTCGTCAAGACACCATGGAAGCTGAATGGGTTCTATCCTCTCCTCATCTTAAAGAGGCCATTCCTTTCCTAGCTGATAACGATAAGTTAGCAGTACGCAATCCAGACTATTTAGCAGAATTTAACACGATTACGAAACAAGTTGGAGAACCAAATTTCCAATCCGTGTTAACAGGGAGTATGACAGCAGAAGCCTTCTTAGAAAAACTAGCAATAGATTTTGAAAATGCTTATGCAAATCAAAAATAATAAAGAAATATAGGAGTGGGAGGAAGCATATGAATGGCGCTATGAAATATCAACAAGGGCATGGTGTGAAAATTTCAGCCGCAATTAAGCCGAATGCTTCAGACGAGGAAATCAGTTTTTTACAACAGATTGGGGTTAACTATTGTTATACATGGATTCAACCTGAACAGATGAATTATGATTTTATATCGAAGCTCAAAGAGCGGTGCAGTCGTTACGGTATAACATTATTTAATATTGGTATTGCGTTTTATGGTAAATCTGCAGCCATTCAGTTGGGGCTGCCTGAAAGAGACGAACATATTGATCAATTCAACAAATTTATTGGAGTTTTGAGTCGCGCAGATATTCATACTACAACGATTACTTGGGAACCGAGCGGATTTGGAGCTTTATGTACGACGGCAGATGGCCAAGCCGGCAGCACGTTATATTCACCTGTTGGCAGAGGCGGTTCTATAACAAGGGCTTGTGATTATTCCATTCTAAAGGATATGCCTTTCACGCACGGGAGACAGTACTCAAGAGATGAAATCTGGACTAACTTTGAATACTTTCTGAAGAAGGTTATTCCTGTTGCGGAGAAGGAAGAAGTTCGAATATCGTTGCACCCCAACGATCCTCCCGTCCAAACGGCCCGAGGCATTTCATCTCTGATAACATGCATGGATGATTACCGGAAGGCATTTAAGCTCGCGAACAGTGATTTCTTCGGAATGGAGCTATGTGTCGGGTGTTGGCTTGAAGGAGGAAATGCGGGTTTTGGCGATATAAGAAAAGGAATTCAAGAGTTTGTAAAGGCGAATAAAGTATTTATTGTTCACTTTAGAAATGTGTCAGGAGTTATGCCTTATTTTGTAGAGACATTCGTTGATGACGGCTATGCCGATATGTATGAAATTATGAAGTTTTTTGTTAAGGCAGGATATAATGGAACGCTTGTATTGGATCATGCGCCTACTATAGCAGGACAAGGGGAAAACGGTGAAATTCTTACTACTGCGTATTCCCTGGGATATATTAAAGCCTTGCTCCAAGCAGCTGAATCAGAAAATAATTAAAAACATGTCGGAGGCGGATGAAAAATGGCATTAGTAGCATATGAGCAATTGCTAGGCGAAATTAAAAGAGTTCTCATTAAGTATGGAGTTAATGAAGAAAAAGCTAGTCTAATAGCGACAATATATGCAGAAAATTCTCTTGTTGGCGTTTACTCTCATGGAGCTAATATTTTTGTGAATACCTGCAAGAGAATATTGGAAGGTACAGTGAACGCAAACGCCGAACCCGAAAAAATCGGCGGACTCGGAGGCTTTGAGAGATGGGAAGGAAACAAGGGATTGGGCCCTTATAATTCCTATACCTGTGCCATGCGTGCGGCGGAACTGGCCAAAGAATTTGGGATCGGTTGTGTTTCCTTAAGAAATAACAACCACTGGGGCAGAGCCGGCAAATACAGTTCACTAATTGCCGATCAGGGAATGATTGGCATATGCGCGACAAATGGAACCTCTTGTATGGCAACTTGGGGAGGAACCACAAGCAGGATTGGCAATAACCCATTGACAATTGCAGTTCCACGGGAAGGCGGTAATGTTGCTGTCGACATGGCATTTTCCCAGTTTTCCTTTGGGCAGCTTAATAACCATAAGGTAGCAGGGAAATCATTGCCGGTTCTTGGAGGATATGATGAGAGTGGAGAAATGACCACCGATCCTGCTCAAGTTATGGAAACAAGAAAATTATTGCCTGTTGGATACTGGAAAGGCGCCGCTCTGGCCACACTTATCGATCTTGTTGTTTCTTGCGCATCTACAGGAAATACAACGAAACAATTAGATGAATTCGGCGCAGACATCAACATTTCTCAAATTTATATTGCGATTAACTTTGCTGCTATTGGCGGACGGGAAGAAGCCATGCAAATCGTTGAGGATACGATCGCATATGTAAAGGATACTGAAATAGCTCCTGGTTTTGAGTCGGTTAGATTCCCGGGTCAATCCTTGATTGATACCAAGGAGAAAAACCTTAAAGACGGTATTCCATTAAATGATGCAGTATGGGAAAACTTGTTATCGTTATAATAACCTTTGTTTCGTCCGAGCCCCGACCTGGCATGCCCCCTTCGGTCGGGGCTTTACAAAAACGGCATTGAGCAAGGTGCAATGCCGTGGAAAGGGAGGGAAACTGATGGAATCGATCACCTTATATACAAGCAGGCATTCCGATTCCGATTACCATTTTTATCGTATGTTTACGGAGCAAACTGGGATTGTCGTAAATGTGATAGCTGACGGAAGTGATCAATTGATTCACCGGTTAGAAATGGAGGGTATCGGCACAGCGGCAGACCTGTTAATGACCGGAGATGCAGGTAATTTATACGTGGCCCAAGAGAAGCAATTGTTCCAGTCTGTCGAGAGTGAACGGTTAAGGCGGAATATACCGGAAAAGTTGAGAGATTCGGATAACAAGTGGTTTGGATTGACCAAAAGAGCACGTGTAATTGTCTTTAACAAGGAGAGGGTCAACCCGTCAGATCTTTCAACCTATGAAGCCTTGACCGAGCCGGAATGGAAAGGACGTATACGGATGCGTTCATCCAAAAACATATACAACAAATCACTACTCGCTTCATTTATCGAAATCATGGGGGAAGAGTATGCCAAGTATTGGGCGCGAAGCATCGTAAACAATTTAAGTAGAGAGCCTGGAGGGGACGACTTCGACCAGGTGAGAGAGATTGCCGCTGGACTGGGCGACGTGTCACTTATAAATACTTATTATGTCGTCAAAATGCTGTACTCTTCAGACCCCGAAGATGTTAAGGCTGCTGAAGCTATAGGTGTGTACTTCCCGAATCAAGGGGGTACGGGAACTCATGTCAATTTGAGCGGTATAGCATTAACGAAGTACTCAAAAAATAAAGAAGCTGCTATCCGCTTCATGGAGTTTCTCTCGGATGAAGCCATTCAGACATCATACGCGGAAACGAAATATGAGTATCCCGTCCATCCCAATGCGAATCTATCCAAGCTTTTGCAGTCGTGGGGAGATTTCCAGGAACAAGAGATATATATGGATGCTTTGGGACGAAACCAGCAGAAGGCGATTCATATATTTGATCAAGCCGGTTGGCAATGACTGATAGAGATAAGCTCTCTATTTCGAGGAGGATGTTTATGAAGGCTATTGAAGTGATTCGCCCCGGAGAGATTCATATTATAAATAGAGAAAACTACGGTAAACCTGCAGCGGATGAAGTCATTATAAAAATGAAAGCGGCAGGTATTTGCGGTTCTGATATTCATATTTACAATGGACATTCGGCATTTGCAGTGTATCCCAATATAATGGGGCATGAATTAGCGGGGGAGATTGTTGAGGTGGGGGAGAGCGTGACTCATCTTCAGAAGGGGGATAAGGCGGTAGTCAACAACGTCTTGTCCTGCGGTACTTGTTATGCTTGTTCTATTGGCAGAGAGAATGTGTGCAGAGAGGTTAAGGTTCTTGGCGTGCATGTTGAAGGCGGTTACAAAGAGTTTTTGAAAATTCGCGGAAAAAATGTTTATAAAATTCCAAATACCGTACCTTGGGAGCACGCTGCGTTAATTGAGCCCTATAGCATTGCAGCTCAGGTTATTGATAGAGGAGGCTTGTCCGAGAATGACCATGTGTTGATTTGTGGAGCGGGTCCGCTTGGATTGATTACTCTTCAAGCGGTAAAGAGACTGAATGTAAAGGTTGCAGCTGTGGATATAGTGGAAAGCAGACTCGAAAAAGCTAAAGAATTGGGTGCAGATCTCGTTATAAACACTAAGAAAGACCCGCTTGTCGAAACGGTTATGGATTTTACGAATCAAGAGGGGGCAAGTTTTATTGTTGAATCAACGGGGAATATCGCTGTACTTGAAATATGCGTTTCCGATCTTGCAGCTCAAGCAGGACGAATCGTGGTGCTGGGCTTTCCTAAAGAAAAAGCAAAAATCAGTCCATTTGACATTATGAGACGAGAGCTCGACATTATCGGCTCGAGATTGAATAATAACAAGTTTCCTATTGCCATTGAATGGATGGAAAAAGGAGAGGTCGATCCCGAAAAAATTATTTCCCATAGATACAGTTTTGATCAAGCCAAGGAAGCAATGGATTTGATTAATGAAAAACCAAATGAAGTCATTAAAGTAGTTTTGCTATTTTAAGGAGGAATGAACGCGTGAGAATCCCGTACGAAGAAATGAAAAGCGAATTCAAACGAATTTTTATGGAGAAAGGGTTCAATGAGGAGTCAGCAGAGCAAGCTGCGACATCTTTTGCCGATAATAGCTGTGATGGCGTGTATTCTCATGGTGTAAACCGCTTTCCAAGAGTCGTGCAGTATATAGAAAAGGGTTATATTAAACCGAATGTCAAAGCTACAAAAATTGGCGGTTTAGGCGCATTGGAAAACTGGGATGGTCATTTAGGATTAGGAAGCTTAATTGCGAAGCAATGTATGGATCGAGCTATTGATCTGGCATCACAATATGGTATTGGTTGTGTAGCTATAAAAAATAATAATCACTGGATGAGGGGCGGAGCGTATGGCTGGCAGGCGGCTAACGCTGGATGCATTGGCATTTGCTGGACCAATACCCAGCCGAATATGCCTGCATGGGGTGCAATGGACAGAAGGATCGGTAATAATCCTTTGATTATGGCTATTCCTCGTCAAAAGGGACATATTGTTGTTGATATGGCAATGTCGCAGTACTCTTATGGAAAAATCGAAGAGTATAAATTGAAAAATAAAGATCTTCCTGTTCCAGGCGGTTTTGATTCAAATGGGGCTATCTCTACCGATCCTGCAGAAATAGAAAAAACATGGCGCATGCTTCCTGTCGGTTTTTGGAAAGGATCAAGCCTTTCGATCGTTTTGGATTTGATATCAGCGGTATTGTCAGGCGGGAATACGACTGCAGATGTTGGCAAGCTGGGCGGTGACGAATATGCCTTATCGCAAGTGCTTATTGCTATAGACCCTACCAAACTTAATGACAGTGAAAATATTGAAAAAGCATTAGACGAGTCTATCGAATATATAAAATCTTCGTTACCGGTTTCGGAAGACGGGGAGATCTATTATCCCGGTGAACGGGCAGCATTCACCCGAGAAGATAATTTAAAGCACGGCATACCAGTGGATGATGAGGTTTGGAGACAAATAACATCTACGTAAAACGGAAGGAGAGATTTCTATGCTTAGAAGGCTGGAGAATATTAATTTTAAACAACTGCACAGACAATTAACGCCATATTATTTTCTTTCTCCTGTAATTGTGCTCATGCTGGCTTTTGTCGCTTATCCAATATTAAATGTATTTTACTATAGTCTTCAGCATTATAATCCCGTTACTCCAGGGGCAAATGGGCTTATTTGGTTTAATAATTACATTGAGCTTTTTAAGAATGACAAAACGTTCTGGCCCTCATTAATTGTGTCTGCAAAATGGGTATTCTTTGTTGTTTCCATACAATTCATTCTCGGGTTGGTATGTGCACTTGTGCTTAATTCTAAATTTAAAGGCCGCGGCTTTATGCGATCTATCACATTTGCCCCATGGGCGCTCTCAGGAGTAATGATAGCTATTATATGGTCTTTAATATTTAATCAACATATTGGTGTCTTAAATGACTTTCTGATGAAAATAGGCATTATCAATGAACCTGTTGCGTGGCTGGCAAATCAGTCTTCCGTCTTTGGCTCTGTAGTAGTTGCAGAAGTGTGGGGAGGAGTCCCGTTTTTTGCAATCGCTTTATTGGCTCAGCTGCAGTCGGTTCCTAATGAATTGTATGAATCATGTGAAATTGATGGAGGAAATTCCATAGCTAAATTTAGATTTATTACGTTTCCATTTTTGAAGGATACCATTATATTAACCACTCTATTAAGGGCTGTATGGGAGTTTAGCACAGTCGATCTTATATTTGTTCTTACCGGTGGAGGCCCAATGAATATGACATCGACCCTAAGTGTCTATTTAACTAATGTTGCCTTTAAAACGAGTAATTTTGGTTATGGTTCTGCGATTGGCGTGGTTACATTTTTTATAATGTTAATATGCTCGCTGGTGTATCTGAAGCTAAATAAATTAACGGAGGAAAATTAAATTATGAATACAAAAACAAAAAAGATCATACATAGATTCATTTTCCTCTATATACCGTTAATAGCTACGATTACCTTTATTATATTCCCAATTTACTGGACGTTAATTACAGCCTTTAAGCTTGAAAGCGATATTGTTTCCAGACCTGTATCTTATTTTCCGAGATCCTTTACTTTTAACAACTTTATTGTTGCCTGGAACAGTGTCGGCTTCGATAAATACTTCTTGAATAGTGTTATTGTATCGGGTACCGTATTAGTAGGTGTGGTTATTCTTTCGATCTTGGTGGCGTACCCTCTTACCAGATTTAAGTTTAAGGGAAGAAAAGCATTTTTTATTATTTTATTGTGTACACAATTTTTGCCTATGGCTATGATGATTATACCTTTGTTTATGATTTTTAAATCAATGTATCTTATCGATTCTTTGGCTTCGGTTATCATTGCAACCATAGCATTCAAACTTCCATTTATATCACTTTTAATGGTTGGTTTTATGTCTAAAATTCCAGTTGAAATAGAAGAGGCCGCTATGATCGATGGTTGTAACAGACTGCAGGGGTTATTTAGAATTATACTGCCCATCCTTCTTCCAGGCGTAGTCGCGGCAAGCTCATTCGCTTTTATTTATGCATGGAAAGAGTTTTTATTTACCTTTATGTTTGTGAATTCACCTTCAAAATTAACGATTACGGTCGGCTTAAGTTCTATGCTGAGTGAATACAGTATTTCGTATGGTCTATTGGCTGCGGGTTGCATTATCGCTATGATTCCCCCAATTCTGCTGTTTGCATATATTCAGAAGTTCCTTGTTCAGGGGATGGCCAGCGGTGCAATTAAAGGATAAATGGCTATAAAGATTGAAAATCCGAATGTGTTGTAAATTTCAAGGTGAAATGAGTAAGTAGCAAGCCCTTGCACACAAACGGAAGGAATGAAGACGAACATGAATAAAATGATACAATATATTAAAAGATCTCCATTTAAGAATTTGATATTATTTGTCACCATTCCAATTATCTCTATCGGCATATTATTAAGCAGTGTCATATCCTACTATTTAATTGAAGATAAAGCAAAGAATATGATTAGTCAAAGCGCTTTGAATACAATATCTCAAGCTTCTAATTATATGGGGGTTCAACTGTTTAATGTATTTGAAACGTTCTACAAATTTGAGAAAGACAAGCTTGCTTTAGATTCTAATCTGAACGCATTGAGTTTTAAAATGAGCAATGAACAATATATTGATTTTTATAATAGCCTTATTAGCATTTATATGGATAATGAAAATATGTTAGAAAGCGTATTTGTAGGCTTTCAATTTGCTGATGGCTCCAACCAGTACATTTACTATAGCAAGGATAAAATTAATATTCATTCTCTTTCCTTCACAGAGCAAGTTGGGGACTATAAGCTAAATTCGGCAGAGGCACAAGATTATGTGTGGTCTATCAACAAAACAAATACTGTTTTTAATAAAGACAGAGTAAGCCCCAATGCTTTAAGCCTATATAAAGTAATAGAGTTTCCGGAATCAAATGTAAAATGCTTACTTTATTTTGGATTTAAAAATTCATTTTTTGAAGAAATTCTGTTTGATAATATGAACATGGAAGATTTCTATACGGCTCTCATAGCTGAGGATAAAATTGTTTTTTTTCCGGAATATAAGAACAATAATATTCAGGAACCTCATGCAAGTAAATTAGAGAATTTAACAAGTGAAAATGGGATCACCAGCTTAAAGATAGATAATGAAGATTATCTCTTTATTTATGACACGATTAATATGCCGCAATGGAAGTTCGCATCCGTTATCAAAGAGTCTGCATTATATTCCTCTATTGATCAACTATTTAAAGTGTTTGTAAGCGTATTCATTTGTATTCTGATTCCGTTGCTAATATTAGCATGGTTAAGCGCAAATATGATTACCAAGCCGATTAATAAGTGGGTAAAGGAGATCGAAATTATTCAAGATGATAATTTTGATATTAAATTTGATGATAATGTATGTTATGAAATTACGAAAATGAATCGAGGCTTGAGACATATGGTTAGCAAAGTAAATCGGTTGCTTGCCAATGTTCAAGAACAAAGTGAAAAGAAGAGAACTTTAGAACTGAAAGTATTGCAAGAACAGATTAATCCCCATTTTCTATATAACACATTATTTTCAATACAAGAACTTTATAGCATGGGTGAATCCGACAATGCTGCGAAAATGATGAAAAACCTGGCCAGTTTTTTCAGACTATGTCTTAGCAACGGGGACGAGATTGTTACAGTTAAAAAAGAACTGGAGCTGATTAGCGACTATCTTGAAATTCAAAAAATGCGGTATAGCAATATGGATTATAAAATTGAAGTGGATGAAGAAATACTGAATTTCAGTATTGTGAAATTGACCCTGCAGCCTATCATTGAAAATGCGATTCATCATGGCATTAATGGTGTTAAGATTAGCACAATTATCGTACAAGGCTTAATTGAAGAAGATACTTTAATTATAAAAATCATGGATAACGGTAAAGGGATTCCTAAAGATAAGCTTGCACTGATTAATGACTGCCTGCAAACAGGAGACTGGAGCCCAATGACGTCTTCGTATGGTATCAAAAATGTACAAGAGAGATTGCTTATCTACTACGGAAGACCGTTTGGATTGTTATATGAGAGTGAATTAGATAGGGGTACAATAGTAACTATCCGTATTAATAAAATATGGGGGAGTCCAGTATGAATACTATCCTGATTGTTGACGATGAAGATATTATTAGACGCGGACTAACTGCAACAATAAAAAAACATGGTATGGATAAATTCGAAGTGATAGGGATGGGCCATAATGGAAGCGAAGGACTAGAACTTATAAAAAGGTTTAATCCTGATATCGTGTTAAGCGATATTAAAATGCCCATAATGAGTGGTCTTGATATGTTTGAACAATCCAAAAAACTTGGAATATCTCCAAAGGTCATTTTTTTATCAGGCTTTGATGAATTTGAATATGTAAAAAAAGCAATGAATTTAGAAGCGGAAAACTATTTGTTAAAACCTATTTCACCCACAGATCTTATGAGCGCACTTCAAGCTGTAGCAAAACAAATCTCGGATGAGAATATTCTAAAGCGTCAGATTTACGAGAATATGCCTGTAATGAAGCAGTCATTTATCCATAATCTTTTAACAAAGCCGCCTATTGAAGATAAAAATATATTGGATGATATTGGATTCTACAATCTTCAGATTTCTGAAGGCAGCTTTCTTGTGTTAATTTTTAAAGTGGACGATTATAACAACAAGGATTATCTGGATACGATCATGGACAATGAACTCTGCAAATTCGCTGCTTACAATATTTCAACTGAGCTTCTATCTAATGAGTACAAAACGGTCACTTACTATTCGGATAACGACGAATTTGTTATTATAATCAACAGTACGGCAGTGGAAGATGTGGATGTCTCCAAAGTGTACGATATTGGATATGATATTTGCGAAAAAGTAGAGAAGCTTCTTAAAACCACTGTAACAATTGGAGTAGGACGCTTTTATCAAAGTTTTAGCGGAATATCCAAATCATATTATGATGCTGTAAACGCTATAGAATTCAAACATATTCTTGGTAAAAACAGAATTATAACCATTGAGGATATTAACTTGTTCGGTAGAACCGAAAATGCGGATCACGAATTAAACAGTTACAAGGATAGATTAATTCTGGAGATCAAACTTAGAGAAAAAGAACGTGCGGTGAATACTCTTAGGGAAATACAAGACTTGTTGTTGGGGGATAAGAGTGTTTCGCTTAGTAAAATAAGAATTATTGCCATTGAGCTTCTTGTTATGGTTATAAAGGAAATGAGCAACTGGAGCAATGATCATACAAAGAGCTTTCAAAACAGTTTGCACACGGTTGCCGAAAAGATCAATTCATTAAATACGATATATGATATATTCAACACGCTTTCTGTCATTTTGAATGATATTTTTTCTGTCCTTAATAAGGAAAGCAATAATCCGCAAAAGATGATGGTTGAACAAGCTGTCAGCTTTATTGCAGAAAACTATAGTTCCGAGAGCTTGTCATTAAGGGATGTCGCCCGACATGTCCATATTAGTTCTTCCTATTTAAGCACAATATTCAAACAAGAGATCGATGAAAACTTTATCGATTATCTGACAAGAATACGTATGGAGAATGCAAAGCTGCTGCTTAGAAATGAGTCATGGAAAGCTTATGAAGTAGCAAGCAAGGTTGGATATAGTAATCCGCAATACTTCAGTCTATGTTTTAAAAAATATACAGGACATTCGCCATTACAATTTAAAACATTGGATCAAATGAAATAATTGAAGATCACGTTGAAATACAGGGAGTCAACATTCGCTCTCAGAAAATACTTTTGTGAGCGGTTGAGTTGGATGAACGCTCGTATTCGAAGCAGACAAGATAAATTCTTTATTTTATGGGAGATGGCATAGCGAAGGTCCTTAGCCGTGTTTTAGATAAAAATTAATGGTTTAAGCTAAAGATTAAATCCGGATACAACCCTATAATCGGGTTATATCCGGATTTTTTTATTCTGTCAAGGGGGTGAAACCGTATAAATGCATTTAAAGGAAAGATAGCGGTACACGCCATTACATGGGGCGACAACCATCTGCAAGCGCTTAAGGAAGCTTCCAAGCTCGGTTATCGGGCGATCGAGCCATGGCCTTCTTTTGCGCTTCAATATGAACAAAATATCGCGCAGTTCAAAGAATTGCTGGCTCAGTACAACTTGGAATTGGCGGCGCTCTACGGAGGCGTTACGGGAGCTATGTCCAGCAAATTTACAGATCCGTCCAAAAGGCAGGAGATTCTGGATTATAATGTGCGGCTGGCTCGAATAGTTTCGCAATGCGGAGCAGGGCATTTGGTGCTTGGCCCCGGTGGTCCCCGGCAAAGGCCGGCCAGCTTGGAGGAGCTGAAGACGGCGACTGCAACCATCGCCGAGACGGCGAAACGAACTTTCGAGCTGGGCGTCAAAGCCTGCCTTCATCCGCATTTATGGACTGAAGTGCAGAACGAGAATGAGCTGGATGCCATAATGGAACTATGCGATTCCGATGTCGTTTTCTTTGCGCCGGACACCGCCCAATTGACTGGAGCCGGCATGAATCCCGCCGAGCTGATTCGTCGCTACAAAGATAGAGTCGCTTACGTGCATCTGAAGGATGTTACGAAAGACGGCGCCGTTGCGGAAGATTTTCCGATGCTTGACGGAAACGAAGTGCCGATCTTTTGCGAGCTGGGGCTTGGTAAAATCGATTTCGACTCTATTATCGAAGCGTTGAACGAGGTTCAATATCAGGGCTGGGTGACAGTCGAGATCGACCGGTCTACAAGCACGCCCTATCGCAGCTTGGAAATTTGCAGAGACTTCGTGGAGCAACGACTTCGTATACCGGTAAGAGGATGTGAATAGGGGACTGTAATCGTTGCCGATAATGGATTATATTTAGTGCATGATCTAACGGGCGTGCAGTAAGCTGTAAGCGTTCGTGTCGGATGACGATAAAGGAAATTTGGAGGAGCGAATGATGGAAGCATGGATGAATACCATTTCTCCACATGTGAGACTCGTCAAAATCGTAAAATCTTCTTCCCTCTCCGGCGAGTGGATTGATTTTGACCATGTCTTTACCTATATCGAGCAAGGAGAAGCGGATTTTGTCTTAAACGGGGTAAAGTATCTGGCAAAAGAGGGAGATCTCTTTCTGATGCCCCCCTTGCTTCCGCATATCATTCGAACGACGTCAGACGTTCCCTTGATTCAATACATTGTGCATTTCGATCTTCATTACGACGAAATCCGGAGCGGCTGGAAGGAAACGGGGCTCATCAATGAGCAGACCAGACAAGTTCCCGAGAGGGAAAAAGCTTTGGACGCCGTTTTTCCTGTCTCTCATTTGCGTAAGGTGGACCGTATCGACTTGAAGAGAAGATTTCTGCTAATGCAAAAAAATTTCTTGGACGAGAAGTCCAACCGCGATTTAATGGGTAAGGCGATAGGCATCGAGCTACTTTATTTTTTCCTCAAGGGACAAAACGGCAGCAACGAGCAGGAAGGCAAGATGACCAAAGGATGGGGTGTGCTTGAGAAATCAATCAACTTCATCAATGAGTGTTACGCCGATGCGGGGCTCGATAATGTCACGATCAGCGAGCATGCCGGCGTCTCGACCAATCATTTATCCTTTTTGTTCAAGGAGCAATTGAATATAACGATTCATAAATATTTAACCCATGTGCGGATCGAGCAAGCCAAAGTGAAAATTATCGAAGGACACAAAACGTTGACGGCCATTGCGGAAGAGGTAGGCTTCTCCAGCATTCATTTGTTCAGCCGTTCCTTCAAGACGACGGTTGGCATTACGCCTAGCCAGTTTTTCGCCGCACATTCCACGATCCGCAAAGACGTATAAGAAGAGGAGCATTTTACTATTGCAAAATAAACAGATCGTATTCGCGGCGCCATGGCAGGTTGAGGTGCATGATGCAACGTTATTCATTTCCCGCATTGGAGATCATGAGGCGTTAGTTAAAAAGAGATATACATTAATCAGCCCGGGTACGGAGCTTGCATGCTTGTCCGGAAACGAAGGGTGGTTTGGCATGCCCGGGGTGCCCGGGTACGCCTCGGTGAGCGAAATTATAGAAGTAGGCAATGGCGCCCGGCAGTTCAGTCCCGGCGATCTTGTTTTCCATTACGGCGATCATTCCACTTATCAAATCGTTCCGACGACTGGTGTGTTTTTGAAGGCTCCGCAGAATGTTCCGTTAACTTGGGTTCCTTTCACGCGGATGGCGACGGTGGCCTTCACCTCGACTCGGGTGTCGCAAATTGAATTGGGAGACAACGTCGTCGTTACGGGGCTGGGGCTGATCGGCAATATGGCTTCCCAATTAGCCAAGCTGCAGGGAGCGAATGTGTTCGGAATCGATCTGTCGAATCAACGATTGAAGATGGCGGAAACGACGGGGATTGACGCGGCTTTGCATGCAGGACGCGGGGATATTCGGGAAGAGGTAATGAGGCTGACGAAAGGCGAAGGCGTGTCTGTCTTGATTGAAGCGACCGGAGTGCCGAAGGTAGCCGTCGATAATTTGCCTTTGATCGCCAAGTTCGGGGAGCTGATTCTTCTTGGCAGTCCGCGGGGGCAGTATCAGACCAATGTCACCGAGATGCTGAATTACGTTCATTTGATCAATTACGGCAGCATTGCCTTTAAAGGGGCGCATGAATGGCGTTATCCGGTGGAGAAAGACTCGTTCGTGAAGCATTCCTTAGTGCGAAATTCGCAAATCGTTTTTGATTTAATGGCGAAGAACAAGCTGAGCATCGAACCGCTAATCAGTCATATTCTTAAACCGGAGGAAGCGGCGTCCGCGTACGAAGGATTAAGAAACGACAAAGAGCATTACTATGGCGTTTTATTCGATTGGTCTTAAAAACAGCAGTATTGCGATTATTCTATTTTTCTGATGGAGCTGGGGTATATGTTAAGAGGATTGACCCGGGCGGGATTAGGTAGGGTCGGCGATGATAAGCGGTTGATTGAGTTGGCAGCGGAAAATGGATTTCAAGCTGTGGAAATTGATGCGGCAGGCTTGATTGAAACTTACGGGCTGGAAGCTGCTAGGGAATTGCTGAATTCGTACGGAATGGCGATGGGTGCTTTCGATCTAGGCGTGGATTGGCGGAACGGTGAGGAAGAGTTTCTGGACGGTTTGGCTTTGTTGGAGGCTCGCGCCAAAGCGGCGGCTTTGCTGGGAAGCGATACCTGCTGCACGTATATATTGCCTTCGACAGCCCTTTCCCCGGCAGTTCTGGCCGTACAGGCGGTTCGCCGGCTTAGACGATGCGCGGATATTGTAGGCGTATACGGTGTGAAGCTGGGCCTTGAATTCGTCGGTCCGCATCATTGGCAAACGACTTACAAGCATCCTTTCATCCATACGATGGAGGATACATTAGCGTTCATGGATGCAATCGACAGGCCGAATGTCGGCTTGCTATTGGATTCTTATCATTGGCACACCAATGGCTTAACGACCGGTGATCTGGAGCGATTGTCGTCTAATCAAGTTGCGTACGTCCATATTAACGATGCCAAATCGATGCCGATCGAGCAAGTATTGGATCATGATCGGCTTTATCCGGGAGAGGGCGTTATCGATTTGAGCGGATTTTTACGCAGCTTGCGAAAAATCGGCTATACGGGCGTCGTTGCGCAAGAAGTGTTGATGCCGTATGGCGATGACGTTCAACCAACGACGGAAGAGGCGTTCCTTCGCTCGAAGGCAGGCTTTGACCGGGTGTTTTCAACGCTTGGCGACGTGTAACTACAGCTGCAAAACACTACGAATGAAATAAAAGGCAACATAAAAACCGCAGGACACATCCGGTAAACCCAGACGTGTCCTGCGGTTTCTGTCGTTTTTCTTTAATCCTCGCTTGCTACCTTTGAGAAGAAGGAGAGAGCATAAAGCGCTGCGACACCAACGACGATATATACGATTCGCGACACAACTTCTTCCGTACCCCCGAAAAGTTCACTGACGACGTCGTAATTGAACAAGCCAACGGATAACCAGTTTAAGCCGCCTAGGATGACCAGAATAAGACTGATTACGTTAAGTACCTTCATTAGAAACAGCCTCCTTAATGGGGTTCTCAACTTTTTTTGGAGCAACGGTCTGATATAGGTGTGCTGATTCTTGGTTGCATACTTTAGGTTTATGAGCAGCTGCCGCAGGATATGCCAAACAAGCCGCATTTTTTGGAGTTTAAGGGAGGTCGATGCACATGGGCGCTGGCATAAATGATCTGGCTTACTTGTTGAACCAGTATTACTGTGCTGGCTAAAGATGTGTCCGCCATGGCAGTTTTCTATCGGGAAGTCATTGGATTTAAAACAGTGATCGAAGAGAATCATTATGGGTAATATCCATTCTATCTTTACGGTCAATCCAACGGAATAAAAATGAATAACAGTATGTACTACAATTAGTATACAGAGCTTGGCGAGATTAAAGCCGTCACTCTATATTTTTTATGTATCGAGTCAACAAGGAGTCATTCTCCGAAAAGAATTCAGACAAACTCTTATTTTGGAGGAGAGGATCGAGCGCGTGCTCGTCCTATACAGACAAATAAAGGGTCTACGAGTCCTCAAACGAGGAATCCCAGACCCTTAATTTATTAGCAATTAGCCTGCAATACCCTTATCGTGATGATCGCAACTTACTTCTCTAACACCGTATATCGTAACAAAGAGGTGGTTCGATCACTCTTGGGGGCGAGTGCCAGGCTCCAAGCCCGTAGAAGTGGCTGTCTTGATAAGCCGGACCGTTACGTCACTATGCAGCCGAATTTGGCAAGATAGCCGGATAGCGGCATCCTCGATTCCTTTGTTACGGAGGACTGTCGCTTCGGCCTCTTCCATCTCGCCCACATTCCCAGAGAGCACCTCTACGGCACATGTCGTGCACCTGGCATTGCCACCGCATCTGTGCAGGATGTCGATCCCGCTATCCTCTAACGCAAGCACGAGTTTCGTCCCTGCAACTGCCTGAAAGGCGTCTCTTCCTTCTACTTGAATCGTCGGCATTGGCCATTCCTCCTCGGATTGTTCATCCTCATATTTTCCTAATCTGCTTATATTAAACCATTACCTTCGTGAATAAGTCCAATTGTATAGCCATTTCGTAAAAAGAATCCGATAGTTGGAGTGATTGGATTTCTGATGAGGGGTATCCGGTGACGGTGGGCTGATTACCTTGCAAATATAAATATAGCGCCTGATAACGTTCGTACATGCGGCGCTCTTTTACTTTTTTCATCGCTTGCTTTTACTTCTTCTAGTCTTATTGTGTTTTCCATCTTCATTCCCTGCCTGTCTGATCATGTTTCATTACTTATTCGACAAGCAGGTATGAGTTTCCTTACCATAGTTTTCTAATCTTTAGTTCAACTTATATAGTCTTAAAGAAGAATTTCTTCATCAGAATCAATTTGCGCTAGAGACTGGATAATGACACTGTTCAACCTGATGCTGGGCATAGCTGAGGCCGATTAGTTGCGGTGGCATAATGAAGCCAAATAATCATTTAGTTCTTTCAGACTTAAGGCTGTCGTGCTTGCAAAGAAACCCAATCGTTCCCGTTGGAAGTCTTGCCCTCAACCATAGTAATTCACGACAAATCAGGGTATAAATATTACCAATTTCGTGTTATAGTCGTATAGTTCTAGTTCATGAGACATATTACCCATAGGAGTGAGTTAATTGAAAAAAGCAATTATTATGTTAATGCTATTTGCAACCTTATTCAGTATACTTCCGGTTATTGGCAATGCAACTTCTCGATCAGATGGTAAGGAAATTGTCGAATTAACAAAAGGGATAGAGCACAAACTTAATGAGAAAGGCTTCGTAACTTATGTGAATATAGATGATTTACCAGAAGACGTGGCCGATAACTTTAGACGGATTGGCGTTGCTAGCTATGGGGGCTCAAAACCCGACATCTCTCGTTTTAAATGGGTCGATTTCATTACCGCGTCTAGTTTATATGATGATACAAGAGGATATGGATCGGTGTTACCTCAATCAGGGACTTATTATCCTATGACTATCTTATATGACGTAGATAACATGCCATTAGCGTATCAGATTGGAACAATTGAATTTACAGGAAACACTACTGATGCTGGCTCTTCAGGTACTGGTAGTAATGCTTCACTAGATCACTTGGAAGCTACTGAACAGGAAATTGTTCTTGGCGTAGGTAAATCTCAAAAGTTAAAAGTGTATGCTATATATACGAACGGTGAAGAAAAGGAAGTAACTGCTGATAAGGGGTTAGTTATTCGGTCCGAATCAGCTGCAATAGCCGATATTAAAAAAGGGATAGTCACTGCAGGAAACAAAGTAGGATCAACGAATCTAGTTATTACTTATTTAGGGAAGAAATTAACGATTACCGTTAAAGTAACAAAAGATACTGCTATGTCGATTAAAGCATCCACTAAGAAAACAATATTAACCGTTGGCGACACGAAGCAAATTAAGCTAGCAGGTACTTTTTCGGATGGTAAAGTCAAAGATATAACGAATTTAGCAGTTTGGACAACGGACGACAATGACATTGCGGACATTGATACTGGCGAGGTTGAAGCGGTAGCGGAAGGGACGACAACCATAACGGCTAATTATAATGGTCTTACAGTAGCTATTGAAGTAACCGTTATCTCAGAAGAAGAGGAGGAAGCCATTCAATATGTGTCCCTTGTAGCTTCTAATAAGAACATTAAACTTCTTCCTGGTGACGAGAAAACAATTCGCATTTATGGTTTTACGGAGGATGGTCAGAAAGTAGAAGTGACAGATGAAGTATTATGGCAAACTAGTAAAAGTGACGTAGTTGATGCAGATTCAGGCATATTGACTGCGGGTAAACCAGGTAAGGCAGTTGTTTATGTAAGCCATGGCTCGACGGAGTTTGCATTTAATGTAGAGGTAATAAAAGAAAAGGATGTCAAAGCTGTTATTTCAAGCCCATCAAAGATTGAAATTAAAAAAGGATCAGAAAAACAGTTGTTTGCAGAAGCGCTATATATTGATAACGTTAAAATTGATGTGACCGATCGCGCTGTCTGGACTGTTAAGAATGACAGCATTCTAGAGGTTGACGGTGGTACTTTAACGGCATTGAAAAAAGGCAAAACAATCATTACAGTAAAATACAAAGGTAAGTTTACAAACATTGAAGTTACTGTAAAATAGCTCATTATGATGACCCGCCATGTGAATACTGAGCGGGTCTTTTCTATTTCAGTTGACTCCGGATATCTCGGCTTAATATCAAAGGGAGTAAGGCTAACTTTGTTTTGTAAGCCCAGTCCCATCCCACGCGTTCATTTATTATAGAGGTTTTCTTTGTGTCCATCTATTCGGGGCAGAATCAGAGGGCTGTTACGGCCCTCTTTTGGCTTTCCATTCAACAGCTTGCAAACAAGAAGTCGGAGAAAGGATCTAAAATGGCTGAATTAGCAAGGTCTATAGAGATAAATTCCCACTAAGCAGGAGACCGAAGCAGGCAGCGTTCAACAGAAAAGTAATGCCAGCGCCGATCAGTAATCCTTGAACGATACCGCTTTTTTTACGGAAAATAAGGATAGCTGGAAGCAAGTATATGAGTTGTGCGATGCTGATAAAGAAAAAGGCGATAGGAAAAAGGAAAAGCAACAAATGCAGCACGGCCAACAGACCGATTCCGAGCCATACCTGCTTGGTATGGCCAGGCGATTTGCCAGAAGGCAATACGTCTAGCTGCTTGTTATCCTCATCACTCATTCCACTCATTGATTTTACCTCCCGGGCGCATGTCAAATTCATTTCTCAGCTCGGCCAGCTTCTTCTCCTGATCACCGCGATAAAACATATTGTACGTGTCAAAAGGAATGATTCGTCCATCGGGATGTACGATGTGAACGCAAGATTTTTTGACGGAGCGTACATCAAAATTGTATGGATCTAAAAACTGCATAATGATGACACGGAAAACATTATCATAACTAATGTTGTCTGGCACGGCGACCATCGGCAAGCAGCATAGCAGGTTTTTCAGCGAAAGCGCTGAAGAGGTGGGGGAATGAGCAGTCGAAAACAGCTCGAATATTTTTGCCTTCAGTGTTTGATCCTGCTCGAACACGATCGTGTTGCGGCCGCCCTCCAGTAAGATTTGAGGGTCCATTAATCCGGTAAGCGGCAGCACATCCCCGCCAAGCTTCAAGGCGTAACCCATCGCCAAACAATCGGGGTGGCATGGCACCGGAATAATATCTTCAGGGCGAAAAATGCCTGATTGGTCAATGATTCCTTGCCGCACCTCACTAAGGGTCAAGCGATCCTTCGCCGGATCGTAATCTTCCAATCGCCCTGCCGCTTGGATAGGCTGGAAGGTCACGCCGCGTACGGCGGGCTGCTTCAGGCCGAATTGAATAATGTCGCCGATCTCATGATCGTTCAGTCCTTTTTTAAGCGTAACGACCAGCGTGGTCGAGATATTGAATTCGTTCAAATGCTCTAATGCCCGGAGGCGAACGTCGCGTAAATCAACGCCGCGAAGCTCTCGCAGCGCCTCCTCCTGGAAGCTGTCGAACTGTAAGTATATTTCAAAGCCGGGCATATATTCGGCTAACCGCTTGGCGAAGCTGCGGTCCTGAGCAATGCGGAGGCCATTGGTGTTTACCATAATATGCTTGATTGGCTTGCTTTTGGCGAGGTCCAGTATTTCGAAAAACTGCGGATGAATCGTAGGCTCGCCCCCGCTAATTTGCACAATGTCGGGCTCGCCCTCGTTGCGGACGATGGCATCGAGCATTTTCTCGATCTGCTCCAGTGAGCGCCACGAGCCCTTGTGCGGGGAGGACTCTGCATAGCAAATCGGACATTGCAGATTACAGCGGTCCGTGACCTCGAGCAGCGTCAGGCAGCTATGCTGCTCATGATCGGGACATAGTCCGCAATCATAGGGACAGCCATAGCGAATCGGTGTGTTCCATTGCTGCGGCATTTCCGCAGGCTTCAGGAATTCGCGGCATTTCTTATAATAGGCAGCGTCGCTTGCTATCAGTACCTTTTCCCGTCCGTGGTGTCCGCAATATTTGAGCAGAAACACTTGATTGTCCTCAATGATGACTTTAGCTTCGACCTTGCGCAAACATTTCGAACAAATGCTGTTCGTTAGCTCGTAGAAAATGTAGGGTCTGTTTTTCGTTGTCACCGTTACAGCTCCTTCCTTTGTGCACGCAGCGGATGCCCCAGCCACTTGTATATCAAAGCAAAGTAATAGATTAAGCCTGCGAGGCAAGCCAGCTGAATATTGTTAAGCCCGAGATAAACATGAGGGGTCGGCTTTATAAAATCGACGGCCAAGCGGAATAAGAGATATCCCGCCATAAAAATCTGGAAAATCGCTCCGTCAGGAAATGCGTCTCTTTTTTTCCATCGATAGAGCATCCAGCCAAGCAGAAGCAAGAAAGCAATTTCATAAAGCTGTGTCGGATGCCTGAGGATGCCGTCCCCAAAATCAATGCCGGTTATCCAAGGTGTCGGCGTGCCGTAGGTATGATCAGTAAGCCCGGTCATAAAGCAGCCGATGCGCCCAATGACCATGCCTACCACAATCGGCAGCGCCATATCATCGCCAGTGGAACGGGTAATGCGGACACGCTTCTTCATCCACTCCACACCGATCAACCCGCCTAGCAGTCCGCCGACTATCGTTTTTCCTTCCATTAAATAGGTGTAGCTGTGCCAGTTTTCGATTGTCCGCAGGGGGTCCTCCAGCCAATACAACATTTTAGACCCGATGGCAGCTCCTAAAATGGCCCCGACAATGATCCACATGCCCTGCACAATCGGAAGCTTATCTTTGCTGCGGGTGTAGAGGTACACTCGAAAGCCGATAAAATAAGCAAGCGCTTCAAACACCACATGAGGATGCAGCTTTATAAAGCCAAGATTGATCCAAATAGGGAAGGTCATTGCGTTCTCCAGTTTCATTTTTTGGATTTATTTTCTATACATTCGCTAGCGGAAATAGATAATCCTTTTTGTTCACAATGGATGAGGTGTGTTATGGTTTCAATGTTATGACTACATTTCCTTTTTTGTGACCTTGATCGACATACCGGTGCGCTTCGACCATTTGCTCCAGCGGATAGCAGCGATCAATAACCGGTTTCAACTGGCCGGTCTCAGTAAGCTCTTTGAGAAATACTAGATCTTCTTTGCGTGTGACAGCTGTTCCGCCGACAATTTTCTTGTCTGTTGTCATCGAATACCACAGTCCTTTAATATCTGATCCCACCAATCCCGTATGCAGATAATATCCTTTGTTCTTCAGCGAGCTATTGCATTGTGGTAGCGAAGTCTTGCCTACTGCGTCAAAAATAATATCATAGGTCTCGCTGTTTTTTGTAAAATCCTCTTTGGTGTAGTCAATGACCTTATCAATTCCTAGAGACTTTACCAATTCTATATTCTGAGTACTGCATAACCCGGTAACTTCTGCCCCAAAGTACTTAGCAAGCTGCACCGCAAAAGTGCCTACACTACCCGAAGCGCCGTTGATAAGCACTTTTTTTCCGGGCTGGATGTTGCCTTTTTTGAGGAAAAACAGAGCGGTAACTGCTCCTATAGAAAGAGTAGCGGCTTCCTCATAGGTCATATTGTTCGGTTTTGTTACCACTGCTCCATCCTCAGGCAGACATTTATACTCGGCGTGGGCACCAAAATTCGCCTTGAAGGTCGATGCAAAAACCTGGTCACCTGCCTTGAACTGTGTTACATCTTTGCCGACTGCTTCAACTTCACCAGCTAATTCCATTCCAAATATCGGTTTTCTTGGTTTTCTAAAACCTAAAGCTATTCGACCGGGGAGCCAAAACATGGGGGGGACTGTGAAACTTCGCATTCTACAGTCTCCGGCGTTTACGGTTGTCGCATGTACTTTTATTAATAGTTCATTGTCTTTTGGCATAGGTTTTTCGACCTCTTTGAGCTGAAGAACCTCGGGTGATCCGTATTTTGATGCCACAATAGCTTTTATAAATATTCCTCCTTATGATAGGTTTACTGCTGTTTGCATGATCGTTTTCGTTGTTGCCGACTCGGAAGCGAAGGCTGATAAATTGAATCCTTTAACGATAAGCCATACCGCTAAAGTCATTTCATATAAGGCTACCGGAATCGCCAAAATGGCTCCCCATGTTGAAAGCTGAAGAATAACACCGAACATTTCCAACAAGGCAGCGATAAAAATAAGTGTCGCTCCAGTAAGGCCCATGACAGATATAAATCGGGGAACGAGTTTTGATTTATAGAGCAAATAACTGCACATCATCGTGTTAACGCCCAGCATGAAATTTGGTCCAAGCATAAAGGTCCAGTCGTGTACGGCTGTTAATAAAGTGCCTGAGGTTTGAAAAGAGGAAGCATTCGGAGCTGCGGTTTCTACAAATTCCTGACTTAAGGTCAATAGGGATAGTACGCTGACTATACCAACAGTAATGATAACTGCTTCAAGGAACCTGAAGCAGACATACCCAAGAGCGATACTTTCATTTTGCTTTCTTAATAATGGATACAGCATAATCGAAGTGCCAATAGCTGAGCAGACAAGAATTAACTCGAAAAGCGCTCCCAGTACCACTTGGTTTTTATGCTCAAAACCTGTAGTAAGGTAATCAGGATCATTTAGAATAGGATCGTATAAGAGAAGGCCTATTATCGACGTAACCGCCGCAAGAATAAATAATACACCTACAATGATTGCGGTTTTTCTGTTAGAAATCATTTTTTTATCTCCTCCGTTTAAATATAGATTTGATAATAATTAAATATACGTCTTCTTCATCCAATCCGATATACCAAGACCCTCTGATTCGTGTAATTCCTCGACATCATCCATTCGAATCAATGACCCGTCTTTGATTGCGATGAAGCTATCTAATACCGATTCGATTTCCGTTATCTCATGGCTCGTCATGATTAAGGTCTGCGATTCCAAATCGACATAAGAAATCATTCCTTTCACGATAGATTGACGCACCAACGGATCAAGTCCAGATAATGGTTCATCCATTAAAATATAAGGCGCTTCTCTGGCTAGAGTAAGCACGATTTTTAACCGGCCGCGATTTCCTTTTGAGAGATCTTTGATTTTCTTATTGGGATCTAGCTGCATATATTTCATGATATCCTCAGCCTTAGCTATATTGAAGTCAGTAAACTGAGTAGCCTGAAAGACCAGTGCTTCTCTTACCGTGAATATGGAATAGAACGAATCATGCCCTGACATGTAAGAAACGAGCTTACTGATTCTTCGATTCGCGATTTCTCCATTAACGGTTACCGATCCGCTTGTCGGATGCGAAAGACCTGCAATAAGCTTCAATAATGTTGATTTTCCGCTGCCGTTCTCGCCCACAATGCCTATGATCTTACCCAAGGGCAGCGCTAATGAAATGTTCTTAATGGCAGGACGTTTCATATACTTCTTTGAAACATTAGTCAGTTCAATCACATTACGCATCCCCTTTATCCATTTTGTTTAAGTGGTCCTGTAGTCCGGATATGATCTCATATGAGCTGTATCCCATTTCCTGCATGACCTGAACAAACGTTAGAATCTGCTCTTCTTTCAAATTCCCGCGTAGCTGAATCAGTCGATCTTCATGTTCGGTGACGAACGTTCCTTGACCGCGTCTTGTTTCCAAAATGCCCTCACGCTCCAGTTCGCTGTAAGCACGCTGAATGGTATTCGGGTTGACGTTGTAGGATAACGCCATATCACGGACAGATTGAAGCTTCTCACCTGCTTTTAACTCTTTGCTTACAATCAGTCGATTGATCCGATCTGCCAATTGCAGATAGATTGGTTTTGTAGAATTAAATTCATCCATCCAACATTACACCTCAACTTTCCTATCCATGATCCAAGCACTCAAATAAAATAGTCCAACGACAACCATAAAGTGATACAGATATTCTCCCGCATATAGAGGTATGGGATCTATTGCGAATGTCGGAAAATTCGTTTCCATGCTTAGCCATTGCGTTAATAACTTATATGGTTTAGAGGAATCGATTAAGGCGCCTACCCAGCTTGGGATGATAACCGCACCAAGAAGCGCTAACCAGGTCCAACGTCCAATTCTATATTTTAGCGCATGGTGTATGGACCATAAGAGTATCACGAAGGCACTAATCATAATGGAGATCAAAAAAATATGAGGGAAAATCAGCAATCCCGCCTTCAAAGTATCCGTCCAATACGCTTCAATTAAACTGAACCTCGAAATAATCAGGGAGCCCGCCATCAAATATAGAATAACTAAGGATACAAACATCATGGCAATCCCATTCAATACTTTACTTAAGAGTAAGGTGGAGGCCGAACGGGGATCATGCAGCCAGAGGTGCAGCTGATCGGCCTCTGTTCTCAAGCTGATAAACAAGATGACCGGAAGATAAAAAATATGGAGAACAACAGCAACTAACAAGGGTATAAACAAGAATAAGTTATCGCCAGTATTCATATCCACGTACAACGTTAACAATAGAACCAAGAAGTTAATGACAAGCCCTATGAAAAAAACAGTTCTTGTCAATCGAAAATCCTTTTTGAATAAAGCTGCCCATTCGGTCATTTATATCTCCCCTTTAATTTGAAATGCTAACCATGAATTATTGTATTAGTGAGATAGTACACTAATTCATTAATTCATGTCAATGGGCGTTACAAAAGCTGTCTGGAATGTAAACTTGGCAGTCTTAGTTGCTTCGTCGCTTTATGAACCTCACCCAGAAATAAAATATCTCCTTTGTACAGACTTAACAAATGCCGGCAGCCTGCTCTTCCGAGTGGCAACCGGCATTCTTTGCATGAGTTATTCGCTTTGATCCGTTATATCCGTAACCATCGTCCGGTTTCTTCCTGCTGTGGCTAAGGCGAGAAGCACGACGAATTCTTCTCCACCATAACGGCAGCTTACATCACCGGGTCGAACGGATAAAGTAATGATTTTGGCGAGAAGCTTCAACACTTCATCCCCGGTTTGATGACCGTACGTGTCGTTAATTCTTTTGAATCGGTCGATATCCATAACAATAATGGAATAAGAGACTTGTTCGGCTATCCATTTATTCATAATGGATTCAAGCGTTCTTCGGTTCGTTAACCCTGTTAATGGATCTGTCATGGCATCGCGGGTTAATTGCTCCGTATGTTTTCTTATATCCGTTAATGCAACCGTTATCGCTTTTGTAATTAAATCAGCCTCCCTGTTCCAATGGTTCTTGGTTTCCGGAAGACGGACTTCTTCTCTCCCGATTTTGCTAACGAGGTTCGCAAGTGATACGAAAGGGCGTGCCAATCTACGAGCAAGCCATATTGCGGAAAGCAATAATAAGATGAACGGAAGGAGTGAGTACAAGAGTAAGGTTTGGATATGATCATTCAATTGTTCATGGATAGCACCGATCGGAGAATAAACCACTATTCCCCAACCGTTCTCCGGAACGCTGGAATATCCTGCGAGGAAGGGGACACCGTTCAAGTTGATCATCTGTTCCTTCCCGCTCTTGCCTTGAACAAGCTTCTGAACGACTGTATTAGCGCTAATATCCTCGCCTAACCGGGTTTTGTCGGGATGGTATAACAGATGACCGTCTGACCCTACCACATAAAAGGAGGAGCCGGCATCATCGACGTTATTGCTCCCGAAAATCATATTCATGATGTTGTTCTCCTGCAAAAAAATGGTGCCCCCGACAATTCCGCGGTATGTCCCGTTTTTCTCAAATAACGGCTCACTCATAAATACAATGAGGCGATTGCTCTTGGAGGTTGTATACGAATGGGACAAGTAGGGCTTTCTCGAAGCCAGTGCTTCTTTGGCAGCTTCTGTTGAAATGCGGCTCCCGACAGCGCCTTCGGAATAAGGAGACCTGTTGCGGACGAGTCCCGTTTCATCCACTACGAAGACGGAGTTAAAGTAGTTGCTGCTAAGACGCATGAGCTCGAGGTTTTTATACATCTCCTCTTCGTTCGTAGTGGGATTACTTGATAAAACACCGGCTGTATATTGAAGGCTGCTCCGCATCGATTTAAATAAGGAGTCCATGGTTTGACTCATCTTTGCAGCGTTTGTGAAATTCAAGGTGAGTGTCGTGTCGTATAATGCCTGTTTTTTTGATTGATAGGACGCAATGAGTAAGAGCGTCAAAGTGAGCACGACGGAAAGTATGACCAATCCCGATAGAAGTGTGGCTAGACCGATTTTATTCCTTTGACTTCTTTTAATCTCGCGTAGTACAGGCATGGTAAAACTCCTCTTTTTAAAAATTGGCTTTCGTTACAATTCGACGTTATTCTACACATACCTCTCAAACACATGGGATAATCATTCAATAATTGCTACTATTATCCTATTTACGGTGAGTGGAAGGAGGAGATGTTCTGCAAGCAACAGCTAACCTCTTGAGATGCTATGAAAATTGTTTTCAGCCTTCTGCGCTGAAAATACAAAAACCAGTAGCCCTCCTATAACGAGGGGCTGCTGGCTTAGTAGATGATACAATAAAGCTCCGGGCATTAATTAGCCAATGTTTTTCTAAGACGTAATTGATTTCTAATAGCCGCTTTGTTAAGCTTTCCTACAGCTGTACAAGCAAGAGTCTCGACGATCTCCAAATGAGTGGGAATCTTATATTCGGCTATCTCCTGGCGGCAAAATTGCTTCAGCTCTTCCAGCGTGAGTATGGTTTCCTCATTCAGGGTTATCACTGCAATGACTTCTTCGCCCTCATCCAGTAATGGCACTCCTACTACGGCAACATCAAGAATGGATGGATGTTTACTTAACACTTCTTCCACTTCAGCACAGTAAACATTCGAACCATTCACAATGATCATGTCTTTCTTTCTGTCCAAGAGATATAAGTAGCCATCTTCATCGTATTTTCCGAGGTCGCCTGTATAGAGCCATCCATTACGTATGGCTTTATCCGTCTCTTCAGGATTGTTCCAGTAACCGAGCATCATTTGTTTGCCTTTGCAAATGATTTCACCTATGTCGCCTTGCTCGATATCATCACCAGAGTCATTGACTATACGCACTTCAAACGGCAGTTGACCCCACTGGACCATATTGTACGGGTTCCCTACGGATAAAAGCCGATTTAACTTCCCCTCGATGAAGCATCGGCTTACCGATAAGGAACTGATGAATTGACCACTCTCGGTCTGAGCATAGACTTCTGTAAGCTGAGCGTTCGGAAAAATCTCTCGTGCTTTGTGAAAAGTTTTTTCGTTGATGGGAGACCCTCCACAAGAGATCCCTTCAACGCATTGAATACGTCGGGACTTAATGTTTTCTAAATTAACGATGTCTCTGAACAGAAGTCCTACAGTACCTAAAAACTTGATTTGTTCACGTTCAATTAGATTAACAACCTCTTCGGCCTGCAAAGGATAGGATTCCGGATAGATGAGGCAGCCGCCTTCAAATAATGTAGTCCATAATATGAATTGACCGGTTAAATGAGCCTGATTTGGAACGATGGATTTTTTAGAAGGATTATGCCCTCCGCCTTTATTGGCATGCATGAAGGACCAATAACTGATGCTGCGATGGGAATGCATGACCCCCTTAGGACGGCCGGTTGTACCACCGGTATAGATAACTAGGGCAATATCATCGGGGTCTGCTTCATGCCATTCGGTTAGTGGGGAGAGGCTTGAGATATAATTGTCTATTGATGGGGAGGTGCCTGCTGTCTTGCAAGGAATGGTGTGAATAATATTTAACGAGGAAGTACATTTAAAAATATCCATATGATCAGAGTCATAAACAACTGCAATAGGGGCGGCATCTTGAAGAATTTGTTTAATTTCTTTGATGGCCAGACTAGGATTTATCGCTACTGGAATTGCGCCTATAGCAACTGCGGCGCACTCCGCAATAGCGAGGTCCGGGGATGGATGACCTAGAAGTGCAAGGCGATCACCGGGTTTAATGGAAAGCTTGCTTAAGCCTTGGGCGACTTTGTTCACTTGCTGTAACAGTTGATAATAAGTTAGGGTTTTGGTTTTATGTTTCATCGCATAATTAGACGGGTGCATCCGAGTAACTTTGGGCAGTATCTCTGAAAGCAGCAAACAGCTCACCTTCCTATAAAATATTCACTAAACCCTATGAGTTTACTGTGTAATAAAGGTATCATTGTGAATTCACTGTAGCAAATAGACATTTCTTATAGCTGAATATTATTTTTGTTATAAAAGAAAGAAAAGGGCCGTGAATGCCACCATTGAGGTGACTATCACGGCCCTGATTATATAAGCAGTCTTTGCGAGGCAGCATTAGATCCTTAAATTTTCGCTAAGTAGGCATCGAGCTGGTCAAAGGTGCCGCCGAAGCCTTGCTGCATGGAATCAAACATACCTTTGTAGAATGCATGCTCCTCGGCTGTTGCATTGTGTGGGCCTCCCCGGAGAGTGAGGGTGGTTTGGCCTTCATGTTCGGCGAACGTTACGATATTCATCACTTCAAGCGGAAATTCAGAGCTGAATGGGGGACTTATCGTATTACCCTCAGCATCGGAGAAGGAGTTGAGGAAGATGATTTTTTCAGGTGCAACAATTTCTTGATAAACGAACTTGCCCCACATTTCATGGCCATCAGGGGAGCGCATGCCATAGTGAAACATACCGCCTGGGCGCAGATCAAGCTTTATTACTTCAAGTGACATCCCCGTAGGTCCCCACCAGTGCTTCAAGTGCTCGGACTCCGTCCATACTTTAAACACTAGCTCACGCGGCGCGTTGAAAGTACGAGTGATCACCAACTTTCCTTCCTCTGTGTTCGTAGGATTGGTGTTTGCTGCTTGGCTTTCCGTCATGTCGATTCCTCCAAATTTGATTGTAGTATTCATTAGGTCCACATTTGTTTTTCGATGGTTCGATCGTTAATCGTTGTAGACAGTGGTATTAGTCTTCCCCTGTAGTTCTTGCATATAAGCTTCCAGATGATCGAACGGATTTCCCCACATACGACGAAAGGAACCTAGCCATGTGTCCAGCTCCTGAAGCGGCTGAGGACGCAGCTTGTAAACCCGCCGGTTGGCGATGGGATACATCTCGACGAGTCCGGCATCACCAAGTACTCGAAGATGTTTGGAAACTTGCGGCTGGTTGAGCCCGAGTCGATTGACGATTTCTCCAACAGTAAGAGGGCATTCACGTAAGAGTTCGACAATTTGTAATCGGTGGGGCTCGGCGAGAGCTAGTAAGGTTAATTTCATGAGTTTAATATACCTGATAAGGAATATTCCTGTCAAGGAATATTGAATTCATGTTTGTCCGGGACAGAAATGAAATAGCTGTATCCCAAGTGTAAGTATAAAAAAGGCCAGAATTCCACGTCGGAGGACTCTGGCCTTTTTTGTGAATAATTGCTGCTTCAGAGGGGTATTTTTTACAAACCATTTCATGAATTTCCATCTTCCATAAAGAACACTTCTTCTAAAGGGGAGTTGAAGACGCGAGCAATCCGAAAAGCCAATTCCAGCGAGGGGGAGTAATTTCCTTTTTCGATGGTTACGATGGTTTGTCTGGTTACGCCTACTTTGTCAGCCAATTGCTGCTGGGTCATCTCGTCATGGTTGAATCGTAGTTTGCGTACGTTATTACCGATAAGACTTTTGCCCATCTTAGACTCCTTTCCGATATAGATAAATCTGCGTTGTCACTCCGACCAGTTCCGACACGAAGCCTGAGAAGATAAGGATAAGGAACATTAAGAAGGGCTGCACATCGAGGACCAGCGATCCCATCGCAAGGAGGAAGCCAAGAATGAACACGTAATGTGAATTCCGTGTGGCTTTCAAATCGATCAACTTGTCTAACTCATCGGAGAAGGTAGGCTCGGTTTCATTTGTTGTCATTCGGAAGATGATATTGAATACGATCGTGATGATGATCTTAGCTGCGATGGACACCGGGATCAAGATTAGAATGACGGCCCCCCAGAAGCTGAGTGAATCGTTTGAATCCAAGCCCCCATTCAGGCGCTGTTGAAATACATACAAGCCATAAAATCCGAAAATCAATACGGTGCCAATCAAAGATACGATGTTCTTTTTTTCTTGATAGGACAATTTTTACTCCTCCTGTAAGTCGATCTTTATTTTAAGTAAAGTACCATGAAAGTAATGTAACTTATTAATTACATAATGTAAAGTTTTCCTTACATGATAAAACGAATTTTTTCTAGCTTCCTTGATAAGTTGATAGTCGGTTTAAATGTTGCGAGCCAAATATGAACGAAGATCAACTTCTAGGTAGCTGCCGTCAAAGCGGAAAACGGAAACGTCCTCAGGAACTCGAAGGCCATTGTCGAGTAAGTAATTCATCGCTCCCAGAGCCATGAGATCAGTTGAACAAAATACAGCGGTAGGCAACGAACCGGTTGCTGCAATGCTGCTCATCGCCCTCATACCCTCCTCAACGGAAAGCTCACTCTCCACGACCCAATCTTTGCGCATCGATATCCCGGTATCCGTTAAGGCCTGCAAATAACCTGCAAAACGTTCTCCGCCGACGGCTGATGTGCCTGATCCGCGAATCATCGCAATATTGCGGTGGCCATTCTGGATCAGGGAGGTTACAGCTTCATATGCAGCCGTTATGTTATCTATATGAACAGAAGGTATGGAAGGGATTTTTGAGATTTGACCGATTGCTATACACGGTGTGCCAGCAATCATGTTGGTATGTTTATTATGTAGAGGCGTTCCTGCGAAAATAATGCCATGAGTTCGAAGTTTATTGAATAGATTCAAATGGTGAAGCTCACTTTCGATTGTACCGTCTGTTTGCGTAATTAAAACGTCATATCCATATAAATGGAATACATTTTTAATACAGGATATTAATTATTTGCAAACGAAAATGCCGCTGACTGCTTTGTTTATAAAGGGTATATCAGCTAAAAGGCGGTTGCCGGCTATCATTAAACTCGTGCTGTGTGCGTTCATTGTTAACCTTATATTAAATCCTAGCGTGATCGTTGGAAATTATCCGAATTAGCATTGACTAGGAAAATAAATTGTCTTATACTCGGTCATATTAAGAAAATATTTTCCGCTGTATAAGTAAAGAAGGATATTATTTTTCAGTTAGGACTTTTTCTGTAAAAATATACTAAATATAAATCCCTTTAAAAAACACTCAACATATGCTGATTGTAACCGTTTTTTAAGGCTTTTTCAGAGTATTACTCCTAAGGCTCGAAGCAACTTATAGGGAAAAGAAGGGGATTTTTTATGGGCTCAAGCAGACAAGAAAAGTCCAATGGAAAACGTAACATTTTAAAAATAGTATTCATTTATGCACTTATTACGAGTCTGTGGATTGTAATGACAGACAATGTATTAGCTATATTTTTCAATGATGCAGAAACCATAACTAGAATACAAACGTTAAAAGGCCTTTTCTTTGTCCTTATCATGGCTTGGTTGCTGTATGTGCTTATGCAGATTAATAATTTTAAGCGGAATCAAATAGAAGAAATGCTTCGGGACAGCGAGTCAAGATATCGGAAAATCATCAAGCTTTCACCAGAGCCAATAACGATCCATAGTGACGGTATTTTGATCTATGCGAATGATGCTGCTTTGAAAGTGGTTGGGGCAACCGGGATTGAGGAAGTAGTAGGAAAACCGGTATTTGATTTTTTACATCCCGACTATCATGAGATGGAGACCGAGCGAAGTCAGTCTATTATACCGACAGAAGAACGTTCGGAATGCGTAGAGCAGAAGATTATCCGCTTGGATGGAGAAATTATAGACGTCGAAACATCATGCATCTGTATTGAAGAATTTATGGGTAAGCCCGTGATTCAAAATGTGATGAGAGACATAACCGAGCGAAAGCGAACAGAGGAAATGATCAGGAAGTCTGAAAAACTTTCTGTGGTTGGGCAATTGGCAGCGGGAGTTGCTCATGAAATTCGAAACCCATTAACTTCTTTAAAAGGGTTTTTGCAATTATTAAATTCAAAAAATCTTGGTTATGAAAACTATTTTGAGATTATGCAGGCTGAGATCGAACGAATCAATTTTATTGTCAATGAATTTATGATCGTTTCAAATCCACAGGTTGTCCGCTCTCTGGAAGAAAAAAATCTGGAAAGTATCCTTAGTAATATCGTAATGCTGCTTGGCGCACAGGCAAATCTGATCAATGTACAAATCATTACCGAATATGATTGTGATATTCCCTTAATCATGTGTGATGAAAATCAGCTGAAGCAGGTTTTTATTAATATCCTTAAAAATGCTCTAGAAGCGATGCATAATGGAGGAATAGTCCGTATTCAAGTCAAAAATAATATTCAACCTGATCAAATATTAATCCGCTTTATTGATCAAGGGATCGGTATTCCTGAGGAGCAGCTGCCTAAGCTGGGCGAACCGTTTCATTCAACGAAAGAGACTGGAACGGGGCTCGGATTAATGGTAACGAATAAAATAATAGAAGGACACAGGGGAAGTATGTCAATAAAAAGTAAAGTTAATCAAGGGACGACCGTCGATATCATTCTGCCTAATGAATAACCCTTGAAGCCCGGTCCGAATTAGGTCCGCAGTGATTTAGCAGGCAGGAGAACGAGATACATAGCAATGAGAGGGAGACATCATGTCTTCCTCTTTTTTTTGCATTGCTGGACTTCCTCTATAATAAAAAAGTGGAAGATACAGGAAACTTTTATTTGATGGAAGGAGTCTATTTGTATGAGGTGTAAGGTCGATGCAGGTTAAAAATGAAACCTCCTAATTAATGGATGCGTAATAATGGTTTGTTACCTAAAATTTGGGAGAGGCAGTGTGAAAATGAAAAGACTTTTGTACGTTGCTAGAACCGCATTATGGGCCAAATCATTTGCTGTAGCCTTATTGACCGTATGTTTAATGACCTCAACCGTCTATGCGGCAGCGCCGGAAACCAGTGGCGGAGGGCAAGCTGTGGAGCTTAATGCGAAAAACGCAGCCGACTTCCTCGATGAGTTCTTTGCCTCGGAAGCCGCTAAACCTCATTATGTAGGCGCATCCGTCGTTGTTGTGAAAGACGGCAAGGTTATTGCGCAGAAAGGGTATGGCGTTGCGGACAAGGATACGAAGGATGCAGTAGACCCTGCTTCTACCGTTTTCCGGATCGCTTCGGTTTCGAAGTCCTTTACGGCCGTAGCGGCTATGAAGCTTATCGAGCAGGGCAAGGTTAACCTAAAGGACGATTTTTTGAAGTACGCGCCGGATCTTAAGATTGATAATCCTTTCAATACCCCCGTCACGATCGAGCATCTCCTGACACACACGACGGGATTTGAAATTCGTGATCCGAACCAGGAAGATCTTCACTACGATTTCGACAAAGCTGTCTCCATTCAAGACTATGTCCGCGCCAATGTGCCTCCAGTTGTCCGGAAGCCTGGCAGCTCCTATATGTATGACAATTTTGGCTCTTTGCTGCTTGGATTAGTTGTAGAGAAAGCAAGCGGAGTGTCATTTGAGACGTATATGGACCAAAATATATTTAAACCGCTCGGAATGAACAACAGCGGCTTCAAACTTGAAGGCAAGCTGAAGGAGCAATTGGCTACAGGATACGATGCGGCAGGCCAACGCGTTGAGACCTACGCGCTCACACCGACAATTATGCCGCAAGGTGGTATGCTTACTACTGCCGAGGACGTAGGCAAATTTATGGTTGCCTTCCTTAATGGCGGCACAGCTGAATCCAGCCGGATTCTTGCCAATAACACAGTAGAACAAATGGAAGTATATCGCTCGTCTATTCATCCGCTTTTGCCGGATACGACTTACGGCTTTGAAGCGCCGTTCCAAATTCCCGGTGCCGGAAGCAGTTCAAAAGTCATTACGAAGGGCGGCGATCTGCCAGACTTCAGTTCTTATTTATTTCTTATTCCTGAGCAGAATACCGGTGTATTCTTGACGTATAACCAACAAGGCATGCTGCGCAATCTGTTTTATCCGCAGTTCATCCAGACGTTTTTCCAGCAATATTCGGCGCCTGTGAAGCTTGCCGATTACAAGGCATCATCAAGCGATGAACTGGAACAGTTCAACGGCTACTATGCAGATCTTCGAGTCAGAAGCATTGTATCGGGCTTGAAGACGGAAGAAGCGGATCTGACGATTACCGACGCTGTGATCGGACCTCGTAAGCTGCATCAAGTGGATGCAAATTTGTTCGTCGATGAGCTGACGAATCAATTTACCGCGTTCAAGCTGGATGAGAACGGAAACGTTCTTTATATGAAGGAGCCTTATCTCAATCCGCTAGGCTATGCAAGCAAGGGGGTAACGCCAGCAGGATTTGCTGATGTGACTAATGAGCATGCTTATGCCGAGCAAATATTAACGCTGCAGTCGCTTGGTTATTATGCGAACGACGCAAGCAAAGCGTTCCAGCCGGAACGGCAGGTAACAAGAGGAGAATACGTACAATTTCTTTTGGAATCAAGCAATCTGAAAGGCAGCGATACGACTGAGCTTGCTTTCAGCGACTTGGCAGGACATCCTTCGGCTTCCTTTATTCAAGCCGCTTATGAGCTTGGGATGGTGAAGGGGAGCGGTTCCGGGAACTTTGTACCGGACCGTGCCATTACGCGTCAAGAAGCTGCTGCGATGATATGGCGCTTGCTAAGCCCCCAGTATCCTTCGGAGCTATTTAAGGATGTGAAGCTAGTAGGTAAGACAGACGCCTGGGCGGTTCCAGCCGTTCAAATGTTGGTCGCTCTCGGCATCCATGGGCCTGAGGTTCAAGTGAATGCAAACGGTGCAGCTAATTACCAATCACGGAAAATGTTGAACCAACAGGAGCTGGCGGCCATTCTATTCATGCTGCTTACGCAGCCGACGGATCAGATCGTTGCAGCTCTCTCGCAGAGTGCACCGGGAAGCGCCAGTTCGGTCATTATACCGAAAGCCTCATAAGGCTGCGCAACGAAAAATAAGAATAGGATGAAGCATTACAATATAGCCTGCGATTACGCGAACCGTAAAGGAAGCGATAATCGCAGGCTATATATCGGTTATAATACAAACCAGAGGGAGAGTTAGGAGGGAATTGACTGGTAACAGGAGAAAAGAGGTGCACTCGATATAGGCCCACCTCATCTCTGAGGCTTTCGATATTTTTCCTTCAACTAAAAAGTGGGAAACTAAGATTATTATCTACCATTCGATTATATGCTAGACAGGAGCACGAGCAAACTTTAATAGCCCCTCATATGCTAGGAGAAAGGGGGGATTTGGACATTATGAGTTATCGAAGTACATCGATTAAGAGCAAATGGGTAAAAACGAAGTGGCTGCTTAAAAACGCGAATATACGAAAATATGTACCTTATACCTTGCTCTTTAACCGCAGCAATCTCAGCATCATGCTTTCTCGCTATTCTACTGTTTATTTCAAGCCTACCGGCGGCACAGGCGGTTTTAATATTAACCGTATAAAGAAGCTGGGGAATGGCTATCAAGTTCAACACAATGCAAAGAAAAACCGATACGCAACGCTGGATGCTCTCTATGGTCAGCTGAAGAAACGTGCCAAAGGGGGCTCCTATCTGCTGCAGAAGGGCATTCAGCTTGCTACTGCGAATGGCAGGCCGTTTGACATCCGCGTCATGGTTCAAAAATCGAACAACGGTGTATGGAAGAGCACTGCGATTTTCACGAAAGTAGGAATGCCGGGCAAAGTCGCGACAAACTACCATCAAGGCGGCGATTTAGGATATTTTAATAAAACACTGTCTAAAGCAGGCTTTAGCAAGACAAGTAGCGAGCGTAAGGAAAAAGATCTTAAGAAGCTAGGCAAATCCGTTGGTCAAATATTTGATAAACATAGCAGCGGATTCCGTGAGCTGGGGCTAGACGTAGCCTTAGACAATAAAGGAAACGCTTGGATTCTTGAGGTGAATACCAGACCTCAGTTCTATCCACTGAAGCATATGAAAGACAAAAGCATGTATCGCAGCATTATGGCCTATGCCAAGCAATATGGCAGAAAAAAATAGATAAAAGCCGCCTTATCCAATGGCGGCTTTTTTTGTCTTGATCAGCATCGTCCCCATAGGAGTAAGACGGATTCGGACCATTGGCAAAGGAGTAATTCAGCTCGAACGATTGAGTTTCTAATAACAGCTAAACAATCGAAAAACAGAGCAGAGGAGATGTGATCTCCTTAGCTCTGTTTATTCACTGCTCCTGTTCTGCCAGTTGCAGCAGTTCATCAACTACAATATCCGGCTGATAGTTGTGCAAGTAATGGGAGCTGCCTTGCACGATGATTTGCTTGCCGGAAATGGACCATGAAGGAAGTGCGGCTTCGCTGTCCATCCAAGCTTGATCTTTGGACAGCTTGCCGAAATCGTCCGCAGTTAAGACGGTAAGAGGGATGTTTAGGGGTTTCCCTCCCGCCAGCACGGTTTCGGCATTTTCTCGGCTTTGTCGTATTTCATCCCTCATATTGCGGTTCCCAACCTTAAGCAGCGTGGCTTTGCGATTCAATTCCTTCTGTTCCTCCGTCAACAGTTTATCCCCGTTGCTTTGGTTGGCGGCCCATTCCGCGAAGCCGTTTATATGATACAACGTTCTTAATATGCCAGTTGTTCGGAGTCCGCTGTGTATCCATGGAATCAAAGTAAGCTCCGGGCTGGTGCTGTAATATTCCGGACTCCCGCCTTCAATAAGCAGAATTCCCTTCACTTCTTCGGGAAACCGCTGCGCATACCGAATGGCTTCCAGAGAACCCAGAGAGTGGGCTGCAAACACATAAGGAGGTTTCTGTCCGGAGACAAGAAGCAGCTCATGAATTTCGTCGGTAATCGTATCGATATCCCGCTTTCTGTCCGTCATATCGCTGTAGCCGTAACCAAACCGGTCATAGACGGCTATCTTCACATGCTGCTTCAGACCTTCATACAGAGGGGAGAAATCGGCGTAAGGATTGACCGTTCCCCAGCCTGAAGCGAATACGACCGTCGTGTTCCCTTTCCCTTCCGTATAGAGATGCATCTTGCTTCCAGCTACTTCATATTGTCTCCCGACAGGTTGGTATGTTTTTTTGTCTTGTACAGAGCCATACCATTGATATGCAGCACCGATACCTGCTAACGCCACAAGTATGACGAGCAGGCATAGCACAATTTTTCGAACACGTCTCCACAAGCTCTTCCGTCTCCCTTCAAGCGAATCGTTACAGTCTTCCGGCACTTCCTTCTAATGTATAGGAATATATTGGAATGTAAAACCACCTTAAGCAGGGGGGGACACCCCGCCTTTGGTTTGGTCACGCTGTAAGGGGCACATGCAGCTCAGCGGTCGGTACGGATGACGCGTTTTTTTGAGAATGGAGTACTTTATTGGCAATAATCTGAGCAGTGCTCATCTCAAAGTAGTAACGCTCGGGAGGGAATCATCTTTGGTTTTCTCATCGTTTGTCTTTCTTCTCTTATAGAAGGATAACATACCCGATGTAACGGCTATGGATAATGCAGAGAAAAGCCCGCTCGTAAGCGAGAATACGGATAAGCTGGTGAGGACGACCATGAGGTCGAATGAAAAGTTGGTTTTACCGGGATTAATGCCGTATCTCTTGTGCAGGTAAACCGCGAGAATCGTTGCGCCGCCAAGTGAAGCATCGTTTCGAAACAAGGTGATAAGTCCTGCCCCTATGAATGCCCCGCCGGCGATGGCCCCAATCAGCGGAGGAATTGAGAATGCAGGCAATGCACCGTCCGCACCGCTAAATAAGGAGAGGAACGCGATCGATAGAATGGTTTTGGCCGTAAAGGATCTGCCCATGTAAAAGTAGGAGAAGATAAAAAACGGAAGATTGATCAAAGCGAAAATATAGTGGAATTGGACATGCAGCAGCGACGATAAGCTTAAAGAGAGTCCCGCTGTACCTCCAGTAACAATCTCAGAATGCTTCAGCATGATCAATCCACTGGCATTCACGAAGCAGCCTATTGCAATATGAAGCCAATTACGTATGTTTTCCTTCATCTTGCTGCCTGACTTCTGTATCATATCGCATGCACCGCCTGCTTAGGTTTGTTAGCTTAAGCATACAAAACGGTACCGATCGGATATATAATAAACTGAACAAAATTAATGTGAGTGTAGGTAACATTGAATTAAATTACTGCTTCTTATCTGCAATATGAAGGAGGGCCTGCGACGATGGATCAATTGGATCGATCGCTGCTCCAGCTGCTGCAGGAGGATGGGCGCATGACCGTTAGCGAGCTGTCCAAACGATTAGCTTTAAGTCGTCCCAGTATATCGGAGCGTCTGCTTCGTCTGCAAGAAAGAGGAGTCATCACCGGTTTCGGTGCTCGGGTATCCCCGGCTGCGGTCGGAAGAAACATACAGTTGATTATTCAAATGAGCGAGCTGAAGGTGTCTCCCACGGAATTTGAGAAGCGTATTATGAATGACGATGAAATCATGGAATGCCATCGCGTAACTGGAACGGTCAGTTATATTTTGAAGGCGGCGGTAACGGGGATGGATGCGCTGAGCGAGCTCGTGGAGCGGCTCATGCCTTTCGGCAATGTCAACACATCGGTTATACTCTCTTCTCCAGTGATGAATAGGAGTATACTTCCAAAGGAATAAATCTTATTTATCCAGCTCAAGAAGTACAAAAAAGCCGCGCAGGACTAAGCCCGCGCGGCTTTTTTTGTAACCTATGCTATCTTTCACATGCAATGAGGTCTTTGTCACGGTCGCTTTTCTTGTTAGCATCGTACAAGGCTTTGGATACAAATAGTTTATATTTCGTTTTTCCGCCCTTATTTTTAACGGATGCGGATTGTGCTACGCCGCCTGAATAGTCTTTGTTTAATTCTGTGCAGTTTTTATAATTTAGCGCCGAAAAACCCCTTGCTTTAGCTATGGGGATGTAAGGTGCTTCGGGTGAAGGGCGGCTAAAGCTGCCTTAATCATCCGACATTAGATCTACTGTTTTATGGTATAATTTTCTTGGGGTGAATCGATGTCACAGCGAGTAGTGGAAAGTAATCACAATGTAATATTTGACTGTAAGTACCATGTTGTATTTTGCCCAAAATATAGACGCAAAGTTCTAATACCTCCTATTGATGCAAGATTAAAAGAACGGTTCCAGCTTAAATCAGAAGAACTTCGAGCTGAGATTGTGGAAATGGAAATCATGCCTGATCACGTCCAACTACTCATCAAGTGCGACCCGCAGTTCGGCATCCACCGTGTAGTTAAACACTTGAAAGGGTTCACTTCGCGCATTCTGAGAGGGGAATACCGACAACTAACTTCACGGCTCCCATCACT
>NZ_JAVIFU010000019.1 GCF_031157315.1 Paenibacillus sp. LHD-38
CCTATCAGAAACTATTGAAGAAGAAGGGCCTAGGACAGTCAATGTCACGACGTGGTAACTGCTGGGACAATGCACCCCAAGAATCCTTTTTCGGTCACATGAAGGATCATGTTAAGAGCAAGAACTGTACTACTTTTGCCGAATTACAAAGAGAAGTTAAGCGTTATATTTTTTATTACAACCATCACCGATATCAGTGGGGACTAAAAAAGATGACTCCTGTTCAGTACAGGAATCATCTACTAAGTGCAGCTTAACACTCTTTTTTTCAAAGTGTCCTTGACTAAGGGGCCAGTTTATTGTGATTTCCAGCCAACCCTTTTTTTATATAAGATTTTATAAGTATTCTCTTCTAAATCCGCAAACCGAGCTTTCTCAGCCAATGGACAGCTGCAGCCATTTACGCTTGGTTACATCCACTTTTCAATCAACCGCTGCCATTCTTCATAGGGAATGACTCCGTTAATGCGTTCCCTAATGACGCCTTCACTGTCGATAAGGAAGGTTGTCGGAAACGTATCGACCTTATATTGTTTCGTAACATCGCCCACCCGGTCCATCAATATCGGAAACGTAAACTCATGCTCATTCACAAAATCCCTGGCAGCCCGCTCTTTATCATATTTGGTTGCATTTACGCCATACAGCTGAATGGCATCCCCATATTGCTCATGCAAACGCTGCAGATCTGGCGCCTCAAGCTCACAGGGTCCGCACCAGGATGCCCAAAAATTAACGAAGGTAAGCTTGCCCTGCTGCCCTCCTATTTCGTAAGACTGCTCATCAAGTGCGGGAAGTTTGAAAACCGTTGCTTCGTATCCCGCCTTCGGTTTAAAATCTCCCGCTGGAGCCGCCAGCGTAACAGAGTCCGTACCGTCATCTTTATATTGAAATACAGCTAATCCCGCAAAAAGCAGCGCAATGGTAAAAAGAGCAATAACGCGTTTCATGACGTACCTTCCTTCTCTCGCAATATCATTTTCATGTATGGCTCCATGGTATCATGCACCGAATGGAAGCTCAAGGCAAGTGGCATATTAGCCATAAAAACGTCACGTTTAACGGTGTCTTGACTTTTGTGATTGTCCTATTATCGGTAACTATCGTATCGTTCATACACTATCTGCTCCGATTAGCGCGCTTGGACCTATTTCGTTCCACTTAATTTATATGTTAACTTATATGAATGACTAAGAAGGAGGCGTTAATATGGAAGCGCAGCAATCGAAAGGCATGATCACCAAATCCGCATATGATCTGCTTATAAGCATTTGTAAACACGCTCGGCCTATGGAGGCTTGCGGGATCTTAGTTAGCAGCCGAGAATCAATGCAGAGTGAAAACCCAACCATAATCGATACGATCATTCCGATCACCAATAAACATATCGATCCCACTCATTCGTTTACCTTTGATCCAGCCGAATGGACTGCCGCTTATTTTGAAATGCAAAAAAACCGACAAACGCTTGTCGGCTTATTTCATTCTCATCCGCGTACAGAGGCCATTCCATCTTCTAGCGACTCTGAAGGCTTTCTCCCAGCATCTGAGCTATCCTATTGGATTGTTTCATTACGCAACATCGAAACGCCTCACGTACAGCCCTACCGTCGCACGGAAGGTGCATTTATTCCCATGCAGTTAGTGCTTGCTTAAATAAGCATAAAGATCGCCCAGCGTCGTAATATTCCTCTCCAGAATACGAGCGAGATAGTTTTGCCATAACTTGGCCGTCATAATCGAATCCTGCAGCGCATGATGCCGTTCCGTAATTGGAATACAGCAGCTATCCAGAAGTTCATCCAAGCTGTATCCTTCCAGGTTCGGCTCCAGCCACTTCGCTACCATCATCGTATCCAGCACTCTGTGGTTTAAATTAATTTTAGAGGTTCGCCATAATGCCGCGTTCAGAAACTGCTTGTCGTGACCCGAAGCATGCGCCACGAGCAGTCGTCTGCCGACAAACTCCATAAAATCGTGAAGCACCTGCATTAAATCAGGTGCATCCTGCACCATTTCGTTTGTAATGCCCGTCAGCTCAACAATCGCTTTCGGTATTTTCCGTTTGGGATTAACGAGGCTGTAGAACGTTTCGTTCTCCACGATTTCACCGCCCCGCAGCAGTACGGCTCCAAACGAAATAATTTCATCACCGTTATTCGGATAGAAGCCCGTTGTTTCCAGATCGAATACAATGACCTCAAGCTCCTTAAGCGGCATGTCGAACATCGATTGCTTACGCTGTTCTTTATTGACATTACGAATAAACGCCATTTGCTGCGCATTTTGCGAGCCTAGCATAGAAGCGATGGCAGGCGTAAATCCTCCCATTTTGTATAGGTTCCACATCCGACCGACGCCTTTTTGTTCCTTCATTTCCCCACCGCCTTAAGTAAGCCTGCCCATTGTTTGCTTAAAAACTGCTCTTTGCAGTTTCTTACCCAGACGCAGACTACTCTTTAATTCATCAGTCATTTCCTTCGTCAATTTGCGACTCGACATCTTGCCATTATTTGCATATAAGCCATCCGAATTTTGTTCGGTTGTCATTAATCGGAGACGCAGCAGTATTCGAAAAGCTTGATCGTAAATTACGGCGTCCTTTTCAGACATCTTGCCAGCGTGCACAAGCATTTTGATTCTCTCCAATGTGGATGTTTCGCGAATGCCTTCCTGAATAGATAAAAGCCTGATTGAATTGACCATTGGAATATAAGCGCCGTATTTAATATCAAGGCTGCCGGCATCCACGCCATACTGCTCCTTTAAAAGTTGACCAAAAAAACCAAGCAGTACTTTATGGCGCAAGGTATTGTCCAACATTCGCTTCAAAATGATCGGATGGTTCAGCATGTCGGTAAAATACAAGTCCTTTAGTTCTTCAACCAACCCAAAGTCCCCATATACTCCGCGGCCATCCGCAATGATAAGCAAATATCGCACTGCCTCCCATGCCGGTTCTTCGAACCAATGATCCAGTTTACTGCCCCATTCTGAAAGTGATAAGCACCATTCCTGGTTGCTGCTCAGCACATTGCCTTCGCATGGAGGGTAACCTACCCCTTGAAGATTTTGAACAATAATCTCGCTAAGCTCTTTAAAATAATCCTTAACTTCTGCTGAATCGGTCACTGGATCCCGATAGACAATTCCGCTGTCTTGATCGCTTGACAAAGTCTGCTCTTTCCGACCGCCGCTGCCGAACAATAAATATGCGTAAGGCACGGGGGGAGAACCCTTCCCCAACCGTGCCATTTCCGCTTCTGCGAGGATAATCGAGCGTTCTATTACCGCATCGTGCACCTCATTCAATTGTTCGTTAAATTGTTCGACCGGACGCGTGGGGAGAAGAGCTTCCATATGCTCGTGTACCTGATCCCGCAAGTTTCGCAGCCCTTCTACATGATCGGCTGAACCAATCTGCTTTAGCAGCTGCAATCGCACCGGATCACTCATGCGATGCCCTCTCCCTTCGGTCAGTCCATCATGGTTATTGCATTATCCTTAAAAGTTTTGACCTGCTTTTTTCATTTGCTCAGGATAACCATAAGCCCCATGCTCACTCAGGTCAAGACCGATAATTTCTTGCTCTTCCGTAACACGGAAGCCCATGACAAGCTTCATAATGCCAAGGATAAGAAACGAAGCTGCAAGTACGAATGCGCCAACTACGACAACCGATTCAAATTGAACCCATAGTTGCTTCCAACTGCCCGTGTCGATCAAGCCGCCTGTACCTACGCCAACTTTATCCGCAAGTAATTGTGTGGCGAAGATACCGTTAGCAAGCGTACCCCAGATACCAGCTGCTCCGTGAACGGACAATGCGTAGATTGGATCATCGACTTTAATTTTTTCGAAGAACTTCACGCTGTAGAATACAAGAACACCGGCAACCAGACCGATCACTACCGCAGCCCAAGGAGCGACGTATGCACAAGATGCTGTAATTGCAACAAGACCTGCAAGCGTACCGTTAAGCATTGATGTAATATCCGCTTTACCTGTAACTGCCCAAGAAATAAGAAGTGCTGCCACGCCGCCCGCGCCTGCTCCAAGCATCGTGTTAAATGCTACGTATCCGAAGAATCCATCGCCGATAGCTACCGTACTGCCCGCGTTGAATCCAAACCAACCAACCCATAGAAGCAAAACGGAAAGTGCAGTGAAAACTTGGTTATGACCCAAAATTTCGTTTGCCGAGCCGTCTTTATTGAATTTACCGATACGCGGCTTAAGTAATACGGTTGCTGCAAATGCGGCAAGCGCACCTGTTAAGTGAACGACCGTGGAGCCCGCGAAATCCTGTGCTCCGTCTTCAGCAAGCCAACCGCCGCCCCAGATCCAGTGAGCTACTACCGGGTAAATAATCGCAGTAAAAAATAATGTAAATACGATGTAGGAGGATAGTTTAGCTCTTTCTGCAAAACCGCCCCATGCGATAGAAAGCGATACTGCTGCAAATGCTAGTTGGAACAAGAAGAACACTGTGCTTGGATAATTTTCACCTTCACCAGCAGTAATGGAAGGATCAAAGAAGAAGTTACCCCAACCGATTAGTGCATTAATGCCGCTATCGCCGCCAAAAGTAATGCCGTAACCGAATGCCCAATAAATAAGTGCAGCCAGGCCAGTAGTAAAGATCGTTTTGCCTGCCACGTGGCCAGCATTTTTCATACGAGTCGAACCCGTTTCAAGAAGAATGAATCCGCCTTGCATTAGTAGAACGAGAATGAACGAGAGCATAACCCAAAGCGAGTTTAGACCCATGTTCAACGTTGCGGCGGAAGGATCCTCTGCAAACGCCATTACCGGAAACAATAAGGTGAAGATTCCTAAAGCTAACATTGTTTTCTTAATCATTATGACCACTCCCTAAGTGTTATGTTTCCTTACATGAGAGGAAAGACTTAATGTCATTATAGTCAGTAGTGCTCAATTTGACAATACGTTTTATCTAAATTTACAAAAAAAATCAAACGTTCGGCACGAAATCTGACACGAACGTTAAGTTTTTGAACAAAACGTTCCCTAAATCACCCATTTGGCCTGTTTATTCTTCGCATTTTCTCATTATATAGGCATTGATTCCTATTTCATGAAATCATTTTTGTATCATAAGACTTTAATCTGATTCATGTCACTATTGAAGGCGTTATATAGTAGAAATACAATTGCGCTATCCGGTCGATGAACATTTCACTTAAAGCCATGTAACGCGTTTGACTGTATGGTTACTTTCCTATTATCATTAGAGGTACAGACGTTAGCCCTTTTCCATAAGATGGCGTTAGCAAAAATCACTATAATAGAAGATAATTATTGTTTATGCAAATTGCAGCAATAAAATAAGGATAAAGCTTGAATGAAAATACTTTATATATTCTGAACGAATGGAGGATTTGAAAATGTATCGAATCGGAGAACTATCGAAGCTAGCGCATATCAGTCCACGTACAATTGATTATTATACTTCAATCGGTCTAATCGAGCCTGCAGAGCGTTCCGCCAAAAACTATCGCCTCTATTCAGACGAAACCCTGCGGCGCTTAGAACGTATTGAACAGATGAAAAAAGATAAATATACATTAGATGAGATCAAAGCCGCTATTGAAAGCTGGAGTAAGATTACGGCTGAGGAGCAGGTCTCCCGCAAGCTAACGGATCTGCAGCATCATATAAGCCAGCTGGAACGTGAAGTGAAGGAACTGGAGCCTGTTATAAAAAATCTCAAGCCAAGGCAAGCCAACCACCTTTACACGCGTCTCATGCCGCAAACCGCTGCTTGTATCGAGGCACTCATGCTTCTAATTAACAAAAGCTCTCTTATGTAGCCTTAGATCGCATCAATAAAATGGAGGTATGACTCAATGACGTTTATCTACATTTTAATTATACTCGCTTTTATATTAACGATTTGGGCTCAATTCCGCGTTAAAGGTACTTTTAAGAAATGGACTTCCGTACATGCTAACAGCGGTTTAACCGGCTATCAAGCTGCGAGGCGCATGCTCGATTCTAATGGGCTGCATGATTTGCCCATCGAACCTGTGCGTGGCGTGCTCACCGATCATTACGATCCGATACATCGCGTCGTTCGTCTGTCTGAACCTGTATATTATGAAAATACAATTTCTGCCGTTTCCGTTGCCTGTCATGAAGTTGGTCACGCTATACAACATGCCGAGCATTATCCTATGCTTGTTCTGCGCCACCGTATCTTTCCAATCGTGAATTTTGTTTCCGGCGTCGCTCCTTTTCTTTTCATCGCCGGAATTCTATTCTCGGCATTGAATTTAATCGGACTCGGCATCATCTTTTTCTCGGTTGCCGTTGCTTTCCAGGTCATTACGCTTCCCGTCGAGTTTAATGCCAGCAACCGCGCACGCGATATCATGATTGCCGAAGGTTTCATCACCAATGACGAGGAACGCGGAGTCGCGAAGGTGCTTAACGCAGCAGCATTAACCTATGTAGCCGCCGCCCTCCTTTCTCTCTTGGAGCTTGTCAGATACATCTTAATCTTTGTTGGCGGTAGCCGGCAGGAATAACAAACGCAAAAAAATGGAGCTGTTCCAAAACGGTCTGCAAAGACCAAGCGGAACAGCTCCTTTTCTATATCATCTAACCGGTTTTTCCATTGTATCTTGAAAATAACGAAGCAGGAAGCCGTGGAACACCTTAGCGACCAACGGCAGCTTTTCATTAGACCGCCGAATAAGACCAATCGTTCGAGTCACTTGGGGCTCGGTCACACGAACCTTTGTCGGCTGCAAGGGGCCTGTATAATGTAGAGCCATTTCAGGCAGAAGACTCACGCCCATCCCCGCAGCCACCAAACCTCTAATCGTATCCGTTTCTTCTCCCTCAAAACCGATTCTCGGCGTAAAGCCAGCTTCTTGGCATGCATCCCAAACGATCGGCCTCAGTGAGTAGCCTTCGCTAAACAACACGAAAGTTTCATGCTCCAGCTCCTTCAGCTCGATTGATTCCTTGTCTGATAACCGATGGCCCGGAGGCAGAATTGCACACAGCTCTTCTGTTAACAAAACCTCGCCGCATACGAATTCATGTTCATTAGGAAATGGAGAAATGAATGCCAAATCAATTTCGCCTTTGACCATGTCGCGGATAAGCGATGGATACATCCCCTGCTTAAATCTAAATTTCACATTCGGATGTAATTTTCGGAAAGCCGCAACCACCTGCGGGATTAATGAAATCCCAAGACTATGTGGGAAGCCGAGCCTTATCTCGCCTTTCTCCGGATCAAGAAACTCATGTATCTCAATAACCGCACGCTCGAGATCAGCCAGAATGACTTCAGCGCGCTTTAAGAAAAGCTGGCCGACTGGTGTGAGCTGCAGGTTCCTGCCTTTTTGAACGAATAATTTAACGCCAAGTTCTTCTTCGAGTTGATGAATCTGGCGGCTGACCGCTGATTGCGCCACATGCAATTCTTCAGCTGCTTGCGTAACATGCTCTTTTTTTGCCACTTTTACAAAATAATGAAGCTGACGAAGTTCCATACCGGTTAGTTTCTCTCCCGTACATACATAGTTTTCATGATAGGCGCTGTTTTCTTCGCGTCTTTACGCGGTCAAACACATTATAAAGCAGAAAGCCGGTTAGAGCGCCCCCTAGATGTGCCCATAGATCAATACTTGGCACAAGGAAGGAATAGATAACTCCAAATATTAATATGGTATATACCGTTTTACGCGAGCTTTCATCCAGCTGCGACTTTCGGAATAAGGAGATGAATAAAAAAGCTCCATAGACGCCATAAATTGCTCCTGAGGCTCCCACACCAACATGTTCGTATAGGTCACCTTCAACCACGTTGACAAAGGCACTCATTGCATTGCCAGCGATTCCGCACAACAAATAAAAAACCAGATATCGCACTTGTTTTAGCAAATATTCCAGCGGCGGCGCGAATATGAGCAAAGCAAACATATTATACAACAAATGCTCTATTCCGGAATGCATAAAAATAGAAGTAATATACCTCCATGGCTCCTGCATCCCAAACGGATTATTTTCGGGCTCCGTTACAAAGGCACCATATTTAGCAGCATCATAAACATTATTAGGATCGCCATTCCATGCGATTATAATGAAGTATATAATGTTTAGCGCAATTAAGACGGAAGTTACGGGATAAAGTTTTAAGTACGAGCGAAAGCTTTCATAACGCAAGAAGATCATAGGATCATCTCTTTTCTATCCAACAATTGGACAAGGCTGATTCATTACGATTATAATTAATCAGGTATTCACCATACAATTTAGAGGAGGAATTATTCGAATGTCACAAGAACGCAATGGAGCCGCTACTTTCAAGGGCAATCCGATCACATTGGTAGGGCCCGAATTGAAGGTAGGAGATAAAGCTCCTGATTTCAACCTTAACAAATCGCTTGTCGAGAATGTTTCTCTTAAGGACTACTCCGGTAAAATTAAACTAATCAGCGTTGTACCATCCATCGACACAGGTGTATGCGATGCGCAAACGCGTCGTTTCAATGAAGCTGCTGGATCACTTGGCGACAATGTCGTTGTTTTAACCGTAAGCGTAGACCTTCCATTCGCACAAGCACGCTGGTGCGGTGCTGCAGGAATCGATAAAGTCGTATTGCTGTCTGACTACAAAGCACATAGCTTTGGCGATTCATACGGCGTATACATCAAAGAGCTTGGTTTAGATCAACGCTCAATCTTCGTTATCGACGCTAACGATACTATCCAATATGTTGAATACCTACCTGAAATGACGGAGCACCCGAATTACGAGCAAGCAATCAACGCAGTCAAAGCCCTCGTTTAGTTCGCTGCAAGCACATTTTTATAAAGATTGCAAACAAAGCGAGTGAAGGATACCCTTCCTCGCTTTGTTTATGTATTAATTATTAACTTTGAATGCAGCAAGCTTCTTATCAAGTGTTCGGTACAAATCCAGAATGACTCTGTAATTAGAACCAAGATCCCCTAAAGAGCCGCGGGATGCTGAATAAATATCGACAGCCGATTGCAGCGGGTTTACGCTAATAACGGAAACGGTAATGTCCATCGTTCTTCCAAATGCCGTGCGCTTCTCTAGAACAATTTCCCCAACGGATTGCACTTCGTGCAGCACCTTATAACCTTGCATTTTCTTAAGAGTCGATATCACTTCTTCCCAAGCCTTGTCTTTCGATAGCTTGTAGAAATGAGATTTGAGCATTGGATCCTTGGCTCTGTCACCAGTCTGTTCATGACTACGCAGCAGCCCGATCAAGGTCCGCTTCAACAACAAAGATCTCCCCCTCCGGCATCTATGTACAATACTCTATATGATACCACGATTTGTCCAATGAAAAAAGAGCTATCGCTGGATTTAACCAGCAAATGCTCTTTATTTGAAAATGGAACCCGCCTATGCCGTCCGACTCACATGTTTCTGAACCCGCTTACGCAGGTGGGTGACCGCAGAACCGCTTTTGAGATCCCCTTTCGGGGGCATGTCAGCTACGTTTCGATTTTGGTCTCCCGTGAAACAGCCATTGGTTCAAAACAGCGTAAAGCCGTAACGAGCATCGCAGGAGGTATTGCTATTATAGACCGAACAAAAGAAAAAGTAAACTTCGATCGGCTGTTATTTACTGGAGCTGTTAGAATCATCCTTAACAAGGTCGATTCGATCAAGCTCTGCAGCTTTCTCAGCCTCTTCTTCTTCTGCTAAACGTGCTTTTTCTGCTTGATCCTGAAGCTTCTGGTAAATCAAGTGAAAGTTCCAGAAAGCCAGGTATGCGATGATGCTCCCCATAAAGAACGGAATGAGAAACGTAAACTTTGTGCTGAAATACATTACCGCACCGCTCATGATGGCTGTTGAAAGTGAACGGAAAGGTTTGCCGATCGTGATAAGGACAGCGTTTTTCAGCAATTGAAACGTTTTCATATGATAATGGACAAGCATGGAGAAAAAATTAAACAACGATACGATTAAAAGCACAAGAAAGGCTATAAAAATGTATGACAGCAAATTCAATTGCTCACGATAAACAATAAAGTCAACAATCATAATCGCTAACAATATCGTATAAATAATACCGCCAAGCATACTTTGTTTATAATTTTCCTTGTAGCCGCGGAAAAACGTCTTGAACAATGGTACGTCTGTCTCGCCCATTACCCATTTACGAGCAACCGCAAACATAGCTGCTGTTGCAGGGAATAAAGTAAAAGGAGCAACGACCGCCATTGCAATAAGAGCGGAATACACTTGATTGGCATCCTGCGACAAAACCAATCCCCATGCGAAGAAAACGAATGGAACTGAACAAACTAGCCACAATACATTAATAACCGATAACCTCATGATCCATTCGGAAATTCGGTAAAATCCACCCATTAGCCCTCTTGGTTCCATTGGATCTGCCTCCAGAAAAGTAAGATTACTCCCACCAAACTACCTTACATAGGGAACAAAACCGACAGATACTGAGCTTTCTAGGCTATCTTCTATACGGTTATAACCTAACCCCATAGGATATTTATTCAAACGCCTTAATTAAAGTTTTAGAGGCATCTGCCTAAAGAAAAACGCAGACCGCAGTTAGTCACTTTTGCAGGTTTCATTCTCGTTTTGTTTTTTTCTATTGTTATCACTAGTAAATCCGTTTCTTACTAATCCAAACAATAAAAGAACAATAAAAGAACCGAGGTCGTCCGGATGCCCGTTAGGGATCACGGACAATCTCGGTTTTTTCGAAAATATAAGGTTAACGATTAATTAGTTGTTTGAAAAACCTTCGGAAGAGCTTTTTGGACGACGGTTTTCAGGACGACCTTCACTGCTTCTCTTGCCAGCGTATCCGCCGCCGCTGCTGCCACCGCGTGACTCGTAACCGCCGCGCGAGCTGCCACCAGTGCTGCTGCCGCTTGAGCGTCTGTCATCGCGACCACGGTAACCACCGCCGCTGCCGCCTGTGCTGCTGCTGCGATTGCCGCCATATGAAGAAGACGAACCGCTGCGATTGAATGGACGACCGTTTGAACGAATATCCGGTTTGCGTTTCTTCGCGCGAAGCGGGTCTTCCGGTGTCAATTCGATTTCTACGTTTTTCTTCTCGCCAGTCAGCAATTTGATTGCTGCGGAAAGCAAATGAACGGAATCATATTGCTCAAGCAGTTGAATCGAAATCGCTTTGTACTCAGTGAACTCCTCGTTTTGAACGACTTCAAGAAGACGTTCAGCAGTTATACGTTGTTTGCCTTCAATCGCTTCTGCGATGCTAGGAAGCGGCTTGCGGCTCATCTTTTGACGTGTTACTTTCTCGATGAAATGCAGGTGATCTGTTTCACGAGGAGTAACGAATGACCATGCTGTACCTTCTTTACCCGCGCGGCCTGTACGACCGATACGGTGAACGTAGCTCTCAGGATCTTGCGGCAGGTCAAAGTTGATTACATGCGTTACGCCCGAAACATCGAGACCACGAGCAGCAACGTCTGTCGCTACCAATACATCGATGCTACCGTCACGGAATTTGCGCATTACGCTATCCCGTTGATTCTGAGACAAATCTCCGTGCAAGCCATCAGCTGTGTATCCGCGTTTTTGAAGCGCTTCGCTTAGCTCGTCAACCCGGCGTTTTGTACGGCCGAAAATGATAGCAAGCTCTGGGGATTCCATATCAAGCAAACGGCTAAGTGCTTCGAACTTTTGACGCTCATGCACTTCGATGTACGATTGCTCGATTAGTGGAGCTGTAATTTGTTTCGGAATTACGGAAACATGCTCCGGGTTTTTCAGAAATTGTTGTGCAAGTTTCTGAATGTTCGTCGGCATTGTTGCAGAGAACAGCATCGTATGACGCTCATCTGGCACTTGCTTCAAGATGGATTGAATATCTTCCATGAAGCCCATATCGAGCATTTCATCTGCTTCATCCAAAATGACGGTTTGTACATCTTCAAGACGAATGGTTTTACGGTTGATGTGGTCAAGCAAACGTCCTGGCGTACCAATAATAATTTGTGGCTTCTTCTTCAATGCACGGATTTGACGACCAATTTCTTGTCCACCGTAAATCGGCAACGAGCGGAGACCTTTGTATCGAGTTAACTTCCCGATCTCGTCAGCCACTTGAATAGCGAGTTCACGGGTTGGCGTCATTATTAATGCGACAATGCGTTCCTCGCTTGTCGGAATTTTGTTAATGAGCGGAATTCCGAATGCCGCTGTCTTTCCTGTACCCGTTTGTGCTTGGCCAATAAGATCTTGCCCAGCCATAGCAATAGGGATCGCTTTGTCTTGAATCGGGGTAGATTCCTCGAATCCAAGTTCGGTAATTGCTTGCAACACTTTCGGTTCCAAGCCAAATTCAGCAAATGTTTTCAAACTTTTCTCAAACTCCTTTTATCTGCAGCCTACTTAAGAATATCCAAATCATTATAGCACACAATCAATCGTGAATACCAGTAATGCAAATAAAGCCATACTAAGCATGGCAATATGTTCAAAATAATTATGTCAGTTGCATTGGAGCGATCGTATTGAATCCACATTCCCTGCGTTACCTTTTTACCGTGCCGATTATGACGCTTGGCGCCTTTCTTATCGCTATAGGCTTCAACCTATTCCTTATTCCGCACCAGCTGCTCAGCGGCGGCATCTCAGGTATTTCCATGATGATCGGTTATATCACAGGCGGCAACATAGGATGGCTTTTTTTCATCCTGAATTTGCCTGTTCTGATCTGGGGATGGTATGTGGTGGGACATCGGTTTATTATGTGGAGTGTCTATACCGTTATTACATCCACATTATTCCTTCAGCTTATCCCGGTCGTAAAAATTGCCGACGATATTGTGCTTGGCGCTGTTTTCGGAGGGATAATCATCGGGTTCGGAAGCGGACTTGCAATGCGCTACGGCGGCTCTTCAGGCGGTTTCGACATTATTGCTTCTATCGTGACGCGGAAACGCGATTTTCCTGTCGGCATGATTATTTTCATCTTAAACGGTGCTGTCATTGCGGTATTAGTACTCTTTACGAAAAACTGGGATTCCGCCCTCTATTCGCTCTTGTCGATTTTTTCTGCTGGCAAGGTTGTAGATCTCATACATGTGAGGCATATTAAATTAACAGCCTTCATTATCACGACTAAGACCGAAGAGCTGCTTGCTAAACTGCTCACTCATCCTCGCGGCATCACAATCATCAAAACCCGCGGTGCCTTTTCCTCGGCCGAACGCGATATGCTGATGACGGTCAGAACGAAGTATGAATTAGCTGAGCTAAGCAAGACCGTCACCACGATCGACCCGCATGCTTTCATTAACATTGTAGAGACAGTGGGCGTTATCGGCGATTTTTCTAAGCCAAAAGACTAAATCATATACGCAAGTATGGATTTTCCACTGTATCCCTATGTTTTTGAAAATGATCCTGATATAATGTTTGTATCCCGTAACTTAGGTTTCTTGCCATATGATTTCCCCTAACCATTAGATATGAAAGGGTGATGCTCAATGGATATGGAAACGGTCAAATTGTCTCAAATTGTAGAGAAGCTTGCCCCAGAGCTTAGTCCTTTTCTTACGAAACGCGAAATGGACATCAGCATTGTGCTGCGTGATGGTCTCTCCTTACTGGAGCCCGCTGACGCGATGGAAATTGTGCAGCACAGTATTTGCAATCAGCAGAGAGAAGCTTTGTTACAATGACAATGCGGGACACACGGATTATTTATGCGCCAGTCGAGACAATCTCGGCTGGCTTTTTGTTTGTTTATCCACTTATTTCAATACAGAAATCCACTGTATTTTGTTTCATCTTAACTAAAGAAAACGAAGCTTATATGCAAATAAACGACATATACTTTCGTATGGATTCAAAAAAGTTAATGACCCAGCCCTACTGTCTGCTTTATAATTTGATCAGAATAGCTAACGGGGAGAGAGCAAAATGGACATCATCATTTCTTCATTGCTGCTGCTGTACAGCTTGCTCACTGGAAGCGGAGAGCATAATGCCGCAGCAAAGCAGCTTGCAATTGCCTACTTTAATTCCGCAGCTGGCCAAACGATCATACAACCGGATTCATCCGCAAATGGAGAAAAAATTCCAGGCACCACAGAAGCTGCAACCTTAAAAAAAGATCCTCAGCCCGAAACTCCGCCGATAAAAGGAATTTATGTTACAGCGCATAGTGCTGGCGGCGCCCGTATGGAAACGTTGTTGAAACTGTTGGATGATACCGAGCTGAACAGCATGGTCATCGATATTAAAGACGATAACGGGTATATTACATATCCAACGCCCACACCCGAGCTGCAAGAGGTTGGCGCATCCAAGAAATACATCCGTGATATTAATGGACTTATGCTCACGTTAAAGAAACATAACATTTATCCAATCGCAAGAATTGTCGTGTTCAAGGATACCGTATTAGCCCGTAAGCAGCCCCAGCTCTCCTTCCTCCATCAGGACGGCACGATTTGGAAAAATTCACGCGGCGAAAGCTTCGTCAATCCTTATCGCAAGGAAGTCTGGGATTATAACATCGCCGTTGCGAAGGAAGCAGCAAAGCTTGGCTTCAAAGAGATTCAGTTTGACTATGTTCGTTTCCCGGAGGGCTTCGAAAACAAAGCCGCCTCGCTCACCTTTAACAAATCAGAATTAAGCCGCGTCGATGCGGTGGCTGGCTTTGTTAAATACGCGCGAGAGCAGCTAGAGCCGCTTGGCGTCAGAATATCGGTCGATATTTTCGGCTATGCGGCATCCGTGCCGGCAGCCGAAGGAATTGGTCAGGATTTTGTGAAAATATCGAATGACGTGCATGTTATCTCACCTATGGTTTATCCTAGCCACTATAGTACGGGTTGGTTCAAGCAGAAAGATCCCGACCGCAGTCCGTATGAAACCATTAAAGGGGCAATGCTAGACACCCACAAAAAACTGGATCCAACCAAAGAATTAAAGCCGATCATAAGGCCTTGGATACAGGACTTCACGGCAAGCTGGCTAGGCAGCGGCCATTACATGAAATACGGCAAAGTCGAGGTCGAAGCTCAAATTAAAGCGCTGCAGGATACCGGCATTAATGAGTACCTTCTCTGGAATGCAGGGAATAAGTATTCACCTAACGTTGTCTACAAGTAAATCGAATTGAATATTAAAAAAAGTCCACCTGCGCTGTGAATGCGAGGTGGACTTTTTATTTGAGCGGCGATAATTTATTGAGACAGACGAAGAGCCAGCTCGTACATGCCCATATCAAAAGGCTTCTTCGAATTTACTACCTTATCGATATCAGTCGTTACAAGTTCTCCGCGAATAACGCCGCAAGACTTGCCTGAATCGCCGGCCATTAGCTGTCGAACAGCAAAATCACCGAGACGGCTGGCCAAAATACGATCAATTGCGGTTGGCGTACCGCCGCGCTGAATGTGACCAAGTACAGTAACACGAGGCTCAATGCCGCTGTTAGCTGTGATTTGCTGCGCGACTTCCTCGCCTTTGCCCGCGCCTTCTGCCACGACAATAATACTATGACGCTTGCCTTTGGCAAAGTTATTTTTCATACGCTCTGCCACCTCTGTCAATTCAAAAGGGACCTCGGGTACGAGAATCGTTTCCGCGCCGCTCGCAAGTCCCGCGTGGAGAGCAATATCGCCGCAGTGGCGGCCCATTACCTCGACGATTGACGAGCGTTCATGCGATGACATCGTATCGCGAATCTTGTTAATCGCATCGACTACGATGCTTACCGCCGTATCGAAACCAATGGTAATATCGGTAAACGGAATATCGTTATCGATTGTTCCTGGAAGCCCCATTGTTTTTATACCCAATTTGCTCAGCTTATTAGCGCCTTGATAGGAGCCGTCTCCGCCTATAACGACCAAGCCGTCAATACCTCTTGAACGAAGAACTTCCGCACCTCGCTGCTGGCCTTCTGCCGTCATAAACTCCTTGCATCTTGCGGTTTGCAAAATCGTGCCTCCGCGTTGAATGATATCGCCGACGCTCCGCAGGTCCATTTGTCTAAGGTCATCATTAATAAGCCCTTGATAACCGCGTTGAACACCGTATACATCTAATCCATGAAATAAAGCGCTTCTTACCACAGCACGAACGGCTGCGTTCATTCCTTGCGAATCTCCTCCGCTTGTCAGTACTGCGATTGATTTGACTGCAGACATGGTTCATTCCTCCACATTGTTTATTTATAGTTAAGCCTGTTGTTTCCGAATCCAGATGCTGTTTATAAGGAAAAACATTCGAGTTAACGGACTGTTCTTCATTAGTCTCCTCGACACATCTCTAACATCCGCCTGGTGGCGAACCTTCGGGTCTGACAAATATAAGGCTAAGAGCCCTTCAATAATCAAACGATGAAAACGGGATGCAGGAAGCTGCTTCACGTCCTCACGCGCTCGGTTCACTATAGTGCCGAGGCGCTCAACAAGCAGACCTTCATTATCATAGTAATTGCAAAAATTCAGGTCTCCGCCTGCCTGGTCTTCTTCCTGGTCAATTAAATAATCAAGTAAAATATGAAGACCGCAGACATGCGGAAAATAAATATTCCGGATAGCCGCCGCATCCTCTTTAGATAACCGTTCCTCAGTCGCGGCTAGAAACAGCATAAAAATGCCCAGCGTCGAGCCTGCTGCCGCTGCAAATTCATTCCACTGCAAATTCGGATAATCTCCGCGATGCCGTGCCCACCATGCAAGTAAATGCTCTTCGCGCAAATCCTTGCGAATATGCTTGTACACTTGCAAATCCCCATATAAGGATACCAGTTCAGTCACTTGCTGCTGTACGCTTCCATAAGAAGGAAGTTTTGCGATTTGAGATTGGCAAACCCGTACGAGATGATGCAAATAACCGCCATCTTCCTTCTCGCTGCGTAAAGCATAATAATCCTGAAGCTGTGCTTCGGGATTAACGGCATCTAGCATGGATTGATGCAATAATCGAAAATCATCGGGGTCCAGCGAAGTGCTCCGGTCGCATAAATTGTCCAAGTAGTCGCTAATCGTCTGCAAAGCGACAATCAATGGGATGAGCACATGTCTGCGCTCTAGGTTTGCTGCCGCGTAAACACCGCCGCCTTGGCAATGGAATTTCTTGCTGTCCATGCTGCTGAGCGCCTGAGTCCGCAGCTCCTGGTCAGGTATCCGCTGCGCGAAAAGCCGAAGCTTCATCAGCTCTTTCTCTACTTCCGGTAACACATACTTATAAACGCGATGCATGAGCTTAAATGGGTTCTGGGGCACCCGATTGCCAGATAAAGTCGTCAATCTCACGATGCACCTCTTCTCCAGATCATGTTCATGAATGCCGGCGCGATTCCAATTGCTGATCGATGCGATACCAGATGTGAAGATCGTTAATCCTACTTGCATAATCGGCAATTTCATAGTTTAGTATACAGGATTGCTCAAAGCACTCCTCTTCAAACAGCTCCGCCTGCTTTTTATTGATGAGCTGTTCAAATTCCATTACGCGATCAGGTATCGTACCGCGTATGATTTCCCATTGCTCGACGATTGCAAGCTGCACATTCGCTGCATACTGCTCCCATTCCATTTCCAGCACAGGAATACGGATCCGAAGCCGTTCATTCCAATCAAAACGAAAAGCACTCATTGTGAACCTCCACCTCTAAATGTATCATCTCAGCACATAATAATCCAGCTTCAAATCTCATTGGTACGATAACTAATCCATGCTATACTAAAAACCATATTGTTTAGGACAGAGATGGAGTGAGCTTTCAAAGATGGATACACCCGAAACAGCTAGAGCAGAGCGCTCTTCAACGGCCCGCAAGGAAACGCTGTCGCTTCGTATTTACAGTTTCTCCGCTTACTCGACAGCTGCGATGGTCGTTTCCTTTATTCCGCTGTACTTTCTCGACAGAGGTTTTTCCGAGCAGCAAATCGGCATCATTTATTCGACCGGACCCTTTATATCGATATTCGCCAACATCCTCCTCGGTCTCGCCAGCGATAAATACAGAACGATTAAAAAACTGCTTATGCTATTGTTATTCGGACAGCTCGTGATGATATCGCTGCTGTTTCCCATTGAAAATTTTGCGCTTGTCTGCCTCGTTATGATGGGCTTTTATTTTTTTCAGACGCCTATTAACCCATTAAGTGACAGCCTGCTGCTATTATCAAGTCAATATACGGGAACCCCCTATGCGCTTATCCGGATTTTCGGCTCGCTTGGTTTTGCTGTAACAGCATACACCTTTGGACTTATATTAAAAGAAATCGGCTCCAAATGGACCTTACCGCTAGCGCTTTGTACAATAGCAATTACGCTTATATTAACGACTCGGATTAGAGATTATCAGGGAAGCGCACGAAAAATTGACTTTTCCGGCTTTTTTAAGCTTTTACGTCAACGCGACGTGCTCCTGTTTTTTTTAATTATCCTAACTATTTCCATCCCGCACCGAATGTATGAAGGCTTTCTTGCGGTCACCATGCGGCACATGGGCGCAAGTGATTCTCTTGTTGGGCTTGCGTGGCTCGTGTCCGCTTTAAGCGAAATTCCGATTTTGTTCCTGCTCGGCAAATACGGTCATAAATTCAAGGAGCTGCCTTTACTGATGATTGCATCCATCATGTATGCGGTTAGACTGTGGCTTCTCAGCGATATTCAAGACCCTCGCTGGGTGATCGCAACGCAAGCAATGCACAGTATTTCGTTTGGCATTTATTTTTCTACGGCGCTCCGCTATCTTTCAAGGCTTATTCCTGATGAGTTCCGTGCGTCCGGACAGGCTGTATATGCTGTGGTCTGGACCGGACTTGCAGGCGTAATCAGCGGGATGTTCGGCGGCTATATTTATGAACATTTTGGGCGCGAGGTCTTTTTTAAGATGGGTGCCGGCTTTGCCATTGCAGCAGCGGCTGCTTTCCTTGCAAGGTACTATTTCAGTCGTGCGGAACGTTAATAGATTAATAATACAAGCGTAAACGGCTGTCGCCGTCCTCTGAGGCAAAAGCAGTCGTTTCGCGGAGATATATAAGCACATTTATATGTGAAAACATATAAATTCTTATATATCAACAAAAGGGCTGCTCCGAGCGTCGTATAACATACGCTCAGAGCAGCCCTTTCAATTACTAAGCAAACTGTTTATTCCGCTATTTCAAAATTCGAATATACATCCTGCACATCGTCGTTGTCTTCGAAAGCGTCCATCATTTTTAGAAGCTTGTCCGCGTTCTCGCCTTCAACTTTAACCATATTTTGCGGCAGCCACCGAACGCCTGCATTTGCAAAGGTAAAGCCTTCTTTCTCCAACGCATTTTTGACCTGCTCAAATTCATGTGGATGCGTCAAAATTTCAAAGCTGTCGTCATTTATGACTACATCCTCGGCACCTGCTTCAAGCGCAACCATCATCATGGAATCCTCATCGGTTTCATGGGCCTCGCGATCAACGACAAGCAGGCCTTTGTGATCGAACATATAGCCCACACAGCCGCTTTCTCCCATGTTCCCGCCGCGTTTATTAAACGCCGATCTAACGTCGGCTGCCGTACGGTTACGATTATCCGTCAAGCATTTCACCATGATAGCTACTCCGCCCGGACCATAACCTTCATACATAATGTCCTCGTATTCGACGCCGTCGCCAGCACCTGCTGCTTTCTTTATCGCACGTTCAATATTATCATTTGGCATTTGTTCTGCTCTAGCATTGGCGATCGCTGTTTTCAAACCGAAGTTTGAGTCCGGATTAGGTCCGCCTCTGCGGGCTTGAACGTATATTTCACGTCCGAGCTTTACGAACTTGTTATTTTTAGCCTGATCGGCCTTACCTTTACGGTCTTTGAACAATTTAAATTTCATTATGCTCGCTCCCCTGACAAAGTTTCCAAGCAACAGTTTATCACCGCTGATAGGTCTTGGTCAATGAAAGCAGGAACAAACGGTACTTATAAATCAAGCGTAAACGGCTGTCGCCGTCCTCTGTGGCAAAAGCAGTCGTTTCGCGGAGATATATAAGCGCATTTATATGTAAAAACATATAAATTCTTATATATTAAGAAAGGACTCCCTGCTGCCAGGGAGTCCTTTTCCATCGTTTATTCGCACATTGATCCTATAGTTTAGTGACGTTGGCCGCTTGAGCGCCGCGGTTACCCTCAGTAATGTCGAATTCGACCGCTTGCCCTTCATCTAAAGATTTGAAACCATCGCTTTGAATCGCCGAGAAATGTACAAATACGTCTTCTCCGCCCTCTGTTTGGATAAAGCCGTAGCCTTTCTCTGCATTAAACCATTTAACTGTTCCTTTCAATTGAACAACCTCCTAGATATGACCGCCGTTTTGAACGGCGAGTAAAATTATTATATCGATCCCTTTTCTAAAAAGCAATTAAAGTAAAATTTTCAAAAATTGACTGGAACCAGGAATAAATGGCAGCTTAGATGGGCACAATTCTGCCTTGCCTCCGTTTTCACTTATCGAATCGAGCAGCTGATCAAGCCCTGAATATGGCTTCCAGTCCAGAGAAATCAAAGGATAAATACGAATTTGACCGCCAGGCTTACAAATCCGCATTAAATCAAGGATAGCATTTATATGAAATTCAGGTCCGAATTGGTTCGCATATAAAAACATAAAATGACTGCAAAGAATCAGCGTAAATTGATTATCCTTAAACGGGAGCTCCGGAAGCTTGCCCGCAATATATCGATTCGAATAATTGCTGTCCAAAACATCAGATTTGAACCGTTCGATCGATGCTTCCCTGCCCGCCCTATGGTGCTCAAGCGAGCCATAGTAACTCCAGTCGAAACTCTCCTGCAGCTTTGCAAGTTTTTGGGTAGATGTCTCGATTTCCTGCTCAGCTTCGGAAATCCATTTCTCAATCCCCGCATCGTAACGCGGATCAACAGCATAGGCGGAATATCCTCTAGCATTCATTTCTGCCGTAAAGGAAGAACCTCCCGCAGCCACATCGAGCACCGATCCACGCTCCAAGTCCAATGTCTCTAAATCAAACATCCGAACGTACTCCTCGAAGCTTCTGCATGTCATGGCGACACCGATTTGCTCATAGCTCAGCTTACTCATTCCTGCACTCTCCTCTTCTCGTCTCTTCTCGTCTCATCTCAGCAAATCACGAGCCAACGATGCCGGCTTCTTACTTCACCATATTGATTACCGCCGCCATAATGGCTATGATGATAAGAATACCATAATTAACTACTAAAAGGATGAAAAAAAACATGTTCAAAAAACACGAAATCTACAAAACCGACAAATACAATATGCTGACGGTAGAAGTACAAGGCAAGACGCTCATCGTTCGGGAAATTTCCGATCAATGGGGCGAAGACACTCATACGTTCATAAGCAGGCCAGAAATGCTGCACTGGGCACAAAACCGCTTCCGCGCAACCGACTTTGTTGGCCGCGAAGAAGAGCTCGAAGCCATCATGCGCGCGTTGAAGGAAGTATAATAGCGGGATTTCTAATCAAAAGGCAGGAAAAATTATCCTTAGCGGCGAACATAACGTTACGTATCCGTGCATAGGTACAATTATACCGCTGCCTTTTTTTAGCTAGTTCAGTATCAGGAGGATTTAATCGCATATGGATGCTACTGCTTCAATTATTTTTATCATTGCAGCCTTCTCGCTTGGAGCGATCGTGATTATGAAGCGCGATTCCTTGCCCCCTGGCCTGCGCCGGGGACTTGCCCTCGTTTCCATCGCATTTATTGCGTTTGCGTTTTTTATGATCGTTTATGCACTTTTTACGATGGGTAAAGCATAGCAGACAGCGTGCTGAATATTCATTATCCTCTACGGACATAGTAGAAACAAACTGTGTCCCGAGGTGATAAATGGATGAAATGGCTGCCTCTTCTGCTTGCTTTAAGCCTGGTTCCGGGCGCTGCCGCTTCCAATCAGGCAGGAGCCAAAACCGAGCATGCCTCACCAACCTTAACCATACCTAGGAGGAATTCGATGAATCACGTACCTAAACGATCAGAATCCGCACCTGAGACCCGCTGGAAGCTTGAGGATATTTTTGAGAGCCAAGCGGCATGGGATAAGGAATATGCGGAAGCGAAAGCATTAATCAAAAAAATACCGGAATTCCAAGGCAAGCTGGCCGACGTCGCTCAGCTCAAAGCCTGCTTCGAGCTTGAAGACGAGCTTTCCATGCATGTGGAGCGGCTTTATGTATATGCAAATATGAAGCATCACGAGGATACAGCCGAAGCGACTTATCAAGCGTTATCCGACAAGTCAAAAAAAATAAGCGTTGAATCAGGCGAAGCGCTATCCTTTATAACTCCTGAAGTGCTCAGTCTCTCGGATGAAAAACTGGATGCTATCATCTCCGATGAATCTGTGGCGAAATTCCGCCATACGCTGGAGGAAATGCGCCGCCAAAAGGCTCATATTTTATCAAAGAACGAAGAAGCGCTGCTTGCTCAAGTAGGCAATATCAGCTCCGCCCCAGGCACCGTATTCAATATGCTGAACAATGCGGATCTAAAGTTTCCAAAAGTAAAAAATGAAGACGGCGAAGAGATCGAGCTGACGCACGGCCGCTACATACAATTTCTCGAAAGCAAAAATCAAGATGTTCGCCGCGAAGCGTTCAAAGCGGTCTACGATACGTACGGCAAGCTGAAAAACACGCTCGCGACTACTTTAACTTCAAACGTTACAAAAAATATTTTCTACGCAAAGGCTCGCAAATATGATTCCGTTCTTGATATGTCCCTCTATGGCGACAACATTCCGAAGGAAGTATATACGAACCTAGTCGATACCATTCATAAGCATCTTCCGCTCATGCACCGCTACATGGAACTTCGGAAAAAGCTGCTCGGCTTAGATGAGCTTCACATGTACGATTTGTTCGCGCCGCTTGTCGATGAATTCAATCTAGACATCACCTACGAGGAAGCGAAGAAAACGGTCAGCGAAAGCTTAAAGCCGCTCGGCGAAGATTATTTGAAAGTGCTGCAAGAGGGCTTTGACAACGGTTGGATCGATGTTTATGAGAACGAAGGCAAACGCAGCGGTGCGTACAGCTGGGGCGCTTTCGGAACGCATCCTTACGTTCTTCTTAACCATAAGGATAATTTAAACAGCATGTTCACATTGACCCATGAGATGGGCCACGCGCTCCATTCCCATTATTCGGATACGAACCAAAATTACCGCGATGCGCAGTATACGATTTTCCTAGCTGAGGTTGCTTCCACTTTGAACGAGGCACTGCTCATGGATTATCTCCTTGCAAAATCAACGGATCCGAAGGAAAAAATGTACTTGCTGACTTATTACGCCGATCAATTCCGTACGACCGTATTCCGTCAAACGATGTTCGCCGAATTCGAGAAAATTATCCACGAGCGTTCTGAACAAGGCGAATCGCTGACACCGCAGGATCTTAACAAGATCTATTATGATCTTAACGTCCAGTATTACGGTCCCGGCATGGTCGTTGATAAAGACATTGAAATGGAATGGGCACGTATTCCCCATTTCTATAACAGCTTCTATGTGTACAAATATGCGACAGGCTTCTCTGCAGCGACTAGCTTCTCCAAGCAAATTTTGGAGGAAGGCGAGCCCGCAGTTGAGCGCTACCTCGGCTTCTTAAAAAGCGGCGGCAGCGACTTCTCCATTAACATCCTGAAGAAAGCAGGAGTCGACATGTCTTCTCCGGAGCCGATTGAGCAAGCCATGAGCGTATTCGAAGAGCTGATCGGACAGATGGAGCAGCTAACGAAATAACATATAGCCAGGGAAGACCGTCAAGGAAACTTGACGGTCTTTTTATTTTTTGCAACTATATAACGCCTGAGACCGTCAAGATAAAATAGTAAATGAATACATAATTGTAAATTTGCAGCGCATCACGGTTCAAGCAGTAAGCTCAAGGAGGATTAATGAAAGCAAAAAGAATAATCGCGGTCTTACTCGGTTTAGCCTTAATTTGTTGCGTCTTGGAATACAAAGGCATCATTTGGCACAATAGTATTTTTGCCATGAAGTATGAGATTAAAGGTCTTGATGTATCTCATTATCAAGGAGACGTGGATTGGAAGACGGTTGCTGAAACGGAGAAATATCAATTCGTCTATATGAAAGATACAGAAGGAAATGATTTTACGGATGATACTTTCAATAAGAACTGGGAAGGCGCCAAAGAAAACGGCTTTTTAACAGGAGCTTATCATTTTTTCTCGGCGAGGAGCACGGGCGAGCAACAAGCGGAGCATTTCATAAGCATAGTACCGAAAGAGGCAGCCAGCCTGCCTCCTGTTATCGATATCGAAATCGCGTTGACCCATGATCCTGCAGCAATCGCGCATGAATTAATGATGATGAGCGACAAGTTTGAAGAAGCCTATAACAAAAAACCAATTCTCTATGTCACGTATGACACTTACAACAAATATGTCGCCGGCCGGTTTGAGGGCTATGACATATGGATTCGTGATATTGTGAAATATCCAACCTTGAAGGGAAAACAGAAATGGTTGTTATGGCAGTATTGCAACCGCGGACGCGTAGATGGAATCGATGCGTATGTGGATATTAATGTGTTTGTAGGAAATCAAACCGACTTTGATTTTAAATTTATGGGTAAGGGCATTTTGTAAAGGAATCATTACATAACGATGTTCAGGTATCAACGTTATCGGGAGGGAGCTGCTTAATTATGCTCCTTTTCATTTTCAGTCCAGCCATTTCGATTGGCTATAAAGATAACGATTGTACGCATCGCCATCAATCTCAATAATGCTTGAAAAAACGAATCCGCATTTTTGAATGACTCTATTTGACGGCTGATTAGTTAGCAGGGCTATCGCATGCAGCTCGTTTACATCGGTATTTTCAAACAAATAGTTGATCATGCCTTTTGCAGCTTGCGTCGTATAGCCCTTCCCGCGATGATGCTTAGAGATAGCAAACATGATTTCCCGGCCCGGCGACGGCAGCTCCTCCTTGATCCCCGTGCAGCACCATCCGATGAGCTCGCCCGTCTCTTTTAAAATAATGCCCAGCCGTAAACGGAGCTCGCCAATGCGGCCTCCAGCTGCAACGGCACTTAGAAACTGCTTGTTTTCGTTTATTTCATAATGGGCTAGCCAGTCTAAGCGCTGCTCCTTTGGCACGTTCCATCCCGGTAAAAACTCGTATATTTCTGGCTGCCATGTCAGCTCCTGAAGCGCATCTAAATCTTCTAAGCGATATTCACGCAAAATGACATCTTCGCAAGTAATCGTGAGTCGATCCTCTGCGCATTTGAAACAAAAAAGCTCATTTTCTGCTGAAATGACGCCATCAAGAAAACCATCCTTACAAAAAATTTCTATGCCGCATTTTCGGCAATGGCCTACTAGCTCCAACGCTTTCCCTCCTCATTATGTTTCAATTCCGTTACGCTTAAAACAGACGCTTCCCCTATTGCAAATAAGCGCTCCTGCTTGCTCGCCTACTGATGCAAAATGAACCGCCCCCTTATGTAACATCATCCGGCGTTATCCAGCATGATCCCCAGAGCCTGAGTGACATTACTCTAAGCTTGTCGGCAAATCATGATGACACATATACGAACAATTCGTATTTCGTTTTAAAGCATCCATTGTTTTCGCATGAGGCTCGCGATAAATAATCGGGTACTCATACTCGCCATAGCCCTCTCGCACATTAAACACCAAGATTTCATCATCAATGGAAAATTGTGCATCCACACCTGGCTTATTTCCACGCGCATCAAGCCGGATCCATTTCCCTACGGACTGCAGAAATACCGCATTTAATGCATGGATGCAGTATCCCGTATCCGGAGTATTGCCAAGTGTAAGCCGCTGGTAGCAGAATCCGGCTGGAATCCCTTTCGCCCTCAATAAAGCGCATAACAAATTTGACTTCGCGTAGCAGATGCCTTCTTCGAAAAATAACACCTCCGAAGCTATACGCGAAACTCGCGTGCTTTGAATATCCCAAGAATGGGCAATTTCATCCCGTACAAATTCAAAAGCCACTCTGACATATTCATCCTCATTGGAGGCTTTCGTATACAACTCGTTTGCTTTTTCAATAATAGAAGGGTGATTAAAATCCACTTCAGTTGTCTCTAGTAAATAATCTTCTAATCTTATTGACTCGCATGTTAATATCATTGGACTCTCCCCTGTTATCAATCATTAATGATCGTTATCTCATTCCATTCATAGTTTCGTCCCGCTTTTTTTTGATCCTTTAAGTATAAAAAAATGATACTACATATAAAAAACATGCGTACTTACGCTCCTAAAATCAATCTGCCTCACCCGAACCGCATGAATCCGGAACAGAAAAAAATGCTCGAAGGTTATTCAATAGACATCAGGATCCAAGAATCCGTTCGCAGCGGGTTTTAAAAATAAAAGGTTTTTATCATAACAAAAAGACGGCTCAGGGTAATTGATCTCCTCTGAGCCGTCTTTATTGCTGGTCATAGCATCCACTGACCGATGGCCCACGCCAGCACGCCTGCGAACAACGACGACAGGAGATTCACCCTGTCGTTGTTCAGCCAGGCGAAGCCGCGCACTTTCACCGCCGCGATGCCGCAATGCGCGGCGCGTTCGGTTTCGCTGCCGCATACCTGGCAGCGAAACATGGCCTGGCCGGTTGCGCCGAGCAGCGAGTCGGCGAAGGCACCGGCCAGGCCGGCGGCGGCCGCTGCGGCGATGTATGCCGCCGCTGCGGCTCCGCCGCCTGGCGTACCCGCAGCAGCCTCTGCCGGCTGCGGGGCCGCCAGCAGCAGCGCGGCAACGGCGCCGATGAACACGGCGCCTGCGAGCGCTGCTGCGCTGCCGAGCGGCGTGACTCCGCCGCTCGTGCCTGCCGTTACCGGCTTGCCGCTCGTTACCGATCGCGGCGCCGTCCTGCTAAGGGCACCGATCTCGGTGGCCCATGTATCCGCGTTAACGGCTGCCATGACGCCGATATACGCGAACAGCCACCCTTGATCCGGCCACAGCGCATTCGCGGCGCAAAGCATCAGCCCTGCGCCTCCGTTTGCCCATACTTGGCCGGCATCGCGCCTGCCGGTCTTCTCATATTTTGCTTCAGCCGTTTCTTTGGCGTGATGCTTCCGCTTCCATTTAGACAAAAGACTCGATGAAACAAAAAAAGCGATCAATAATCCGAACCATACCGGTTCCCCCAGCGTAACGAAGCCTGTTCCCATCACGACCGCCGACCACGCGCCTGATGCAGACAACGAGCGTACGCTGTAAGCGGCGGCAGCTATCAGCCCGCTGCCAAGTAATCCGGCAAGCAGCCGGAGCCACCAATCATCTATCCATCCCACCATGCAACGAGCGACCTCCTGCTTGTGCGTAACCGAATTGCAAAGCTTCTCTACCCGTCATCCTGCTAAACGCGCACCTCATGCCATCGTTCCGGATAATTCGTGCAGATCATTAGCTCCGGATCGAGCGCGGCAATTTTCCGCATGGCACGCTTCTCGTTAATCGTCCAAGCCATGACTTGTATGCCGGCTTGCTTCATCAGCTCGACTCGATCCTTGTTCAGCTTCGTGTAGCTGATGGACAGAAAATCTGCGCCAAGCTCTTTGAGCTCCTTCGGCAGAGTATTCCTCCAGCCGTCGATAATAAGGCCGGTGCGTATTTCGCCGCAGATACGTTTCATCCGGTACAGCGTGCCCTCATGAAAGGAGGTGATCACGACTTCCTTCACCGCATCGTAAGCTTCTATGCATTCCAGTACCTTCTGCTCGATCATCGGATAACGGATTCCGTCCGTTTTCAGCTCAATATTGAGCTTGCAGCGGCCAACCGCCTCTTTAAGCACGTGCGCTAGCGTTGGAACAGGTTCGCCCTGATACTTTTGCGAAAACCAATTGCCCGCATCCAGAGCCGTGATCTGGGCAGCAGACAAGCTTTTCACATCGCCTTTCCCATTTGTAGTTCTGCGCAGCGTATAATCATGGATGACAACCGGCACATGGTCTTTCGATAGATGAACGTCAATTTCGATCCATTCCACGTTAGGATCATCAAGAGCTAGCCGTATTGCTGCCATCGTATTTTCCGGCGCGCGGCTGGACCAGCCTCGGTGCGCTACGCACGGATTATTCATGAAGCGATCATCCTTTCAGCAGGTTCATTATTCAGGCATGAGAGCGCCGTCTTCACCCAGCTGTACACCGAAAGAAATCGAGCTTAGGCGGTCAAGAACCGCTTTTGCCTTTTCCCCCTCTAAGGGAGTAGGCTGCGCGTTGACGGTAAACATCGGATGAAATGTCATCTCACAATCGCCGCTTTTTGTGCAAACGGCATCCAGAACGCCTGTCTCGCCTGCCGTTTCCTTCGGGTACGAGCTAAAAATAAAGTTTCCTAAACTGTATGCGATCCATTTGCCTTTATACATTTCGAAGCCTTGCAGCACATGCGGATGGCTCCCGATGACGAGATCCGCGCCTGCATCAATATATTGTTTGCCAAAATCCTTCTGATACGGCTCGGGCTGATCTACCCTTTCCTTGCCCCAGTGCACCATAACAACGACGATATCCGCTTCTTTCTTCGCTTTTGCAATAGCTTCCAGCGCGCGGCGCGTATCGTAGCTTTCAGCTACGCCTGCAACGTTCTTGTCCGCCTTCCACGAGGAGAATGGAACGACTCGGCTTAGTCCGACGTAAGCGACCTTTATGCCGCGAACCTCTTTGATCACTGGCGCAAAAGCCTCCGTATCGTTATTGCCCGCACCCATATGCGCTATGCCTGCTTCATCCAAATATTTCATCGTGTCGAGCATGCCTTCAACACCTTGATCGAGTGCATGGTTATTAGCCAGGCTCATGATATCAAAACCGGCATCACGCATTGCGGGCAAAACTTCCGGCGAGCCTTTGAACACATAAGGCGTTCCTTCTACCGGAACTCCCCTGGTCGTAACCGGAAATTCCAAATTTCCCGCGGTAAGATCCGGCTCGCTTAAATAGAGCATCGAGGGCTGGTACAGAAACGGATAACCTTCCTGATCCGTTATCGCGCTCACATAATCAGCGACCAGCAAATCGCCGACGAAGGACAGGCTTATTTTGTCCCCATTGCCGATCACCTCGCCAGGCTCAGTTACCATGCCGTCTTCTTCTGATGCAGGAAGCGTGGATTCATTGCCGTTGCTGTTACCTGATGCGTCACCGGGCGAATTCAAATCCTCCTCAGTCTCGGAGAGATTTCCAGTCTCACCAGTCTCATCTCTCTCACCTGTTTCACCTGAAGCATTAGGCTTTATCGCTTGTTCTTGATTATTATTATCGCCTTTTGAGAAGCTTAACACATCTTTCAATTTATCTGAATTCGCTGCAGCAAGCCATGCGCCAAGCACAACAATAATGACGCCTAGCAGCGTAAAATTAATGATAATAAGCTTGCGAAGCCGCTTTTGACGCTTCAGCTTGTCCTGCTGATGCGATTCGGAACGAGAAATTTGCATGAAAGTTGGCTCCTCTATAATCGATTTAAAAGTCTTCTATAGTTAGACTCTTCCATTATAGCAATGAACCGCAGTCAAGAGGAAAACAAATATTGCATTTAGTCTTTGAAAATAGCCTGCGCCGCTTCCTTGCCCTGTCTTATGCAATCCGGCAGACCGACACCGTCGAAAGCCGCGCCCGTTATCCAGACGCCCGGCAGCTCCTGTTCAAAACGATCCCTCAGCTGCTTCATATTCGTAACATGCCCCACGGGATATTGCGGCATCGAGCGAGGCAATCTCGTTATTTCAACGAACGCCGGTTCCGCTTTAATCCCCATGGTTTCCTCGATATCGCGCCGTACAGCTTTGATCAGCTCGGCATCAGGCAGCTTCACGCTTTCCTCATCGCCTGAGCGGCCGACATAGCAGCGCAGCAGCACCTTATCGCTCGGACTCGTATGCAGCCATTTATTCGATGTCCATGTGCAGGCCGTAATATGCAGCCCTTCTGAGCGGGGCACAACGAATCCCGACCCGTCAAAATCAATCCCGAATGTCGCTTTATCAAACGCCAACACGACATTCGCTACCGATACATAATTGATTGCGCGCAGCTCACTGCAATCCGTTAAGGGCTCCAGCAGTTCTGCCGCATTATAAGCTGGGGCGGTCATCACGATCCGGTCAGCATGCAGTATCTCTCCGCTGTCAAGCATGATTTCGTACCTTGCTTGAGCTTCTGCTGATAAATCATCGCTATTTTCACGAGGGGAGCGATCCGTATTGCGTTTAATCTCGACGACCTTCGTCCCAAGGCGTCTCTCTGTCTTGCTCAGTGCACGATCAAGCGCATTTACAAGCGTAGACAAGCCGCCCTTAAACGTTAAAAAGGTGCCTCCCTTAGCAACGACTGGCAAAGCGCCTGCTGCTGCGACCGCCTTGCGGTTATGCTGCATGCCTCGAATCAGGCTTCCATGCTTGCGCTCCGATGCTGCGAACTGCGGAAAGGTTGCCTGCAGGCTAAGCTTCTTTAAATCGCCGGCATATATGCCGGCCAGCAGCGGTTCAGCGATGCGGCGCATTACTTGATTGCCCACGCGCCGCTCTAGAAAACCGCCAAGCGATTCATCCGTTTGCTCCTTGCGTACCGGCAGCACTAAATCCATTAATGCGCGCAGCTTCCCGCCCCAAGACAATAAACCGGTTTTCACGAATGGCGCAATCTCTGTCGGTATGCCCAGAACAAGTCCCGCCGGCATCGGAAACAGCTTGCGTTGATGCAATATATAAGTTTTTTTCGCTCCCGGATTCGTTGTCGTCAGCTCGTCTTCCAGACCAAGCTCCGTTGCCAAATCAATGATGGCCAGCTTGCGCGCCAAAAAAGAATCCGGCCCTTTCTCGATGACGAAGCCGTCACGCTGCAGCGTATTTATTTTTCCGCCAAAGACAGGAGCGCTGTCTACGATTGTAATTTCAAGCTCCCTGCCCCGACGCTCCGCTTCCCGCTGCAAATAAAAAGCGGAGCTCAGTCCGCTGATCCCTCCGCCAATAATGACAATTCGATCAGGGTTTCCGATTCTCCGCATCTCATTCATTCCTTCCCTTGGCCGTCCAAGGCCTCAATGACCGATTCTGCCAACGTCTCCATATATAGTGGATCGCGATTCAGCATCGCGATACGATCCAAAGTCATATCCAGCTGTTTTGCCGCAGCCTGCGCCTCGATATCAAGGTCATACAAAACTTCCAAATGATCCGACACAAAGCCAACCGGCGCAACGAGCACAGCTTTAACGCCATCTTCTGCAAGCACGGGCAAGGTTTCCAAAATATCCGGACCGAGCCAAGGCTCCCTTGTTCGGCCCGCGCTTTGCCATGTAAATTTCCAATCCTTCACATTCGCCGCTTTAGCAACCGCAGCTGAGGTTTCAAGAAGCTGCTGCTCGTACGGATCACCCATTTCCCGAATTTTAAGGGGCAGGCTATGCGCGCTAAATAACACCTTCACATTTTCCTCATCGTTCGAAGCGGCAGCTAACCGGGCTAGACCGTCTACCACGCGGTCTGTTAGGGCCTGAAGCAGCTTAGGATGCATATGATACTGCTTCACGAAAGTCATCTCTATGCCAAGCTCATTCGCCTTTTCTTCCGCGCGCTTAATGTAACTGCCGACGCTCATAGTTGAATAATGCGGCGCCAGCACAATTCCAACCGCTTCCGTAATGCCGTCCTTTGCCATCTGCTCAACACCGTCTTCGATATACGGCTTTGCATGCTTCAAGCCCTGATAGCAGTTGAACTTTCCGGGTGCCAACTGCTCCAGCTTATCCTGCAATCCGGCCACCTGTCCGTTTGTATTTTCCCGAAGCGGAAACACGCCGCCCACAATGGCTTCGTAACGGCCCTTCAGCTCGGCGAGCAGTTCAGGCGTTGGCGCATTCCCGCGTCTGATATGCGTGTAATAGGTTTCTACGTCATCCATAGATTCCGGCGTGCCATAGGACATAACAAGCACACCGATCTGCTTCGCTTTATGTTCAGACATGACTTGCCTCCTTCTGGATGCGCGCTGCAATGGCTTTCTTCGAATACGAATGTACAAATGCAGTCAGTTCAGCAAGCTTCTCAAGCGATGCTTCAGGGAATAGGCCATGGCCCAGATTGAAAATAAAACCAGGCTCTTCGATTCCGCTGTCTATGATTTCTTTCGCATACGATTCAATGACACTTATCGGCGCTGTCAGAATCGTAGGATCCAAATTGCCCTGCACGGCGAATCCGTTATCCAATCTTCTTCTTCCTTCCGCAATCGATACGCGCCAATCAAGACCGATCACATCAGCCTTTACTTGGTGCAATTCGGGCAGCAGCTCTCCTGAGCTCACGCCTGGAAAATAAATCTTTGGCTGCGGCAAATCCGAAAGCTCCGCAAAAATGCGTTCAATCGTCGGCAATACGAATTGCCGGAAATCCGCCGGCGTCAATGCGCCGACCCAGCTGTCGAACAGCTGAAAGGCTTTACCGCCCGCCGCAATATGCGCGCGCAAATAAGTGATGACCATATCGCCAAGCTTACGCATCAGCTCATGCCAAAGCTTAGGCTCGCTGTACATCATTTCCTTTGTGCGCAAATAGTTTTTTGAAGGTCTTCCTTCTATTAAATAGCTAGCAATCGTAAACGGTGCACCCGCGAAAGTGATCAGAGGAACCTCAAGCTCCCGATCAAGTATCCGAATCGTCTCAATAACATGGCTGAGATCACCTTCAACGTCAATGGGTGTAAGCCGCTCAATGTCAGCCGCCGAGCGAATCGGATTCGCTATGACTGGTCCAATGTTCGCGACAATATCAAAGTCTATTCCGATTGAAGCTACCGGGTTCATAATATCAGAATAAAGAATAGCTGCATCGACGCCCAGCTTGCGAATCGGCATCATCGTAACTTCAGCTGCAAGCTCCGGCTGTTTGCATATTTCAAGCAATGAATATTTTTCTTTTATTTTGCGATAGTCAGGATCGTATCTTCCTGCCTGCCGCATGTACCATACAGGTATTTGATCAACATGTTCCTTCTGGCATGCCCGTATGAAACGGTCGTTATAAGGCATTCCCGTTCCCCATTTCTATATAATTTCCTATGCTTCCATTATGCCCTTTTTCGGCAAACCTAACAACCGCCGTCACCAAGGTTCCTATGACAATAGTATGACAATCAGCCTTTGGCTGCATGAAGAGTAGATAAATATCGCACGCTGAACAAAAGGAAAGAAGCACATTTTCCCCCGATTGCGGATCAGCGCTTCAATCTCCGGCCGCATTTATTTTTCCGTGCCGTTAACGGCAACGGTGCCGAGTGCGTAGCGGCCGTCGTCCCGCTTGCCTTCATTGGCGAAATCGACTCCCGGATTACCGTCTTCCGGGTCGATAATGGCCGCATTCACGACATACTCACCCGTTGGCAAAAAAGCCGGCACGTTCAGCTTCGCCGCGAAATGATGAGCTCCCGGCAGCCATTTGCGGATATCGGTATCCGGCTTGGCGAAGGCTACGATTTGCCCGCTTTGGTCGCTTAGCGTCAATTCGACCGGCCACCTGAAATAAAACGGCGCCACACCCCGGTTTCTCACATCGATTGACACGTTCAGCACGCCACCCGCTTTGACTTTAGCCTCGTGGGACTCCTTCGTAATGACGAAGCGGTAGCCGATCGTCTTTAGAAACCGGTCGATATTTTTCTGCAGCTCGCCACCCGGCTTCTCGAGCGACGGCGCATTCGGCCCCATCCACGAGACATGCGTCAGCCTCGCTTGACGCAGCGTTTCTTCGATCGCCGAATCGCGCAAAAACTTTTTCTCCTCCGCGAACTCTCCTCCGCTCGGAGCCTTCGTCCAGAAGTTAGGCATGGCCGGCTCCTTCTCCTGCGTAAGCCAAGAGGTGTAGCCCTTGGTATACCATCTCAAAAAACCATCCACCGTCGCGTCTCGCTTGCCGAACGCATCGTTATACAAGCCAAGCCCGTTCTTCGCCGCTATCGCATGCGGCCTGCGCATCAACAGCGGTTTTTCCGAAAAATATTTCACGTAATGCCCCGCGTATTGATCCGACACTGCGCGCCGCGGAAACGGGATGCGCGCTTGCTTGTCGTCGCGCGTATGCCACTCGCCCCAATGCCCTAAGCTTCCAAGCTGGACAAAGGCAATAAGCGGGTCGTTGTTATATCGTTGAGCTAGCGCGGCAATGAGCCTTTCATGGTTTCGGATCAAGGACGTCTGATTGTAATCCGGGCTAAACCCTTTTCCGTAGTCGGTATCGTACCAAACGCCCTTCTTACCGGTTTCGAAATAAAGCCATTCCGGAATATCCATATGGGATTCCTCCCTCGGATAATCAAGAATTACCCGGACGACGAGCTTCACGCCCTTCTTCTTCCAATGGGCGAAGTTATATTTGCTCTCGATCTCGTCGAACGCATATTTTCCTTTTACCGGCTCAAGCTCGCTCCACGTAAAATTGGCATGCGCAAGCCGAAACGGCTGCTTCGCCTCGTCATAGCGGGCGTCTACCACAAAACCCATATAAGGATTGGCTAGCACCGCCTCAGACTCGACGGGAGAGTAGGAAATACGGGGAACCAACGCGTCTGCATATAGCCCCCTGCCCAGCCAAAGGGCTGTGGCTCCTATTACCAAAACGACAAAAATAGACAAAAACCAACGACAAATCAACACAACACTACCTCCTGCCATAGTCGTTTCATTTTATCATACCGCAAGCCATGATCTACCATGGATATTTATGCCTATAAACGACGGAAGAAGTAGCCGAATATATAGGTCTTATGTTTCATTTTCTACTATTATATGAGATAATACATAGAAATAGACAGGTCGATATATTCAATAAATCGTTTGCAAGAAATGGTATACTAGCGAAATATGTCGAATATCCTTTCGTGTTGGAGTGATGGTTGATGAGAGTACTAGTTACGGGAGGATATGGCTTTATCGGCTCATTCGTGGCGGAGCGTTTCAGCAAAGAAGGATACGAGGTTTCCATTATGGATAATCTCTCTTCCGGGAATAAACGCAACGTCGATTTCAAACATAAGTCTTACATCCTTTCCATAGAAGAACGCAACTGCGAAGAAATTTTCCGCAATAACCGTTTTGATGTCGTTATCCACTTGGCCGCGCAAGTCAGCGTAGCTAACTCGATCGAAAATCCAAGGCAAGATACGAAATCCAATGTTCTCGGCCTATCGAATATGCTCGTATTATCCCATAAATACGGAGTGAAAAAATTTATTTTCGCTTCTTCCGCAGCCGTATACGGAATGAATGACCGGCTCCCGCTGCCGGAATCGGCGCCGTGCAGCCCGATTTCGCCATATGGCATCAACAAGATGGTCGGTGAAACCTACTGCTCGAAGTGGCAGGAAATGTACGGTTTAGAGACGCTCTGCTTCCGTTTCTCGAACGTGTACGGTCCTCGTCAGGAAATCCGCGGCGAAGGCGGCGTCGTCTCCCTATTCATGGAACGGGCAAGAGAGGGCAAAGAACTTACCGTGTTCGGCGACGGCGGTCAGACCCGGGATTTTATATATGTGGAGGACGTCGCCGATGCGATATACCGGGCCTCCTATTCGGATTTATCCGGCGTTTACAACTTGTCTACCAATACCGAACATAGCGTGAACGATCTGATCGATTCGCTTCGCGGCCTGCAAGATATAGGTCCGGTCTCCTATCGAGAAAGTCGTCAAGGCGATATATACCGCTCCGCGCTCGATAACACACGCATCGGAAACGACCTCGAATGGGCGCCGAAGTACAGCTTCCAGGAAGGGCTTCAACGCACCTATGAATGGTTCAAGAACGAACGGGCAGCCGAAGTAAAAATAGCGAAGCCGAAAAACGAGCGGCCTTCCTTCTTTGCGCTTGCCGTGAAAGCGGCAATCCCGTTCGCGGAAAACGCGCTGGCGTTTGCTCTTACGGTCTGGCTGACGTTCGCAATCGAAGATACCTCGTACAATTTCATCGATATCAAGCTTTTCTATATCATTATTATCGGAATTGTATATGGAAACCGTCAATCGATCGCGGCCGCCGCCTTATCCGGTTTGCTTTACACATACCAGCTGCTTGAGAACGGATATGACCTTATCTCGCTGTTTTACGGCACCGATCTATTTTTCCAGATCGCGGTTTACCTGTTCGTCGGTTTGGTCGTCGGATATTCGATAGACCGGAGAACCCGTGCTGCCAAGAGCAAGGAGCAGCAGCTCGCGGCGCTGCAAGAGAAATATACGTTTTTGAATGAAGTGTACGAGGAGACTCGCGTCGTGAAGGAAGAGCTCCAGCAGCAAATCATGAACAACGGAGACAGCTTCGGCAAAATCTATTCGGTTACCAAAGAACTCGAAAGCCTTGAGCCCGAGAAAATTTTCACGTCCACCGTAAGCGTACTCGAATCCATCATGAAATCCCGTTCCGTAACAATCTATACCGTAAATAAATATAAGAGTTACCTGCGGCTCGCAGCCCGCTCGAGCGGCAAAGACTTTGAATCGCCTAAATCGATAAAAGTTGAAGATTGCCCTTATATCAAAAAGCTGCTGGAAAGCAATAAGGTTTATGTCAATAAGGAGCTGGAGGGCAATTCTCCGCTGCTCTCCGCACCGGTCGTCAGCAACGGCGAAGTCGTTGCCGTCGTGTCGCTGCACGGCTTGAAGTTCGATAATTTCTCGCTATATTATCAGAACCTGTTCAAAATTACCATCGACCTCATTTCTTCCTCGCTCTCCCGGGCACTCTCCTACGTGGAAGCGACCGGCAGTCAGCGCTATCTCGAAGGCTCGCAGGTTCTAAAGCCGGAAGTATTCGCCGATATTCTGGCCACCAAGAGGCTGGCCAGCAGCAAGCATGGCGTCGAATTCGTGCTGCTCTCCGCCGGTTCGGCTGACGCTGCCCTGCCGGAACTTGCAAACCATATTTTCCGCTCGCTGCGGGAAACCGACTACCTGGGCCTCGGACATGATGGACAGCTTCTCGTCCTGCTCAGCAATTCCGGCCAACAGGACGCCGCATACGTGTTGGAGCGGTTCGAATTAAACGATATCAAACTGAATTTTGTGAAAGAGGATTTGAGTTATGCTTGATCTTATTTTTATCTCTTACTTGTTTTTGTGCGGCCTCTTGCTTGGTATCCGCCACAACCGGGACAAGCGGGAGTGGCTGCTCCGCTTCATACTCGCCGCCGCTCTGCCGGTGATCGGCTTCCTACTCCCGTTGTTTTGGCGGAAACGGTGGCATGAACGGAACGCAAGCCACGCCTCCGCCCGCATTGCCGAGCTGGATGTAGCCGTTACGATAGAAGACTTGAGCGGGCATACCGGCATATACCGGAAACCGGAGACCGAGAAAGAGATGAACGTCGTACCGCTTGAGGAGGCGCTGCTCGTGAACGATTTTACGAATAGAAGGCGTATCATGATCGACCTTCTGAAGCGGGACTCCCTGGAGTATCTCGAGGTGCTGCGCCTTGCGGTCAGCAACGAGGATACGGAAACATCCCATTATGCCGTCAGCGCAATTATGGAAATCAAGCGCAAGCTGACGCTAACCCTGCAGGAGCTGGCGGTCAAATATGAGGATAACAAGCAAGACGCCTATTTGCTCGCCTCCTACGCCGACGTTTTGAATAGCTATATGCGAAGCGGCTTCCTCGATGAGAGGACGATGCTCAAGCATAAGTACACCTATACCGAAGTGCTCGGAAAGCTGATCGAGGCGGATCCCGATACGGCCGGCGCGTATACCGACAAGCTGGAAATGGAGTTGGACCTTGGGGAATATGCCGCCGCCGAACGGACAGCCAAGCGGTTCATCGAACGTTTTCCGCGCAGCGAGGATGCGTATCTTAGCCTGATGAACGTATATTTCACATTACGGTCGATCGATCAACTGAAACAGACGCTGGAGCAATTGAAGCAGTCCCCCATCCGTTTGTCGAGCAAAGCGATTATCGCCGTTCGATTCTGGTCGGAAGGAGGTCCGCATGAAGTCGAAAATTAGATTGAACCGCAATGTCTACCTAATCATCATCAGCGTCGTGGTGCTCGCGATCGGCCTTCAAATTACCCATTCCCAGTTTGTTCTGCAGTTCAGCCACAACGAACAAATGAACGAAAGCGTGAAGCAGTGGAGAAATGAAGCCGCGGTCGTCCCGGCGGTCGCGCCGAGCGGTCCCGCTTACTGCCTGGCGTTCGACAGTTCGGACGAATACAGCTTCAAGGTAAAGGAACAAGCATTTCGCGTGCTCCAATATATGAAAAAAACGGTAAAAGTAGCGGACGTCCGGAAAGGCAACCTCGACCCTTCGGGATGCGAAGCGGTGCTCGTTTCCGTGCAGCAGCTGGAGCTGCTAGGAGAAACGCAGACGCTCGCCGACTACGTCAATCGGGGCGGCTACGTATTTTTAACCGTCCAGCCCGAGCAGAATGACGCGTTCTACCGTTTATACCGGAAGATGGGCATCCTCGATGCGGGCAATATTGTTGACTCCCAAGGCATTGCCCTTACCTCCAACGTGCTGATTGGCGAAAGCGGTCTTGTCATTGACGATCCGTTCATCTCGAACCCCGTCATGAGCGTCGAGCTGGACGAGAAGAGCCGGGTGCTTGCCACAACGGCAAGCGGCATCCCGCTCCTGTGGGATTACCCTTACGGCGAAGGCAAGTTCATGATGTTTAACGGCGCCATGCTCCAGGAAAAAGTGAACCGCGGGCTAATCGCGGGCGCTTTATCGTTGCTGCAGCCCGAATTTATTTACCCGATCTTTAATTCCAAAATTATGTATATCGACGACTTCCCCGCCCCGATCGGCAAGACGGTCGACGCCGACATCTACCGCGATTACCGCAGGGACCGGCCAGCCTTCTTCCGGGATGTGTGGTGGCCTGACATGCTCAAAACCGCAAAGCAGTTCGACATCGTCTATTCGGCTGTGCTCATCGAATCGTACAACGACGAGACGGAGCCTCCCTTCCGCTCTCCCAAGGATGCCGACGAAGAAGGACTCATTTCTTACGGGCGCGAGGTGCTCAAAAGCGGCGGAGAAATCGGCCTTCACGGCTACAATCACCAATCGCTCGTGCTCTCGCAGCAGACCGCGGACGAGTTCGGCTATAACGCTTGGCGCAGTACCGACGAGATGGCGGAATCGATCGAAGAAGCGGTCCGTTTCGCCAATACCGCTTTTCCTAACTATACGATGCTGACTTACGTTCCCCCCTCCAACGTGCTAAGTCCGGAAGGCCGGGAAGCACTTAAGAAAGGCTGGCCGGATATTGCGGTTATAGCCTCGCTCTACGGCGAAGACGCGTCCGGACTCTCCTACGTCCAGGAATACGAGATTGCAAGCGATGGCATTCTCGAGATGCCCCGCGTGACATCCGGATATATGGAAGGCAAATTCGAGAGATGGGTGGAAGCGAGTACGATAACTTCGCTCGGCATCTTCTCCCACTTTATCCATCCGGACGATCTTCTAAATAAGAAGCGCAGCCATGGATTGAACTGGGAGAAACTGTACCAGAAGTACACGGAAATGATGGCCCGATTGGACAAAACGTATCCTTGGCTGAGGCCGATGACTTCGACGGATGCGGCGATCGGCATGGCGGAGACGCTCTCCAGCAGCGTAAATTGGAAGCGCAGCGGGCGCACGCTGCACGGTTCGATTCAACCCTACCGGAGCGAAGCGTACTTCATACTCCGGACGGCGCAGTCGTTACGGTCGCTAGAAGGCTGCAGCATCCGTAAAATCGACGAAGGAACTTACATGATAACCGCCGAAAAAGCGGAATTTAACATCGAATTGAGTGGTTAACGATTATGCGGATTTGCATCATTGCGGAAGGCTCATACCCACATATAACCGGCGGCGTCTCAAGCTGGATCCATTCTCTGGTCACCAATATGCCTGAGCATGAATTTGTCATCTTCGCTATTGTCGCGAACGAAAAACAGCGCGGCCAGTTCAAATATATATTTCCTCCAAACGTTGTAGAGGTCAAGGAAATGTTTCTTGACGCGTATTTGCGCGAGCATGGCGAAAGTGGTCACCGGTTCCGTCTATCGGACGCCCAACGAAACGCATTCCGTTCGCTGCTCGGCGCGGGAGGAGAGGTTGAATGGGGCGGCCTATTTGACCTGCTCCGGGCCAAGAAGCTGCGAGCGGCGGCCGACTTTCTAATGAGCAAAGATTTCTTCGATATTCTGGTTGAGCTGTGCCAGGATAAATACGCCCAAGTTCCGTTTACGGAAATGTTCTGGACCGTGAGGTCCATGGTCCTCCCTCTTTTCCAGACGATACGCAGCGACATTCCGAAGGCCGACTTGTATCATAGCGTGTCGACCGGATATGCCGGCGTCGTCGGCGCGCTCGCCAAGCATCTGTACGGCAGCCCGTTCGTTCTGACCGAACACGGCATCTATTCCAGGGAACGGGAGGAAGAAATTATTAAAGCGGATTGGGTCAAAGGGTACTTCAAAGATCTGTGGATCGAATATTTCTACCGGTTATCCGAAGCCGCTTATGAATATACCGACGAAGTGGTTACCCTCTTTAACCGAAACCGCGAAATCGAAATCGAGCTAGGCTGCGACGAGAATAAGATCAAAATCATTCCGAATGGCGTCAATGTATCCGACTATGCCGAAATTGCAGGTCCTCCGGCAGACAATGACGGCATCGTCCGCTTAGGCGCCATCGTGCGCGTCGTGCCGATCAAAGACATCAAGACGATGATTCAAAGCTTCGCTCTCGTCAAGCGCGAGGTTCCCGAAGCCGAGCTGTACGTGATGGGGCCCTCCGAAGAGAACGAAGAATACTTCCGGGAATGCCTGCAGCTCGTAGAAACACTGCAAGTGCCGGGCGTCATTTTCACGGGCGAGGTTAAGGTCAAAGATTATCTTGCCCGCATGGACATCATTCTGCTTTCCAGCGTCAGCGAAGGCATGCCGCTCGCCGTTCTGGAAGCGATGGCGGCTTCAAAGCCGTGCGTAACGACAGATGTCGGCAGCTGCAGGGAGCTGCTGCAGGGACTCGATGACGGGATCGGCCCCGCAGGCGTCGTGGTGCCTGTCATGCATTACGACCAGTTGGCAGCGGCAATTGTAAATCTATGCAACAACCGCAAACTGCGGGAGGAAATGGGCCGAAACGGGCTGTCACGCGCCAATGCGGCTTATACGCGTGAGAAATTTATCGAGAGCTATCGCAAGCTTTATAAGGAATATAAGGAGGGAAAAAGATGGCAGGCATCGGCTTTGAACTAAGGAAGCTCTTTAACGGCCAAGGACTGCTGAATAATGTCGTCGCATATGCCTATTCGTCATTGACGACGATCGGGCCCATGATCCTGTGTATGCTTATGGTCGTTGGCATGCAATGGCTGATGACGTTATCCGGCGTATCCTTTCTGGAGAAGGAGTTATTCCTAACGACAATCGTCTACTGCTTTATCTTCTCCGTCCTTATAACCGGCGGGATGTCGATGATATTGACCCGGTTCATCGCCGACATGATGTATATGAAAAAATATGAGCACTTGCTCTCTTCCTATTACGGCTCGATCGCTGTCTGCCTGCCGATTGGCGCGTTGGCGGCTTGGCTGTTCCTGCGCGGCATGCCGGTCGGATTCGGCTATAAAATCGCTACTTACCTTCTGTTCTCGGAGCTGATCATTATTTGGCTGCAATCGGTGCATCTGTCAGCGCTCAAAGATTACAAGCGGATCGTTAGAAGCTTTATGATTGGCGTTGTCTTCGCGACGATTGGCGCCTGGCTGCTGTTGACCTATACGCCTTATGACAACGCCACCTCCGTACTGGCTGCGATAGTCGCCGGCTTTTTTATCGTCGTGCTTCTGTCCGCGAGGCATTTCGAGCAATTTTTCCCGCCCAAGCAAAGCCGGATCTATTGGAGCTTTCTATCCTATCTCGCCAAATACCCGTCTCTTTTCTTTATCGGGACCTTCTTCTACGCGGGCGTCTACATCCATAGCTTCGTCTATTGGACCGGACCCGGGCATTTTCGCGTCGCCGATCATTACGTCATTTCGCCTTTTTTCGATTTGCCGGTCTTCTACGCGTATTTGACCGTCACTCCGACACTTGTCACGTTCGTCGTGTCGGTCGAAACCACGTTCTATGAAAAATTCCGTGCCTACTACGAAAAAATATTGAACGGTGGGACGCTAACCGACATTACGTTAGCCAAGAAGGAGATGCAGCGGACGCTTATGCAGGAAATCAGCTTCATCATGGAGGTGCAACTGCTCTTTACCGTCGTTTCGCTTGCCCTTGGCATCAAGGTTCTTCCGGCCATCGGCTTCTCGATGGAACAGTTTTATGCGTTTACCATTTTGGTGCTCGGTTACTTCCTGTTCATTATCGCTTTTATTGTCATGCTGATGCTGCTTTACTTCGATGACCGCAAGGGCGTGTTGATCATTAGCGGCTTGTTCGTCGTCTTGAATGCCGGACTTACGTATTGGACGATGCATGCCGGCTTCCACGGGCTTGGTCTTTTTCTTGCCGCATTGCTGACGCTCGCCGCGTCGCTTGGCAGGCTGATGCTGTACGTGAGGAATATCGATTATTACACGTTCTGCTCCCAGCCGATAACGGCTGCCCGAAAATCGTCTTTCTTACGGCGATGGCGCGGAAAAGCGTCCACGACTGCCGTGCTTCTCGTCGGAGCCGCCATAATGCTAAGCGCCTGCTCGGACAACCCCGGCCCGGATTCGCAGGCCGGAGCGAACAACGGCGGGCCAGATGCTCCCAAGGCCGTACAAAAGAGTGGCTTGACCGAAGACAAAAAGCTATACGAGCGCGATATCGACACATCGATCATACCGATGTATGTCACCATCCTTTCAGAGGATGCGGAGCAACAGCAGCCGCTCACCTGGTATTCGCTTAACCGGATCCGCGAGCGCATGGCCGAAGGCGATCTCAACGTCATTGTTCAGGAAGGTTCGGCCGACGGAAGCGGGCCAAAATCAGGAATGTTCGGTTACGGCATGTCGGATGCGAACGGAAAGATAAGCCTGCGCGGCAATTCGTCAAGATATGCTTCTCAGCGGTCATACAAAATTAAGCTGAACGATCAAGCCGGACTTTGGCATGACCAGAGGACGCTCAATCTAAACAAGCATGCTTTCGATCCTTCACGGATCCGCAACAAGCTGAGCTTCGATATGATAGAGACACTGCCGAATATAACCAGCCTCCGCTCGCAGTTCGTACAGCTCTACGTCAAAGACTTGTCGGAAGGCGGCATTGCGGAACAGCCTTTCGAGGACTATGGCCTGTATACGCATATTGAGCAGCCGAACGAAATGTTCCTAAAGAATCATTGGCTAGATCCGTACGGCCAGCTGTACAAGGCGGTCATGTTCGAGTTTTTCCGATACCCGGACGAAATCAAATCGCAATCGGATCCGGATTACGATAAAGAAGCGTTCGAGTCGCGGCTTGAAATTAACGGGCGCGAGGAGCACGACAAACTGATCGCGATGCTGGACGACGTCAACAATACGGCCATTCCGATCGACGACGTATTCGAGAAGCATTTTGATCTGGACAATTATTTAACGTGGCTCGCCACGAACATTCTGATGGACAATATGGATACGTCCTCGCAGAATTTTCTGCTCTATTCGCCGCTTAATTCGAGCACTTGGTACTTCCTCCCGTGGGACTACGACGGCGGTTGGGAACGTCCCCGCGACTCGGCAAACATCAGCAGCTACCAAAGCGGGATAAGCAACTTTTGGGGCAGCCGGCTGCATAACCGTTTCTTCCGCAGCGAAGAGCATGTCCGGATGCTGAAAGACAAGATCGACGAGCTGTACGAAACCATTAATAACGATACCGTCAAAACGAAGCTGGAGCCGCTGCGCGGCATTGCTGAGCCATTCATCAAACGGGTGCCCGACATTAATTTCATGTCGATCCAGGTTAGCGAGTTGAACCAGGAATACGAACGGATTGCCGGAGTGCCTCTCCGTTCGCTCGAACGGTTCATAGACGATATTCAGAAGCCGAAGCCCTTCTATCTTGGAGACATCGCGAATAACGGCGTTAAGCAGACCTTTTCCTGGGACCCGGCGTTCGACTTGCAAGGCGAGGACATTGTCTATGACTTTACGGTTGCGAAAGACGCTGCCTTTACGCAAATCGTTCAGGAGCGGCTAAATATGCAAGGCACGACGGTCGAGCTAGCGCTCCCCCCGGGGACGTATTACTGGAAAGTAATCGCTCGCGATAAGTCCGGGCACGAACAAACCGCCTTTGACATTTATAGGGACATCGAGGGCAACCGTATTTACGGAGTAAGGGAAGCGAAGGTGAAGTAACGTGAAATTTTTTGGACGAAAGCTCCGGCATGAGCTGAAATATTATTTACATCCGCAGGAATATTTAACGCTGCGGCAGCGCGTATCCGCCCTGCTGCCGCTCGACTCCCACGCAATCGGGGAAGAAGGCTACGGCATCCGCAGCCTTTATTTCGACGGTCCGCAGGACAACGCCTTGTTCGACAAGACGAATGGCATCTTCCGCCGCCACAAGTATCGCATCCGTATCTATAACGGCAGTGACCGGACCATTAAGCTGGAGCGGAAGAACAAATTCGGAGAATACGTGAACAAGGAATCGGCAAGCCTCAGCAGGGAGGATTACGATAGGATTTTAAACGGGGACTCAACCTGCCTGCAATCATCGGCTGTTCAGCTGGTGCAGGATTTTTACCGTTCGCTCAAGCATGAGGATTACCGGCCTGCGGCGATCGTCGATTATACGCGGGAAGCTTACGTGTATGAGCATGGAGACGTCCGCATCACCTTTGACAAACGGCTGGCCGCCGGGATCAATACGTATGACCTGTTCGATCCAGGCCTCATCCTGACGGAAGCGCTGGATTCGACCCGGACGATCTTGGAGGTCAAATACAACGAGTACTTGCCGGAGATGATCCGCGTCCTGGCGAACCCGCATGCAAGCAACCGGTCGGCCATCTCGAAGTATGTCATTTGCCGGGAAACCGTCATGAAACATTTCAAACGATAGAGGAGACGCACATGGGAGAGAACGTTAACTTTCAAGATTTATTCAAAAAGAGCATGCTTCATTTGGAAGCGTTCCGCAGCGTTTCGTATACCGACGTGCTGATCGGCCTCATCGCTTCATTCGGCATTGGGATGTTCATTTTCTTCATTTACAAAAAAACATTCAGGGGCGTCGTTTACAGCTACAATTACAATGTAACATTCGTGCTTATGACGATGATTACTGCGCTCATTATTATGACGATCAGCACGAACATCGTCTTGTCGCTGGGCATGGTCGGCGCGCTCAGCATCGTCCGTTTTCGGACGGCGGTAAAAGATCCGCTCGACATCGTCTATATGTTCTGGGCGATATCCGTAGGCATTGCAGCGGGCGCCAAAATGTACCCGGTCGCGCTGATCGGCTCGGCCGCTATCGGCCTTACGCTGCTGTGGCTATCCAGACGAAGAATCCGAGAGCAGCCGTATCTGCTCATCATCCGCCATTCAGAGGTTGCGATCACGGGTGTCCGCACCCAGCTCCGCAAGCTGAACTATACGCTCAAGTCGAAAACGGTCCGCAAAGATTACATCGAGATGACGGTCGAAATCCGGCTGCGGGACGACAACACGGCGTTTGTGAACGTATTGTCCGCCATCGAAGGCGTGCTTGACGTCTCTCTTATTAATTATACCGGCGATTACGCGCAGTAGCGGAGATTTAGGAATTTTTCGTTTTACTTATGGTATACTTTGGCTATGGAACAATGGAAGAAAAATTTGATCGTGTTGTGGTTCGGACAGTTTCTCGTTATGGCTGGAATGACGATGATCATTCCGTTCTTGTCACTCTACTTGCAATTTGATTTGGGTTTGACCGATAAGCATGAAATCGGTGTATGGGCAGGCATTATTTTTGCCGGAAACTTCGTGACGTCATTTATTTTCCAACCGATATGGGGCAAGATGGCGGATCGCTACGGTCGCAAAATGATGCTGCTTCGCTCAGGCTTCGGAATGTCGATCGTAATGGTCCTGATGGGTTTTGCCACGAATCCCTGGCATTTGCTGCTCCTTCGAATGGTTAACGGAACGATCTCCGGGTTCAACCCTGCTTCGATCGCTTTGATTTCAGCTACAACGCCAAAAGATCGAATGGGCTTCGCAATGGGAACGATTCAGTCCGGCGGGATTGCCGGAACGATACTCGGACCCTTTATCGGCGGCTTACTGGCGGATACCATTGGTTTCCGACCGATCTTTTATTTGACGGGGGCTTTGTTGTTCGCTGCTTCCCTGCTTGCTTTATTTGTCGTTAAAGAACCGTTTGACCGTATGAAGGCAGCTGCACGCGTGCAGGCATCCGTCATCGAAGGCTTTCGCAAGCTAAGCGGAATACCTCAGCTTACCGCGTTATTCGCCGTAACATTCCTGATCCAATTCGCAATGATGAGCCCGATGACGCTTATCCCGCTTTATGTTCAGGAGCTGCACGGCACAACGACTAACCTAGCCTTTTTCGCCGGCTTTGTCGGCTCCGTAACGGGACTATCCAATCTTGTCGCCTCGCCGCTCCTCGGAAAGCTTAGCGACCGCATCGGTGCAGAACGTGTACTCGGGGTAGCGCTTGTCGGAGCCTCGCTGGCCTTTATACCGCAGGCTTTAGCAGGGACCGTATGGCAGCTGCTCATCGCTCGCTTTATACTAGGTATTTTCCTCGGGGGGCTTATTCCAGCCGTAAACTCCCTTATTCGAAAATACACACCGGACGGTATGGAGAGCCGTTCCTACAGCTTCAACACCAGTACGATGAGTCTGGGTAACATGATCGGCCCGATAACGGGCGGCGCCCTCTCCGGCTGGATCGGCCTTCAAGGCTTGTTCTTTCTATCCGCGGTCATGCTTATGATCAATGCGGGCTGGGTTTGGCAGTCGCTGCTGCGCAAGCGGCAGCACCCGCAGCATAGCAAGAACGGCTGATGACGTTTGATAGCCGAAATCAAATAACGTGCAGGAGATGAATGGCCCCTACACCCCCTGCACGTTATTTTTTTGCTAAGCTTGTGATGTCGGGTTGTAAGCGCATGTGCGGCCAATAACACAATGAGCCCGCTCAGCAACCGCCGAGCAGGCTCATTATATTTCGGGTTATTTTACGATAGCGATTGCCAGTCCGTCGTAACCGGGCAGTACCGTGCTTTGCAAACGTTCGTCTGAAGCAATCGTTTCATTGAAGGACCGCACTGCATGAACGGACGGGCCCGCTTTGGCAGGATTGGTTGTTCTGCCCCGCAGCAGAATGTTATCTCCTACGATAACCGCCCCCGGACTAGCGAGCGCTATCGCATAATCCAGATAAACCGGATACCCTTCTTTGTCCGCATCGATGAAAAAGAAATCAAATTTCCGCCCCGCTGATAACAGCTCTGCCAAGCTTTGCTTCGCGTCGCCAACCATATACTCTACTTTATCGCCTAAACCGGCAGCTTCCATATGCTTCTGCGCTAAGTCCGCATAGTTTTGCAGCAGCTCGAGCGATGTTAGCATTCCGCCTTCCTTCAGCCCGCGTGCTAAGCAAATTCCGCTGTAACCGCCTAGCGCACCTATCTCTACGATTCTCTGTGCTTTCGTAAGCGATACGAGCATGGTAAGCAGCCTGCCATAACCATCCGCAACCGAAATATCCGGCATCCCGTTCGCGGCTATGCCCGCTTTTACACGTTCAAGATCGGAATCCATTCCATAAAGGGAATCCACATATTGCTCATTTAGTAACATGATTCTTTTCTCTCCAATTTTACAATTTGTAAAAACAAGCTAGTTTGTCCTATACTTGATTGTATGTTTTTGTTTACGAGGTTACAAGCATAGGCTTTTGAAACAGCACCTATAAACGCAAAGAATGAATGAAAAGAGAGTGTAAAATGGAAAAGTTACAACTAATCGCAACCGCGCCGATGGGGCTTGAAGCGGTTGTCGCACGCGAACTGAAGGATTTAGGCTATACCGACTTGCAGGTGGAAAACGGACGTGTCAATTTCACAGGCGGGCCTATCGATATTTGCCGAACCAATCTTTGGCTTCGCACCGCAGGCCGAATTTTAATTAAAATGGGAGAATTTCCGGCTACGACCTTTGATGAGCTGTTCGAGGGCACGAAAGCGCTCGATTGGCCAACTTGGATACCGAATGACGGTGAGTTCCCTGTGAACGGCCGCTCGCAAAAATCACAGCTGACGAGTGTTCCTGCCTGTCAGAGTATCGTAAAGAAAGCAGTCGTCGATAAAATGTCGGAGCGTTACGGCACCGAGTGGTTTCCCGAGGATGGCGGACGCTATGTCATTGAGGTCACACTCATGAACGACCGCGCCATGCTCACCCTTGACACGACAGGCGACGGCTTGCATAAACGCGGATACCGCAAGGTAGCTACCGAAGCGCCAATTCGGGAAACACTCGCCGCTGCCCTCGTACAGCTTAGCCGCTGGCGTCCCGAACGGCCGCTTTATGATCCTTTTTGCGGCTCAGGCACGATTCTAATCGAAGCAGCGATGATTGGATGGAATATCGCGCCCGGACTTCGCCGCAGCTTTAACAGCGAGGGCTGGCCGCTTATTCCAAATGAGCTGTGGGATGAAGCACGCGAGGAAGCGTTTGATTTGGTGAAAGACGATATTCCGCTCCAAATCGCCGGTTCCGATATTGACCCTGGAGCCATCGAAATCGCGGAGGCTGCCATTAAGAAGGCTGGCTTCGGCAAAGAAATCAAGCTTTCAGTCCAGCCTGTCGCCAAAGTAAAGCTGCAAGGCGACTACGGTGTAATTATTACGAATCCGCCATACGGGGAACGTCTGGGTGATGACGAGCAAGCCGAGGCAGCCATGCGTCAGTTTGGCTTGACTGCGCTGCATTATCCAACTTGGTCATATTTCTCGATTAGCCCATCCACTAGCATTGAGCATTATTTCGGCCGTAACGCCGACAAGAAGCGCAAGCTTTTCAATGGACGTATCGAGTGTAATTATTTGCAATTTTTCGGGCCACTTCCTCCCCGCGGAAATCGCGTGTAACAATAGAGGAGGATATTTTACAAATGCTATGGAATGATCAAAAACCGGCGCGCCGCGGCATGAGCATGCTTCTGATTGGGCTTGAACGGCTCAAGATCGTTGACTTGCTGTTGTTTGTTGCTGCGATGCTGGCCAAGCTCTATTTATTCTCGGAAATTCTTCATGTTGCAAACATGAAAATGACCCGTACGGATGCGATCATCGAACTGGGAGCCATTCTGTTATTCAGCTTTTGGACGATTTGGCTGCCCGCACGCGGCCGAATCCTATCGCTAATCATGTTAAATGTGATTGCATCCCTTGTTTTATATGCCGATATTATTTACTACCGCTACTTCCAAGATTTAATCTCGATCCCGGTATTGCTGCAATTCAGTCAAGTAGACTCCTTAGGGGAAAGCATCGGCACACTGCTTCGCGCAAAGGACTTTATGTTGTTCCTGGATTGGATTGTTATTATTCCGTTCGCAATCTACGCTTTGTGGCGTGGACGAAGCGACCTTCGCCGCGCGAACGAATTTCGCCGTAAGCCTCTAGTTTGGCAAAAAACGGCCGTTCGCGTCGTGCTAAGCGCCGTTGTTTTCGGAATCGGCACATCGCTGGTGTTTACGAATGTGAATGAAGCTAAGCGAACGTGGGGACAAGGTATTTTTGTAGGTAACTGGTGGAACCTTTCGATTTACAACGTAACGGGCGGATTAGGCTTCCATGGCTATGATATTTACCGCTACGTGAAACAGAACTGGCTTGACGCGGAGACGGTTACAGCCGCGCAATCCTCGGAAGCACAAAATTGGATTGAATCACGCGGTGATGTGCGCAGAACTCTTGAGCAGGATCAGCTGTTTGGCGCCTATGCAGGCAGTAATGTTTTGATGGTGCAGCTCGAAGCCTTTCAAAACTTTATGATCCATAAATCAATCGGCGGTCAAGAGATTACGCCTCATTTGAATGATCTGATCGAGCAGAGCGCTTATTTCAGCCAGTTCTACCATCAGACTGCCCAGGGAAGAACTTCGGATGCCGACTTTACGGCAAACTGTTCCATGCAGCCCGTCTCCAACGGTTCCGTGTTCATCCAATATGCACCGAACGAATTCGACTGCATGTCCAGCACCTTAAAGGCAAACGATTATGGAACAACCGTTTTTCACGCCTATGAAGGCGGTTTTTGGAATCGGAATACGATGTACAACAATATGCAGTATGACCAGTTTTACAGCCTGAAGCATTTTACCATGGATGAAAAAATCGGCTGGGCGCTTGGAGACAAGTCATTCTTCAGGCAGTCTCTTGATGTCATATCCGACCAAAAGCAGCCTTTCTATTCGTTTCTTATCACCCTGTCGAGCCATTACCCTTTCACGATGCCGGTCGCGGAGAAAAGCCTTAGCTTAGGCGAGCTGGATGGTACGATCATGGGCGACTACCTCCAGGCCATTCATTATGTGGATGCCGCTCTCGGCGAGCTGGTTGATCGAATGAAAGCAGAAGGCCTATGGGATAACACCATTTTGGTCATGTACGGTGATCACGACAACTCGATTAAAGACTGGTCTCTGTTAGAAACATTCCTTGGCAAGCCATTGAGTGAAGTTGAAAGCCAAATGATGCTCAGGCAGGTGCCTTTACTCGTACATTTGCCGAGAAACGAGCATGCCGGAACCTATACCGAAGTTGGCGGGCAGCTCGATGTGACGCCAACGATTATGCATCTTCTCGGGATATCAACGGCCAATCAGTACTTGATTGGAACGCCGCTGCTCACCGAAAAGCCGCTTGATGGCAAAAAGGTCGTGCTCCGAAATGGCGCCTTCACGGACGGGAACGTTTATTATATCCCGTCTACCGATGGCATTGTTGATAACGGAGCCTGCTGGAGCATCCCAGGGAATGCGGTTACGGATATGAATGCCTGCATCGGTGCCATTGAAGATTCACGGACTGAGCTTAACATGTCCGACCAAATCGTAATGAACAATCTCATTGAAAACTTCAAGGAGCAATCGGCTACTGAGGCACGCGGCGGCAGTAATATGGAAACCGCAGCCCGCTAGCAGCCCCCAGAGCAAAACCAGCTCCCTTGCTGCAACTAACCAGAAAAAGCTCTCTAATCTATAGCCTAGAGAGCTTTTTTTGCATCAAATGACGATTCGTCCCTGCCTCCAGTCAAAAGGATTGCAGCTAGAAGAGCAATATTGTCCAAGGTTCGAATACTACTTTTTATGCTGTTCCAGCCAGTCCAGCACCTCGTCAATCGTCTCAACCGGAACGATGTTCAGCTGCGGCGCGCCGCTTCGAGCTTCTGCCTCTAGTGCAGCCGGCACAAAAAACACGTCAGCATCCGTACGGCTAATCGCATAAGCCTTTTGCTTGATGCCCCCGATAAGGCCAACGGATCCGTCCGCTTCGATCGTACCCGTTCCCGCAACCTGATTGCCATAGGTAATACCCCCAGGCGTCAGCTGGTCAATGATGGCAAGCGTCAGCATTGCACCGTGCGAAGGACCGCCGATATGCGCCATAAATCGCTTATAATCCAATTCCCGTGGAATATCAAGTATCAGCTCCGTTTGTACGGAGATGCCGAACACCGGTCGCTCCGGGGTGTCGTCAGAAGCCTTCGTTGCAACCGTCGTCTGCGTCACCCTCCCAGCTCTCCTTAGGGTAACTGCGACCGAGGCCCCGGGCTTTACCGACTTCTCCATGTAGGCGGTCATCTCACTAATCGTATGAACAGCTTGTCCATCCAGCTTATCGATAATATCTCCTGCCTGCAGCAGCCGATCGGCAGGACTATCCTTCACGACCGCCACAACCCTAACACCGTCTGCTGTGATGCCGCTCCCAATTCCGGCCTTCTTCATCGCCACCGCCGCAGCCAAGCTGTTCGCATCTGTCTTCATGAGGACGACCTGCGCATACGTTTCGGTGAGCGGCGGCTCATCTTCCGGAATCTTCTCGAAGCTGTACATCGGCAGCAAGCTTGCATACAGCCAATCTGCGGGCACTGCAGGCCTGTCAAATACAAGCACGCCGTTGATAGTCCCGCCATGCTGTCCGCCCTCCACATGCGCGTAACGGTTCATATTCAGCGTCATTCCGGGATACGTTACCTGATAGCCTGTAGGAAAAAGCAAAGCGACGAGCAGCATGATTGTTACCGATAAAACAATGGCTCCTCGCCTTGGCAGCCAATGCGGGATAAAAGAGCTCTTTTCAGCATGTGAATGCCCCTCTTCTGCATCTTTCAGCCTCGCCAACCGCTTACGCTCTATCCCTTCGCTTAAAAGCAGATCCGCATATACCAATGGAACCGAAGCTCCAATAATAAGCAGCAGCTGAAAAAGCTTCTCCGGCTCTAGCAGCACATAACCCGCTCCCACGATACTCAGTCCGGCAACCACTAGTCGCAGCAGCTGCATGACGATTGCAAAACCAAACCTTTTTCGCTGCTGCCATATGCCGAGCAAAGCACCCGCTGCCCAGCTAAGGGGGACGATTGCGAGAAAATAAAACAACCAATCAATCATTTCAATCCACTGCATCCCGCTGCCCGTCTTTAGCGGCGCTGGCAGCCAAATAAGCTCTGACGCAACTAAGCAAGCAAACGCTATTGCTATTCCAAAAATATAATAAACGGCCGGCTTCCGCATTTTTTTCTTCCTCCTATGATCCCTAAGCCTATGCCTCGTATATGCCTCAGCCTCCAAACAAATAAAAGACCCGACGAGCAGGGTCGCGGGGTCTTACTTCGTTTGCAAATATTGGCGTTCCTCCGATTCGATGCCACGATCCCTCAGTTCGCCCTTCTCTATGCCTTGAATGCGCTCCAGCCATTGCGACGGAGGATGATTCATGCGGCGCGCGCGATCGAGCAGCTGCGCGTATTGACCGCAATTGTCGTAGCCTCCCAGCCTGCGTACGACCTCGATATACTCCACCACCAATGCTCTCGCATCCGCTGCGGTATAACCGTATTCGCTGGCCAGCGCTTCCACAATCCCACGCTCATACAAGCTTAACCTGATCTGTGCTTTCACCTTCATGATACATCCACCTGCTTCCCGTATAAATATGGTAGCCTACAAGCTTTAAATGCGCTTCCCATCGTTCGGAGCAAAACACGACTTGATTGCCCAGCCGAAGCGAATCCAGCTTCCTGCCTTTCCGCGATACCGTAATTTGTTCATAAAACCAATGCTCATCTTTCTTTAATTGTACTGCTTTATGTACGATTTTTCCAGTGTCATTGTCCGCCATCGGTCCAATTATAATGTCCGGATGTGTTTCGCAGGGGTCGTCCCCCTTGACGGCTGCCTTGCGATGAGCATAAATAAAAGATGCCCACGCAGGCGAATCGGAAAGGAATAACAGCGGCTCTACCCGATCAGGCACAGAAGTAAGTTCGACGACAAGCACGCAAGGTCTTCCTCCGTCCCATGACTCCTTCGCCGCCTTATGCGACCATTTCCGCGCTTGAGCGATTGAAATCGTCGTATAGAAACCTTCACCAAAGTCTTTCCCCGGACGCCAATATGGCGAATTTAACAGCTTTCTCCCAAATGATTGTACCGTGTCACTAGTTGTTCCATGATATAACAGCTGCGGCGTCGTTATGTCCACCCTCGTGCTCCTTCCCCGTTGCTATTCTCATGCAAAATGGCTTGCAGCTATACAAAAACCCCGCGAAATAAAAGCGCTCGCAGGGTCTTTGTTGTCGGTGTCATTTCAATTTCTTCTTTATATAAGGAAGGACCTTCTGAATGGCCTCATCCTCAGTTACCGCCTTAATATAACGGCCATTAATAAAAATAAATGCGTAACGGGCGCAGGGCCCGCAGTAGGATTTGCAGCCCACGCGAATTTCCGCGTCAGGCACTAGCTTTTGCAGCTTGGGCACAATCGATTTCATCGTCATGTGCTTGCATTTGTCACAAACGCGTATGTCGTTAGCCATGATTCATCTTCCTATTTCAACCGGATACGTATGAATCCTAATGATCGCCGTGGTTGCCCTTGGTTGGATTCGTTACGGCAAAACCTTCTTCAGGCACGTAGAAATAATCGATGCGCACGCCGTCTAGGAAAGCATTGTCTTTCTCTAAAATAACGTCGATGCCTTTATCTGTCGATACGACAACGTCTTTGTCTGTCGGCTCATCGATTCCCATACCGTAATGTGCATGGTCTCCATGTGAATGCGTCACGTAGATGCGTAGCAATTTCCCTTCGTTCTCAGGCTTGTCCAGTTCAACTTGCAATACCTTTGCGGCGTTTTTGGAAATTCTGCAGTTCATTAATTATCCAGCTCCTCTTATCGTTAGCCATGCGGCAATATTTATTATTTAATATTATACTTGGTCTCCATTCTACGGGCAAACCATTCTGCAAGCAGCATCGTAACCGCGATATCGTCAACCGGTAAGAACGGCAGCGGAAGTATGTCAGGCAGTACCCAATAGAGAAAAACGGGCACGGAAAAAATCAGCTTGTCCAGCAGTGACACATTCTTTGATCGAAGCAGCTGAAAAATACGGACAAATGTCAGGCGCCAGTGGCGCAGCGACAGCAATTTGCGCATTAGAAATCCCACCTTTGCCGAGCTTTTCCGATTATTATAGCATATGCGAGCGCCATTTGCCTCCTGCAGCAATAAACGGCCGAAGGCCGCTAAAGACGAAGCATCTCTAGCAGCAGCGGTTGCAGCTCCATATAAATATTGTCAAAATTGCTCATCGGCAATGGATTTTCGCCGAATCCTGCCTCTACGGTAAAACCAGGCCTGCGAAACCGTTGGATATACCAGTCCTTGTAGCCCGCGTCGCTGCCCGTCAGCTTCACCGCCTCGTACCCGCTAACCCTCGCAAGCCTATTGGCAAGCTGTTCTGCTTCCGCAGGCTCGTAATCGCGATAATTCCAATAGATTTCCCTTCCTTGCGTATGAAGCGCCATGACGGTATGAAAGCCAAGCGTTTCCGTAAAACGAGCCATAGCCATCGCCTCCGGCTCACTGAGCGGATAGGGTCCGGGATAATCACGCGGGCCAGGTCCTTCCACGCCTCTGCGCTTGCACTCCTCTTCCCAAAACGCAGGAAATTGATCATTCAAATCGACGCCGCGAATATTCGCTTTCCAGCTGCTGAACTTATCGGAGCCTCCGTTCCATTCCGTAAGCTGCCGATGATAGGGATGCGAAGCCGATAGCCCCTGCTGCGCAAGCTCTACCCCGTCAGGATTAACCATCGGTACAGTCCATAAGGTTACGTCTCTGCATAGATCATGTGCGTGCTGGCCGCCGATCTGCTCGCCGCTGCAATAGGCTGCCGACAAATCCGCAACAAAGCGCATCAACAAAGCAGACGTAATCCATTCATTCGCGTGAAAGGCGCCATTCATATGAACAAGACGCGGGCCGCTGCCGCAGCGAAGCGCCAACAGGGGCTTGCCCATCACGCTCTCTCCAATGACATGTGCCGACAGAAAAGGGTATCTGCCCGATAGCTGTCTCACGCCCTCCAGCAAATCGGGATAACCGTAGCTTTGAACGGAGTACATGACAATCGCCTCCCTCTGCATCGATGTGTTCCCTTCATGTTATGCGCGCTTTGACCTGTCCTATGAAGCTAACGGCAAAAAGAAGCCGGGCCGCGGCAGGCTCAGCTTCTTCTGGTTATGAATTAAACGATATTCGGTACTTGCCATACAACCGGCGTCAGCTCGATTTGCTTGCCCAGCCACTGCTGCGTAATCTTTTTGAACATCCGCGGATCCCCGCTGCAAAAAAACTGGTGCACAGGCAATGCTCCTTCGCGCGAGAGCTTGCCGTTCTTATACAAAATGTCACGGATTTCGCGTGCCGTCTCGTCTGCCGAGCTGATAAGAGTGACACGCTGCCCCATTACCTCAGAAATCGTTTCCGCCAAAAAAGGATAATGCGTGCAGCCGAGTATAAGCGTATCCATCTGGAAGCCTCGTAGATGGCCGATCGAGCTTCGCACCGTCTCATAGGTTTCTATGGAGCGGAAGTTCCCTTTCTCCACCAGCGGGACAAACCGCGGACAGGCTTCACTGATGACTTCTACATTTGGCGACAGCTCTCGTAAAGCCTGCTCATAGGCTCCGCTCTTGATGGTGCCTTCCGTGCCGATAACGCCTACACAACCCGTGACGGTCAAGCCGATTGCAGCTCTAGCTCCCGGTTTAATGACTCCGACCACGGGTATTGCAACTCTGGAGCGGATATCTTCAAGTCCTGCGGCCGTGGCCGTATTGCATGCTATAACAATCATTTTCGGATTAAACTGTATTAAATAATCGACAATTTCTCTTGTAAAATGGATGATCTCTTCTGAAGAGCGCGGTCCATAAGGCGTTCGGGCCGTATCTCCAAAGTACAGAATTTTTTCTCGCGGCAGTTGGCGCATGACTTCCTTGGCAACGGTGAGGCCGCCAACGCCTGAATCTAGTATCGCAATCGGTTGCTGCACAAACACACCGCTTTCTTAAACAAAATATAATAAATCAAGACAAAATAGCATATGAATACAGGCACAAAAACGTACCTACATCTTATCGCGAAATCGGACAAGGTTCAACGGGGCGGCATCACAAAAAACAGCATCCGAATGCGGTTTAAACGAGTAAACCAAGCTCCCAAAAGACGGGCTCCTGCCTTCACCATTTTCTTGTTGACAACTTAAATGTATATCACTTAATATTTAAACGCCTTAAATATTTATTACTGAAGAGCCGAACGCATCCATGATTCCAAAGACAGGCGTGTCGTTCTCGTGCAGTGTCTCATCTTTTATCATCAGGACCACGAATGGCTGCTTGAAGCAGCATCGCGGTCCTTTTCTTTTGCCTGCGCGCAGGCTGTTTAGTTAGCGCAGTTTCGGGTACATACAAGTAGAAAGCAAGTGAAACCAGTGCAGGACAAACATAAAAAAGGAGGACGATTGGATGACAGAAAATAAAAATCCAAATGGACGTTTGCAGGGGAAAATAGCGCTGATTACAGGTGCGGGATCCGGAATCGGCAAAGCAGCTGCTCTGAAATTCGCAAAGGAAGGCGCTGATTTGGTTCTCCTGGATGTGAAGGAAGAAGCCATGGAGGATGTTTGCCGCCAAGTACATAAGTACCAAGTTGAATGCTTATCGATCGAGACGGATATTTCCAATGAAATCCAACTTGCGGATGCATATCGTCAGGTAAGGGATCGCTTCGGTCGACTCGATATCCTATATGCCAATGCCGGCATTAACGGCGTATTGACGCCGATTGAGCTGATGGAATACGACGATTGGAACAAAACGCTTCAAGTCAATTTGAGCGGCACCTTCCTAACCGTGAAACATGCAATCCCATTATTGAAGGACAATGGCGGCAGCATTCTCATTACCAGCTCCATTAACGGTAACCGTGTTTTCTCCAATATAGGCTTCAGCGCTTACAGCAGCACAAAGGCTGGACAGGTCGCTTTTGCCAAAATGGCGGCGCTTGAGCTTGCTCAGTACAAAATTCGCGTAAACGTCATATGCCCCGGCGCGATCGAAACAAATATCGAGGAAAACACCGAGCGAACGCCGGAGCTGGATCGGGTAACGATCCCCGTGGAATACCCTGAGGGGGATCATCCGCTTGAGGACGGTCCCGGCAGCGCCGCACAAGTGGCCAATCTGGCTTTGTTTCTTGCTTCCGAAGATTCCAGTCACATTTCGGGCACAACCGTGTACATCGACGGCGCGGAATCCTTGCTGCGCGGATAAAGCCAGCACTTTTAAATTCCAATATCCGAAATAAAAAGGAGCGGGAGCCCATGTTCAAAGAATGCATGCATCACTCATCCGATTTAAAATGGGCCTATGCCTATGATTGCGATACCTTTCATCTCAGGCTCCGCACCAAAAGAGATGACGTCGAGGAAGCCGTTGCAGTAACCGGAGACAAATACGACTGGGAAAAACATTCGCTTGATATCCAAATGGAAAAAATCGCGGCAGATTCCTTATATGATTACTGGGAGGCTGTCATTAAGCCGGAGTTTCATCGTTTCTCTTACGGATTTCGCGTACGCAGCGGGGATGAAACCTTGTGGCTGATCGAAAATGGTATCTTTGATAAGCAGCCGACCCCAGCGGGCGGCTACTTTGAAGTCCCTTTTATCCATGCCGTCGATTTGTTTGACGCGCCTGAATGGGCAAAGTCCGCTATCTTCTATCAGATTATGCCTGATCGCTTCGCTAATGGAGACCCAAGCAACGATCCGGAAGGCATTCGTCCTTGGGGCGAAACGCCGGGCGGTGAAGACCATTTCGGCGGCGATCTGCAAGGGATCATCGATAAGCTGCAGCATCTAACCGATTTGGGCATCAATGCGATTTATTTGACGCCGCTCTTCACGGCACCGTCCAACCACAAATACGACACGATCGATTACAAGCAAATCGATCCGCAGTTCGGTGATGCCGAGCTTCTTAAGAAACTGGTAAAGGCATGCCACGAGCTAGACACTCGTGTTGTTCTGGACGCTGTCTTTAATCATACGAGCGAGCAATTCCCACCCTTCCAGGATGTCCTTCAAAACGGAGAAAACTCCAAGTACAAGGATTGGTTCCATCTGAACGGCTTCCCTGTCGAAGTTAAAGATGGCGCTGCAAATTATGCTACCTTCGGCTTTTACGGCAATATGCCTAAACTGAACACCGCGAATCCTGAAGTAAAGCAATACCTGCTCGATATTGCGGTATTTTGGATGAAAGAAGCCGACATCGACGGCTGGCGGCTCGATGTCGCTAATGAAATCGACCACGCATTTTGGCGCGAGTTCCGCACGGCGGTCAAAAGCGAAAAATCCGATGCCTTTATTATCGGCGAGGTATGGGGCAATTCCTTAAACTGGCTGCATGGGGATGAATTTGATTCGGTCATGAATTATCCGTTCACGAATCAGGTAACCGAATTTTTCACTTCCTCCGAAAGCGTTGGTTCGATTTTCGCCGATCAAATTAATCGTCTGCTCATGCGTTATCCGCAGCAAACCAATGAGGCCTTATTCAATCTCCTATCCAGCCATGACATCCCGCGTGCGGCAACAAGGTTTGGCGGCAGCAAAGAACGTCTCAAGCTTGCCATTGTATTCATGCTAACCTCGATGGGTATTCCCTGCATTTATTACGGGGATGAGATCGGCATCGACGGCGGCGATGATCCGGACTGCCGCAAATGCATGGAATGGGATACCGAAAAGCAGGACCGTGAGCTGTTTGATTTTTATCAGCTTTTAATCGCCCTTCGCAAAGAGCATACCGTGCTCCGTGACGGAAGATTCCGATTCCTGCATGCAGATAACGAGAGGGGTACGCTTCTCTTCGAACGATTGAATGGCAAGCAGCATTTTACCATTTGGATGAACAACACAGAGGAAACGGTAACACTTAAACATCCGATGAACGCTGACGATTGGCGCGATGCCTTAACGAATGATGAGGTCATAACCATCGATGATCAGCTTCAAATTGAGCTTGCCCCGCTTGACTTCAGAATTCTATATCGGAACATTTAAATGCATAAGGGCTCTTATCTTGTCATATTGACAAGGTATGAGCCCTTTCTTCGATTTGCTCCCTAGCGTAAAAACCTTCGTGAGATCTCCGCCTTTTTTTTCAAACAACAGTTTCAAACTCGTTTTTGAAGGTTAAAGATATTCAATATAATGAACGCATCTATCCAACATTAACCACACACTTATCGGACAGGGGGAAATTGAATTGAATAGTCATACTGAATGCATTGCCATGTTATTAGCAGGTGGAGAAGGACGTCGTTTAGCGCCGCTAACAAGTCAGACCGCCAAGCCCATCATCCCCTTCGGTGACCGCTATCGGATGATCGATTTTCCACTGAATAACTGTGCAAACTCAAATATCAAAACGATTGGCGTACTTACACAGTACTGTGCCGATAGTGTCCATAAATATATAATGACAAACAATAATGAACATCAAGTAAAAAATACGCCAAGCGGCGTTTCCATTCTTCCATCTTCGCGCAAATGCGCGGACGGGTATGCAGGTACCGCGGATGCCATTTACCAAAACATGGATTTTATTGATCAGCATAACCCCGAGCATGTGCTTATTCTCTCAGGCGACCATATTTACGAAATGGATTATACGCCGATGCTCGAATTCCATAAAAACCAAAGAGCTGCCGTAACCATTGCTGTCAAACAAGTAGCTTGGCGGGAAGCAAGCCGCTTCGGTATCCTCAAAACGGATGAGCAGTATCGCGTTAGCTCGTTTCATGAGAAGCCTGCAGAACCAAACAGCAATTTAGCTTCAATGGGCATCTACTTGTTCCGCTGGACGGAGCTGAAAAAATATCTTTTGGAGGATGCCGGTAACCCGAATTCCAATCATGATTTTGGCAAAGATGTTATCCCTGCGATACTTTCCTCCAAAGCAAATATGGTCGCTTATCCTTACGAAGGCTATTGGCGCGATGTCGGTACGATCGACAGCTTATGGGAAGCAAACATGGACCTCTTGGACGGCGAACTGAAACTAACCAGCCGTGACTGGAGAGCACAAACAGGTGTACATACAATCAGGGAGAAGCCTTACCTAAGCCCGAAAGCTGAGGTTACGGATTCCCTTCTTCATCCGGCCTGCATAGTGGAGGCAGATGTAACGCGTTCTGTCATTTGCACCGGCGTAACGATCGGCGCAGACAGCGAGGTTTACGAAAGCATTATCATGCCCGGGGCTAGAATTGGAAGAAATGTCACTATCCATCGGGCGATTATCGGTGAGGGAGCAGTCATTCACGACGGCGCGTTTATCGGGAAATTAAATGATGAGATATCGGTTGTTGGCCCAGGCGAAGCGATTACCGCTGTCGCTTCAACCTTGAACGACTACAATATGAAGCCGTTAGCCAGCTTGCTGAGCTCTGTCCCAAACCGGGTGCATAGCAACATCCTCGGATAAATCGTCGTTGAAAAAAATAAGGCAAACCGCGGGAGCCTCAGCTCCAGTCGGTTTGCCTTATTTTTAAGCCCTTCCAAAAGCTCTCTCTGCCGCATTTTTTTTATTCCAGCAGTTAGTTCTTCGACTAAAGCTCTTTCGACACAGCTGCCTCTGTCTCTCCCGCTTCGATAGCGCTCACGGCTTCGTCACTGCCTGCTGCAGGCAAGGTTTCAATTACCAGTTCATCAACTGCTTCCGTCTCTTCAGTGCCTTTGCTGCGAGCTCTCACGGTGCTCACGACATGACTTGCCGCTTGTTTCGTCTTATCCGCAATCTGAATGGCTTGATTACCGATTTGTTTGGCAATGCGTCCAGTCGTATCCCCCACTTGGCCAGCTACCTTAACCGTTGTGTCGCCTACCTTCTGAGCGCCGACTGAAATATCCTGACGCAGCTCCTTGCCCGGCTTTGGTGCCAATAACAATGCCGTAATCGATCCCACGACGCCTCCTGCTAATGCGCCAAGAAAAAATCCTTTAGTTTGTTTACGTGTTGACATTATTTTTGCTCCTTTCGTGTTTAGCGCGCTATTCGTTCGTCACAATTTGACTAGGTTTCCGATTCGAATACAGAGTCATGTTCATCCTCAGCAGTTGTTCCTGCCTTTCGGCTAGTTTGCCACAGCTGCCACGCAGCCATTCCTAGTTCAGCCCATTCAAGCGCTTCACCAACCTGCCGCTTCGTACTATAGCGCTTCGCGTGCTGCTCAGCCGATTCCGATAGTACGGACGTTATACGCTCGGCTGCCGATGTCGTATGCGCGATCGCCCCGCCAACCTGACCCGCTGCCTCAAACAGCTTGCTTGCCGCTTGGAGCTGACGATGTGCGGCACGGATCGTTTCCTCCGCCGGCTGTATAAGCCCGCCAAGCTCTTGGCTCAGTTTATGCAAATCCTGCCGCATCGCTTCTGCCTCTGCCTGCACTTGGCCTAGCCTCCTCAGTGCTGTCCGTAATGCTATGAGTATCCCTGCCACTAAAATGACAAATGCTCCCACAGCAATTCCCGCGATCCACGTCATGACCATGCCCGTATCCCTCCTCCTCCGTCAATTGCAGGGCCTTACGTTATAAAGCTCCTAGACGAATGCCCACTTGCGTAATGACAGTATAAGCAGCATGGGCTTGTCATGACACAACCGTGAATGAAAAATCATAATCGGAACGTGTAGATCGCAATCGGGGAGTTTCGGGAAACATTCGTGCAAAATACAAAAAGGCCGTCTTCGCAAATCTCATCCGATTTGCAAAGACGGCCTATATTCAGCTTAGTTCATTCGTTATCCAATACGGTAGCTGCACTTTCCTCCACCCTTAGCCAAGCACTCTGTCCGCTCAACGGGGACGTCAAGCAGAGACTTGAACAAGGAAAGCTCACAGGTGCAAGCTTGAAGGTATTTGCCGGCAACCTGTGCAATCGGACAATTATATTCATAAAGCATGTAGCTGCCGTCGGTCTGTGTTTCCACTTCCGCCATATAGCCTCCAGCATTTTGAATCGCAACAAGCTCGCTAACCTTTTGTTCCAAGCTCTTGCCCGCCATTCGCGGCTCATAGCGATCCAGCAGCTTTTTCTTGCGTCCTTCGAACATCCGGTCAATAAGCACTGCGGTATCCGGGTCATCCGCCAGCTCATCAAGCAAATCCAGCGCAAGCAAATGATAATTTTTCGGAAAAAGCTCATCCGCTTCAGCCGTCAGCTCATATGCATGGAGCGGTCTGCCCATGGCTTGACGCACAGACACAATTAAAACACTGCCTTCGCTCTCCAGCGCATACATATGGCGCCGTATCGCCATTTCCGTTAATCCCAATTCGCTGGACAAGTCGCCCGCATGCATTCTACCGCCCGTCTTCAGCAGCATCAATATGCGCTCACGCGTAGATTGATCTCCCCGCGATGCCGCTTTAACGACCGCATCGCTTGACATTTTCATCAGCTTCAACCCTTCACCACCTTCACAGGCTTGATAGCGTCATTGTAACGTATTTTAACTTTTTCGTAAATCAACTATACGCAAACTGCTGTCGCCGTCCTCTGCGGGATCTGCGGGATTATCAGTCGTTTCGCTTAGATAAATAAGGCCATTAATAGTGATAACGTATAAATTCTTATGCACCAAGCGTAAACGGCTGTCGCCGTCCTCTGTGGCAAAAGCTGTCGTTTCGCGGAAATATATAAGCTCATTTATAAGTGAAAACTTATAAATTCTTATATACCAAAAAAAACGGCTGCAGCCGTTAAATTGCGGCTGCAGCTCGCTTTGCTCGGAAAAAAGTAAAAACCGTTACAACTCGCGTTCCAAATAATCCTCAATCGCCTGCTTATAGGCAGGCAATAGCGTTGAGAGCGTCTGAGTGAGCGGATGAAGCACCGTTCTCTCCCAGACGTAATACTCCTGTACCAGCGGCTTGCGCAGCTTTACGAGCGTAATCAGTGTATCCTGCATATCAGCTGGAAATGCTCCTGCTTCGCCCGTAATTTCAATGATGTCCTCATAGCTGCTCGCATCACGCAAAATAAACCCGTCAATGAGGAAGCTTCCAACATCCGTCACCGTTTCAACGGCTAGATGCAGCGCTCTCTCCTGCGCCAAGCCCTCAAGCAGCGTGGCCTGCCAGTTAGAGGCAAGCATGTGAAGCGCAGATGCGATTTCGGTAATCGATTGGAGCCGTACTGCAATCTGTTCTCGATTCACATAATACATTAATCAGTCGCCCGCTTTCAGCCTTGTTTCTTTTTTTTCGACTTGCGTTTAAGCCATGCTACCATTATGATGCTGCTAAAAATAATAACCAGCAAATAGGTCATTATTTCATAAACGTCTCTCATGTCGCTCATTAATCGTTACCCTGCCTCTCAGCTTTCAAAATCAACGCTGACGGAAGCTTCGCGAACCTGCATCATATGCTCGATAACCTTTTTATGAACGGGATGCACCTGGTAAACCTCCAACGCTTCCAATGAATCGAATTTCGTAATAAGCGCTATGTCATAAGAGCGCTCAGAATGCAAAACATCGATCCCCACTTCAATGGATTTCAGCACTTCTATTTTGCCTTCCATATCTCTAAGCACCTGAGCGGTGCGCGCGACGCTTTCTTCGCTGCCATCCTTCAATTTAAAGAAAACAATATGTGTTAGCATTTGTTGTTCCTCCTCTGATCTCACTGTATAAATTTCAACCGTTTGTCACATAATAACCTATGCAGTCGCATTACGGCAATCTTTAACACGAAGGAGATCGGTACGTTATGCGCTATAGGGTTACGATTATCGCTACTTTGATTGGACTTGCCATTTGCTTGTTTAACTACACCGGCTACGACCCTCACAATTTTATTTTCTTCATGTTCAGCATCCCCTCATGGGTCGTCGATTTATTTGTCGACGTGCACGAGGTTAGCGTTCTGCTCATGTATGCACTTACCATTGTGACCTGGGCTTTGCTCGGCTTTATCGCCGATGTTCTCATTGCGCGCGGCCGTGAGAACGAACGTTATCCAAGGTCGGCGCGGTAGCTTCAAACCAACAAAAAGGAGCCTTTCGGCTCCTTTCGCGTTTTTACAGCACATTCATCAATGGGACATTAAGCAGCTTCAACGATAAGCGTAGATTCCATCGTTGTGTGTCCTTGCCCGCATGGAATGGAGCAATAGATCTTGTAAGTGCCTGGCTCCGTAAATTCCAAATCCGTTTCCGGATGATCGTTATCCAAAACTACTTTTAGCTCGTCAATATGTAGCCCGTGAATACCGCTTTTATTCGACAGTTTCAGTCTAACCTTGTCTCCAACCTTGACTTTGTACTCTTCTTGATCGAATACGAAATCGTTAGAAGCGACTACTTTCAGTAAACTCATACCCTCTGGCAGCGAGGCAGCCTCGTCAACCGGTTTAGCGGGCAGGGCGAATGTGAGCAAATATAAGCCCAGCAACGACGCCGCTGTAAATAACGTAAACATAATCCACTTGTGCATTGCTATGTGCTCCCCTTTGCGTTCATAATGTCTACCTCTTATATTACATAAGATTGTCCGAAGTTCTCAACCTTAAACTGCGGAAAGAGGAAAAGTTTTTTCGTTATTTTGACAAAACCATGAACAATTTCAAAATTAGCTGGACAAATACTGTTTTAATAACCGCTCAGACTCCGCCTTGACGAAACCCCACAGCATAAAAAAACGATGATGGTATCCTCTGCAGACATATTCGGCATGCAGACCGTCCGCCTGGCGCCTCTCCTCATAAACTTTGATGCCCGTCTCCCGAAACTGCCGTTTGATTGCGGCAAGGTCAAGCAGCACCCTGTCCTGCATGCCGCGCATCATAGATTCATAAAACCGCGGGAGCTTTATGGCCGATGTGCCGATCACACGTATATCATGATCCAAAATACGCATGACGATTCCCAGCAGCACAAAACGCTTTACAAGCTCAAGCTCCTCTTCGGTTTGTATCGGCGGACGTGCTGCCGTTTTAACTTTGCCGCGGGTTTCTTCCTCATTAGCGGCCATTGCTACCCCTCCAGATAAGAACATTTGTTCTTATTATAGCGATTTGCCATGATTTCATGCAAGCTAATTTAGTTTTATCCAAAAGTTACCGTTTTTCCTTTAGTACCGCGATAATCTTCCGGAGCTGTTCCGGGAGCGGAAAGCCGAGCCTGCCGTAATTTTCCGTAATGGAAATCAGCTCATTCGCCAAATAGAAATAAATGGCAGCGCCCATGGTCACATTATTGGTCTCCAACAATATATCTATTCGATGGGCGAGTAAAATAACAAGCAGCGACAACCCTTTGCGTGTCAGCCCCCACGATCCGATCACGCTGTTTAAACCTTTTCCTTCTTTAATGGCTGCGGCGACTCCCGAAACATAATCAATGCCCATTGCCACTACCAATAATGTAAGAGATTCCTGCCAGCTGCCGAAAGCAAACGTAAGGATAGAGCCCATGAGACCACAAATCGAGCATAACCAGATCAAGGACAATTTTCGCCACCTCTCCTTCATTTCCATGTATAATACTATATGCACAAAAACGAGTGGCTGTCCGTCCTCCCATGGCTCAGAGACCGTTTTCTATGAAAAAGGCTCTCATCTATTCTGTTTGCCATATTGGAAAATGCTAGAAAAGATAGTATTGTGTAAAAAGCAATATATCGAATGAGGGTGACAAGCATGCATTTCATTTTGAAACTTACCGATAGGCTTCTTCGTCTAAACAATTACTTTGTTTTCCTGCTTACGTTATTGCTTGTATTTATCAGCTCAACCATCGCTTTCCTGCTGGAGCCGGTCACCTTCGGACATTGGTTTAATGCTTTTTGGTGGGTCATGACGACGGTGGCGACGGTCGGCTACGGCGATTTTTTCCCCAAGACGATTCCCGGCAAGATACTCGCTATGCTGCTCTACGTGTTCGGTATTGGTTTGCTCAGCTTATTAATTGGTAAGATTATCGATTCCATAGCTGAACTCCAGCGAAGAAGAGAAGGTGGAAAATTGAAATTTCAAGGTCAGGACCACATCATCGTTATTAATTGGAGCAAAAAAGCGCAGCTGGCCGTAGAGGATTTGCTCGACTCGGATAACGGTATTGCGATAATTATCATTGATGACAGCGATAAGCATCCCTTTGACATACCTCGGGTGCATTTTGTAAGCGGCGATCCGACATCGGCCGAGGTGCTTGAGATGGCCGGCATTCGAAGCGCTCGTTCGGCGATTATTTTTGCCGATCCCCGCATTGAGGATACCTCGCTTATCGATGGAAAATCACTGCTCATCGCTTCCAGCATTGAGCAGGCCGCTCCCGCGGTTCATACGACGGTGGAAATCGTGCTGGAGAAGCATATTCTCAATTTCCGCCACGTACAAGTAAATGATTTTATTTTATCGCATGATGCCGTTTCCAGGCTGGCGGTAAGATCCGCATTAAAGGAAGGCAACGTCGATATCTTTATGCAGCTGCTTAGCAGAAAATATGGCGAGGACGTATTTGAAGTTTCCGTTGACCCCCGTTGGGGGACATATGGCGATGCCTTCCAAGCGCTGCTCAGCAAAGGGGCTACGCTCATTGCGGATCGCACCGATATGGGCATTAACCGCAAGCTTGAAGAAAAGATCCCGAACGCTGCCCGCTTGTTCGTGATCTCCAATGACGAGACCATCACCAAGATTAGATCAGAAAGGCGGTAATTGTAGTGAATAACCTGCTGACTTACCTGGAATGGTCCGAGCAGGATCAACGCGTCGAACGAACCATTACCGAAGCAGCCGTAACGCGAGATGATATTTTTGTACGCAAGCTGGTTAATGCGACCGTGTTCCGCAATGCTCTGTTCGAGCATACGGCCAATGAATGCGAGGACGGTAAGCGCCATCATATTTATGCGAAGCCCTACAATGAATTTGACGACACGGTATACGGTCAAGCCATTCGAAATGCCCTGCATGAGTATGTCACCGTCTCGCCTTATATGGAAGTCGAATATTTGCTTTGGAACGGTTACCGCTTTAATCCTTGCGCCCTGCCGCTTCTTGAACCAGCCAGCCCTTTGGAGTTTGCTCAGCTTCTGCTCGATCATTATATTGTGAGCGAACAGAAAACCTATGAAACGGTCTATACCGTCTATGATATGGACCGAAGCAAAATCGTTGTTTTTTTGAAAGGAGTGAACCTCTAGATGTTCGATGAGAAAGCAATGGCAGCCGGAGCCAAATTAAAAGCGAGGGGTCAGAAGGCGCTTGCCTTCGCTCTGATGCTCACTGTTCCCGTTGCGCTGAGCGGCTGCAATACGTCGAGCTCGCGTGTGTGCGTGGATAACGATAATGACGGCTATTGCGATGATGACGGCTCAAGCCGCGGCAGCACCTATATCTCAAACGGCAAAACATATAAAAAATCTTCAAGCTACAAATCCAGCTCCTCGAAGGGTTTCGGCAGCTCCGGCTTGAAGAGCAGCAGCGGGGGCTGATCTATGAAGCGTGTCATTCCGCTTTCATTAACGCATGGAGAATTGTTTCAAGGCGAGCTAGCCGAGCGAATCCCTTACCATCGTATGTATGGCAAGCAATACTGCCTGCCATCGGTAACAGGGTATACAACGGATGAATACGAGGAGCTCCAAGCCGCCTCTGAGCTAGTAGACCGCATTTACTGGAAAGCGCTGCGGTTTGTTCAGCGGCATTTGCCAGATGAGTTTTTAAAAGAACAATTAGGTATTCATCCCTCCCTTATTCAAGCGGCGCGCATCGAAACGCCTTGGCACGGGGTATCCAGGCAGGACTGGATCCTATCGGCGCAGGGCATGAAATGTATAGAAAATAATACCGATACACCGACCGGCATTCCGGAAACCGCCTTTTTGGGCAACGAGATCATTAGCCGCCACACCGCGCACCGCTCCGCTTCCACGGGAATGGACGAAGCGCTGGAGAAAGCTTTCCTGAGTCTGATTAATCATTATCAAAACGCAGGCTTAACCGGAACGATCGCCTGCACTTGCTATGATTGGCATGTCGAGGACAAATGCAATACGGAATATATCATGAATATAATCTCCAAACTTGGCTTTTCCGTTATTTTTGTCCCTCTGGACCAGCTCGTGATCGTGGAGGGTGACGGACTGTATGGAAACGGCGAACGCATCGACATTTTATACCGTCTTTATCCGCTTGAGTATTTGATTCATGATACCGAAGAAGAAACGGGACTGCCTGTCGGTGAAGCGCTTATAGCGCTTGTCGAGCAAGGCCGGCTGGCGCTGATCAACCCGCCGCAGAGCATCCTCACGCAAAGCAAAGGCTTCATAGCGCTTATTTGGGCGCTATATGAGAGAAACGAGCAATCCGCAGAGCTGCTTGGCCATCGGCTTTTTGGCGTGGAGGAACTGGAGACCATTCAAAAGTATCTCCTCCCCACCTATTTCGAGAATACCGTATTCGTACAGCAGCATATCCCTTATGTCGCCAAAAGCTACTGGGGACGCGAAGGAAAGGGAACTACTCTCTTCGCAGGTGACGGGACGCTTGAAAGCGAGGAATGGGGTAATCAGGAGGATGAGGACGAAGCAGAGGAAATCAAACAGTACTACGGCGAGCAGCAAAAAATTTATCAACAGCGCGTTATGATGGAGGAAGTCGAGGCACATACCGAAGCCGGCCTCCAGCAGGGGTACTTATTAACCGGAGCCTACGTCATTGGCGGCACTTTCGCAGGCCTGCTGCCTCGGGTCGGCTCCAAGATTACGGGTGACATGGCGTACTATTGCCCCGCCGCCATCGTGGAATAACAGTATGCTTTCGAAGCGAGTTTTGCTTCACAAAACTTTAAGCGTTTGCTTTCGAAGCGAGTTTTGCTTCACAAAACTTTAAGCGTATGCTTTCGAAGCGAGTTTTGCTTCACAAAACTTTAAGGAGGGTCAACAATGAATGAATTTTTGAAAAATGCCGGCAATGTCGGAATCGGACTTGTTCTCCTGCTCGTCATTTTAGGTGTCGGCGCATTTGTATTCAGTAAATTAACCCGTTACAACGATTCCGAAGAAATCAACAAAGGCAATCAGGCCGCAGGCATGTATATGGGCAGCAAGCTGCTTGGATTGTGTATCATCGTGGCGATGGTATCGTACAGCTCCGATTCTTGGGTTTCCATGTTGATTTGGTCCGCTATAGGCATCGTCATTTTATGCATCGTCTATGTTTTATTCGATTTCCTTACGCCGCGTTTTAAAGTGTGCGAGCAAATCGAGCAGGGTAACCTCGCAGTCGCACAGCTTCTTCGTTCCATCATCATTGGGGTATCGATTGTTATCGGTACGTTCTTAATGTAATTTGCGCTAATGAAAAAAAGGCAGCCACAAAGCAGTTTTCACTGCTGGACGGCTGCCCTTTTTTCATTTTCAAAACGTAAAACCCTTTACCCAGCCTCACCATACCTCTTTTCCCCCTTATAAATACAAAAGGAACCATCGCTGTAACTCGCGTGATTCCTTCGGTATTTCTTATTTAGTTTCGCTTGCTTCTCTTGTAAAGTGGGTGTTCGTTTTATCGTCGGATTGACGCCCTGCCAGCTGCCTCGCAGCGCATCCGGCGTCATGCGTCCTTGCTGCGCCAGCTTTTGCCTTGCTTTCTTTGCCTTGCTGATGGACATAGTTGTTACCTCCTAGAAGTTTGATTTTCGGTTTTGCGAATCAAAAACCGCTTTCCTCCTATTATACGCTGTAAGCCTTCTTTGCGAAAGGCGTTACAGCATATGGAAGAGTCTATATTCCTTTCGCAGCATGGAAAACCGCAGGATCTCCACGACATGCCCCTCCTCTAGCTCATATTCCCCCAGCTCGCTGTCTTGCTTAAAGCCCAGCTTTGCCAGCAGGCCGATGGAGGCCATATTAGCAGGGTCTACCTTTGCTTCGATGCAGTGTAATTTCATGCATTCAAATCCAAAAGCAAGAATCGGCGATGCTGCTTCGCTCATGACCCCTTTGCGCCAATAGCCGGGAGCCAGGTCATAGCCTATTTCGGTCCGGGCATATTCCTTTACGTAATGAAGAAATCCGCAGGTTCCGATGACCTTGCCGGAAAACTTATCCTCGATCAACCACCGAATGCCTACCTGCTGCGCGAAAATTTCAAGATGCCAATTCATTTCTTGCCAAGCTTCGTCATGATCTGAAAGCGGCAGCAGCGGCGTATATCTCACGACCTCTGGATCCGAATAAAGCTCATAAAGATCTGCGACATCCCGTTCCTCCGACTTTCGCAAAATAAACCGTTCGGTTTCCAGCCGAGGAAAAGTCTGAAATGAAAACGTCAATGCCATTCATCCAGCCCCTTTTTACGTTTGCAGCTGTCACCAGCTTTCTGCTGTGCTGCTGAATGCCGAAGCGACTCTTCTTGATCAGATACCGTAACACAAAACAAGGGGGAATGAAACATAATCTTGCTTCCACATCAAAGCTTCTACGATGAGCCTGCACAAAAAAACAGAACGGCACTCAGTCATGCCGTCCTGTTGTCATATGCTCATAAACGGTCGTTTGGTTTCTCCCTGCCGTTTTGGATTGATAAAGCGCTTTGTCTGCCATCTCAATCATTTCTTTAGCTCCCTCTGCCTTCCCGGCCGATACGGAAACACCGATAGAAACGAAGATCGGGCTGCCAGTCGGGCTCGCTTCGGAAGCTAGGGCCTTCCGCAAGCCTTCTGCCATTTGAACTGCCGCCGGAATCGTGCCGAACTTTATCAACACGCCGAACTCCTCGCCTCCGTATCGAAAGCATAGATCATGGGTTCCGGCAAAGTCTCTTATTTTCGAGGCTGTATAAGTCAAAACCTCATCGCCAATGAGATGGCCAAACTGATCGTTGATTTTTTTGAAATGATCAATATCAAGTAAAATTAACGCAAAAGGAATCGCGTCCGAAAGCCATTCCGTAATCGTCAAGTCAAAGGTCTTTCGATTCGCAAGGCCTGTTAATCCATCCAAACGAATCTCCTTGTTCAACAGGTTAAAATGGTTGTTTATGCTTTGGTCGAGCTGCCTTACTTCGTAAATATATGAGTTCGTTTTTGGCATTTTGGAGCGAATTGCCTTTGTGGACAAAATCGCTTCCTCTGAACTATCGTACAATGAAAATATAGACAGAGAAAAATATTCCCTTTGGAGGTTGTATGAGAAACACTGCCGCAGTTACCGCTCCACCTTTAATATCCGAGGAACGTCCTGCCTTTCGAGACAGTCTCGTCATTCCTCTTTTAGGCTTAACGATCATTATTGTCATCATGAACACGATGATGTTCAATTTGGCATTGCCTCAAGTAACGGCAGAATTCATGCTTTCTTCTTCAGCCGCTTCTTGGATTATAACCGGCTATTCGATCGTCTTTACCATATCATCCATTACCTTCAGCCGTTTATCCGATTTTGTGCCCATCCGGCTTTTGCTGACCATTGGGTTAATCGCGATGGGCGGAGCGTCTGTGCTCGGTTTTTTTAGTCACCATTATGTGCTGCTTCTTGTAGCCCGGCTCTTTCAAGCCTCAGGTGCCGGCTCAGTGCTCAGCTTAACCATTGTGCTCATCACACGTTTTATCCCGCTTACGAGACGCGGAAAAGCAATGGCGCTCATTACCTCGGCCGCTTCGCTTGGACTAGGGCTTGGTCCTGTAATCGGCGGCGCAATTACCCAGTACTTCGGCTGGAACGACCTGTTCATCGTAACCGGCATCTCGCTGCTTCTGATCCCGGTATTCTATCGTCTCCTGCCGGATGAGGCTTCAAACAAGGGATCCTTCGATGTCATTGGCGCAGCCCTAGTCGGCATCGGCTCCACGGGAGTTCTGCTCTTTATAACCAATCATTTTTGGCTTGCGCTTATCGTTGGAGTTACCGCACTTATCTTGTTTTGGATTCGAATCAATCGCGCTTTGAATCCGTTCGTCCAACCTACTTTATTCCGCAACAAGAGATATATCCGTTTGATTTCGCTCGGCATTATCTCGTATATTAATAACTTTGCAACGCTGTTCTTGCTGCCGCAGGTGCTCATTCACTTATTCAAGCTCACGCCCGGCCAAGCCGGCCTCATTATTTTTCCGGGAGCGCTTGTAGCCATGCTGGCCTCGGGCCGCATAGGTAAAATCATTGATCGTTACGGCAACAGTCTGCTGCTTCGTGTAGCGCCATGGCCTTTGCTCATAGCAGCCGTGTCCTTTGCCCTTTTCGCAGATCTCTCCATCTATGCTGTCATGGCCATTTATATTTTGATGAGCGTTGGCTTCTCCGCTTTAAATTCAGGCGTGTCCAACGAGCTGTCGAGAATATTGCCAGGCGAGCATGTAGGCGCAGGCATGGGCTTGTTCCAGCTGTCCCAATTCATTAGCGGTGCTTTTAGCGTCGCGATTAGCGGTATCATTCTATCCGCACGGAGCGAGCTGCCGCTAAGCCGTGCTTTCGCGAACATCTTCTGGGGAATGGGGATTATTGCCGTATTCGCCATCGCAGCCTCTTGGCTGTATTATGCTTCGACGAAGCAGCAGCTTGGTCAGCATAAACGGCTATAAGCCGGAAAAATGCTTCAAAGCCTCTTTCTTGCTGAGCGGCGAGAGCGAAGTTTCTTTCACAAACCGTTGCACGCAGGCAGCATCGGTTTTTGCATATTCACGAAGCGACCAGCCGATCGCTTTGCGTATAAAAAATTCACTTTCATCTTTCGTAAGACGTACATAATCGAATAAACGCTCCGTGTCAGTATGATGCTTGTATCTCAGTTGAAACAATAAAGCAGTGCGGCGCAGCCACATATTTTCCGATACAATCCATCTCTCCGTGTACGCTTCGATTAATTCCGGGTATTTCGAGAGTTGATAGCCGACTAAATGGGAAGCCACAAAATCGACCGTGTCCCACCAAGAATGCGTCGTTATCCAGCGCTCCAGCCGATCAATATGTGAAGGCAAGGACTCCTTGCCGTATTTCTCCAGCAAGCCCATCGCTGCGTAATGAAACTCACGCTCGGGCAGCTGCCACAAATACTCCGCTGTTTCAAGCAGCTCTTCTCCCTTCGGCTTGTCGTACTGCTTCCAAAATGCTCGCTGCAGCGCTGTCCTCTCCGGCGTTTTAATACCAAGAAATACGAATTGGCCGCGCATGTACGCCTCCATCGACAAAGCTTTTTCCGGATCGGCGTGCTCCCTAAAAAGAGCTTCTAAGGCTTTGGCAATAATCGTCATGAAAGCGGCCTCCTTTTCCTTGAACGATAACATAAAGCAGCCCCGGCCATCAATATCGGCCGGGGCTGTTTATCATTATTTTAAAATGCGTTCAATTAAGCCGCTTCATCATGCAAATATCTGTAGAACGGCTTATCAACCCAAAATTGCTTCGGTGTAACAACCACATTAGGATCAATCGCCTTAAAGCCCGCCACTACCTTAGCAGAATCCTCATTCAGGGAGAACGGATTCACGGTATAAGGGCTGTCTGGATCTGTAATGAAGTTATTCGTTATGATTTCATAATCCTTCAGCTCGGTTTGCGAGTAGTAAAGCGGCTGCCACCAGGATGCGGCAATCAGACCCGCTTGGCCCTCCTCGTTTTTCTTCGCATACGTCAATATAACGTTTTGGAACGCTTCTTTATCTGCCGCATTCGCAAATTCAAATTCAAGGTCATATTCTTTATCGTAATTAATGAAATTGCCGTTTTCAATTTGCACGACGTTTGGTCCCGGCGTACCCCATTCAGCTAAAAAGATAAATGCGGATGTTTTTGGCTCGAATTGCACCTTGGCGTTCAAGCCTTCGCTGCGGAGCAGGCCGATAAGCTGAATTGCGTGGTTAAAATCGGAATGCCCGTAGATAAGGGACAGGGAGTCAATGAAATTAGCATCGAAACGGGAGTCTTTGATATTGTAACCCGTAATTAAATCTTGCTTTAGCGCGGTATTGACAATGTTTTGCAGCTTAGGAGCGTTAATAATATCGGAAGTTGCGTACGCTGTGCTCAGCTTTGCATAAATATCGCTGTCGTTCACATAACCGAGATACTTTTTGTACAAACCTTTCGTAATTAACACTTTGCCGAGCATAGTATGGATCAATTGCTCGGTGGCTGCATTTTTTGGCTTAAAGCCGGAATATAAATCAGCAGTCAGCAGCCCTGTGTCCACTGCGGCTGCCACCTCTTGCGCGCCTTTCGTGCCAAGCGCGCTGCTTTTTACATTTAGCTTCGTTAATGCTTTATTCACCTTTGCGGCGGGGTATGTATACGCAAGCTCCTTCAGGTCTGCCGCCCTTACCGCGATCGCAACCGCTACGGCATTCGTAAGCACTTGCTCGCCTTGAATAGACGGTCCGGATAAAATTCCTTTTTCATACAATGCTGCAGCCGGTGCATATAGCTCGCTGCCAGGCTGCACATCAGAAAATGTTACCGCTTTGCCTGAGGGCTCGTAACCAAGAATGTCCGCCACTGCTTCAATGAACTCGCCTTTCGTCACTTTGCCGGATAAGCCGACATCAAATTTCTCCTTTAAAAACTGTTTGTACTGCGCTGCGCCGTCTTCTTGTGAAGCTAAAGCCGGTGCTGCCGCAGCTGCCGATGCCGCAAAGGCAGTGGATTGCGCAACAAGAATAGAAAAGGACAAGAGGAGTGCTGCCAGCAGTTTCGTGTAGGAAACTTGTGTTTTTCTCATGAACATGACCTCCGTGTTTTTATAATTCCGATGGATTTAATCGGGAATAGGTAATGTTCCATAGTATACCAACAGAAAAACATAAGTGTCAATGAATATATTCAGTGCTCCGAATACAAATGGTCATCGTCTGCGATGCTTTGAATGTCCTCTGAGCTGATGCTGATATAGCCGTAGCCCTCTGCCTGCTGCTTCTTTAATGCTTTTTCTTTAAAAAACTTCGGGCTGCCCTCGCCTGCATCCTCATCGTAAACGAGCAAAATGCCGTCCGTTTTGCGGAACAGAAGCTCGTCCCTGGCTGTAAACTGCCATATGCCATTGTAGGGCTGGTTGCTGACCGACGCGTAATAATCGACTCCTCTTAAAACCTGCTGATAAAATTCCTTTTTATCGTCTTTCCACTTCTCTTCCGGATTGCTATAAGCTGAAATAATAGAAAGCCTCAAATGAGGATAGATGTCCTTGAGTGCGATTACCACCTCGCAAGCCCACAAATCGACCCCGTATTGGCCGGGCGTAATCACCCATTCCAGACCGTCCTCAACAAGGGGAACCAGCTTGCCCATCAGCGCTTTTTTAATATAAACGATGCCCTCATGCTTTTGGCTAAAAATATTAAGCTCATGGGCGCGATAGCCTGTAATGAGTAAATTTTTCATTTTATTCAACGCCTTTTCGGATAATTATGGTTTACATCTCTCCAGTGTATGCTATAGTAGAAAAAATACAAATTGAATATCGACCTAATTAATTCACTAGGGGAGTCTAACGGCTGAGATGGAGCACATGCTCCGGACCCTTGGAACCTGATCTGGATCATTCCAGCGGAGGGAAGTGGAGCAGAAGCATTCATTCATGCGCGCAAGCCTTGTTGAACGTCAGACCCGCTCATTTTCCTTCGGAAATGGGTGGGTCTTTATTGGTTTACGGGGGGAATGCGTATTACCGCGATATTATCGCTTCATCAGTTAAGCTACTCGTTCACTTCAACCTCAGAGAAACCGATCTTAACCAATTTGTCACTAGAAGCCTATCCGGGGGAATTCGTATCGATTATCGGCGCGAGCGGCTCAGGCAAAAGCACCCTCTTCAAGCTGGTTGCCGGATTGCTGCAGCCTGGGCATGGCGAAATCAGGCTGCACGGCGAGCCTGCGCCGGATCGGCTGGGCAAGATCGCCTATATGCCGCAGCAGGATCTGCTTCTTCCATGGAGAACCGTACTTGAGAATTGCCTGCTTCCGCTTGAGCTGGCACGGGGGAAGCAGCCAATTAGCATCACCCGCATCACGGAGCTGCTGGATCACTTCGGACTCGCAGGCTATGAACAAGCTTATCCGGGCGAGCTGTCCGGGGGCATGCGGCAGAGGGTTGCTTTCCTGAGGACCCTCGTGACCGGTCAGGAACTGCTGCTGCTCGATGAGCCTTTCGGAGCGCTGGATGCCATGACCAAACGCGGCATGCATAAGTGGCTGCTTGAGCTTTGGGGCAGTCTGCAAAAGACAGTCCTCTTCATAACGCATGATCTAGAGGAAGCTATTTTGCTCAGTGACCGCATTTATTTACTTTCCGAGAATGAACCTCAGGGCGTTCAGGAAATCATCGTCAAGCTGCCGAGACCAAGACATTATGAGCAAAATTACGAGCCGGAATTCGTAATGCTGCGACAAGATTTGGAGCGAAGGCTGCATGCGCAAACATCTTTTTAAAAAATGGCTGAGCGATTACGGCCTCTTTATCCTGCTGCTTGCCAGTCTGCTCATGGCTTGGCAATGGATTGTGCGCCTAGGCTTTGTTCCGGCCTTCATCCTTCCTTCTCCGACCTCCATCGGCGGGGCATTGATCGACGACAGCGAACTTCTGCTCGGTCGGCATATGCTCGCTACGCTGCGGGAAGTCGCGTTAGGTTTTCTCTTATCGGTCTTTGGCGGCATCCTCCTCGCTTCAGGCATGCATGCGTTCCGAACGCTGGAGAAGGCGCTGTATCCGTTCATTGTCATCAGCCAGACGATTCCGCTCATCGCTCTTTCTCCGATTTTCATCATGTGGTTCGGATACACGGTTTGGAGCAAGGTCGCCGTCGTTTTCTTAACGGCCTTCTTCCCGATCGTTGTCAGCACGTATGACGGGCTTAGGAAAGGCGACAGAGAATACCGGGAATTGCTGCTGACGATGGGCGCGACGCGCTGGGATATTTTCCGAATAATTCAGATCCCGATCGCACTGCCCTCTTTTTTTTCGGGACTGAAGCTGTCGATCGTCTATTGCGTCGTTGGCGCTACGATAGGTGAGTGGCTTGGAGGCAATGAAGGACTTGGCTATTATAGCCGCAGAATGTCGGGCAATTTGAACGCCGACTCGATGTTCGCTGCGGTATTCCTGTTATCCCTGATCGGCATCGTTTTATTTGCTGCCATCGTGCTTTTGGAAAAATCGATAGTAAAGAAAAGAGGAAAAAAGAAATGATCGCAATAACAAAATTGAAAGCGGCGGCTCCGCTATTATTAGCGGCACTCTTGTTCATCAGCGGCTGCGGCGGCGAAGCTGCCACAAACAATATGGAAACCTCTGCGTCTCCCGCCCCCGCTGCTGAAACGAAGCTAGAGAAAATCAGCATTATGCTCGACTGGTACCCGAATGCCGTTCATTCCTTCCTATATGCCGCGCAGAAGAATGGCTATTTCGAGCAGCAAGGGCTTGAGGTGGATATTCAGATGCCTGCTGATACAAACGATGCGTTGAAGCTCGTAGCGGCTGGTAAAATCGATTTGGCCCTCAGCTACCAGCCGCAGGTGTTAATGGCTCGCGGCGAGGATATTCCTGTAAAATCGATCGCTGCAATCGTCCGGCATCCGCTCAATCATCTTATGGTGCCGGAAGGCGGAGATATCAAATCGCCCAAGGATCTGGTCGGCAAAAAAGTCGGCTATTCCTCCATTCCGCTATACGAAGCCATGATGCGCACAATGATCAAACAGGATGGCGGAGATCCGCAGAATGTCGATTTGATCGATGTAGGCTTTGACTTTATTCCGGCTATTGCCACTAATAATGTGGATGCCATCATAGGCGGATTCATCAATCATGAGCAATTGCTGCTGGCCAAGGAAGGTCATGTCATGACGGCAATCAACCCTACCGATTTCGGCGTGCCTGACTATTACGAGCTTGTGCTCGTTGCCAGCGATCAAGGACTTAGCGAAAAGCAAGCGCTGTTCCAAAAATTTCTAGCCGCGATAACTGAAGGACAGCAATACGTTTCCGAGCATACCGAGCAAGCGCTGGCCATCTTGTTCGAGCATGAAGACCAAACGTCTCCGCTCGATAAAGAAATTGAAACGAAGAGCTTGGACATCCTGCTGCCGCTTATGGATGCGGGAGATCAGGCGTTCGGATACCAGGATCCCGCTTCGTGGGCCAATGTCAAGGATTGGTTAAGCGAGAATGAGCTGCTGCCGCCAGACATAAAGGCTGAGGATGCATTTACAAATTTATAAACGAGGAGATGAGTCGATGAAACGATATAAAGCGCTAACGATTGCAGGCTCGGACAGCGGCGGCGGCGCAGGCATCCAAGCCGATCTAAAAACCTTTCAGGAGCTCGGTACGTATGGGATGTCCGTCATTACCGCTGTTACTGCCCAGAATACACTTGGCGTTCAGGGCGTTTATCCGATGGAAGCCGCAGCCATTCGAAGGCAGCTTGATTCCATTGGCGAAGACCTCACGCCCTCAGCCCTTAAGACAGGCATGCTGTTCAGCAGTGAGATCATCGAGATCGTGGCCGCCAAAATCAAGCATTACGGTTGGCAAAACTTGATCATCGATCCTGTTATGGTAGCTAAAGGCGGCTCCCCGCTGCTTCAGCAGGAGGCCGTACGAACGCTGATTAAGCATCTGCTGCCGCTCGCGCTTGTGACAACGCCTAACATTCCGGAAGCAGAGCTGCTCGCCAAAATGCCGATAAGAACACTCAGCGACCGTGAGGAAGCCGCCAAGATTTTGTTTCAAATGGGCTCCCGAAATGTTGTCATCAAGGGCGGTCACAGCTCCGCTAACGAGCGGCTCGTTGACCTGCTTTTTGACGGAGACCGATTCGTCTATTTAGAGAGCAAACGCATCGATACCCGCCATACTCATGGGACCGGCTGCACTTTCTCTGCGGCGGTAACCGCCGAGATTGCGCAAGGCAAATCAGTGCCCGAGGCGATTAGGACCGCCAAATCCTTTATACAAGCAGCCATCGAAGATCAGCTGGGCTTCGGTGACGGGCATGGGCCTACGAATCATTTTGCCTATCGAAGCCATCTTACGAGCTCACGAAACGCGTAATCCCCATAAACATAGCAGACGCCGCTTCCCTACTCGGAAAGCGGCGTCCATTTTTTATTAGCGAAGTCGCATGATTGAACCTTCATCTCCGTATTTCTCAATCGAAGATTCAATGAATCGATCTATTTGGACATACTTAGCTTGCTCCGACTCGTCCTCGGCTGCATACACTCGTTCAGGCACCACGCCATAACTCGACAACGCCGCGGCAATCGTAAAAAGCAATACTGACATACATAACACGTTTCGAATCATCGAATGTCCACTCATTTGCTCACCTGCTCTTTTTCTTTAATAAAAATAAGTATAGGTGATTTCATTCCGAATGAAATGGACTTCGGGAAGGACATGACACTGGACTTTAGGCTGGCAAGAAGAGCCTATAGCTAGCGATTATCCACTTTTTCCGGGTATAAGTCATGATTCATGAGGCGATGCTCTGCCATTTGCTCATATTTGGTGCCTGATTTGCCCCAGTTGCAATACGGATCAATGGAGATGCCGCCGCGCGGCGTGAATTTACCCCATACTTCAATGTATCTTGGATTCATAAGCGCGATCAAATCATTCATAATGATGTTCATGCAATCCTCGTGAAAATCACCGTGGTTGCGGAAGCTGAACAGGTACAGCTTCAACGACTTGCTCTCTACCATTTTGTGATCCGGAATATAGGAGATGTAGATAGTCGCAAAATCCGGCTGCCCCGTCATCGGACAAAGGCTCGTAAATTCCGGACAATTAAACTTAACGAAATAATCCCGGTTCGGATGTTTATTATCAAACGCCTCCAAAATATCCGGGGTATAATTGAACGCGTATTGTGTTCCTTGGTTGCCTAGCAGCGTTACGCCGCTCAGCTCCTCCTTGCTTCTTCCTTCCATGATCCCTTCCGCCCTTCCTGCTTATTTAGATTAAACGCCCTTCTTATTGCCCCATACCCAGGTATGCAGCTGCGGGAGCACATGGACCCGCTTCAGCTCCGCATTTCCCATCACCTGTTCGATCAGCCATTCATAACGCTCTAACAAATATGGAAGCATCCGAACGGGTTCCGTTTCCTGCAGCTGGCCGTTCCCTGCTTGCAAATAAAAAGGGACCAGCGGGTAACGCTGATGGACTGTGGTAGCGTATTCGAGATCCGCTTCGTCAAATACGACTGTTTTCAAAGAAAAGCTTGTTTTTCCCGCTGTTAGCTTGGATACGATGTCATCAAGCACCGCCCAATCCGTTTGCATCCCTGAGCTAGGCGGCTTTGGCGACAAGGTCAGCTCGTCGATCGACCAAAACCAATCCTGCCAGCGGCTGCCCTGTGTCTCCAGCGCAACGCTTATCCCCTGCTCATGGAGCGCATCAATCAAAACGTTCAGCTGCGGCAGCAAAGCAGGATTTCCGCCGGAAATCGTCACATGCTCAAAGACGTCTCCTCCGGTATGCTTCAATTGCTCTATAATTTCATTTGCCGTCAGCATGCGTATATCTGCTTTGGCACTGCCATCCCACGTAAATGCCGAATCGCACCAGGAGCAGCTGTAATCGCAGCCTGCGGTGCGGACGAACATCGTTTTTCGGCCAATGACCATGCCTTCCCCTTGAACGGTTGGCCCGAACACTTCTAGAACGGGAATCCGCTTGTTAGCTGCCATCATTACCCGCCTTTCTCTTCGGACGGTAAATGCAATAGCTCGTCGGCGTTTCCCGCAAATAAACCTGAATACACTGAGGCTTATTCATCGTGCCGTCCAAATGCCGCTGCACGATTTCGGAAATCGTTCGCGCCACCACTTCCGTCGTCGGAAACCGATCGGGCTGATCCTCGCTGAAGCTCTCCTTGTCGTTATTAAGCAGCGAATGATCGAACCGATCATGAATAAGCCGCTTAATAATCGCAAAGTTGACCAGAAACCCTGCCGAATCAAGCTCATCGCCCGCAATCGTTACGTTCGCGTAATACGTATGTCCATGGAGCTGCTGGCATTTACCCGCTTCCTCGGCCGGCACGAAATGGGCAGCGGCAAAATGAAAATCTTTGTTCAGCTCATAGCAATAGGGGTGCTGGGCTGCTGGATAGACCTGCTGCAGCATCATGATTGTACTCCCTGTATGCGCTTGGCCAGATAATCATCCAGTCCTTTTCTCCGAAGCTGGCACGCTGGGCATTCCCCGCAGCCGTCAGCTATAACGCCGTTGTAGCAGGTCAATGTCCGCGAACGTACAAATTCGAAAGCGCCAAGCTCATCTGCAAGCTCCCAAGTTTCAGCTTTATTCAGCCACATCAGCGGCGTATCGATAACAAATGGATAATCCATCGATAAATTTAGTGTCACATTCAGTGATTTCACGAATACATCCCTGCAATCCGGATATCCGCTAAAATCCGTTTCACATACGCCCGTCACGATATGCTTCGCGCCAAGCTGCTTGGCAAGGACAGCCGCAAAGGTAAGAAATAAGAGATTTCGTCCGTCAACAAAGGTGGACGGAAGCTCCCCTTCCTTATGCTCAATCGCGATATCATTTCTTGTAAGCGCATTGGGCGCCAATTGATTAAGAAGGGACATATCCAGAACGTGATGCTTAATATTGAGCTCCTTGGCAATATCCGCCGCGCAATCCAGTTCCTGCTTATGCCGCTGCCCGTAATTAAACGTAACGGCCTCTACCTCCGAGAACCGTTCCATTGCCCAGAACAAGCAAGTGGTGCTGTCTTGGCCGCCGCTAAACACGACAACCGCCTTTTCTTTTTTCATGCTGCATCTCCCTCTCTGGTTTGAGAAGATCGAGATCGCCTGACATCCTTCATCGCTGGCTAAAAAACTAAAGAAACAGCGCGAAGCGGCTCGAACCGGTTCACGCCGAACGCAAAAACGACGATGTCACCTGACGGGACAATCGTTTCGCATAGTTTTTTATAGAGGGAGTTCGCGAACCTCTCCCGGCTGCTAATCTCATCAATGGACATAGCCCCGGAGTTTCTTCTTTAGTTGGTTATTCTCAAGTACTATAGCATAGCTTTGGTTATATGAATACAGACAGTATTTTACTGGGAAAATCAAGAAAATATTAATTTCCCCAAATCTGCTTATCCCGCAGCCTCATCCAGCTTCATTAACGTTTGCAGCATATGCTTAATCAGCTCGGGAATGTCATCCATTTGGTCCTCGCTAATTTTCCTGTTAAAGCTTAGCTCGATTACATTCGAATAGATCGGCGTTTCTGTGCCGTATACGTAACTGATCGTCTGTGTAGGAATCGTATCTGGCTCCCATATGCGCTGCATGATTTGCTCGACCTGCTTACATTGCCCGTCAATGTCATGCATCTTCATATAGAAACGCAAACGCAGCGCACATGACGGCGTCTCCCCTTTCAGCTCCAAAATTTCGGCTGCCAATTCCTTCAGGGAGGCCGTAAGCTGAATTTCTGCCGACACGGTAAAGCGCTCCGCAAGTTTGAATTGAAGCGCAAATTCCCGTGACATAACGGCCAGCTCCAAACGGTCTATCCGATTAATAATATCAATCTTCCGATCAAGCGTGTCCAAATCGTATAGCTGGTTTTCAAAGGCTACTTTTAAGTTCTCGAATACGGTTGGATCAAACATCTCTGCTTCCTCTTTTCACCTGCAATATAACTCTTTGCTATTGTAGTTCAAATTCTACGTCGAATCGAGCCTTCTGACGTTTTTTTTCATAATTATGCTATACCAGGACGTTTAAATGTAATATTATTACAGGATGAAAGGTGGGTGCCGCGGCGATGAAAATAGCTTTTATTTTATTTGATGGCGTTACTTTTTTGGATTTTGTCGGCTTTTATGATGGGATAACACGCTTAAAGTATTTCGAAGCGACGAAAGATTTCACCTGGGATATTTGCGCTCTTCAAGATGAGGTTACGGATGAGCTTGGCATGACGATAAAAATAAATAAAATCAAACCTGCGTTAGCTGAATACGATATTATATTCATCCCGGGCGGGTTTGGGACGAGGGCGCTCCGCTATGATGAATCATTTATGGCTTGGATCAAAGAAGCAAAGGATGCGCAGTATCTCATCTCCGTTTGCACAGGCTCCTTACTTTTAGGCGCAGCCGGATTTTTGGAAAATAAAAAAGCAACGACGCACCCTTACGCTTATGATTTATTAACGCCTTATTGCCAGGAGGTAGTCCATGCCCGCATAGTAAAGGACGGCAACGTGATTACCGGCGGCGGCGTAGCCACTTCCATCGATTTGGCTCTTTACGTCAACCGCTTATTCCTCAGTGAGCAAGACTTGCAAAACATAAAAAAACAAATGGATTACCCTTATGACATGCAGAATATGATAACCTTTTAAATAATCCATCACGCATGCAGCGAAAAACAAAAAAAGAGACCGATCTGTAAAACCAGACCGGTCTCTTTTTCTGCTCGACTTATCTTAAATATAACTGAAGCGGTGACAAGCCGAGCTCCCGTACGCCTTCAGCAACCAAACCGGCAATTTGGATGCCGCCGAGCTCTTGGAAATGCGTATCATCCTGCGCACCGTTTGGAAAATGAATAAATTCGCCCGGGTACGCCCACATGAACAACGCCTTCGAGGGCTCATCGCCTAGCTGCTCATATAAAGCTTTGCTCTTGGCAGCCAAATCGATGAGCGGAACGTCCAGCTCTGCCGCAAGCTGCTTCATTCCAAGCAAATAATCGCCATGCGTATCGATAATCCGGCCTTCTCCGTCAAACTTGCGGCGATGCATCGGCGTGATAAGCACCGGGATTGCGCCGCGGGCTCTAGCTTCTTCCACATAGACAGCCAGCATCTCCTTATAGCTGCCAAACGGCTCCGTTGCACGCTCCTCGTCCGGTTTCTCGTCATTATGACCAAATTGAATCCACAAATAATCGCCGGGCTTGATTTGTTCCAATATAGCAGCCAGCCGCCCTTCATTAATGAAGCTTCTTGAGCTTCTGCCCGATTTGGCATGGTTGTCAATCGCAACATCCGTCTTAAAATATAGCGGCAGCATCTGCCCCCAACCCGCATAAGGAAAAGTATCCTGATCGGTCACGGTTGAATCGCCTGCCAAATAAATGGTCGTTGCCTGCTTGGCTTCAACAATCTGCAGCGCATTAATACGCGGCGCAATGCCGGAGAACGCAAGCCGCAGGCAGCCGTCTGTCACTTTAACCGTGAAGCTGTGTACCGCGTACTGTCCAGCCGAAGTAACCGCCTTATTGAGCACGATGCGTCCAACGCCATATTTTAAAGTCGTTGAAGTCGGAGCGATCGCATCGCCCATTGTGGCAGTAATCGTGTATAAGCTATTGGGGAGATCAATCCTAAACACCGTATCAAGCGGAATGCAGAATGCACCTCTCAGGCGGTCCTGCTCATCGCGGTTACGTGAGGTGACATGCTCATTCGACTCAAAACCATAGCCTGGAACCTCGCTGTAAACCGAGCCGGGCAGCACCTGTATATGCGGGGAAGCCGGCGCGCTGCCGATTCCGAAATCAAATTTGAACGAAATAGTCATGAATACACCATCCTATACGATTATTGTCCTATTGCTAGAATAACAAAACATGCGAAAATAGGAAGTCAATAATTCGGCTATATTGTGCAAAATTCAGATCCGCTGCAAATCGAAGACTGGCGGCGAGCACATGCCGCTCTTCTACCGACGCAAATGGCAGCGTGTAACCGGATACGACAAATGAACGCTAGAATACGTCAAAATTTGCGTTAACCGCGGAATTCCGTATACTAATAGATAGGAATCATATAGGAGCTACTTACTAATTGAGGTGACACGAGTGGACGAGTTAAAACAAGCCTATGCAACGATGGGGCTGCCAGAGCTTGCTGCCAAAGAGGAAGTGGAGAAGCGTTATACGACGCTTATGCGCCAAGCCCGCTCCAGAACGCAGAAGTTGAAGGACAACGCAGAAGGCTCGGAGGATTCTTTTGCAAAGATTACGCAGGCGTACCGGCTTATTTTGGAGTATGAGGATCGCAAGCTGACCGATGCTTTCAATGAGCAGGAATACGGCAAATACAAAAAGATGGCTGGACAAGCCCAAAAAATGGATCATTTTTGGCGCTATTACAAATTCCACACGCTCGGAGCTATCGCAGCAGTCGCACTTATTATTTACGGGGTTATCAGCTTTATGAACTATCGCGAGGAACAGGAACGGCTCGCCAATCTGCCGCCTGTCGATTTGAATGTCTCCTTTATGGGCAATTATATGCTGAAGGAGGATGCGCCGAAAGAAGAGCCGATTGAGACCGCGCTTTTGACAGCGTTTCCCGAATGGAAGAGATTCGTAGCAAGCGTTACCATGGTTCCTTCAGATGAGCAGGCACAATATGCCTATATGCAAAAGGCCGTACTCGTCTTAGCGACCGAGCATCCGGATGTTTATATCATGGACAAGAATATTTTTGAATGGGTAGGCATGCAAGGCGTCCTTATGAATCTTGATGATGCTGTGAACGGCGATCTCGGGCCTCTTATGAAGGACGGCGTCGCGAAAAAGCTGAAAACCGACGAAGATACCGAAGAGCATGTATACGGCATCGATCTTAGCAGCAGCGCGCTCGTGGATCAAGTGCCGCTTTATAAAGAGAGCATGATTATCGGCATCCGGCTTGACAGCAAAAACCCAAACAAAGCAAAGGAATTTATTAAAAAGTATTTAGCTACGATAAAATAAAAATAGCACTCGAAAGCCCGAATACGGTACTCATTGTCATGATGAATACTGCGTTCGGGCTTATTTATTTTTTAAAAATAAGAGAGGCTTCAGCCGGTATTTTTTGGTAGAATAATGATGTAGCGATGTTTCTGAATATATTAAACATGCAGAGGAGATTGCCCCGGATGGAAGCGAATGGAAAACGTTTGGAAATAGAAATGGCCGATATTTCCGGCTCCAAATTTCATATGGTGAACGCGGAAGCTTCGGTTTTTGACGATGTCAATTTAGCCAAAACGCAAATACATAACGTCAACATGAGCAGCATGGTTTTGGATGATGTCAACATGTCCCATATCAGCATTTCGAATGCGAATTTATCCGGTTTAGAACTTAAAAATGCGAATCTGAGCCATGCCGTGTTTGATCATATTCATTTATTCGGAACCGAATTTCGAAATGTAGTCCTTCCAAGTGAAGAATTTGGTAACTATAGCCCTGACGGGGTATACAAACCGGTCGTTTTCCAGCAATCCGATTTGAGCAACGCGCAGTTTATAAATTGCAATTTATCCAACCTGGATCTTCGTGACTGCAATATCGACGGGTTGAGGATCAATGGAGTATTGCTTGAGGATTTAATCAAGGCACAGCAATAATCAAAGGTTCGATCTGAATACAAAAAGGCTGACATCGTAGGGCTTCCAGCCTTCTGTGTCAGCCTTCTATTATGATGTCACCTTAAAGCTGCCGCTAATTTAGCTTTCGCCCAAGTGTTTCAAGACAATCCGCTCAATATGCTGCAAATGCTGCTTCATCCGTTCCGCTGCGAGCTCTGAATCCCGCTGCACAATCGCCTCAAAAATCGCAGAATGCTCCTTATAAAGGCGTTCCGCGACAGCTGTGCTTGCATACAGCTCCACCCGCCGAATATCGTGGATCGCCGTTTCGATATGATTCATGATCGACTCAAACAGACGCACCATGATCGAGTTATGCGTAGCCCTCGCGAGCGTCAGATGGAATTGCAGATCCAGCCGTTCACCTTCCGCCTCATTGCCTGCGCTGCGCTCCATTTCCTCGATGAGTGCTCTGAGATGATGACTATCCGCCTCCGTATGCTTAACCGCTGCAATAGCCGCGTTCGATACTTCAAGCGATTCGCGAGCCTCTAACAGCTCCAGCACCGTCTTACGGTTCATGCGAAGCGACTCCAGCTCAGGCAGCTCCATATCCGCCGGAACGCTGCGAATGACGCGACAGCCGCCGCCTTGGCGAATTTCAATCAATCCCATCGCTTTAAGAGCACTTAACGCCTCCCGGGTTGTCGAGCGGCCAACGCCGAATTGCTCGGACATTTGCTTGGTTGAGGGAAGCTTATCTCCCACCTTCAGCTTGCCCTCTATAATAAGCCGTTTAACCTGTTCGGTAATTTCCTCGTAATGATTTCGTTTCGACAGCTTCTCTACTTCTAATGGCGGCATAGCCTGTCACCTCCTAAGCGTCAACGGCCGACTTAGCCCTCATGCAGATAAAAAGTCCGTTTCGCACCGTCATACTTCTCCACCCATGCGTTTACCCAACTAGCAGCGCATACACGATTCCCGGCCCGTGAACGCCGATCGTTAGATCATTTTCAATATCAGAGGAACGGCTCGGTCCGGAAATAAAGTGAATGCCTGCCGGAAGCTGCTCTCTGCCTGCTTCATCAAAAGTAACGAGCACCTCGCCGAGTCTGGTTTTCAATCGTTCAATCGGGATAATGATAATGAGTACGGTTGGCAGCAGACTGACCGAACGCCCTTTATTCGGAGCCGATAATACGGTAACCGAACCTGTATAAGCGACGGCATGATCCGCAACGACGATGCCAAAATCCGCTTCAGCCGCGCGCGCTCGCCAATATTGCTCATCATCCGTATTCCACGTCGAGACCTTTGCTTCGGTCAGCGAGTCTTCCAATGCTAGCGCATCCAGTTCCGGCTGGTTCTGGCGAATGACATATTTGGCACTCATCTCTTCCGCCTTTTGAACGATAAACGCCTTTGCCTCTTCCATCGATGGAAGACGGGCTATATGACCGCCTACCGATAGGAAATTGTCCGTAAAGGCTTGGATTCGCTCCTCTTCCGACCATTCGAACGCGTTCCAGAAATCAGGCGCTCCGCGGAACGGATGCTGCGGCTTCTCGTACATTCTCGGATGTCTCAGCTTAGCGGCTATGCCGTTCATAAACTGTTCCTGCTTCGCTTTCGATTCCGCTTCAAGCTTCTCAAGCCACTGCTTATGCGTATCAGCCATGACCGTGTCCTCCTTTGCCCTGCTTCTCATCCAGCTCGCGCTTTCGCACTAGCTCCTCCATCCGGTTTTGCATGGACGGCTCCATCTGCTTAAGTCCTTGCTTCAGCTCTTGGTCAAGCGTCCCCCAGCGATCGCGGAACGATTCCTTAGGCAGGCTAGGCGTCACGCGATAGGTGTTCCAGCCTTTAAGCGGTCCAAGCTTTGTCTTGATGACTCCGCTGCGCACGACTAGCTTTTGACCGAGTTTCCCTAATCGCAGCACACCGCCAAGACGCGAGGAATTTCCCATAATAGTGGCAAAGCCCTGCATGCCGATCGATTCCATTTTGCTGCCGTTACCGCTTTCTACCTTACGTCTGCGCAAATAAACGAGCATATCGTGAAGCGGTATTTTGACCGGACAAGCCTCATAACAAGCACCGCATAAGCTGGAAGCGTTAGCGACATCATCCCATTCGGCAATATTTTTATTCAAAGAAGGCGTCAACACGGCTCCAATCGGGCCGCTGTAGGTGCTGCCGTAAGCATGGCCGCCAATATGGCGATAAACCGGGCAAGCATTTAAGCATGCGCCGCAGCGGATGCAATTCAGCAGCTCTTGAAATTCAGGGTCGCCTAGCTGGAGCGAGCGTCCGTTGTCGATGATGATGATATGCATTTCATCAGGTCCGTCAGCATCCTCGGAGCGGCGCGGCCCGGTAATGCCGGACATATACATCGTCAGCTTTTGGCCAGTCGCCGAACGGGGCAGCAAGGTCGCCATCACCTCGAGATCAGACCAGGAAGGGATGATGCGCTCCATGCCCATCAGCGTAATTTGTGTTTTTGGAACCGTGCTAACCATGCGCGCATTGCCTTCGTTTTCAAAAAGAACCATCGATCCGGTCTCCGCAATCGCGAAGTTGCAGCCGGTCATGCCAATCTCAGCATCGAGGAACTTCTCGCGCAGCTTCTTGCGTACAAAGCCCGCAAGGGCCGTCGTATCAGGTGGAAGCGTGTAGCCCGCTTCTTTGGAGAGCAAGTCGGCGATTTGGTAACGATTTTTGTGAATAGCCGGAATAACGATATGGGAAGGCATTTCTCCCGCAAGCTGAATGATATATTCACCCAAGTCGGTTTCTACCGCTTCTACGCCGATGGATTCAAGCGCCTGATTGAGATGCAGCTCCTCGGACACCATCGATTTTGATTTTACGACTGATTTGGCGCCCGCATGCTCAGCAATATCCAGCGTTAGCTTAACGGCCTCCTCCGTCGTATTCGCAAAATGCACATGCACCCCGTTCGCCCGCGCATTGTTTACAAACAAATTCAAATAATAATCCAAGTGCGCAATGGTATGAAGACGGATCTGCTTGCCGCGTTCCCGCCACTCCTCCCAATTTCCATGCTCTTCTGTCGCTTTTTTCTTCCCATTGCGCAGCCGCTCAGTTGTAAACCGCACTGCTTTGCGTAAAAATTCGTCATTGAGGGCGAGATCCGCTCTTGCTTTTACGGTAGCCTCTGTTTTTGCACCAGCCATGCTTATTTCACCCCTTCGTATAGAAGCTCTGCCAAATGCATAACGCGAACGGGCTCGTTGCGATAGCGCAGATTGCCGGCAATATTAAGCAAGCATGCCATATCCAGCCCTACTAATACCTCTGCTTCCGTCTCAAGAACGTGATCAACCTTCTCTGTCACCATTGCACCGGAGATATCGGCCATTTTGACCGCGAACGTTCCGCCAAAGCCGCAGCAATCCTCTGCGAAAGGCAGCGGTACGAGCTCCAGCCCTTTCACATTTTGAATGAGCGCGAGCGGTTCATCCTTTACGCCCAGAATCCTGCTTCCGTGGCAGGATGGATGATAGGTCACTTTATGCGGAAACGCCGCGCCTACGTCCGTGACGCCCAGCACCTGCACCAAAAACTGAGTAAATTCAAATGATTTGCTCTCCAGCTTATTTGCGCGCTTCAGCATGACCGGATCATCTTCGAACAGCTTCGGATAATGATGAATCATTCCCGTACAGGAGCCGGATGGTGAAATAACGAAATCGCTGTCCTCAAAAGCATCCAAAATCGTTTTCGCGGATTCCCTCGCTTCCTTCCAATAGCCGCTGTTAAATGCAGGCTGCCCGCAGCAGGTTTGGACCGTAGGGAACTCCAATGAAACCCCATACTTCGCGAGCAAGCGCACCATCGCTTCACCGACCCTTGGATATAGCGCATCGCTTAAGCAAGTAATAAATAATGAGACCTTCACACCCGCACCCCTCTCGTAATTCTTACACTTATTTTATCAGGTTGTCAGACAAGTTTGAATAAAAAAATTACTAATTGATGTGCTGCGTATCCTATCCATTAGATTGGAAAGCTCTTTATTCCGCATGATGTACCAATGAACAACGGCGCTGCGCTTCTGCTGAAGCCAGCGCCGTCTATGCTCTAAACTGTTGTCACGGTAATTTGCTTGTCACTAAGCTGGGTGAGCAGCTCGGGTGACAGGCGTCCGTCAGTAATGATTGTGTTGACATCGCTCAAATCAGCGACATGCGTAAACGCTTGAACGCCGAATTTGCTGGAGTCGGCGAGCAGAATCACCTGATCTGCCATGCCGACCATTTTGTGCTTAATGCGTGCTTGGAGCTCGTTCGACTCGCTGATGCCGCGCTCCAAATGAACGCCCTTGCACGAGAAGAAAGCCTTATCCACATGATACGCATCGAGGGAACGCTCTGCTAACGGACCGACATAGGACAAAGAACGCGAGGCTAAAATACCGCCAGTCGAGATCACTTCGATCTTTTCCTTGCTGCTCAGCTCCATCGCTACTTTAATCGAGTTAGTTAGCACCGTAAGCGGAATATCCGGCATGCTTGCCGCCATATACCACGCTGTCGTGCTGGCATCGAGCAGAATACGATCTTTGGGCTGAATCAGCTTAATCGCTTCCTTAGCAATCCTCTTCTTCTCGTCCGCTTGCGCAATCTCCCGCTCAAAATAAGGAATTTCCGGCTGCTGATCCTTCACGCTAACCGCACCGCCATGGGAGCGGCGCAAACGACCGGCTTGCTCCAAGCGGTCGAGATCACGCCGGATCGTTTCCTCGGTCACCTGACATAGCTCGCTCAGCTCCGTCACCCGAATGCTGCCTCTCTCATTAACCAGCTGTACAATTTTGTCGTATCGTTCCTGGGCCAGCATAGCGTACCTCTTTCACACTTATATTTGAATTCGCCCGTTAAGCGATTCCTGTCTTGTCTTTAAATAATACGTAAGCCTGCTCCCAAGCTTCTTTTTGCTCAGGCTCGTAAACGTCAACCGGGAAGGACTCCCTAATGGCCTTGCGCGCTTCCCAGATATCCGCAAGCTCGCCGCTGGCAATCCACTGTACGACCATGTTGCCGATCGCGCTTCCTTCGACAGGGCCTGCCCATACCGGCTTGCCGATTGCATTTGCCGTCCACTTGCACAGCAGCGTATTCTGAATGCCGCCGCCCACCATATGCAGACCGCCAAAGGTTTGCCCGGACAATTGCTCGGTTAGCTCAAGCACATTACGATATTTCAATGCTAAGCTCTCCAAAATACAGCGAACAATCGCTCCTGCATCCGAAGGTGCCGTTTGCCCCGTACGCAAGCAATATTCCGTTATTCGAGCCGGCATATCGCCAGGATGAAGAAACAAAGGATCATCCGGATCGATGAATGCCGCGAACGGAGCCGCCTCATCAGCTAGCCTTACTAATTCGGGGAAGGTATACGAAATTCCTGCACGCTCCCACGAACGTCTGCATTCCTGCAAGATCCATAAGCCCATAATGTTCTTCAGCAGGCGATAAGTGCCGTAAACGCCGCCTTCGTTGGTGAAATTCAGCTGCTGGGCTTGCTCATTGATAACAGGAGCATCAACCTCCGTACCCATTAGCGACCAAGTGCCGCAGCTCAAGTACGCGAAAGACCGGTCAAGCGCAGGCACCGCCGCTACCGCTGATCCGGTATCATGCTCCGCCGCCGCATAGACAGGAATGGATTCAATACTCAGCTCCTCGCAAAGAGAGGCCCGCAGGCTCCCAACCCTTGCGCCAGGCTGAACCACCTTGCCGAACAAGTCCGGCGATATGCCGATTGCGCGGATCAGATCTTCATCCCAGCTGCCCGTTACTGGATTATACAGCTGGGTTGTCGTCGCATTCGAGAACTCGTTGTACATTTCGCCGGTTAGGAAATAGCGGAGTAAATCCGGAATCATTAGGAAATGCTTCGCATCTCTTAGCAAGGGCGAATCCGCCTTCTTCAAAGCTGCCAGCTGATAAATCGTATTGAAGGAAAGAAATTGAATGCCCGTCTTCTCGAAAATATCGGATGCCGTCAGCTCGCCCACAACCTGCTCCATCACGCCGTCCGTGTGATGATCGCGGTAATGATAAGGATTGCCAAGCAGCTCGCCGTTGCTTCCGATCAAACCGAAATCGACTGCCCAGGAATCAATCGCGACGCTGTCCAGCTTAATCTCGCGATGCTTTACTTTAAGCAGCCCCTGCTTGAGCTCATGCAGCAGCCGTAAAATATCCCACTGCAGCCGATCTCCGACCTGAACCGGATCGTTAGGGAAACGGTGCAGCTCCTCAACCTCGATCTTGCCGTTATTCAGTCGGCCGAGCAGCGCTCTTCCGCTGCTCGCGCCGAGATCAAAAGCGAGAATCGTCACCAGCTGGCACCGCCCTTGCCTCTCACTAATATGTCTTTGCCGTAACTGCTGCTGAGATATGCTTTCATCGGATCAAGCGGCAAGCCCTGCTCTTCACGGATCGCGTGAAGCAGCGGCGTTACGTCAAATTCAAATACGCGGCGAACGGCATCCTCTGCGCCGAGAACATCATTGCGCTCAGCGGCTTCGTTTACTTCATCGTGGTTAATCAGAAGCGCCTTAGCGAATTGTGTTTGAACATTTAGTACGGAACGCAGCATTGCCGGAATTTTTTGTTCGATATTATGCGATTGGTCGATCATGTAAGCGATATTCTCCACATTGCTGCGGATAGCAGCATCCGAGTCGCCTGCCGCGCTTAAAATTTGATAGAAAATTAAGAACAGCTCGTATGGATTAACGGAGCCTACGATTAGATCATCATCCGCATATTTGCGGCTGTTGAAGTGGAAACCTCCAAGGCGTTTCTCATCGATCAAATAAGCCACGATGTGCTCGATATTTGCCCCCGGCAGGTGATGGCCCGTATCCACTAGCACTTCAGCTTGCGGTCCAAGCTTTTGTGCGAGGTTATAAGCCATGCCCCAGTCCGCAAGATCTGTGTGGTAGAAAGCAGGCTCAAAGCATTTATATTCAATGAGCATCCGCATTTGCGGCGTCATTGCATTGTACATTTCAGTTAGTGCCTCTTGCATCCAAGCCTTGCGCTTACGGATATGCCCTTGGCCCGGGTAATTTGTTCCGTCAGCGAACCATAAGCTAATATCGCGTGAGCCTGTTTCCTTGGCAATGTCAACGCATTCGAGTAAATGGTCGGTCGCTTTCCGGCGTACGGCGGCATCCGAATTCGTTACGCTTCCGAGCATGTATTCCTCATCTTGAAATAAGTTCGGATTAACCGCCCCAATGGAAAGCCCGAGATTCTCAGCATGGCTTCTAAGCTTGCTGTAATCCTCAACTTTATCCCATGGAATATGAATAGCTACCGATGGAGCAAGACCTGTCAGGTTGTGCACCTGGGCTGCATCCTCGAACTTCTCGAACGGATTGCGGGGAACGCCTTCTTTTTGAAACACCTTAAAGCGAGTACCGGAGTCCCCGTAGCCCCAAGATGGCGTCTCAATTTTGAGCGCTTTCAATCTTGCTTTCACTTCATCTAAATTAATACCTCTCGCTTGCTGCTGCTCTTCGAAAAACGCGTATGCGCGGTCGGACATATCGAACACCCTTTCATGTTTGGTTAATTATTTCAAAGGATAAGCCATCGTAGACATCAACGTGTTTTCTGCCTGCGTAGAGTCTAGTCGGCTGTATTGTACAATGATCGGGATATCGCTCTGCACCTCGATGGCATAAGGAACGCCGATTGGAATCGACGCCCCCTCCTTCATCAATGAGCTCGTACGGATATGCTTTGTACGTCTGCCTTGAACGACAACCAAAATTTCTTCAATCGGCTCGCGGTCCTCAAAATAAATCGTGATACGGATAAGTGCTTCTTCCGAGGAACAGTTCAGTACGCAAATCGATTCATGGCTCGTGAGCGCGCCCGTGCTATCCGGCGGAATGTAGCCGTCCGGAATGTACCAATTCTTTTCTCCCCGTGCTTGAAACATATCGCAGCACTCCTCCTAGCGGGTGAACGCAGCAGGTACGCCGCCGTCAATAGTCAGCATGCAGCCTGTCGTTTTATCTGCTTTAGAGGATGCGAAGAACGCAATGCCTTCCGCGATGTCGCGCGGATAAATATTCACAAGCAGCGTCGTGCGTTTGCGGTAGTATTCTTCCAGTTGATCCGGCTCAATACCGTAAGCCGCGGCACGCTCATTGCGCCAGCTGCCGTTCCAGATCGCCGAGCCCTGCAAAATCGCATCCGGCAAAATCGTGTTCACGCGGATTCCAAATTCGCCGCCCTCAGCTGCGATGCAGCGTGCCAAGTGAGCCTCTAGCGCTTTTGCCGCGCTGTATGCGGATGCATTTTTTCCTGCATATACCGAGTTTTTCGAGCCGATGAATACCATGTTGCCGCCGATGCTTTGCTGTTTCATCAATTTAAATGCTTCGCGTGCCACCAAGAAATAACCTGTGCCCAGCACGTTCATGTTCAGGTTCCACTCTTTAAGGGAAGTCTCGTCGAACGGACTTGACGTCGCAAGGCCCGCATTGTTTACGATAATGTCCACACCGCCGTAAGCAAGCGCCGTTTCAGCATAAGCAGCCACTACCTGCTCTTCGCTTGTTACATCCATTTTCACGGCTGTCGCGCGGTGATCGCCGAATTTCTCGTTGATTTCAGCGGCAACCTTCTGCGCGCCTTCCAGGTTAAGGTCAGCAAGCACGACATGCGCGCCCTCTGATACTAAGCGGCGTGCCGTTTCGCTGCCAATGCCGCCTGCGCCGCCGGTAATGAAGGCAACCTTGCGGGAAAATTCGGTTTCAGCGGGAGCAAGCGACAATTTGTAGAGCTCAAGCGGCCAATATTCTACGTTGTATGATTCATTCTCGCTAAGCGAAACGAAATCTCCGAGCGCCGTTGCGCCGCGCATAACGGCAATCGCACGGTGATAAAGCGCGCCGCTGACTTGTGCCATAGCCCAGCTCTTGCCTGTATTGATCATGCCGATACCCGGGATAAGAATAACACGGGGCGCAGCTTCGAACATAACGTCGCCTTCGTTCTTATTGCGATCGAAATACGCTTTGTACTGCTCTTTGTAAGCAGCAATTCCCTCAGCCAATTTCGCTTTCAAGCCTTCGATATCCTCTGCGTTCGGCGTCCAGTCAATAAACAAAGGAACAACTTTCGTATGCACGAGATGATCCGGACATGCAGCGCCAACCTGAGACAATTGCGGGGAATCTTGTCCGCTTACGAATGCAAGCACATCCGCCTCGTCATCAAAAGTCAAAATCATTTTTTTCGCATCGCTGACTGCGCCGCGAATCGTTGGCATAACTTGTGCAGCAACGCTTCTGCGCACATCTGCTTCAAGCACCTCGTGCTTTACGCCGCCAAATAGGGACGCTTCGTCAAAGCGGGATTCAATGAAGGCTTCCGCTTCAGAAATGATTTTGATCGTTTGCGCGTAACATTCCTCGCTCGTTTCACCCCAAGTAACCAGTCCGTGCTTCTCCATAAGCACAAGCTCTGCATTAGGATTAGCCAGAACGCCTTCCGCGATCATTTTCGATAGATTGAAGCCGGGACGAACATAAGGTACCCATACGAAGCGGTCGCCAAAAATTTCTTTCGCAAGCGCTTTGCCGTTATCTGCGCAGCACAAGCTAATAATAGAATCCGGATGCGTATGATCAACATGTTTAAATGGAAGAAAAGCATGCAGCAGCGTTTCAATGGATGCGCGCGGGTGCTTCGAATCGATCATGCAGTTGACAAGATAAGCAACCATCTCCTCGTCCGGCATTTCAGAGCGTTCGAATAACGGGCGGATATCATCCATGCGGAGACCTGTAAAGTTGCCTGCTTTCATTGAAGCAAGGTCCGAGCCGCTGCCCTTCACGTACATCACTTCTACGTCGCGTCCGCGGAAATCTTTCACGGTTGTTTTGCTTGACGTGTTGCCTCCGCCGTAATTACAAACGCGGCGATCTGCGCCGATGATATTGGAGCGGTATACCAGCTCGGCTAATCCGCCTTCAAGCTGCGATGCTTTTTCGTTTTCCCATAAACTTTGTACCATGGATATACCTCCGAATGTTGTTTTGTATTTGTTTGAATTGATAATAACATATTTGTTTTCTTTTGAATATACATTTTTCAAACACAAACAGAAATGATTTCGGAAGTAAATTGATCTCACAAAAATAAACAAACAAATAAAAAGAATATCTCACGTTAGATGAAAATAAAGTGTTAGACTAAAAAATAAAGTTGTTAACAAAGAAAATAAAATTCAGACTGCCCGGAAGTCCACATATCCTATACAATAAAAGCATTCGGTTCATTCATTCAGGAGGCCAAGCTTATGAGGTCATTTTCGAAGGAAGAAAAAAGCTGGATGTGGTACGACTGGGGCCATTCCGCCTACTCCATCATCATTTCTACAGCCGTCTTCCCGCTCTTCTACAAAGCGGCGGCTGAGGATGCTGGCGTTAGCGCCGCGAATTCTACGGCTTACCTGGGATATGCGATTGCCATTTCGACGTTTATCCTCGCCTTGTTAGGCCCAATCATGGGCACGATTGCCGATTACCAAGGGTTCAAAAAAACGTTTTTTGCCGGCTTCAGCTTGCTCGGTATCGTCGCCACCGCGCTGCTCACGTTTATTCCGAACGAAAGTTGGGAGCTGCTGCTCGTCTGTTATATGTTCATCGCGATAGGCTCGGCGGGCTCCAATGTGTTCTACGACGCCTTCCTCGTGGACGTCACCGATGACAAACGGATGAACAAGGTGTCTGCCCGCGGATTTGCCCTCGGGTATATAGGGAGCACGATTCCTTTTATCATCAGCATTGTGATCATTCTTCTTGCTGGGCAAGAGGTTCTGCCCATCTCCGTCACGGCGGCGAGCCAAATCTCGTTCTTCATTACGGCCCTCTGGTGGGGTGTCTTCACACTGCCTATGCTCCGCAACGTACACCAGAAGCATTACTTGAACCGCGAGCCCCGCATCGTCGCGAACAGCTTCAAGCGCCTCTACGAGACCTTAAAGCAAATCAAGCAGCATCGCGCGATTTTCCTATTCTTGCTCGCTTATTTTTTCTACATCGACGGCGTCGGTACGATCATTACGATGTCCACCGCCTATGGAACCGATCTCGGCATAGAATCGACGGATCTGCTCATCATATTGTTCGTCACGCAAGTCGTCGCTGCTCCGTTCGCGTTGTTGTACGGGCGTCTGGCGGATCGGTTCTCGGGCAAAATCATGCTATACGTCGGCATCTGCGTCTATATCTTCGTATGTATCTACGCGTATTTCATGAAGTCGGCATTCGACTTCTGGGTGCTTGCGATGCTGGTCGCCACCTCGCAAGGCGGCATCCAGGCGCTGAGCCGGGCTTACTTCGCGCGGATGGTGCCAAAAGAGAACGCAAACCGGTTTTTCGGGTTTTATAATATTTTCGACAAGTTCGCTTCGATTCTGGGCCCCCTTCTCGTCGGTGTAACCGCGCAGCTCACCGGCCACACGAGCATGGGCGTATTCAGTCTCGTCATCCTGTTCATCGTAGGTATCGTCATTCTCATGCGAGTGCCGGAGCCGATGACCATGAATAAGGTAGATAAACCTGGATGAAGATGATCATTTGTTTTTTCATGAACATCAGTTAAGGGCTGTAAAAAAACAATCTCTTTTATTGAAGTAACGGGGAACGAGAGCCTGGTAAAGATAAAAGGAGCAAGCGCCTTGGCAGCGATTGCTCCTTTTATTGAATCACGAATCGGTAACGCACTTCACTACGCTGAATTTTTAACCTCTAAGTTTGGCCGGGTTAAATAAGATATTACTGACAGCGCAGCGTCACTTCGATATCTTGGTTATAGTTGCCGAACCCTTTGCCGAACAAGGTAACGCCGCCGCAGTTTTTCGCAGTGGTGCTGCATGAAATTCGGAACAATATTTCTTTGTCGTAAGCCAGCATTAACTGTTCAATCGTAACATCAGACACCTGGATCCCGTCAATAAACGATCCCTGCCTGTTCACGCGAATCGTCTTGATTAAACCGTGCTGGATGTTTTTATGCCACCATTCGGGTGTATACAAGCCTCGTGTGCTGCCGAAATCTCCAGGATAGGTCCATACCCCAACCCCGACGCCGTTTATCGTAAAAGAAATGTCCGACGGCAAATGATTGACGCTGCAAGGCGTTTCCGAGCAAATCTCCAACGCAATTTCAAGCGATTCCGGCGTTTCATTATTTACCATATAATTAGGAATCCGATATTCGACAAAACCGGAACCGAACCACAGCACCTTGGCGTGCACATGCTCCGGATCGGCAAAATAACGAGGATCATCGCACATGCCGATCATTTGTGTATCCGACGCAAGTCCGCAGGTAGGCTTGATTTGATAGGACGAATAATGACCAACCGGGAGCGATACCTCATAACGTTTTGCTTCATCAATGACCGGCGAGCTTTTGAATAACAGCATCGTCTTCGTGAGCTGGAGATGGCAAATCTTCTGCATTCCGCGCTTGCCTGCCACGCTCTCGCAGCGAACAATGCCTGCTTCCTCCAACATATGAATATGCCTGGTTACTATAGGAGACTTTATGTCTAGCGCCTCAGACAAGCTTTTGATATTCAGCGGTTGTACGCCCAGCAGTTCGATCATTTTAACCCGTGTCAGCGATGAGAGGCATTCAAAAAACTTTATGTTGCGACTGCTTACTTCGACTTCCATTCCGGCTTCCCCTTTATCTCTAGCTAATTGCCAATCATTATATAACTAAAAAGTTATCCTTTCAATGCTTATCTCCCGTTCAACTTGACAAGTTAATGCGATATCACTAAAATAAACGGCGTATACATAACTTTAAAGACATTTAGTTACCTGTTTGGTTATCTAAATAACTTTGGGAGGTTCAGCATGAACTCATTTCAATTTGTAAACCCGACTCACATCGTTTTCGGTGAAGGCACTGCAGATCAAGTAGGTAAGCTTACTTCTAAATACGGAAAAACGGTCCTGCTCGTTTATGGCTCAGGAAGCGTTAAAAAAACCGGATTGTACGATAAAACCATCGGCCTCCTTCAAGAAGCCGGCATCACCGTGCACGAGCTTCCTAATATTGAACCAAACCCGCGCCTGACTACCGTGAATAAAGGAATAGACCTTTGCCGCGAGCATGGCGTTGATTTCATTCTCGCTGTCGGCGGCGGCAGTGTCATCGACGCTTCCAAGGCTATTGCTGCAGGGGTTCCATACGAAGGCGATGTTTGGGATTTCTTCACAGGCAAAGCTGTAATCGAGAAGGCGCTGCCGATCGGCACTATTTTGACACTGGCTGCAACCGGCTCTGAAATGAACGGCAATTCCGTCGTTACCAACTGGGAAGAAAAACTAAAGCGTGCTTTTGGCAGCTCTCATACCTATCCTAAGTTCTCCATTCTCGATCCGACGCTTACCTATACGGTGCCGCGCAATCACACCGTTAACGGAGCTGTCGACATTATGTCACATGTATTCGAACAGTACTTCAGCTTAACGGAAAACACGCCTCTGCAGGAGCGCTTCTGTGAATCCATCCTGCAAACGGTCATTGAGAACGTGGAGATCGCTCTAGAAAACCCAGAGGATGCCGCTGCCCGGGCGAACCTTATGTGGTGTGGTACTATGGCATTAAACGGCGGTATGATCAGCGTCGGCATGGCCAATGACTGGGCTTCCCACGGCATTGAGCATGAAGTAAGCGCGATTTATGATATCCCGCACGGTGCTGGCCTCGCGGTTATTTTCCCGAATTGGATGAAATACGTCCATGAGGAGCGGATCGATCGTTTCTTGCAATATGCAACTCGCGTATGGGGCGTAAATCCGGAAGGAAAATCGGACAACGAAATTGCGCTTGAAGGCATTCAAGCAACACGTGACTTCTTCACGCGAATCGGAGCCGAGTCACGTCTTGCCGACTTCGAGATCGGAAGCGAAAAGCTGGATCGCATGGCTGAAGAAGCGGTTCGTTACGGCGCTATCGGTTCATTCAAACGTTTGGAGAAACAAGATGTTAAAGCCATTTTGGAATTGTCACTTTAATGGGAGGGTGTATATAAATGACCAAAGCACTTATTGAATCCACCATATTAAGCAACGGCGTTAAAATGCCTTGGCTAGGCCTTGGCGTATGGAAAGTAAAGGATGACGGCGAGGCAGAAAGAACGGTTGCCTCCGCAATTGAAGCTGGTTACAGAAGTATTGATACTGCAGCCGCTTATAACAATGAAACGGGCGTAGGCGCGGGAATTCGCAACAGCGGTATCGCGCGGGATGAAATATTTGTAACGACAAAGATTTGGAATGCCCATCAAGGGTATGAATCCACGCTTACGGCATTTGAAGACAGCAGACGGAAGCTTGACATTGACGTTGTTGATCTACTGCTCATTCACTGGCCTGTCAAAGAAAAATACACGGAAACCTGGCGCGCACTTGAGAAGCTTTACCGTGACGGCTACGTACGGGCGATTGGAGTCAGCAATTTTCAGATTCATCATCTGCGCGATGTCATTACCTCCGGAGAGTTTGTTCCGATGGTCAATCAAGTGGAATATCACCCGCTTCTCACACAAGCGGAGCTTCACCAATTTGCAAAAAGCAGCAATATCCAGCTGATGGCATGGAGCCCGCTTATGCAAGGAAACCTGGATCATAGCATTCTTGTACAGATTGGCGCGAAATACGGCAAGTCACCTGCTCAGGTAGTGCTTCGCTGGGATCTCCAGAATGGAGTCGTTACGATTCCAAAATCGGTTAATCCCGTTCGCCAGAAGGAAAATGCGGATATTTTCGATTTTGAGCTGAATGCAGATGAGGTCGCTCAAATCCGCGCGCTTAACCGTGATCACCGCTTTGGTCCTGATCCGGACAATTTCAACTTTTAATCCGGTTACTATACATTAAAAACACGATAATTAATAAAAAGCGGCAATCTAAAACATTTGAAATGTTTTAGACTGCCGCTTTTATTTAACTATGCAACGCCCTTCCTCCGATTCAATTATTTCTATGAAGTATGCAATATGAGATCGGGATGTCCCGTCCGGTGATTGATATACCGGGCAGCCACGAACAGCAAATCAGATAAGCGGTTTAAATAAGGCAGGACAATCGGATTGATTTCCTCCTCCTGTTGAACCTCTACGGCCGTTCTTTCCGCTCGCCTTACGATAGTTCTTGCTGCATGAAGCGAAGCAGCGCATACATGACCACCCGGTAAAATGAAATTGGCTAACGGGGGCAAATTTGCCTCCATATCGTCAATTTGCTCCTCCAGATAACGAACATCCTCTTCCAAAATCGACCATGCGACCTTCTTGCCTCGAGGAGTTGCCAATTCTGCCCCCACATGAAACAGCTTTGTTTGAATAACATGAAAGAGCTGCCGGAAAGAAGTCCATTCTTGCTCCTGCCCCAGGTAAGAAAGTGCCAAGCCGATCATCGAATTCGCTTCATCGCATGTCCCGTAGGCATGGACCCGAGGGGAATGCTTCGACACCCGCTGCCCGTAAACTAGGCTGGTTTGGCCCTTGTCTCCCGATTTCGTGTAGATTTTCATACAATTCCTCCTCTTTTGAACTTACATATTCCGGCGGTATTGACCCCCTATTTCATATAAAGCGCTTGTGATCTGTCCAAGCGTGGCTGATTTTACGGCTTCCATTAACGCTTCTAACAAATTACCGTCTTCCAGGGCGACCTGTTTCAAACGGTTAAGCGCAACGTCGCAATGGTCCTGATGCTGAAGTCGAAAGGCATTCAAATTATGGATTTGCCTCTGTTTTTCTTCTTCCGTCGAACGGGCTAGTTCAATATCGTAGCGATTCTCGTTTGGGTCTGGATGAATAAACGTATTCACGCCGATAATAGGCAGCTCGCCGGAGTGTTTCTTAAGCTCATAATTTAACGATTCCTCTTGAATTTTCCCCCGTTGATACTGGGTTTCCATCGCGCCAAGCACTCCTCCGCGATCGTGAATGCGCTGGAACTCCTCGAGCACCGCATCCTCAACAAGGTCCGTCAGCTCATCAACGATAAAGGAGCCCTGGAGCGGATTTTCGTTCTTCGCCATTCCAAACTCCTTATTTATAATCATTTGAATCGCCATCGCCCGGCGTACGGAATCTTCCGTAGGCGTCGTGACGGCCTCGTCAAAAGCATTCGTATGCAAGGAATTGCAATTGTCATAAATCGCAATCAGCGCCTGTAAGGTCGTACGGATATCGTTGAAGTCCATCTCCTGTGCGTGCAAGGAACGGCCGGAGGTTTGGATATGATATTTCAGCTTTTGACTTCGTTCATTACCCCCGTATTTATGCTTAACAACCGTAGACCATATTCGCCGGGCGACCCGCCCCATGACGCTGTATTCAGGATCTAAGCCATTACTGAAAAAAAACGACAGGTTCGGGGCAAAATCATCAATCCGCATACCTCGGGATAAATAGTATTCGACGAAAGTGAATCCGTTCGCCAGCGTAAAGGCCAATTGCGTTATCGGGTTTGCTCCCGCTTCAGCAATATGATAACCGCTGATACTGACCGAATAATAGTTGCGCACCTTATGATCGATAAAATACTGCTGAATGTCTCCCATCATCTTCAGGGCAAACTCGGTCGAAAAGATGCACGTATTCTGCCCTTGGTCCTCTTTGAGAATATCCGCTTGAACCGTGCCGCGCACCGTTTGAAGCGTTGCAGCCTTAATTGCCTCGAATTCGGCCTCATCCGGTTCCCGTCCGTTATTCGCCTTGAACTTATCGACCTGCTGATGAACGGCCGTATTCATGAACATCGCCAAAATGACTGGCGCCGGACCATTGATGGTCATCGATACGCTGACGGAGGGATGGCACAGGTCAAAGCCGTCGTACAGCTTCTTCATGTCGTCTAATGAACATACGCTCACGCCGCTATTACCTATTTTCCCGTAAATATCGGGGCGTTCATCTGGGTCCTGCCCATATAAGGTTACGCTGTCGAAGGCGGTAGACAGCCGCTTGGCTTCGTCATTTTTGCAGAGGTAATGGAAGCGTCGGTTTGTTCGGTCCGGCGTTCCTTCCCCGGCGAACTGTCGTTTTGGATCCTCATCAGCCCGTTTGAATGGGAATACACCCGCTGTATAAGGGAAATAACCGGGCAAGTTCTCCTTAAGCAGCCACCGCAGGATTTCTCCTGCATCTTCGAACTTTGGCAAGCTGACCCGCGGAATCCTGCTGCCGGACAGTGATACGATATACAAGTCCGTCATCGTTTCCTTATTACGAACCTTCGTGACCAGCCGATCCTTTTTGTAGGCTTCGCGGATTTCCGGCCACTCTTCCAACCGCTTTTTACAATCCGAATGCAGGCTGGTTTCGTAATATGCGAGCATTGCATCCAGCTTCTCCACGAATATTTCCGCCTCGGATTTAGAAAGAAGCTGTCCTCTGTCGGATTCAACCAGCAGCTTGGTTCCCCTCAAATGGTCCAGCTTCCGGGCGACCGTGACCTGCTCTTCCGTAAATTTCTTGTACTCACGAACGGTATGAACGATCTCGCCCAGGTAACCTGTTCGCCCCTGCGGAATGATCCTATTTTTATTTGGCAATTTCGTAAGCATTGTATTTTGTTGCAACGGCCAGCTTCCGCCTGTTTTCGCATTAACGATCTTCATAAGATTGGCAAAGAGCACCGTGGTGGCCTGATCATTAAATTGGCTTGCGATCGTCCCGAACACCGGTAACTCCTCATCAGGCACATCAAACATTTGACGGCTGCGCTTGAATTGCTTGCTCACATCGCGAAGGGCGTCTTCGGATCCTCGGCGATCAAACTTATTGATGACGATTACATCTGCAAAGTCGATCATATCTATTTTTTCCAGCTGGGTAGCTGCACCAAATTCACTAGTCATGACGTACATAGCCACATCACACAGGTCTATGATGGCAGCTCCGCCTTGGCCGATCCCGCTTGTTTCGATGATGACAAAATCGTAGCCAGCAAGCTTGACGATATTGATTGCGTCCTTCAAAGCCTCGCTTATCTCGGACTTGGATCCTCTTGTCGCCATGCTGCGCATATACACTCTGGGATTATGGATCGCATTCATCCGGATGCGGTCACCGAGCAGCGCCCCGCCCGATTTCATCTTGGACGGGTCAACAGAAATTACGGCAATCGAACGGTCTGGGAATTGAGCGAGATACCGGCGAACCAATTCGTCAGTCAACGAGCTTTTCCCCGCACCTCCGGTTCCTGTAATTCCGAGTACCGGAACATCGGGGACTTCTGCATGCAATTTCTTCAGAACGGCTAATTCGGAATCATCCAAGTCAGCCTTAGACACATGTTCTTCGGCTAGCGATATCAATTTGGCAATGGCTCCCCAGTTTCTATCCTTCAATGCCGCGAAATCCCGTTCCGCCTGCTTCGGTGCCGGATAATCGCATTCCTTGATCATGTGATTGATCATGCCCTGCAGCCCCATTTCACGCCCATCGTCAGATGAAAATATCCTGGCAATCCCGTACTGAAGCAGTTCCGTAATTTCCGCAGGAACGATTACGCCGCCCCCGCCTGCGAAGATTTTGATGTGGCCAGCCCCCTCCTGCCGGAGCAAGTCAAACATGTACTTCAAATATTCGACATGACCACCCTGATAGGAGCTGATGGCAATTCCCTGCGCATCCTCTTGGATCGCTGAACTCACCACTTCATAAACAGAACGGTTATGACCCAGGTGAATGACCTCGACACCGGAAGCTTGAAGAATACGTCTCATAATGTTTATGGAAGCGTCATGACCATCGAATAAAGCAGCAGCTGTAACAAAGCGTACATGGCAGTTCGGGCGATAAACTTGTGTTTGCATGGTTGATTCCGCCCTTCCATCGATTTTTATCCCGCTGATTCTTAAACCAGGTAGAACCGGAAATCCTTCTTCTCTTTAATACAATATTCGCTTTCTAGGCAGAGATACCGCATCATTCGAATGCTTGAAGCTGTCGCTTTCATTATTGGATATCATCGGGAATGGGGTAATTTTTTTGACATCATCCCATGACTAGAACTTTGCCTCATAAAACAAGCGTAAACGGCTGTCGCCGTCCTCAGTGGCAAAAGCTATCGTTTCGCGGAGATATATAAGCACATTTATAAGTGAAAACTTATAAATTCTTATATATCAAAAAAGCCGCATGATATGCGGCTTTTAATGGGATATTCTTGTGCTATACCAACTCCGTGATCCGCCCTCGAATCTCAGCCAGATCGGGTAAAACGTTTGATTTGTGATTCAATATGATTTTATCCCCTTCAAACAGAATGCTGCTTGTTATGGCGAATGGCGTTTCGATAAACCTCATGGTCAGCTGAAGCATATCCTCCTGCTGCCAGGTAAAGCTTGAAACCACGCGTTTATCTTCTTCCTGAAGCAGCCGCGTGGTTCCCTCCACCCCTTCGCCCCGGCCGAGGGTAATACTGTATTCATGATCCGGCTTGCTCAGTAGAACAACTGCTTCATTCTCTTCAAAGGAAATGGACAGGCTCTTCCAATGCTGATCATTGTCTTCGAGCTCATATTCCTTGCCTGCGACGGTTGCTTCCAGAGGCGAATCCAGCTGCAGCCGCGGTAAGTTTATGGTCAGACCCTCCAGCTCCTTCGCCAGCTTCGCATGCGAATCCTGATCCGGGGAAAGCGACGACGGCTGCATTGCCGGGAGCAAGTAATCCCACACGGCATTCATGACACCCTGTAGATCATTAGTTCCGCTTGTCATAGCCAGCACCGCATCCTGCTCCGGCAACACGATGCAAAATTGACCAAACGCGCCATCACCGCGGTACGCTCCGTGCCGGCATCGCCAGAACTGGTAGCCATAGCCTTGAGCCCAATCACTAGCTCCGCCGTCGCCATTGGTTATTTGACCAGAAGTTGCTTCCTCTACCCACTCCTCCAGCAAAAGACGCTGCCCGTTCCACACGCCTTTCTGCAAATACAGCTGACCAAACTTAGCGATATCCTCCGTGGTAACATTTAACCCCCAACCACCGACATTAATCCCCTGGGGACAGTTCTCCCATGTCGCACCTACGATACCAAGCGGTTCAAACAAACGAGGCTGCAAATATTCAAGCAGCGTTTGGCCGGTCACCTTCTGCAGTATGGCTGAAAGCATATATGTAGCTCCACTGTTGTAGACAAAATGAGTACCGGGAGCATGCTCGACTGGCTCTTGGAGAAAAGCCTTGACCCAATTCCCGTCTACGCTCTGGTGCATATTGTTTGTGGTATCCTTATCATGGCCAGTTCCCATCATCAGCAAATGGCGAATGCGCATAGCCGATAAATTCGGCTCTATTTCATCTGGGGCATCATCCTGAAAGAAAGATATGACCGCATCTTCCAGCGACAGCTTCCCTTCCGAAGCGGCGAAACAGATGGCGGTTGAGGTAAAGCTTTTGCTTAGTGAGAACAGCATATGCGGGATATCTGATGCGTAAGGCTTCCACCACCCCTCTGCTACCACCTGTCCGTGTCTAAGCAGCATAAGACTATGCAGTTCCAAATGACGTTCTTGTACAGCATTTAAAAATTCAATTACGGCTGTAGAGGGAATTCCTTGTGCTTCAGGCTGACTTCTAGGTAAATGCAGATTTGACCGTTCCATCTTTTCATTCCTCCTTCATACTACTAACTTACTGCAACTATGAAAGACTGGCAAGCAATTTTGTGAGCGCTCTCATAAACAAATAAACGATCCGTTTCACATGAATAACCTTCTGATGATGACCAGCTATTTTAACGCAGCCACAACCTAAAGATTTTCAATCATTTCCATTTTCCCAACTTACAAACTGCCATTTTTTCAAATCAAGCGTAAACGGCTGTCGCCGTCCTCAGTGGCAAAAGCAGTCGTTTCGCGGAGATATATAAGCACATTTATAAGTGAAAACTTATAAATTCTTATATATAAACAAAGGCCCTGCCTCAAGGGGCAGAGCCTTTGTATAATCATCTTTTCTGAATATTAGGAAATTCTCCGATTCGAAGCTTGGCGCTGCCATAAGGAACTAGCACAAGCTCCTGCTCCTCCTGCTCCCTCGTGTCCGCCCGCAGCGGCGGGGAATCGGCATTATTGCCATCCATCCGCCAATTACGCACTAAGCTGCCCGTTGTACGCAGCCGCACAGGTGCTTGATTTGCCAGAAAAGGCTGCTTTGGAATATCCGCCAGCTCTACGGAGAAGCCAGCACCATTCAGCAGACCATAACGCCAAGACGTCGTAGGATAAATCTCCCAGTCACTAAAACGCTCACGCTTCACGTGCAGCTGCCAGGTCTCGCCAATCGGGTGGACATAGACGAGCGGACCGCGTTCCACGCTGACCGCGTAAAGATTTCTCTGGATGGTTCGGGTCTCCATTGGCAGCTTCAGCTCAAGCGTATCGCCGTCCGACCAATCACGCTCGACTTTGGCATAACCCTTATTGGCATGAAGCTCTATGCTCTCCCCATTAACCAAAAGCGCCGCATCTGAGCACCACTCCGGAACCCGCAGATGAAGCGCGAACCGCTTGGTCTGCCCGAGTGCCAGCTTCATCGACACCGATTCCCGGAACGGATAACCTCCGCTTACTTCAAGCGTTGCCAGCGTACCGTCCCCGTCTCCTACCTTCGCCTTCACGATGCAAGGGGCATAAGAGATGGCTGAAAGCCCCCCATTGCCATCCGACATCCACAGATGCGCGGCGAATTTAGGCCAGCCCTGATGCATGTTTGCCGTGCAGCAGCCGAAATTGGGCTCTAGCCCAAACAGGTTCGCTTCATCATTATTGCTCCAATTCCGCTTTGCTACGTTGCATATGATCTGATTTACCTGTTGATCGTACTGGTGCGAAGTCCAGTCCGCCGATATCGCAGCAGGCAGTGCGTTAAATGCCACTTTTTCAAGAATATCTCCGTACTGGCCATCTCCGAACACCCGCACCAAATGCTCCATCGTAAACATGTATTCGACAACCGCGCATAGCTCAACGCCCTGACTCGGATGGGTGCCGGACAACCATTCATCGCCGGAGAACATCCCGTGCGACTGTCCGTGGTACGTCATCAAGCTTCGAATGCCGCGGCGAACGGCGTCTTCTTCCTTAGGATCGCCTGTCAGGTCATAACGAATGGCCGGCGTTTTTACGCCCATTGCTACATTTACGACATGGGTGCGGTGATCCCAATGCTCCACCTTTCGCCAGAACGGAAAGTCGTGCAAAATACCGGTCCAGTCCATCGTTTGCTCCGCAACCTTCTCTGCCAGACCCAGCAGGAACTCCTCTTTCGTACGCTTATACGTCCAGTGGATGGCGAGCAGCATTTCTGCCCCGCGCGCTTCCGCCCAGTCCTTTAGGGGCATCCGGTCAATCGTAACTGATACATAACGGAAAAACCTCGTCAGAAACGGGATGATCCGCGTGTCGCCAGTCGCTTCCTCATGCTGGATCAGCACTTTAAGCATAATCATAAAATGCCACCAGTCATGGCCCTTGTCGATGTCATTGTTGACGGTCTTAATCCGTTCCGGTCCGAAGGAGCCGTCTGGCTTCTGACTAGATAGCGACCATTCAACCCACCTGTTCGCCTTCGCAATGAGAACCTCGTCCTCCAGCAAATGCGCGAGCGGCAGCAGCCCATCCAAATAATAAGGCCCGCGTTCCCAGCTCTCGCCGGAGCCGCCGATCCACCCGTTTTCCGGGCCTACGTCTTCCCAATGCTCCTCCAGATGCCCCGTCAATCCGTCTGCCTGAATCCGTAGCTGGTCCTTCAGCCAGCCGCTTGGCTTGACGCTTCCGAGCGGAAGCGCTTCGAATGCGGTGTGCCGCAACGATTGCTGCACTGTCATCGTTCAACATCTCCCCTAACATAGTTTGAAACTAGCATTTTATGGTGGAACTAATGCGAGTAAAGAAACCTTGCGTTTGCTTCCTTTATCCACACCTGCATGAAGCCAGGCTCTCGATTATCCCAGGCGTAATATGGAATAAACGTGCATGCGGCGCCTTCTTCGGTTCTCCCTTTCAAAGTGACGATACCGCCCATTACTTCGCCCGCGTAATCTACCGCCAAAGGTTCATCCGCGGAGAAAGAGAAGGATTGATAGGCGATTTCTTGGTTATCCGCCTGCTCCACGCAATAGACAATCGGTCCGCGCTGAATGGCAACCATGCTCCTATTTTCTTCCACTTTCGGATCGGCGCGAACAACCTCTACCGGCATGTCGAGCGCAAGCGTAACATTGTCTCCCTCGGACCATGCTCTCCGAAGAACGATATATCCTTTACTGACTTCCGCTTCTGCTGACAGGACGGGCGCTCCGTTCACTGAAAGCTTGTAGCCCCTGCACCAACCCGGAATCCGAAGCCGGATCGCAAACGAGTCTGTTCGTGCCGGTTCAACCGAAAGCTCTATTTTGCCGTTCCAAGGGAACTCTGTTCTTTGCTGCAAACGTACAGCCGTAGCGCTAGAACCTGCCGTCAGCTCGCAAGTTCCGTTCATATATTGGTTTACCGTAATACCATCCTCCGAACGGGCATATACGTAATTTCCAATCGAAGGCAGGAAACGCGCCATGTTCGTTGGACAGCATGAGCATCCGAACCATTCCACACGGTGATGCTCGCCTTGCGAAGCCAACGGATTAACATAGAAAAATTTATCGCCTGACAAAGACAAGCCTGCAAGTGCCCCATTGTACAGTTCACGTTCGACGATGTCAGCATATTTGGCTTCTCCAAACAATAGATTCATCCGATGATTCCAGAAAGCCATCGCGATCGCAGCACAGGTCTCGCAGTAAGCGCTCTCGTTAGGCAAATCGTAATCTTGGGTAAACCCCTCATTATGCTTTGACTGGCCTATGCCTCCGGTAAGATACATGTTGCGCTCTACCGTATGCGACCATACGCGCTGCAAAGCATCGACATACTCCGTGCTTCCGGATACGCGCACAACGTCCGCCATTGCCGTATACAGGTACATGGCCCGTACGGCATGGCCTTTTACATGACTAATCTCTTTAACGGGAACGTCATCCTGGCAGTACGCCGGCCCCCACTCCTCATTATCCCAGAACACTCCAACGCCATGTCCATGCCCCCGCTCCTCAAGAAGCCATAACGCCAATTTCCAATAACGCTCTTCATTGGTTGCTTGGTACAGCTTGATCAGCGCAAGCTCGATCTCTTCATGGCCTTCCACCCAGTGGAGCTTGCCGGGACCAAACATATGATCATAGTGGTCTGCCAGCTTGCATGCGACATCAAGTAGAGAACGTTTCCCCGTCGCTTCGTAGTAGGCTACCGCTGCCTCCATGAGATGGCCGCCGCAGTACATTTCATGCTTCTCCATATCCGTCCATTTAAGGTCAGGCTGCTGCAGCGTGAAAAACGTGCATAAGTAACCATTCGGCTCCTGGGCAGCTGCAATGAGCTCGATAATCCGGTCGATCTCCTCTTCCAGTTCGGGATCGCGTTCGTGCATGAGGGCGTAAGCGGCCCCTTCCAGCACTTTGTACACATCGGAATCATCGAAATAAATGCCTTGGAACTCTCCTTCAAGCAGACCAGCTGCCTTGGCGAAATTATCTATGCGACCGGTTTCCTCGCATTTTTCCAGGCAGGCCGGCAGCGTAACATTTTTCAGCAGCTCCAGACGCGGGCCCCAGAACTCATTCTCGATCTTTACGCTGGTAAACGGTACGCTTTTCCAATTTTGCAGCTGCTGTGATTTAATCGTATTCATTCGGCTACTTCCCCTTTGCGGTATGGTGATTATCCTTTTATGCCTGTTAGCGTAATGCCCTCGATAAAATAACGCTGCCCGATAAAAAACAATACGATAATCGGGGCGACAATTGCGGTCGAAGCCGCCATCAGATAACCCCACTGGGCGTTGTACATCCCCCTGAAGGAGGCAAGTCCCAGCGCCAGCGTAAATTTGTTGCCGTCGCTCAGATAAATGAGCGGACCGAGAAAATCATTCCACGTACCGATGAACGTAAAGATAAGAATAACGATCAATGCAGGTTTGGAGAGCGGTAGCATGATCTTCCACAGCACCGTAAGCGGGCTGGCACCATCCATGTAAGCAGCCTCATCCAGATCCTTCGGGATCGTGCTGAAAAATTGGCGCAGCAAAAAGATATTGAAGGCGCCTCCGCCAAACCACGCCGGAACAATGAGAGGCCAATACGTATTGATCGCTCCTAGCGATTTCCAAAGGACAAAGGTCGGGATAAGCGTAACCGCATAAGGAAGCATCAGCGTGCTGAGCAAAAGTCCAAACATGAGATTGCGCCCCGGCCATTTCAGCCTTGCAAAGCTGTAACCTGCCATTGCGCTCGTAATAACAACGCCGGACACGACGGTAACCTCGATAAGCATGGTGTTCAGAAAGTAGCGAAAGAATGGCACGACGGTCAGCGCATCACTGTAATTGCTCCATTCAAACGGCTTCGGAATCCATTCCGGCGGAAAAGTAAAGATTTGAGCCGTGGACATGAGCGAGCTCCGAATCAACCAAGCAAACGGAAAAATCATGGCAACGCTGCCTGCTATGAGAATGAGATAGATGACGAAACGATGAACTATTTTCGCTGTGCTGACGCTCATGTTTTCCCCTCCCCTTCGTAATAGACCCAGAAGCGCGAAGACCGGAACACAAGGGCGGTCAATGCCATAATGATTAAGAACAGCACCCAAGCAAGGGCCGCAGCATAGCCCATTTGAGCTTCGGCAAACGCTTTGCGGTATAGATAGAAGATATAGAACAGCGTCGAGTTATTGGGTCCGCCGTTCGTCATGACGTAAGCCTGATCAAACACTTGGAGCGTGCCGATCATTCCCATAATAATGTTAAAGAAAATAGTCGGGGTCATCGAAGGGAGCGTGACATGCCAAAACTTGCGAAGCATGCCGCCTCCGTCCACTTCAACCGCTTCGTATAGATGCCCAGGTACACCCTGCAAGCCTGCCAGGAAAATAACAGCAGCATTGCCCACCCCCCATGTACTCATTAGAATGAGTGAAGGAATCGCAGCCGTTTCACTGTAAATCCACTGCGAACCAGATAGCCCAATGCTTCTGAGCATGGAGTTGAACAAGCCGAAATCCGGGTTGAACAGCCACAGCCAGAGCATGCTGTTCGCGATGCTGGGCACGAGTACCGGCAGATAATAGATCGTTCGAAAAAAAGGAAGGCCCCTCACCTTCTGGTTCAGCAGCATCGCGATCAAGAAGGATGCTAATATGCCGAGCGGCACGCTGCCAAGCGTATAATACAGGGTGACAAACAACGACTTGCTAAAGAGCGGATCGCCTGTCGCCATCTTCTGATAGTTATCCAATCCGATAAAATGAACGTCCGCCCCGATATTCCAATCCGTAATGCTGAAAATAAGGGATGCGACCATCGGACCAAATACGAATATGATAAAACCTAATATGGCGGGAAGCGCGAACAACACTCCCCAATTCCGTTCCATTCTGGCGATACCGGACATTTTGGGTCTATAAGAACTTCCAACGACCGTGGAAGGATGTTTCTCAACGACATGTTTCATGATCATTCCTCCGTAACCACAGTTTCAGGTCCGTTCCGGTGAGCAAAGGAAGAGAGCCCCCGTGGACAAGGGCTCTCCATGGCATTTTATTTATTCGGCGTCGTATTTGCCCTGAAGCAAAGGCTGAACTTCTTTTTCCATGTCTTTCAACACTTTTTCGGCGGGATCCTTATTGGTCCAGATCTTATCAAGCGCTGCATTGATTTTGGGTTCAATCTCAACAAAGTTTTTCAAGGAATAAGACGGTGAGCGCCCTGCAAAATTCAGTGTATAATCGATAACGGCTTCCTTATATTCCGCAGGATGAGCATCGTTCTTGATCCATGAATCAATTTTGGCAGGTTCGTTGTAATACGCTTCTTCCAGCGGCATCCACAGACCTCTGCTGAACAGGTCGACCTGTTCCGGATTGTTATGGTATATATAAAATTCCAGCGCTTCATTCGGATGCTTCGTATTGGCGAATACAACGGTCGGAGCACCGAGGACAATCGTTTTGGGTTCTTTGAATTTAGGAAGCACGCCCATGCCGACATTCATTTTGCTTGCGGCAAAATCAAGCAGCGCCCATTGCCCGTCGATCGCCATTGCAACTTTTTTCGTTTGCAGCTTAACATTCGTCGCAGGCATGTTCTGCTGCTGCGTCGCCGTCGGCGCGACAAAATCCTTGTACATTAAATCCTGAAGCTTCGTGAATACTTCGATCGCTTCCGGGGAATTCATCGTAAACTTCGAGCCGTCCGCATTCGTAATATCGGCTTCGTTACTCAGAAGCAGCGGATACCATCCGCCAAACCAAGTCGGGAAGGAAATGCCGTATTGAACGATATTTTTAGGATCAAAGCCTGGGTCATTTGGTGTTTTGCCGCTGCTATCCTTCGTTAGTTTTTTCGCAACGTCTACAAACTGATCCCATGTCCAAGCACTGTCCCCGTTTGTAGGAGGCAATTCAATGCCCGCTTCCTCAAATAAATCCTTGTTATAATACATCGTAATCATTTCCGCCGCCGTGTTCGTACCTATTGTCTTGCCGGGAGCGTAATAATAATAGGATTGCTTTAGTCGATTGTTCAGCTCGGGGTACTGATCCAAGTATTGCGTCATATCCAGCACTTTGCCATCGGCAGCCCATTTCAGCGCAAGGCCTTCTCCCAAATACGCGACGTCAGGCAGATCGCCGGTTGCCATCAGCGTATTGATCTTCGCATTGTAATCGCCGGGAACGTGTTCGCCTTTCACCTCGATATTCGGATGCGAGGAGTTAAAAGCCTTAATCATTTTTTCCATCGCTTCTTTCTCGAAAGCACTGCCCCAATACATGAATTTGAGCTTAACCTTCTCGCCGCTCGGCTTATCTTCGCTGCCGGAATCATTGACCGGCTCGTCGTTGCCTGCATTGCCCGAATTGCCTGAGTTGCCCGAGTTGCTGCTGCACGCAGTAACGATGAGTACTAAACATAGCATGACTAGTAAAACAATCATTCTGCCTCTTCGTTGTGACATTCGTTGCGTCCCCCTTCAATTTTTGGTTGCGCTTACAAGGTTATTATGCCGTTATTGGATGGAAGGTTTCCATAGAATAAGTTGCGGCACTCTTTGAATTATTGACTTCTTTTTTGGATAGCTTATATTTCTATTGAAACCTCTTTCTAAAATCGGTAGGATTGATACCTTGATGCTTCTTAAAGGCAATGCTGAAGTAGTTGGCATCTTTATATCCGACTAGTGCCGCAATTTCATGCATCTTGAGCGCGCTTCCCGTAAGCAGCTCACGGGCTTTCTCGAAGCGGATTCTCGTTGTAAACTCTAAATAGGTTTCATCCGTTTCCTGCTTGAACAGCCGGCTTAAGTAAAAGGGGTTCATGTGAAGCGCAGCAGCAAGCGACTGCAGACTGATCTCTTCGCTGAGATGCTCACGGATCCACTCTTTCGCTTGTTCGATCATATTCATTGCGGGTCTTTTCTTCGTTTGCCGGATCTGTTCGGATAAAATGGCAATAAAACCCCGGATGAATGCTGCCAGAGACTGAATCGTTTCGCAGCCCGACATTGCCGCAAGCGGCTCCCCGGCTTCTTTAGGAAGCTCATGCCCCGTCTCCACGTACAGCCTCGTCGCATAAACGACAAGCTGTGAAGCGATCATGCGTGCTTCCGGCAAGGGAACATCCTTCAACTCATCGATCCATTCCTCCAGAATGCCCTGGTACTCTACCCCGCTTCCTGCCCGGAGTTCACCCAGCATGAACAATTCTTTAGCGAGCAAATTTTTTCGGCTGCTTCCCGGCGCTTCCAGCAGGCGAGCAGGAATAATGCTGCATAAACCGAGAACCGCCCGGAATTCCGCTGCTTTAATCGCTTTTTTGTGCAGCTCATGCAGTTTGTCCAATGCTCCCGTGGTCCCGCTAATGCCGATCGTAACAGAGAGTCTGAGATAGCTCCGATATACCTCCTGCAATTGCTTTGCCATCCCCATCATTACGGCTTCAGATTTTATCCCGTCATCGTCTCCTTCAGACAGCCTCATCCAGACCAGCAGCCGGCTTTCACTCAAATGCAGCACATGTCCGCCATTTATTGAATTTGGAGTTCCGTTTGTGAACCATGTACTCTCCAATGCTTCTTGCGCAAGTTTCCCGAAAGCATACAAATCCAATTGTCGGCCCTGTTCTGAGGCTTTCCCGAGCGTTTCTTCGAAATTGTCGATGTCGATGCAAAGAAATCCATGAATATCTCCTTCTCCCGGCATAACGCCAGACTCGCTAAAAAACTCCGATGATTCCTGGTAAGAACGGCGCTGCTGAAGGAAGTCCAGAAGATGCTGATCCGCCGCGGCCCGCTTATACGTATTCAGCCTTCGTTTCAATTCATCCATATACCCTGACTCCTTGCGGTTCGCGGCAGCTTGAATCGAAGCCTTCTTCAGCGCCTGCATAAGCTCGCTGTACGTAACGGGTTTTAGCAAATAATCCGATGCCTGCAGGGTTAGCGCTTCCTTCACCTTTGGAAAGTCGTCATAGCCAGTCAGAAAGATAATTTGGGCAGCGGTGCTGCAGCGCCGAATATGTCGGGCAACCTCCAGTCCGTTAATCCCGGGCATATTTATATCAAGAAGAATGATGTCAGGCGCATGCTCGTCGAAAAGCGCAATCGCCCTTGCCCCATCTTCCGCTTCTTCTACCTCTTCAACACCGAACTCGCTCCACGGCACGGATGAATGAATACCGCTGCGGATATGAAATTCATCGTCAACGATCAACGCTTTCATCGTCTGGACCATTTTCTGCTACCTCCGATTCCGTAATTGCCGGCATAGCCAGCGTAATGGTTGTGTAGAGACCAAATTCACTCTGAATCCTTACGCCGAAGCCATCGCCATAGCGGAGCTTCAGCCGGTCATGCACATTTTTCAAGCCATATGTCAAGCTAGTCTCTTCCGTATCCAGCGCATAAGTGAGCTCCTTAATGCGATCCGGCGTTATTCCCTTACCGTCATCCGTAATGTGAAACGATAGGATGTTATCCTGAACCTCACCGGATATGATGATCATGCCCTGTCCCTCTTGCTGCTTCAAACCATGGTAAATCGCGTTTTCAACAATCGGCTGCAATATAAATTTCGGCACATAATAACCGGACAAGTCCTCTTCAAAGGCTAAAGAGAAGTCGAATCGGTCCTTATAACGAAAATTTTGCACTTGAATGTAGGCCATGACATGCTCAACTTCTTTTTTCACCGTAATGATCTGATTTCCTTTATTGATCGTTAATCGAAAATATTTTCCCAGATTGCTAATAACATCGCTAATTTCAAATTGCTTCTCAGAGAATGCAAGCCATTTGAGAGATTCAAGCGTGTTGTATAGAAAATGCGGGTTAATTTGGGCTTGAAGAGCTTGTATTTCCGCTTCTTTGCCTTTAATGAGTGCATTATAAACCTGTTGATCCAACGCCTTGTTCTCGTGAATCATCCGTATAAACCGTTGGCCGATTTGTCCTACTTCATCCTCCGGATCAAATTTAATAGCCGGCGGCGGATCAATCATCCCGCTCACTTTAATAAGCATGGACAGCCGATTCAGCGGCTTGCGAATCGTGCCGCTGATCCAGTTGGCGAGGAGCAGCCCCATGACCAGCGTTCCGGCAAAGATCCACACGGTAATCGCCCGGATCGACCTTGCATCCTCAGACAAGCTATCTGATTCTATGCTATATACGAGAGACCAGTCGAAAGGCAAATTATGCTGCATCGAGCTCATCCATTTGTCCTGGATAGAGACGAATTGTCCGGCTTTCGGGTCCAGCTGCCATGTCATTTCGAACAAGCTTTCGTTCGTCTCCTGCTCTTCTTCCCGCTCTGGCAGCGCGTGCAGCATGTCGCCCTCCTTATCAGCAATCATAAGCCGGGCCTGCTGATCCGCATTCAAGAACGATAACCCTTCAAAAAAACTTGTTTTGTCGACCTCTAAAATAATAAAGCCAAGCGGCGCAAAGTCCCCGCTCGTACGTCTTAATACTCTTCCAACCAGCATCGTTTCCTCATTTTTCTTCATGTTTTGGTCAAGCGATTGACCGTCGCGAATAACGGGTAAGTTACCTTCTCCGAGCTCCTCATACCATTCCTTCGCTTCCGCCGTGCTGATATAACTGCCGTATAATCGCCATTCTGGCGGTGCCGTCATATGATAGATGACGTAACGGACTACATAGGATTTGGATTGCGTAATCGTATTCATCGTGTTGTTAATGCGGTAAGAATTGCGAATATAACTATAATCGCTCTCTTCGTTTGCGACTTGAATGTTCTGGCACACCTGATCCTTTGCCCCGGTAAGCGTACATTGAATTTGCGAGCTGCTGATGATGACGTTGAACAGTTCGTTGAAATCGACAAGAATTCTTGTCAGGTAATGATTGGCGATACCGCTTGCGGCAAGGGTATGCTTCTCCGCATTTTTCATTAGTCTGTCGGCGGAAATCTGGGACACGGACAAACTTATGAATAACATCGGAAGCAATGTAATCAGTGTTGTTAAAATAAACAGCTTGCCGCGGATTTTTTTGAATCGGAATAATTCTAGCAGCTTGTCCATCGTAAAACCCCATTCGAAAGGTATAGTCGGTTTTCTTTCTGTATTAATTAAAGCGCTTACATTAAAGGCAAATAAAGGCCGCTATCCGTTAGCAAAGCGGTCAATTTTCAAGCGGTCTGGCTAATTAAAAAAGCTACACATAAACGATATTAATCTACTACGATCCTGTCACCTTTACTATTCGGTTGAGAAATTACCAGAAATTCAACTTCTTCGTTTGACTTATTAAACATTTGATGTGGTATCAGAGGCAAAACCTCGATTCCCTCGTGTCGATGTAAAACAACCTCTTTATCACCAATTTCCAAAGTTGCTGTACCTGTTAGGACAAAGAAAAATTGTCGGGCATTTTGATGATAATGCTTAACTTCCGAAGTATTTATTGACATTCGTTCATGAATAATGCTTAAATCTTGGCCTTTAACTAAATGCCAACCATCACAAATTTCGCCCCATATATAATGTTCAGCATTGTGCTTACTTATTTTCATCCCAGTAGTTCCCTTCATCCGCTGTTCTATTTATAGTCAAATATTATACACATTAAAGCATAATGATCCAATATCCTTGTAAAAGGTTCTTTGACCTCTTCCACACTTCAGTATTTCTTGCCACAAGCGTAAACGGCTGTCGCCGTCTTCAGTGGCAAAAGCTATCGTTTCGCGGAGATATATAAGCACATTTATAAGTGAAAAATTATAAATTCTTATATATTAAGAAAGGGCCCGACCACTTCTGGCCGGGCCCTTCATAAAATGCTTTGTACGAGCATCTCAGCTCATTACTTCGCTACAAACGGTTTATCCTGCGATACGGCAATCTGATAGGGATACAGATTCGTTCCATCGCCAATCGCATAATTAAGTATCCGTTTGTTAACCGGAACGATCACGGCGCGGTACAAGGTTGGGAAGACCGGAATATCCTTTACCATTAGCTGCTGCCATTCCTTGTAAATTCCTTGACGCACCTTCACATCAAAGGCTTCTGCTGACACGCCTGCTTTAAGCAGCCGATCCTGTTCTTCGCTCGCATACCGCGAGAAGTTATAGATGGCGTCTCGTCCATACAAGCCTGCTGGGTCAACGTCAATGCCTACGCCCCATGCGCCTTGATATACATCGACTTTAGGATCATCTTCACCATTAGAGCCGACACGGTCATAGAAAGTATTGAATTCCAGCATTTCCAGTTGCACATTTAATCCGATCGCTTGCCAGGACTGAACGTAGTACTGTGCAAGCGGCTGAGCAATATCCCCGCCGGTCATGGATATAAAATTAATGACTAATTCGCTTCCGTCCGGGTTGGTACGAAATTTTCCGTCTAGCTTATATCCCGCGTCATCCAAAATTTTCTTCGCTAATTCCGGATCATAAGCAAGCCCCGGATTCGTAGAATCATGGTACTCCGGATGAGACGGCGGGATCAGTGTCGTCGCGTTCCAGCGCAAGCCGTGATAGAATTTTTTGCCGACTTGATCATTATCGACTGCATGCGCCATCGCTTTCCGCAAATTCACGTCGCCCATTTTAGCTTTTTCATCAGGAGCTACCTTTTTAGCCGTTGCATCCCATTTCCCTAGCTTAAAGCCGATGTACGTATAGGCACGGTCAATCGCACCTAGGTATTCAACGTTCGACATCTTCGCGTTATCCGGGTATTGATCAACCGGGAATGAATCTACTAGATCAACTCCCCCGCTTTCCAGCTGCTGAACGATGGTCGTTGGATTGATAACCTTCAGAATAACCTCATCCAAGGCAGGCTCTCCCCGCCAGTAATCCGGATTTTTCTCATAGACGACCGATTCTCCTGGAACGATGCTTTTCACTTTAAAAGCACCGAAGCCGATCGGCTTCTCGCGTACCTCTGGCGAGGAAGAAATTTTTGCCACATCCATATTGCCGAAAATATGCTTTGCTAACGGATAAGACCACACGCCGCCAGTCAACAAGGATGGCGTCGATTCAATGTACGTAATTTTCAACTTTTTATCGCTAAGCACTTCTATGCCAGAGATGGTTTTCGCTTTACCGTCATGGTATTCATTCATCCCTACAATATTAGTGAAACTCGAGTCATAACGCGGGCCGTCATATTTTGGATTTCCTATGACCTCATGGGCAAACAGCCAATCCTCAGCAGTCACAGGCTTGCTATCCTGCCAGTTGACATTATCACGGATCGTAAACGTAAACGTTTTACCGTCCTCCGACACCTCATACGTTGCAGCACCATCATTCGTATATACATAGCTTTTATCCCAAGCCAGCAGCCCTTCATCAAACCAGCCTAGCACCTGAGCATCCGGGTCGCCAGAATAAAAGTTGAAGTTCAGTGTTCCTTCAAACGGAGTATCCGATACAAGACCAAAGGTGATCGAGCCTCCCTTAATCGCTTCGCCTTCATTCTTCTTCACATTACTAAAATCATCAATCGAATAGAGGCCATCTTCTACGGCAGGTTTCTCGCTCTCGGTTGGAACCGGCTTATCTCCTCCATCAGTCGGAGACGGATTGCCCGCTTCGTTCCCATTGCCGGATGTACATGCCGCAAGAAAGACGAGCAGAGCCAGCATGAACGGTAAGATTAGGGACCTTGAAAAAATAGATTTCTTCTTCACCATCATTTTCCTCCTCTATTATCCTTTTCTTTGTCTTGCATCTGTCGCACGCTTTAACGCTTGACCGACATTATTTATACTCAACATCAATACCAAAATCAGTAACGATGCAGGTAACCAAATCCACCATCTAGACTCTAGCGTTTGCGGGTCCCTAGCATAGCTGACTAAAGTACCTAAGCTTGGCGTGCTCTCCGGGAAACCGAATCCCAGAAAGGAAAGGCCGGATTCCAAACCGATATTTGCCGCCAAATTTAAAGTCATCGTGACGATAATGATGGAGCTTAAATTCGGCAGCACTTGCGACATCATAATTTTCAGGTTGGATGAGCCTAATGTTTTTGATGCTAGAACATAATCCAGCTCCTTCTCCTGCAGCGCTTTGGAACGGATCAGTCTTGCAATCCCCATCCATAGAAAGGCCGTCATAATGAGCGAGAAGGATACGATGCTATATTTGGGCACGGCTGTAACAAATGCGATTACAATCATTAAGGTCGGTAAAATCATAAAAAAATCGACAAATCGCATAAAAATATTATCAACCATTCCCCCGAAATAACCGGAAATGAGCCCTACTAGAACACCAATAAGGCCTGTAAGTAAAGTAACGATAATGCCGATAGATAAAGAATTCCGGGTCCCGATAATTAACTGTCCAAAAACATCACGTCCTCCATAATCGGTGCCAAGCCAATATTTTGAAGAAGGAGGCTGCTTCAGTTCGAATAAATCTATCGTAACGATTTGTGCCTGATCCAGAACAAGGGATATACCGTAGACTGACAAGATGACTAGGCTTAGGAAAATCAATGATAGGAAAGCGACCTTGTCCCGAACGATTTCCCGCCAGATAATGCTCCAGCTTGAAGGACTTTTGTCCAATTGCTTTTGCGCGCTTATAGGGGAGGTTGTCTTTCTCATTTTATTCACCTCAAAGTCTCGGGATCTTATTTAATTCGAATACGAGGATCAACTATCGTTAAGATTATGTCAGAAATTAATGCTCCAAGTATGGACGCTGCGCCGTACAATAGAACCAAGGCCGTAACGACACTGAAATCCCGTAGTGAGATCGAGCTCAAGAACAGCTCACCCATTCCCGGATAACTAAAGATACTCTCAATGAAAACCGTGCCGCCGATAAGCCCCGTAATTTCATAACCAAAGAACGCTGCGATCGGTAATAATGAATTCCGTAAAATATGGCGATTATAGACACGGGATTCTGAGGCGCCCTTTGCTCTTGCCGTTAAAATGAAATCCTTCTGCTTTGTGTCGATAATCTCGCTTCGCAGCAGTTGAACGGTTGTTACCGTTGTAATTAATGCCATAGATAAAGCTGGCAGCAGCAAATGATAGAATTTGCTCATGACGTATTGAAGGGTACCTGGCTCCACTCCCGGAGCGATGCTTCCTCCGGTAGGAAACCACCCAAAATGAAATCCGAACACCCATAGCATCAATAAAGCAAAAATAAACAACGGAGCCGCGAAGCCTATGTACGTATAGCCTGTTATCAATCGATCCGCCCATGTGTCGTGATAGCGCCCGCTAGTAATGCCAAGCGGAATCGCGATGAAGTAGGTAAGTATTAACGTTGCTAGGGATAACCAAACCGTATTCATCATCCGCTGGCCTATCAGCTCAGAAACCGGCATTTTAAAGCGGAACGATTGCCCGAAATCGCCTTGAACGGCTTTTGTAATCCAATCCCAATATTGCACATACCAAGGATTATTAAGACCTAACTTCTCACGCTGCGCATCCAGCGCAGCCGGATCGATGCTCGGATCGAGCAGGCCTGTCAGCGCATCGCCCGGCATCGCCTTAGCCATTAGAAATACAAGAATGCTCAATAATAGAATTTGAGGAACCATAATGATCATTCTTCGTACAACTGTCCTCCACATCTCCTCAACCTCTCTCAGGCAAAGCCACGAAATGTGTCTCTGATATTGGTTTCAATGGATAAGCCATGCCATCCTCGTCAAAATACTTCCCATAGGCTTGTTCGTATTCCGACTTCACCGCTTCTCGAAATCTATACTTTTCCTCGCGTTTAGCCGGATCAATATCCGGTATGGCCGATATAAGACGTTTCGTATAAATATGTTGGGGGTTATCGAAAATATCCGCTGTCGTTCCTTGTTCTACATAACGGCCCTTATACATAATTCCAATCTGATCACACATATGCCGAATAATGCCGAGATCATGACTGATCAATAAATAGGTAAGGTTTAATTCCTTTTGGATGTCCTGCATAAAGTTCAGGACCTGGGCTTGTACGGACACATCAAGTGCCGACACCGGTTCATCGGCGATAATCAGCTTAGGCTTTAGCGCTATAGCTCTTGCTATGCCGATCCGCTGCCGCTGTCCTCCAGAAAATTCATGCGGGTATTTATAAATCGATTCCGGGCTGAGGCCTACCTTCTCCAATAGCTGCTGCACTTGACGCTTCTCTTCACTTGCGGATAGCTTCTCGAAATTCCGCAATGGCTCAGAGATAATATCCAATACGCGTTTCTTCGGATTCAATGAGGAATAGGGGTCTTGGAATATCATTTGGATGTCTCTGCGGAATGCCGATTGTCTCTGCAAACCGCCTGCAGCAAGCTGTTTTCCTTCAAAGAGAATGCTGCCCGATGTAATCGTGTTTAAGCCTATGATCGCTCGTCCTGTCGTAGTCTTGCCTGAGCCTGATTCACCAACAAGACCATAAGTCTGCCCCTGTTCCATGGAGAAATAAATACCGTCAACGGCCTTGACCGGTTGGCCCATCCTGCTAAAAATGCCGCCGCGATTTGGAAAATGCACCTTCAGATCGTTAACCTCAAGAAATGACATGATGACGATCCTCCTCCTTTGGATCAAGGAAGTGAAAATGCTTGTAACAGCTGCATCTGACTAAGTGCCCCGGTGATATCTCATGCATAACCGGATCTGCTTCATGCGCGGAATCATCGATCCAAGGAATCCGCGTCTTAAAACGGCAGCCATGACGAGGAAGATTTTGCAGAGAAGGTACGATTCCCTGAATAGCATGGAGCCTCGACTTCGCTTCATTTGCAGTCGGTATCGATTGCAGCAATGATCTCGTGTAGGGATGCTTAGCTTTCGAAATAAGCGTATAAATATCGGCGATCTCAACGATTTGGCCGGCATACATAACAGCCACGCGATCAGCCATTTCGGCTACGACGCCTAAGTCATGCGTAATTAGGACTATACCTGCCTTACTATGCTCCTTCAGCTTCCTAAGCAATTCAAGAATTTGCAGCTGTATCGTTACATCAAGCGCGGTAGTTGGTTCATCAGCGATTAGCAGCTTGGGCTCATTGGCGATCGCGATCGCAATAACAACACGCTGCCTCATTCCGCCAGATAATTCATGGGGGTATCGCCCGTAGGTATGCTCGGGACGCGGAATTCCTACTTTTGCTAATAGCTCGATCGCCTTATTGGTCCTGTCCTTCTTCGAAAGCTTAGGCTTATGAAGGAAAATGGCCTCTTCTATCTGAGAGCCGATTATCATAAGCGGATTTAATGCCGACAACGGATCTTGAAAGATCATCCCTATTTCATTCCCTCTTAGCTTATTTAGCTTCGCGGGAGAGATATGGGCAATATCCTGACCATTGAAATAGATGTTCCCTTCTATTCTCGCTCTTGTATGCAGCCCCATAATCGAATAGGCAAGCGCGCTCTTACCTGATCCGGACTCCCCGACAATGGCAAGAACCTCATTTTCCCTTACCGTTAGCGTCACATCATCTACTGCTGCATAATCATGATCCGCGATTCGAAAAGAGGTCGTTAAATGCTCGATTCTCAACAGCTCTTCATTCAATGGAATCCCCCTAACAGTCATTCAAAAGTCACAATTATCACAATATTCAGTCAATTTTAGACAAAAGTAATCTAAGACTTTGGAACGAAAACAGAAATCAATACAACTAAAGTAATAATATTTACAATACTTTTTTACTTAATTATGGTTAAAGACCATTATTTTATCCATATGTTAATGTTATTTTTACATTATGTCAAGGATTAACTTAGAATAATACATAATTAAATTATTATTGTTTTTATAATATTATTCCATCATTAATCGTAATTAGCGGTGAATTATAAAATTAATCTCATAATATCTACTTCTAGTTTGCTCTTTTATTCGATCTCATTGTGAAAATTTATAAACAACTCGTTTCATGCAAATTATTAACCCTATTTATTCGAGGGTTCAATTATAGTTTAACTATCTAAGTAGCCCGGTTCGTTCAACCGGTGAGGTATCTTAATATAATGAGCAGGCCTTAGCGCCTGCTCATCCATGTACGTTATTCATCTATAGTGCAAAATCAATTCGGGTTAACTCATTGATCGTTATCTGCGATAAATCATTCCGCTTGGCAAATCCATCCCGCAAAAAGTCCAGTAGAATAAAACCGGGTTATATTTGTAAAGCCGGATTCTGCCAATAGCCGTTCGATTTGATTTTCTGGAATGAAAGATATTTTCATAATGCCTTTGTTTACCAACTCTTTCACTTTGGCTGATTCTTTACCAGCATCGAGCCAAAAGCTTTTCCATACGTTTAATCTGTCTCGAAGTTCGGCATCATCGCGGTCTCCGTACGCGCTAACGAGTACGAATGGAGCTCCCGGTTTCATATTATCCTTAATGGTTTGGAGAAGCTTCAACTTCTCTTGAATATCGTCAATAAAGTGAAGAACCAAGATACAACTTGCCGCGTCGAACTTTGAGTCTGGAAGCGGCAGGTCGTCAATCGTTCCCTGGATGAGTTTGACGCGGCTTTCTAAGCCAAGCTGAACTGTTTTATTTTTAGCAATCTTAAGCATCTCTTCAGAAGTGTCAACTCCAGTGAACGTCCATTTTGGGTTAGACGGTCCCCATGCGGAAAGTTCATTTCCGCCACCTGCGCCGATCACCAGCAAAGATGCCGCTTTTTCGCCCAATTGAGCTCGATAATAAGATTGAACCATCGCGAATAACGCATCATATGTGGGAATCGAGATTCGGGTGTTTGTCTCGTATACAAGAGCCATTTCAGAATTGAATGTAAATTCTTCCTTCATGTTTAACCGCCTCCGTTGTTTGATTATGCAATGCCCGACAAGAGTCACCTGCCTTAATATTTTCTTAGCAGATGTATCGGCATTTTTGTATGACTTTTTCGTGAGGATCCCTTATGTTAGTAAGCTGACCCGCCGCGGCAGTCTGTCCAATTTAACATTTCTGCCCGTTAGGTGAGTAAGGGCAAAAGGATACCGGATTCCGGTCCTTCGCCGATAATAGCACAATCATAAGTTATCCTAATTCTCCCTCCCGATTTTCAATAATTATATTAGAGATATAATAGATACGTTATATCTATAATATTTTCAAAAAAAGAACGGAACCTCATTCCGTCTTGATTCATTTCGCTAAATCCGCTATTTTCTTGTTCTCCAGATACTTTTCAAATTGTCGCTCGGCGTCGATTACAAACTGCAGGATTAGACACTCGCTTCGGTGATTCAGACTGCATTCGACCAAGAAAGCTATTCCTTCGATTGCATGGGTGATATCCAGAAAGAAGATATCCTCCTGCTTCCGAACAGATGGAGCGCATAGTCTGTCGCCAGGGAATATATCATTCAGAACCACCATTAACGACATTGTGAATCCATAATAACTCCAATGTTTATAAAAGGCAAGCATTTAATCTTTACTTCGCTAATTGACCAGTAACTTATATCTGGCCGTACGGAAACAGCGGCAGCCTTGGACGAGATAATAAAGTCCTAGACTACCGCTAAACATCTCAATTCCATGTGCAAAATGCGAAGTTTATTTTGTAGCAATGACAGCATATATACCAGGAATTCTATCCTCTGTCCCTTCCGGCATTTCATTGAAAACCCATCTTTGGATACTTCCCGACTCTTCATGAAGAGCCTCAACAGTTAACCCTGCTTTAACTAAAGATGTTATGACTTCACCTAATGTCCAACGTCTCAATTTCATCTCTTCCCCATCAACCGATTGGTCGAAATAATTACCACTTGCAACAAACTGTCCATTTTCAGCCTTTAATAATTTCCAAATAACTGGATGGTATTCTCTGAGAACGAATCTTCCGCCTTTACTTAGTAGGCGATTTACGATTGTAAACAGCTTTTCAATATCGTAAATGTAGTGCAACACTCCCATTTCTAAGAATACAATATCAAATTCCCCTAATTGTTCAGTATCCAATTCCATCACATCTTGAACTATGTATTCAATCTCCACATTGCATGCATTAGCTAAATCATATCCGAACTTAGCATTTTCATTAGCTATATCAACTACTTTTACTTCTTTTGCACCCATCAAAGCGACGGAGACTGCTTTAGTGCCATTAGAGCCTAGAAGATTAATTATTCTTTTGTTCATTACTTCCCCCAAATAATCAGCAAGAACTTTTAACCTTTTCCTTGGATCATTCAGTATTCTTTGAGCTTCTTGCTCAATCGAACCAAACCGATTCAGCCATATTTGATACCTATCCTTATTCCAGCTATTACGATTAATAGAGCTCATTTCTTTCTGCATCTAATCCCTCACTTCACATGAAATAAATGCGTTTTTTCAATTCTCGCCCCACCCGATAGCAACAAGAACATTTACTTTTTTCTATTCCGGCTGCTTCACCCGTTGAAATTCTTTGAACCGCGTCCCTCCCTTCTAGACCACCAGCAGAGTTCTATTTATGCTGATTATCAGGAATAACCTTATTATGTTCGATTGGCGAGGAGAGAACAATCAAAGTCGTCGAATCTCCGTGTTTACCCAGTTCATTGATTACGGTTTCCATGGATTGCAACGATTCGCTAGCCACTTTAACTAAGAAATTGTACTGACCGCTTATACGGTGTAGCTCGAGAACATCAGGCGAATTCTTGCAATGATCAACAAAATTCTCGATGTCACAGGACGATATTCTTGAAGTGATTGAACAGTATGCAACAGCTGCGAGAAATGCCATGATTGCTGGTTTTGACGGGGTCGAAATCCACGCAGCGCATGGCTACTTAATTGACCAGTTTAATTCAGAGGATACGAATACTCGGACGGACAAATATGGCGGGGACTTATCGCGTCGTTTAACATTCATGAAGGAGCTGCTAGCAGCAGTCGTGAAAGAAATAGGCGCGGCGAGGACGATCGTTCGTTTCTCAGAAATGAAGGACGATATATGCCGCATTTCATCTGAAGCATTTGTTTTAATACGTTTCTCATCTTCACTTAAAAGGCTGCTCTTCCCTCATAAAATGACGAGAAGAGCAGCCTGCAATTACTTAAATTTGATTTTTGGGGATACCATTCAAACTTGGGACGTAATCAGCGGCCTTGTTGCTAGTTAGCGTTTGCGCTTCTTCAGTGAAATGAGCGTTATTCTGCTGGTTGTTTTTCTTATCTGCTCGGTTATCTTCGCGGTCATACTTAGGATCAGCATCATTTTTGGGCATAGCGTTCACCTCCATCTCAAAGTTAGTATGAGATGGCGGATTTCATTTTATCCCATTTGTTTGAAACTAACTGAAAAGAGTTTAATCAAGATCGTTAATTATATGTTTGTTAGTTCAAACTATTTGAATACTTTTTTATTCGTGAAAATGTAAATGCATTCAATTCAGGTAAATAAATTTGATAAACTTGTCTCCCACGGAACAAGAAATGATCTCCGTTTAATACCAAGGTTAATTTTTCATTCGATTTCAAAAGTATGTTTATGCGGGCAGGCCCACCTTTTGGACCAGGACCTTTATATTGTGTTACATCATCCTTCTGCACTTCCCTTAACAAGGATACAAGTATATAAATTTCTTCTTTCTTTAACATAATTCGATTATGGGTAGACCACCTGATTTCAGCGGTATTAATATCGTTTATTGATAAATTAGTGAGCCCCCAATCCATCTTCTCATCTGATGCCATCACAGTTTTTTCATTAATTCCATTTATAAGTGCAAAGATAAGCACCATTAACACCGTACATCTCCACATTGCAATACCACCTATTTTGAGGCGTATTATGCCCGATGTTTTATTAAGCTATGCTGCCCGTTAGTTGAGAAAACTGGAGCGAGAAATGTATAATCGATTTATAGCTCAAGCATTGTATTGGTGCTTGAGCTTTTTTTGTTTCCCAATGATTTCTGCTAAAATAAAGTTCAACTCTATTCAAATTCCCCGTCTTCCCACATATGAATTCCCATACATAAACCATCTCCATCTGGAGCCAATTCGATTTCTTCAAGATATTCTCTTGTATTCTGGTCAAATACTCTTGTAATCAGCGCAAATTCAACTCCATGGTCCTTATCAATGCTACTGTCAATAACACCATCTAATAGCATCATGAAACCATTCGAGGTATCACTTATATTAGAAATATTGTTTGAAGTAGCTAGTCAAAACTGTACTGACCCGTATCTTAATTTATGTAAATTCTTAAATATCGTGATAACTTCGAAAATATCTTTAATGGTCTCACCATATTTCTGTATATATGAACTTAAATTATAGGTTGAATGACAAATACCCCACAATAAAACTCTCTCTTCATTTAATTTCAATTCATTTACCAAAATATTTATACGTCTTTCAATAACTTCACTTAAGTTCTCAGAAGGTAGTTTAGTCCAAAACATTTGAATTACGTCATATTCTCTTTCACCGACCATTCCATGGGGGTCAATTGCTATCCATGCGTCTTTACCCGAAGATAAAATATTATAATGATGTAAGTCACCGTGTAGAATATACTGTTGTTTTATTGTAGAGTTCAAATGTCTAAATAATGCTCCTGTCTCAAGTAGCATTTGTTTTGAAAATGGTCCAATACCATCACTGTACTTATTACAGTTATTTCTAAATTCTAATTCTTTGTCTGAAGTTGTTGGTAATTTACAATGGGCGTGGACTGGTATCCAAAGTTGTTCTATGACCTTACATATTATAGATGTTGCTTGTTCATCATTTTGAATGGTAGCAAGTTTTTCTCCTGGTGTGATACACTCCAAAATCATGATTCCCATATCCAATTCGTAATCAATTAATCGAGCGATACCGTTTCCATTAAAAAGTTTAAGAGCCTCCACTTCATGGAGAAACTGCTCATCACTTGGAACGACAAGTTTTAATACCACCTTTGTTCCATCATTTAAAATTGCAGGTGCAGCAAAGTTAAAAGACAACTGATAAGGTGCCATAACACGCATTGACCATCTTTTCTCGCAATACTGAATAAGGCTATTAAAATTTCTTAACCATTCCTCGCCTTTCTCTTTATGGACCGCTTTGATTTTTTCCATAAATTGATGTGGTAATATCATTTACTTCATCCTCTCTAACACGTCTACTAATAGCTATATTCTACATCCTCCTCTGACTTCCTATTGAAACTATTATTGAATTTTACCATAGCCAAACATTGAGCTTTCTGCCCATTCACTTAATAAAATGAGCAGGCCACCGAAGCGCCTGCTCATCCATGTGTGATATCGTACCGAGGGGAGTTCAGTCGCGCGGCATCCTGTCACTTTGAAGAAGTACAGAAAATAAACAGCTTAGTTGTTCATAACTCAAACTTCGCAGCTTGAAATAGGCAGATAAGCCTTGAGATAACTGGGCAAACCGGCGATCCATTGTTGTAGTTGACTTTTAATTAATTTTGAAAGTTTTTTGTTTGCCGTTGCTGCGACTTCATTGATCAAGTCGAGCAGTTGCTGTAACGCGATCACCCAATCCATGGTGCCGACCTCATCACATAGCAAATAAAACAACCCGCCTAGAGTTCGCTGATCCGTACTCTGACGATGCTGCCAGGCAAGCAGAATGTAACGAGAAAATACAATGGTCGTATGGCTAACGAGCAAATCGTAGGAGAGACCTCGAAACTCCTTTTGCAAGCGTAGCATGGATTTAGCGCACTTAAAGAAGACCTCAATGTCCCAACGCATGGAATAGATACGGATGACTTCCTCGACCGTTAAAGTCAAGTCGGTTGAGAGAATCGCCAACCATTCCTTCTTCTTTGAACGATGCCGAATAAATACCACGAGAATAGGGATCCCTGGAACCAATTCTGTTCGAATGGAATGAAGGATATCGGACTTCTTTCCTTCAACTTGTGG
>NZ_JAVIFU010000020.1 GCF_031157315.1 Paenibacillus sp. LHD-38
CGCTACGAAAGCTGGAAAGAAGATCACAAAGCTAATTCAGAGTCAACTCCAGTATTGGATTGCAGGTTTGCCTAATTACATCAAGGCTTATCTGTCAATTTCAAGCTGCGAAAGTTGAGATATTAAGGCCAACAAGACCAACGCCGATTGTAGAACTACCAAATCCAACGAGACTAACTGTATCGATTGCTCCCGTTAATAGCGATACTAATTCGACCGAAGCTATTCCTGATGCGTAAGCGACAATTGCGCCGCCTGCCGCTAGACCTGGATCGTCAGCCGCCGCTCCTGGCGCGCCAGTTAGTCCTCTTAATCCTCTCAGTCCTCGTGGGCCTGTCAGTCCACGCGGTCCTCGCGGTCCTCGCGGTCCTACAGATCCGCGGCTGCCATTTGCTCCTTTTTGAGCATCGACAATAATTTTGGGAGCGTTGATTTGCTTATTGACGATAATTGGGCAGCAAGCTTTAACTGGTTTTTTAACACAACGCTTTTTACAAGATTTGTAATTCATGTAAAGCACCTCCTTGTTATTTGTCTTATGATATGTTGTCCCTCTAGTTGTTGAGTGGATTAATAGTTGATATTTTCATAGACTATGAACTATATTTATGAAATTGTACTTTTGTATGCTATGAATTCGTCTACAAAGTCACCTTGTTTGTTTCGGAGAGATTGAAAGAAGGGAGTGATATTTTCGATGAATATCGGCCGTTGGCAGCCTAAACCGTTCGGAATCTCATCTTTAAAATATGAAATGAATCAACAATCGGATAAGTCTGTCCAATTAAGGGTAGCCCAAGGGGTTTATGTCACAAAGGATATCCGACCATTACCCGACCGAAAATCTCCTCGTCCCGGGAACTCCTTAGTGAGAATTTTCGATGCTTTTACATCCCTTCCATTTCCATTTTGGAGGCTCTTTTAGTTGCTTATGCTGTCGCCTTCAAACTGAAAGGGTGCTTTTTGAACAGCCTCTTTTAATAGAATCGGAATGAACTTTTCTTTTTAGAGGATGGACATTTCTATACGGCTTGGAGGTGCGACAGGTTGATGAACGGCGGCGCGGTTGACGGAATCGGGCAGCTCACAGGCGAGTGCTTTGGGCCTGATAGCAGCGGTAGGAGTAGCGGCTTGTCTGTCCGCAACATACATGGGATGGCAGTCAGCTTTCATGTTGCGCTGACAGGTAACGTTAACCAAACAAAACAAAACAGCGGCAGCCCGGGACGCACTATCCATGTCCCGTCTGCCGCTCGCAACTATAAAAAGGTTTCAAGAGGTTTCTTTATCGATTGGTTTGAGCTGCAATGCTAATGCTGCGCCATAAGCAGCTGCTGATAAACCCTGCCCCTAGACAGAAGCTCGTTATGCGTGCCCGTTTCCGCTAAAGCACCTTGATCCATTACAAATATGACGTCCGCATTCTCAATCGTAGACAGACGGTGCGCGATCATGATCGTTGTCAGCCCTTCCCGCCTTGCCTCCAGCGCGGCAAGCAGCTGGCGCTCCGTCTCCAGATCAAGCGCCGAGGTTGCTTCATCCAGCACTAGTATCTCCGGGTTGGTGACGATAGCGCGTGCTATGGCGATGCGCTGGCGCTGTCCGCCGGAGAGCTTAATCCCTCTTTCCCCGATATTGGTGGCATAACCACCCTGCATCCCTAGAATAAAGTCATGGATCTGCGCAATGCGGCAGGCTTCCTCGATATCCGCTTCCGTCACCCCGTCGCGGCCGAGCATCAGATTCTCGCGAATCGTATCCGAGAACATATACGGGTCTTGAAACACAATCGCTATCTTCCGGGCCCATTGTTCGCGGTTATAGGTATGGGCATCCCGTTCATTCAGCTTGAAGCTTCCCATCGGCACATCATAAAAGCGTACCAAGAGCTGGGCAATCGTCGATTTCCCGCCGCCGCTCGTCCCTACGAACGCAATTTTTCGTCCGATAGGCAAATCTGCGGTAAAGCCGCGGATAACCTCCGGAAGCTCTGGCGAATAGCGAAAGCTCGTATCGTGAAAGGATAAATGCTCGATTTTGCGCTCCATACCCTGTGAACCAGGATCATTCTGCTCCAGCTCCAAAATACGCTGTACCCTGTCCACATTCGCAAGCTGTGACGACATACTCATGATGAACTGAAACAAATTGTAAAAGGAATCCGACATTTGCGTTGAAAACTGAAACAAAATAACGAATGTTCCGATCGACATCTGATCATGAATAAGCTGTATGCCGCAGTAGCCCAGCACGAGAATGCCAATGCCCCATTTCATCGGATCGCTGTAACGAATTTGCCGATTAACGAGCTTGCCTTCTATCATGACCTGGTCGAAATATTCCGCAAACATTTTGTTATACAGCTTCTCTTCCCATTTTAACCGGTGGTATGCGACCACCTCGCGCGTAGATGCGACGCCTTCCTCGATTTGGATCAGAAGCGCGGTGCGTTTCTCCGCTACCTGTCTGGCCTGCGCTTTCAGCTTTGGCGTGAAATAATAACCGATCAATACATAAATCGTACATAGTCCTACGATCATTAGCAGCAGGATGGGGCTCGAGAAGCCGATGATCGCCATCAAAATGCATAGGTTCAGCGTCTCCTGCATCCCCCGCGGGATCTGCCAGCCGATTACGCTCGCCGATATGTACAGATCCTGCGTGAACGAATAGACGTATTTGCCGGTTCTTTCATTTTGAAACCGCTCGACCGGGACATTTTCAAGCCGCTTCAGCATACGGGAGAGCAGCGAGCGGCTGACCGCAAATTCATTGCGCACAAGGCTCCGGCTCGTCATCGTAAACATGAGCGAGTACACGATGCCCGCAATCGCAAAGATTCCGATTACCACGGGCATCAGCTCATAGTTCCCTTTCGTAAACACATCGTCGATTAAAATCTTTTGAACATAGACAAGTGTGTAATTGGATACCGATTCCAGCGCAAGATAGAGCAGCACAATCAGATAAGTGCCCTTTAGCAGAACCGAATTGGTCCAAAAGATTTTAAGATACTTCATGCGCAACCCTTCCTTCCGCTGCTTCCGATAGTCCGCTTTCCAGCTCATACAGCAGCCCTTTCCGGTCGAGCAGCTCCTCGTAGCTGCCTGCCTCCGCGACGCGGCCCTCATGAATGACGACGATTTTGTCAAAATGCTTTACCGTCGACAGACGATGCGCAATCGCGATCGTCGTTCGGTTCACAAGCACCTCATCCAGCGCCCGCTGCACCTCATACTCGCTCACATTATCAAGCGAAGAGGTCGCTTCATCGAGCAAAATAATAGCCGGCTGCTTCACGAACATGCGCGCAATCGATATGCGCTGCTTCTGTCCGCCTGACAGCTTAATGCCCCGCTCGCCGACAAGCGTGTCGTAGCCCTCCGGCAGCTGCATTATAAAATCATGCGCGTACGCGGCTTTTGCGGCCGCGATGACCTCTTCGTCGCTCGCTTCCGGCTTGCCGAAGCGAATGTTTTCTTTGACCGAGGATCCGAACAAATATGTCTCTTGAAACACGTAACCGATGGACTCGCGCAAACGCTCCAGCGTCATTTGCTGAATCGGCACGCCGTCGAGCTTGATGGTCCCCGCGGTCGGATCATAAAACCGTCCGATCATTTTGAACATCGTCGTTTTGCCGTTTCCGCTCGCCCCTACAAATGCCACCTTCTCGCCAGGCTTAATCGTTAGCGTGAAGCCGTTAATGACCGGAGGCTGCCCCGGATATTGGAAATGAACATTATGGAATACAAGTCCCCCGCGCACCTTTTCGAGAGTAATCGGCTCGGCCGGATCATCAATTTCAATCGGCTTATGCATGAACCGGAACAGCGGAATCGTCTGGTGGATAATGAGCTTCTGCTCGGTCAGCTGCGTGACGAGCAGGGTAAGGCGGAACATCGTTGTCATGTAGAGGAGGGTAAAGGCGATAAAACCGCCTAACGTAATCCACTGATTTTGCAAAGCGTAGTAGCCGGTAATAAACAAAGCGATTGCGCCCAAATAAAAGGTAAACCGCCGAAAGCTTCCTCTGCCGAAGCTGTACGTTGCGGCGAGCAAATAATAATGGGACCAGTTTTTGTGTTTCCCGAGCGTCCGCTCATGGTACCAGGGCTGGGAGCCAAAGGCGCGGAATTCGCGCAAGCCGGAAATGCTCTCGTATACCGCTTGATTATAGTCGATTCGGGATTGGCCGGATTGCCTGCCGTACAAAGCTGCTTTGCGCTCAAAATAAGGACCAAATAAATAATAAAGCCCGAATGTCGGCAGCATGATTAGACATAACCAGCCGCTGATGCTGAGCAGCAGCACGATTGCCACCGCTATGAAAAGTAAATTTTCGATGACGCTCGGCAGGACGTTACGGTAAATTTTCTGAACGGAAGCGACCTCGGAGTTGAACATCGACAGCGTCTCACCCGCCGGATGCCGTTCATAATGAGCAAACCCGAGCTTGCGCAGATGCTTGAAGATTGCCGTCTGCATATCGCGCGAGGCCAGCTCCCCAATCGTCCGCTGCAGCAGGTTGCGGTAGTTCTTGGCGATGAGCATGAGCAAATTGATGACGGTAAGCCCAGCTAAAATAGTGATAAACAATGACGTATCTTTGTTAACTACGACATGATCAATGACGTATTGGATCATCTTGGGCGTCAGCGTTTCTCCCGCGACCGCCATCGTGCCGCATGCCGCAAGCGCTGCGATTTGCTTCTTATAGGGCAGCAGAAACCGGAGCGCCCACACATAAGACCGCCTCGATTCGTCCAGCTCCGCTTTTTGCTTTGCTTTGCCTGCTTGCTTCTCTGTATTTAACATCGTTATCCCCCCTTATTCCTTCATCCGAATGTTTTTTACAATACCTAAATATTGGAAGTCAGCTTCCAATCATAATTCCGCCCGCCCTTTTTTGTCAACGTACTAATTTAGTATAAAAATTCTCTACCTGGTCATAGCAAATGCCCCTGATTCAAGGCCGCACTGACGGATAAACGCGTAGAAAGCCCGGCACAAGGCTGGATCGCCTTTTTTGCCGGACCTTCTATAATAGTGGCTATGCCTTGGCTATAATTCCACCATCGCTTTAATTACCTTCGATTCCGGCTTCAGCCAGCTGTCGAAATGGTTGATCATATCGGCAAAAGGAACACGGTGCGTGATGAAGCTGTTCACGTCTATGCTTCCGCTTGCCACAGCTTCCTGCACGGCGGCAAAATCCTCGATCGTCGCGTTGCGGCTGCCCATTAACGTCATTTCTCTTTTATGGAACTCCGGATCATTGAAGGACAGCTCCGCCTTGACGAGCCCTACGTAAACCAGCCTTCCGCCGTGTGCCACGAAGCCGAACGCATCCGCCATGGAGCGTGCATTGCCGGTAGCATCAAACACTGCCGTCGGATACTCGCCGTTCGTTAATTCGGCAAGCTTCTCCTTCGCGCCCTGCAATGCGTTTACCGTATCATCCACTTTAGCCCACTGCTTGCAAAAGGCAAGCCGTTCGTCTTGAATATCCATGGCGATGACGCGTGCCCCTCGGTGCTTAGCAAAAGCCATGACACCAAGCCCAATCGGCCCCGAGCCAATGACGAGCACCGTCTCTCCGGCTTGAAGCGCAGCCCGTCGAACGGCATGTGCGCCAATGCTCAGCGGCTCAAGCACAGCCGCCTGATCCAGCGTCAGCCCGTTTGCTGCGAGCAAATGCGTAACGGGAACGACAATGAGCTCCCGCATGCCTCCATCGATATGAACGCCAAGCACCTTCATATCCGTACAGCAGTTCGTCTTCCCGTTCCGGCAAGCAATGCATTCGCCGCAGTGCATATAGGGGATGATGCTTACCTGGTCGCCGGCATGAATCCTGCCATGCGGATCATCGATTTGTTCTACGACTCCTGCCAGCTCGTGTCCCAGCACGCGCGGGTAGGAGAAAAAAGGCTGGTTCCCCTTATACGCATGCAGATCGGTGCCGCATATGCCGATTCTGCGAATTCGAACGACAGCCGTTCCCGGCAGCAATGCCGGCTTTTCCTGCTCCACCAGTTTAAGCTGATCCACTTGCTCACATACGATTGCTCTCACCCTGCAGCTCTCCCTTTATACGACAATGCCCGTATTGTATTCTTCTCTGCCGCTTTCCCAGCTCCGGTTGTGAATCGGCGCCAGAATCGCAAGCACCTCTGCCAACAGCTCTTCATGGATCGGCTCGTCCGTCCATTCGATATTCTTGCGGATATTATCCGGGTTAGCCGTACTCACGAGCGTTGTCGGGATTCGCTCGTTAGCGGTGGCATATTGCACCGCAAGCTTAGCGATGTCCTCTCCTTTGGCCGCGCAGTATGCGGCAGCTTCTTGGCATGCAGCCCGTACCTCGGCGCCAGCGGGATGCCAATCGGCGAGGGCGCGATTGCCAAGCAAGCCCATCGAAAGCGGGGATGCGCTGATCAAGCCGACCTGCTGCCGCTCCAGCAGAGGCAGGATGTCCAGCAGGGACGTGTCATTCAACGAATAATGGCAATAAGAAAGCACGGCATCGAGCTCCGTGTAGGCGAGTGATTTCTCAAATACAGTCAGCGGCAGCCCCGATACGCCTGAAAATCTTATTTTCCCCGCCTGCTTCAGCTTCTCAAGCGCAAGGAACGCACCCTCGGCTACCTGCTCGAACGGCACAAATTCAATATCATGCAGAAACAAGATGTCGATGTAGTCCGTTTGCAGGCGCTGCAGGCTCTCGTCCACACTGCTGATGATGCGCTGCTCGGAAAAGTCGAACTTATCGGCGCCGTACCGGCCAGCTTTCGTCGTCAAAACAAAACGGTCTCGCTTCATCTCCGCTATCGCCTTGCCCAGCACCCTCTCCGCCTTCGTTAAGCCGTAATAGGGCGAAACGTCAATTAGATTAATGCCCATATCCACTGCAGTATGCACCGTACGCACGCTTTCCGCATCATCCGTCTCCCTAAACACAGACCCAAGCGATGATGCTCCAAAGCTGAGCGCCGACACCTCCAAACCCGTCTTGCCGAGCTTGCGGTATTTCATCTCTATCCACTCCTATTATGAGAATCCTTCCAGCTAATTTCTGCGCATGAGCATGCCTCTACAAAATAACGCCGTCCTTGAAAATGGCGATTTCCTTAAAGCCGTTGCGCTCATTGTTCGTTTGAGACTCACCCGATGCAAGGCTGATCAATTGCTCCCACAGCTCAGCGGTCAGCATTTCCATGCTCTTGTTTTCAAGCAGCTGTCCTGCATTAAAATCGATCCAGTTCTTCTTGCGTCCAGCCAGCTCGCTGTTCGTCGCAATCTTCACCGTCGGCACGGGTCCGCCAAACGGCGTTCCTCTTCCTGTCGTGAACAGCACGATATGCGCGCCTCCCGCGGATAACGCCGTAACCGAAACAAGGTCATTGCCCGGCGCCTCCAGCAGGTTGAGTCCGCTACTCGTTATGCGCTCCCCGTAAGGCACAACATCCCGCACGATCGCATGGCCGCCCTTTTGCGTGCAGCCGAGCGACTTCTCCTCCAGCGTGCTGATTCCTCCATCCTTGTTCCCAGGTGACGGATTCTCGTAAATCTCTTGGTCATGCTTAATGAAATATTGTTTAAAATCATTGATTAAATGAACGATTTTATGAAAAACCTGCTCGTCCGCGGCACGGCTCATGAGTATTGTCTCCGCGCCAAACATCTCCGGCACCTCGGTCAAAATCGCCGTTCCGCCCGCTGCGATCAAACGGTCGGATACCGCACCGACAAGCGGATTAGCCGTGATGCCCGACAGTCCGTCCGAGCCTCCGCATTTGAGACCCAGCTTCAGCTTCGACACCGGAACCGGTTCGCGCTTGAAGCGCTCGGCGTATCCCACCAGCTCTTCAACTAGCTCCAGCGCATCTTCGATTTCATCCTCCGCATCCTGCGACTTCAGAAATTTCACCCGCTCCGGGCTATGCTCGCCAATCGCCCGCTTGAAAGCATCAATCTGGTTATTCTCGCAGCCGAGTCCGATCACCAGCACGCCTGCCGCGTTCGGATGGTTCGCCAGCGAGGCAAGCAGCTTCTGCGTATGCACTAGGTCATCGCCAAGCTGCGAGCAGCCAAACGGATGCGCAAAATGATAAACGCCGTCCACCCGGCCTTCATACCTTGCATTCGCTTTTCTCGCTACGATTTCACAGGTTTTATTGATGCAGCCCACTGTGTTGATAATCCAAATTTCGTTGCGGATGCCGACATCTCCATTTTCGCGGATAAAGCCTTGGAAGGTGCGGCCTGCATCAAGCGACGGCGCCTTTATCTGCTCAGCAGCAGTCGGCTCAAAGGAGTAATCGAGAAAGCCCTTTAGGCCGGTGCCCATATTATGCGTATGCACCCAGCTCCCCGGCATGAGATCTTCCTTCGCCACGCCAATGGAATAACCGAATTTCAGCACATGCTCGCCTTTGCGGACAACGCTCGTCAGCACCTTATGTCCCTTTGGCACCGCATCCTGCAGCTCAAGCATAGCCCCGTTCTCAAGCGTAAGCTTATCCCCTTTGGCAAAAGGCTGAAGGGCAATCACGACATGATCCTGCTCATGCAACCTAACCCAGTTATTCATTGGCGTATCGCTCCATTTCTATTATTTTCGCGCTAAGCGCGGCTGTCAGATCCGGCCATTCGGCCGCCAAGTCGCGTCCCCAGACATTCGTTAGGCCAAGCAGCCTCATGGTTGTTTTCTCCTGCGGCCAATGCTGCTCCAGCGCCTCCGCCCATACTTCCGCAATCGACGCCAGCAGGCTGGCATCATCCCGCACCGTATAGGATACACCGCTCAAGGATCGGCCCTCGAAACCAGCTTCGGTCTTGCTCACCTTGTAATACCGCAGCAAGCCGGCAAACCCAGCGGCAAGACCGCTTGGCACCGCCTTGCCGCCTTCCGCATAATGCAGCAAGGACGGCAGCAGCCTCACTTTGAATTTACTCAGACTGTTCATTGCGATATCAGTCAGTCTATGACGGATGAACGGATTCAGGAAACGCTCATATACATCGCCAGCGTATGCCTTCAGCTCCGCCTCGGCGATGGACAGCGAAGGAATGATTTCCGACTCCACGGTATTCCGTACGAGCGGGCCAAGCACGGAATGCTCCATGGCCTCTCTCACCTGCTCGATATCATAAAGAAGTCCAAGCGGCGTCATAAGCGTGTGTGCGCCGTTTAGGATGCGGACCTTCCGAAGCTGAAACGGCTTCAGGTCCTTCACCCAATGAACATTCAGCCCCGCCTTGCGCAGCGGCAGCACCTCTTCAAGCTCCGGCTCCGCCTCGATAGCCCATAGATGATAAGGCTCCGCCGTGGTCAGCATCGGATCGGAATAGCCCCATTCGCCAAACCAGGCTTCAGCTTGCGCATCATCCGGGTAACCGGTTACGATTCGGTCCACCAGCGAATTCAAAAACCGGTTATGCTTGACGACCCAATCCTTAAAGGCTTCCGAATAACCCCAATCCTCGCTGTAACGCAAAATGCAGCTGCGAAGCTCGTCGCCGTTACGCTCAAGCAGCTCGCAAGGCAAGCAAATCAATCCGCGCTCCGGATCGCCGTTGAAATGGGTGAACCTGCGGTAAAGCAGCTGCGTCAGCTTGCCGGGAAACGACTGTATCGGCTGTCCTTCCACAAGCTCCTCAGGCCGGTATACAAGCCCCGCCTCTGTCGTATTCGATACGACAACCCGAAGATCGGCGTTTTCAGCCAAGGCAAGATAGCTCTCCCATTCGGAATAAGGGTCGAACACGCTGCCAAATACGGAGATGACTTCGGTCCGCTCCACGCTTTCTCCGTTCTCCAAGCCCCGGATGACCAGCGTATATAATCCGTCTTGGCCCGCTAGCGCGTCAATCTTCGGCTTCCCGCCAGGGCGCGGCTGCGTTACCGCAATACTGCCCTCATATAATCCTTGCTTCCTGCATTCATGCAGCATCCAGTCAAAAAAGCCGCGCAGAAAGTTACCCTCTCCGATCTGCAGCACCGTTATCTTCGCTTGCTTCATTTCGTCGTATAAGACGGCTTGCTCCTCGTTTAGCTGTTGATGATTTAAAGTTGTCATATGCGGTAGAACTCCTTTGCATTTAGTCCGAACAGCCGCTCACGATCCGCTTCCGTCCATGTCTCCGGCAATGCTTGTCCTAGCACAGAAACCACCTCGTCGTAGCTTGCTGCGAGCAAGCTGACCGGCCAGTCGCTGCCATACATCACTCGCCCGGGTCCGAATACGTCCAGCACATGCTCGATGTATGGCTTGAACGCAGCCGGCTCCCAGTTATTGTGGTCCGCCTCGGTCACCATGCCGGAAAGCTTGCAATAAATCCGAGGATGGGCCGCTATTTGGCTCATTTGCTCTTTCCATGGCTCCAGCACTCCGTCTTTTATTCGCGGCTTAGCGATATGGTCAATAACGGCATGCAGGTGAGGCACCTGATCCAGCAGCTTCACTAATGGCTCCAGCTGGTGTGATACAACCAGTAAATCAACAGGCACGCCCTTCTCCGCAAAAAAAGTGAGCGCTTCCACATAGGTCGGCGCTAGTATCGCGTTTGCGTCCGGCATCTCCTGTATCATCAATCGAAAGCCTACGAATTTAGGATGCTTCGCAAACCGTTCATAGTGAATCCGGTAGTCAGGGTCTGTTAAATCCAGCCATGCCACGACGCCTGCTATCGTTGGCTCAGTCTCGCTCAAAGCCAGCAAAAAATCGGTCTCAGCGAGCGTCGCCGCCGCTTGTACCACAATTGTTCCGTCAAGCTGATGTTTATTTAGAAGGGGCTCCAAATGCTGCGGCAAAAAATCCCGGTACAGCACCGGTAATGCCGGTGTAATCCAGCCGTAATCCCCTCGTTCTATGCTCCAATAATGCTGATGCGCATCCAATCTCATCTCTTCCGCCTCTTTTCTAGCAGATTAGGTTCCTCTTTATTATAAAAAACAATATCGATGTCTGAAATAATCAATTATCGCATATTTGTACTCTTTTTTGATATTTGCTACAATCAGGCTGACAAATGACATAAAGTGAGGTAAGCCCATGAATCCATATCGGAAAAGGTTCGACGCCATGACCCCGTTTCCATTCGAGTGCGTCTATCGGGATACCAAAAGCGCACAAAACGAGCTGCCCGACCATTTTCACGATTGGTATGAGCTTGTCTATATTTATAGCGGAAAAGGAACCTTTTTTATCGATCAAACTTTTTATGACGCTGTACCCGGCGACGTGTTCCTTATTCCCGGCAATACGATTCACCGTTCCTTTCCGGATCCGGATGATCCAAAAACTTCAACCGCGCTGTTTTTTAACGCATCGCTCGTCCATAGTCCGCCGCTCGGTGACGCCTTCTCCTATTTACGCTGCTTCGAGCAAGCCAAACGCCGGAAAGCCTATAAGCTTCCGGCTGCAGCTGCAGGCGATAAACAGCAGATGATCTCCTTAATCGATCGCATCCATTACGAGGAAACGGAGAAGCTTCCAGGCTATCGCCAGGCTGTTCTTCTTCATCTTCAGCAAATCTTGCTGCTGCTCGGCCGCACCCTTCACCCGGCAGAAGAAGGCCAAACCGCCGTATCCTCCTCCGCACCCGGCTGGATGACAGCGATTCTGACCTATATCGACGGGCATCCAGGCAGCCCTCTCGGTCTGTCGCAGCTAGCTAAACGCGCATCCGTTACGCCGGCGCATTTCTCCCGTGTCTTTAAGAAGCTGACCGGGATGAACGTTACGGAATATGTCACGACCAAACGAATTATTCGCGCCAAGGAGCTGCTGGTCGAGAGCGACACCAATATCGCCGGCATTGCGGAGCAATGCGGCTTCGAGAGCCTTCCGCATTTTCACCGCATGTTCAAGAAACTAACAGGCATGACTCCCTCGCATTACAAAAGGAACGATAATTGATAGATTTGACGGTTATCATTAGCGGATACAAGCGGTTTCCTTCTCTCATATAGTATCTAGCAAAGAGAAACTTGCCGGCAGGGAGGGAAACTAATGGTTCGTTCGAGTGTCAAAACCGTCAAGTACCGCGTAGGAAAAAACAATTACCTGATTATTAATATTTATCAAACCGCTGAAGCAAGCGCCCAGCAAGGCAACGTGCTTGCCAGCAATGCAGCTACCGTACAAATTTTCAAGAAACCCAAACGCCGCTAATTTTTCCCCCGTGCAATGCAGCATGGCGCCTTTCACTTGAAGGGGGGTGAGCAAATGTCACGTAAACATTCCAAACAAGGCAACTCGGTCAAAAAAGACAATGGCAAAACCTTCGTCAACGTCAAACAAGGCGCTAATGCATCCATCAATCAAGGCGGCAATGCATTCGCAATCAATGCAACAGACATCGGCGTCGTTCGTATTCGTCCTGGCCAGCAATAATTTGAAATCGCAGCAGCCCGCCCTTATCCTATTCTTCTAACTAACCGCACCGAAACGAAAAGGACTCACCCTGGGGTCAATGACCTTAAGGTGAGTCCTTTTTACCGTTACGCTCCGAACAGCCTCATCAGCAAAATACCCGCGAACGCAAGCGAGATCCCCGTGACCTCCGCCGGCGTAAACCGTTCCTTCACGACAAAGCGCGTATAAAGCAGTACGATCAGCACATTAAGCGCGGTCACCGCCGATACGAGTCCGGCTTTGCCGAGATCAAATGCCGTCAGAATAAACATCATGCCAACCGCATTCGTAATGCCCACAGCCAGACCAACGAGGTATGTACGTTTGCCGCTCCATGCCGCTCCATATGCAGCCGCTTTGCCTGCGCCGATTGAGGAAACCTGAGAAACCCGTACCTCGCCTCCTGCCATGCCCGAGCTTTGAACCGCCAGCGATCGGCTGCCCTGCTCGCTTTGCAAATCCCGCAGCCACCATAAACCAAAACAAACCGTTCCCGTTACGAACATAAAAAACATCGTTGGGAATATATCCGCCTCCATCAGCGTGGACCATTTGCCCGACAAATCATTTGCCGCGAACAGCAGCATCGCCAGCAGCCCCCACTGGGCTCCCTGCAAATTGCGAAGCGAGATGTCGTTAGATAAGCGAACCAGCAGCACGCCTCCTATAATCACGACAAAGGCAATGAGCTGCATAGCATGAAGCTTCTCCTGCCAAAGCCCAAAAGCAACGATGACGACTACTACGGACGGCAGCGCCGTTAATATTGCCACTAACGATGCCTTGCCAACCGCAAAGCCCTTGAACATGCTCGCATTCGCACCGAAGGAGAACAGTCCCATTTGTATTCCGATTAAAGCCGCTATTGTCCAATCTGACGAGAAGACGAGCGCGCAAATCCCATTTACGATGGCTCCCATGCTAAAAGTGCCGCATAACAGAAGATTTCGATTAAGCGGCTTTTGACTTGACCAATGATACAGAATGCCTCGTAAACCAAAAAAAATGGCGGCAAACACCGAATAAGTAAGCCACATTTGGGCAAAACGCTCCTTTCCTGCAAGCGTAAACTGCTGACGCCGTCCATAGCCATAGCGGCAAAAGCTCGTTTCGCGGTGAATTATAAGCATCATATAAGGTTAAAGTGTCACGAACATAATAGCACCTATCATATCAAGCTAAACCTCATTTGTCTTTACCTAATGCTAGCAATAGGCCTTAAGCCAACCAGTTAAAATAAAAGTATTGGCTGAAATTAACACTAAACGTATAATATCGATAGAGGCTGGTCCTTGACCTCAAGCAAGCGTTTGCATCTTATAAAAAATAAGGGGATTTTAATGGCACAAGCAGCAAAAAGACCGTATCTGCCCGAGCTCGATATCGTTAGAGCAATTGGCATACTCGCGGTCATCATGATTCATGCCACATCAGCGATCGTAGCGACCTACGATCACCATGCTACGCTTTATCCGCTTTACGTATTTCTAAACACCGTTACCAAATTCGCGGTTCCCGTTTTTATTTTTTTAAGCGGCTTCGTGCTATTTTACAACTACAATGACAAGCCTTTTACGGCAAAAACAATCGGACAGTTTTACAAGAAACGGATGTCCAAAATTTTAATCCCCTTTCTGCTATTCTCTTTATTTTATTTTGGCTTTACGAGATATGCGCAGTTTGGGTTTATTGACCTGCAAACCTTTATCGGTTATTTTACGACGGAGAAATTTCTTAAGATGCTCGTCTTCGGAAAAACATACACGCATCTCTATTTCGTCGTTATTATTATTCAATTTTATGCGCTCTCGCCGCTCATGCTTTATGCAATCAAACGGTTCCCGGCGCTCAGCAAGCATATTGCCTGGATAGGACTTCTTGTGCAGTGGCTGTTTATTTATAAGGTGATCGGTGAATTCCATATTAAAAGCCCCGGAAGCTATTGCTTTACATACATGTTTTATTTTACGGCAGGCGCGTTTATCGGCATCCACTATATGAAGCTCTCGTCATGGATCAACCTGGCCAGAACAAATGTTACGCCGCAAAAAATAGCGGCTTCAATTGCGCTATGGGTTCTGTTCCTATCCTCAAGCCTGATTTTGTTCTATTTTTATTACGAGAACCGGCTGTACAATACAAAGGTCATCAATACGAATCTTCTGGAGATCATTGATGAGATTCGCTGCGTTACGGCAGGCATCCTGCTGCTCCAGATTGCTTACTGGATTTATTCGATTTGGAACAAAACGATTGTGAAGGCGCTTCTGCATATCGGCGCCACCTCCTTCGGGATCTACCTGGTCCATCCGTTTATCTTGTTTTTATACCGTAAAACGAGCCTATCCGGCGATCCGCTTCTGTACCACGCTTGGGCGGCAGGAGGTTTCTTCATCGCACTTCTTATTCCATGGGCAATAGTATCGTTTAGCGCAAGGTTCAAATGGCACTGGCTTCTGTTTGGTCCGCTTCCTGCGAAGAAAAAACAGCCCGCTGCTCCCATTCAGCCGAAGCCGGGTATCGAGGCCTAAAGCAAAGGGCCGTCCGATCGCTTTCGATAGCGCGGACGGCTCTTTTCAAGCGTAAACGGCTGACGCCGTACTTGGCGGCAAAAGCTCGTTTCGCGATAAGTTAATTACTTTTAATAAGTTACTTTGTTTTAATAAATAAATATGATACGATAAATCCATGTATTCTCGATTAGTTTTTTCCCAGTCTTTTGTACATCATATAAACATTAGGTGTTTCTATTGAGGCTTAAAGCTTACGGAGCAAGCCTGCTTTACACTTATATAGAGGAGGAGTTACCATGTCGGCAGTACTAGATCCGCATATTTCGCTGGGCGAAGTGAAGCTGAAGGTTAGTCAATTGGAGAAATCGATTCAATTTTACGAGGAAATCGTCGGATTAAAGGTGCTTCAGCTGGATGAGGCTAAACGCGAGGTTTCTTTCACGGCTGACGGGAAGCAAACGCTGCTTGTGCTGGAGGAAATACCAAATGCCGTCGTGCCGCAAAGACGGTCTAACGCGGGACTTTACCATTTTGCCATATTGCTGCCGGATCGCCCATCTTTATCGCTAGCTTTGCGAAACTTGATTCGCAGCGGCATTCATATCGGACAAGCTGACCATCTCGTCAGCGAGGCGCTTTATATTGCCGATCCGGATAATAACGGAATTGAAATTTACAGGGACCGTCCGCGCGGTCAGTGGAAGCAGGATGCCAGCGGCAACTACGTGATGGCATCCGATCCGCTGGATTGGGAGAGCTTACTCGCAGAGAGCGAAGGACAAGAATGGAGCGGCCTGCCGGCAGGTACGGTCATTGGGCATATCCATCTTCATGTAGGCGATCTTCGTACATCGAGAGCTTTCTACGAGGGCAAGCTCGGCTTTGACGTGGTTGGGGACTATGCGCAGATGTCTGCCGTATTTGTCTCGGCCGGCGGCTACCACCATCATATCGGAATGAACATTTGGGCAGGCGTCGGCGCTGTTTTGCCGCCGGCTAATACGGTGGGCCTGTCTTATTACACAATCGTGTTTCCGACATCTGCTTCTCGTGAAGCATGGCTGGAGCAGCTGCGCAGCGAAGGCGTTGAGGCCGCAGAGCATGGAGATGCTTTTGTGGTTCATGACCCATCCGGCATTGCCATTCACGCGGCCGTTAAAGCCGGTTAATGCAGCGTCGCCCCTTGTCCATAAATGGTGCGGTACATTTTCGGCGATACACCTTCGGCTAAACGAAATACGCGTATAAAATAACTCGCTTGCGCGAACCCGCAACGCGCCGCAACTTCTGTCACGGATAATGCCGTTGTCGCCAGCAGCAGCTTCGCCGCATCGATGCGGCATTCCGTGACATAATGATTCGGCGTTTTTCCCATGACCTGCTGAAACAATCTTAGAAAGTGATAATGGCTGTAGCCTGCCAGCGCTGCCATTCGCTCCAAGCTCCAAGACTCCGCGCATCTGTGCCGTATCTGATCGGCAGCTACCCTTATCGCATTTTGTTTCTCCAGAGCGGAAGATCCCTCCAGCCGTTCGGAATGCTGCACAAGCTCCACCAAGATTTCATAAAGCAAAGCGGATAAACGCGGCTCATTGCCGGTCTCGAAAGGGCTGCAAAGCGCGTACATCTCCTCCGTCAGCTCCTTGAACCTCTTGCGGTTGGAGAACGTAAATAGCCACCCCCCGGTTTCATCCGCCTCTCTAAGCATCGGCAGCGGAATTTGCGTTTCAAAATGAATCCACCGCACATCCCAAGGATCATCCTCGCTCGAGCCGTACTGCTGGAAAGCATGCTTCGGAAACAAAAATCCGTCACCTGCCCGCAGCTGCAGCCGCTCACCGCCGCTTCCATTGATCAAATAGCCGCTTCCCTCATAAATAAGATGCAAATTATAATGCTTCAACTGCCCCTGCTCTCTCCGCTCCGCATGCTGCGGAAACGCATTGTATCGCCCAAATAGATCAGGGTAACATACATACTGGGAAAAAGCTGGACTCGGCACAATATAATGCTGACGCATCACTGCATCCCTCCTTGTTCAAGTTCGCAATATTGTATCATAGATCGCATTATTTTGTCATTTACGGTTGCTACGATTGATTTTACAATAAATAAGAAAAGTAATGATTCGCAATATATTCGTATGATATACATTCCGACTACTAGGAGGTACAGTTAATGAAGCCTATTGAAGCGTTAAAAGAATTTCGACTGGGCACCTGTTATTACCCGGAGCATTGGCCAGAATCACTATGGGAGGATGATTTCAGCCGCATGCGCGAGCTTGGTTTCTCGATCATTCGCGTAGCTGAATTTGCATGGTCGATTTTTGAGCCGGAGGAAGGCGTGTTTTCGTTCGAAAAGTTTGATCGTGCGCTTGACCTCGCCCATAAGCATGGGCTTAAGGTTATCGTCGGCACGCCGACGGCGACACCGCCAGCATGGCTTACCCATAAATATCCCGAGGTGCTGAATGTGTCGCAGGACGGCGTAACGCTGCATCACGGCCTGCGCCGTCATTACAACTACAGCAGCAAAAAATACCGCGAGCTGTCCGCGATTATTACGCGTCAGATGGCTGAGCATTATAAAAATCATCCTGCGGTGATCGGCTGGCAGATCGATAATGAATTCAACTGCGAGATCAGCGAGTTTTATGCGCCTGCCGACCACGACGCCTTCCGCGTATGGCTGCAGGAGAAATACGGCACGCTGGACAAGCTGAATGAGGCCTGGGGCACCGTTTTCTGGAGCCAGACGTATTCCGATTGGGAGCAGGTATTTCTGCCTCGTCCAACGCCCGCTAAGAAGCAGCCTAATCCACATCAGGCGCTTGATGAAAAACGGTTTATTTCCGACAACACAATTTCGTACGCGAAGGTGCAGGGCGATATTTTGCGCGAGGCTGCACCCGATCACTGGGTGACGACAAACGGCTTGTTCGGTCATTTGGACAGCCACCGGATGAACGATGAGCTGCTCGATTTTTTCAGCTACGATTCTTATCCGCAATTCTCTACGATTTATTATGATAAAAACGAAGAAAATCCGCTTGCCGACCGGGGCTGGAGCCAGACGCTCGGAACGGTTCGCTCCATCTCGCCGAACTTCGCCATTATGGAGCAGCAGTCGGGTCCGGGCGGCTGGGTTAACCGAATGGATATGCCGTCTCCTAAGCCGGGACAAATGCGGCTCTGGACGTACCAATCCATTGCCCACGGCGCAAACATGGTGCTTTATTTCCGCTGGCGGACGGCGACGGTTGGCAATGAAATCTATTGGCATGGCATCAATGATTATCACAATAGACCGAACCGCCGCGTTCGGGAGGCTGGACAAATCGGGGCGGAGCTAGCGCAAGCAGGAAACCGGATCGCGAATACGCAATTCAAGGCTGAGATTGCGCTGCTGCGCGACTATGATAATGACTGGGACGGCGAATATGATGTTTGGCATGGCCCGTTCTCATGGCAAAGCGGTAAATCATGGTTTAAAGCGCTCAACCATCGGCATATCCCAAGCGATACGCTGTATGTTCGAAGCAGCACAACCCTCGACGATCTGAAACGCTACAAGGTGCTGGTCTACCCGCATCCTGCTATTATGCGCGATGAAACGGCGGCACTGCTGGAGCAATACACCCGTGAGGGCGGCATTATTATTTTCGGCTGCCGGACCGGCTATAAGAATGAGCACGGACACTGCTACATGCGTCCTTTCCCTGGAGCGGCTGCAGGTCTATGCGGGATTTCCGTAGAGGAGTTTACGATGGTCAAGGGCACGCGTGCAGCAACCTCGATGAAATGGAGCGGCGGAGATGAAGCGTTGACAGGCGCGGATTCCTTCAACGATATTCTTTATGTGGAAAACGATTCGGTCGAGGTAGTCGCCCATTACGCTTCCGATTACTATGCAGGAAAACCTGCGGTAACAAAAAATGCGTTTGGCGAAGGTGAAGCCTGGTACTTCGGCGCCGTATTTAACGAAGCCTCGGCTGGACAAATCATCGAAAGGCTCGGCCTTGTTTCGCCGACAGCCGACTGGCTGACGCTCCCGCAAAGCATTGAGCTGACTATCCGCGAGGGTGAAGACGGACCGCTCTACTTCCTGCTCAACTACAGCGAGCAGCCTGCTGTATTAACGCTCGGCGAACAAAAAAATGATCTGCTTACCGGCACCTTACTGAGCGGGACCGTAACGCTCGAGGGCTACGGCGTTGTTGTTTTAAGTTAAATTCATTACTTGCGCAGCCAAGCTCGTTTTGAGCCTTGGCTGTTTTTGTTTCCACAGCTCTAAGTCATCTTAGCCGCCTTCAGAGCCTCGCGTCGACCGCTGATTTTAAATAGAAGAACGCCCCTGACGATTGCGAGCACGCCAATCAGCTTGGTGAACGTGAAAGGAACCTTTTCCAAACCCAACCAGCCAAATGAATCCCACATTAAAGTAAATCCGAGCTGTGAGGTCAAAGCGATCGAGACGGCGTATGTCGGACCAAGCAGCTTCATCCCCTGCACCAAGCTAATGACAACGCCAACGCCAATCACGCCGCTGACCCAATACCAGGGCTGCATATTTTGTAGGTTAAACATCTGTTTGCCTTCGAAGATGAAGCCTAAAGTCAGTGATGCAGCGAATCCCAAGCCCCGCACTAATGTTGTCGTTGCCCAAGATCCCGCGCGTTCATTTACTTTGCTGCCAAGTTCCGATATCCTGGCTAATCCGGGAATTGGCTACTCCTTGCAGCGTAATAAAAGCCCCGCCTAAAAAGGCGTATAAGCTCCCTCTCATGTTGTTTCTCTCCTTCAATAAGACTTATACCTTATTAAAGGATAGAATCGGACGCTATGGGAAGGACATATGTCCTTCGAAACCAAATCTTCCGATGGCGCCATCCCCTCGATTATCGGGAGCAGGCGCGCATTAGAAGATTGCTTACGCAAGCTTCCGGATATACCTAGTACGACCAGCCTTTTCTGTTCCATTCCGTTCACCAGCTTTCTGATTCCAATATGCAGTATAAACCATGACGCTAATGTCATGGTCTATTCGGTACTCGTAAACGGAGAAAGGCCGCCGTATACGGGCAGCCTTTCCATTTATAGAGCATTAGTTTCCTGTTACGCAGGAGATGAATTCCCCTCATTCAACCTTGGAAGATTCAAAGACAACCGATGGCGCGCCACTCTTCATTCGTACCGTGAAATACGCGGGCCCCAGCGGCGAAGGCTGCACTTCTCCGCCGGTTATACTGCATGTTCCCGCCCAATCCGGCAGCTTGACGATTGTGTCGGTATCCCTATCCGCCGTAAGCTCCGCTCTGAACGAGCCCGATTCCCGATTCCAAGATAGCGCCACTCTGCCCGTGTGGAACCTCCAATCGGCCAGACGTCCCCGCTTCCAACGGCCCGGCAGCGCCGGCAGCAAGGTAATGAGATTGTCCGATACCTGAAGCAGCAGCTCCTGCACGGCGTTCACCCACCCCATATTGGCGTCTAATTGCACTGGAGCCGCAGGCATTTGCATCGATACGCCCATTCCCCGCCAGTCATTATGGAGCGTGAACAGATTTGGCAGCAGACTCGATCTTGTGAGGATATCCAGACAATTCAAGGAGCTGTCTCCATCTCCAAAACGCGCATAAATAGCAGCCATGTGAGCCAGCGACCAGCCGCTTTGGGCACCGATCTCGCGCCGCTGAACCGCCGTTTCAAACGCGCCGAACAAGCTCGGGTCGCTCTCTTTCGTCACTTCCTGCCCGGGGAAAACCGGATACAGATGGGATAGATGACGGTGTGCATATCGATCTTCGAAAGCAGGATGAATCCATTCACTGACCGCGCCGTCCTTATTCAGCCGATACGCCGGCAAATGCGTCAGCATGCGGCTCCATTCCTTCTCTGCCTCCGGATCGCCGCCCGCCTTCCGGTTCGCTTCTATTAGGTGCTGCAGCAGTTCTTTTAGAATGGCAACATCCATCGTCGCATTGATCGCCGTAGGCATCGGGTGTGCAAGCGGTTTGCCATCCGCCGGCATGAAATTGAGCGGTGTGTTCTCCGGCGATACAGAGGGATAAATTTTGTGAAATCCATCCGCATCCATAACCAGGAAGTCCTCGTAAAACCGCAGCGCCTCAAGCATGAACGGCAGCGCCGTCTCGCGCAGAAATTGAAGATTGCCGGTAAAACGGAAATGTTCAAAATAGTGGCAGGCCAGCCAACCGGCCGCCCCGGTCCAATTTAGAATGACTGGCACAATCTGATTAGGAACACCGATGCCCGGCGTGGAGCCTGCTGGGATATAGATGCCGCGGCAGCCGTACAGCCTGCGTGCATTTTCACGAAAGTCATCCATTAATCCCTCATAATAACGGAATAAGGAAGGGACGAGCTCGCCCAGACCGCCAACATGGGCATGCCAGTACATCATCTGGATATTCTCGTTTGCCATATTGTGGCTCCATACCAGCCTGTAATCGCCTCCCCACAGCCCATACAAGCCGAAAGGCTCGGCCTCTTCCGCAGACGCGGTACCGCTCAAGAACAAATAACGGCCGTATGCCCACATCTTACGTACAAGCGCTGGCGGCGCCTCCCCCTCATACGCATCCAACAGCAGACGTTCATTAGAGCGCAAATCATCGTCTGCGTCATGAAGCTCCAGTGAGGCTGAACGGTACAGCGGTTGATGAAGGGCGAGATGGCGCTCAAGCAGTATTTCGTAGGAGGAATCGACCACAAGCCCGGCTAATTCCTTCTTCAGCCGTTCCCAGTCCGTGGAGCGCTCGCCCAGGACAAACAGCTTCACCAGCACCAGCAAACGCCTTGCTCCCTCGAACCGGATCATGCTTCCCTCCGCTTCGATGCTGCCGCCCTCCGGAATGACCCGCATAACTGCCCCGAAATCCGTTCCATCGTCATTCGTTCCGGCAAACCAGGCATAAGCATCGCCTGCTCCGGTTTCGATCGTTTGCTCGAGCTCCTTGAATTCCGGCGTATCTGCCCAGCGGTCGCTTGGGTGAAGAACAAGACCGATCTCGCCCGATACACGGGCATCCCCGTCCCCTCCAAGCTCATAGACAACCGCATCATCGGCCCGCGAAACGAATAGCCGCCGATAATACCGGCTCTGTCCGTCCGTCCAGCCTACCGTTACTTCTCCACTGTCCATCGCCAGCGTTCTGCTGTACCCGCGAAAGGCACTGCCGCAGGGCATGACAAGCCGGACCGCGGCCAGCGGGAATCTCGAAGCGAGCTTCGTCCCGTAACCGCGCTCCTTTAAAGCATTCGCGAGCTGCCAGCTGGCCTCGGCATATCGCTCGGCATCCATCAGCCTGCGGGTCGTGGCAAGCGTGCCGCTCACATCCGGCAGCTCATCCTTGCTCCCCCAATGCCATAGGCGAGCATGGTTAAGCAGCACCGTCTCCTCCTGAACGCCGCCGAATACGGATGCTCCAATGACGCCGTTGCCCGAGGGAAGCGCTTCGCGCCACATATTCCGCCACCATGACGCGGGATAATTCATCAACAGCTTATCGGCGCTTCGATTATCCTTATGCTGCCGCATCCATACCCTTCCTCCTTTGGTAGATCTCCCGCTTACCAACCTTTATATAGTGTCCGAATCCGTCTGCCCCCGAAGCCGCTCCAGCTCGACGCTCGCCAGCAGCAGTGGGGCGACGCCCATCAGCACATCGCTTACGACCTTCTCGCTCATATAATATTCATAGGAACCGTCGCGATACTTACGTCCACCCAAGCCGGCCCCGTTACAAATGCTATGGAGATGAACCCCTTGTTCATCCTCGGTTACGAAGCGCTCAAGAATACCGTCATATGCACGCTCCACTGCCTGCCTGTCAATCTCAGCCAAATAGCCGAGCCGAATGCCCTTAGCCAAGGCATACGTCAACATGCACGAGCCCGACGACTCCAAATAGTTTCCTTGGCGGCCGTTGCAGTCCAGCAGCTGGTACCATACGCCGCTCTCCTGATCCTGTACGCGCAGCAAGGCATTCGCCATCCGCTCGAAAATCCCCATCAGGTGTCCGCGTTTTGGATGATGAACGGGAAAATGCTCAAGCGAGTCTACGAGCGCCATGGCGTACCACCCCATCGCTCGCCCCCACACATACCGGGAGCGGCCCGTGCTGCCATCGCACCAGCGCTGCTCCCTGCTCTCGTCCCAAGCGTGATACAGCAATCCTGTTTGCGGGTTGCGCGTACGCCGTTCGATCAACAGCAGTTGATGCGCCGCTTCATCGAACCAACCGCTCTCGCCAAAGGTCTTGGCAAACTCGGCCATGAACGGAGAAGACATGTACAGTCCATCCAGCCACATTTGGAAGGGATATATTTTCTTATGCCAATATCCTCCTTCTTCCGTACGGGGCTGGCCGATCAATTGGGTAATAAGTAGCCGAGCCGCCTGCTCATACTTAGAATCGCCGCTCTCTCTCCATAGTCTCAGCAGGTTTTTTCCTTCGTTAATATGGTCGAGATTGTATTCCTCCAGCTTATAGCCGCGAATGGAGCCGTCCTCTTGGATGAAGACGTCCATATGCCGCTTCACCGTTGCTTGGTATTCGGACTCTTCCGTCCAGTCGCCGAGCCGGCCGATCGCCGTCAGCGCCATGCCAGCCACATAGCCCCATTTATTGGCGATATTCGGGTGATAGCCGTCTTGGCTTTGGGACAGGATCGTTTTGGCGACCCGAACGGAAATACGTTCGGCACTAACAATTTCAGTTGCGGTGTTCATAAGCCTTCCCCTCCTTCGGTTACGTTGCCATCAACGGCAAAGAACTAAATTCTTCTGGAATCTCAACTAAATACAAATTGCCATATCCATTCTTATCGCTTGTGAAGATCAGCCTTTTTCCGTCCGCATTAAAACGCGGGTGGGCATGCACCTTCTGCGAATGAAAGCTGCACCGCAGCTCGCACAGGATGCGCGGGCCCTCATATACGCCGTCAATCTTCCGCCATAGGCTCAGCGTCTTGACCGCTCCCTTGCCATCCACGATCGCCTGCCCCAATCCATCCGCGTATCCATGCCAAGTGTCGAAACCGAACTCCGTCTCTTCCATGCCCGTATTGTCATATCGAATATGACCGAAAAAGTTGGTACCATCCGCACGGAATCCATGATAGCCGACCGTTACGCCATCGGGATAAAAAAATTCATGCCCAACCTTCTCGCCATCCTCCAGCCGCTCCCTGATCTTCCAAGCCTGGCCGGTGCGCAGGTCCAGCCCCCAAATCCGATGGTCAACCAGATGCCATGGGCCTTCGTGGCAGAATGTCATCAGCCAAGGCTCCTTCGGGGATGTATTGATATGGGTAATGAACCGGTTCGCTTCATATACCTTCTCTCCGCCGCCTGCCAGTGCATCAATACGTACGATCATGCTGTGGGGCGCAGCCTCCATCAGCTCCCGATGGCCGACATAGCCGTTGCCTAGATCGAGCCGGATGCGATGCGACAAATCCTCTTGCACGCAGGTCATAACGAACTGGCCGTTGGCTGTCGCATTCGCATTGCCTAGATGATAGCCCTCCGGCGCTTCGTAGATCAGCTTCTCTTCAAGCGATTCCAGATCCAGGCGAATAAGGCTTCGTTCGATCTTGACGAACGCCGCGCTTCCGTCCGGCAGCAGGCAAGCATCCAATCGATCGACATCCTTGTAATCCGTCAGCTGGGTGATCAAACCGCTGTTCACATGCAGGCTGTACAGATTCGCGCAATTTCCCCTGTCCGAGATAAACAACAGCCGTTGTTCTCCGTCATACCAACCGTTCTCCGTAAAATATAAATGATAGCTATGCGCCTTATAATTGGTTAATTGCGTTACTTCAAGGCCTGTGAGCCGATCAGTCTCCGTCTTCCGTTCCGAGGGCCACACCGTTCCTTTTGCAGACATGCTCTCGCCTCCTGAATTTTGAGAACTTACAAACCTCTACAGCCAGGGCTTCAGCCCTTCCCATTTCACGGACCAGCTTCCATCCTGCGGGAAGCCCGGATTATGATCAGCCGAATTAGCCGCTGATTCTCCCGCTTCGTTATCCTTCCAGCCAGCAGCCATCATGGCAACCGCGGCCAGCAGCCCGCCGTTGCCCGGCAGATAAGCGGATAAGCCGGGGCGCTGATAATTATGTCCGTTGGTTAGGTACGTATTTTTGGCAGCATCCATCAACAGGAAATCCACCGCGAGATCCGGTTCTCCGAGTCTAGCGGCCGTCATGGCACACATCGGAAAATCCCAGCCCCATGCTGATTCCCAAATCCATACTTCCTTCACCTTCAGCAATGTGTTCAGCATGACCTTGCGGTCGATTAGCGTGCCCGGCAAAATGCCGAGTGCCCCCAGCATGGACGGATGATCGCGATTTTTCGTCAGAAATGTTTCCGGGCACAGCTCATGGGCTAGATATACGCCCTCCGCCTGCGGAGGCTCGGCTAACGAACCGGCAACCTCTGCCCAAAGCGGGTTCACGGGCTGCTGCATGCGTTCCGCCCAGTGAATCGCAATTTCCAAGCCGTATTTCCAGTATTCCAGCTCGTAAGGCGGATTTTTGCTGTCTTGCATCGAATGGCATTCCTGCGCCGGAATTAGTGGCGGGCCCAGATCATAAACTCGCTTTTCTTCATTCCAGTGGGCGAATGAAACCATGAAATCAGCCGATTCGAACACGATGCTGCTGAACCTCTCCAGCGTAGCGCTCGACGGGTCCGCCTGATAGCAAAGCTCGGCGAGCGTCATCGGATGCGGCTGCTGCCAGATGAGCCCGTTTGCAACCGGGGATGGGCAAGGCTTGCCGTCGAAGCCAACCATTTTGGGCCAACGCGCCCCTTCATAACCTTGAGACAGCGCCAATTCGCGCGCCACCGGTAAGATTCGCTCATACCAATCCATGCTGTTCAGCAAATAATTCTCTCTGCCCCACAATGGAAAATGAGCCGCATGCCACCAATGCATCTCCAGATGCGACTTGCCGAACCAGCTGTTGTACATCAAGCCGGTTTCTTGCGGCGGCAGCGAGCCGCCGCTGTGCAGCGCAAGCAAGAACTGCGACAATACGACGCGCCTCTCCAGCTCATAGGCTCTTGGATCGGCGCTTCCGGAGAAATCAATCGCCGCTCCGCTCATCCAGAACGACTCCCAGTGACGCGCGCTTGCGGCATGGATAGCGTCAACCTCTGCCGTCTGCGGCGATTCTTGCGCGAAACCGATTGCGAATGCCAGCGAATCGGTACCGGCATCCGGCAGCAGCGTAAACTCGTGCACGCCGGTCCGCTCCAGTCTCCCTGCACTCCAGGACCAGCTGACCTCATAGCGGTCCTCGTCCATGCTTCTTACGATATTCGCCTTATTCACGCCTGACTCGCCCAGCTCCGAAAGATGCCTGTCGTCATTGCCCAGATCCGGGAATACGGCTTTGGCCCATGTGGTAGAAGTCATATCCGGCGCAGGAAAACGAAGGAATACCTGCAGCCTTCCCTGCTGAATTAATGGCGAAACGACATTGACCCCGATCACGTCAATCGTCGGATGGCAGGCCGTCGTGACATGAACCGGTACACCGCACACGGCAAATTCACTTGTCAAAATGCCTGACCATAGATTCATTTTTTGGCTGATTTCCGTTATATCCGCGGCTTGTGCTTCTTCACCCGATTCACATAAGAATCGAAAAGAAATGCGGCCAAGCTGCAGGCGATGCGGGTTCTGACGAAGCCAGTGGTAAGCCTCTGCCTTGTCTCCCGGCTTCATTGCATACCCGACCGTTCTTCCATACGTATCGTAGCTCTGGTACGCGGCATCACGCTCGGTGAACCGCTCCGGGCTGCCTGTAAAATGCCATCCCCAATTGGACTGCGTGCCCAGCGGCACCTCATATTGATTCGGAAAAGTCTGCAGGCCGGTAATGTCGGCGCTGAAGGCAAACTCCCCATTGCCTACGGAAAACGGGGACACGGGGTCCCATTTATTCAACTCCGGTTGATGGCGTTCCACGATCTGTCGTCTGTCCATTGGCTCCTCCTATTTGCTGGAACCCAGAGGCCGCCCAACCCATCATTATTCGAACGGAAAATCCATCCGAGTTCTCATCATATCCCGGAACTTGCCCGGGGTAATATCTTTGTATTTACGGAAGCTGCGAATAAAGCTGTTCTCATGTTGATAGCCGACCATCAGACCGATATCCGAAATGCGGTCATCCGTCTTCAGCAGCAGCTCACTCGCCCGCTCGATACGAAGACGGGTCAAATAGTTATAGATTGTCTCGCCCGTTTCTTGTTTGAACAGCTGGCTGGCAAGACTGCTGCTAATGCCAATCGCTTCCGCGATTTCCGGTATGCCGATCGGCTCGTTAAGATTCTGCTTCAAGTAGTCGATCATCCGTTGGCACATAATAAAATCCTTGCTCTCGGCCAATCGGCGGAATCGCTGCGCCAGCAGGGTAACCCGGCTCTCCAGTTCACCTTTGATATCCTCCAGACGGAGGGTATCGAACCGGACATGGGTTTGACAATAGGAGCCGTCGGCGGCTGGCCGGATTTGCTCGATCCTCTCGATGGCCGACTGCAGGAATGATACGGCCTCCGATGGGTACCCATATTGAGTGCGGATATTATCGGTCATTCGACCGACTGCTTCCAGAGAGCCCGGCTCATCGCCTATTTCTATAGCGCCGATCAATTCATCCAGCGCGCTTTCATGCTGCAGCGGTTCGTTCACTTCATGCCCGGACACCTCTTGGAACGTGATTACCTGTCCATAACCTTGGTACAACCGGTATGTAAGCGCATTCTCCGCTTCCAGCATCACTTGCTTCAATCTTGTAATATCCGTCTGCGTGTTGCTGACCCCCGCCGATACGCTGAATTTCAATAAACGCGACACTACCTCTAGCGATTCCGCCAGTTTGCTCTCGCAGCGCAGCCCTTCTACACGCGGCTGCAGCAAGATTGCTGTCTTATCCGTTCCGAAATCGGCGCATACAATTCGCCACTGCGGCTCGAACAGTTCGGCCACAATATTGGCCAAAGCGAACTTTAACAGCGAATGATCGCCGCCGGTGAAGGTACGGGACCATTCCTCGTAACGGTCGATCGACAGAACGGCCACTGTCACCGGCGCCGCCGTCCATTCTCCGAAATAACGGTTCCACTTCTCTTCGATATCCCGCTTCCCGCTGAGATTGCCGGAATAAATATCAGTAAGCAGCTTCGAGGCTGCCTCCGACATCGACTCCCGGACAAGCTGTGCCAGATGCGCGTGATTAGTAAGCAATTCACCGGCAAGCTTCTCCAGATCCATGCCCTCCGGACCGCTCGTCTTGCGGTCATACCTGCTGAAGAGCTGCTTCAGCCTGCGCACGGGTCGGAAAGCCGCCGCATTAATATAGAAAATCGTCGCCCCGCCAAGCCCTAGAGCCGCAATAGATACCAGAAGAACCACCTTCGCCACCCGCTTGGACTTGGCCAGCAGGCTGTCCTGCTCAACGATCGACACATAGCTCCATCCCGTTACAGGCGATTTGAGCTGATTAATGAGCAATTGGCGATTCTGGATTGTGATATCCCCGCCATCGTCCTCTCTCAGCGTCTCAATCGCGCGGTCTACCGACTCTTGATCGAACGCATAGTTCGAAACAGAGTAGAGCAGTTCGTCATGCTCGTCGAGAAATATCGCATCCGGTTCAAATTGTTCATGATTGGCGGATTCAGCTTAGCGAATAATTCCTCGTTTTTAAGATTGATGGCGACGATTCCTTTGAACTCCCCTTGAATCATGATCTTACGGAACAGCGTAACGCTAGAGCCTTTGGCTCCTGCCCCTTTAGGCACCATCCGTTTCTTAATGAGCGTCGTCCTCTCCCCGAATTCAGAAACTACGCCGGTCCAGTCTGAATCGTCGAATGTCAGCCTATTGGAGCTGAAGCCCTGCGGAATCGCCAGGAAGCTCTCCCGGTTAAGATCATAGACATAAATGCTTTTGATATACTTGGAATTGCTGATTAATGTCGATAGAAACTGGTAGGCCTCCGTAATATTCATATAAGAGCCCTGTACTTTGCTGGTCAAAAACTTGTAGACATTATCGCTCAAAGCGACTTGAATCGCGACCTTGTCGCTCTCGCTGACCAACTCGTCGATCACGTTCATATCGAGCTTCAGCATCTGACGCTGCAATTCGCTGAGCTCTTCTTGCATCACCGACTTCGACGTGTTGTACGAGGTCAGACTTACAGCCAGAATAATGAGAAAGACGGAAACGGTCAAAATCAGCACGAGCCTAACTTGGGTATGTGCCAGATTATATTTCAACCATTTCTTGATAGACTGTGTCACGGTAAATCCCACCTTATGCCGAGGATCCTTCTATTATAACGTGATCCTGCCCTCGCAACATACTCAGCCCGATCTTCTTACCCACACTCCAGACCCGCTCAAGGCTTCTCTATCAACCATTCTTTCATTCGCTGCGTTTCAATGCCGGCTAGCAGTACGATGCCGATGCCATGCGTATCATTCAAATTCCAGCCTAAATCATGCTTATAGTAAGCATGGGAGTATGACCAGCTGGAGCCCTTGCATACGCCGTAGAGATTTCCTCTTTTGTCGACGGCCCGCTCGCATAATCCCTGCCACCCGGCCAGCGCCGCCTTAATGTACGGCTCTGGATTCTCGAGCCAGCTATGGCGAATCCCAAGCGCAAAACCGTAGATGAACATCGAGGTGCACGAGGATTCCTCATACGACTCCGCATCGACCAATACTTGATGCCACAGGCCATGCTTACCCTGCAGCCTGCGGTATCCTTCGGCCAGTTCACGGTAGAAAGCGAGAATGGACGGATAGCTCTCATGCGTCCTAGGCAATACTTCGAGCAATACGGCCAGCGAGAAAAACACCCAGCCGTTGCCCCTGCCCCAGACCGTTCCGGAAGGCTTGCTATTGCGAACATCATACACATGAGACATGACCTGCCGATCCGCCATGTACAAATACTTCTTATAAAGCAGAAGCTGCCTGGCGGCTTCATCCCTATAGCCCGGATCGCCGGTAAGCTCAGCATACCTGCACAGGAAAGGAACGCTCATGTACATATCGTCGCACCACATCGTGTTATGCATGCTTGGCGAGACACCGACCTTGCGGTAAAGCGCGCCGTCCTCCATGCGGTCCTGAACGTTCATAATATAATGGGCAATGTCATCCGCCACCGCACGCGAGCCTTTAAGCGGACGGAACCGTTCAGCCAAAATCGCCAACGCTCCGAAGGAACCGCAATCATCCAGGCTGTCGATATGCGACAGCTGATTATTCAAGCCTGCTGCTCCGAAACGCTCGCGGTCCCACAGCGAGTATGCATAAGTCGATGTCGCGAACTCGACATGGCCCGCAACGTAAACCGCCAGCTCTTCGCGCTGCAGCAGCCCGCCCGTACCGAGCAGCCCGGACAGCGTGACGCCAAGCGGATAATTCCAACGGCCGTACAGCTCGTTTTCGAGAAATGGACGCACATTTGCTCCCGGCTGGTCCGTCGTCCAGAAGACGTTCATGCGGAGGTCCGCTGCCACCTTGTCGAGTGCCAGATAATCAGCCGGATTAATATTCGCTTCCGGCGAGAGCGGACCCAGCAGCAGCCATTGACCTTTATAGCCATGCATGCGGCGTCCGAGAACCAGTTCAACGCCAGGCGCTGCAATGTCCCCAATCTGAAAGCCCCATCCTTGCCCATCGCAGCGGCACTGGGCGATGAGGTCGCTGATCCCCGGGTTTGCGTCAAGCTCGAAAGAGAAGTCTCCGGATTCTTGAACCGCGTACACTTCTTTTCCCTGCCATAATAACCGTAATGGACCATAGGCGGTTCCCGCGATCGTGACTTGCTGCTTTGAGGCGGTACGGTTGGCGATCGTCGTCCATGCATACGCCGAATACCCAGGCTGCATGCCATATAGAAGATCCAAACGCCCTTTCCCCTCTTCACGCACAGGCAGCCATTCCGCTCCGGTGGCTGCCTCCGCCTGATTCGCGCCCGGGATGCGATTCAGCGGCTCGGCCGACGGCGCCGTATAGATCCAGCCCTCCTCCCCTTCCCGCTCATCGGAAGGCGCCAGAAAGTGAAAAGGCTTATTTTTGCGGCTGCCAGTTCCGAAGGCTGCACCGCAGTTCCCTTCCCGGCCCTTCCCCAGCTCCAGAACAAAGTGATTCCAACCCCGTATCAGATTCACCTTCAGCTTGATCGGCAGCGCGGTTGCTCCTTGCGCCGCCTCGGAAATTTCCTCTTCCGGGGAAGATCCGAAGCGCTGATCCCCATTATGGTACAGCCTCACTGGCCCGAAGCAGCGAAGATGGAAGATGAACTCCTGCGGCTGCTCGATCCAAAGCTTTGCCCAGGCGTAAACCCGCTGGCCCTCTTCCATATCCTTGAACATGCTTTGCAGCGGAAATTCATATAAATGATCCGCTCCTTTGCGAATCGCGCTGGTCCGCGTCACCCGATACACCGGCTCATGCGGCGGATTGTCGCCGACATACCGCTGAGCGATGACCTTTAGCACATGGGGAATGCTGCCGCCCTCCGTCTGCGAGGCTATGCTCTCCATCGAATCGAAGTAACGGTTTAAATTCACTGCCATTACACTCCTCCTCCCTGGCCGCTTAGGCTCTCTTGACGTTCCTGCGATCCACTGCCAGAGTTGCCGGTACCGCTTTCCATTACCTCCTCGATCGTAACCAGGCGATGCTCCTTCACCGAACGCCAGACCGCTTCGCCCGTCGCCACCGAATAAGCGCCGTCAACCGCGCCCGACAAGATACGGAACGGCCGTCTGCGGTCCTCGCCCATGAATAGGTCTTCCAGCAGCAGCGGATCGCCCCCGCCATGTCCGCCTTCCCGGTGCACGACATGTATCGTTTCCTTCGAGCCGAACAATGGAAAGTAGTCGATCGTTTGGACAGGCGTAGGGAAAGGTGTTCTGCCAGGCATATGATATTCCACCGTCTCGAGCCTCCCTTTCGTCCCGTTAATGGCCAACCTATAGCCTTCATAAGGCAGCGAGAAGTTAACGGAATAACTGAGCAGCGCACCGCCGCTGTATTTCACGGTCGCGGTATACGTATCTTCAATTTCAATTTCCGAATCGAAGATGCAGCGGTCCGGACGGTAATCCGAATAGGGAAACGCCGAAGGCTTTCCTGCTTCGAGAGACCCAAGATGATCATCCGGCACTTTAAGATTCCGGCTGCGGGCATTCCACCGCGAGTAATATGAGCAATCCTCGGTATGTGCACAGGTGCTGCAAAACCGCCCGTCCTCCTTCTTCGGATTCGCCTCGCCCTCGGCGCCATAATAATTCAAAGCGCCAAATGCGAATACTTCTACCGGCCTTTGATCAATCCACCAATTGACCAAATCGAAATGATGCGTGCTCTTGTGCACGGACAAACCGCCCGACAACTCGCGGTCCCGGTTCCACCTTTTGAAGTAGCTGGAGCCGTGATACGTATCCAAGTACCAATTCAAGTCAATCGACGTTATTCTGCCAAGCTTCCCATCCTGCATAATCTCCTTGATCTTCGTATGAATCGGGGCATAACGGTAGTTGAATGTCACAATGACAGAGCCCTTGCTCGCTTTCTCCGCTTCGATAACGCGCTTGCTGTCCGCCCCGGTCGTCACCATCGGTTTCTCCGTAATGGCGTCTAGATCACGCTCAAGTGCGGCAATCAAGTACTGCGCATGCGTGTCGTCGCGGCCTGCGACGATAATTACGTCAGGCTTCGTCTCATCCACCATACGATCAAACTCGTTCTCGCCGTAGGTTCTTATGCCGGCATGCTCCGGGTATCTCGAACGGTACAGCTCAAAGCGCATCGGATCGCGGTCGAGCAGGCCGACAAGCTCGCAGCTACCGGCGAAAGTAGTCAGGATAGGCTTGGCGAACATGCCCAGCGCACGTCCGCTCACTCCGCAAATGGCGTATCGTTTTCTCATCTGATCCAATCCTTTCTTGCATTTACGCGATCATGAAGACTGCCGCAGATGCTTATTTCTTCACTTTCGCATACCATTCTTGAACACGCTTGGTGACGGCCTCGCCTCCAGCTTTATTCCAACGGTCCACGAACTCGTCAAATTTCTCTAACGGCCATTCGCCAATGACGATCTTCGTCAGATATTCTTGGAAAAGCTTATGCGATTGAATATCCGGGAAGCCTTCGTACACCGTATTCGGCAATCCGTCGCCGGCGATTCGACGCGCATCGGATGTGCTGACCGCGAAAACATCCTGAACCATCTTCTGCATGTCTTCCGGGATCGTCTCCTTGATCCGTACATCCATGTCTTCCTTGGTTGTCAGATTGCGCATCCCAAGCGCGATCGGGCGGCTGTCCTCCGGAGGCAATATGACCTTCTTGCCGTTTACGACTTCATGCTGCTGCCCCTCGATGCCAAAGCGAATGAATTCATCGTTGCTTTGGTCATAGAAGAAATCGAGCAGCTTAAGCGAATATTCAGCTTTATCCTTTGCGACAGTCGGAATCATCCACTCTGGCTCGCCCATGCTTTTCTGCGTAACAAAACCTTCAAAACCTTCAGCCTTAGGTACCGGCATTCCGACTACGTAAGCATCCGGCGCTCCTTTGAGCATCGCGGTATAGCGGTCGCGAAGGTTAGCCGGAAGGTGATACCAGCTGCCGACCAAGTTATTGTTGATTTTGGCCTGCCAAACATCGCCTTTGTTCAGGAACGTCTCATTGTCTAACAGCTTTTCTTCGTATAGCTCGCGAATATAGGCGATAGCGGCCTTCATATTTTTCGAAACGCCTGCGTATTGAATCTCTCCTTCATAGATATCCCATTCCGGTACGCCTTCCCACATCGCGACACCATACATGCCGAACAGGTGGTCCATCCACTTTCCAAACTCGCGTCCAGAGGTAGGCAGCTCATCCGCTTTGCCATTGCCGTTCGGGTCCTTGTCCCGGAATGCCCGCAGCACCTCTTTATATTCCTCTGTTGTTTTCGGAATAGACAATCCTACTTTGTCGAGCCAGTCCTGACGGATCATCGGCGCCCGCTCGGGTACGAGAAACACCTTTGGCACGTAGTAGATATGGCCGTCCGGGGAAGCTGATCTTACGATATCCCATGCTTCTTCCGGAATGTTCTTCCAAACATTAGGCGCGTACTTTGGCAGCAATTCATCGAGCGCCAAAGCGCCGCCTTGCTTGATTAACGTCTGCTCGATGCCCCCAATCGGACGGAGAATGTCCGGCAGGTCATCGGAAGCTATCATCAAATTCAGAAATTCCGTCGGCTCCGAACCTGGTGCCGTCGTCACCAGTTCGTATACGACCCCCGTCTTCTCCTCCACATATTTCACATGCTCATTATCTTTGTCTGGAATGGTTCCTACGCCCATATGGCTTTTGAATACTTTCACCGTAACGGGCTTGTTCTTCTCCGCGTCATTCACCGAAGCCGTTTGTTTCTCTCCATTGTTGGAGCAGCCGGTGAGGATCGAAACGACCAGCAGCGATACCAAAGCGGATACTTTGACCGATTTTCCAAATACATGTTTCATCATGTGTTCAGTCCCCCTTTTAAGTGTATTAATGCTATATATCAAGCCGGCGATCCGGCCTCATACCGCTTTTTCTTCCGCCTTAAGACCCGTTATTCTTTCAAGGAGCCCAGCATCGAGCCTTTCACGAAATATTTTTGCAAATAAGGATATACGAGAACGATCGGGATCGTAGCGAATAAAATTGTGGCCGCTTTCAACGTTGTCGTATTGAAATCGTAGTCGCCAAGAACCAGATTGACTGCGGCAAGCTCCTCCGGCGAGGTTAAATAAGCACGAAGCTTTGTTTGCAGCGGCCATTTCTCCGGATCGCGGATGAACAGCACCGCCCGCTGAAAGGTATTCCAATAACCTACCGCATAAAACAGGCTTACGGTGGCCATAACCGGCTTTGAGAGCGGCAAATAAATTCGGAATAAGATGCCTGCCTCATTGCAGCCGTCGATCCTTGCAGAATCATCAAGCTCTTTCGGAATACCCATAAAGAAGGTACGGATAATGATCATGTTGAACGTACCGATCACCCCCGGCAAAATGAGTGACCATAGCGAGTTCATCAGGCCAAGCTCACGCACCGTCAGAAAGAACGGGATCATCGGCGCATTGAAGATCATGGTAATGATAATACCGAGCATGATCTGCTTGCGGATGAGAAATTGCTTATGCGATAACGGATAAGCCGTCAGCACCGTGAACAGCATGCTCAGAAATGTTCCGGCCACCGTTATATAAACGGTGATACCGAATGACCTCCACAGTCCCGTATTCTGCAAAATGTGCGACCAGGATGCCGTCGTGAATTCAACCGGGAACAGGAACACCTGCTTGGAATCCGCCGCGATCGGCGAGCTGAAGGAGACGGCCAGCAGCTGAAGGAGCGGAAGCAGCATTGTGGCAGCTGCTGCGATTAGAAACGCGTAATTGAAAAACTGGAATAGTTGATCTCCTGTAGTCCTTCTCATCACCACAACCCCTGTTCTGTTTTTCGAGCCATGCGGTTAAATATCCACAATAACACGAATCCGATGACCGATTGGAATAATCCGATCGCTGTCGTGACGCTGTACTGCCCTTGCAGCACGCCCGCCCGGTATACATACGTCTCGATGATGTCACCGACCGAATACGTCATCGGCGTCAATAAATTATAAATCTGATCAAAGCCAAGCTCCAAGAAATTCCCAATATTCAATAGGAACAGTACGAGTATGGTTGGGAACATAGTAGGCAGCGTAATATGAATCGTCTGCTTCCACCGGTTTGCCCCGTCCATGACGGCCGCTTCATATAAGCTCGGATTAATGCCTGCGATCGCGGCCAAGTAGATGATCGTTCCCCAGCCTACATCCTTCCATATGCCGGAGATGACGACGATGGCGCGAAAATATCGTTGTTCCTGCATGAACAGAATCGTTTCCTGCCCGAACCATCCTCGCATCATATTAATGACGCCCTGACTCGACAGCAATTCGAATACGATGCCCCCTACGACGACCCAGGATAGAAAATGCGGGAGATAAAATAAACTTTGCATGACCCGTTTGGCAAGCATCAACCTGACTTCATTAAAGAGAAGTGCGAGGATAATCGGTGCCGGGAACCCAAATACAAGTTGATAAAGGGCGATTGTCGCCGTATTCCTTAATACTAAATAGAAGTCTTCATACGTGAAAATAAATTTGAAGTTGTCGAGTCCAATCCATGAGCTAGACAGCATGCCTTTAAAAATCTGATAGTCTTGAAACGCGATCACGCTGCCGGCCAGCGGTAAATATTTAAATACGAGATAATAGATAATGCCAGGCAGTATCATGACGTAGAGCATCCAATACTTACGCATATTAACGAGATAACGATTCTCCATCAAGTTGAATCTCCCGATCGATACGCGAGTGGAGCCAGGCTCCAAATGATCTTGCGTATTTGCCATCGTGAACCTCCTTCGCTTCTTGTACCGCCATCTTACCTGTTCAAGCACTCTATAAACAATTGATCAATTCAACATGGCACACACAAATCCGCGATCCCGCCCAAATTGGACGAATAGCGCACTCAACCCGCGATAAGTTGATGAATAAATACGGCTTCCCCACCGTTCGGATGCTCTTCCTCCAGCATAAAAAAAGCCGCAGCAGCAAGGCTTCAGCGGATTTGTTGATGCTGTGGCGGATTGGTTTGTTGACGCCGGACGACATTTCCGGCTTCGTCCTTTTCTCCTGCCGCATGCGTGGTAACTTCCGCATACAAAAGAAGACTGCCGAGATTCCTTCGGCAGTCTTCTGGGGCGTATAGTAATCACCTATCCTATTTTCCGGCTTGTTCGATCGTTATCCGCTTACTTATTGTATACCCTGTAAAGAAGGACTGCGGCTTCTGCTCTGGTCGTATTCGCAAGAGGTTGAAGCTTGCCTCCGCTTCCAGCAATAAGGCCTTCTTTAACCATTTTGGCTAATTCTTCTGCTGCATAGTCTGCGACATCCTCCCGGTCGGCAAAGTTATCTAGGCTGTTATCCATTCCGGTTATGTTTAGCTTCTTCGCGATTGCCATAGCTCTTGCGGTCAATACCATCATATCCTGCCTTGCTATCGGCTCTTCCGGATTAAAGCGGTTTTCGCCTTTTCCTTTTGCAAGACCAAGCGCCTTAGCGATACCTACGGCTTCATAGTAATAGTCTTCTGTATTCAGATCATCAAAATTCGAATCGGCTTTTGCCGTTAGTCCAAGCGTCTTGATCAGTAATAAGGTAAAATCTGCTCGGGTAACCGCGGCAGCGGGTTCGAACGTATTCTCTCCGGTTCCATTAATAATGCCTTTGGACGCCAAGATGTTTACCGAATCTTTTGCCCATGCGTACCGTTCTAGATCGGCAAAGGTTTTAAAAACAGACACTACGGCGAATGTCCCCGTCCCGGCGGCTGCAAATGCGACCCTTCCTGCTGCCGTATCATACCTTCCACTAGGTACAGGCTGGGTATTTCCCTGTCCGTCTATAAACCATACCGTAATATGCTCCGGACTCTTCAATTCCTCGGCTGTCGGTTTGTAAGGTACAGATAAGATTACGGGCTTTTCTGGATTGTTATATTCTATTTTTTTCCCGTCTGCGATTACATTCAAATAGATGAACGGGTTTTGGCCAACTTTCTCCTTTACCGGTGAAGGAAGAACCGTTATATCCCCGATACCGATGCTTAAGCCGATTTCTTTGGCAGAGACAGCAGCGCCCGTGAGCATCCCCGCCGGCACGACTATTGTTCCTAGTGCTGTTTTTATTTCTATTTTTCGGACTGCATCGGTTTTGGTGAAAAACTCGGCAGGAAGCACCGCGGTATAGGCCTTTGCTCCTTCTACCTTAGGGATATCGAATGTGAATAGCTTATTGCCGTCTTTATCCACTTTTGCTTGTTCAAAAGCATCTGTCATGTCTTCCATTGCCAGTATCAACTTTGCTTCTCCTGTTTTGGGGTCTAAGACCGGGTTGGAAGTTCCTGCCTCAGGCTGGCCCGTATTATCCGGTACTGCGGGCGTCCCCAATGTCCTAACCTTTACGGTATTGGACTTTTCTGATTCTCCGCTGGCATTCTGGGCTACGATGTAATAGGTGTAATCGACACCAGGCTTTACCGTGCGGTCATAATACGCCCCTACCTTGGCCGAACCGGGATTGTATACACTCTCGCCAACGGATTCCCTGTAAATGTTGTATTGAGTTGCATCGCCATGGGCTGCCCAGATGAGCCCGACGAAGGATTCACCCACTAATCCAGTAATCAGATCGGAAGAAGCGGAGGGAACGGGCACTGCAATAGTAAGAGCATCGCTTTGTGCCGACTCTCCCATTTCGTTCACAGCCGTTATTTTGTAGCTGTAGCCTGTCTCCGTCACACTAATGCCGTCGTCGATAAAGTCGGCCGACTCACTGCTGCCTACTTGGGCATAACCATTTTCGCTATTTCCTTTTCTATAAAGGTTGTAACGTTCTGCCCCTTCTACCGGATTCCATTGCATTTCGAAAGCGGAGGTCGTAACTGTACCTGCTAGAATGCCTGAAGGTACTTGCGGAAGAAGCACTGGCTGATTAGTCGCGGCACTCACGCTGTCTGACTTGCCTGACTCGCCGCCAATTCCTACCGTCGATACCTTATAGAAATAGGCAGAGGAAGGACTCACCGTTTTATCGGTATATTCTGCTGTTAACGAACTGCCAACCTTATGGTAAGGGCCTTCCGGAGCTGCCGCTCTGTAGATGTTGTAGCTTGTGGCTCCGTCCGCCGCTGCCCAGCTAAGCTCCACACTCATGCTCCTTGCTATGGATACCTTTAACCCCGCAGGCACAGGTGGTACGGGATGCGCAGGATCAAAAGTAACCACTTCCGCAATATCGGAGTATGGAGATTCGCCTCCGGCATTCACAGCTGACACTTTATATTGATAGGTAATCCCTTGAACGATCACCGTATCCTCGTACTCTGCCGCTGCGGAACTGGCAACGGCTTTAAAAACATCGTTAACAGAAGAGGAACGATAGATAAGATAAGAAGCCGCGTCACTCGCCGGTGACCATTTTAGCGAAACAGAGGTACCTGCTGCGAAAGCTGCCGTAAACCCGGATGGACCGCCGGATGGAGGTTCTGTTTGCGGATTTGTCGGCTTTAGGATAACATAATAGCTGCCTTTCGAAGTGCTGCCATTCGCCCCCATCGTTACCAATGACCCTGCAGAATAATGCTTCTTGTATAGCCGGTACTGCACCGGTTGATCATCCTCTATCGTCTCACCAGTATCCTCATAGGCGGATAACCATGCAGGAATCTCAGGAATCCTCGTATCGTAAACCACATATACATCCGCATCGGCAGCCAGATAAAAGGAAAGCAGGTCGCTGCTTGCAGAGCTTCTAGACTCCATCGCTGCCCGAATCCATTCCATGCCTTTCAGCGCATCCGGAATGGTTACGAGCTTGTAAATTTTGGAGCCGGTCGTTCGATCTCCGTACTCCACGTCTCCCGGCTGAAAATTTTGCTGAACTGACCATTTGGATGCATTTACGCCTCCGTTTTTACTATTATCGTTTATGACGACATTTCTGACCGATTTCCCGTCCATACTGGCTGTTGGCGTTGGAACGGGCGTTGGTGCCGGTTCTGTCGGCGGTATGAACGGCGGACCGGACCATGCTGCGGGGGTTAAGGGATAATTCGCAGGGAAGCCGACTGCCGCCAGCTCATTCAAATAATCCTCCAGATGGGTATAGCCGTCTCCATTGCTGTCACCGTTTCCGTCGCTCGAATCATTCGGATTCAATCCTTTGGCTTGTTCCCAGGCATCGGGCATGCCGTCCCGGTCCGTATCGGCTGGGGCTGTTTCTTTTTTCAATACAGAATACCCGCCTACATCATTCTCATGCCCAATAAGCGCTCCGGTCTGGTTCCTTACATTATCAACAATCCGCTGATCAACCGCATCCCTTGCCAGAGACGATCCGGAGTGGTTCAAAACATGGTTGTATGCAGCTTCCGGCAATTCCGTATGGACGAGGGGATATTCAAACCGCTCTGGCACCATAATGCTCGGCCTGTCAGCCTCCATCATGCCCGCCCCCGTATCTGTACCGTCCAGAATGCCGTTTTTATTGCTGTCGATCAGATTGTTATGGAGATAAAGCTTGTAGTTCTCGTTTCCGCGCACAATCGCGTATTGGGGGTCTACCGAATTAATACCTGCAATAAAATAGTTCCCGACGACATTGCCGTACCCTTTGGTACCGGATTCCCCGCCAGCTACATACGGAAACTGGCCCCAGTTGTATACGACATTGTTAACAAAGTCCATCTGTCCTTTCGTTTTCGGATTTCTGTCGTTATTATGCGCATAGAGATTATGGTGCATGGTGATGGTATTCATTTCAATCAGCCCGCCCATAGAATGGGTAAGAAGAGCCTCCGATATAATCGACCACTGAACCGTTATGTTTTTCGATCTGGGATTTTCGTAATCCTTGCTTTTTATGGACAAGACTTCGTCCGTCGCCCATGAAAACGAAGAGTGATCGATGATCACATTTTGGCAGTCTTCAAAATACATGGCATCATCTTTAACGCTTAGCTCACCCATCCGAAAGGTTAAATACCTAATGACGATATCACTGCAGTCATAGAAACGAATATTGTTAGAACGGATGGTTACGCCGTCCCCCGGCGCAGTCTGCCCCGCTATAGTGATATTGGACTTATTTCTTAATATAATCTGGGGCGTAGTAATTTCTCCCGAAATATCAAATACGATCGTGCGAGGCGTGTCCCCCACTGTCGTAAGCGCATCATAGAATGTTCCTGGTCCTGTAAGCTCATAGCTCGTGACATGATAAACCTCGCCGCCGCGCCCCCCTAAGGCAGCATATCCGAAACCTTCTGCACCTGGAAATGCCGGCAGTACGGGACTTGCCGCTTTTACCGTGGAATTCTGGAGCGGGATTATAGAAAAACACAGAACGATACAAATAATTTGTGCCAAAAACCTCTTCATCTTGCACCTCCGCTAAACGAGTAATGTAATCGCTTTCAAAAATTTGTTTTGAAATTCATCTCCTAACAAGTACATGTCATTCACTTAAGATGATTCAGCGGCTATATCATCTCTCCCGCCCCCTTCTGCTTATAGTCACGGTCATCATAACCCTAGTGAAGGGGCTGCTCAATTGATACATCCTCCACGGAATGCACAATTCCGATAATTCATTGGAATTGAAGAAATTGTATATTCCTGCGGCAATCGGTTGGTCTCTTCTGGTTCTCAAAAAATATCTTCATACTCTTTCTCCGACAAATCCTACCCCAAGCTCCAAGTTTGTTTGCTGCATCATTGGATCAATCGTCCATTCTCTAGCGATTAACAAGACATGTTCTTCATCGGGAAGTATGGGATCGTCATCCTCTATCTCCGTAAACACTAACCCATGCTCCAACTCTTCAGTTGTTAATGCGCCTTGGTTAATTATCGTTTCTCCGCTTTCTCCTACATAGCTATACGCTCTGTATTACCCTTATTTTCCCACTAGAATAAGCTATTTTATTTTGATATTCTCATAGAGGAAATTTCTTCAACCAAGAGAGGAACATCAAAATGAAAAATGTTTATTTTCGCAGTTCAATCTTCTTCCTTCTATCCCTGTTTCTGATTTCTCCCCTGTATTCCACACAAGTAAAGGCGGCCGAAATATCCCCTTTGGAAATGTACTTTCCGACAGATATAGAAGAACACTGGGCATATTATGAGCTGGACAATTTTGTGAATGCAGATTTGCTGCGGGGCTATGTGGATCAAGAAGGACTGGTAACGGTAAAGCCAAATAATCCAATAAGCCGTGCGGAGTTTGTTTCGATTTTGGTTCGCGCATTAGATTTGACAAGTGACTCGTCTGGAACAACGTTTTCGGATGTCGAGCAAGGAAAATGGTACGCCGATTCGGTTCGGATTGCCAACTCATTAGGTATCGTTAACGGGATTGGCGAAACGAAATTCGGGCCTAATCAACTGATTAAACGCGGCGAAATCGCTGCTCTAGTGGTTAGAGCTTTTTCTACCTCTGTACAATTTGAAGGAGAGAGAGACACCTATCCCGATGTACCGGATTATTACGCTAAACCATTCATTTCGCAGGCAAGCCAAGCCGGCATTGTGCGTGGAGCGAGCAATACGGAATTCAAGCCTTTCGCCAATGCAAAACGATCTGAAGCTGTTGTCATGCTGCAGCGTGCCTTAGATTTGCAAAACAGTGAAATCCCCGAAGACAGCCTGCTCACTGCTGCCGTTTTAGGTTCAGAGGAGAAGGAAAATCAAATATTCAAAGAAAAAACATACGATCAATTTGATGCTGCATATGCGCAATTTTATACGGGTTATTATTTAGCGTTAAGTAAAACCTCTTCGGAAGAACTGCTTGCGCTTATCGATCAAGGCTATGAAATTGAAATGGAAAAAATCAGCGATCAAAAACTTACCGTCGTAGAAAAATCGGATCGGTTCGCCGTCATTGAGTCGTCAGGCGGAAGCTATAAGGCAACTACGACGATAGACAATGAATCAAACACAGAAACAGTGGCAACCGACGGCATTTATTATTTGAAAAAAATGAACGACGACAGCTGGAAAATCTATATGTACTATCAAGATGAACAGCAATAATAGACAGCATAAAAAGGAGTGTGAACAGCAAATGTTCACGCTCCTTTTTTTTGCATTCACACGATGAATGCTTTACGAGCTTACAATATTACAACATATTGAATGATTTAAGATAACAAACTGTAGTTATCATAGAAACCGAACATAGAAAACAAGAGGAGTTGAGAGATTTTGAAATTGAAACGTAAGGCTTTGCCAATGTTGGCGGTAACCGTGCTAGCCACGGCAGCGTTAACTGCGCAAGGTTTTAACAACGGCTTCAAAACACCCACTGTGGAAGCAAAATCTATTACCAAGAACCTTTCTTGGCTCGCAGGTGATCACCATGTTCATAGTGAATGGAGTGTAGGATGGGACAATACTACGAATCCTCCAACCGCTATCAAAGGCGGAGATGCCATTTACCCAATTACTAAAAATGCTCAAATGGCAGAGTCATACGGACTGGATTGGATGGTCTCTACCGACCACGGCGGCCCGAATCATTCGAAAGTAAATTTAGAGCAAGCTTATCCCGAAGTGCTCAAAGCACGTGAAGCTGTTCCAGGCCTGACTTTATTCTATGGCATGGAATTTGATACTCCACAAGCTGATCACAGTTCTTTAATCATTCCTAAGAATGATCAAGAATCACAAATACTTTATGATATCGAAAGTAAATTTAATAAGCGCGATCCGTTTCCTACCGATCCGAGCCGGGATACAGAATCCAATATGATCGCTGCTTTAAACTACATGAAAAATTTAGCTGAGCCTCCTGTTCTTTTTGCAAACCACCCTGCCCGCTCAGCCAGCGGTGCAAGCGTTTGGGGCCAGGATACTCCGCAAGAATTCCGCAATTGGAACGATGCAGCACCAAATGTATCCGTTGGTATGGAAGGGGCACCCGGTCATCAGGCTGGTGCGATCAATTCAGACGGTTCCATTGATCCGAATGGCAGTCGAGGCGGATATGGCAACTTCGCAACCATGGGCGGTTTTGATCAAATGAGCGCTAAAGTGGGCGGTCTTTGGGATTCCATGCTCGGCGAAGGAAGACACTGGTGGATTACGTCTACATCGGATTCCCATGTAAACTGGCGTGATGGCGGCAGTGACTTCTGGCCAGGGGAGTATTCCAAAACCTATGTGAAGGCAGAGAATACTCATGCGGATATTTTGGACGGATTAAGAAACGGTCGCGTGTTTGTAACGACGGGCGGTTTAGTCAATGAATTGGATGTAGATGTGAAATCTAATGGTAACCGTGCGAGCATCGGTGAAACAGTAGAGATCAAGAAGAGCGGTAAAAGCGATGTGACGGTTACCATTACATTCAAAGACCCGAACGCAAAAAACAGCCATGGCGATAATCCGAAAGTGAACCGCGTGGATCTTATCACGGGTGAGATAACAGGAATAGCGGAAGACCGTTCAACGGCCGTAAACCCAACTACAAAAGTCATAGCCAGGTTCGACAAGAGCGATTGGAAGCAAAAAGGCGAGTATGTGACAATCACCTATAAATTGAAAGACGTGGACGAAGATAGCTATCTTCGAGTTCGAGGAACAAATACCAGTGAGCTTGAACCAAGCCTTGATCCTAAAGGGGAAGACCCGTGGACTGATCTTTGGTTCTATTCCAATCCGATCTTCATGAATGTGAAATAATATTAAACGCACTCTATTGGTCAAAGACGGGGAGTCCTGTTCATTCGCTCCTCGTCCTTTCATTATGAACGTACAAAAAGGATGTGTCCCAGCATTGAAGTTTACATGGTTATTCTTATTATTAGGCCTTGTTCTCGTAAACGCGTCGCCTGATGTGAGCGCACACAGCAATAACAGTGAGGGCTATTCTACGATAGATGTTCATGATCAAAGGATTAGTTATCGGCTTCAACTCGATTTCATTGAACTAAGCCATGCCATTGGTTTCGAGGTGGATGAACAGAAAATTGACAACCTTGAGGAATTAAACAAAATCATCTCTCAAAACAAGTTTCCACTCGAACAATATTTGGATACTCATCTACTCTTATACGCAAATAATCATCCCGTTGAAGGAACGCTCAATCAAGCGGATGTTACATTGGTCAATGGCCGGCCATTTATTGATATCATGCTATCCTACTCCATTAGTAAAGAACCTGAAATTTTAATAGTTGATTACAACGTTTTTTTTGAAGATAGTGATCCGAGCCATGCGAACATGGCAAAGGTTCAGATGGGAGGAAAACAACAGGAGTTTATTTTCACCTATGAAGTTAGAGAATTGAACGTTGGAGAGATGAGTTTTATAACCCAAGCGAAACAATTTCTTTCGTTAGGATTAAAACATATCTTCACGGGTTATGATCATATCTTATTCGTTATCAGTTTACTTATTGGTGCCAAAACGATTCGACATATCTTTTACCTCGTTACATCCTTTACGATTGCTCACAGTATCACGCTAGCCTTAGCAACCTTAAATATTGTTCAATTGCCTGGGAGACTGGTTGAATCTGCAATCGCATTAAGTATTGTCTATGTCGCACTCAAAAATATCTTCCAACCCGAATCCAAACACGCTCCTTGGATTGCCTTCGCCTTTGGATTAATTCATGGCTTTGGGTTTGCTGGAATCTTGTCAGAACTAAATTTAGGCGGAAGCCATTTAGCGGTCTCACTACTGTTTTTTAACCTTGGGATTGAAGTTGGGCAGATCCTTATTGTATCTTTGGTTTTCCCGCTTTTTCTCTTCTTAAGTAAACGCTTGGTTAGCATAAATAAGTGGTTTATGCCGAGTGTATCCATTGTAGTGTTACTCTTTGGATTCGTATGGTTTGTTCAAAGAGCATTCTAACCAGACGAAATCACCTTGCAGCCCACAACATTCCCCTTTGCATAAGCGTCAACACTTCCGGCAGCTTGACGATATCCGCCGTATGACCGATTGCATTGTAAAAAACGCGTCCCTTGCCATAGTTCTTAATCCACACGACCGGCATCATGACAGGCCGCCATACTTCCGGGGAAATACATTTATAATACGAAGTCGCAAGGACGCAAATAGAGGGATCGATCAGCATAAAATAATGCTCGGTCGTCAGAGTGAAATCGGGCAAGTTTTTGGTTATAAAATGATTTCGATCCATGATCCTGACCGTAAAATGATAATTGGGATGTGCGGCAAAAACGCCCCCAACCATTAATTGATAGCGCTGCTCACATGGAAAGGCATAGCCCATCCCTCCATGCAGACCAGCGACGCCCGTACCATTAGAGACCGCATGCAAGAAGTTATCAAGCTGATTTTTTGTAATCGTCCCATCCGTATAGTTGGGGATGATAAGGTCAAGCTGATCGATTTTTTCCTTATCGTCCATTACATCCCAGCTTGTATGCTGCTCCACCTCGAAGCCTTCGGATAGCAATAATCCCGTCAACAGCGCCCCTACCTCCTGAGGCTGATGCGGCTCAAGGCCACCCGAGACAATGAGCGCTTTTTTCTTTGTCATGGATAGCCCCCCTTACCTTTGCGGCAGACTTGAGCTTTGTATAATATAATCCGCCGTTCGTATGGCCAGCGCTACAGTGGTTAACGTCGGATTTGCGGTTCCACTGGACGGAATAACGCTATTATCGGCAATAAACAAACCGGAGACTCCATGCACCTCACCGTAGGGATTTGTCACAGAAACGGCGGGATCAACCCCCATCCTGCAGGTCCCCCCGTCATGAATCGCCTCGATAAGAGGCCCTTCCGTTTGATCGACCCTATTTGCATGCATTGCCGCGAACAGCTGACTGACACCCAGCCTCATTTGCCGGATAACGTCTTTATCCCTCTCGCTATATGAAAAGTCCACCTTAATGACCGGGACGCCGTACTCGTCCTTTTCTATTTTGTCCAGCGTCACCTGATTCTCATAACGTGATTCCACTTCGCCAAAAGCGCCTGCAACTACTCTTAATTCCTCCTGCAGCGGTTTAACGAGATACTGTTGATAGGCATTAAATTCCTCCGGCGGACCGCCTATCATCACTTGATAAGGACGACCCGGTTGACCTGGCAGCAAAATACCGAGTGCGCCGAGCACTTCGGGAAATTGCCTCCGGTCGAAATAACCCGTCAATCCAAGCAGGGAATGCGTAGTCAGGTAATGGCCAATGGCTTGGCCTGGTATGCCGGAAGCTAACAAAAGGCGCGGACTTTGAAATGTACTCGCCGATAAGATGACCTTTTTCGCTTTTAACGTATATGATTTCTTATCGGGTGACATTACTCTTACGCCTGCGACCCGTTTTCCTTCGGTTAAAATTTCCACAGCATTCGCATGAACCGCCAGATCATACGGCCTGCTGTTTAACGCCTCGGCAAGATGGATAATGGAGCTGAAAGCGGCATTGGAGTATAGCTGCCCGTATTTGGTTGATTCTCGGTCAACCGCAATGGGCATAGAAACGGCTTCCGGAAACCCGTATGCATGAAGACGGTCCAATAAAATAGAGGTATAGTAAGAGCCTGATTGGTAGGATGAGGAAACCCTCATTGCCCTCTCGGCGACGGAATAATAGTAAGCCAGCTCCTTAGCTGGAACAGGCCAGTCAACCGTTTCTGATGCAGGCATTTGCGGTGCCACCAGCTGCCATGCGAGCGTTCTGCCTCCTAAGGCGAACAGCTCTCTAAAGAGGGTTTGTTTTACGGGAGACGAGACCTGATCAAAGTATCGTTTAAAGCGCGGTAGAGAATAGGTAGAAATATTGTAAAAATGAGTAGGAAGCAGCAATCCACCCTTTTCGACCATGCCGATTTTCTTTCCGTTTAACCCCCAGCTCCGGCATAAACGGGAGAGAACGGCCCCGCCTCCCGCTCCCGAACCGACAATAAGGACATCATATTCGGTTTGTTCCATTTGCTCCAAAGGAGTGAGCGGAATCCATTCATTGTTTAGTTCCGTGTCGTTCCGCTGTGAATTATTCGGTACCATGCTCCATCCCCCTTTCAGCCTAAATCCCGCCTTCAACAAGATAATGGGCTAATAACCTAAACAAACCATATGCTTAGCGAAAAGAATATATGCTTTACTTTTCGTTTCAAAGCTCGTCCCGAATGTGAAAATCGACCGTCGCTGTTCCTCCACCCCGTCATCTCTCACGCGTATTCTATCTAATAAAAATTACTTCTTGTTAACAGACTAAAATTCACAAATCCTTCCGAAGGATATAGGTAGATGTAAATGCGCAGCCAGCCAGAGGTGATCAATCTTAGGAGGGGAAAGCATGAATATCATGGTAAACATTCGATATCTATGGCATGATTGCTGGTTTAATTATTACTTAAATCTATTCAACTCTTGTTTGTGTGAAAGACATAAGTCCTATCTGCTGAGAAAATCAGAATATCATCACTCTAGAAAAGGCCATCCTGTTTAAGGATGGCTTGTTAAAATTGTTCGGGCTGGTTTTCCCCATCAGGATAAATTTATCTCTTGGAGGTCGAAATACTCAACAAGAAGCCTTATTATTAGTAATTTATTAACGATGGGATGATCGTCACGTATGCTTATCAGTCTTCGTTTTCCCAATCTCCTATCTAATATGGATAATGCTCTTATGATAGGATTTGTTGACGTTAAGGCTTCATTTGTGGAAAGGTTAAGATACTCTTCCACAGCATTATAAAATTCATGTTGACTATGGATACCTTGCCTTACCATTTCTTTATCTGCAAAACGAGAAGCACGATAGTAGTTTTCTCTTTGTGCAGGTTCCGAATCATTCGTTGAATGGCTTTGCTTTCTTAATTCTGAAGCAAGCGTATTACGTTTATATTTTCTATTTATAGTATAAAAATCTTGAATCATTTCATTATCAAAAGTAATCCACGCTTTTCCTACCTGATCATGTGTCCCTCTATATCTGGTACTGTGAAATACAATCCGCTTTCTCAAGGAGCTGCATATTCTAGAATCCAGTTGGTTTTTCAAATTACTCCACTGCAAGTATTTTCACCACACTCGTTTGATCAACTCCTTAATCGTTCTAAGGTTGAGTTATCCATATCATCTCGATCTCCATTGGACTTGAACTTTTAGGCGCGAATGTTTATAAGTCACCAAGCATTACAGGAAGCTGCTCATCATTTTCAGCTAGCCAAGTCATTTCCTCAGCAAACCTGGCCTGAACCCTATTATGGTGTTCCATACTTGCGTTAATCCACCAAACAGACTCCAAATACCATAACATCCTTAACGAGCTAACTATCTTTCCGACGGGAAATTCATTTACCGTACGGTAACCCTGAAGAAAGGCCGAAGCGAGTTCGGTTCGGAAGTTCCCATTATGTAATGACCAGGACAAGATAGCTCTGGCAACATCTAATTCCGGATAGTCATAATTTAACCGATCAAAGTCGAGCAAAGCGGAAACCTGATCCTTATCAAACAATAGGTTATCTACCCATAGGTCACGATGAGCCCAGCCAGGTATGGATTTCCCAAAAGATTCGATGTCTATCGTCTTGGATAAATTCATTTGCAGCTCGAGATGGCTAATTAAATTCGTGTTATTCTTACTTTTTATTTCCTCGATTACGTTGCTCCAGTGGCTGATTCTCTCTTGGCGATTTTGTAGTATAAATTGCGTGTTTCCTTCTTCGCGGAGAGAACCATCATTCAACAACCGATGCATCATGCCAGTGACCCGGCCGAGATCATACATTTTGTCTATGTTCATGTCTTTTGGTTTCACGATTTCCCCGGTACAAAATTGCATAATAACAAACTTTTCATCCGAAAAGGCATGCAGAATTGTCCCATTTATAGCTAGCAATTGTGGACAAGGCATACCCGACTCAGACAATCTTTGCTGCTGTTCCAGCGCCCGAATCAAAACATTTTCGTTCTTATATCTTTTGGTATGGTATTGCTTAAGCAAAAACTCGCCTTGATCGGTTTCCAGCTTCCATTTTAAATTCAGCCAGCCGAGCGAAATCGGCACCCATGAAATGATTTTAAAACCAAATAATTGCTCTGATTTCTCTTGCAATGTTAATAATAACGGATGAATGACGGCTTGCTGATTCATGTTTGTTCACCTAGCTTCAGAATATTTTTCAAGACAAACATCTCTGCAGGAAGCTCTCCACTATTTCAAGAGTTTCGTCCGACCAGAAAGCAGGTCCAATAAATAGCCTCTTCATCGAAAGATAATGTTTTCATCCCGTCCGCAGTTGCACGAAAAGCTGGGAAATCCTTATAGCTTAATTTTCGCGGTTCGATCATCATCCTACATTCCCCCTGATTCATTCCCATCATGGTACCATCTATTTCTTCCATTTACTTCAATAAAACAGATAGAAAAATAACATTTCCTCAGCCTGTTATTTCGTAGCTCACACTAATTATATGCTTAACAAAACAAACAAAAAGAGTAAGATGTTTGTACATAATTTCATATTTTACACTCAACAGCCATGAGAAAAGGCAGCCGATCCTAGTTGGAGCGGCTGCCTTTCAGGACGCCTATAGATAGCGACACCATTAGTGCTAGTTGTTTAAAGAAAATAAAGTATTAGACTAACGATGCGTCACTAAGCTAAAGGTAATGTAAAATATCTATATTTCAATTAGAGGTATAAGCCAAGAGCCTGTTTTTATTTGTCAAGATAAGTTATTTGCAAACCGTTAATCGGCATGTAATTTATATAAAGGGCGAATGAGAGATCACCTCCCTGCTGACATAAATCGAAAGTCCTATAAATAAAAATGATTGTAAGATGAATATCACAGCCGTACCCGCCGTGGAAGCCGTGCGGTTATCCGTAATGGAACAGGCAGGGGATCGTATGGTCAAGAATGGATGAACTATGGATTGTCGATTGTATTTTCTGCTCGTTATCGCATCTATCGGATAGTGATTAGTCGAAAGGATAGGTGAATGTGATGCGGATTTACATTGCCCATGACGGGGAAACGATACGAACGATTTCACAAAAATATGACATTGCTATCGAGGATCTGCTTTCATGGAATCCGGTCATTGCGCATCCCGATCGGAACGTGGCCGGTTTACAGATCCGTTTCCCATCCTCTCACGGATCGTCTACGCTGCCGAATATGTCCTTCCAAGGCACCCCGGTTCCTCCCGATCCCGGAGAATATTTGGAGCAATGGATTCCGCTCACGCCGCTAGAGCAGATGGCCCAAACCGATTATGATGTCATCATTGTAGGCACAGGGCCCGGAGGAGGCGCTGTGCTCTGGCGATTATGCGAGCAATGGGGAAAAAGCGGCAAACGAATTGCCATCGTCGAAGCCGGCGATTTGTTATTACCCACTCACGCGCAAAATGTGCCTACCTTAAACGGCGACCGCTTACAACGTTTTATTAGAAACCCGAAGCTTTGGAAGCCGGTAGCTACAGCAAAACCGGGTGGCATGGGCGATCTTTCGCCGCCTTCGTCGGCACCTCACTATTTTGAGTCATTTATTGCGTTAGGCGGAAGAAGCATGCTTTGGAACGGGGTCACTCCGCGGATGCACCAGGTGGATATCGCGCAATGGCCCGTTTCTCCGGCGGAAATGGACAGTTATTACACGATAGCCGAGCAGGTCATGACCGTTTCTTCCGACTACAGCAAAAACTCGTCATTTTCAGAAATCATTCTAAGCCGCATACTGGCGGGCGGATTCCCCGAAACCGTTCCCCAGCCGCTGGCTGCCGACATGCAGCCATCCAAATACGGCTATATTCGCTCCAATGTCTTTTTCAGCTCTATGGCATTTTTTGCTTGGGCTTTAAGCTTTGGGAGCTTTGACCTGGCGGTGAAAGCCCGCGTGACCGAGGTGCTTGCCGACAAGGGGAAAGCAGCTGGCGTGAAGGTGATGACCCGGGATAAAAAAACGTATGTCCTGAAAGGGAAAACCGTCGTTTTATCGGCAAGCACGTTCGAGACGCCGCGCATTTTATTAAATTCGGGCATTCCAGGAAGAGCGATCGGCCATTATTTAACGACGCATACCAGGATAACCGGCGTAGGAAACATTCGCACCGCCGGTTTCCCGGAGACACTTGGGGTACTGGCTCTTTTGGTTCCGCGTACGGCAGAGCGCGATTATCAAATTCAGCTTAGTGGATCTTATTTTAATTATTTGTATGAATTAAAGCCGATGCTTGAGCAAGTGAACGTCGGATACGGCGCTTCCGGAGCAGTTGAATCCCGGTATGAGAATTACGTCGCGCTGAACCCGCGCAGAGTGGACGATTACGGCGTTCCCGAATTGGAGGTTGAGTTCTCGTACAGCGCCAAAGACAAGGAGGTATTTCGGCGGATGGGCGAAGGCGTTAAGCGGGCGCTTGAGGCTTCGCAAGCAACGCAAACATCGCTTAGTTCGCTTACTGCCGGACTGGTGTATCATGATATGGGAACTTGCAGGATGGGCTATGACCCAGCAACCTCCGCAACCGATCCTTACGGCCAGATTCACGGCGTGCAGGGCCTTTACGTAGCGGATAACAGCGTCATCCCGACGAGCGGTGCGGCGAACCCTACGCTCACCACCGTCGCTCTTGCTATCCGCACTGCGGACCATTTGATGAAACAGCTTCGCTAGAAGCGGATCGGCATGTCTTTTATAAGATAATGGAGGTGATGACGCTGAAATTTTCCGTTTCCATTGAAGCAGTGTATGCAGGCAAAGATTTTGTCCAAAGCATGGTGGAGGTTAAACGGGCAGGCTTTAACGCATTTGAGTTTTGGATCTGGTGGGAAAAAGATTTGTATGCGATTAAAGCTGCGAAGGAGGCGCTGCAGCTTACACTGGCCAGCATTGTTACGAAATTTATCAGCTTGACCGACCCTTCCAAAAGGAAGGAATATATGGAAGGCCTTCGGCAAACGATTGCGGCTGCCCAGATGCTTGGGTGCAAGCACATTATTTCGCAGGTCGGACAAGAATTGCAAGGTGTCCCCAGAGAGGTACAGCATCGCAGCATTGTAGAAGGGCTGAAGGAATGCGTACCCATGCTGAGGCAGGCGGGAATGATGCTGGTGATTGAACCGCTTAATACACAGGTCGACCATCCGGGCTATTATTTATACCACTCTGAGGAGGCGTTTCAGATTGTCGACGAAGTCGGCAGCCCTTATGTCAGAGTGCTGTACGACATCTATCATATGCAGATTATGGAAGGGAATATTATATCCACTATAACTCGGAATATCGATAAAATCGGGTATTTCCACGTTGCAGGGGTTCCTGGAAGACACGAGCCGTATACAGGGGAGCTATATTATTTGAACATCTTTAAAGCAATTGAAGCTACCGGGTTTAGAGGATATGTAGGACTGGAATATTTTCCGATGGAAGACGCTGCGTTGGGACTAATGAAGTTTCTTAACTGGGTAAAGTCCGGAGGCATTCGCTTGGACTGAAAATGGTTTTGTGTGTACACAATTAATGGTTAAATATTAAGAGGTGTTGATGATTTTGAAAAGTTCAGAGAGTATATTGCACATTATTATGGGAGTTTAAAAAAATCCAATAATTATGTGCAATTCTGTCGGAAGACAAGAACATTGCCCCATTCCCGACAGAGAAATGATGCAGTACTATGTAGTCCATTCTAATACAAAAGTACTGCCGTAGTATTCATGAGTAAGTTGTGAATAGAGAAAATAAAGCATTAGATTGAAGATGCGTCATTAAGCTAGCGGGCAGGATAGCTTAATCGTTTCACGAATAATACAAGTATAAAACGATAGCTAAATTACTATTAATCCAACAAGGAAGAGCTCAAAATGAATAAATATATTAATACATGGGGATTGTACCCCTGGTTTGTTGAATACGGAGTTGAGTTTTTACATCCTGATGAAGTTGGATTATTCGAACCCAATAATTCAAAAGTTTTTTTCTGTAAGGACTATATTGATGGATATTTATTGCTTCAAAGCGGGACAAAGGAATTTAGGGTTAAACCTAACAATTACAAATTACTTGGTAGCCCTAAATATAATTTTGGCGAACAGGTTTATATGAAAGGAAAAGAACTAATCGGGACTATAGATGAGATTCAATGGCATGATAAAGACAAAAAACATATATTTTTGTTAACTTTTAACGGAAAAAGAAAAACACGAAGATACTACGAAGAAGAATTGTCCAAGGTTGATAAATGATTCACGTTTCTGTCCATTTAACATGCCTCATTACTCTAACGGGAAACGATAGTTGAACGGAAAATGGAGCAGTTTGCCGCGGCAGCTGCTCCATTTATTATTAAGCTAACGGGCAGTATAGCGTGAGTATCAATCGGATTTACTTAACTTTCAATGAAGGTAAATACTGTAAACGCGACGAATTAAGTCTAAGAAATTTCTTAGATAGGATGGAGAACGAGGAATGCTTGAAACCAGCTTTGCCTTTATTACAATAGTTGTGATAGGAGTACCGATTCTCATCATCTTTAACTTGCTCTACAAAAAACGAATATTCTTCCATGTTATCAGCGTGTTGGCTTTGGTTTACGGTGCCGCGGTTATTTCAGTGACGTTCTTTCCTATGCCTATTGACCCGGGGCTAATTGCGGATATAAAGACAAACGGTGTTGTCCTTTCTTATAACCTCATCCCGTTTAAGAGTATATCCGGATCGCTCAATCATTTTTATTATATGGTTGGTATTCGAAATGTCTTGGGAAATCTTCTGTTGCTGCTTCCTTTTGGCATACTCTTGAGGATTATGAAGGTCAAGACGACGGGGAGGGCGCTCCTATACGGACTATTGGTATCTCTCGCAATTGAGACGATCCAGTTGACCATTTCACTTCTTTCCCTCGGTACAAGGTCTGTCGATGTTGATGATTTGATACTAAACAGCGCGGGGGCACTGTCCGGATTCTTATTATATAAAGTAGTTCATCAGGTCTTAAGGAACTTAAAGGGCACGACCGTTAATTAAATCATAAAGTAACTAGAGTGAGCTTTGAGAGGACCAGGTCGTTACGCTCCCTCGGTATGATTTGATTTACTCACGCAAGCTCGTGTATTCGCAGGATTTCACCCGCCTTGAGATTTGGTAGATGAATGAAGAGAGCCAGGTTTGCTAAGATGTGCCGTCAGAAGGCGTGCGGGAATAGAGGAGGGAGTAGCCCCACCCAATTCGTTCCATATGCTGCACGTATTCTCCACGTAGCCCTTAGCGATTTTCACTCCCATGTCTCAACGGGTCATATGCCCTTTCATTCCTTCGTTACACCTATCTAAGGGGTGGAGGTCGGTCTTTCTAACGGAACGGGTCGGAGCCCTTTTGCGTAACATATCCCGATACTCCGTGCTTTCTTTGTAATCCTGCGAATAAACCAGCTTGCGTGAGTTGGTCTTTAGTTTTTAAGCTGCCAGTGCAAAGACTTTATTCGGGTCGTAAGCTTCCTCGCTGCGTGCCATTCCGACTAAAAGGCGGGCCAGCTTTCCGCATAACTTCATGATGGACTTCATCTTTTTAAGCTTTTTAACCTGGACGTTATGTTGATGCAAAGCCTTGGTCCGGTTTTTTCATGTTATGAATTGCTTAGCGTACGATTTTTTCCGTTTCGTGAAGTGCCCCCTATTAAAGGGTTAAAATTAATCCTCGTCTTTTTTGATACTCCGAAAAATTCTTTTTAAAGGGGTACCGCCATGGCGGTACCCCTTATAGGCGATAAGTCGATTTTCTACTCCCCTATTTCAAAATGACACATAATACATCTAACGAATCTGCGACAGACTTTGTTGTACCGCTCCAAAATATGTTATAGCCGAATCGATGTGGTTCAATTTCGATAATCTCACCCTCATTCTCACCTTGAATGCAAAGTAATTGAATCGGTTTATCAATACTTCCAATAATGCTTATTGCCATTATCGGTTCCTCATCTTCAATATCGTAAAAGGAAAGCGACTTGACTGTCTGCACCTGATCTTCCCCATCAAAAAGAACGTCTGCTTCCTCATCTTCAACGGCAACGTTACCGTCATCTAGCCTAACGAGATAACCGAATTTTCTAAGATCTGGATCATAGATACGGCCCTCGAATTGTTTAGATGGATTCATTTTGACATCTCCCCTTACATTGGCAAAAGTTCATCGATATTCTTCTCATCTTTAGCTTCCTTCTTTGCTTTCTCTTCCTCTTCAATCAGCATATCGACAACATCATTTAAGGCTTTCTGATCGATCAAATCCTCATCCAGTTCTTCATTAATCATTTTTTCGATTTCTTCAAAGTCACGGTCGATCTGACTCATTTCTGCATCGCCTCCTGGAATGGACTGATCTTCTTGCTTACCGAGCAACAGGTTTAATTCTTCTTCGCTGATTTCTTCTTCGGGCTCTTCATTTTCAGCGATTGCTTCCAGTTCGGCCATTTGCGTTTCTATTTCCTCTTCTTGAATCCGATCTGAAGCAGCTGGTGTTAAGTCTTGATCGATTTGATGGTCCACGACCTCCTCTGCCACCGCAACTTCCGCTTCTAGTTGATCTGCCGCCACGGCAAGCGTCTTTCTTCTCATCGCAATCATGCGCTTCATCCATTCGGGTTTGTCTGTTCTACCGTTATTTTCAAGGTCTTTCTGCTTCTTGATGTGGTGCATTTCGATGTTGCCTTTAGCCCCACATAATTCACATGTGTCATTCAACAATCGGTCAATCAGTTGGCTCTTGATACTGAACACTTTTCCTGTTGGTGGAGCATCCACAATGATGGCATCTTTCTTGTATCCGAGCTTAAACCCGCCGAAAAAAGCGACCAGCGGCTTTTTTCCTTCGCGTTTCACTTCAGTTTGAAGCACCTTATAGCTTTGTCCATCCGTTTCACGAGTCATTTTGTACTTCTTGAACATTTTATTAGCCGTTGTTTTGAACTTATTCGCGAGCGTACGTGCTAAAGACACTTCCATCGTTCGTTTGAGACTATGCAACTGATGAGCGTTGTAAGCAATCAGATAGTACTGAGCAAATCCCCGAAACTCTGACTGGTATTGGGCAATAATATCAAAATCAGAGTTGATCGTTCGTTCTTTTCGATGTGTAGGTTTACCGCCCTTTTTGTATTGCTTTGCTTTATCCTTTATCTTCTCACCTACCATTCAAGTCCAGTTCCATATAACTCCGAACCTCTATAACATTCATTTTGAGCAAACTCTTTTTAGTTCGTATTTTTAATGTTAAAACCAGTACCGTGTTATAGAGTCGTTGAGGTACCGTCCCCATTAAATCTAAACAAGGTAACGAAATCGTTTAAGGCGTCGATGTTTGCTGCATACCGAGTGCGTTACAGTGTTGAAGTAAATGGGGAGAAAAGCTGCAAGCAATCGCTCCACTGTGCTATTATATACCTTAAAACATAACGAGCCCTTTATCCAAATTGGATAAAGGGCTCGTTATATAAATCGGGATGACACGATTCGAACATGCGACCCCCTGGTCCCAAGCCAGGTGCTCTACCAAGCTGAGCTACATCCCGTAAGAAATGGCGTGCTCGAATGGGCAACCCCGCTCACGACGCTCGTATACGACGCGCCGTAAGCGGGGCTGCTGCTGAAAGTATTGGCGCCGATGTATTTCCTGCATTATTTCGACGCTCCGCTGCATGCGATTCTGCTCGGACTCGGGCGCACGAAAGCTACGCTGTGGAACTACGTCACGGCCATGGTATTCAAGGGCGTCTCCATCTTCGTATTCGGCAGTCAATTCGGTATTATCGACGTTGCGTACGGCATCGGCATCGGGATTATCATGCAGACGCTGCTAAACTTCTTCTCGATCTCAAGCTCGATCGGTTTTAACAGGAGCTCCGGCCCTATGTGAAGGTCGGCATCTGCATGCTCCTGATGGCGATATGTGGGCACAGGAGCTTTGACTATCTTACGGCTCAAGGCCTGCCGATGATTTGGAGCGTCATCGGTTCATAGCCGGTTCCTTGCTTCTCTACTTCGCAGCGCTTATGCTTACAGGCATGCTGAAGTGGAAGCACCCGCGCCTCCGATTTTCGATGCCTTGGTAGAAAACTAGTTCAGTTGACTTACGATATAATCCGCCGTACGTATGGCCAGAGCGACGACGCTCAAGGTAGGATTGGCGGCGTTCAGGGTAGGCAGGACGCTAAGGTCCGCCGCATAAAGACCCTGAACGCCGTGTACCTGACCATACGGATTCGTCGCCGAGGTATCCGGGTCAAAGCCCATGCGGCAGGTCCCGGACTCATGCTGGTCGCCTCCGGGTGGCACCACCTGGATCGCCGGTTGACCTTCCTGCGCGACGATCGGAACTCCCATCGCCGCGGCAGCCTGCTGCAAAGTATTTGCCGATTGCCTTCTAATTTCCAAATCCTTGTCGCTGTAAGAAAAATCGATTTGGATGAGCGGTATACCGTACTCATCACGCCTTAACGGATCGATTGCAACCCGATTTTCGTAACGCGATTGGGTTTTTCCGAAGCCGTATAACGTGATTTCCCAATCGTCTCTGAAAGGCCTTTCTTTATACTGCTGGTACATGACAAACCAATTCGGGCCGTACGGCCCGTCTATCTGGATCTGGAAAGGACGATGCAGCGTTTGCGGAATTAAAATATCGAGCGTCCCGAGCATATCCGGAAAATCCTTCGTTTCGATTTTCCCTCTGGCTCTCACATAAGTATGACCCGTCAAATAATGGCCGATTGCCCTGCCTTCAATCCCGGAATTCAGCAAAATGCGCGGATTTTCCAGAGCGCCGGCCGATAGAACAATGTTCTTAGCTCTGATCACGTACGATTTTCCGTCCGGCTGCATGACCCTGACTCCCACCGCTCTTCCGTTTTCCACATAAACTTGAACGGCCCGGGACTTGACAGCAAGGTCGAAAGGCCGGCGGTAAATCCCGGAAGCGAAGCATTGAATCGAGCTGAAAGAGACGTTGGAATGAATGACCCCATATTTGGTCGGAGTGAGGTCGGCGGCGATCGGCGCATATTGCGCCTCCAAAAATCCATGATTTTGCAGCCGACCGAGCAGCACCTCTTGCAGCGAAGAATCGTTTTGAAAGTTTTGGGTGACGTTCATCAATTTTTCGGCAATGTTGTAATAGGCCTTCATTTCCTTAACCGGAATCGGCCATTCCGCAAGGGCGAAATCGGGGACGCGGGGACTGATTAACCCCCATAATAAGGTCCTTCCTCCGAAGGCAATCACTTGCCTGGTGCCCGGAAATTGAGGATGCGACTGACCCGTGTATGTATAAAGGTCGGCATCAAAATACGGCAGGTTGGCTGCATGCGTCGGGGCTGTCAAATCACCGGCTTCCACGACGCCGATCCGTTTGCCGTTAGCTCCCCACTGCTCGCATAACCGCCACAGAACCGCCCCGCCTCCCGCCCCGGTGCCGACGATAAGCACATCATATTCGTTTTTTTCCATTTCCTCCGGAGGCGTAGTAGGAAACCAGGGAACCGGACACTGCAGATTTCCAAAAGGACTCGTAGTCCGGTATTCCCTCGACGTGGTATGAGTAGGCAAATAAATCGGTTCTCCGGAAAGGAGCTGCCCGGGACTTCCAATTTGCGCATTTAGGGAAAGTAGGGACTCTATGGTGGTATTAAACTGTTCCGCAATTCGGATAAGGGTATCCCCGTCCTTCGCGACGTAAATCCTCATAGCTCCACGTCCTTCCGTTGAACAGCAGGAATTCAATTCTTTCATGCATGCATTTGTAACAGAAAATAATCAGCGCTAACAACCATGTCTGCGGAATTATAAGCACCTGAACAATCTCCTTGATGCTGGTTTTCTGCTCGCTTTTCTCGCACTCTTTATCCTTAACGAAAAAATAAATCAACACACCCATCAGAGCGATCAGGTACTTTGAAAATCCGTTACATATATATCGGAAAATAAGGCGTACCGCTTTCACGCCCGTACATTCATCGTCGCGATATTCCGTCCATGTGTCAGCAATAAAAGTGGGCCCGATTCGATTATCCCGATTCGTTTGCCATTGTTTCCCCACTGCCGGCATAATCTATAATCGGTTTGCGCCATTCACTCGACTGGAGTCAGAGGAATCCAATCATCCATGCTTTCAGTGGTCGAACCATTCACGGACATCTCATACTTTCAATTATTAACAACTCACTTGAAGTGAAAATCATAGAAGTTATGCAGATGACATAGGTCCGCGGATGATCAATTCACGCAAGCTCATCGCCGCTTTCGTGATTCCTTCCAGTCCGTTCATCAGCGAATCGTCTTGTTCAATGTGAAAACCATCGGTATATCCGACCAATTGGAGGGCGCTTATAATGTCGGACCATGTTTTTAAGTCATGCCCGTAACCAATGGTTCGGTAATTCCATGAACGGTATTGCGGTTGACTATGGGGCTTAGGATCGAGAATCCCATATAAATTCAGGTTATCCTCGGAAAAAATCATATCCTTGGTTGATACATGATAGATTGCTCCGGCAAACCCGAGAATTTTTATGGCCCCCACCGGATGGATCCCCTGCGTCCACATATGGCTCGCATCAAAGCAGCATCCGATCACTTCCCCCACAGCCTGGCGGAGTTTTAGAAGACCTGCCGGGGCATGTACGGTAAACCCCTCATGCATTTCTATCGCGACTTTCACCCCTCGGCTCGCAGCGTATGGCCCCATTTCCCGCCAATAAGGTATCACTTTTTGTTCCCACTGCCACTCAAAAATTTCCGGGTATTCCGGAGGCCAAGACAGAGAAGCAAAGTTTGGATAGTATGTGCTGTCAGGGGCGCCCGGATTGCCGGAAAAAGTATTTACAACGGGCACTCCCATTTTTAGAGCCAAATCGATCGTCAGAATTAAAGTGTCATGATGCTGCCGGGCGACGCATCGGTTAGGATGAAGTGGATTGCCTTGGGCGCTGAATGCGCTGATATACATGCCTCTCGACTCAACGGCTTGGATGAAGGCTTTTTGCTTTAGCTCATCCGCGAGGAACTGGGCCGGTTTGACAAAGGCATCCCCAGGATAATTTCCGGTTCCAAATTCCAATGCCTCAACACCTTGGGATCGGACAAAATCAAGCATCTCTTCGAAAGTCAGACTATTGAATGCACTATTTACAAACACACCAAGTCTAATTAGAATCAACCTCCATATCGAATGATTCTTAATATGAATGCCTATAGATTCTCATTCCGGCACATCTCTACGTTTATTTCAACAGACGCATCAAATAATCCGCCGTACGAATCGCCAGAGCTACGGTAATAAGTGTAGGATTGGCAGTTCCGCTGCTGGGAATCACGCTATTATCCGCTACGTAAAGACCGGATATGCTGTGAATTTGACCGTACGGATCGTTTAGGGTCAACCCCCATCCTGCAGGTTCCAATGAAATGATCTCCATTTATGTCAGGACCCATGACCTCTCCGATTCGAGGGGCTTGCAAGGCAGACCCTACTTGTCTAAGTTCTTCATACCCTTGACGAATGACCGCCTGACCGGTTAATTTCTGGCCAAGCTTAATGCGCTGGTAATTTCATTCACTGGCTGTCTTCATTGGTTCCTAACCAGTTCAACAATTCCTAAAATCATCCTCAAGCGTAAACGTTTTATATGTTTGGACATCCATTTTCTGATTAAAAATGTGTGGAGAGTATACACTGGGGGAGGGAGCCGAATTTGTGTCCAGTGAATCAATTGATCAGGGTCAGGGATCTGCAAATTTAAGGCAAGCAAGACTTCTGTTTCGGTTTCATACTTGGAGGCTATCGTTCTAAGCGTATCGCCGTACCCGGCCACGTAAATTCTCAGAAGCATACACTCCTTTTCTCTCACGCCTATTTTCGGCTAATATAATCTGCTGTCCGAATCGCTAATGCGACTGTCGTCAGCATCGGGTTAGCCGGTCCGGTTAAACGGACAACGCTGGAATCGGCCGCAAACAAGCCCGGAATGCCATGGATTTGTCCGTAGGTATTAGTTGCGGAAGTATCGGGATCTAGCCCCATCCGGCAGGTACCGCATTCATGATTGTCTTCTCCAGGGGCGATTAACCAGGGCTCCTTGTCGAAATCCAGCCCCATGCCATGAACCGCGGTCCGTATCGTTCTGAATAATTCAGGAATTCTGGCCCGGTCCTGATTGCTGTGAGAGAAGCTGACCTGCAGGCGCGGGACTCCATATTCGTCCTCTGTGCCAGGCTCGAGAAACACGCGGTTCTCATAGCGCTGCTCCACCGGCCCTGCACTGACAAATCTGAATTTCAGCTCATTCAACAGCGGTTTCTGTTCGTAGGCATACCAATAATAATGAAAAGGATCGGTTCCGAAGCCATACACGATCTCCCATTTGTTTTCCGGTACCGGTATCCAAAGGCTGGCAACACCCGCTACTTCTCCGAATTGGCTCCGTGCTCCCTTTACATCCGCAAACACCTTCATGTGATTCGTCAAATAATGGCCGATGGCTCGCCCGGGAATGCCGGAATGAAGAAGCAGCCGCGGCGTCTCCCATGTACCGCAGGAAAGGATAACCGTTTTGGCTCGGATCGGATAGGTTTTTAAATCAGGGGTCATCACTTCGACACCGGCGGTTTTACCTTTGTCTATCAGCACCCGAACGGCTTGTGACCGGACAGCCAAATCGAAAGGTCTGGTATTGAGTGCATGGGCCAAAAAAATAATCGAGCTGAAGAAAACATTCGAATGGATCTGTCCATACCGGGTAGCTTCAAGATCAGCCGCCAACGGGGTATCGGTTGCACCCGGAAATCCGTTCGAACGGAGGCGTTCAAGCAGAATCTCCTGGATCGAAGAACCCGCAGCATACTTTGAAGTGACATTCATGATTTGTTCGGCTGTCAAATAATAAGGAATAAGCTCGTCATATGTAATCGGCCAGCTATGGAAATCATCCGGATTTAATCGAGGGGATACCTGGTACCATTGAAGCGTTCTTCCTCCCAGCGCTCTTATCATTCTGGCGCCGGGGTATTCCGGCCAAAACTTTCCGATGTATTCGGTATGTAACGGATTTTCAAAATACTTGACGAATCGTTCTTCATTCATTGTCGCCATATTCCGTCCATGTGTCGGCAATAAAAGCGGGCCTGATTCGATCAAGCCGATGCGCCGGCCGCTGTTTTTCCACTTTTGGCATAATCTCCAGAGCGCCGCCCCGCCTCCTGCTCCGCTGCCGACAATGAGCACATCATATTCGGTTTGCGACATGGTCTCAATCGGAGTCAGAGGAATCCAATGATCCATGCTTTCATTGCCCGATAAGTTCATGGATATCTCCCCCATTCCCATTATCCGCGGATAATCAGTTCCCGCAAGTTCCTCGCCGCTTTGGTGAAGCCCTCCAGCGCAGGAATCAGCGGGTCGTGCTGTTCAATGTGAATGCCGCCGCTATATCCCGCCAATTGCAAGGCACTTATGATGTCGGACCAGGTTTTTAAGTCGTGGCCGTATCCGATCGTCCGGTAAAACCACGAACGATACTGAGGCTGTTCATGCGGCTTTGGATCGAGAAGCCCGTATAAATTTAGATTATCTTTGGAAAACATCATATCCTTTGTTGAAAAATGATAGATCGCTCCGGCAAATCCGAGAATTTTAACGGCCGCCACCGGATCGATTCCCTGCGTCCACATATGGCTTGCATCGAAGCTGCATCCAATGGCTTCACCTACCGCCTGGCGGAGTCTTAAAACATCTGACGGAGCATGCACGGTAAACCCCTCATGCATTTCGATGCCGATCCTCACCCCTCGGCTCGCGGCATACCTCCCCATCTCCCGCCAATAGGGAATCACTTTTTGTTCCCACTGCCATTGAAGAATTTCGTAGTATTCCGGCGGCCAATACAAATAAGAATAATTTGGCTACAACGTGCTATAAGGGGCGCCCGGGTTGCCAGAAATCGTATTTACGTCAGGAGCCCCCCTTTTTTGGTGCCAACTTTTCGAGGAGATGCTTGGTCCCAGGATTAGAGGCGCTGGAATTTGGCACCGTGACTATCCCGGGTATGCCTTTGTCAAACCGGCTCAGTTCCTCCCGGATGAGCAAAAACAGCAAAATTTCATCAAGGCCGTTGAGTCAAAAGGCTTGTATATCAGCGCATTCAGCGCCCAAGGAAACCCCCTTCACCCGAGCTCAGGCGTCGCGCGACAGCATCATTATACATTGCTCCATAAGCGCTTATTGGAACTGACTTACAATATAATCCGCAACTCTTACGGATAAAGCGACAGTTGTAAGTGTAGGGTTCTCACTGAACAGATTAACGGTAATAATCATTTGTAATCTCCGAGCATTTTACGCTGTTAGGCGCTTATAGATGAATACCTATTCCGTTGGGATCTAATTCTTCCGATTTATCGGAAACGTTCGATACGGGGAAAGTATCAAGGTAGAGGTTGTGAGTTGTTTTCAGCGTGTCGAGTAATTCTCCATAGAGGGCTAATTCCACAGTAGAAATTTAATGTCTCAAACAAAACGTCTATGTAAGGGCTGATTTTGAAAGCATATTTAAAATCGAACATTTATAGCCTATTTCAATTGTTCTGAGATATAATCCGCAGTCCGGATTGCAAGGGCGACGGTGGATAATGTCGGATTGGCCGTGCCGGATGTAGGAAGAACGCTGTTATCGGCGGCAAAAAGTCCTAAAATGCCATGAATCCGGCCAAAACGGTCGGTTACGGACGTCTCCGGATTTTCTCCCATCCTGCAGGTTCCCATTTCATGGTTCTCCCCTCCGGGATGCCTTAAGCATACCTCCCCCTCCCCCGAAACCGGCATTTTCAAAGCGGACGCCACAAGCACCGAAGCAGCAGCCATTTCGCTGATGATCTCCATATCTTCTTCACTGTAGGAGAAAGAAATTTGAAGATCTGGGATACCGTATTCGTTCCTTCTCACCGGGTCAAGCGTAACTTTATTCTCATATCTGGATTGAACCTTTCCATGAGCGCCTAACCAGATTCTCCACTCATCGCTTAAAGGCTTTATTTTAAACGGCTGGTAATAATCCCCTCCGAATAGTAGGAACTGATACGAACGATCCGCTGAACGGGGAATTAACACTCTAGAGATTCCGGAAACTTCTGCAAATGCAGAGCGTTGAACCTTCAAGAAGGAATCGACGGTAGAATGGTTTGCCAGATAATGACCGACAGCATTCCCGCCGACACCGGAATGGAGCAAAATATGCGGATTACCGAACGTACCGGCTGACAGCACAACCGTCTTAGCCCTAAGCGTGTATGGCTTTTTGTCTCGAGACATTGCTTCGATTCCCGAGACACGCCCATTCTCAACAAGCACTCGGGTGACTCGGGCCTTGACAGCCAGATCGAACGAATGCAGATTTAAGGCCCTCGCTATTAGCAAAATGGAGCTGAAGAAAAAACTGGAATTGATTCGGCCGTTTTGGGTCGCTGTAAAGTCGACGGCCATAGGAATATCAGTGGCTTCTGGAAATCCGTTCTCCCGAAGACGCTGAAGCATAACTTCTTGAACCGACGAACCGGCGGCAACCCGCCGCGTGACGTTCATGATCCGTTCCGCTATTTTATAATAATAGTTCATTTCCCGAATCGAAACCGGCCATTCCGCCAGATCGACCGGATCCATACGTATAGAGGTGGTTCCCCAATGTACCATTCCCCCGCCAAAAATAATCGGTTGCTGGAAATCGATCGGAATCGGAACCGCACCACTCGCGGCATTGGTCCGGTAATACTTCACATATTTCGGATTTCTCCACATATTGGCTACATCGTCGACATTATAGGTCGGAAGGTTCTGGGTATGCGTCGGCACAACCAGATCTCCCGCCTCGATAATCCCGATCCGCAATTGTTCTTTCGCCAATCGCTCGCATAACCGCCAAAGTACAGTTCCGCCCCCGGCGCCGGTACCGACAATCAGAATGTCATATGCTTCTCGGGCCATTTCCTCCAAGTGGATATGCCTTATCCAGGAATTCATGTAGGCCAATTTTTCCACCCCATTAGATTTCGAATTTAATTCATTTTTTCCATGATATAATCTGCCGTTCGGATGGCGAGTGCAACCGTAGTGAGCGTTGGACTGGTCCCTCCGCTTGCAGGAAGTATGCTGTTATCGGCCACATAGACTCCGGACACGCCGTGAACACAGCAGTATGGATCCGTTCCCGATGTATCCGGATCAAAGCCCATTCTGCAAGTGCCCATGCTGTGGAATTCTTGTCCCGGAAATCTGTAAGGCAAAAACGACTTTCCGCCGTTTACCGTTATAACTGTTTTCATTGCCGATGCGGCATACTGTATTCCTTGGCTCATTTGATGAATGACAGCTGTGTCTTCTTGGCTGTAAGAAAATTGCACCAGAAGCCCGGGCAAACCGCACTCATCGGTCTTTGACGGATCCAGCATCACCCGATTTTCGTACCGCGGCTGTACCTGGCCCGTAGCGTGCAAATAAATTTCCCAATGCTCCCGCAAAGGCACATCTTTAAATTGATACCAGAAGTAGCTGCCCGGTCCTTGAATTTTAATTTGATAAGGTCTTGAATTAGTACTTGGGATTAAAATACCCGCCACTCCCAGATTTTCCGGGAACTCGTTCCGGCTGATGGTACTTGCTACTGAAAGCATGGAATGATGAACAAGATAATGTCCGATCGCCCGGCCTTCGATACCCGAAGAAAGCAAAATCCGCGGAGTTTCAAAGGTGCCTGCAGCCAAAATAACGGTTTTGGCTTTAATCAAATGCAGCCGTTTATCCGCCGATACCACCTGAACGCCGACGACCCTTTCCTTCTCTACTTCCACCCGGATCACACGTGCGTTCACGGCCAAATCGATCTTCCGCCTGTTCATCGCCATCGCCAGGAAATGAAGCGAGCTGAAAAACACATTGGAATGGACTAACCCGTAATCGCTTCTATTCAAATCAACGGCCATCGGAAGATCCGCGGCATCGGGGAAACCCTGCTTCTCCAGCCGGTGCAAAAGAATATCCTGCAACTGTGATTCCTGGGCATACATCGCATTGACACTCATGGTTTGTTCCGCGATATCGTAATATCGGGCCATTTCCTGAGCAGGCACCGGGAATTGAAGCAAAACGGAATCGTCCATACGCGGGCTGGTCGTTGCCCAGATTAGCGACTGTCCGCCCAGAGCGATAAATTCGTTGAAGTAACCATCGACCAAAGAAGCTTCAGGACCAGAGAATGAGCCCATAAACGGAATCTTCTTAAAATATAGCGGATTGTGCCAGAATTGTTCGAACTGGTCGGTATTCAATGTCGGGATATTTTGACCGTGTGTCGGCAGAACAAGATCACCGGCTTCCACTACACCAATTCGTTTTCCGTTCTGTCCCCATTGTTCGCTCAACCGCCAAACAGCGGCTCCGCCGCCTGCACCGGTGCCTATGATCAAAACGTCGTAATCCGTTTGAGCCATATCGTCCAGAGAGGTTAAAGGAATCCAATGCTCGGGATAATCCTTTTCTGTCACCGGACATAGGGGCAACAACGGCAGTGATGAGTGGAGAGTATACGTTGGGGAAGGGAGCCGAACGTGTGTCCCGTGAATCAATTGATCAGGGTCAGTGATCCGTGAATTTAATGCAAGTAAGGTTTGAATATCGGTTTCATACTTAATTGCTATAGATTTAAGTGTATCGCCGTATCCGGCCACGTAAATTCTCAGATTGATACACTCCTTTAATACGAAATCATACTAACTCAAATATACTCGAATATCCCCGCTTTAGTACTTTGATTCGTAATCCGAAAAGAGGTTTGCGGTGGGTTTGCAGGATGTTCTTATTTCCCGATTGCCCGACTGAATCAGAATTACTCAACGCTCTTCGGTCTGCGTGATCAGAACGGGAAACGATTGGGGAGCTCGATGCGATTCTTCCCTTTCATGGACTATATCAACACAGCTGATATGATCTAAACAAAAAAGTATGTTTCGGATCTTTGATTAAACCAAAAGGTAACATACCATAAAGTTTTTCTTCGCATAAATACCCCACCTGGACCCAGTTCAGCTTTAACGACTGCACCTACCCTGGCGTTAACCGTCTTCACATGAATTCCCTCATACAACTCGAGGATGAATGGATCACCTTAATACGTGACCATACATTTCCCCTTGATTTTCCTGAGCATCTGTGCGATCCCCTAACATCTTACGAAAGAGTCTTTATCTTTCTCAATCTTGATATTTCTGCATTGATAGGAATGCCACCCTTTGGACACAAAAACTTTCTCTTCAAAGTAGTTAGGGATCTCTTCCAAAAAAACCGCCCTACCCATTTTGAGGAAAACTCATGGGTTCTCCGTCCGGCGTGTCTGCATCATTCGTCTGTTAAGTAGATCCATGCTCATTACAGCATAAGCATCATTATTTTCAGAACGATATGAATGCAATCGTGCCAAGAAAAAATCAATGCTCAAAAAGCGACCCTCCTCAGTTATTAAGAAGGGTCGCTGTTTCTATGTCGCTCAGTTAGTAACAGGAATAATCGGGGCAGAAAATAAAATTTTATTTCGTTATCGAATCGCTGTTCTCGGTATTGGCACTGGATTCGTATGTTAACGTACCGTGCGTCACGTTATTTATAGTGAGTGTATAGGTGCCTGAGCTGTTTTTGTTTTGTACCTGATTGGATTGAAGCGTTACTTTGCCGTCCGAACCGGTTACGCCAGAGTCGGAATCCGACGTTTTGCCGGACCATTGTCCGTTGACCGTCACATTCGCCACTGGATTCCCATTGCCGTCGACAATCAGGACTGTAGCCGTTGCCCGCGTTTGTCCTTGAGCAGTTTGCAGTCCCATGGTGATATTCTGAACATGAATGGCTGTGCTTACTGCAACTCCTGTACCATTGTAAGCCCCGCGATTGGGGGCATTGGAAGCCGATACAAGGTTCCCCCAATAATCTCGACCTCCATTATTATTAATAACCATTCCTGTTCCTGACGCAGGAGAGTTCTGCAATAGTTTATACCCTTCCACCGACGTTCGGTTTACTCCGCTTCCCGGATACGCGAGCCCCGGGTTGGATGTCATCTTGTTCGGATCCGCCGGCTCACCGGATGTATGGACTCCGAAGATGATATTGTATTTGAAGTTTAATGCTTGTATATTTGACAAACCTTGCCAACTGCCCGCCCCTGCTAGGTACCAAATATTGTTGTAGAACGATACGGACTTTGTATAACCGTCCCATGAGTTGACGTAAATCGGATAAGTTGTGCTGCCGGGCGGCGAATAGATGGTATTATTATAAACCATTGTATTCGTCGTCGGGCCTGCGAGTTGGAACACCCGCGTTCCATCGTTCTGGCTTATGTTATAGCGAACAACACCACCGTCATTCTTCGCTCCTCCTGGTTGGCAGATTAAAATAAACCCGCCGTCATTATCATGGCTGTAGTTATATTGAACGATCGTTCCCGTCTGTGCATAATCAATATCGAAGCCCTGTCCGTCCAGTGTGGTGTTTCCATTGAAAGCTTCATTATTCTGAATTATGGTGTGATCGGCATTCCATGCCCAAATCCCGGCGTTCACGGTCCCGGAGCGCATATTAAAACCATTGACCGTATTGTATTGAACAATTGCACCTTGTGTCGCCATCGGTACAATACCGTCCCCGCCTACATCGGATACGTAATTGTTTTCGATTACTACATTGGTGCTAGGATACCAGTTATATTCACCTGTACATCCAGAGTCCGGACGGCACCAATAATCCGAATTCACATCGATTCCGGTACGATCCACACGTGGTCCCACGGTGTTACCGTCGATTCTTACATCATTAAAATTAGAATCCACGCTTCCAGCGATCGTTCGAACTTTAATACCTGAACTACCGCTTGCATCCTTTACGTTGTCGCCATAGACATCGTGAACGTTGTTGCCGATAATGTAAATATGATCCATTGTGCCGGCATCCTGATTCACAACATAGATGCCCATACGCCTTGAGCTGGTGCCGTTATCATTCGTTATTTCGAGATTTCGTATCTCCCAGTATTCCTGATTATACAGATATACCGCCGATTCTTGACCGTTACCGTTGATAATAGGCATGTTCCCGCTTCCGTAAGTATCGACCTTGATGGGCGCAACATTCGTTCCGCTTCCCTTGGGCCAGAGTCTACCCGACCAAGTTTGCCCTCGCTTGAAATAAATCGTGTCCCCCGGCGCGAAGGTTGTACCGTTAACTTTACTCAATGTTTTCCACGCTGTTCCATTAGTGGTCCCGTTATTAGTATCACTGCCATTTGTTACATCGATGTAATAATCAGCTGCAGCAACAGATGCAGCGAATGAAATCGAAGCTACAAGAAATAAGAACAAAGTCATAAAAATGCTTCTACACCATACCGAATTCATATTACTCCTCCTTAATAATTTTGAATTCGCCTGAGACTGAAGTTAATTAAGTACAATGTTTCCGAAATGTTCTGTCTTTTCAATCTTAGCCATGGTAACTAGGCGGTCAACATATTCGCCAAATCCTTGATCCAAGTACATCGTCATCACCTCCTCTCTTTTTTCGTTTAAATCGAATTCCCCCCCCGGTCTCCGTTGCATGCACATCACAATCATGTAGGATCCATTATTTTTGATGATGCTACTGATCTCTCCCTCGTTCAGTCCCAGTACAAGGTTATAGTATTCACTGCTGTACTTGGATATAGTCTTGTAGTTCCTCTCCTCAATAATTTCAACTTCGGTTAATTCTCCAGCAGCTTTTCGTGCATTAAACAACTCGATGAATGACTTAGTCTCCAATTGGGATTTCAATTGCTCCATCTTTTCCTGTGTTGGTTCTATTAACTTATAGATTGTAATCAAGTCATGTTTTTTTGCTAACTTCTCGCTATTTTCATCAAAGAAATGAAGTAATGAATCTTCTGAAACTGTTGGTTGTCGCTCCAACCACAAATATTTAAGTTTATTTAGAATATTTGCTTGCCTAAAGTCGAAATATGCCTGCACCGAATATTCTCTTGGTCCAAATATAACAACTTCGTTCTCAATCGCACTTTTACGCCTCTCATTCTCCTTCTTCCATTCATCCAAGAATGAGGAGTAGGTATCGTTCTCGATAATGCCTAAGCGAACAGATTCCTGTTGTACGACCTTCGCACGTGTTAAATCTTGTAATGCATGTTGTTTGACCTGAGTAAAGCTATTTCCGCGATGTCTCATCATTTGGGTAAAAAATATAAGTTCTTCAGCCTCTATAGTACTGCCATTAATATAGGCGACGATGTTTTCGGGGGGATCATCGGAGTTTTTTTCATATGCAGCGAACGCAGTAAAGGAGATAACTAATAAACTAAGTACTGTGACTAAAACAATTGCTTGGCGTTGTTGGAGTTTCATAACCTATCACTTCCTCTACTTAAATGGAATCTACCAGTGGTCGACGGTTTCTTTAGATGTAATGTGGTGGCGAACGCCTGACGGTCACTTCGCACATATTTTAGCAGTTACCGTGGACCCCTTCTATGACCCAATTGTAACTTTAACACCCTAACGAAAACTTTTTGAAGCGCTTTCATTATTATAGTGAACACTGTTCTGCAGGCTTAAATCCTTTATGTTGTCATTGTCTTTTGTTCGGAATTTCTACTCCCGCGGAAGCAACCGCCACGCCGTGCGCCGTCAGAACACTCGCCTCATCCTTCAACTGACCCGCTTTCTCCAAAAGGAATAGTAAAGAAGCAGCAAAAAATCACTGCTTCCCAACGGACCGTTATGTTCTACGAAACCACGGCAACCTTGAAAGGTGCACCTCAACCTCGATTTCTCACGGTCCAATCATCCTGATACCGTCCACTCCGAGCCGGGATTGGTAAACGTATTTAAAATCCTGTTTTCGGAATTTCGTTCGGGTAAACTCCGGTCGCATCAAGCCTTCCAGTACGGATGTCGTACATCCGGCCATGTGTAAGTTTCATCGCTTCCACGAACGAATGGTAGGGCTGCTGGCAGACGTCCACAACCCCGATCTGATAGTTCTCGCCGTCAAAGCGTCCTAAAACAGGCTGATCATTGAGTTGGAAGTAATGCACCCCGATTAACTCTGGAATGGAGGCTGCCTGCTCGACAAAATACTGGTAGGCCGCTCCGCGGTCTTCCTGTGTGGCGACAGCACGGATACCGTACGCAGGCAGACCTGCGTTCGCCGCTCCGAAATGAAACTCGCCAATCATGAGTGGCTTGTTCAAACACTGGCTAATGTGCCGGATTTGCTCCCGGTTCGGCTCCATCTGGTAGCAATTAATGGAGAAGACATCAAAGGCTTCGCATCCTTCCAGCACATCGTCGCTGCCTACCCATGCGTAGCGCATCCCCAAGTTCAGATGGTTTGGGTCAACCAGCTTGCAAAGTTTGGCCGGAACCTCAACATAACGCCGGATCATAATCCGGTTAAACGCATTGAAATCCGCTTTTCTGACAGGGCTGTCCGACCAGTCAGAGAAATTGAGACCGTGAAGCAAATCCTCAACATGTTGCAAGTCACTGTTCCAAGCGAGATTTATGCCGGTAACGTCCCCATACTTTTCCTTCAGCCATTCCAGAAAATGTGTCTTGCTTACGAACTGGATCGGCGAACGAAGCATTTGCTCTGTCAAGTCCAGACCGTCGACGAACGCCCAGTGCGGCTCGTTGCGCATAAAATAACCAACCAGGCGGCGGTCTTCACGCATCGCGTGCAGCTGTTCGGAGAACACCGTGGCATTGTTCTCGAATTCCGGGCTGAACACGTCCGGGAAGTCCCGAAAGATCGTTTGTGCCGTCATCGGGAAGCCCTCCATCGGATACACGTATGGTAGCTCCGAATGACGGATGAACTCAGGACTGGACCAGTTGCCGATTGTGTTCATTCCCCACAGCTTCATCCGGTATTCAGTTAGATCCGCCCACTTTTTGTGCCATTCATCTCCGAAGGCCAAGATAAGGCTAAAGATCCCGAAGCTGTACCCCCGGTCCCGCCAGGCGTCCCGGTATTCCCCCTCCCGTGTTGGAAGCTCCGGAAGCAGATGATCCATTCCGTCTACCCACATCGTCTCGGCGGGATGAATGCTATCCATCCCGGCACTGAACAAAGCATAACCGTCCGGATCGACAAACCACCACCGTTGTCCGTCATGCTCCGTTCTAAAAAAACCAGTTGAGACAAATTGCAGCCCCTTCCAACCACCGTAACGGCCGTATCCAGACGGGGCTATTTTCTCTTGTGCAAGCTGCCATTCCTTTCTGAGCGCGCGTACGAGAACGCTCGGCGATTTCGTTTTGCCCACCCATTCCTTTCCTTCCCATTGCCCTAGACAATCGACATACGGTGTCTGCTCATACTGAAAGGATGGGATGGACTGGCTTAAAGTCAGCCTAGAGATCTCCAAGGTTCTCGGATTTAACGATGGGATTGTCGAGACCGAAAACCTCGCGATCCCGGCTCTGTCTACGAATGCGTCTCCGCGCAGCACGGATTGCATAACCCCGGGAAAGCGATCAAGAAATAGTTTTCCTCCGTTCAAAGCCTTTAATGGCAGGCAAATCCTCGTCTTTACACCGGGCAATATGCCATAATGAACCGAAATCGATCGGTCAACCCTATCGATAAATGAAAACAAAACGACGAGCACATCATGCGATTCATGATAAATGTCGGCAGATAAATATCCGTATTCTTTCCAGGCGATAGTCGTTATCGACTTCGCGTCCAATTGGACACTTCCCCCTTCCGGTGAAGCACGTATGCGAAATCCGTTTGCTTCCAGCAATTCTATCCTTGTGCTATCACTGCTATGAAAAAGCATGGCCGGTAATTCGTAAGTTTCCACGAACAAATCAGCTCCCTAATTATTCTTTTACTGCACCGAGCACAATACCTTTGACGAAATACTTCTGCAGGAACGGATACACCAGCAGGATCGGTAGCGCTCCGATGAAAATTTGCGCCGCTTTAACCGTACGCTGGGACAGGTTTTCCATGTCCTTCGGATTGATGCTCATCTTACTGAAATCCTGTTGGACGACGACGGTTTGCAGAAATGTCGCAAGCGGATAATTTTTGGTATCTAGCATGTAGATAAGCCCGTCAAACCAGGAATTCCAATGGCCGACCAATGTGAAAAGCGTTATTGTCGCCAAAGCGGGCATGGAGACCGGCAAATGGACGCTGAATAAAATGCGGAAAAGCCCCGCTCCGTCGATTAGCGCCGCCTCCTCCAGTTCCACCGGGATTGTACGGAAGAAGTTCATTAGAAGGATCAGGTTGTAGACGCTCAAAGCTGCTGGAAGCACAAGCGCCCATATCGTATTAATGAGATTCAACTCCGAAATCAGAATATAGCCCGGCACCAACCCTCCAGAGAACAGCATCGTGAAGACGAAAAACCACATATATACATTGCGGGATTTGAATGCTGCGGTTCGCTTGGACAGTGAGTATCCCGCAAAAATGATAACAGCCATGCCGATCGCGGTTCCGAGCACCGTACGATATACGGAGTAAAACAACGCCCTGACAAACGCGGGATTGTCGATCGTTTTCTCATATGATTCCAAAGTGAAATCTACGGGCCAAAGATTGATTATATTGGCACTCGCTGCTGATTTGCCGCTGAACGACACCGCCAGCACGTGTATAAGCGGTAGAATGCATACAAGGACAGTACAATAAGAAACACATGGTTAAATATGCTGAACGTTCTATAGCCGGTTGATTTAAAATACATATTCTATCCCCCTCAATCTTAGAAAATCCGATAGTTGCCCAATCGATACGCGAGCCGGTACGATACGATGATCAGGATAAAGCTGATAATGGATTTGAATAGCCCGACCGCTGTGGCAAAGCTGAAGTCCCCCTTAAGCATAGCGGAACGATACACGAACGTATCGATGACATCTCCTTTGTTATAGACCAGAGGATTGTACAAGTTAAAAATTTGGTCGAAGCCAGCGTTGAGTACGTTCCCGAGTTGAAGCGTCGCCACCACGACGATAATCGGCAGCATAGCCGGCATCGTCACATTGATCGTTTGCTGCAGACGAGTTGCGCCGTCGACTTCAGCCGCCTCGTACAGCGACGGATTCACCCCTGCGATTGCTGCAAGATATATAATCATCGCAAACCCGAATTCCTTCCATATATCACTGACGACGACAACGAACCGGAACCAATCTCCATCGCCGAGGAAGAAGATCGGCTGCATGTCGAACCAATCGACAAGCATCCTATTGACAATACCGCCTTTCACGGACAAGAGATCGATCAGAATACCGCCCAAGATAACCCACGATAGAAAATGGGGAAGATAGACAAGCGTTTGAATGCTTCTTTTGATACCAGATTTTCGGATTTCATTGAGCAGCAGTGCGATGACAATCGGCACGAATAACCCGAATACGATCTTTAATACCGAGATGATCAGTGTATTCCATATGACCTGAACCGATTCGTCGAACATAAACAGTGACTCGAAATGCTTGAAGCCTACCCATTCCGATTGAAAAAATCCGAGCCATGGCTTATAGTCCTGGAAGGCCATAACTAGACCGAATATAGGCAAATAATGAAACACAATGGCGATAACTGTCGCTGGTAAAACGAGCAGGTGAAGCGGCCATGTTATCCTCAATCCCCTTCTCCATTTTGACTCTCGTTTGATCGCTGCAGGCTGCCCCAGCGATGCTTGAAGTCCGCTTTTCATACAAAAATTCTCCTCTCTGCGATTACCGTAATTGCACTTTGGTCAGCTTCTGATACTATTATAGCAACGAGTTTTCACCAGACCTATGATAAGGTTTTAACATCTATAACCCCAATGATAACCTCTTGCGGTAAACTCCTATTAGGTGGTGTTTGGCATGGTAAAATATAAAGTGTTCCAAAGACTGTTGCTTATGCTGGCTTTTTTGTTTGTCCCGGCCACAATCTTATTTGCCTTTGCAAACCAAACAAGTAAGGACGTAGTGACGAAAACGCTTGAAAACTCTGCCGCGAAGCAGATGGAATTTACGATGCAACAGATGGAGCAATCGCTTCGGCAGCTTGAGAAGCAGACACTCCTGCTAGCGAATGATACTACGATTAAATCTTATGCGAGCTCCTGGGAATTTCCCGAATACTTGAACCACTTACTGATGCGCAAGACGATTGAAGAAAAGCTTGAGCTGCAAAGCCAAGCTGAACCGCTCATCCATGAACTGACCGTCTATTGGCCTGTCATTCAAGAGGCGATATCGACCTCTAAAACGGTCAAATATAATCAGAACGAGTTGGTGAACAAACCGAAGAATCAATGGTATGCACAGAAAACCCACGGCCTTCTTACTTTTCATCTATTAATGACGAACCCGTCGATTATCGCCGCCGATTCCAGCCACATCACCTCGGTAGTCGAGACAACTATTTCCAGTAAGTATTTGCGCTCCGTGCTTAAAGGGCTCGATAAGACCGGCAACGGCAATTCGTTTTTTTATTTCTCCGAGGATGATCTGATCGGTAATGCGGATGTTGATCCGGCCTTATTTGAGCTTTTTCTGAATGAGGAGGAAAACGTGCTTGACGGAAACATTTCGGGTCATCCAAAGCTGACCGTGTTTGAGATCGGAGGCGTCGAATATTTGGTGCAATCGATGAAAAGCCCTTCCCTTGGAGGCACGTTATTCAGTTATATTAAGCTCGGCGAATTTCTTAATCCGCTGCAGAAAGTAAATTTGCTCGTAAATGGCAGTCTGTTCTTCCTTCTAATATCGGGAATTACGATTTCCTTGATGTTCTACAGGCAATTTCGCATGCCCTTCGGCTATTTGATGCGTAAAATTGAAAATTTGGGGAGAGGCGATTACGGCAGCAGGGCCACGCTGAAGACAAAAACCGAATTCGATTATTTGTTCGACCGGTTCAACGAGATGGCTTCACGGATTCAGTCGTTGATCGAAAACGTATACGAGGAGAAAGTCCGAACGAGAGAAGCTGAATATAAGCATTTACAGTCACAGATCAATCCCCATTTTTTATATAACTGCTTGTTCTACATTGTCAGCATGGCGAATAAATCGCCTGGCGCCGTCATTTCCATGGCCAAAAATTTATCCGATTTCTACCGCTACATCACCCTCAAAGCAGGAGAAACCACGACATTGGCGGATGAGATCCGGTTGATCGAAAGCTATCTGGAGGTGCAGTCTCTGCGGAATACGCGATTAACCTTCTCGATCGAAATTCCGACCGCTATGCTGGGACTGCCCGTTCCAAGTCTGCTTCTGCAGCCGATCGTGGAAAACGCGGTTGTGCACGGCATCGAGCAGAAACGAAATGCAGGAAAGATTCATATCCACGGAGCGATCAACGGCAGCCAATACATCATCAACATCGATGATGATGGAGAGGGGCTGTGTGAAGAGGATTTAAAATCGCTCCATGACCGCGTGCAGGCCAACTATCAGAATACCGATGAGATGGGCTGCGGACTTCGAAACGTCCATCACCGGCTGATGAATCGATACGGCAAGCCATCCGGGCTGTCTTTTTCCATTAACGAATGGGGCGGCTTCCGCGTTGTACTTCAAATTCTGAACAAGGAGAATTTCAATGAACGTATTACTGGTTGATGACGAGGACTACGTCCTCGATTATTTGGAGACCGAGATCCAGTGGAAGACCCTCGGCATATCAAACGTATACCGTGCCGGCTCGGCCAAGGAAGCGCTTGACGTCGTCAAAAAAGTCCCTGTCGCAATAGTCATAACGGATATCCGCATGCCCGAACGGAGCGGACTGGAGCTGCTCGCGTCGCTTCAGCGGCATCATCGGGACACGAAAGTGATCTTGTTATCCGGTCACTCCGACTTTTCGTACGCGGTGAAGGCGCTTCAGTTGGGTGCTTCCGACTATTTGTTGAAGCCCGTTACGGAAGACGAGGTGCTCCTCAGCTTGAAGAAGGTGTTCGCAAAAATCGAGGAGGAAAAGCGGCAGATACGGAGTCTGAAAGCGGCAAGCGACGTCTTGAATCTCGGGATTGGCCGAATGCGGGAGCATTTGTTGTTCGATCTTCTGCTCGGTAAGAAATATAACGCCGAGGAATTAAGGCGCCACCTTCAAGCCCTTCACCTGCAGTTCGAGCCGGAAACGGATTGCGTGCTTGCCTTGATTCGGATCGAGACGGGTACGGAAGATATGACGCGAGAGGATTATGAATTACTCAACTTTGCGTTGCTTAATGTGGCGGAAGAGATTTTTTTCGGGCGAATCGGGGACAGGCCTTCCATTTGGTCCTGCAAAGATGACAATCAATTCATCGTTGTATTACTGCCTTATGATGTTGTAGTCGACCACAGGGAGCTTAACGTCCAAATCAATAAACTGAAGCAAGCGGTTCAAATCTATATGAAACGAACGGTCTCCATCTTGTTGTCAGAACCATTCGTGTTTCAGTACGAGCTTCACCGCCAATATTTGAAGGCTATCAACGTTTTCTGGCGGTCGGTGGGAACGCGCTATGGTGTGATGCTTGACATGAATGACTTGAGGAACCCTGAGCCGGGAGACTCAATAAAACCTCTAACAAGGCTTTACCAATCGCCGACCATGCTGCAGTTGATGGATTCCGACCGCTGGGAGGAAGTTAACGGCAAGCTCGATTACATCTTGGAAGAGCTAGATATGCCGGATTTCCGAACGCAGCATCATCTGATGGAAGCGGTTTATTATTTGCTTAGCTGCTTCTCCTATATTGCGCACAAGCAGGGGGATTCATTTGCCGAAATGATCAATTCCCCTTCTTTGAAGCGCAAATCGTATTACTTTCAACGCACCGAGCAAATCAAGGAATGGGCTCTTCCGCTAATCGTACAGTTTAAGCGTTCGCTGCAGGAGATATCGCCGAACCGCAACCACATTATCCGGGAAATTCACGACTTTATCGAAGAGCACCTGCAGATGGATGTGTCTATGACACGCCTCGGGGAGCACGTCTACCTTCATCCGGTTTACCTCTCCCGCCTATATAAAAAAGAAACCGGTGAGAGCTTGTCTGCTTATATCTCCAGGATCCGAATGGAAAAAGCGGCGCGTCTACTCGAGACGACCAATATGAAGGTTGCTGACGTGGCTAAGGAGGTCGGGTACCAGAAAACACAGTATTTTATTTATATTTTTAAGGAATTTTACGGCTGCACGCCGAAAAACTTCCGCAATCGATAGAAAGGCAGCCGAGAATGCATTTCTGCACGCTCGGCTGCCTTGCTTTCCTTCCGTTACGGGTTTACGCTCTTATACCACTTGTTTACTTCCTGATCGATTTTATCGCCGCCCTTACTCTTCCAATCGGTCACGAAGGTATCGAATTTATCCAGCGGTTCATTACCATAGATGATTTTAACGAACGTCTCCATTTCCATTGTTTTGAGATTGTCGCCATTACTCCGCATCGTTTCCGTCGGAGCGCCGAGGAATTCCGTCGGTGCGTTGATATCGCTCATCTGGTAATTCAAGGCCCCTGCGCGAATCTGCTCCGGATCTAGGATCGTTATTCCTTTATGTGACCTGTTCTTCACTTCGTTGCCATTGAAGATGTAATCATAGGTGGCAGATTCCTGGAATGGAATCTTTGGCGTGTTCCAGAATAGGTTGTACTTGTCCGGCGAAGGAGCTTTTTCAAGCGGTGTCGGGAATTTCGTCGAGTCATAGACCGGTTGGCCGTCCACGAGCGCATAGTCGTAGCCTTCGAAGAAACCGTTCTTGAAGTCTCCCGTTTCAAATTCAAAGTCGTAAATTTTATCGAAATAAGCAAAGAACGCATCCATATGTTTGAAATCTTTGTTAAACATCATGACTTTGCCTTCATTCACAAGCCCTGTGAAACGTGCTGACTTGCCATCCGGCCCCGCAGGAAGTTTATACGCTCTAAGTTTAGCATTCGGATTTGTGGCCTTGGTATCTCCCAACGGCCAGCCATATGCCCAATACGGCGCAGCGATCATGCCGGATTTGCCCTGAATAAAGCTCTCGGTCGCTTTCACTTCATCAAGTACAGCCAGTTCCGGATCCAAATAGCCTTTCGAATACCACTCATGCAACTTTCCCAAGCCTGTCTTAATCTCAGGTTGTACGGAGCCATATTTTAACGTGCCATCTTCATCCTTCTGCCAAGTCCCAGGAATATATTTGCCGGTAAAGGCACCGAACACGAAGCTGGCGTCGGACATCCAGTTCGAGAAATTGTTACGGCCTGCAAAGCTGAAACCAAACGTATCTTTTTTGCCGTTGCCGTCTGGATCTTGATTTGTAAAGGCATCCATGACAGTTTCAAACTCTTCAATTGTCGTCGGCTCTTTTAAATTCAGCTTCTCGAGCCAATCCTGGCGCACCCATAGAAGAGGGTTCGTACCGTCTCCGGCCGCGAAAATCGGAAGTCCGAGCAATTGATCGCCATTTCTCACTTGATTCATGGCATCGGAATTATCCGCATAAATTTTCTTTATTCGCTCGCTCGCATATTTTTCGAAATCCGCCCCGATGTCCTTTACCTTTCCGGATTGGATCAGGTCAGCGATCAGATTAATGTCCTGGACGATAAATACGTCAGGCAGCTGATCTGCCGTCGTTAACGAAAGCCGGAGCTTCGTATGGTAAGCGCCGTTGTCGGCAGTGTTCCAAAGGTCTTTGAACTCAATACCGAGCTTTTCCTTCGCCCATTTGTTGTGCACGTTATTATTGATGTCTTCTCCGTTAATGAACTTGTAGTCGGTTCCTACCGGGCGAGCAGTTGTGATCGTAACCGGCGGTTCGAATTTGCCGTCGTCATTCTGTGCGGTTTGCTCCTTTTGTGCGGTATTGTCCGGCGTGTTCGTTGTCTCATCGGTTTTTGCGTTACCACTCCCATTTGAACATCCGACAGCGGTTGTCAGGACGAGCGCAAGCATCAGCGAAACCCATTTCTTTTTTTTCATTTTTTTTCCCCTCTCTTCAACTTATGCTACGGCTTTATCTTAACAAACGGCACGAATAGCGTACATGCCCCGATTTTAACAATCATAACCACGAAATTAGCGACTTTTACTAAGCTTTAATCGACCATATGTAAGTATATCATGTTAGTAAAAAGGCATTTAGTATGATCCGGAACCTTCCTCCGCCTAACTCCCGCATTTCCGTATGTTCGCCGCAACGAAACAAATCGGGCTTCATGTTCAACAAGTCCTCCATAATCCACTCCCTCCTATTCTTTTACGGCGCCAAGCACGATTCCCTTGACGAAATACTTTTGCAGGAACGTGGCGAGCGGATAGTTTTTTGTATCCATCATATAGATCAGCCCGTCGAAACAGGAATTCCAGTGCCCGACCAGCGTGAACAGCGTAATGGTGGCGAGGGCGGGCATGGAAACCGGAAGATGGACATTGAACAGGATGCGGAACAGCCCCGCGCCGTCGATCAGCGCCGCCTCCTCAAGCTCCGCCGGTATCGTCCGGAAGAAGTTCATGAGCAGAATCATGTTGTAGACGCTCAGTGCGCCCGGCAGCACAAGCGCCCAGATCGTATCGATGAGATGCAGCTCGGTTATGAGAATATAGCCGGGCACCAAGCCGCCGGAGAACAGCATCGTAAAGACGAATAAAATCGACGGTTAACGGGTCATCGAACTGCTCAGCGAATGAATGGACGAAATGTTCAAACTTTTGTCTGAAGACGGGATCCGTTAAATAAGGCGTCTTGAAATTGGCATTCGACTGCGGTGCATACCCCGCCGCACCTTCAGAATATTTGAAAGGGAGAAGTGACAGGGACCGCCCCATCACTTCTCCCTCAAATAACGCTATTTGTTCATCAAGTTCCATATCGCTTGCGCAGCTTCCGCCCGCGTCAGAGTCCCAGACGGCGCGAAGCGCCCCTGTCCTCTGCCCTGCAGCAAGCCCGCTTCAAGCGCGCCGTTCACCGCATTTCTCGCCCATGGCGAGACGGTTGCTTTATCGGCATAGGCTTGCAGCGAATCGGATTCCGGAAGCGTTAAGCCGACTTTATAAATGTAGGCTCTTGCGAGAACAACCGCCATTTGCTCGCGCGTTATATCTTCCTCGGGCATAAATTCGTTTGAGGATTTGCCTTGAACCAGGCCGGCCTCGTAAGCGGCCGAGACGGAATCCGCGTACCAGGCTTCCGCGTCGACATCAACGAACGGGCTTGCGGAACCGTCGCTCTCGAGCTTTAGTGCTCTTGCCGCCAAGCTCGCGAATTCGGCTCGCGTCACTGGGTCGCCGGGATTAAACATCCCCTCCGTCACGCCGTTCACGAGATGTTTGGCTGCCAAGATCTGAAGCGTGCGGAACGCCCAATGCTCGGAGGCTACGTCTACGAACGCTCGATTGAGCTCAAATGCCGCATAGGAGCTGAAATGATCCAATTCCGCGAGAAGCCCTCCATTCGTACGGTCAATCTCCCCGCCGACGTACTCCCACGCCTTTGTTACTTCATTATGATAATAGAGTCCGAGCAGCTCTTCGTCCGTACCGGCTTCGTCATATTCGAATACGGCTTCTACCGGCTCACTGAAGGCCGTTAGCACATGCTCCTTGCCGTCCGCGGTTTTCAAGTATAGACGGAAATCGTATAGACCGCTCCTTGGCCGCATATCCTCGTCTACCTCCAGCGCTTCTTCCTGCTGTTCGACGCGGATATGGATTCTGGTCTCCGGAAGATCAAGATCTCCCGTAAGCTTCGCAGTCTCCTTTAACACCTTAGCCGGAATCGTCAAGGCGACGTCGGTTGCCTTGACAGTCAGCTCTTCTCCATTCAGAATGTCCGCAATATTCCGCGGCAGCGACAGCTCGATTTTGCCTGGCTTCAAGGCTATCGTGACCTCTCCGTCCGCTCCTCGTTGCAGTTCCGCTGCGTTAACAAGCTGGATGGTCGGATTAGGTTTCGGCTCGACGGTCACCGGACCCGGCACAGGCGGCTGCTCCGTAGTGGCCGCCGCGATTTTGACGTCCAGTTCGACCATCTTGCCGCCATCCACGGAAGTCAATGTCAGCTTCGCGGCTCCAGCCGCCTTGGCCTTGACGGTCACCTTGCCGCCCTCTACCGTTACGTCGGCGATCGCCGGATCAGCAATTTCCGCGATCACGGACCGGTTAGCGATATTGAACGGGAGCACCACCGCATCGATCGTCTTCTGTTCGCCGATGCTGAGGTCAAGCTTCTGCTCGTCGACGTGGATGCCTACTGCATATTCGCTCAAGCTGAAGTCGTCGCAATAGACCGGAGCGTTGCCGTTCCAGCGGTAGCAGAACACGGCCGCGCTTGTGCTTTCCGGACCGGTCGTGAATTTGAACGTCGCTTCCGAGTAGTCCAGGCTGCCGATATTTCGGACGACCTGGCCCGCTCCGTAGTCCTTGACGCCGATATCCATCTTGTCGAGTGAATCTGTCACTTTGCCATAGGCCGTAAGCACGTAAGTCGTATTCGGACGCAAATTCGATAACTTCTGCTCGAGAGAGCCTTCTAAGATGTCCACTTGACCGGCCTTCTCCCCGGATCTGGCATGCTCGGTCGTCTCCGCGCTTCCCGTCTTCCAGGAGCCCCACGGCGCTAGTTGCTCGTTCTCGAAGCCGGGATTCGCTATGTGTTTGTTCTCGTATTGGAACACCGGTACGACCTTCACTCGAATCATTTCCCGGAAGTCTCCATCGTTCGATACGATCGTGAGCGACGCTTCTCCTTCTTCCATAGCTGTAATCCGAACGCTGCCGAAATCACCGGTTACGTTTGCAGCCATCTCATTGTCATTCGTCAGCGTAAACGTCTTATCCGTGGCATTAGCCGGAAGGACCCGGATCGGAATTTCGGCGCTTTCGCCGATTTGCAGCACGACTCGCGAATGCTCCGCTTCAATGCCCTCGACTTCAACGACCGGAAGCTGAATGTCAATACCGATACCGTTATAAGCGCCGCGGTTAGGCAGCTCCGTGCCTGACAACGCATTGCCCCAATAATCCAATCCGCCGTTATTGGGAATCAAACGGCCCGTGCCAAGAACAGGCGAGTCTTCCGCCAGCATATAGCCGTCTACCGTATCTCGTCCCAGCGCTCCGCTGCCCGGCAGCGCCAATCTCGGATCCTCGACGCTCTTATTGGCATCCGCCGGCTCGCCGGCCGAATGAACGCCGAATATCGTGTTATGGTCGAATTCGAAGGAAGCGATATTGGACAAGCCCTGCCACTCACCCGCTCCCTCGAGATAAAACAGATTATTGTAGAACGCCGCCGATTTCGTGTAGCCGTCCCAGCTCGAAGCATAGATCGGCTTCGTCGTCGAACCATTCTCCAAATAAATCGTGTTGTTGTAAATTTGCGTATTCGTGGTTGGTCCGGCCAGCTGGAACACCCGCTCCTTGTCGTTCTGGCTAATGTTGTACCGCACGATGCCCCCGTCATTGATAGCTCCCGATGGCTGGCAGATCAGAATGAAGCCGCCGTCGTTGTCATGGCTGTAATTGTACTGCACGATTGTACCGGTCTGACCGTAGTCGATATCAAAGCCTTGGCCGTCGAGCGTCGTATGGCCGTTGTACGCCTCGTTGAACTGGATAATCGTGTTATCCGCGTTCCACGCCCATATGCCAGCATTCACCGTGCCCGAGCGCATATTGAAGCCGCCCACTGTGTTGTTTTGCACGATAGCGCCTTCGGTTGCCATCGGGACGATGCCGTCTCCGCCGACGTCCTGCACGAAGTTGTTCTGGATCACCACGTTATGGCTCGGGTACCAATTCGGCGGCCCCGTACAGCCGCTGTCCGGTCTGCACCAATAATCCGAATTGATGTCGATGCCGGTTCGGTCTACCCGGGGGCCGACCGTATTCTCATCAATAAGGATATCGTTGTAGTTAGACGGCACGTCTCCCGCGATCGTCCGGACTTTGATGCCGCTGCTGCCGTTACCGTCCTTCGTGTTGTTGCCGTACACGTCATGCACGTTATTGCCGATGATGTAAATATGATTCAGCGTTCCGGCATCGTCATTAACGATGTAGATGCCATTCTTCTTCGTGCGGCTGTTGATGTCTTCCCGGCTGCCGTCGTCGTTCGTAATTTCCAGATTATAGATTTCCCAGTACTGCTGGTTATATAAATAGACTGCCGCTTCATTACCGTTGCCATTGATGAGCGGAGACAAGTCCGCTTGATCGCCGTACGAGTCGATAACGATGGGCTGATCGGCTTCGCCGTTGCCTTTGGGGTGAAGCGTTCCACTCCATGACTCGCCGCGTTTGAACAAGATCCGGTCACCGGGCTCGAAGGTTTTACTGTTCACTTTATCCAGCGTCTTCCAGGCCCCCCCTGTGCCTGTGCCTTCGCTTGCATCGTTTCCGTTTGATGCATCCACATAATAAATGGTGCCTTGGTTCTGTGCTTCCCCATGCGCTACCTGACTTGTGCCATTGGTTGTGACTATAAGAATGACCAATAAGCACGCAAGTAAAGCCGAGATGCTTCTTTTAATACTCGTCATGTCTTCACGCTCCCTTGTTTATTTATTGAAAGCTGCGTATGACGGCAGCAGTTCAACCGCGGCTTTGCTTACCAACTTGTCTATATTGACTTTTGCACTAACATTTTAACAATTGCCTAGCAACTTTCCCATGGCCCGATTTTAACTTTTACACCCCTTAGATAACCTCTTGTGGCATCACATTCATTGATGAAATAGAAAACGCCGGCACAATCGGCCGGCAGTCTGGTCAAAACCTATTATAATTCTGTACGATTTTCTTCATACCATTCAGATTGTTATACAAATACGGATTTTAGAAGTGAGCTGGAGGCGTTAGACAACAAAACTTGTCCATTATGATAGCGTGACGTGATCACCACCTCTAACATAATGACACGAGGCAATTACAGCCTTTCCCTATCCCTGTTCGCCCTGCATCATCGTCTGAAGAAGGCTAAGTGTAACACAGAAATATCGTCGGTGAGATTCATGGGTGGGGCTGTATCGCCGTAATCTGTATTGTCGGCGATCAGGTAATACGTACCTGGAGATAGCACTCCTTCCTTATAGTCCTTCAACGTAGCGGAAGATGAAAAATCTGAATATACCTTCAGTTGTGACTCTTCCGTCCCTTCCCAACGATCTGGATCGTCCGATAATGGTCCTTAGACACGATTAAATTATCGTCAAATAATTCGAGTGGCTCGATGCTCTTGACTACTCCTTCTATGGACGGTGGCTCTTCGGAAGGGTTAACTCAGCGGCTAAGGAACGCTAACTGCCTTATTAATTCTTCTCGATCCCAAAGAATCACGCCTAGCTTTTGTGCCATCTTTTTAGCTGGAGCAGTAAATGACGATGATGTGATCAATAGGGCCTCATTACAATTATAAAAACTTGCGCCTGTATATACTTCTTGTACCGCGGATACACCGACTGAATTGCTGTATCGTTTGCATTGCACCCCGGTCATTATTTTGTTCTTTGAATGTTTGCTGAAGGAACTAAACGTCACGTAATTCCTTGAATGAATAGAGCCGCTGCCCGTACAGAAACGGTCAAACGGCTCGCGGTCTCTCTCACTATTAGAATATTACACCATATCCGTTCCCCAGCTGATTACCAGCCATCAGATAGGCCTTTGCACTTTGCTGTAATGACGTCCGCTCTTCATAAAGCGATGGGTCTTCGCACACGCGGTTGAATATGCGTTCCTCTGCTTGCTTTGCATCGCGGTCCACTTCATAGACGACGAAGTTCTTCTGGAACTTCAGGATGTTTGAAGTCGGCGGCAACACTTCGCTGAGCTGCGGATAGAGCAGCCACGAATGGCATACAAAAATTGAAGAAATGCCTCGGAAGAACGCTTTCGCCATCTCGAACGATCGCTCCACGCTTTGCCCATCCAGCGATTCGCCTTCCGGGATATGAACGTTAAGCGCCAGTTCTCCCTTACTTAACTTTCTTCCTTCCGCCTTCACGTCTTGATCCAGCGATATAGGCTGGAATTGCAGCCGGCCTAGCCGAAATAACCGTAGTTGAACATGCTCCTGCAGCCACCCGTATTCTTCGATACCATAGACACCGAAATCCTGGTAACATTTCTTGCACCATATTTGCAGATCGGAGAATGTGTCGTAATAAATATCGTCCGATATGCCTCGGGTCCTATATTCTTCATAGGCATCCACCGCAAATCTTGCGAAGAGGGCCAAGAACGTCTCGCGGTAAGAAGGCGATTGCTTCACGCTGTCAAAGAAGGCAAACCTATCGCTAATAAACTGCAGTTTTCGTTGATTATAGCTTTTATCATCGATATGAAACCGATTGATCGTCTGACGGGCTCCCTCATCCAACTGAATACCTTCGCACAATTGATTCAAGTTCATTTTGCCGGTCTCCTTCTGATTATTGTATTAATAGGGATATTAAACCACGTATTTCAATCAACCAAGCTACCATCGTACCGAGGCGCTCGTTTTTTTGAAAAACGGAAATTTAACGCTCTACAGGAATGCTATCGTTCCCCGTTAGAATTCCTGTAAAGCGAATATTTTGGACTTTGTATGAAAAAGAGCGCCTCTGTAACATGGGAGTTGGAAACGGGTCTGCAGCCCTTAAATCTCACCTTCAGAAGGTCGCTCTACTATGAAGTTTAAAGCTCAAGACAAGCATAATCAACTCATCGAAAACATTTCCTCATCACATCTTGTTGTTGGCGTGGATATTGCCCAAGAGATTCACGTGGCTCGGGCGGTCAGTTTATCGGATGAACTTTTTGCAATTGCTTTCTATGATAAGTCCGGTAGAAGGATGTCGAGCGCATATACGGCAATCTGACCCGCGTATTTGCCGAAACGGCTGCGAAGGAGCTGTCGACTGCCTCGGCGGCCGACCAAATACCTGGCGTCTGCTCCTGGTGGTAGAACTGTTAATTTCGTCTAAGGTTTATTTTTCTTAAATATTTCATCGTGTTCACAGAGATATAAAACCAAACTATCGAAATCACTTATATCTAATTTTTGTAAAATATAATGAATGTGCGTCTTCACGGTGGATACAGAAATGAATAAATGATTTGAAATCTCCACATTGTTATAACCTTCACGCAAACATTTCAAGACATCAAGTTCCCGATTTGTAAAATTATGCGACATTTCGTCCTCCTCACCCGCGTAGAACTGGATGGCGATAATGAATAAGGGGCTTCCCGAAGTCATTAATGACTTTTGAGACAGCCCCTTCTCTCTATTCGAATAGTCCTCTTATTCCGTTTATCTATCGTTATCGTATCTCTTCACGAATAAAATCAATTTCCGAAATCAACAATTTGGCGAATGAAGGATCGATAGACCGTCCGGATTGATCTTCGATGAAATCGGCCAATTGGTTCAGCCGTTTCATCACCTGAGACTTTTTCAATGGCCTCCTTGTGTGGTGCTCTTTCGTTAAATCCTCGAAATTATTAATTATTGAATAATACGGTGAATGACTACGGCCGCCTCTGCTCTCGTCGTTCCTTCAAGCGGGTTAAAGTTGCCGTTTGGCAAACCTTTGATGAAGCCCGCCTCAAACACCGCTTGAACAGCCTCTTGCGCATAGGTCCGTATCGACGATTTATCCTTGAAAGATGAAGCGACGATTGCCGGTTTGCTCAATTTCAAAGCCCGATAGAGGATGACCACCATATCCTGACGGGTGATCTTATCGTTCACACCGAATGTGCCGTCACCCTTGCCATTGACAATGCCAAGCCGCTGCGCAGAATAGATGGCATTGGTATACCATTGGCCTACCATCACATCACTAAAAGTCGATTGCGGCTTGCCGCTATCCGTTGCAATTCCCAATGCATTCGCCAGCATCGTTAGAAACTCCGCCCGAGTCACTTCGCCTTGCGGATTGAATAGACCCTCTTTTACTCCCTTTATGATGTCGCGGGAAGCCAGCGCTTCAATACTATCTTTTGCCCATGCAAGGCTAGTAATGTCTGTGAATATGACTTTCCGGTGAGCGACTGCATAACGGCTAAAATGACTAGGGCTAAATATCATGCTTTCGGTTGCCTTATCGTACTTTCCGTTCTTTACGAGTTCCAATTCCCCTTTATTCGAGATGAAGTATATGATCATTTGACTCGGGTTTTCTCCCGCTTTCAACTTATACGGAATGCGTACCGTCACATCGCCTTTTTGCTTGAACTGACTAACGATACTGTCATCAACGCTCAGCGTGAAGTCGAATACCGGACGGCTGCCGATTTGATCGCGCTCGTCCTCCGACAAGTTTGAGATGTCTGCCTTGCTTACGGACATTTGCAGTTGCTTGCCGTCCTGCCCGATCTCTCGAGTTATCTGCTCTGCGGACAGCGTCACGGTAGCCAGTCCCGCGTTCAGTACTAGAGATTGGCTTTGGTCTCCCATCTTCCTCAATTGTCCTACCGGAAGCTTCATTGTAACGCTGTTCGGCGATGAAGCAGTAAGATGCTTCACAGTAACAACGACCGTCTTGCCGCCCGTACCTGCCGCCTCCTGCAGATCGGCCTCCGAAACCGTGATGGATGCGTTTCCTTTATCGTCTTGAACAGCCGTAACTGTGACTGTATTCCCCGATATCATAGTCTCCATTGACGTTGGCGGCTTCTCCGGCGTTGTTGTCGGTGGAGTAGGTGGTGTTTCTGGCGTGCGGTCGGCCGGCGCTATACGAACATCGCTCAATTTGTACCATCCGCTATCCGTTAGGATTCCTGTGACGGCCAATTGGATGGCCGGTTCATTCCTATTGGTACTGTCGACAATCGCCATTGCCAGCTCATAGTCGCCGGCGGGTACATTCTTTAAGTCCAGCATGCCGGTGTAATAATAGTTGTCGCCAGCGATCCAGTCGGACGGTTCCGCCGTATCGTCTATCTCGATATGAACCGGCGCGTGGGTTTCCCGGTCCAGCAGCGCCATCGCGACCTTGTATTTATGCTCCCAATTCGGCATATCGTTCGGCAATTTGCCGACCGCGGCATTGCTCCACGAATGATAGATCGGATACGATTGCCCGGCAGTCATCGAGACCGGGTAAGCGACATCGTTCAGCACCAAACGATACCCGCCCTCGAGAGCGAACCGCTGAACCAAATCGGGATGATTCGTTACCCATTCCTTGACGTCCTCCGGATGGCGCAAGTCGAGCGAGTTGGCATGCGTATATATAGCATCGTCCACAACCCGGGTTAACATGTCATGAATCGGTCTAGCCATGTTGTCGCAAGCCGTTGGCCGATATACGAAGCTCTGGTAACAGTTTTCGGCAAATACGGGAACGTCCGGCCAATGAGCGTTGATGCTATCCTTGTCCCCTTGCGGGAACCATACGGGGCTGCCATAGCTGTCTCGGCGAATCATATAACCTTTCTCGTTGATCGCCCATTCCTCAAGCTCGTCATCGAACACGTTGCCATACTGTCCGCCGAGCAGCACGCTTTTAAACTCCGAGCTATATAGATTGGTGATCCATTTAAACGTATCGTTCATTTCCTCTTTGTTCAAACCTTTTATATTATGCATTTCACCCCACCATCCGAGACCCTGCGCGTCAATGAAGTCGACCCTACTCGGATCGTCGTATTGGCGGGCGAAAGCGGCTACGAATCGTTCGAACTTCTCCCTGAAGACCGGGTCCGTCAGCTTCGGCGTTTGAAAGCTCGCGTTAGAGCTTGTCTCATAACCTTGAGCACCCGCATCGAACACAAACTGCGGCGTCGCCTGCATATGCACATCCTGGCTGTCCACAATGACGCGGAAAGCAAGCTTCAGATTCCGTTCCAAAGCCATGTCCACCAGTTTTTTGAAATTTTCGTCCTCGTTCCACGCATAATGGCCTTCCTCCGGCTCCATGCGGGACCACGGCACCCGGATATAGAGGATGCTCGCCGGTTCGATATAAGGATCGACGGCGCTCCAATACTCCTCAGCATCGATCAGCGGCTGAGGAAACTCTTCGACGTAGAGCACCCAACCCATCGCCGGGTTTTTTATGATGCTTGTTTTGTCTTCCAAGGGAGCAATCGTCGCGTAATCCGCAGGCGGAACGCCGGGCACCTCAACTTTGAAGGGCGAAGTAACCGCCTTTGACTGGTCGGCTCTATTCGTAACCTCAAATACGAGAGTAACGGTCGCCGCGTCTTGCGACTGCGTTATCGTCCCGTCTAGGGCAATCCGATCTTCCCGGTCGGAGGACAGAATCCGAACATCAAAGCCGCTTCGTACGGCGGGCAGCGTCAGCCGCGTCTGACCTCTGTCCGGCTGATCGATGGCGGTTATCGATTGAGCCACCATATCCGCCGTCCATTCCAGCTCGCCCCATACCTTCAGCTCGATGATCGCAAAGCCGTCCCAAGCGAGATTCGCTTCCTCCACATGAAGACGAATTTTAGTCGTTTCGATTTCGGGAATGGCGATATCAATCGCTTCCGCTAGTTGCTCGTTCATCTTCCAGTCGATCGCGACGTCCGCTCTCGCCGTCTTCCAATCCGTCCCGTCGAAATACTCAACGTCCAGCTTGGTAATGCCTTGACCCGGACCGTAGTTGGTTAACAGCGTTAATTTGTTTGTTTTCACTTTCTTATCGCCCCAGTCCAGCACGACGTCTTGAGGCAGCTCATGATTGCCGGTCACCCATCCGAACCCATCGTTTCCGTCGATAATATTTCGGATATCGTTTTGACCGGTGACGCCCGTCGTGCTCGCCGTCGCTTGCAGCGCCACATTCGTAGCTTCCACCGTCTCGACGGCTTCGACTTTAGAACCGTACGACAAACCCAACAAATCCAACAGCAGCATGGCGCAAACCAGCATGACCAAAATATACTTTTTCATCTTCGTTCCTCCTCAAAATCTCATTCTTCGTTAGCAATCGTTATAGCCTGTACAGTAGATTAATCTCGGCGGCGGACGCCCATCCGCCATTCCCGTTAAGCGCTTCCAACTTACGTCGCGGTGAAAACCGCCGTCTTTTCCGTCGCATCGTTAGCCCATGCGCCGGCGGCCGCTTGCGTGTAATTTACCCCGTCTAAGCTAACGTATATTATGTAACTCGTTATCGTGCCGTTGCTGCCGATTTGTCTGGGCAAATACTTAAGCCCGTTCACGTTATGCGTTCCCCCAAGATTGAACGTAATGGACTGTGGCAGAGGGTTCGATAGATTCCACTTCGTATGCCAGATGGTCAGCGCTTTGCCATCGATAGCTTGAGAGGCGGCGTTGTGTTCACTAACAGTTTCCTCGCTTGTCGCAGATACGGTCAGTTGGGATTGCTGAATAACCGCCTGCGATGCGGCCGTATTCGATCTCGCCCCCACATCCTCATTAACCCATAGCTGGTAGAACAGCGTCCCGCGGCCCGCGCAAGTCAAGGGTGTTGGCGTGCGTTTCCTTCGCATCGTTAATAACCCGGGTCAGCATGTCGCCCAGAGGGCTCGTATTGCCGTCACAAGAGCTGGCCCATGTCCCAAATCCCTGAAAAAGTTGCCATGTGACCGCCGAGCAGCACCTTTTTGAACTTCGAGCTATACAGATTGACAATCCACTGGAAGGTATCGTTTTTTTTTCTGGCGTTCATATAGCCGAGCTGCGCCGGTCCCATCTCTCCCCACCATCCCAAGCCTTGCGCATCGATAAAGACGGGTAACGGGTCATCAAACTTTGGGGCGAAGGAATTGACCGAATTTTCAAACTTTTGTTTGCATACGGGATCGGTCAAATAAGGCGTTTTGAAGCCCGCATTCGACTGAGGGACGTATCCCTGGGCTCCGGCTTCGAATACGAACTGCGGCGTCGCCTGCATGTGCACGTCCTGGCTGTCTTCAAAGACTCGAAACGCCAACTTCAAGCCGCGATCCTTCGCCATCTGAGTAAGCAGCTTAAAGTTGGCGTCTTCGTTCCATGCATAATGGCCTTCCGTCGGTTCCATTCGCGACCATGGCACCCGAATATAGAGGATGCTCGCTTTCCCCATATTCGGATCCTGCTGGTTCCAGTACGTTACGGCATTCGGAAAGCTTGAGCCGTACTCCTCCAAATAGAGCGCCCAGCCCTTGGGGGGGTGACGAAGGAAACCCATCGTATTCTCGACAGGAGTTACGGTTTGCGCCCCTAGACCGCCCTATCGAACGGCCAGCCGGCCAAGGATATACCAGCCATCCGATGTCTTCTCGTTGTCGATCGCCAGCCCGATTTCGGGCTTGAACCCATTGTCACGATTCACGATCGCCGCCGCTAGGAGATATTTCCCGGCAGGAACACCCTCGAACGATACCGGTGTGCGGTAGCCGCAGCTTCGCCCTTGAAACCAGTCCGACGGTTCGGCGGCGTCGATGATCCGTAAGACCGGCGTATGGGTTGCCTCGTCCAACAAAGCAAATGCCGGTTTGTACTTGTAATCCCAATTGCGCAGACGATTCGGGATGATGCCTACTCCGCTGTTCGTCCAAACATGGGAAATCAAATAATCTTCTCCGGCGGCTGCTTCTTCCGGGTATTCAATTGACGAGAGGGCAAGCCGATAGCCGCCGTTCACTGCGAACCTCTGCACCAAATCCGGAGCGGTCTCCGTCCACAGCGTCGCATCCTCGGGGTAACGCAGGTCGAGCGTGTTGGCATGCAGCTCTTCGGCGTCGCTCACCACCTTCTCCATCATATCCCTCAACGTCGCAAACCCGTCTTCCTGATACCATTCAGGCCTCCCTGCGAAGCCGTGATAGCAGTTCTCTGCAAATACGGGCACGTTCGGCCAATGGCTTCTTATCTTGTCTTTATGTTCCTCTATGAACCAGACCGGGCTCCCAAAGCTATCGCGGCGAATCATGTACCCTTTCTCTCTGAGCGCCCAATCTTGCAGCGGCAATTCAAACGAATTTTCTCCGTATTGGGCGCCTAATAGCACTCGTTTAAAATTCGAGCTGTATACGTTCGTAATCCACTCGAACACTTGCTTTCTCTGGGAGGCGGTCAAATAGTTGACGTTATGCATCTCTCCCCACCAGCCGAGCCCTTGAGCATCGATGAAATCAACAACGGAGGGATCGTCATATTGTCTCGCGAAAGCTTCAATGAACCGGGTCAGCTTCTCTTGGAACACCTGATCATATAGATAAGGCGTAAGGAATGAAGAGTGCTTCTCATGGTTAGCATACCCTTCAGCCCCTGCATCAAATACATATTGTGGGGTCGCTTGAATAAAGGCGTCCCTGCTGTCCACATAAACGCGGAATGCCAGCCTTAAGCCCCGTTCCAACGCCATCTGAATGAGCAGCTTGAAGTTGGGGTCCTCGTCCCATGCATACTTTCCTTCTTGGGGTTCGACGATCGACCATGGCAGCCTGACGTAAAAAATGCTCGCTTTAGCCGCATTGTTTTGTTGTAATGCCCAATAAGCCCTCGCCTCGGGGAATCCTCCCTCGAAGGCATCAATGTATAGCACCCAGCCCATACAAGGATTGCGGATCAGATCGACCTTATTTTCAACCGGATATACGGTCACGTAAGCCATAACGGCACCTCCAGAATTTTTAGACAAGATGGGTATGTTCCTGCAATTTGCGGTTGATCCATTCGCGCTTCGACAGCAGCCATGAAGCTTCCCGGGGATAACGGGTGAACGTGATGGGCTCGTCGAGTCCTTCTTCCAAAGCGTTCAACACGTAGGCTCTGCCGTAAATGTCCTCAAGCAGCTGCAGCGCCCGCAAATCCTGCAGCGCGTCATGCAGCACCTCCAGTCGGATCGATTCGATCGGACCGTCCTCGCCGGGATAGACCAAATAAGAGTCGCCGGAAGCGAATGCGCGGTCCGCATCCGTTACGCGGTAAGGGTCGACGGCTTGCCGCGAATATTGCGAATACCAGAAATTGTAGCCCCAATGCAAAAATCCGGAGACGTTATATTTATAAAGCTGGATGCCCAATATCCGATTGCGCGCAGACGGCATGTTAAAGAATCGGTTGGAAACCTCCTTGTATTGCACGCAGCAATAATAAGTCCACAGGGGCGACACTCCATTCTCTACAAATGGAACCATATGGTTGTTGGCGGGAACGGGGTTTCTGACAAGCCCCTTCTCATAGAAGTCGTAATCGGACAAGGCGTCGATAATCGGGAAGCCGTCCAAATATTGCCGCACGATGCGGCTGGCGTTTCCGTACGATTCCAAGTGGTCGATCGTCGGCTCGTCGGAAATATGAAAGAAGCTGCAGCGCTCCAGGTCATTCTCTTGAATCCAACGGATCAGCGCCGGCAGCAATTGCGACAGGAATCGGCCGTACGCTTCTCCCGACGCATCCGTCTCCCATCCGAATATCCGCTTGTATTCGCTTTGCTCCGTCGCCATCACTTTCGGCGCATGCTTCGCGCCCCATTGGGTGAACAGATGGGAAAACTCGAAATATTCGATTCCCCGGCTCCGGCACAAGTCTACCCATCGCTTCAGCCGATCGAAGCCGAACAAATACGTATGGGGAGCGGTCACCTCAATGTCGAGCAGCTGAACCGTCGGCCGTTCCCCGCCTACCTGCGTATCGAGCGGAGGGGTCAGAAACGGCGTCAGGATCATGTTGATCCCGTGACGGACCGCCGTTTGCACATAACGGTCGATAAGCTCCCAATGCTTCTCTCCGTAGATTTCCACCTCGTAATACGTCGCCAGGCAATCGACATGGAACCATTCCGCATGCATCAGCCTTTGCTTCGGCAAATGCGCAGCAATGATCTCCAGCTCAAATGTCTCCTCCCCAAGCCGCTCTCCCTCAGCTGACTCGAACGCCAGGCTGATGACATGCTGGCCGGGCTTTGCATTCGCCCCCGGCTCTACGGATATCCATAACGACCGCCATTGTCCGGGCAGCGCGGTCACCCCATCGATCTCCGTCAGCGGATACAACGGATCGGGATATAGTCCGGGCGTAGCGCGAAGCACATGCTCGTCATGATCATGGTACGCCGGAAGCTCCGACGGGACGAGGCCGACGCTTCGGACCGCGATCCACTCTGCGATAGCCGTTTCGACTTTCACGCGTATCCCTTTCCGAAGCCGGTCCGATCGGTATGCCACTTGATAGGAATAGGTCTCGTTCGCTAACATGGATCCTTTCGCATACGTCGCTTCGGTTAACGGCACATCGGGAAATACTTTCGCCAGCGAACTGACGGAACGGGTCTCGAACTTCTCTAACGGATGCTTCATGCAACAACTCTCCTCCTGTGTCTTAAACTAAGCTTCCTTCCTATACCAAGGCAATCGCGATAAAGGAGCCTTTACCATCGTTTCGCACGGTCCCTGTACGACGCTTCCGTCGTCGCCGCACCATATTCCGACGGGGAAACGGATCGTTCTTTCTTCCGCTCCCTTCGTAATGACTGGCGCAACCAGCACTTCGCTTCCGAGCATGAATTGGTCGTTAACCTCTTCGAAGTTTCCACCCGCGAACTCATAAGCCATATGCCGCATTATCGGTTCGCCCGTCATAGCCGCATGATTGGCTAGCTCCACGATGAGGGTTCCGAATTCAGCATGCAGCTTCGCAGCTTCGACGCAATAACCGAAATGCTCCTTGTTCAGCACCCTCCAAGGCGCTGCAGAGAACTGCATCATCGGAAACAAGGCTGAGCATTGGGCGTACCGGACGAACAACTCCTCGTCCAAATGATCCGAGTTGGCAAGGAAATTCATATATTCGCCGCCTCCGATCATATCGGGACATGTGAAGGCGTAACCCATCAAGCCTTGAGACAATCCGTTCGGAATAAGGGAGGCGAGTCCGTCTTCGCCCCAGCTATGCGCTTTGTCGCACAATCGTTGGGCCAGCGGTTCTCCGGCCAGCTTCCAGCATGCCCGGTACTCGTTCAGCGGGTACTTTAATCCGATCCTCGCATAGGCTTCGCAATGTCCGTTCGAGGTCGTCCGCGCGGCGCATTGATCCGAGTCACGGTAGTACATCGGATCCCCTCCGTCGAACTTGAAACCGTCAATGCCGTATTGATCTTTCAGTCGATTCAATTGTGCTTCGAACCACTCGTTCGCGGCCAGATTCGTCAAATCCAATAAGGCGCTAAAGCCGTTCCACCACTCCCGGATTGCAACGGTACCGTCCTCGTTTTTGATCAAATAGCCTAGTCGCGACAGCTCGCGAAACACGGCGCTGTCCGGGCTGACGAACGGGCACGTCCACAGCATCACTTTAAAGCCCAATTCATGAAGGCGCTCGACCATCCTCCGGGGATTCTCGAACCTTCCCGGATGGAAATCCCACGCCCCGTAGTCTTCCTGCCAGTTATCGTCGATCATGAGCAGACCAGGAGGCATCCCGTTCGAAACGATCGACTCGGCATACTTGATGATCCGATGCTGATCCTGATCGTACATAAGCTCGATCCACGTATTGTACTGGGGATGCGTAAACATCGATTCGTCCGGAATTTGTCCCTTGGCCGGGAACTTCTTCGCTTGAATGGCCCTGTACGCTCCGCGCAAGCTTTCGTAACCGTCCTCGATTTCAATATCCGCCGCCCCACCTTCAAGAAACAGCGAATCGTCTTTGAATTCGAACCTTAGCCGATCTTCCGACCAAGCAAATCTGCCTTTGCTCGAGATCAATATTGGCGCAGCTTGGTTGGGAGTCAGATTCGGATTCAGCTCTCTGGCGAACGTCTCCGTTCCGAACGGCATATATATGCCGTCGGATACCGCGCCTCCCCACCAATATTCGCCTTCAACCATTTTCAATTCCGTTACTCGCTTCATCTCCGCCCTCCTTCAACTTGTGGTCGGATTTTTCGTTATTCCTTCACGCTGCCAATCGTGATGCCTTTCGTAAAATGCTTCTGTAAAAACGGATAGACGAGCATGATCGGGAGCGCGCCCAAAAAGATTTGAGCCGTCCGCAACGTCTGTTCGCTCAAATTTTGCAAGTCGTTCAAATCGTCGACTCCGATCATCGTCTTGTTGATCGATGTGACGAGCGTCGATAAATACGTTTGCAGCGGGTATTGCTCCGGCGAGTTCAAGTAAAGAATGCCGTCGAACCACGAATTCCAATGCCCGACGATCGTAAAGAGCAGAATCGTGGCGATGGCCGGCTTGGATATCGGCAAGTAGATGCTCCATAGAAGCCGCCAATGGCTGGCGCCGTCGATCAGAGCCGCCTCCTGCAAATCCTTCGATATGCCTCGAAAGAAGTTAAGCAGCATAATCATGTTCCATACGCTAAGCGCACCCGGTATAATAAGCGCCCATATCGAATTCATAAGTCCCGTTTCTTTCACGACGATATAGGACGGGATCAGTCCGCCGCCAAAAAAAATCGTAAATACAAAAAACCATACGTAAATCGTTCTGGATCGGAATTGCCTTACTTCCTTCGACAGCGGGTAAGCCGTGAGAATCGTAAGCAGCATGTTAATGAAAGTGCCGAGCACGACCCTCTGCAGCGAAACGCCAAGCGACCGGATAAACTCAACCTTCTGACCGAGGAAGCGATAAGCCTCCAGCGTAAATCCTTTGGGCCATAACGTTACTTCTCCCGCCGACACGGCGATATTGGAGCTCAGCGAAACGGCGAGCAGATGAATAAATGGTATAATGCCAAGCAGCGTAACGACAGCTAACAGCACGTAATTGAAGATGACGAACGCTCTTCTAGGAAGCGATTCTTTGTAAAACAAGCCCTCTCACCACCCTGTCAAAAAATTCGGTAATTGCTGAACCGGAAAGCCATCCAATAAGACACGCCGACGAGCACGGTCGATATGACGGACTTGAATAATCCAATGGCAGCAGCCGGTCCGTATAACTGATCGAATATGCCCATCCGGTAGACGAACGTATCGATGACGTCGGAGCTCTCGTACACCGTCGGATGGTATAAAATCAAAATTTGATCAAACCCGGCATTTAATAAACCGCCCAAACTAAGCGTCGTGAGCAATATAATAATCGGCGCCATGCCTGGCAGCGTAATATGAAGCATTTGCTTCCACTTGCCGGCCCCGTCCACTTCGGCCGCTTCGTACAGGCTAGGATTAATGGCCGTGATAGCCGCCAAGAAAATAATCATGTTATACCCCATGCCCTTCCAAACGTCGGACCCGACCAATATCGCCCGGAACCAGCCGTTGCTGCCCATAAACATAATGGGCTCCGCGCCGAACGCTTCGATCAGGCCGTTAATCGGCCCCTTGAGCGAAAAGATTTCGAACAGAACGCCTCCCAGGACGGTCCAGGATAAGAAAAAGGGGAGAAAAACGCTGGTTTGCATCATGCGTTGAAACCATACTTTTCGAATCTCGTTCACAAGCAGAGCCAAGGCAAGCGGAACGATAAGCCCAAATATAATTTTTAATAAAGCGATAATAAACGTGTTCCAAATGACTTGAAGCGTATCTGGCAAGTTGAACACATATTCGAAATTGTCGAAGCCAATCCACTTGGATTCAAAAAAACCTAAAGTCGGCCTAAACTTCTGAAAGGCCATCACAATGCCAGCCATCGGGCCGTACGCATAGATCAACGTAACGATCACGCCCGGGATCAACATCAGATGCAGAGGAAGCTCCACTCTGGCCCGTTTGAATTTCATTACTCTATCATTCATGGAATACCTCCGTTTAAGATGGGACGGACGTTTAACAGAAACGGAGGGGAGGGGGAGCTCTCCCCCACCGTCAAGCTGCTATTTCGCCGCGCTTTCCGCATACCATTCATTGACTTCATCCGAGATGTCGTTGCCACCGAGCTTCTTCCAACTCTCCACATATTTATCGAATTCACTGATCGGCTTGCCGACAATAATTTTAATGAACGTTTCGTCCGTTAATTTATCGAGTGAAGCGCCTTTCTCTACCTGTGTCGGAGTAGGAGAACCTGCAAATTCATTGAAAACGACCGGCATTTCTTTTACTTTTTGGGTCATTGCCCAACCGCCGTTTTCGTCAACGCGGCTCGTATACTCCCCCCAGGAGGATTGATCGCCGTCTAGATATTTTTTGGCTGTATCGTATGTTTTTAGGTATTGGGGATCGAGTGAATCCGCGTTCCCGGCTTTCAACGCTTCGTTGACCGCCATATAACCGTCGGCAATAGCGGTCGGATTAAAGAAGCGAGGATCGTACCAGCTGTAGACGAAGCCGTTTTCCGGCTTTCTCACGTCTTTATATTTCGGATCTTCCAATTCGAGAAAGAAATTCGCCATCTTCACCATTGCCTCGGGATTTTTCATCTCCTTATTGGCAACGAAGACTTTGGTCAGCCTCACCTTCGGAATCATAGGCATGCTGGGCTTGCCTTCGTAGGAAGGAAGCACGAAAGCTTTCCAATCCGCCTTCGGATCTTTGTCCCGGTTCAAATTAAGCGGCCATTCCGGGTACCACCATTCGCCGAAAGCGATGCCGACCTTGCCGGCTACCACGTCTTCTACCACTTTATTGATATCTTTATAAGCAAACTCTTTATCGAGCAGGCCGTTCGTGTACCAGGACTGCAGCTTTTCGAGCGCTTTTTTGGTCTCTGGCTGCACCTCGCCGGCCACGAGCTTGCCGTCCGCGCCTTTCACCCAAGCCTTCGGATAAGCGCCCATCGTATGGAACAATCCTCTGGCATCGAAGCCCCAAGTGACCAAATCTTTATTCATCGCAATACCGAACGTATCGTCCTTGCCGTTCTGGTCCGGATCTTGCTTGACGAACGCCTCCGCCACTTGCTCAAGCTCTTCCAGAGACTCGGGAACTTCCAATTTCAAATTGGCCAGCCAGTCGCCCCGAATCCATAAAATTTGCGACGACATATAGGGATCCTCGAAATTCGGCAGTCCGAGAATACGGCCTTCCTTATCTTTGAACATGCTAAGCGTAGCGCCGCCGTCTTGCTCCACGTATTGCTTCAAACGCGGGGACGCGTAGTTATTGTAAGCATCCGTCAAGTCCGCGAGCAGTCCGTCTTCCTTAAACTTCTCGAAGTCAGTTGTGCCGACGGACATGATGTCGGGCAGATCTCCCGACGCGACGGATAACGAAAACTTTTGCTCAAATTGGTCCGATGGCACGGTCCACAAATATTTCAAGTCGATGTTCAGCATCTCTTTCAATTTGAGAACATAACCGTTCGTTTCCGGCGTTGTGGATGCCGGCGTCTTCCCATCCTGGGGAGGAGAGAAGCCAAGCACTTGCGTTACTGTAACAGTCTCGGGATATTTCTCGAGCGGGTCGGCCGGCTTATTGGAACCGCCCGTATTTTCCGTCTGATTGCTCTGTGCCGGCGGATCGTTATTCGGTTGATTCTGATTCGAACAGGCCGATGCAAGCATCATGCTTACCGTAAGAAAAGATGCGAGAACGATCGTACCGTATTTTTTTTTCATTTGTATTGCCCCCTTTTAGCTAGTGTGTAGGTCCCTACACGTTTCATTATAGGGTCTCATAAAAGCGCTTACTATCTCTTTATCTTTACATTCTTTTACTTGGTTTACTTCTATATTTTTAGCGACGAAATAAAATAAAAGCTCTTTGCGATCGGTATCCGCGATGAGCTTTTATTATGACCGAACGGTTAACCTGCGTACCGATCCCTGTATTCCTGCGGGGTCATGCCGGTCATTTTTTTGAAAAAGATAGAGAAATACGAAGGGGACGTAAAGCCCAAATGGCTCGCGATGTCTTGAATTCTCAGCTTGGCGTTCTGAAGCATCGTCTGGGCCGCGCCGAGCTTGGAATTCTGAATGTAGGCGGAGACGTTGCGGCCCGTCTGCTGCTTATAGTACCTGGAGAAATAGGACGGATTCATATAGACGACATCCGCAAGCTTGATCAGCGATAGATCTTCGCTTAGATTGGCGTCGATGAACTGATGGACTTTTTCGATCAGCTCGTGCATCCCTTTCTCCTGCCGGCTATGGCTTTGATCGCATATCAATCGCCCGATCGATACTAAATACTTCTCCTCGTTTTCCCAATCCTCGGGCATGTCGAGGCGGAACAATCGGGTTAAATCCATATCCTCGTTTACTTTCAACGATAATTCCATCTCCAGAACATAGGACATGAATAGCAGCAGCAAATTCAAATATTTCCTCATGCCGTCCGCATAGCTGAACGCGATGTCTTGCTTGATGAATCGAAGCAATTGGCCGCATGACTGCTGCGCCTGATCTCCGTCGCCGTCTCGGAATGCAAGCTCCAGACGATGAAGCAGCCGTTCGTAATGCTCGTTGTCGGAAAGACGCTTCAGTGTCGGATTGAACAAGCTCGGATCGGCGGCGACGCTTAAATCGATGATTGTCATATCGGGCGCAATCCAGTTCTGCATTTCCGTATAGGATCGCATAAATTCAAACTCGCGGTGCACGTCTTCCCACGCGGACGCGCCTCTGGAGATGTAGAAGGTGAGATCGACGCCGAGTGTATCCTGGCATGTATTCTGCACATATTCGAGCATGCCTTTCAAATATTCCGTGACGGCTTTCCAATCCGTCTTATGTTCCTCTTGAAGCAGCCGCTCCGCCCTACCCCCCTGTATAAACCAAACGAGCTGGCTTCGGTCATAGATGACTTCCTCGGCAGCTAAGAGAGGAGTAAGCGTTGAACGGAACAAATTTTGGACAGCAAAATGAATTTCCAGCTTTCTCGCGTATGTCGTCTCGCACGGCCAATTCCGAATATGACCGGTCAGCAGCAAAACGGGCGTATCCGTGTCGACTTGCAAGGTGTGTGGATCGAGTCCGGCATACTGCGCCAGACCGCCGGTCGGCTCTCCGGCCAAAATACCTTCGAAATATTGTTTGCGGAGATAAGGCCGGTACGCCTCCACTTTGTTCATGGCTTCTTCCAGCAGATGCAGCTTGCGTTTCTCCTCGTCAAGCTTTCGGATAACGGCTTCCACAGCTTCGATTAACGTTTGATCGTCCTCATCCTTCAGTAAATAATTTTCCACGTTTTTTTGAAATGCGCTGTACGCGTAATCGAATTCGCTGTATCCCGTCAAAAAAATAATTTTGCATGAAGGCCAAAATGCCAATAGCTCGTCAATGAGCTGAAGCCCGTTTTTCTCCGGCATGCGAATATCGCTGAGCACCAAATCCAGTTTCATCTTCCGGGCCGTTTCGATCGCTTCCTGTGCGGAAGTCGCCTGCCAAATATCGAGCTCCAGATGCTCGCATTGTTCGAATAGCAGCGCCAGTCCTTCCACAATGGCCGGTTCATCGTCGACGATAAGCAGTCTATACATCCGTATCCCCCCCGTTCATATCCATGATCATTTCGACCCGCAGCCCGCCAAGCGAGCTTCGCGATACGAATATGCCGCTATTGCTGCCGTATTTCAGCCGGATTCGTTGATTGACGTTCAGCACCCCGGTTTTTTCGATGTTTCCCGCAGGGTCCGTGAGCCGCTCCTGAAGCTGAACAATCCCCTTATCCTCGAGATTGGCTCCACTGTCTTCCACCGTAATGCGGAGGCGGTCGTCGTACTTGATCCGGATGTGCAGCGTCCCGCCTTTCGAGCTATGCTCGAAGGCATGCTCGAACGCGTTCTCGATCACCGGCTGAATCATCAGGCGGGGCACCATTATGTGGCGTAACTGCTCTGGCAGTTCATCGCACTGCACGTCGATCCGGTTCGAGAATCGAATGCGTTGAATGGTGCAATAATCGAGCGCGTTCTGGTATTCCATTTGCAATTGGACCTGATCGGAGCCGCTTCGCGTAATGAAACGGTAGTAGCTGGCCAGCTTCTGTGCGAGCGTCGCCGCATTGTCATGATGGCCGGACTTGCTTAACCGGTAAATATTATAAAACCCATTATACAAAAAATGAGGATTGATTTGCGATTGCAGATGTTTGAGCTCAAATTCCTGCAAGGCGATTCGCTGCTCGTAGTTTTCCCTAATCGACGTTTTTAATTTATCGAGCATGTTGCCGTAGCTTTCGTAAAGATAATCGAACTCGTTGTTGTTGCTCGGCGAATTGAAGGCATGAAGGTAGTCAATCTCCGTCCTTCTGAACGATTGCATCAATTTGTTTAATGGGACGTGAATCATGCGATTGACGGAAAAGGCAAAGATGACGATGACAACGACCGAAATGATCGATAATATAAAAAACCATGCGCTATATTTTTTTAGCGGCCCCGTCACTTCCTTTTCCGAAATATACGTGCACAGCGTCCAGCCAAAAAACTGAAGCTTTGTCACCGTTGTCATAAATGTCTGGCCATTCGCCTTGATAGACATGTTGACGGGCTTATCCAGCATATCAAGAGTGCCGAGCCTATTGGACACGGATTGTATTAAGGAGAGGTTTGTCTTGTCGTATACGACCGGCGTGTTGTCGGCGATAATGGCCGCTCCCGTACGGCTGTTCTGCAAGGTGAGCTGCTGCAGCATTTGTTTAAGACGATCGACCGACAATTCGATATAGGAGATCAGGTTTTCATTGTTGGACGATTTGAGAAGAATCATTTTTTGCTCGGAATAATAGACGGCTTTGCCCGAATCGCCGCCCATCATGGTTTTGATTTCATCCCATTCGCGATTCGGAAGCGCAGCGACGTAACTGCCGGTCGATATCGTTTTTTGGAAGGAGTCGATGTATACGCCTACATTGACGATTAACGGGCTCGCGTTTTGGATCGTGAGGAGATGTTCGTTTATCTTTTTTACGATCTGGATTTCTTCCGCCGTTTCGAGAGAATCGGATTGGAAGCCAAGCTTCTGCAGGTCGGAATCGTTCAGCAGATCGAGCTGGCGGATGCGGATGAAATCGAACTGGTTCTCCAGCTGCTTGGAATAAAAGTCCGCATTCGATAAAGTCGAATCTATGATTTGCTCTTTCGCATACGAGAAGCTCAAGTAGTTGATGCCCATATTTACCGCGTACACCGGAATAATGAGCACGAAAAAAACGATGATTACTTTGTGATAGACGAATAATTTTTTCTGTTTGAGTCTCATTGCTTCTACGCCCCTCCCCTTCGAATCTATAAATCATTTTCTAAATCATAGTTGAAAAGCCTTCATCTCGTAAAGATGAAGGCTTTTGGGTCGTCACTCATTTATTGGTTTTCACTTTCGGGCAAGTCGAGCAATAGGTATCCGCATTCACTTGATAGAGCAAGCAGCATGTTGTTCGAATGTGAATGGGCGCATCTGAAGCAGGGGGGACGGATTGGGGATTGTTGAATTTTTTCAGCGGGTTTTACTTTTCTCCGAAAACATGGGCCTGCGCCTCTTGAAGCAGATAGCGGTACCTGGCGGTGAAAGCCCGCGTGACCGAGGTGCTTACCAACAATGGGAAAGCGGTTGGCGTAAAGGTGATGACCCGGGATAAGAAGACGTATAACCTGAAAGGAAAAACCGTCGATTTGTCGGCAAGCACGTTCGAGACGCCGCGCATTTTATTAAATTCGGGCATTCCAGGAAGAGCGATCGGCCATTATTTAACGACGCATACCAGGATAACCGGCGTAGGAAACATTCGCACCGCCGGTTTCCCGGAGACACTTGGGGTACTGGCTCTTTTGGTTCCGCGTACGGCAGAGCGCGATTATCAAATTCAGCTTAGTGGATCTTATTTTAATTATTTGTATGAATTAAAGCCGATGCTTGAGCAAGTGAACGTCGGATACGGCGCTTCCGGAGTAGTTGAATCCCGGTATGAGAATTACGTCGTGTTGAATCCGCGCAGAGTGGACGATTACGGCGTTCCCGAATTGGAGGTTGAGTTCTCGTACAGCGCCAAAGACAAGGAGGTATTTCGGCGGATGGGCGAAGGCGTTAAGCGGGCGCTTGAGGCTTCGCAAGCAACGCAAACATCGCTTAGTTCGCTTACTGCCGGACTGGTGTATCATGATATGGGAACTTGCAGGATGGGCTATGACCCAGCAACCTCCGCAACCGATCCTTACGGCCAGATTCACGGCGTGCAGGGCCTTTACGTAGCGGATAACAGCGTCATCCCGACGAGCGGTGCGGCGAACCCTACGCTCACCACCGTCGCTCTTGCTATCCGCACAGCGGACCATTTGATGAAACAGCTTCGCTAGAAGCGGATCGGCATGTCTAGATAATGGAGGTGATGACGCTGAAATTTTCCGTTTCCATTGAAGCAGTGTATGCAGGCAAAGATTTTGTCCAAAGCATGGTGGAGGTTAAACGGGCAGGCTTTAACGCATTTGAGTTTTGGATCTGGTGGGAAAAAGATTTGTATGCGATTAAAGCTGCGAAGGAGGCGCTGCAGCTTACACTGGCCAGCATTGTTACGAAATTTATCAGCTTGACCGACCCTTCCAAAAGGCAGGAATATGTGGAAGGCCTCAAGCAAACGATTGCCGTTGCTCAGATGCTGGGATGCAGCCACATTATTTCGCAGGTCGGACAAGAAATGCCGGGCGTCCCCCGGGAGGAACAGCATAGCAGTATTGTAGAAGGGCTGAGAGTATGCGTGCCCCTGCTGAGGCAGGCGGGAATGATGCTGGTGATTGAACCGCTTAATACACAGGTCGACCATCCGGGCTATTATTTATACCACTCCGATGAGGCGTTTCAGATTGTCGACGAAGTCGGCAGTCCTTATGTCAGAGTGGTTTTCGACATTTATCATATGCAGATTATGGAGGGGAATATTATATCCACCATTACTCGGAATATCGATAAAATCGGGTATTTCCACGTTGCAGGGGTTCCTGGAAGACACGAGCCGTATACAGGGGAGCTATATTATTTGAACATCTTTAAAGCAATTGAAGCTACCGGGTTTAGAGGATATGTAGGACTGGAATATTTTCCGATGGAAGACGCTGCGTTGGGACTAATGAAGTTTCTTAACTGGGTAAAGTCCGGAGGCATTCGCTTGGACTGAAAATGGTTATTCATGAGTAAGTTGTGAATAGAGAAAATAAAGCATTAGATTGAAGATGTACATTAAGCTAGCGGGCAGGATAGCTTAATCGTTTCACGAATAATACAAGTATAAAACGATAGCTAAATTACTATTAATCCAACAAGGAAGAGCTCAAAATGAATAACTTTATTTACATGAACACTTATTTATGCAATTTATGAAGAAGGGGCTCCCCCAAAAGGTTTATAACCTTTTGGGGGAGCCCCTTCTTCGACTAATCATACTGGTTATCCCATAACTGCTTATGAATTTTTATAACGATTTTTTTCAGTTCAACGGGCTCATCCACTGCGCAACATGGACGGTGTGTATCGGAGGGATAGAAGACGGCAAACTGGCCTTGTGTCAGCACCAGACTGGATTCTTGATTCTCCATCCTTGCGTAAAAAACAATATCCCGGACAGCCAAATCCTGCTCTTCTACTACAAGTTGGTCAGAGAGCCTAATAAAATCGATTCTTTCTTCCCCGCTAACGACGTACTGAATGTCTACATAAGTGTCATGAGACTCCAATCTATGCTCACTGCTCGGCTGTGTAACGATTTGTTGCACCAAAGCGTACATAAGCCCTCCTTCTGCTAGCTCATATCTCCCGGGATCCTTATCGGCAAGCCCGCCTGATTTCAAATGCTCCAAAGCTCTGCGGACAGCCTGGGGATAGAACTGGATCTCCTGCGCGAGGTGCTGAATATCGCCAACGATCATATGGCAGCGCTTCTTTCTTCCTGCTGCAATCGAATACGCTTCAGCTGTTTCATCACAGCGCTTCCGCCCCGTCCGAATAATTCATGCAGACGACAGTATTCAGCGTACAGCTGGTCATAGACGATGCTATTCGCCTCGATCGGCTTATACACTTGTTCACGCACACGGGCCATACGGGCAGCGGCTTTCTCTATGCTGCTGTATCCGCCCCGCTCCTCACCTGCAGCTACAGCACCGAACATTGCTGCGCCAAGCGCAGACGTTTGTGTAGATTCTGCAATCTTGATCTCGCGCCGGGTAACATCAGCATAGATTTGCATGAGCAGCTCATTACGCTGCGGCAGTCCGCCGCATGCGAACAGCTCATGAATGGCAAGCCCGGCTTGTTCAAAGTTTTCTATGATCGTCCGGGTACCGAATGCAGTCGCTTCCAGCAAACATCTGTATATTTCCTCCGGCTTTGTCTGCAGCGTCAATCCAACGATCATACCGCTGAGGTCTGCATCGACCAGCACCGTTCGATTGCCGTTCCACCAATCAAGCGCCAGTAAACCGTGCTGGCCAGGTCTTAGTTCACATGCTTGCCGCTCAAGCCACCCATGAACACTTATGCCGTCATCCTCCGCCGCTTGCTCCACATAAGCAGGCACCCCCTGTTCAACAAACCAGGCGAATATATCTCCTACAGCAGGTTGTCCTGCTTCATAACCATAAAGCCCCGGTATAATTCCGTCCTCTACGACGCCACAAATACCTTCGACATGAATTTCTTTATCACTCAGAAGCATATGGCAAAGCGAAGTCCCCATCGCCATAACCATCTGACCCGATTGGACAGCGCCCGTGCCCGGAACTCCCGCATGAGCGTCAATAATACCCACAGCTACTGCTGTTCCTGCTCTAAGCCCCATCATTGCGGCCGCTTTCTCTGTCAGCTCTCCCGCTTTGGCTCCCAAGGATACGACGTCCCCTTGCAGTTTATCTTTAACAAAGTGCTCCAGCCTCGGATCCAGCTCCCGGAAGAAAGAAGCTAAAGGATAGCCTTCCTCTTTATGCCAAAACGCTTTATAGCCGGCGCAGCAGCTAGTCCTTGCGCAACTGTCCGTCATCTGAAGCACGACCCAATCCACCGCCTCCATGAACCGGTGAGTCCTCTCATACAGCGCAGGAGCTTCATTCAGCAGCTGCCACGCTTTGGCCACCATCCATTCCGATGAAGTTTTCCCGCCATACCTGCTAAGGAATCGTTCTCCGCGCCGCTCTGCTATTTGGTTAATCCGATTCGCTTCATCCTGGACGGCATGATGTTTCCACAGCTTCACATAGGCATGCGGCTCGTCCCGCAGCTCATCCAGTTCACATAGCGGAACTCCGCTCTCATCAACCGGCAGTACCGTACATGCCGTAAAATCAATGCCGATACCTATTACCTGTCCGGCATCGATCCCGGCTAGGCGAAGCACCTCAGGGACCGACCTTCGAAGCACTTCCATATAATCATCCGGATGCTGCAGAGCCCAATCCGGCTCTAGAAGCTTACTCGAATAGGGCAAGCGCTCGTCCATGACACCATGAGGATATCCAGTCACATGCTCTGCGATGACTTCCCCGTTGCCGATATCAACGAGAACAACTCTCCCGGACTCTGTTCCGTAATCGATACCAATCGAATACTTCTTCTCCATCTATCCTGCCCCCTGTAATTTACCGTTCATCCATCCCAATTCTATTTCGCATACGACTTGGCATACGTTTCAGTTAACCGATGCAGCTGTTCCACTTCTAATCGATTTGTTGGCGTGAACTCGTCAGCGTTTTTGGAGCGGCAGTTGTAATTGTCGTATACCCCTTCGAGCATTAAGTAATATTTGGCGTTGACCGGATACATCTGCTTTTCGATCAAAGAAGCGAGGCTTAGGAAATTAATGAGCTGCTCCGCTTCCCTCGGCTGCTCTAAGCCGTCATGCATAAGCTTTACATACAGCTCCGGATGAAAATTGGCCATCACACCGCTATAACCGGTTACTCCCAGCTTCAGCGTCTCCAGCAGCGTAGCGGTATTCGCGTTATACAGGTTTAAGCCGGTCCCTTGCACCGCTTGCATTTTCTCCGTCATATTAGCAATGTCGCAGCTCGTATCCTTAAGGAATAGAAATCTGTCCGTTTCAGCGCACCACTTCAATAACGACGGCGATATCAGCCTCTTATAAGGATAGGGGCATTCGTAAAAACCAAGCGGTACCGATTCAGGAAGCTCTGCCATAAGCTTCTCCAAATTCGCCAGCCATACCTCATCGGATTCATCCTCGCGTGCCAGCCGATTCGTAATTAGCACTAACGCATCGATGCCCGTGGCCGCGATTGCCTGCAGCTCTTCTACTTGATCCTCAAAGGAATCAGAAATATGGCCGGAAGCAATAACCGGTACGCGCCCGGCAGCCTTTTCCTTCACAAAAGCCGCAAGCTCTACCCTCTCCTCTAAACTTAAATAGAACATCTCGCTCGATTGGCATACCGCGAATAGACCATCTACTCCTTTGCGGATATACCATTCTATCGCTTTCTCAAGCACTTTATAGTCAATTTTATTATCTTCTGTAAACGGGGTGACCATTGTCGGCCATACGCCTGTCGATATCTTCATATTCATCCGGTTCTCCCTCTTACTCCGTCTTATCTTATTAATCCTATGAAAGGTTAATCATGCAAAATGCAATGTTCTCTCTTTTCCATGTATAAGTTATGAATAACTGATTGCCATCTGCTAGAATCGCAGGGTAAGAAAACTCGCCTTCCTCATCCTCCAAAATATAAGGGGGTTCCCAGGTTAACCCGTTATTCAGGGAAGCGCTCAGTACCAGAGGCGACCTCTCGCCCCAATTTTTGTCCACCGGGTTATAAGCAAGCACAAGTGTTCCATCACCCAGCTTAACCAAATCAATACCGCTGTTATTATTCGGAAGCTCTGTCGGATAGGCCTGCGACCAAGTTCTGCCCCCGTCCTCCGAATCGCTGCGGTAGATGCGCCCTTCTGTGCTTCGCAGCAGCATGTGCACATGTCCCGGCCTCGACTCCCATAAGGTAGGCTGAATGACGCCCCGCCCGGAAAAGGATTGCTTCGATACCGGTATGCCGCTATCCACTACTTCCTCTATTCCGCTGTAATCCAAGCCTTGGATAACGACTGAGCCGCTCTTCGTCCAGGTTATACCGCAATCCTCCGAACGGTCGGTGAACGCTTGCCAAATGCCGTCTTCCGTAGATGCGGGGGCCAACCAAGCTCCGTCTGACAAAACAATGAGCTTATTCCGTACCGGTCCTCTTCCTCCCCGATCTCCATCCACAAGCTCGAGCGGATCTGACCATGTCATACCTTTGTCCTTCGAAACTTTGTACCTCGTATACCATTCTTTGAGCAATGCTCCTACTTTGTAATAGAGGATAAGCTCATCGTTGTTCTTCTGATGAAAAACAGGATTCCAATGCGGCAAATTTTCTTCGTCCGCGAGCACAACCGGCTTCGTCCAGTTCCCTTGGCGCCTTCTTGAGCACCAAATTGCAATATCTCCCTCGCCCTCCTTACTGCCGGCAAACCAAGCAACCAAAATATCCCCGTCTGGTAATACAACTAAATGGGAAGCATGGCAGCTGGAGAATGGAGGTTCATTGCTGAATAAAAGCTCTTTCGTTAAGGTTGTATACATGATGCGCCTCCTATAGCAGCTATAAATAGCTGTCTTCGGTTAACCCTTAATACCTGTATTCGCGATCCCTTCAACAAAATAACGCTGCAGCGACAGAAATACGATGATAGACGGAATGATTGCCATGCATGCACCCGCGAGCGAGGTCCCGTATTGGAACTGTGCTGTCGAATTAGCTCCGCCCATGAACTGGGCAATACCAACCGTCAACGGCTTCAACGAGTTGTCTCTAATCGCAATAAGCGGCCAGAGGAAATTGTTCCAGTTCGTAATAAACATCAGAATGGTTACCGTGGAAACAGCCGGCTTCGAGAGCGGCAGCATGATTCGCGAGAATATGCCAAAATCCTTGCAGCCGTCTATACGCGCCGCTTCCTCCAGCTCCTTCGGAATACTCTTGAAGAAGCTCGTCAGAATAAACACACTCGTTACGTTCGCACCCGCTACTAGAATAATCGAAGCGAATGTATTGAGAAGGCCAAGCTCTGAGACAAGTAGAAACAAAGGAACGATATACGCTTGAATCGGAATAAGCAGCATAGAAACAACTAAAGTGAAGATCAGTTTTTTCCCTCTGAACTCCAAACGGCCAAAGGCGTATGCAGCCAGCGTGGTTAGTATAAGTACGAGAATCGTAGAAGCAACCGTAATAAAGACGCTGTTCCACATCCAGGTGAGAAAAGGATGATTCTTAAGCACGAGTGAATAGTTGCTGAAAGTAAAATTCTCAGGAATCCAGCGCGGCGGGTAGCTTATAATTTGATTCTCCGGCTTCACGGAAGAAATAAGCGACCAAATAAGCGGAAACAAGAAAATGATCCCTATGAAGGCCATCAAAACATATACGGATATTTTTTTCACATTCATGTATCGCTCACTCCTAGTTATCAAGCTTGAAGAGTCTGGATTGAATTTGGACTAACACAATCAATATGACAACAATCGCTATGCCGAGCGTCGAACCGTAACCGAGATTATAATTTTGGAAGGCGGTTCCATACAAATACTGCACAAGCGTCAATGTCGCTGTTCCCGGTCCGCCGTTCGTCATAACAAATATTTGGTCAAATATTTGAATGGCGTTAATGAGCGTGAGGGTGATGATCATGGATGTAATCGACTTCAGCAAAGGCAGTGTAATTTTCATAAAGGTCTGAAACTTATTCGCTCCGTCAATGGTCGATGCTTCGTACAAATCCTTCGAAATGTCCTGCAGCCCCGCGAGGTACAGAATCATGTTATAGCCCATGTAAGACCATACCGTTACGATTGCTACGGAAAATAACGCGTATTTGTCGCTAGTCAGCCATTCAATCGGCGCAATGCCGATCATCTTCAAATAATAATTCAATATCCCGAAATTGTTATCGTACAGCCAGTTCCATATAATTCCCACTACAGCGGGAATTAGAACATACGGAATGATGGAAACCGTTCTAACGGCATTGCGGTAGCGAAGCTTCTGATTAAGCAATACGGCAAGCAGCAAGCTGAATACGACAAGTGGAGGCAAAACCATAAGCAAGAACAGCATCGTGTTCTTCAAGGACGTATAAAACATCGGATCGCGAAACAGCTTCTCGAAGTTGTCTAAACCGGCGAAAGTGGCATCGCCAACGATATTCCATTTCGTGAAGCCGACGAACAAGCCCGCCATACTCGGCCCGAAGCGAAAAACGGTGAAAATAAGCAAATAGGGCAGTAAAAATAATGCTGCGATTTTCCCTTGTTTGTTCATAGCGCTACAACCCTTCTGGTGAAGATAACAGGGATACGCCTGGAACCGGATGATGTCCAGCCGTATCCGCCTGTAACCATTTTTATTGGTCTGCTAATATCGCATTCATGTCTTTCATCAACTGCTTGGCAATTTCATGCGGGTCTTTATTATTCAGAATCGCATCCTGCGCGGCTGTCAGGATCGGGCTCGGTGCTGTGCTCGAGAACAGCTGCGCTGATTGCGGGTGCGCAGGCAGCAGTACGGCATTATCCAAGCTGGCGATAAACGCCTCGCGTCCTTCAAGTCCTTTAGCCGATTCCATGCCTGCATTGTTCGATGGCAGTTGTCCGGATTTCGCCCAGTCCGCCGAATTGGCATCGAGCCATTTGACGAATGAAATGGAAGCCTCTTTTTCCTCTGCGCTTCCTTTTTTGTTAACCGGGAATGTTAGAACTTCCGCTGCACCCCATGCTGCCTTCTTATCAAACACCTGAGGATACGGCGCGCTTCCCCATTGCAAGCCGGATGCCTCAAGCTTCGGCATTTGCCATGGACCGTCAAAAATCATAGCCACTTTGGATGTAGTGAAATCATCCACTGGCGATTTTTCCCCTTTAGGAACGACTTTGTATTTGAAGACGAGATCCTGCAGGAAGCCAAACGCCTTAGCCGTCTTCTCTTCGTCAAGTTCCATCTTATCCATGCTCTCATTGAATGGATTGTCGCCTTGCTGATTAATCAACGCATAAGCTTGATAGAAGATATGATGGTTCATATTAAAGCCTAGACCGTATTGCACAATGTTGTTCTCATCAAATCCGCTTTCGTTCGGATGTTTGCCATTGTTGTCAATCGTCAGCTTTTGCGCCATCTCGATCAGCTCTTCGCCTGTTTGCGGAGCAGCGGTTAAGCCAGCTTTTTCGAATAATGCTTTGTTAAAATAAAGGCCATGCATGTGTACATCAAGCGGCACCGCATACTGCGTATCCTTGTAGAAGGTACCGCCCCATGCGAATTCAGAGTAATCCGACTCATTCAGCTTGGCCGCTTCAATCTGCTTGTTATCGAGCACGCCCATCTCGGAAAATTGTCCGATCTCAAAAGGGTGCATCGCAAGTACATCCGGCGGTTCTCCGCCTTTCATCTCGGTTAGAAACTTGGCAAATAACGGTGTCCATTGCATCGAAGTGAACTCAACATGGATGCCGCTTTGTTCGGCATTGAACTTATCAACGAGCCCCTTCATCGTTTCCAGATCGGGTCCCGTCCACCCGCCCCAATAGTCGATTTTAATTGGAGCGTTCGAATTGCCCGCTGTACTGCTAGCGCTCCCTTGCTGCTCATTTCCATTGCTTGAACATGCTGTAAACAACGTCGTGATTAAAGCTGCTGAAGCGAGTATGGCTGACACCCTTTTGAATTTCATACAAGAACCTCCCAAATAATTATGATATATACTTAAAACGCTTCATCAGATGTAGGCGAGTTATGTTTGTTGAAGCGTTCACAAGTCGATTCCAAGCGTTCTGACATTATGGAAACGCTTACTATTCAGATCCGCCGCAAGAGCTGCGTAAAATCAAACAGGACTCGAATAATTTACTGATAGGTTCATGTGAGCGATACTGCATTAAATCACTAAGAAGGTTAACACAGGCTTCGGCCATTTCCTCAACGGGAAGATGAACGGTAGATAATGCAGGAATGGTAAATTTGGTGATCGCATCATCATCGTAACCAACGAGCTCCATCTCATCCGGTACTTTTCTCCCAGATTCGTGAAGCGCTTTCAAAGCGCCTACTGCCATTTGATCGCTAATCGAGAACATAGCCGTCGGAAGCTCTTCCATCTCCAGCAGACGATGGATCGCATCGTAACCGCCCTTCTCCGAGAAGTCAGCATACAGCGTATGCTGCTCAGATAGTTCAAGCCCCAGCTCCTTTGCCTTGTCCGTAAAACCTTGCAATCTAAGCTGAATCGCATTCGAGGAAACTTCCGGCACTAAGACGCCCACTTTAAGATGCTTTCTGCTTGCAAAGAGCTGCGCTACCTCCTGCCCTGTTTTAAAGCTGTCTACCTTCACGCTCGAATATTTGTCCGAGCTGCGCTGGTACAGCACAATTGGAACGTGAAGACTAGCATCCTCCAAAAATTGTTCATCCAGCTCCGTCGGGTTCGCAATAATCGCACCGTTGTACCTCGTTCCCGTAAGCAAGCTGTTCACCTCACATAGCTTATTGCCCACGTAAGGCTGGATCAGAAGCTCATACTCTTGCTCCAAAGAATGAAATGCGCGCTGCAGTCCATGCAAAAACCGATTAATGAGAGCTGTTCGAACATCCAGTGACCAGAATAGCGCGATGATCGGAAGAACCGTTTCGCCCCCGCTGCGCAGACGCCTCGCTGAAATATTCGGCTGGTAATTAAGCTGCTTTGCCGCCTCTACAATTTTCTGCTGCGTAACAGCAGAAATTCGATATTGGTCGCCCTTTCCACCCAGCACCATCGAAGCGGTGCCTTGAGACACATCCGCAAGCTTCGCTATCTCTTTTATGCTGGCCATACCTTACACCCCATAACTGCTAATACGTTTTGCTAATACGTTATGCTAATACGTTTATGCTAATTAATATATTTTAAAAACGCTTACATGTCAACCGTTTTTCTGAGGCAAAAGTCCTTCCATTTTGAAAATATAAAAGGTGAACGGCCAACGGCATTATCCGTTGAACGCTCACCTCAAATTTAATATGGCTTTTACTTAGCTTGTTCGCCCATTGCCGCAGGATTGACGAATGACGATGTGCGTATCAAGCATACTGGAAGTCGGTTCTATCTGTTTATGGTGCATCAAGTCCATAAGCAGCCTGACACATTCGGCTGCCATTTCCTCAACGGGCAAATGCACCGTTGTTAGAGAAGGGATCGTAAACCGAGTGACTTCATCATCGTCATATCCGACAACTTCGATATCGCCGGGAACATTCTTGCCAAGCTCATTCAGCGCTGCCAACGCCCCGACCGCCATCTGATCGCTTATGACAAATAATGCCGAGGGTAACTCTTGATCTTGTTGATATAGCCGTTTAATTGCCTCATATCCGCCCTGCTCCGAAAAATCCGAGTAAATGATGTGCTCTTCATTAGCTGTTAAGCCCTGCTTCAAGGCTTCTGACAAAAAACCCTCTTTGCGCAGTTTAATCGCCTTAGAGGAAACATTCGGAACAATCGTACCCACCGTCAGATGTCCATTGCTTGCAAACAGCCGTGCCACGGTCTCCCCTGTGTAATAGCTGTCGACATTGACCGAGCAATATTTATCCGAGCCTCGCTGATAGAGGACAATGGGGACATTCAATTGCGCCTCTTCCAGGAAAGCCTCGTCCTCCTCCGTCGCATTCGCAATAATGGCGCCGTTAAATCTCGTTCCGGTAACTAGGCTGCGAACTTCGCTCAACTTCGTACCCACATAGGGCTGAATAAGCAATTCATAATCGCCTTCGATCGTTTGCAGTTTTTCCTGCATTCCTTTAAGGAAGCGGCTGATCAGCATCGTTCTTGTATCTAATGCCCAAAAAAGCGCGATAATGGGCAGTACAATTTCTCCTCCGCTTCTAAGGCGTCTTGCTGAAATATTGGGCTGATAATTAAGCTTTCTGGCTGCTTCGTATATTTTTTGCTGAGTGACCTCCGATATCCGATACTGCTTTCCTTTTCCATTCAGCACGATAGAGGCTGTCCCCTGGGAAACGTTCGCCAACTTGGCAATTTCTTTAATGCTGGCCATACGGAATCACCCCGATACCTATGAAATGATGAAACTACAATCTTTCAAAAAATAGTAAAACAGCTACGTTTCATCCTTGCTAATACGTTATTGTTCCATCTTACTTGGCATGTTATGTTATGTCAATTCGTTCAAAGACACGAATGAAAGCGCAAACAAACCAGCTCTAAACCAGGCCCTGCGGTGCTCCCGTTCAACATCCGTTAGTAAAGTAAAGGGCTGCCAAACGGCAGCCCTTTCAGTATCAAGCTATTATTCTCTGTTAGCGAAATAATTCGCTAAACCGACAAAAACGGAAGTTTAATAGGACAAGCGTAAACGGCTGACGCCGTCCTTGGCGGCAAAAGCTCGTTTCGCGGTGAAATATAAGCAACGTATAAGGTTGAATTTTATACTTTCTTATATTTTAAAAAAGTCTGTCAGCAAGAGGTTACGAGAGTCCTATGAAAACAATTTTTGATCCGTCCAATTTCCCGAAAGCTTTTTCGATGCCGTCTACGTAAACTCGAAGGCCTGTGCCTGTATGATAACGCGTTCCATAACGGTCCGAGGATCGAGGTGATATAACTTGTTCGTCGGCATAATAGGTAAATCTTTAGAACGGTACTAGCTGAAGTTGGTGCTCCTCTTTCCTAGTCCGACACATTGGTATATTTTCAATACACTCGCTCGATATGAGCCGATCGCGAGAATAATCCATCCTAACATAATGGCAAGATTAAAGGTTTTGCTAGCTGGTTTATCGTGTAAGACTTATAAATCCTCAAATCCAGCCACTATAAAAATAAAAGCGCTGACAGCCAAAATATGAATGATAGAGAAAACAATATGTACAGAAATGACCTTCCAATCTTTCCTCGTAAAATGTGAGCTTCCCCGCATTTTATAAAAGCAAAAACTGAATAGATAAGTAACGAACAGAGATTGGATTAACCATTTTGAAACGGTGATCATCGCTGGCGTGTTATTGACATTCGGTATCAAAAACCATTGGAATGGCTCGAATACCAAGGAACTTAATAGAATAACCCATGCCATAAAATGAATCGGCAAAGCGATTACGATATTTTTCAGAATTGGAACCCTCCCTCTTTCTTAAACGGTATATTATCCTAAACGTAAGAAGTTAGAAAAATGTTACTTATTTTACAGCGAGCATCAAGCTGCTATCACTCTTCGTGCGCCTTCGGATAAATTAACGGGAAAAACTCCTGTTATATTTGCTGAGACGGTTTGATTGCTGCAGTTAACAGGATTTTCTCCTGCTAATTCAGTTGATATCCCTGCAAGGGGATGAAAAAACGAAATTAAAGGGATTATTTCCAGTTAATATGGTAACTATGCCTGCTGCAGACGAATTAACAGGAGATTTTCCCGTTAATGTGACTTTTCAGCAGCCAAGCTTCTCGGAAGAAAGCTTTTCATCCAGCATCCTGCAGGCCGCACGCACCACGTCACTCTATCGCCTGTTGATCAACTATTGTCTCCTAAGCAGCTTTACAGACTTGTTCAGATTTTATAACAGACAATATTCCCCTCTCCTCCTGCAGACGGAGTCCAAAAGCATGCTCAGGACCGTACTCTCATAAAATGGATACGGTTAAAATAACGGTAACCTAACAATTAACCGGATTCCCCTGGCTTTCGAAGTGAGTTTTGCTTCACAAAACTTAAGCTTATGCTTTCGAAGCGAGTTTTGCTTCACAAAACTAAGCTTATGCTTTCGAAGCCAATTTTGCTTCACAAAACTAAGCTTATGCTTTCGAAGCCAATTTTGCTTCACAAAACTAAGCTTATGCTTTCGAAGCCAATTTTGCTTCACAAAACTAAGCTTATGCTTTCGAAGCCAGTTTTGCTTCACAAAACTTTGAGGAGGTTACATAATGCCCGTGTTAGAGGTGCGGAATTTGCAAAAAAGCTTCGGAGCCGTCAGCGCCGTTGCCGACATTAGCTTCACGGTAGAGGCCGGCGAGGTGTTCACGATTATCGGTCCGAACGGTGCAGGCAAGACGACTACGCTCGAGATGATCGAAGGGCTTCAGATCCCCGACGCAGGCCAAATCGAGTTCGGCGCATTAAATTGGGCCAAAAACAGCGAGCAAATTAAAACATCCATCGGCGTCCAGCCGCAATCCAGCGCTTTATTCGACTTACTCACGGTAGAAGAAAATTTAGATTTGTTCGCTACCTTTTATCCGAAATGCAAGCCTGCAGCGGAGGTCCTTGAAATGATTAATCTCACCGATCAACGAAACAAACAGGTCAAGAAGCTCTCCGGCGGCCAAAAGCAGCGGCTCGCCATCGGGCTCGCAATGATTAATGACCCGATTATTATTTTCCTCGATGAACCGACCACAGGGCTGGATCCGCAGGCCAGACGGAATATTTGGGACATCGTGCTCAAGCTTAAAGCACTCGGCAAAACGACTATTTTGACGACGCATTACATGGAAGAAGCCGAGAAGCTGAGCGACCGCGTCTGTATCGTTGACCAAGGCAAGATCGTTACGCTGGACACACCGTCTGCCCTGATCGACCGCCTTACGAAGGAACGCGAGGTTAGGCTTACCTTTCTCGACGGTGCGGAGGCCGCAATGGAGACAGAAAAGATTGCACAGCTCCAGCCCGCAGTCGTCAGAACGAGCCGCGAGGGCGACGCGCTCCAGCTGTGGACGACACAGCCAGAGGAAACCCTTTATGAGCTGTTCGGCTTTACAAAGGACCGCGGTTACCGCGTCGAGCAAATTTCAATTCGTGAAATGAGCCTGGAGGACGTCTTTATCGCCTTCACCGGAAAGGAGTGGAGGGATTAGATGAGCAGCGCAAAGCAATTTTCCAAAATGTTCGCCGCACAAATGAAAATGATGTTTCGCGAGAAACAGGTATGGTTCTGGAATATCTTTTTCCCGATTATTTTAATGGTCTTATTCATGATTATTTTCGGGGGCGGCTCGAGTGACAGCTTTAAAGCCAAAATCGCCATTGTCGATTCGCAGCCAAATGCAGCCTCGGCGATGCTGCTGGAGCAGCTGCGGCAAATCCCGGTGCTTGAGTTCGCGGAAGAGCAGCCCGTTACCAAGGAAGCCGGCAATGAGCTTGTAGAAAACCAAGATATCGCCGCTCTCATCATTCTTCCCGAATCGGACAGCTCCACGACGATACAACTTATCGTAAACAAAGCCAATGAGCAGGGCGCAACGACGCAAGTCGTCGCCGGCATATTGGATCAACTCATTCAACAGACGAATTGGACGGTTGCCAATGCAACACCTATGTACAGCTTAACGAGAACTGCGATTTCCTCCGGCGCTGATGATTTAAGTTACGCGGACTTCCTGCTTACAGGAATGATTGGTCTGTCCGTGGCACAGGGCGGCCTGTTCGGCATGGTTGGCCTTGTTGAGATGCGCAGGAATGGCTTGATGAAGAGGCTGCGAATGACGCCGGCCAAAATGGGACTTTACGGACTATCGGGCATGCTCGTAAAGCTCATTCTCGGAATTTTTCAAATCATTATCCTAACGTTGATCGGCGTTTTCGGCTTTGGCGCCAATCTCCATATCAACGTACTCACTTTAGTCATTGCCTTCATTGCTGGCGGATTGGTGTTTAACGCCATGGGCTATCTCTTTTCCTCGTTCAGTAAAACCATTGAGGCCTATATGGGGTATGCCAACATTGCCAGCATGCTGATGATGTTTCTAAGCGGCGTTTTCTTCCCGCTCGAAACTTTGCCGTCCTGGCTGCAGCCGGTCACGCAAATGCTCCCGCTAACCTATTTCGTTGAAGGTATGCGTGATGGCCTTATCTATAATGCCGGAGCAGCTTCAAGCACATTCTGGATAGGCATTGGCATCATGGTGCTCTGGGGCGTCGTGTCTTTCTTGGTAGGTTCGCAGGTGTATAAAACAAAAGCTGCTTCTGATGTCCAGTAAACGAATGATATCAAGCGTAAACGGCTGTCGCCGTCCTCTGTGGCAAAAGCTGTCGTTTCGCGGAGATATATAAGCCCATTTATAAGTGAAAACTTATAAATTCTTATATATGAAAAAAACAGCAGGTCGATGTGCTTATCCATATAAGCATCAGCGGCCTGCTGTTCTAGTTATAGCTATATTTAAAATCTCTCCGCCTCTACACTTTTAATTCGGGATGCAGCAGCTGCGACTTCTCGATTTGAATCGTAGTATGCTCGATTTGAAACTCCTCAGCAATTTGCCCAATCGCTTCCTGCAGCACGATTTGGCAGTCGACGGAATCCTCTACGACAAGGTGGCAGCTCAAGGAATCGAGCCCCGAGGTAATCGTCCATATATGGAGATCATGCACCGCTTTTACTCCTTGAATTTGAAGCAGCATCGCCTCAACTTGATCGGCATCCACATTCGCTGGCGTTCCTTCCATCAGAATATGAACGGTCGATTTGATGATTCCCCATGCGCTTTTCAAAATAAGCAGCGCAACGATAACACTGATGATAGGATCCGCAATGTACCATGAAAATAATGACATCAGTATGCCGGCTATAATAGCGCCTACCGATCCGATTGCATCGCCAATGACATGTAGATATGCGCTTCGAACATTTAAATTGTCCTTCACATCCGCTTTCCGCATGAGAAACCATGCGCTTGCAAGATTGGCGAGCAGGCCAATGCCGGCTATAATCATCATCGTCCCGCTTGCTACGGCAGGCGGTTCTCCGAATCGCTTGAATGCTTCTACAATGATAAAGGCAGCAATAACAAACAGCGTAATGCCGTTCAGCAGCGCAGCCAAAATTTCAAAACGATGAAAGCCGTAGGTTCGGCTTGAAGATCTCGGGCGCACGGCAAACCACATGGCCGCCAAGCTTAACGCGAGCGCCGCAGTGTCGCTAAGCATGTGTCCGGAATCAGATAATAGCGCTAGTGAGTTAGTTACTAATCCTCCAACGAACTCTAGAACCATGATGCCCGCAGTAATGACCAACGCTATCAGCAGGCCGGCTTTATTATTAGGCGTATGCGAGTGTCCATGATGGCCATGCGAATGACCATGATGGTGTCCGTGGTGATGACCGTCGTGCGAGTGGCCACCATGGCTGTGCTTTCCATCTTTTGACACTGCTTTCTTTATGGCCTCATGCTTATGGTTATGTCTGTGTTGTTCATGGGATTGTCCTTGCTCATGAGAATCGCTGCATGACTCGCCGCCGTGACTGTGAGTATGCCCATGCTGTTCTTTTTCCCCATTGCCAGCAGCCCGTAAGCTTGGTTCATATTTGCCATCATGTGATTTGCTCATACCTTTTTCCCCCGCTCCGTTGCGCCAGACCTTATTAGTCTGCTTCTCAACTGTCCGTTTCATAACCGATTTCGTTTATAAAATAACATATGAACATGTGCTCATATGTATTATATGTAAAATATCCTATTGTTGCAACCCATTTTGATGCACAAGCGTAAACGGCTGTCGCCGTCCTCTGTGGCAAAAGCTGTCGTTTCGCGGAGATATATAAGCCCATTTATAAGTTAAAACTTATAAATTCTTATATATCAAAAAAAGAGGCGCATTTCTGAGAGCCCTGCAAAACGAATACAGTTTCTGTAAAATGGAGCCCAGTACCCTGTTGGTACTGGGTTTGTTGTATAATGGAAGAAAAGTAAAAGCGAGATGAGCCTGTTGTTGCATGCCGGTAAACA
>NZ_JAVIFU010000021.1 GCF_031157315.1 Paenibacillus sp. LHD-38
CAAGTGTTTAACTACACGGTGGATGCCGAACTGCGGGTCGCACTTGATGAGTAGATGGACGTGATCAGGCATGATTTCCATTTCCACAATCTCAGCTCGAAGTTCTTCTGATTTAAGCTAGAACCGTTCTTTTAATCTTGCATCTATAGGAGGTATTAGAACTTTGCGTCTATATTTTGGACAAAATACAATATGGTACTTACAGTCAAATGTTGCATTGTGATTACTTTCCACTTCTCGCTGTGACATCGATTCATCCCAAGAAAATTATACCATAAAACAGTAGATCTAATGTCGGATGATTAAGGCGGCTTTAGCCGCCCTTCACCCGAAGCACCTTACATCCCCATAGCTAAAGCAAGGGGTTTTTCGGCGCTAAATTATAAAATAACGATGAGCATGAGCAGGGAGGAAAATTGCGCATGCTAAGTATCAATAGGCGGCTCGGCTGCATTTCTAAGCTTCATTGAAAATGAGCTAAAACCGTTAATAGAGGTTCTCTGTTTCATTTAAACGGTTTGAGGATGAAAGCCATATTTCCGTCTTACCTCTACTCATCAGTCAAGGCATACGCTTTTCCATGAAAAATCCCTTATGAGCACTCATGCGCCCATAAGGGATTTTTGCTGAATTTGCATCAAATATTCTCCCTTACGAACCGTCTTCCGTCCCTATTCTAGATAATAAACGAATCCATATTATGATATTTATAATTGGATTTATTTGCCGTATAATGGGTTTGTATTTATGATGGGGGTGTTAATTGTTAATGAGTAATCCGAATGGTTTAATGTCGAAGGCAGAAGCCATGGACAATCTTATGGAATCTTACTTAGAAGGAATCAGCAGCTCGGAGGTTTTTAATATCATACGCCAAGTTTATAAATTTGATTTGGAATCGACTCTTGCACCGGTTATGCCCCGAGCAGCCATGGATGCATACTTGGAGCAAAGCGGAAACAAAGTCACAGGCGCAGAAATTCGCAAAATGGTCAATCAAGCTTTTTCAATTAATTTAGACGCCCTATCTGCATTGGAAGGGGCCAAAATCTCCTTGTTTTCCAAAAATCAATGGATGGTTCAGCATGAAAAGGACTTGTTTGAGGTACATACCGGAACCGGAGATGTTGATGTAAAAATCTCCCCGACCAACTATTTCATTGCGCAAACGGGTTCCGGAGAACTGCCCCATGATTTAATTAACGCCTTAATCACTTTGGGGTACCGCTACGAGGAGAACATAGGAAGCTACTATTTCTCCAATCCCATGGGCGAGCCGGTACCAGATGCCTTTAAGGGACAAACCATGATGGCGATTAAAAGAGTCATCCATCATTCCTACTCTCATTTGTAAGATCACAATTATTTTCCAAAAGACGACAAAAATTTGACACGATCCCCCATTGGGGGGTTATTGTTGTCTCTCAGAGCCACCTCTAATATTGCCGGCCCGTTTGAACGCAATAGCTTGTTAATCATATCTGAATTAATTTCATCCATACCGTTAACTCTAAAGCTTGGAATACGCATAGCCGCGGCCATCTCTGCAATATTGACTGATTCCTGTTCAAAGGAAGGATGGGTTCTCTTAAATTGCAATGAATGCCCGTGATAGACCATTCCTAAGCGTGCATTATTCATTACTATAAACAAAATGGGCAAGCCCAGTTCTTTGGCCGTTAATATTTCCATTCCGTGCATGAAGAAACAGCCATCGCCTGTAATGCACACAACAGGACGCTCAGGTTCAGCTAGCTTGGAGCCGATAGCTGATCCGATCCCAACACCCATTGCTCCGAAATGAACATTGATGTTATAAGAATCGTAATCGAGGACCTTCATGTGATGAATAACATAAGCCATAAATTCGCCAATATCAACGGTATACCGCGTGTTGGATGGCAGCATTTTTTGAATGTTCAGCAGGACATTCTTCGTGTTGTACTCCTCCAAGTCCTGAGTAAGCGGTTCGTTCTCTTCCACGGCCACGGCACTTTCTTCAAAGGCAAGGTGGACAGTTCCCCTCGATAAGCCCAACACCCTCAAATCTTCGATCATCATCAATAAGCTCAAATGGATATCGCCTAATACAGGAATATCGATCTCATATTTCCGATTAAATACCGTCTGGTCAAAATCAAGCTGTACCGTGAAACGGTTTTTTGTTAGATTTTGATTATAATTATTCGTGGCAGTTTCGCCCAAGCTGGAACCCACAATTAACAGGGCTTGACCAGCACCTTCATTAATAAGATTCGATGCGGCTTCATGGCCCGCAAACCCAAAAACGCCGATAAGAAGCGGATGGTTTTCGGGAATATACCCTTTTGCCTGCGGAGTTGTGAGGATCGGCCAATTCAGCATTTCTGCCAGCTCGATTAAGGAATCAACAGCGCCTCTAACGCCTTGACCGACAAGAATGCAGCCATCTTTCCTCTTCAGCAGCGCTTTGGCTGCGGATTGTATGGTTTCGGGGTTCGGAATCATCGGCTTTCTTTCCTGGAGAACCGGTATATCAAGATTTCCAACTTCGGCGTGTTGAACGTCGATCGGAATCGCGATGTGAACGGGACCCGGCACGCCGGATATTGCGATTTGGCTAGCTTTAATGATTTCAGGCAATAAATCCTTTGCCTCTATCACAATAACGCTGTATTTTGTAACGGAGCGGAAAACCGGAACGGCATCTAATTCTTGGGAGGCATTCAATCCCATTGTGTTTACAGGAACAGCACCTGTGAGAAATAAGACAGGCAAATGTTCGCGCATGGCATTTGCCGCCCCGGTAACCAAGTTGGTTCCCCCAGGCCCGCTGCAGCCGATGCTTACACTCATTTGACCGGTGTATTTGGCATAGGCCGCTGCCATATAGGAGGCGGCTCCTTCATGCTTGGTTACAACCGGTTCTATTTCAGGCATATCGTACAGTGCATCAAAAAACGCATTAACGGAGCCTGCAGGAATGCCAAATATATGCTTAACCCCGCTGCCTTTTAAAAATTCTAATACCGCACGTGCCGCTTTCATGAAAGAATTCCCCCAAATTTAGAATTGTCACTATTCAATATAAAATCTTTCGTTATATCTTCTGCCTTCATCGGTCGGCTAAAGTAATAACCTTGCATCAAATAACAGTCTCTGGCTGATAAAAACTCTACATGCTGCTTGGTTTCAACACCTTCGGCAATGACGCTAAGATTTAAATTTTGAGCCAATGAAATAATGGTATTTGTAATTGCCGCATTATCATCATCGTTTGTAACATCCTGTAAGAAGGATTTATCAATTTTTAATGTATCAATCGGTAAACTTGTTAAGTAACCCAGCGATGAATAGCCCGTCCCAAAATCATCAACCGCGATTTTAATACCCAGGCCTTTTAATTCCTTCATCGTTTTTAACGTTAAGTCCTTATTCTTAATAATTAAATTTTCAGTAAGCTCCAAATGCAAATATTCAGGAGACAACCCCACTTCATCTAATACGCTGGTTACCATCGCAAATAAATTGTTTTGTTCAAACTGTCGAGCCGACAAATTAACCGATACACTAAATAAAGGGTATCCTTGGTCCTGCCACTCTTTTAATTGCCTGCATGATTCTCTTAGCACCCATTCGCCTATAGGTATGATTAAGGCTGTTTCCTCGGCTATCGGAATAAATTGATCTGGCGCTATTAATCCTTTTTCCGGATGATTCCATCTCAGCAGCGCCTCTACCCCTACGATTTGATGCGTGATATAGTCGACTTGAGGCTGGTAATGGATGACGAGCTCCTCATGATCCAAAGCTCTATACAAAGCGTTCTCGAGCTTAACGCTTTCGAAGGTTCTCGTATCCATTCCTTCGCTAAAGAAATGATAGCTGTTACCCGATATTTCTTTTGATTTATACATCGCAGTATCCGCGTTTTTGATTAACGTCTCGGTCGTATCCCCATTATCCGGAAACAAACTGATCCCGATACTCGTTTTGATATAGATTTCATTTTCTAATAATTGAAAAGGTTCTTTAAAGGAATCTACAACAAGATGAACAACCTTCAGCACTTCGTTCTCGCATTTGATATTCGGCAAAAAAATAGTGAACTCGTCTCCGCCTTGCCTTGATACCGTCGCCCCCTTCGGAACACAGAGACTGAGCCGCTTCGCTACATGGCGCAATAAATGATCTCCGAAACTATGTCCTAAAGAATCATTGATCAACTTAAAGCGGTCTAAATCCAAGTATAGAACAGCCAGCTTCTCATTATGGATTTGCGCATGCGTTATTCCTTGTGTAAGCCTGTCTTTTAAAAGAACCCGGTTAGGCAAATCAGTTAAACTATCAAAGTAAGCATGGTATTTTATTTCTGCCTCCATCTGCTTCCTTTGCGTTATATCTTTGAAGGTGACAACTTCCCCAACAATTTCGCCGCTCTCCCTTATGGAGGAAATGACGTATTCAACCGGAAAGCTGGAATTATCATGCCGGTAAAATGTATGATCTTGGTCATACTGGCTCCAATTGTTATTACTATTGGCTGGCGCAACCTTTTCTCCCGCCTGATTCTTCCCGTAAAAAATAAGGCTTGCCGGTTGTCCGATCAATTCACCTTTCGTGCGGTAGCCAAGCATGGAGGCGCCTGCCGGGTTGCAGAAGGTAATTTTACGGTCAAGGTCTAAACCAAAAATCCCTTCTCCCGCCGAGTTGAGAATCAATTCCTTCTCTCGGCTGAGCTGCTGAAGCTCCGTGATTACTTTTTGAAGCTCCTTATTTTTCACCGTAATTTCTGAGGTTCTCTCTTCAATGATAATTTCTTGCTTTTCCATATATAATAAGTTGGATAATGTTGAGGCTGTTGCATCCACAATAGACTGCGCAAGCTGCATCGTAGCGATCGAATAGACACGATTTCCTTCATCCAGATCCACAACCGGTATGACGCCAAGCACCTCGCCCATTGAAACAAGCGGGAGCATAAGCATGCCCTTTATGCCAAAATTACGGCAAAGGTCATGGTTAGGCCTTTCATCTGCAAAGACATCCGGAATGAGAATCGCTTTTTTGGTTCTTATGACCTCTTGGAACACAGCATCATTACTCTCATCTATCCTGATCTTTCCATGTGTCTTCATCCAGTCTTCTTCTGTCCAATCACTATCCTTGCTTAACTTCGCCGGCATAATTTGTCTTTCTGTAATAGGGTCTAATAAATGAACGCCTATATTATAGTTGTTCAAAACTTTTCCCAAGTAGAAAAAGCAGCTGTCTAAACTTTCATGCAGCGTAGAGCACATCGCTAAATCACGGGTCACGTCAAGTAGCATTTGCTTTTCGGCAATAAAATTCTCTTTTTGCGTTAAGTTCCTTGCGTTTTGTATCGCTACTGCTGCCATATTCACATAAGCCTCGACCGTTTGAATTTCCGACTCTGTCAGGTTCATGGGAATGCCGTAGTCAAACAAAAACACAAGACCGAATAATTCTTGCTCAAATGAGATGGGGAGAACGAGTAAAGATTTAATATGAAATCCTTCTACTGCTCTCGGGTCTGGTCGATTATCCTTAGACGTGTCCGGGATGTACACGGTTTTCCTTGTTTCAATGACCTCTTTTGCCAGTAAGTCCATATCCATATCAATGACATGCATATCCAGCGTCCATCCGTTAATGACCTGCGGTTTGCCGACGTACCCTTTGAACGTTCCGTCCTCCTGCGGCAAATAAATGCCTACCGAATTACATTGGACAATCTCTTCGGATATCGCCGTCGTCACATGCTGCAATACTTCACGCAATTCCAGCTTTGTATTGATCAATTTGGTTAGATGCGCTAGACGTGAATATCTCATTTGTTCCTTAAACATGATCTGCCCCCCCTGCTCCCAAGTTAAATCCTCAAGCAATTGTTTCACTCCTTGTGTCATCTCTAGTAATGAACGATATATTAATATTCTACAAAGTTCTACAATATCTATCGATTTCCTTTTATTATTGCATTTTTTTCTTGAGAAAGGTTTTCAACAACATTTTACAGGTTAAAATTAGAAGATAAACGACGGTGAACGGGGGACCATTCTTGTTTCCAAGAGTGGAATTTGCAGGAGCAAAGCGGTCTCTCGCACTTAGTTAGTGAGGGGTAGATCATACTTTTACAGACAAAAAAATAGAGACCCAACGGGTCCCACCAATTAAAAAACGCTCTCAGCTATAAAATAATAATTGTTATAATAAACCAATAAATTGTGTATACCTAGCTGTTTTAACTATCGCCTTGCATTGCACGGGAAATCGTCAGAAAATCTTCCCGTTCAATCTGGAAATGATGATTCCAACCCCCTTCTAAAATTTGACCCTATTTACAATTTTCCTTTTCTTTGCGCAAGAATTTGCGGAATATGCAGCTCGCGTAATACAGGCACGATCTCCTGAACGCTGCTTTTATTAAATTTTTTCAAAATGCTGTTAATTTGAGATTTTAAGGTTGAAACTTCTACTTGTCTTAGCTTACATATTTCCTGGCGAGTATAATCCTTCATTAATAATTCTAAAACCTCAAGCTCCGTAGGCGTAAGCTGCGTCAAAATATAAAAATTATGAAGTAAGCTATCCTCCGTTGTTTTAATTCGTTTGAATTCACGCGTAATTTTACCAGCGATATTCGCATGCAAGGAAGGCCTATCATAATAAGCATCCTTTACAGCTTCCAAAATGGCATCCGCAGGCATGTTTTTCAATAAATAATTCGTTGCGCCAAGCTCAAATGCCCGAAAGACGGTATCGTCCGTTTCACACACGGTCAGCATTACGATTTTAACCTCGGGCATATAGTTCAAAATTTCGGATGTTGCTCGGAGTCCCGCCTGCTTATCCTCCAGCTCAATGTCCATTAAAATAATATCCGGTTTATTAATTGCAGCCAGCATCGTTCCTTCGTATCCGCTGGATGCCCGCCCGACACATTCCATTTGCTCATCTTTTGAAAGAATCATTTGATATCGCTTTGCAATTAAGTGATCATCCTCCACAATAAGAACCTTAATCTTTGGAGTACTCAAGCAGTCTCATCTCCTTTCATTACTATCCGTCGAAAGTAAAGGCATAATGATGTGAAAGGAGCTGCCTTCGCCTTTCTTGCTTTTCACACTAATTTTCCCCCCATGCGCCGTAATAATCGTATGACAAATAGATAATCCCATCCCCCAATTCGTAGCCGTAGGTTTGGATGAGTAAAAAGGCTGAAAAATATGGATCAAATTCTCTTCCGCAATGCCGCTGCCGTTATCTTGAATGACTAATTCTACCCACTTATTCTTGAGATTGATTGCAATATCCATTTGCCTGGATTTCTCAGGAACAAATTCCAGCGCATCCACTGCATTAGATAAAATATTTTCAACGGCCTGCGAAAAATAGTAAGGGTCAGCCATAATGACAAGCCGTCTTTGAAGCTTTGCGTAATTTACGTTAATATACTTCAATTCCATACTCATATCATTTAGGAGCTTATCCAAAAGCTCATCCAAAAAGACAGGCTCCAGCTCTATTTTAGACTTTAGGTTTTTTTGATGCACGGCATCCAAGCGATCATACACCTTTTGGCAGCGCTGTTCAATGACGCGAATCTCCTCAATAACAGCAGGCGATTTCTCGCACATGCTTTCCAAAAACTCCGTTTGCGCCATAATGGCTAACAATTCATTCTTTATATAGTGACTAAAAACGCGCGATGTTAACAATGCTGAATCGATATTATGCGAAATGACCGATTCTTGGTTTTTAATGCTATTTTGTATTCGTGCGTATTTATAGATGCTATACAAGCTGACAAGCAAACAAAAACCCGCGATATAAGGCAATAACGTATAAATGGATGGATTGCCCACTAAATTAATAGGTTTAAACCTTATAAAATGTACTGCTTTTGAAACTTTAATTAAAATGTCAGGCGCCCAATAATTCATATAATAATACGTAATTTGAACGGAAATATAAGAAATAAAAATCATGAACATATTGCTCCGGATTTGACGAACCTTAGGGGCATCATATAAAGCATAAATGAAGAAAATAATTCCTGCAGCAATATATAGGGTATTGATTAGAAAAGTAATGGCATGAATGGATTCATATGCAGAAACAAACCCTTGCACCGTCATATAGTCTGGATACAGCTTATAGTACATGTACGCATAAAAGGATGGGTCGTATAAAACCACTTGAAGGATACACGGAATGGCTAACAGAGTGATGAGCAGCTTTCCGCGTTTTAAAGAAAGGTTAAAAGCGAAATAAATAGCGGAGCAAAGTCCAGTATAAAGAAACATCACAGTAAAAAGGGTAAACATTCGTATCAATGCAAATCGAGAGACAGGCAGAAACATCAATTGATTTTGCAGTGCTTGTTTTATGCCGAAATAATCATCAAGGCTGTAATAATAATAGGCATCCTTGGACATGTAGGTAATGATACAAGAAACAACAATCAGATAGGAAAATCCCATCAGTAACATAAATAAAGTGGCTTTTGTATATTTTTGCTGTGTTAGACAGAAAATCGCGATAGCAATAAATAAAATAAACACAAAGAAAATAAACATGGAAGCCATCCTTTCCAATCAAATAAAACAGATTTTATTCGATGCGCGTTTTACTGTAAAGGTTGAAGTTTTATACACCCTACATTGATGCAGCTCCCAGATGAGCGTAAATATATCCTCTATATTCCCCTTTAATTATACGATCTAGCCTATCCAGGCTATATTAAAGCGATGATAAATTTTCAACCTTACGTGAAATAACAGATGCCTTTAGTATGAAAGCATAACAAAGATACAGGAGGGGTTCACATGAATAAAAAGCTTAGTTACCTTCGACTGTTACTGATTGCAACGCTTGTTGTTACGATCGTTGGATGCAGCTCAAACAACACGAACACACAGAGCGGTACAAGTGGTAACGAAAAGGTTGTTTTGGAATATTACACATGGACAGATGAAGAAGAATATATGCAAAAGGTCGTTGAAGCCTTTAATGCCCAAAATGGTGACATCGAGGTGCAATTAAACACCATTAGCAATAATTCAAATGAGTATAATACCAAGATTATGACTAATCTCTCAGGCGGCTCCAAAATGGATGTTTATAGTATTAACGGGACAAGCAGCCTAGGCTTGTACTCATCGAAAAATCAAGTTCTAGATATTACGGATCGAATTAAAGAGGCGAATTTAGACGTAGGCGCATATGGGCCTAGTTTTCAAGATATTACCGAGGTACTGACAGAAGGCAAATATTTCGCGCTTCCTTATCGTACTTCTCAGTACGCATTGTTCTACAACAAATCTATTTTTGATCGTGAAGGCATTCCCTATCCTACACAAATGACTTGGGAGAAGTATGCAGAGTTAGCGAAGAGTCTGACCAAAGGAGAAGGATCTGACAAACAATGGGGTGGTTACTATGCAGATTGGATTACTGCACCGCTTGGCGCCCTTCAAGCAGGAACAACGGTTTTAGATGATCATTTAGATGAGGTTGCCAACTGGCTGGATTATTTAGACCGCATCTACTATCAGGATCAATCCCATATGAGCTATAAACAAATGAAATCCCAAAGCACGGACTGGATTAAACAATTTGAAAATGGAAATGTCGCTATGCTCGTCAACGGCGAATGGACCATCAATATGCTTAAGGCTGATATTGCAGACGGTAAGACCGACATCGAATTTGATATGGCTCCGCTTCCATTGCCAGAAGGAACCAAGGAGTCCATTACGGTCGGCGGAGTAAGCACTTTTATCGGCATTAATCCGGCAAGCGATAACATTGATGCTGCGTTCAAATTCATTCAATTTGTATCAGGTGAAAAAGGCGAATCTATCATTGCCGAATCCAGTGTCCTGCCGGCATACGCCAGCGACAAAACAAAAGAATCATTCCTTAATGCAACCGGGATCCAAGGCAGCAGCTACTTCTTCGAAGCCAACACGGTTGTCGAAAACCAACCCATTGCACAAATTGATGAGATTAATCGCGTATATGGCGAGCAGCGAGATCTATTCTTGTTCCAAGAACAGGATTCTGCAAAGGCCATCCAAAACTTCTTAGAGCAGCGTCAATCCGTTCTTAATCCGTAATGATCGCTAAGCAATCGGCTTCCGCTTTTACGACGGAAGCCGCTCTTGTATTCATCGCTTCATACATTCTATAAGGAGGTTGATCTGATGACGAGCAAACGTCTGCTTCACTACAAATCATACATGACAGGGACGTTTTTCATTCTTCCGGCCTTCGTCTTATTTGCAGTATTTATTTTTATTCCATTAATTTATGGACTTGCCATGAGCTTTACCGATTATGGCGGTTTTAATATGAAACCCCATTTTATCGGCTTTGACAATTATGCCAAGCTGCTGCAGGACGAATATTTTCGTATTTCACTCAAAAACAATTTTATTTATACGCTGTTATTTGTCCCTTTAACGATGCTGTTCGCCCTGCTTTCAGCCATTGCCTTAAACCATATCCTGCATCTTCGTAAATATTTGCGTATGGCCTTTTACTTTCCGCAAATTACGTCTATGGTATCCGTTGCCATTGTTTGGGGACTTTTGTTTAACCCGTTATCCGGGCCTATTAATCATATTTTAGAAGCCATGGGTATATCACATCCGCCTGAATGGTTAATGTCCTCTCAGTGGGCGCTGATGGCCATCATACTCGTAGCTGTTTGGAAAAGCTTTGGTTATTACATGATCATATTGCTCGCAGGCATTCAAGGTATTCCTGAGCATTTATATGAATCTGCTAGGCTGGACGGTGCAGGCAAACTTCAACAGTTTTTATACATTACCCTGCCGAGTCTTTCGCCAACGCTATTTATGGTATTGGTCTTGACCATTATTAACTCCTTCCAGGTGTTTGATTTAGTATCCGTGATGACAAACGGCGGGCCTGGCCGTTCGACCAATGTAATCGTCTTTAGAATTTACCAGGAAGCCTTTATTAACTATCGAATGGGATACGCTGCAGCGATGTCTACCGTACTTTTCCTTATTATTATGGTGATATCATTAGTTCAATTTAAACTGGAGAAAAAATGGGTGACTTACTAAGAAGGGAGAGAGATACCAATAATGCATATCGCTAAATCGAAAACGGACAAACTCGCATACTATCTTTTGCTGATTGTTTTAATTGCCTTTTCGATCGCAACTCTTTTTCCGTTCTTATGGATGATTTCTACTTCCCTTCGAACGGATGTGGATCTATTCAAAAATCCGATGAATTGGATTCCAAAAACATTATATCTAGACAACTACAAAGAGGTATGGACAATCATTCCTTTTGCTAAATATTTCTTAAATACAATCATGCTGTCAGCTGTCATCACCGTTTTACAAGTAATGATTTGCTCTATGGCTGCCTATGCCTTCGCAAAGCTAAAAGTGCCCTTCAAAAACACGGTCTTTATATTATTTATGGCTAATTTAATGATGCCTTGGCACTCCATCATGGTGCCGCAATTTTCAGTGATCAGCAGCTTAGGCTTATATAACACGCACAGCGGCTATATATTAATTCAATTGTTCAGCGGCTTTGGCGTTTTCCTCATGCGCCAATTTTTTATGAGCCTGCCTCATGAACTGAGCGAAGCCGCCCGAGTGGATGGCTTTAACGAATGGAAAATATTTTGGCGAATCATTATGCCATTATCGGCGGCAAGCCTGTCTACGTTCGCCATATTTACTTTTACATTTATGTGGAATGACTATTTGGCACCCATGATTTACCTTAATGACGATGCATTAAAGACGCTCCAGTTAGGCTTAAAAGCGTTCCAAACCGAGCATACGATGGACTATGGTTTGCTGATGGCGGGAACCGTGCTTGCTACCGTTCCGATGGTCATTGTTTTTCTTATCGGTGAAAGATTCTTTATTCAAGGCATTGCAACAACAGGGATGAAAAACTAGCAAAAGAAAAGAGGACTCAGTTATGACCCTTCATTTGGATAAATTCGTACAAGTCAGCGGTGAAGATTTTAAAGTTAACGGTGAAAAAATTGTATTTCGAGGGTTCGGTTTAGGTTCTTGGATGAACCTTGAGCATTTTATGATCGGTTTGCCCGGCACGGACACCATGATTAAAAATGCATTTGCTGAAGTTTATGGCGAGGAACGCAGTCATGCCTTCTTTGACCGGTTCTTATTAGAATTCGTAGATGAGAAAGATTTTGAGTTTTTGAAAAAAATAGGCGTAAACTCTTTGCGTATTCCGTTCAACTATAAATACTTTATTGATGATCAGCATCCAAATCATTATAAAAACGAAGGCTTTGCGTATCTTGATCATATCGTTGCTTTATGCGAAAAATACGAGATCTATGCCATCTTAGACCTCCACTCCGTTCCGGGCGGACAAAATCCAGATTGGCATTGCGATACCAATTCAGGTCTTCCTTTATTTTGGGAATACGGCGCTTTACGCGACAGCGTCATTGGACTCTGGGGCCATATCGCTCACTATTACAAAGATCAGCCCTGGATTGCGGCCTACGATATTGTCAATGAACCATCGATGGTTACGAATGCCAATGTATTCAATGAGTTTTACGATAAAGTAATTACGGAAATTCGTAAGTATGACCAACATCACATTATTTTCATTGAAGGCAACAAATTTACAACCGATTTTACGATGATTGATCCGATTGATGATCCGCAAGTCGCTTACGAGTTTCATTTCTATCCATTTGTCGATGAGCCGGCTGTATTAACCCCCGAGATGGATCGCGCAAGGCGCATAGAAATATTTAAAGACGCCTTCGAGCAACTAGTTAGCATTCGCGAAAAATATAAGCGTCCGCTTTGGTGCGGCGAGCTTGGCTTGGTGTTTGAGAAAGAACAAATTGATTTTCAAATGACGATCATAGAAGATATGCTGGATCTATGTGAGGCAAATGATGTCTCTTGGGCTTTATGGACCTATAAGGATGCTGCAACGATGGGCATTGTCTATCCTCGGGAAGAAACGCCTTGGCGCCAATTAACCGAAGAGATAAAACAAGTATGGAATCAGCATAAGGAGCAGGAGAAGGGCGAAGCATTAGTGGATTACATGGCTGAAACCTATTTCAAGCCTATTTCCATTGAACAGCGTTATCCTTTGCAATTCCGAATGAGAACGATTATGCAGGTCATTTGCGTGGAGCAGATATTAAAGCCATACCTGCAAAAACGAACGTGGGAAGAAATCTATGAGCTCCCGGAATCCTTCCACTGGGATCAATGCGAGCATTGGAGCGAGCTTGCCGATTTAATTGTTAAGTATACAAAAGCTTAGACGAATAAAAAACAAACAGACCGCAGCAGCTCGCTGCGGTCTGTTTGTTTTTACTTAGGACCCCGTTGCTGCTGTTCCCAGCATTTAATATGCAAGCGTATTTTTGTTTCCAATCTTGTTCGTCAATAATTTAGCAGGGAATTCCATCACTCTTTTTCCAACATAAAGTTACAACACATTACTACATCAAGATCCCGATTTTTGTTTTAAATACTTCCAAACCCTCCAAGCTATTAGCGGTCTGCGCGTCAATGTTAATCGTTCGTGAAACATCTGAAAGTCAACAAAACTAAGAGGTTTCCGCCTATTGTCTGTCACTTTTAGAAAGCCGGCAGCCCTGTTTAAAGGTCGACATCCGGACAAAAATTTTTGTCTAAATATTTTTATGTACTTGGTTTACAACTCGACAGTAATTCTATTATATGCTTGCTATAATCTAGTTAACTCTTAATACTAGGTTGGGGGGAATAGTAGAATGGAAGCTATTTTATTGTTCATCTGGAATCTTATGATGGTAGTCAAACGGAGTACTGAAACTCAGAAAGATAAAGGTAAACCCGCATGTCTAGGCAGAGTCTATTCGTTTGAAGCGTACTTGATTAAGAAGCAATCGGTAGCCGTCTTGCCTGATAGGCAAAAGGATATTGAGCCACTGCAGTCAAGCAACCCCATACAGAAAAGCCCACCCCGCACCACGCGTACCGATTGGCAGATTTGGTGCGAGAATAATAGAATGCTATTCCAGAACTCCGCTTAACGATATAGGTACGGGTTAGGACGCCCTCAAGGCCACAAACATAACAGGACATAGACTGTGAAAGGTTGTAGGTGTAACGTGGTTGGCCAATTAAAAACTGGGGGGAATGAAGATATGAAAACAATTTTCTTCTTTTTCTTGAATCTTATAATGGGAATCAGAATGGCCACTATCAAACTATTTGATAAGGATACAACATTTGTTTTATTCTATTCGATTCTAGCCTCTATGTTTGGGAAACAATCGTTAGCTGCAGCCCTGCCGAACGGGCAAAGGCAACCTTACAATAAGTTCCAACCATCCATCTTTTATCAGAAAGACCAGCAAAATCACCCGCGCTCCGAATGGCGGATTTGGTGCGGGAACGATAGAATCTTATTCCTGAGTTCCGCTTGAGGAGCTAATCTTAGCGTAACTTCTTTCAAAAGAGTTGGAAGGTCACCCCCATTCGGGAGACCTTTAGTCGAACGGATTTCCTACTTTCAAAAGCCGGTTTTGGCTTCTGCTTCAGCAACCTCTTTTACTTTCTCCAGAAATTTAATAACGACCTTTTCATTAGCAAAGATCATAAACAGCTTCACATACCACTTCAACGCTTTATTGGTTGCTGTGTATCTTAGCTTTGTTTTCTGATCATTAATCCGATGCAATTCATATAAAGCCGTGATTTCAAAGCAGTTAGCCAGCGTGAAACCAATCTTCACTTTCTTATCGTTCAAGTGATTTGAATATTCAAGCGTATGGACATCATATTCCTCAATGCGTTTGCCTTCTTTATACTTTTGACGGTAGATACTGCCGACAACTTCTTTCGTTATGGTGACAGGTTTATTCTCCACCACTTGAGGCATAATCTTTTGCATCTGTTCTAACGAACCATCTAGATACGACCATACATGTTCAATTGGTGCGTTTATTTCAATTTCTCTAGACCATTGCTTCAATATCTTTACCCCCTTTTTAAAGTCCCGTAAATCTATTCTACATGATTGATGAAAAATTGTAGACCAGAATGTTATATCAAACCTACGCTTTACCACAACTTACAGCAGTACAGCATTCCGTATTATCTTAAGTGCTAAACTTGACTATTGCAGATTTAACCTTCCGGCCTTAAAAAGGGACAGACGGGTGGTACCATTGGTTTACAGCGGTTATGAGGGCATCTTTAGTTCCCGCAAAATGTCGAATAACGGCTTCTTTTGCAGAGCTTGTTCATAGACATACAGAAGTAATTGACCTTTGTGCTCGTAGCGAATCCGTCCCACGACATCACCTTTTGTGTCAGTTCACACTGGGCTCTTTTGAGTACCGGATTTTCTCCATCCATAAGATATAAGTTATATACTGAAAATGTCATTACGCTCCCTCGGTATGAATAGTGAATTATCAAAAATGGCTATGGTCAAAGCACAGGATATGTACAACAACAATTACTTTGATCATAATTCTCCATCTTACGGATCTTCGTTCGATATGATGAAGAAGTTCGGAATCGTTTACAGTTCAGCCGGAGAAAATATCGCAAAACCGAAATAAGCCCTGGTACCTTAACGTTATAAGGCACGCAGGGCTTATTCAATATATAAGAATTTATATGTTTTCACATATAAATGTGCTTATATATCTCCGCGAAACGACTGCTTTTGCCACAGAGGACGGCGACAGCCGTTTACGCTTGTATGTGTGGCTAAGATGTTATTTGTTCTTAGACATCGCGTATGGAAGCTTATCCAGCTCGCTCACTTCGGCTGTCGGCTGGTTGCTCATATCGAAGGCAAGCACGCCGCCATTCGCCAGCTCTTCGTGATTAAGGTAGAGCTTCGATATGGATTCCCCGTTGAACAGGACGCTTGATACATATTTGCGGTCGTCTGCGTAGTTCGAAGCTTCGATCACAATCTGTTTGCCGTTCTCCAGATGGACGGTCATCTTCTTGAAGTATGGTGTGCCGAGCACATATTCAGGCACGCCTGGGCTCAATGGATAGAAGCCCATTGCGCCGAACACATACCATGCGCATAGACTGCCGTTATCCTCGTCGCCTGGCAAGCCATCTGGGCGGGAGCTGAATAACTCGTCCATCGTACGGCGCACCCAATGCTGCGTTAACGCCGGATAACCGAGTGCCGTGTAAATGTACGGGAAGTGGAAGCTCGGCTGGTTGCTGATCGCGAATTGTCCGAAATCGACATTGGCCATTTCCGACATCTCGTGAATTTCAAAGCCGTAAGAGCCGACTTTGAACTCAGGCTCGGCAGCGAATAATGCATCGAGACGCTTCTTCGCCGCTTCACGACCGCCCATGCAATCCGCGAGTCCGAGCAGGTCATGCTGAACCGCCCAGTTACTCTGATAAGCGCCGCCCTCTGTATATGGCCCGCCCCACATGGTCGGATCGAACGGCTCAAGCCAGCTTCCGTCCTGCAGCTTGCCGCGCATGAAGCCGACTGAAGAGTCGTAGAGATGCTTGTATTGCTCTGCACGCTTCATGAGCTGCTTGTACTCTTCTTCGCGGCCTAGATGTTTCGCGACTTGCGCGATACAGAAATCGCCATAGACATAGTCTAGTGTATTGCATACGCTCTCGTGCGTGTGAATATCGGCAGGCATATATTCGTATTTCAGATATTCGCCCATGCCTTTGCGGCCGTAACGTTTATCCGGCGATACGGTCGTTGCATGTTTATAAAGTCCCTCGAAGGCAGTCTCGACGTCGAATCCGGTGTTGCCTTTAACAATCGCATCGGCGAAGGACACATCGATCAGTGTGCCCGGCATCATGCTACGTTCGCCCGGTGATGCCCACTTGGGCATCCAGCCGGTCTCCTTGTAGGCATTGACCCACCCTTGCATCATCTCGTTCACAAAGGATGGATAGAGCAAGTTATACAGTGGGAAGGATGTCCGGTACGTGTCCCAGAAGCCGATATCGGCATAGAGCGGACCTTGCTCAATCTTGCCGTTGTATGGGCTGAAGTGAACCTGCTCTCCGTCTGCCGTATATTCGTGGATCGCATGCGGGAACAGGGACGTACGATATAAGCTGGTATAGAAAGTCTTGAGCTTATCTTCATCTTCGCTCTCAACCTCGATCACGCCGAGCTGCTTCTCCCAGATCGCTGTAGCCGCTTGGTGAATCTCATCGAAGGACTGCCCGCCGATCTCGCGATCTAGATTCGTGAAGGCTTGCTCCTCGCTAATAAAGGACGTGCTGAAGCTCGCTTCAACAATGCCGTCTGCCGGGAGCTTGAAGCTGACATAAGCGCCGAGACGCTCGCCTGTCCCGCTTAGAGCCGAGTTGGTGTTATGCTTCACGTCGAACATCCCGCTATGTTCGCCAGCAATCGCGCAGCCAAAACGAATGGCGAAATACATCCGGTAGTCCTCCGGTGTGCCGCCGGCTTTGGCCGTCGTATATCCCGTCAAGGTGTTGTTCGTTGTATCGATCTTCATCGAAGATTCACCCGGGAACGGTGCTAGAATGAATCGAGCTTCATCGAGGCGTTTATACGTCAGGCGGATGCTTGCACAGCGTGTTGTCGGCGCCAGCTCCATCGTCGTCTGGTAGCGAAGCAGATGAATCTTCATGTAGTCTGGACGCACGACGAAGCCCATCTTGCGGAAGGAGGAGGAGCGGTCATGCGCAGAAGTCTTGAGCGGTCCCGTCTGCGGGATGAAGGTCAGATGTCCGTAATCGCCAATCCATGGGCTTGGCTGATGCGTTAGGCGGAAGCCCTCCATCCGGTTATGATTCGGGCTGAACCACCAGCCGCCGCCGGCTTCAGAGGTTTGAAGCGCCCAAGCGTTCATCGCGAATGGTAGCGAGGTCAACGGCAGTGTATTGCCGTTCGAATATGGATAAATGGAATCGGTCCCTTGCAGGGGATTCACGTAATGAATATTGTTCATAAGATCACTCCTTGGATGATTTCAATCCTGACATATATCATTGTAATGAATGAACCCGTCAGGCCGCCTATCAATTTTTTAGAGTATCTATCACTTTTCATGCTAAAATAGGGAAGCTAATCATTCTTATTATTGCTCAGAAAGAGGAATTTATGATGTTTCCCTACTATCTGCAAGGCGATGATGAAGTTCACGGCGAATTTCCGTTTACCTTAAAAATCCATCATCTCGATACGCATATCCCCGCCCATGTCCACCAATTCATCGAATTTACTTACGTCATTCAAGGGAGTGGCGTCGAGATCATCGACGGCGTAAGTAAAGAGCTGGTGCCCGGCACGTTTTCGCTCTTATTCCCGCATCAAGTTCACGAGATTGGGATCGAACCGGGTGAAGAGCTGTTCCTGTATGTCGGGGCAATTGGCTTAAAGGCTTTTTTCGGCGGCGACACGCTGTTTGATCTGCATCGTCTGCTGCGGGGGGCCGAATTCGATTCAAATACGACCTACCGGCTTGATGAAGAGACGGCTGCCGAAGTGAAGCGTCTGTTCGAGCAGATGTACGCAGAATATCAGGAAGAGCAGCCATGGAACCGGGAAATGTTCATTGCGAAGCTTGTACAAGTATTCGTGTTGTTCAACCGATTCAGACAGCGTCATCTTGCCCCTGATGATGCCAATCTCAAAGCTGTCGCGCTATCCAAAGGGATGCGGGAGATCATCTCGTATGTGTACCTTCATTTTAAAGAAGATATTACGCTCGAAATGTTAGCCAAGAAGTTTAACTATAGCGTCTCGTATATCAGCGCCACCTTTAAACAGCTGGCCGGAGAGAACTATTACTCCATTCTTGAACGGATTCGCATCGCCCATGCCTGCAACTTGCTCGTCAGCACCTCGCTCAAAATTACGGATGTCGCTTACGAAGCGGGCTTCAAGTCGTATTCCACATTTGCGCGCGTATTCCAGTCCCGGATGAACATGTCGCCGACGATGTATCGCAAGAATAAAGGCATTGCGCTCTAGTAGTAACCAGCACTTATATTTCCTGAAGCCTGAAAATGGTCCAATACACTTCCAAAAAGGGTTGGAAGCAAAACAGCACTCAGAAACCCGCCTGTATTCGCAAACCCGGAAACAAGGCCGGATTCTGATAAAGGATAGGATTGACGGATGAAGGTAAAGGTTAGCATACATGCTGAATACAATCATCGACAAATATCCGCAGCGTCCGGTAACATTCATTCATGCCGCGCAAAACGGCAAAGTCCATGCCATGGAGCAGCATGTTACCCAACTGGCTGAGAAGCATCCGCAGCTGTCGGTTTACTATTGTTACCAGCATCCGACAGATAAGGATCGTGATTTTGGGGCATTTCACAAAGAAGGCTACATCGATCTGCCTTGGCTGAAATCCGTTATCGCAGACCCGAATGCACACTATTATTTCTGCGGCCCGGTACCGTTTATGCGGACGATCAACAGCGCCTTGCTGGAATGGGGCATCTCTGCCTCGGATACTAACTTTGAATTTTTCGGCCCGACGGCGAGCCTTGAGCCTGCAGACGAACCAGCCTAATAAACAAGCGGCAGACCTGAGCATGAGTAGCACGCTTAGGTCTGCCGCTTGCGTTTTGATTGTTCAAGTTCGTCCGCCGCGATACTCGGTAGGCGAAGCACCGGTATATTTTTTAAATTGTTTATAAAAATAACCAGGCTCCCAATAACCGACATGCTTCGAAATTTCACTTGCCTTCATCGTGGTCGTCTTCAGCAGCTTTTGCGCTTTTTTAATTCGGTACGAATTCAAATAATCGGAGAAGCTTTCGCCCGTTTCCTTCTGAAACAATTGGCCGAGGTAGAACGGATGGATATTGAAGGTTAGGCTTAATGTTTTTAACGACAGCTCATCTGCGTACCTTGTCTGGATCTGATGCATGACCTGCTTTACAACCGGGCTGAACTCATCATCCTGGGTGGAAAGATAGTCCACCGCGGTGCCGGCGATCCATTTAACATGCGCTGCTAATTGTCCGATCGTATGAGCTCTGAATAAAGCAGTAAACAGTTGTTTATAACTGCTGGCAGCCAGCTCATGACTAAGCTTATTTTCTTTCACCGCTTGTTTGGTACACAAGATCAAATCAATCGCACAGTTATGAATTTGGCCCGGCGAGATCGCGTCCACCGACTGAAGCTTTGTGAACAACTCGTCAATATAATCATAGAGCGCTTGCTTGTCTTTGCTATGAAGAAGCTGCTCGTATTCAAACCAATCTACGGGAATCGATTCCGGAAAGCGTGAAGCGTCCCCGAGCATTTGATCGTAGCGGACAATCTCATCCTCCGCATTCGTCAGGAAATACTCCTGCAGCCGCTTTGCGTGATGGCAGCTTTGGGACACATCCAAGTAACTGGACTCTTGACTGCCAAGCGTGATCAGAACTTGCACACCGAGCGAATGCTTCAACTCATTCCTGATGTGAGAGAGCAGAGCGAGGGCTTTCGTCTGTTCATAATGGGCATCAGACCCAGTAAATATTAGAATGATGTCTCCGTCCAGGTCGTTGAAGCAGAAGCAGCTATCTGTCCTTTCAGCCTGTTCTCTGCAAAGCGAGTACACGTCTCCGTTCTCTTGCTCCCACAGCATGGATCTGTTGCTGGAGCCATTGATGTCCAGCACAGTCTTGATGGCGGCTACCGTATAGAACGAATTGTCCGTCGGAATTTCTAACAGCTGCAGCCGGTTTTTCAGCTCCAGGGGGTCAAATTTCCCGGTCAACCAACGGTTAAAGACATTGTTCCGTAAAATATCGAGCTGATTGCGGTTGAGGTAGGCGTACCGATCCGCATTTTCTATTTTTTGCATCGTGCTCGAGACCGTTTCGGTCAGCTCTTTTATATTGATCGGCTTCAATAAATAATTTTCGATTCCCAGTCGCATACCCTCTCGTACATAATCGAATTCGTTGTAGCCGCTCAAAACAATAAACTTCATATCCGGATATAGCGGCTTAAGCCGTCTGATCAATTCCAGACCGTTCATTTCGGGCATCCTGATGTCCGTAATGAGGATATCGACCCCTGATTGCTTCAAAGCCTCGAAGGCATCCAGACCGTTAGACGCTTTCCCGGATAATGTAATCCCGAATTCCTCCCAGTCGATGACAGACGACAGGCCTTCCAATATAAACGGCTCGTCGTCGACAATAAACAATTTACGCAAGTGATTGTCCCCCTCTACCCGCGGGTATTTTCATGATGATGAGAGCGCCATGACCAGGATCACTTTCGATACGCAGCCCATATTCGGCGCCGAAGCAAACTTTGATTCTTTCATTGACGTTAATCAGGCCAATCGAGCCAGATGCGTGCAAGGGCGATTCAATCAAACGATGCCTCAGCTGCTCCAATTTCTCCGGCTTGATTCCGCTTCCATTATCGCGAATGGTAATCAGTAAATCATCGCCGTCCAATGCCGCATGAATCCAAAGCTGATTGTCGGAGCGGGACATGATCAAACCGTGTACAACGTAATTCTCAATAATCGGCTGAATCGACAGCTTTGGGATCGGAACGTTCATCCATTCGGGTTCGATATCCATTTCATATGAAAAGTTGTCCATGTATCGGATTCGGAACAAATCAAGGTACAGCCTGCAGTACTCCATCTCATCCGATAGCGTCACGATCGTTTCGCTCTTAACGGAATATCTGAACATGGTCGCCAATAAATAAATCATCTCACCGACATCGTCGGCTTTTTTGTAAAGCGCCCTCATTCGAATGGCCTCAAGCGTATTGTAAAGAAAGTGGGGATTGATCTGGGCCTGCAATGCCACTAGCTCAGCATGCTTCTGCCTAATTTCGGATTTATATACCTGATCGATATATTGCGTCAAATCCTCGCACATCTGGTTGAAGCGTTTCGAGATCTGGAACAATTCATCTTGCTTTTCCATAGGAATTCTAACGGACAAGTCTCCATCCTGCAGCTTTTTCATCGCCTGTACAATCACCTTTGTCCGCCGAGAGAAGCTTACGATGGTGAAGTAAGTCAAGGCCATCGCTCCGGCGATGCAAACAGTGGTCACTAAGAGCAGTGTGTTCTTGAGTCCTATTAGTTCTCCGTTTATTTCCGATTTAGGAATGACTCCGGCAATCCAATAGCCGAACCGGTTTGCCGTTTGTGAATGAACATAAGATTCATCCTCCAACCGCTCAATGGAGGAGGCGGAGCCGAGCAGGGAGACATAAGGATATTTCTGTCCGTAATACCGGCCTGAGGAATCGAAAACGACGTTGCCCTCAGGTGTTAATACGACAACATAACCCTTCATTTCATCGCGATTGCTCTGGAATGACCGGTATATGCCGTCCGTATCATAATCGATAATGAGGTTTCCGACGTTTTCGAGCTTGTTCATGCTCGTAATGTTGCTGACTGTCGTGATGCTTTTTTCAGTGATGACATATTTGTTTAATGCGGTCTGAAGATCGGTGTTGATCTGATAATAGTTCTGTGCCGTTTGCGTCAGAAAATAGAGAAATTTCTTATTTGCACTATACAGCGCTATCGTGCGAATATCCGGATTATTGGTCAATTGCAAGCGCAGAAAAGATAAAATATCCGGCGTGCGGACACCTCTGTCGATGTACTGCAGAAGGCGGTCATTTAAATACTGGGAATAATCATTTTGCAAGAAGGAATTGACATCATCAAGCAGCGTCAACGATCCGTCCCGATAAACCTCCTGAATGATTTTCTGAGAAGTCGCATGCTTCATATCCAAATGGTTTCCGATACCGTTTAAAACCTGCTTATTCAAATCCAATTCCTTCTGCACCTGCGTGTTACTCAGATAGGTGTAGACAAATCCGGATAAGGTAGCAAGCGATAGAACCGTAATGATGGAATAGAGCATTAATATTTTGTTGAACAGCTTTTGCTTGAAATGTTTATTGTAAAAATTGACGATTCTATTCATGCCAGCCATTCATCCTTTTTTGGTGATCAAAGAAATAAAGTATACGCTTTCATTTAATGGACTACTTTGTCTTTTCTACAAATAAGACTACCATAAAGCTAACTTAATAGGGGATATAAAATGTAGGTTTCTTTGTTTTGTACACTATATATTTGATTTTTTCACTTTTGGGTACGCTTTCAATGAGCTAAAGTTAATTGTGCAACCTATAAATCGAGCTTGGGAGGGACATCATGGCGGGTTTGGAACGCTGGCTTAAACTTGTAAGCCGCAATAAGGCTTTATTGTTAATGGTTCTTCCGGGAACCGTATGGTTTTTTTTCTTTAGTTACTTGCCGATGCCGGGAGCTATAATCGCATTCAAAGATTATAAGTTTAGCCGTGACGGGTTTCTGGCAAGCATCATACAGAGTGAGTGGCTGGGGTTTAAAAACTTTGAGTTCTTATTCAAGACGGAGGACGCCTACATTATCGTCCGCAACACGCTGCTCTATAATTCAATCTTCATCATTCTTGGAACGACCTTGGCTGTAACCGTTGCCATCGTTATTCATGAAATTGCAAACAAGAAGATGGCAAAAATTTATCAGACGGGCATGTTTTTGCCGCATTTTCTTTCCTATGTTATTGTAAGCTACTTTGTATTCAGCTTCTTGAGTGTCGACAAAGGGGTGCTTAACCAGTTGCTCCAATATTTCGGGGTCGATCCGATATACTGGTATTCAGAAACAAAGTATTGGCCTTATATCCTCACCATCGTTAACCTGTGGAAGGGAGTCGGGTACGGCAGCGTTGTTTACCTTGCGGCGATCGTCGGCATAGACAAATCTTACTTTGAAGCAGCTATGATCGACGGAGCAAGCAAATGGCAGCAAATTCGAAAAATAACGATCCCCATGATTATGCCAATCATTATGATTATGTTCATTCTTGCGGTCGGAGGCATATTCAGAGCGGATTTCGGACTGTTCTACCAGGTTCCCCGCGATACCGGCGCGCTTTATCCTGTAACGAACGTTATTGACACCTTTGTGTATCGGGGACTGAAGGTTACCGGAAATATCGGAATGAGTACGGCGGCAGGCCTGTACCAAGCCGTAGTAGGACTTGTGCTTGTTCTCGCAACAAACTTTATCATCAGAAAAATTAACAAGGAACAAGCATTGTTCTAGTAGAAAGGGGGGCTTCCGCTTGAAAAACGGCGCCGTCATTGAACAACAAATGAGCAAACCAGTGAAACAGAAGAAGATGCGTGACATCCACCATTTGCCTCCGTTCTGGAATGCGCTCTCCCATGTGCTTATTGGAGTATTTTCCTTTTCCTGCGTCTATCCGTTTCTGTTTGTCGTTGTCCTTTCTTTTACGGACGAGCAGGCGCTCGCTCAAAACGGATACAGTATTTTTCCTGAAAAATGGTCCTTGGAGGCGTACTCGTATATTTTCCAGACCGGTGATCAGCTTCTTCGCTCATATGGTGTAACGATATTCATTACGGTCGTTGGAACCTTGGTTTCCATTGCACTCGTATCGCTTTATGCGTATGCGATTTCACGAAGCTACTTCCATTTCCGAGGCTTTTTCTCCTTCATTGCCTTTTTCACGATGCTCTTTGGAGGAGGTTTGGTGCCTTCTTATATCGTGACGACGCAAGTGCTGCATTTGAAGGATACGATATGGGCTTTGATACTTCCGATGTCTATGGGTGCCTTCGCGATTTTGATCATGAGAACATTTTTTAAAACGACGGTTCCCGACGCCGTTATCGAATCGGGGAAGATCGACGGAGCGAGCGAGTTTCGGGTTTTTTTCAGCCTGGTGCTTCCCGTCTCGCTTCCTGGGCTTGCCACTATCGGGTTGTTCAGCGCTTTAGGGTACTGGAACGATTGGTTTAATGCTCTGCTTTATATTGATGACGCCAGACTGCTTCCGCTGCAATCGCTCTTGATGAAGGTGGAAACGAACATTCAATTTATTCTTCAGAATTCGACTATCTCTAATTCCACGGAGCGGTCGGCCATTGCGAGATCGCTGCCGGCTGAAACGACACGGATGGCCATGGTTGTCCTTGCCACAGCACCAATTGTCTTTGCCTATCCGTTCTTCCAACGTTATTTCGTGCAAGGGCTCACAGTTGGATCGGTGAAAGAATAAACATCTGCATTCCATAAGTCGTTATTAGGACGAGGGGTTCGAGCCTTCGGATCCAGCGTTTTAATATAAATGATTTAGACAAAAGGGAGGAAGACAGAAATGAAAAGGAAAAGCATGCTTATCGTATTATCCTTCGTGCTGTCCGCGGTTTTAGTTTTGGCTGGCTGCGGGAGCGATAAGGATAATAAGGGAACTGGAGAAACTCCGGCAGCAGGAGCAAATAATCAACAAGCCGAGAAAGGTGAGCCGGTTAATCTGGTATGGTACACAATCGGTGGAGCTCAAAAGGACTTAGACAAAGTCGTTGAGGAAGCCAACAAATATTTGTTAGAGAAAATAAACACTACGATCGAAATTAAATTAATCGATTGGGGCGATTACAACCAAAAAATGCAGGTTATCGCCGCTTCCGGAGAGCCGTTTGACCTCGCCTTTACTTCTTCATGGGCGTTTAACTATGTGGAAGGCGCAAGAAAAGGCTATTTCTATGAGCTTGATGAGCTGCTAGAGCAGCACGGCCAAGGTATCAAAAAAGTGCTGAACCCAGCCTTCCTGGAAGGTTCTAAAATTGACGGCCACAACTATGCGATTCCAACCAATAAAGAGCTGCCAGCTCAAGCGGTTTGGCGCTTTAACAAAGAGCTGCTCGACAAATATAATCTGAACGTTACGGATGCGACTACGCTCGAGAGCCTTGAGCCGATGCTGAAAGTCATTAAAGAAAACGAGCCGGATATGTATCCGATTCAAGTGAATATCGGACCATTCCTGCCATACGATTTTGCGTTGGAAGGCATTCCAGTCGGCGTGTCCTTGAATGATTCGGAGCTTAAAATGGTCAATGTATGGGATACCCCAGAAGCAAAGCAAACATTCGAAACGATGCGTAAATACTACCAAGCGGGCTATTTGCCGCCGGACGTTGCGACTAAACAAGGCAATGAGCATGAGCTGGCTGGCAAATGGTTTGTGGACAAGCAGCATACAGTACCTTTCGCGGATAACCTATGGTCGAATAGCTTGAAGTATCCAGTTGTGTCCACGCCAATGCACGAGCCGATGGTTTTCAATTGGTCCGTTACGGGCTCGATGCAAGCGATCTCGGCGCAAACGAAATATCCAGAGCAAGCGATGCAATTTTTGAATCTGCTTAATACCGATGCTTATTTGCGTAATTTAATGAACAACGGTATTGAAGGCGTTCATTACAATAAGATTTCCGAGGGTGTTTACGAGCCGATTCCAGATTCCGGTTACGGTATGGCGGCGTTTACACTTGGAAACATGTTCCTGCTTGATAAACTGAAGGAAGACCCTGCAGATAAATGGGAACAGTATAAAGTGTTTAACGATAACTCAACCAATGCACCGCTGCTTGGATTCCAATTCGATCCATCGAGCGTAATGACCGAAATCGCTAACGTGAAAAACGCCGTTGACGAATTCGGTCCAGCTCTTAATACCGGCTCTGTTGATCCGGCAGAAATTTTGCCAAAAGCTGTTGAGAAGCTGAAAGCACAAGGTATCGAAAAGATCATCGCTGAAGCTCAGAAGCAGCTCGACGAATGGCGCGCAGCAAATAATAAATAAAGAAATAAAAGACCTTTCAGTACGATGGAATAAATCCATCCGTGTTGGAAGGTTTTTTCTTATTCGGTCATGCACATATTAACTTGACTATTGCAGATTTAACCTTCCGACCTTAAAAAAGGACAGACGGGTGGTACCATTGGTTTACAGCGGTTATGAGGGCATCTTTAGTTCCCGCAAAATGTCGAATAACGGCTTCTTTTGCAGAGCTTGTTCATAGACATACAGAAGTAATTGACCTTTGTGCTCGTAGCGAATCCGTCTCACGACATCACCTAGTGTTAATTTAGCTGAAGGTTTAGACCATTCCTGCCGCTGAAATTCTAATATATTCTGTGTGAGGAATTGAATGGCCCAGAATCGCTCAATGCCCTTGAACGAAAGCAACTGGTATTGATCAAACCCAAGTAGTTCTTTAAAGTAGCGGTAACCCGTTTCAATATGCCAACGGACACGGTAATAGCTAAGGATGGTAACGGGATCCAAGCTAAGATCCGTGCACAGTATGCAAAACGGGGAACGAGCAGCCTCAAACCTATCTTCCCAAGAAAGCAATACTTGAACATTCTCTGTATCTGCAAGTGGCCCCTCATACGAAAAGACCCGGTAACGCTTGTTCTCCACGGTAACGGAGCGGAGATCATTGTTACCCACATACTCTGCGGCAAAGTCGGACATGGACATCCGAATACCTGCAGGACAAATGGTTCGGTTTGCTTTTACGGCGGCGATCACATGAAAACCCCGGGCATTACAGGTATCCAACATTTTCTGACTTGTGTACCAGCTATCCATCAGCACATAGACGGTCTCGTCATCATTCACTGGAAAAGCTTCAATCATCTCCATGGCTAAATCGTTTTTGCTTTTGAATTTGAGTTTTTGCGCTTTGCAATACTTCTCCCGGAAATACGGGCGATAATCCCAAGCATAGGATTGCCCTTCGGAGACGACATGCGTGGTGACGATACAATGGGACCAAACGCTTTTGCCGTTGACGTGAGAGTAGTGGAAGTCCAAACCCTCCATTCGGCGGGTGGTAGGTTCCTTCTTGTAGGATGTGTCATCAAGGAGAAGGAATACAAGAATGATTTTCTTAGACAAGATTTTTGCAACAGTCAAGTGCTAAATTTAAAGGACACACGGAATTAATGCATTCGGTGTGCCCTTATGGATAGAATACTTTATGGTTACTCCCTGTTCGCTATTTGCTCTTGGGCGAGACGGATCATTTCCCGGACCATGGAGCCGCCAATTTTTCCGCCGATTTGGCCCGCCGCTTCCGTAGTCAGACCGCCATTGTCACCTGGCTGCAGAGGTACGCCAAGCTCCTTAGCCACTTCGTATTTGACGTCATCCGGCCGATTCGGATCAACGGCATATCCTTCGCGTTTCATTACATCTGCTTTGAAAGCCTGCATCCCTTGTTCTACCCCTGGCACCGCATACCTTCTCCTTCTTCTTGCCATCCTGATGCACTCCCTTGTTGTCTTTTCCCTAACATGCCCGGAAGCACAAATTTTCATCCCTCTACCGTCGCGAAGCGAATCACCCGAAAAGCGAAACAAAGGCACCCTTATCAAAGAGTACCTTTGTTTTATTGTATATGCGATTTTGAATCTAGATCTTTACAGCCACTAAATAGAGGAGCAGCATGACCGCCATACAGGCGGCGAATTTATAATTCGGCAATGCAAGCTCATGTACCGGCTTCTTAAATAATGCCGCCAGCAAATTATTAACAGCAGATACCGGCGACACGGTATTGGATATCCCCCAGCTTCCAAGCAGCAGCACCGCAAAATAGTTCGAACTGATGTGAACCGCTTCCGGATCGATACCGGTTGCAAGAATAGTAACAAGAACAATCGGATGAAGGCCCAGCATAGACGTAACCGTTATAAGCGCTACCGTAAAAATAGAAAAGGATAACGAAATCGGAATTGGCATCAACTCTAGCAGAACGGGGACGGACGCCCCGAACCCTGTTGTGCCGATTGAACCGCTGAAAAAACCCGCTGCCAGAAATAGCGTTATCTCCTTTTTCAGGGCTGGCAATGTAACCGTGACATGATTCGCCAATCCTTGACGGTATGTCGCAAATTCCCCTTTCGACAAACACCAGACCAACGGGAATAGAACTGCTGCCATGCAGGTGATCAGTACCATCGGCAGCTGGACGAATTGCTCCAATACTAAGATGACGATAATAGCAGATGCTAAATAAACGCCGAGCCCTGCCGGGAACGCTGTTTTACCCGTGTTTGCGGCTTGTTCCGCTTGCCTGATGACCTCTCCTTCCGATGGTCGAGGATTAATCTCAGCATTTCGCAGCCCTTTATAATCCACGGCTAGACTCACAAAGAGACTGATCACCGACAAACCGAGCATGTAGGGAAGAAGTGTCGACCAGTTTAACGAAAGCGATGAGACCACGACTGCCATGGCGGCAAAGTAGGGAGACCAAAAAATCGCCCCCGCAAATCCACGGTTCAGTGCATTCGCAAGCAGCCGTGACATGCCTGGATGGGGTTTAACAAAAACGACATGATAAACTACGGGTATGGACCCTACATTGAGGAAAACACCCATGATTTGGGTCAAAAGCTGCGTACCGGTGAACAGGACTGACCTACTGCGTACTTTCGTCTCATAGAACCGATTCAAAGCTTCGATATAATCCGGAATCCGAACCGGGATTCCGAACAAAGGTGCGAAAACAAACAGGGTGACAAGGGTCACGTTGATACCGGCTGCTTCAAACCAGAATCTTGTTTCCGCCTTCTGAAGGAGAAGGAGCAGCACTCCCACGGCCATAAAGGACACGGTAAGCCATAACGTCATCCCTCTTAGCTGGGGCAGCAGCAAGGCTATCGCAATAAACACTAAGCTGCCCAGCATAAAGGAAAGCGGTTCCCAATGCGTAAGCTGCTGTGCGATAAACACGGCAGCAAGCGAGAATATGATCGTCCGTTCTATAGTTGATTTTACTGTAAGAGTAATCTTTTTCGAGATCATCAATTAAATTGCCAGCAGCTCAAGCTTAAGTTGCTGAATTGATAACTCCGGTGAAGCAGTTTCGCTTGACGATTCTTGTCTCCTGCCCCCATCGCAAGCAATAAAGGAATAAAATGTTCGTTAGTCGGTACAGCCTCCTCAGCGTTAGGAGCTGATTCCCTATAATTAAACAGCGTATTGATATCCCAAGTTTCTAACACGTTTTGCAGCCAGTTATCGAACGATTCAGCCCATTCGTCGATCCCTTCCCCCTGCCACTTTAACCTCCGTAAATTATGAACGGTCCCGCCGCTGCCTATAATAAGGACATCCTGTTCCCTGAGCTCATACAAAGCTTTGCCTATTTGATACTGCTGCTCATTGGTTAGATATCGGTTTACGGATAGAGCAACCACCGGAACATCTGCATCGGGGTACATCAGCTTGAGGACAGCCCAAGCGCCGTGGTCCAGCCCTCTTTCTTCATCTAACACACTCTGTATGCCATGCTTCGCAAACAGCGAATGAATTTGTTCGCGAATGGAACGCTCTCCTTTAGCCGGATAGGTCATTCGGTAAAGCTCATCCTGGAAGCCCGAGAAATCGTAAATCGTGCTGTACGTATCGGCCGCGCTGATGGTCTGCATGGATTGTTCCCAATGTGCCGAAAAAAGCACGATCGCTTTTGGCTTGGGCGTACCCGCCGCAAAATTTTTGATAAAATCCGTGTATTCATTATGTTCTAAGACGATCGAGGGTGCGCCGTGTGCGAAAAAATAAGAAGGTATCATCTATTTATTCACTCCTTTTATGAATGCACTCCGGCATCTTTTTTAAGCCAATTCACGAAATCCCGTTGATTCTCCTCGGAGACGCCATGGTCGGTTGGGTAAGTCTTGAAAGTCAAGTGAGACGTTTGATTTTCAAAATAAGCCGCTGTTTCGTGACCGATCCGAATCGGGAAAACGGAGTCGAATTCCCCATGTGAAACAAACACCGATACATCATGTATGCTCCTCAGAGTATACTCTATTTTTACAAAATCAGGAACATAACCGTTTAACGCAACGATTCCTTTCAACTGGTTCCCCATCGTAAGCGCCAATGCCATGGACAAGATCGCGCCTTGGCTGAACCCCAGCAAATAACGTTTTGTCGCATCAATCGGGTACTTTTCCGTAGCATAATGAATAAATACTTCCAGTTGCTGAACCGCTTGGTCGAACATTTCCCTAATGGGATTGCCTAGGCTTTTTAACTCGTAATATTGAAACCCGGCACCTAGTATAAGATTACCGCGAATACCGACAATAATAAAATCATCGGATACAGGCGCCACTAGACCTAACATATTTTTCTCGTTAGACCCTTTTCCATGAAGCGTGAAGATTGTCGGGTATTTTTTGTCCGGATCCATATGAGATGGAAGTTGAATGTCATATTGATAAGTCGGGTTCATAGGAACACTCCTCCACTTCGTTATGCTCTGCGTTTTCTAAATATTGCATGATCGACCGATAGTGGCGAATGGTCAGAAAAAATCAAATATAGCGCTACTACAATAAGGCTCAGATCCAGCTCATAACCTGCCATTTGGCTGTTTCCAAGCAATCCTGCGGGAAGCTTCACCGAAAAAATCGCGCCAATAAGCAAGATAACAAATAAAACCGATACATAGCGGGTAAAAAGGCCCACAATCAGCAAAATTCCCCCGACAAGTTCGAGAACCGCAACAACATAAGCCAATACTCCGGGAACACCAATGGAGCTGAACCAAGCCTCAACATTACCTAGACCCATCTGCATTTTACTAATTCCATGGGCTAAAAATAATATTCCCAACACCACACGCATTATAGTCGATACAACGTTTACTTTCGTCATTCTTTTCCCTCTCCTCTTTCAAATTATAAGTAATAATAATGTTTATTTTGTATGACTAATATAAGACACGGCGATGTAGCATGTCAACAAAAATATTGTTATTATTAATATATATTTTGTATTACAAATATTCTTGTGAGGTGAAAACGGGATGAATATCGGTTCCACCATACGGACAATCCGCAAACGCAAAAACATTACCATCGTTCAAATCTGCGAAGAAACCGGCTTATCCCAAGGCTTCATGAGCCAAGTTGAAACGAATAAAACCTCACCGTCTATCGCTACGTTGGAAAGCATCGCTATAGCTTTGAAGGTACCCTTGGCTTACTTGCTGCTGCGACAAGAGGAACGCATGAATATTGTCCGCAAAGAAGAACGAAGGATCACGAAAAGCGGGGTTGAACATTTAAAAGTGGAGCACCTAAGCTCTACCAAAAATGTGAGGATGATGATCGTCGAAATCCCTCCCGGTGCTTCAACAGGCGTTGTTCCGCATGCACATGAAGGCGAAGAAGTTCATTTTGTCATGAAAGGAAGAATTTACGCAGAGCAAGGAGAGGATAAGTCTGAATTTGGAGAGGGCGACTCTTTTAGTTGGAATGCCTGTACGCCCCATTTCGTGAAAAATATAAGCGAGGAAACTGCAATTGTTCTCATATCCATCTACACCGAAAGCGATCATGCAAAGGATTTCCTGTAAAAGCGAAATAGCAAAAATCCACAGCCCGATACGGCTGTGGATTCTGCGAAAATTTCGCCTTACTTGTGATACGGTTCAGCGTATCACTCTGAAGGCGAAATTTAAAGGTACCCAATTAGGTACCCTTCGTTGTTGGAATATTGTAGCTACTCCTGGCTGTTACAGCATCTCAATCAAATTGACTCCGTCCGGAAAAGATCTCGCTGCAGCTATCATATAAAATGCCGTTTGTCACATTAAATGCCCGGGAGCCTCACTTCGACCTCGCTGATATAGTTGGATGTTGATCGCGAGATTCATAGAACTCGATTTCGGCGTATTCCGCGTAGGTACCGACGTTTTGAGCCGGATTTGCATCGGGATCGGCTCGTAGCCTTCCGGCAGCCATCTGGCTGTTACCTTATATCGGCCGATCGGCACGCATTTAACGCAGTTGTCAGCGTAAATGACAGCTCCCTCTATCGGACGGCCTAGCGCGTCATGAACGTGGCCTTTGACAACGTAAGGCTCAACCTTCTCGACCGTCGGCTCTTGAGAAGGCTTTGGATTGCCGCCTTCCTCCGCGTTGAATCGTCATCGTTCCGTTTGCGTTGGTGTACGAAATTTGGAACCCGCTATTTTCCGCGACAAAGCGCAGGGGCACCATTGTGCTTCCGTCAATAATTTGCGTCGGGACGTCCAATGCGATAAGTGATCCATTCCAGCTTCAACGCTTGCAGTACCCTCTGACTTATAACATTAACTTTTATTCAAAAAGAAATAAACGAAAGGTGAATAATGCCGATAATAAATCTTTATAAATGAATAGACGAAAACATAATTCCAAAATGAAAAAAAGATGCTATACTAATCTTATATTATTATTGGAGGGTGGTCTCCATGATCAGAAATCGCATGAGTTTGGGGAGAAAGCTGCTGGAATTGTTTTGGGCGTTCTTTTGCATCGGACCATCTACCCTTGGCGGCGGATATGCGATGATACCGATTATTGAAAGGGAGATTGTCGGTAAGCGAGGTTGGTTGGACAGCAGTGAAATGAATGATATCCTTTCTCTCGCAGGCTCAGCGCCAGGGGGCGTAGGCGTTAATGCAGCGGCTTTTATCGGCTATCGGATAGGAGGCGTATTGGGAGCTATTGCTGCCGTTACCGGCATAACTCTTCCTACCTTTGGTATCGTATTTATGCTCAGTTTTGTATATGGATGGTTGGATGAATATCCTAAAGTCATCGCTGCGCTCAAAGGCATACATGCTGCTGTCATTGGATTGATTCTAGTCGCTGCGTATAGGCTGGCACGCACCTCGTTGATTGACAAAACAACGGCAGGGGTTGCCGTCATCACCTTAGCGGTCCTGCTATTCGCAAATATTAATCCTACTTTGGTTATTATTGCTGGATTGTTTATTGGCATCATACTCGTGAAGGCAAAGGAATGGCTTGGGGTAAAGGTGAATACCGAGAAGCCGCTGGCTTACGTCCGCAAGACCGAGCTGGTCTATCCGGAGTATTATATTTAAGGAGGCAAGTATGCTGTTATGGGAGTTGTTTTTGACCTTTCTTAGAATCGGATTTGTTTCATTCGGAGGCGGTTATGCGGTCATTCCAATAATTCAATATAAAGTTGAACAAGAGCATTGGATGTCGAGCTATCAATTTCAAGAGGTTGTTTCATTGGCGGGAATGGCCCCAGGCCCAATCGCCACGAATACGGCTACGTTAATCGGTTATCATACGTATGGGATTTGGGGAGCCATTGCCAGCACGTTGGGCATCATTTTGCCCTCATTGCTTGTTATTATCATCCTTGCGGGTTTGTTCTACCGAATGAATCAGAATAAATGGGTGAAGTCATCCTTTTATGGTCTACGGCCTATTATTGTCGGGTTAATCGTGTATGCGGCTATCCATTTTGGCTTGACCGAGATGGATAGACAGTCGATAGGCTGGACATCAATAGCAACCTTAATGCTATGCGCAGGGGCAGTGTTCGGCATACTGAAGTTCAAGCTGCATCCGTTTATCGTTATTTTGCTGTCAGGGGTTATTGGCATTGTTATTTTTTAAAATATGTCCATTGCTTTCCACACCATAAGCGCCGCGCCGGTCGCTACGGCATCCTCTTTCAACAGCCCTTTGGAAAATACGGGAACATACTCAGGAAAATAATACGTATTCTTTTGGGCAGTCTCAACGGCGATCTGGAAGAAAAGATCATGAGAATTAACCAGCGTGCCGCCAAGTATAATCGTCTCAGGATGAAACACATTAATTAAGTTGGCCAGTCCAATGCCGAAATGTCTCGCAGCTCGAAGGAATAATTCTATAGCGTAAGGGCTGTTCTGGGATAATTCTCTCAGCAGCATGTCATACTGAATCTTATCGGGAGCGACATGGTAACGAGATACAAGTTCATCTCTTCCCATCTTGGCTTCGGAACGCGCTTGCTTCTCCAGTGCTTGTACGGAGACAAAAGCTTCCAATGCGCCATAGTTCCCATGCTCCTGCAATCTGGGACCGTCTGTTTGAATAATCATTTGACCAATCGAGCCTTCCATATCGACCGTTCCATGAACAATTCGACCGTAAGACATCATAGCAGATCGCAAGCTGACTCCTGCATGTACGTAAAGCATATGTTGTACATGCTCACTGCGCATAGCCCAATGCTCGCCAAGGAGAGCTGTATTCGCACCATTATCCAAATAAGCGGGAATGCCGGTCGCCTCTTTGATAAGGCTGCAAATTGATACATCCGTCCATCCGTTGGCGGGAAAATAGAGTGGTTTCTTAATAATGCCCTTTTCTCTATCGAGAGGACCTACCGCACCAATGCCGATGCCAATGACCTGACTTTTTTCGAGCCGATGATCTTTTAACAGCGACAGCATTTGCTTCGAGACGTATTTGACGAATAGCTCTGGTGTCATGTCATCGTCCATCCTCCACCGTATGAAGGATTTGGGATTCATTTGCATATCAAACAAGCCCAAAGAGGAATAAAACCGTGATATCTCCAATCCAAAAAAATATCCATAAAAGGGGTTGATCTGAAAAAGGATAGGTTTTCTCCCTCCTTTAGAAGGGCCAAGGCCAGATTCCTCTATCAGGTTATCCTCAAGCAGTTCCTCGAGGAACCGATTCATCGTGCTGGTTGTTATTTTATAAAAGGACAGGAGATCAGCTTTTGATACGACTCCCTGCTCGGCTATACGCTGATAAAGATTTTTTTTAAAAGTTTGCCTGAATAATTGGTTATCCATTTTTATCCTTACTTATCCCATTTATTTTGGGGGGAATTATTTATATTCTTATCATAACCTAATTTTTTGTCGGTAGCTAGAGCTTGAGAAAGCTAATTCCGCCACCTTCAGCGTTGCTTGCTTCCGTATACAAACTATTTACATTATTATAGTGTCAGGACAAGCCGGTATAGACGTCTCCGACATTTGAAACATTTGCCATTGGGGGTCAGACAGTTGGAAAAAAAAACATCATGCTGCGTAGCAGCCAGGGAAGCTTCGCATGCAAAAAAAGAAAAGATACAATTCCATGTTAAAAAGCCTGAGGTTTTCGATAAGCCGACGTGGGACACTATGGCAACCATACCAAAGGGAACTTTCACGATGGGGACCGATGCTGGGGACGGATTTCCTGCTGATGGAGAAGGTCCGATGCGCCAGGTAACGGTCGATGGTTTTCAGATATCGCCTTATGCGGTTACAAACGCCGATTTTCAGCTATTCGTGGATGCTACCGGATATGTGACGGAAGCGGAGCAATTTGGCTGGTCTTACGTTTTTCATTTATTAGCATCCGAAGAGACGAGAGCGCGAGTCACGGACGTGCCGCAGTCCGTGCCTTGGTGGCTGGCCGTCAAGGGAGCGTATTGGGCTGCTCCCGAGGGGCCCGATTCCAGTATCGTTGATCGGTTGGATCACCCGGTCGTTCATGTATCTTGGAATGATGCGGACGCTTATTGCCGCTGGGCGGGGGTGCGTCTGCCTACGGAAGCAGAGTGGGAGTACGCGGCGCGCGGGGGATTGGAGAGAAGAACGTATCCATGGGGGGACTTGCTGAAGCCTGACAGCGAGCATCGCTGCAATATATGGCAAGGAAAGTTTCCGATTAAGAATAACGCAAGCGACGGCTACGTAGGGACTGCCCCTGTACATGCCTATTCACCGAACGGCTACGGCCTTTACAATATGTCTGGTAATGTGTGGGAGTGGTGCCAGGATTGGTTCAGTCCTGCATATCACCGGCAATCCTCCGGGACAAATCCGCTGTTCAACCAGCCTACAGGGAGACGGTCGATGCGCGGGGGCTCGTACCTATGCCACCGTTCCTACTGCAACCGCTATAGGGTTGCGGCGCGAAGCTCGAATACGCCGGACAGCTCTACCGGGAATTGCGGATTTCGAGTTATTCAATCATAGCTGCTTATATTACGGCAAGTGTCAGAGAAGCTGGAAGCGATCAATCAGAACATGCTGTCAGTATCGAATATTTATTTTCTGGATTCCAAAATACGCGATTGGCTTCGCAATGACGCTCGTATATCCGAATACGAAAGATATAAATCGCTCCAGGAAGTGATCGAAACGGTCAATCAAACGGGGAACTATTTCAAGTAAAACTTCGACAAGAGGGAAGAAAATGTGGAAAAGTTTGATTATCAAAAAAAGCAGCGTTCAAAGAAAGATATTGCTCTCCTTCCTGTGCTTGATCATGTTTCCTCTCGTATTATTCGGTTATGTCTCCCTAACGATTTCTAAGGATACAATCAGGGAGAAGGCGACTGCCTCGAACCTAAGTATGCTTGATTTGATTTCGGATAAACTACACATTATGGCATCTAATCTGACGGCCATCTCCAATCTTTATTTCGCCAACAGCAATCTGTATGAACTATTGAAACCGCCTAATGGGCTGGGGATCTACGAAGAGAAAGCCAAACGCGATTTCTTGACCACGACGATGATCAATTATAAATACGCCTACACATGGATGGATTACAATACAACCTTATTCGGAACGAACGGGTTCGAATTGCACACGCTATATGAGGGAAGAAAGATTGGCCTTGATTCTCTTAAGGCTGAATCGTGGTATAAGAAAGCGGTTAAGGAAAACGGAGGCATTGTATGGGTGTCCGATCCGTCCCCGAAGCTGAGCCCTACCGGCTCCAAAGTATGGATTGGGCTCATGCATCCAATTGCTTTTGCTTTTCTGCGATAATTTTATCGTTGACTGCTGATTTGAGTTTCTGTATGAACTAAAGATCATAGCTTAAGCATCGGCGGCACAGCGGAAGCCCATATTACCCGTGGAACTGTCCGGTGTATTCTGGCTGCGGGCAGCTACACGGTAGCGGTTGCAGTAGGATATGTGACATAAATAGGATCCGCCGCGCATCACACGGCTTGTTCCGCTCGACGGACCGATTGGGTTCACCCGCTGCCCGTTCACATGAAAGGCCGGGCTGAACCAGTCCGCGCACCACTCCCAGACATTACCGGCCATATGGTACAGGCCATATCCGTTCGGTTCAAAGGCTTGTACGGGTGCCGTCCCGACGTATCCGTCACTGGCGTTATTTTTTTTCGGGAATTTCCCCTGCCATATGTTGCACATGTGCTTCTCGTCGGGTTTGATCTCATCTCCCCATGGATATCGTTTCTGAACGAGACCTCCCCGGGCTGCAAACTCCCATTCCGCCTCCGTCGGCAACCGTTTGCCTGCCCATCTGCAGTAAGTATCCGCATCGTTCCAAGAGGTATGAACGACCGGGTGGTCGAGCCTTTCTTCGATTCCGGAGCCGGGCCATTCCGGAGCGCGCCAGTTGGTGCCTACGACGGCCAGCCACCACGGGGTTTGCCTGGTCGAGCCTATGATCTTGACTCCGGTTTCGGGCACAAACAGATGAAAAACATACGACCATCCGAACTTCTCCGCATCCGATACATACCCGGTTGCGTCTACAAATATCTTGAATTCCAAATTCGTTACCGTATACGGATCGATATAAAATGGAGCCACAGTGACGGCCCGCACCGGACCCTCTCCATCGGAAGGAAAACCTTCTCGATCGTCAGTACCCATCAGAAACTCCCCGCCCGGCAAGTAAATCATATTTTGTTTGACAGGTTGTGTTAAAAGAGACCCCGGATTCGTTTCATTCGTTTTTTCCCTTCTGTCAAAAATGGACGTCAAGGAAGCCTGAGTTCGGGAAACAGAGCAGCAAGAAGGCTTAAGCGGATCTGTCATATTCATGGCCTCACTTTCCCCCTATAAACCTAATCGAACATACTGCTCAAGCGGAGCTTCATTTGCTTCCATAAGCTGCTTGAGCATTCCGATCATGTTTGTCTCGACATTCTGATCCTGAATAGGATGTTGCTGAAACGGATCCTCGTTAACGTCAAATAGCAATGTTCCCAAGGAATGGAAATGGCCATGCCCGGCTGACTCAACCTTCAACGTTTGTATTCCCTTCGTAAAGGAGAACGGCTCTTGTAAACTGATCTCCTGCAGCTCCTTCAATGAGAACCTGCTGCGCATATGAGTCGGCATCAGAGTGTAGTTGTATAACGGAGTATTATCCTTAGAAACCGGAGCACGCATATAGACGTAGCGGCCGTCCGTCACATTCACATGTGCGCCATGCACTCCGTAAAGAGCGGCCTCGCGTACCCGAAGGTCACTGGCTATCGTTTCCTTAAGAACCTTCCCCTGCATATCCACAGGAATGTCCAGTCCAAAAAATTCAAGCAAAGTTGGAGCTAAATCGATGGTCTGCACCAAGCTGTTCCTGCGTTCATTGCATCTTCCGCTTCGCGGGTCCCATATGAAAAGTGGCATATGGGCAATCTCGTTGTAGAACGGCATGATTACTTTGGCCCACCAATCATGTTCCCCTAGTAAATACCCATGGTCGGTATTTACTATAAGCATCGTGTCCTTCCACAGATCCAATTCATCCATGGTATCAAGCACTTTGCCGAGATAGTGGTCGCACATGCTGAGTAGGGCCGCATATTCAAACCGGACGTGTTCGATTTCTTCCTTCGTTTCTTTTACTGGGCCGTAAGGAGGCCAATCAAAATGTTTTCCCTCGTACTTATGCGGATATAAGTCGCGATATTTTTGCGGCGCATAGAAAGGCTCGTGCGGGTCAAATGTTTCTATCTGGACGAACCATCGGTCCTCCATATGGTTCGTCCGTATAAACTCCAAGCCCTTCTCCATCGTTTGCGCTTGCGGAAAATCCTGCTCTTCCCGAATATATTTACGGTTAACCCAATCTTGCCGCATCCACTGGTCCTTTTGCTTCGTGGCGATCATCTCCGGTATCTGCGGATCGGCTACCTCCCCCTTCCATGGATCGCCTTCCTGCCCGCGAATCAGCTCATATGAGCTGTATCGGGTGTGATAGGTGCCGCCACCGTCTTCCCAGTAGTGCTGGTGATCGGTTACCAGATGCGAGTAAACACCATTCTTCTTGAGCAACTCTGGCATGGAGTCATCGAAAGGTTCTATCGGGCCCCAACTGCGGTGAAGAAAGTTGTATCGCCCCGTGTGAAGCTCCCGTCGCGCAGGCATACAAGGCATACTTCCCACATAAGCCTGGTCAAAAACAACGGTTTTCTCGGCCAGCCTTGCAAAATTCGGTGCATGAATCCAATCGCATCCGTAAGGAGGAAGCATGTGTCTATTCAACGTGTCAAACATAAGCATAATAGCCTTCATCGTATTCCCTCACCTTCAAGAATTGTCTATTTATCTGAATGTATCTGGAGCATATTTAATGGCAAGCGAATAGAGACTACCGTACCGCGGCTTTCGAATGAATCCTTGCGCACCCCGTATTGACTTCCATACTGCAAAACAATCCGTGCATGTACATTAGCAATACCTAGTGACTGTTGTCTCCCATACCCAAGCTGGGCATTTTCTGATAGCAGAGTCAGCATACTGTTGATCTCCGCTAGACGGTCAGGACGAATGCCCGGCCCGTTATCCGCTACTTCAATCACCAGATCGGTTCGCCCCTTCTTTAAGCTCTCCATCATTCTGCAACCCGGATACATAGGCCGTCCCCATTGCCGATGCCAATGCAGGGTCCTCCCCGTAGGTTTCTCCCTGACGCCCGAAGCGTGAATCGCGCGAAATATCCAGTACCGGAGCGAATGAATGCATAGCTCCTACTGCTAGTGCCTGTTTACTCACGATTTCCGCCATTTCTTTGTGAAATCCCGGATTCCATGTCGAGCCAATCTCGATACCGGAGGAAAGCTTGTCGCTTCCGGCATCAACGCACCGGTTAACGCCTACTCGAAATTTTTGAAACCTATCCAATCGCTGCCTCAGATCCCTTTGGAAAAATTGATATTCTTGAAAGCAATAACAATTCCGAACATAGGCAGGTAATTATTGAGTACAAGATACAGCAATCCCGGTACCGTCATTAGTGTAAGCGGAATAAACTTTTTGAAACCTCTCTTTTTTATCTTTTTCGTCTGTTTTTCTTCATTCATTATGACTGATGCTTCTGCCAAGTAAATCCCCTCATTCCCTCTTTCTTTGTTTCTCTATATGCTTATCATAAAACAATGCTGAAACCGTCACTAACAGTTTGCTGACTTTTTCGTTATCGCTTTGCTGACTTTTTTAAAAGCAAACAAGAAAGCCTCCTGTTGATCAAATGAGGGTTGGCACAAGTAATGAGAGAGCATACTTTTCAGCCCTTTCGCTTCCCAATAGGAAGTCGGAAGGGCGTTATTTGTGTTTCGAGACATTTCCCAGGCATCCCGTCTGGAATTAATTGCCCCATCCACCATGACCCCTGTGTTTAAGTAAGCCCGAATCAGTTTAAGGACGCGCTTGTTCGTCACTTTCCGCGCGATCCTCGCCATGAGCATGTCGTGGTTGGCTCTTGGCTCTAACGGTAGGCATTCGCCAGCCCCTATTCTTCATACATTCGCCCATCTCTAAAACTAATAATGCGCTTTGCCTGCCTCGCAATCAACCTATCATGCGTAATCAAAACAATTTTATTGAGTGAATAAATAGGGTTGAAAATCCCTTTATTTTCTGTACTTTCATTTCCAATAATCAACCATATTTATATTGGAATAATAAGGGAATACCCTGGTTTATTCAACTATGAAGAGACTTAAGATCTAAAATGCGTAATATGTCTGACCACATTTGCGGCGCAACGGCGATAAGACCACAGAAGGCTCCCTTCAAAATTGATTGCTGTATCGTCGATCGTCGGGAATGAGATAATGTTCTTGTCAAAATCGGGAATGGGATAAAGTTCTTGTCAATTGGTCGTGACAACAACTTTATCCCATAAAACAAAAAAACCGCGATTTACGCGGCATTTAATGAGATAATGATCTTGTCACCCGACATTAGTGTCACACACTGTTCTCTGCTTTAGACGTTATAACTCAACTTTCGCAGAGCCAAAACAACTCTAGAGCCTTGATACTAAAGGCATTATGACCGTTATAATATAGGGTTTGACGAACAAAAAACACCTCAGCGGCAAGCCCATGCAAAAGTCACGGTGGAAACCGTGATTTCCTTGGCAGGCTTGCACAATGAAACGATTGCTTTGCAGCAAGTGTTTCCTGAAGCAGACCAACATTTTATCGAGAACACGCTAGCCTTACATGACGACGCTGCTGTTGGCGCTCTAGCCGAACTCTTTCAAGCACAAAACCCGCAAGTTGACCCTAACATAGAGATCATAAACAACATCATCGCCGCGTTTGAGACCGAGAGCTTGCAGACCGTCAAGGATGTCGCACAGTGGGTTGGCAAAAGCGAGCGTTGGCTCCAGCAGCTTTTTCAAGAGTATGTGGGGATCGGGATTAAGTGGCAGCTTCAGAGGAATAAACTGCTTGCGGCAGCGAGCTTCATTCGTGAACGTGATAACCCCGATTGGGCGGATATGGCCTATGATCTTGGTTACAGCAGTCAACAACATTTTATTACCGACTTCAAACGCGTGCTTGGCAAAACACCGTTGCAATACAAGAAAGAACTGAGCTTGCAAGCATTGAAATAACAAAGTCATCGAACGGCTTCCAGTTTCGCTATCGCTTTTTGCAGTTGAGTCACCCGACTCTTTGCTGTTGTTGCTTTCAGGAGCGGCAGGAAAACGGCATATTGAGCAGTCTTGTCGAGCTGGATGAAAGCTTGTTTGGCCTGTCCATGCTCCTCAAGCGCTGCCGCAAGGGCGGGCGGAATTGTTGCACTCTTCTGCGATTCATAGGCCGCTTTCCATCTTCCATCCGCCTGTGCCAGGCGTATTTCAGCATAACCAGGAGCCTTCATTCGTGCGGACTCCATTAGTTTCTCAGCCTTTTTCACATTAATCATGGACCAAGGGCTCTTCGGCCGCCTCGGTGAATACCGCTGCAAGTAATACGCCTCGTTGAATCCTTTACGGTGACTATCGATCCAACCATAACAAAGGGCTACATCCAGCGCTTCTGGAATCGTGATCGACACGATCCCCGAATCCTTCTTGGCGACTCTAAGCCAAACCTCTTCTTGTCGATCGTAATGATTCGCGAGCCATGCTTCCCAGTCTGCAGGATTAGTAAAATCGATGAATCCTGATTGCTCGGATGTATCCATCTAGCATTTCTCCTTCCATACTTCCTTGTCACCATCTTTCCTGATTATACAAATAAGTATAAGCGCAGTATTACAAAAAACCGCAGCGGACATGACTGGACCCGACTATTATCCGATCAAGTCGAAATACCTTCTGATTCACTAGCCCCAAAATTTCGCCCTATTTGTGATACGGTTCAGCTTAACCGGTCTATCGGCGAAAAATGCGAAAGGAGCATGCTGCGGCATGCTCCTTTATTGATGTTCTTATGGATTTTTATTTTCATAATCTGCACGGCAAGCTGGCGATTCGGTGTCAAGAAATCATGAGTTTACAACCTTATATGAGGCTTAAATTGATCCTTGCACCCTGCGCGGTTTGCCCTGCGCTTCCTCCGTCCAGCCCGGGATCTTCGGAAACATATCCTCATTCGGAACTTGGTCTAGCACGGACATATAGAGTTGCCCACATGAGCGAAGAATCCAACTTTAACGTTATCACGCGAAATGTGCTGCGCAGAAGCTATAACTATAACAGAGCAGCGTTATATTATTGCAAGAAAGCTCCCTCCGAGCAGTTCGAAGGGAGCTTTGCCAATTGTTATTTCGCAGGAACCTTTCTGCGTGCTTTCTTTGGATTATCTAGCCGAAACTCGGGGTCATTCCTTTTGGATGGAACTTCGGGTTTCGTGCCTTGCGGTTGGGGAACCTTGATGCTATAAATCTTCTTCACGGGTTCCCTCCGCAGACGGCTTTTACGACTTGAGCTCCCGCAAACGCTCCCCGTATTGCCCGAGCAGCTTATCGAACGCCGCCGTGCTGGCAGCCAGTCCGCCCTCGCGATTGCGCGCGAGCCACAAGCGCTTGAACTCCGAGGCTGCCGTCTTCAGTTGCTCCTGCAGCCGCTCCAGCCAAAGGATCTCCGTCGCATTATCAGGTAAATCCTGGCGGTAAATATAGCGGTGAAGACCGGCACCCTGCCCGATCAAGCTGAGCGTGTTCGCGAGCTCATCATGGAGATTAACGGCGTCCGTGCCTGCGAGATCGAGGCGATCAAGCTCTTCGCGACGCCGCTGCAGCCATTCTTCCATTTCCACATAATGGTAATCTATCCGAAACGGCATTCCGCTGCCGCCTAGAAGCTTCAGCAATTCCACCATGACCGCGGTCTCCTGCTCCAGCTTCTGCCGGTCGGATAATCCGCGGCTCAGCAGGTAGCTCGTATACGTCATGTTTTCTATCGTGCTGCGCTCCAGATGATAGTACCGGCCCATTTCCATCAGAAACCGCGCGCCGCCGCCGCTGCGATCCTGCAGCATCCGGTATGAGACATGATGCTCCAGCGGTTCCATGTGATCCAGATTGCCCTCCGTCTGCCATCCCGCGCCTGCCGCGTAGGCGAAGCCCGGATAGCTGACGGCCGGAATCTGCCAGTGTCCGGCGTCGCCCCAGTCGGCAACGAGCAGGCCTCGCGCTCCATATGCCTTGCCGCTCCTTGCCGCGTCGACGATGTTGCCCAGCATATTGTCCGTACGACCCGATAGCGAGGACCAGGAGCTCGTTCCGGGGCATACGAAATACGAAACGCCGTTCTCTTGAAGCATTCGACACCACGGTCCGTATGGAATCGGGGCGTCGTAGTTCCAGTGAAGCACGGTGACGTCCTCCGGCAGTCGGCTGACCAGCTCCGGATGATGAGCAAGCACGTCGCCCCACAACATGGGCTTCTTGCCGTGTCCGCGAACGATCTCGAACATCCGCTCCGCGTACGCCAGGTACAGCTCCCCGACGCCGATATCGTCTGCTGTCTCCTTGCTCTTGCCTGTTCCGAGGCCGTAAGGCTCGTCCAGGTTGATATTGGCGTACGGAGAAGAGAAGTTCGGCAGCAATTCGTCGAATAGATCCTTGGCGAGCGCAACGGAACGCGGGTCAACCGGGTTCAACGTCGTCGACGGCAGCTTGAACGACAACGGTAGCGAAGTCGGCAGGCCGTCCGGATGCTCGGCCAGCTCGTGAAATTCTGGTTTCGCCAGCCACGAGCTCATATGCCCGAGACAGTTTTGGTTCGGCACGAGATCGATGAAGCGCGCCTTCGCGTAGGCATCCAGCTCGAGGTATTCGGCTGCGGTGATCGGTGTCGCTTCAGGGAAAAGGGCCGCAAACGACCGGTAATCGAAGCAGAAGCCCTCCATATAGAGCTGAAGATGATTGAACTTCAGCTCGGACAGCCGGTCGATCAGAGCGAATAGCGTCGTCATCCTCGGGATTTTGTTCCGTCCGATGTCAAGCATCACCCCCCGGACCGGGAAGTCAGGCTCGTCCTCGATCCGGCAGTGCGCCCACGCCGTAAGCCCCCGCTGCCCGTCCATCATCTGTCCGGCCGTCAGCAACGCGTAATGCAGGCCCTGCGCCGTACCGGCGGTAAGATGCAGACCGTCCTCGCCCCACTCCAGGATATAACCCTGGGGATGAAGATCGGCGCGGTATTCCACGAGAGCCAGAGTGGCGGCCTGTCCCAGCCGCGCTTCCGGACGCGCGCCGCCGGCGGACGCGAGCGACACTGCAAGGCGGTCCGCGGCTCCAGACTTGGCGGCAAGACGCGCAGCTTCGTCCCCGATCGGCTGCATGTTGAACCGTACCGCCCCCGTTGAACTTCCGCCCGAAGCTTCATACCGGCGCGGCTGCGGGTACAGATAAACCGGTGCGTTCATCGGCATCTCTCCCTCCTCGCCATTCAGTTGCACTCCAACCATTCTCCCCCGTCCTTTATCTATCACTAAGACTTCCCGAATACGATAGTATTGAACGATTCAGGCTCCAGCTCGAACGATTGCAACATTCCGCCGTTCGATACACTAACGATCCGCGATTCCTTGAACGGGTTGGCGATCGCAACAACGACTTCACCGCTCGGCGTCTCGAACGCGATCGCGTTGCCAGTCCAGTGTCCACGCGTTCCGAGCCGGTTGGATCCTTCGGGTACGAAATGCGAGAAATGCTTCATTACGTAATATTCCGGATTGAAGACGGCTTCCCGCGCTGAAGGGTCTACCGTAATCATCGCGTTCTGCTCCCAGCCCCACGTGCTGCGGCCTTTCGGTTCGAGCGTCATATTCCAATAAATGTAAGCGTTGACTCCATTCGTGAAATAGTGCTGATACAGATTAAATACGTATTTGGCATACGCCCACGTATTCGTCCCGTCGCCGCACTCGTTCTCCGTTTGCATGTACCGAAGCTCTGGATAGCTGAGCACGGTCCGCTGTATGCCATACTTGCCTGCCCACTGATAACCGACGCCTTTAACGTACTTGTACGCTTCCGGATCGCTGAGCACCGTATGCGCGTACGCGTCGTGGTCCGCCGTTTTTTTCTTCAGCCATTCGTCCCAAGGCTCCGGCGAGTTAATCGTGCCGAGCCAGATTTCCGTGTCCAGCCCATGCTTCTCGAACGCCGGTCCCAAGTAATCGGCGATAAATTCGCGAAGCTGTTCGCCGGTCCAGACGCAGGACGGGAACTTCTGATTGGCGACCACTTCGTTCTGCACGTGCACCTGATGAATCGTTATACCCTCTTCGCGGTACGCCTCCACGAACTTCACGAAATAGAGAGCGTACGCCTCCAAAATTCCCTTCTCCCAACGGAGGGTGCCGAAATTGTATGCTTTCGGGAACTTCATCCAAGTCGGCGGGCTCCACGGCGACGCGAACAATTTCAGATTCGGATTCAGCTTCAGCGCTTCTTTGATATAAGGAATCAAGTACTGACGGTCCCGTTCAATAGAGAAATGCGCCATCTCCAAATCCCCGTCCATTTCGTTCAAGCTGTACCATTCATGGGCGTAATCGCTCGCGCCGATCGGAAGACGGCAAATGCTAAGCCGCTGCTCTCCCTCGGGGTGGAACAGGGCGTAAAGAACTTCGGCTCTTCGCTCGTCGCTAAGATAGCTCAAAGCCGTAAATCCCAGCTCGTTGAAGCATCCGCCGAACCCTTCCACGTTCTGACGCCGATCCTCAGCGACTACCGTCAGGCTTGCCGCGCCGGCTTCCGTTGCCTCACTAGGCGCGGAAACCGGTTTGTCCGTCCAACGCGCAGTCTCGGTGCTTGAAATCCATCTGATGGCTTGTTTGTTCATTGCTGATTCCTCCTTCAATTTTCGGTTTGTGAACCGTTTAGCTTCTCTATCCAGCCTTCCAAGGCTTCCTCCGTAATAACGCCGCGGCTTAAGCCCACCAGCGTTCTTAACGGCATATATTTGGTAAATGCCGCCCACATGTCGTTCTGAGCATCATTTCCTTCGGCAGGCATCGGCAACGGGGTATTTGTCAATAGTTCCCTTGCCGCAGCTCTGGCGCTCGGATCGGCCATCAAATCTCCGATGGTGGAATTTCGCGTATACGTTCGGGTAATGACCGTCGTCGATTGCACGACGAGCGTGTCCGACAAGACAATATCCGCCGAAGAGCGGCCGATCAGGACGGCGAACTCGCCGGTCTCGACGCGCCAATCCTTCAACTGGACGTCGTAGAAGGCGAATGAGCGTTTGTCCAGCTCGAACGTGACTTCCTTCTCTTCGCCGGGCTGCAATTCGACCTTGGCAAAGCCTTTCAGCTCCTTCTCGGGCCGGACGACTTCACTGACGCTATCCCCAACGTAGAGCTGTACGACTTCCTTGCCCGTACGCGATCCGGTATTTCTCACTTTGACGCTGACGCGAACAGTCTCTTCGTCCGTCATGTTCTTTCGGTCGATCAGCAGGTCCGAATAAGCGAAGCTCGTATAGCTGAGCCCGTGTCCGAACGGAAACAGCGGCTCGATGCGCTTGGCATCGTAATACCGATACCCGACGAACAGACCCTCCTTGTATTCGACCGTATTTCCCTCGCCCGGAAAATGCAAATACGAAGGGTTATGCTCCACTCGAACGGGGAACGTCTCGGCAAGCTTGCCCGAAGGGCTGACATCGCCGAACAGAATGTCTGCGATCGCGCCGCCGAGCGCCTGTCCTCCCAAGTAAGCCTCCAGCACCACCTTCGTCTTGCTCAGCCAAGGCATTTCAACCGGTGCGCCGTTGCTCAGGACGACGACGATGTTGTCTTGAACCTCGGCGATCGCTTCGATGAGCTTCGTCTGATTGTCCGGAATACGCAGGTGAGCGCGGTCGAATGATTCCGACTCGTAACGCTCAGGCAATCCGGCGAACACGATTGCGACGTCGGACGTGCGGGCGGCGGCAACCGCCTGCTGAACAAGCGCCGCATCAGAAGCGTCGCTCGCAAGATCGTAGCCTTTCGCGTACGTGAACGCGGCTTGCGCCCCGGCAACGCTCGCAAGCTCATCGCGGATGCGATCCACCTTCGTCGGGTTCACATGAGAGCTGCCGCCCCCTTGATACCGCGGATCCTCCGCCAGTGCGCCGATAACGGCGATGCGGCCCGACTTCGGAAGCGGCAGCAAGCCGTCTTCGTTGCGAAGCAGGACCATGCATTCGCGCGCGACCTCACGCGCTAGCAGGTGATGGGCCTCTGCGTCGTAACTGGCGACCGCCTTCTTATTGTCGACGGACATGAAGATGATGCGAAGCAGCCGCTCGACAGCCTGATCCAGCGTTTCTTCGGCCAATCGCCCGCTCCTCACCGCCTCTGCGATTTTTCGTTCGCCAATCCCGCGGCTCGAAGGCATCTCGAGCTCTAGGCCGGCGGCGAGACCGTTCACCCGATCGTTAACGGCGCCCCAGTCGGAAACGACGAAGCCGGCATGACCCCATTCGTCCTTCAGAATATTGGTGAGCAGCGTATGGTTCTCCGAAGCGAACGTCCCGTTCACCTGATTGTACGAGGACATAACGGTCCACGGCTGCGCCTTCTTGACCGCTCCTTCGAAGCTTGCCAAGTAAATCTCCCGCAGCGTGCGTTCATCGACAACCGAATTGCCGGTCATGCGGCGATGCTCTTGGTTGTTGGCGGCGAAATGCTTGAGCGAGGTGCCTACGCCTTGGCTTTGCACACCGTTAATATGGGCTGCGGCAAGCTCGGAGCTGAGGTGCGGATCCTCGGAGAAATACTCGAAGTTGCGGCCGCAAAGCGGTGAGCGCTTAATGTTCGCTCCGGGTCCCAGCAGCACCGCGACGTCCTCGGCCTGGCATTCTTCGCCGAGCGCTGTGCCGACCTTGCCGACGAGTTCGCGGTCCCAAGAACTGGCGAGCCCGGAGGCGGAAGGAAAACATGTCGCCGGGACGCTTGCGAGTATGCCAAGATGATCGCCTTCGGCGTCCGGTTTAGGACTTTGCTTGCGAAGGCCGTGGGGGCCGTCCGTAACCATGATCGAGGGGATCCCAAGCCTCTCGACCCCTTTCAAATGCCAGAAATCAAGCCCGGAACACAGCCCCGCTTTTTCTTCCAGCGTCATTTGCTTTATGAGATTATGAATGTCTCGTGCCATCTGTATCGGCCTCCTCTTTAGTTCTCATCCAGCCAAAGGATGCTCGTGACTCCGCGAGGATAATATTTGCTAAGGGCGATCTCGCCGGAGATGATTTGGTCACTCCAGCTCCACACCGACAATGTCGGATGGGTAAGCCATTTCACGTGCGCGGCGTCCGCTGCAGCACCTTTCTCGTCCTTTGGAAGTCCGAGAATTTGCCGGGCGATAAATTGACTTAAATAAATTTTGCTAAGCCACGAATTGTTGCTTGTTGATGATATTTTCCAGCCGCCGTCCGGGAACAGACAGATACCTTCCTGCAGCACCGTATCAAGGTGCCGCTTGAGCGTTTGGATGAACGGTCCGAACCGCCCGTTCGAATCGAGCGCATTCTTGCAATTCGTGAAATACGGGAAAACAAGCCCTTCGATCGCCGGAATAATTTTCGAGTCGTTCCCCTCTCCGATCACCGCTGGAATGTAGCCGTCCGGGGTCATGTGGCTGACGATTGTTGCCGCGCATTTCTCCGCCTGCTCGCCTGCAGCCATCGACAGCTCCGGTCTTCCGTTCTCCGCAAACAGCTTCTCGAGCGCAACGTAGGATGCCCAGCTTTTGCCCGCCAAATAAATGTTGTTCCTCGCCTGCCCGAGCGACACGTCTAAGCTGTCATAGGTAGTAATCTCTGCGCCGCCCATGACGCGCGTGCTGTCGAGGCCCATGATTCCGTTGCGCTGCGCCGGATCCGGATGATCGCGGTTCAGCATGCTGTCGAAGCAGCGGACGAACACGTCCATGTTCGCTTCGAGCCATTGCCGGTCCCCGGTCTGCTCCACATATACAGACGCGCAGAGCACCCAGTTGACCAACTGCTCATAGGTCATATGCGAGAAGCAGCCGCTCAGCCCATACAGCTCATACGAGGAGTAATGAGGACGCGACACTGTATTGCCCATGCCCATATCGTGGGTAAAGCTGATCCCGCCCGGATATTCGGTCTCATCACCGGGAAAGCGGACGCGATCCTCGTAGCTGAACCGCTTGACGAACATATCGAGCTCGTTCTTGACCGTCCACGGGTTCATCTTCAACTCGAAGAACAGCTGATCGATGGTCAAGTCGAACGTGTTCATCATCCGGTACTCGCCCTCATTGACAACCCAGAACGGCTCGCCATCTGCATCAAGGAACTGCGTGGAGCCGTAATAGCTACGGATCGCGTGCGCCATCATGAACTTCTGATCATCCGAAAGATGCGCCGCTTCATCGATCATCCGATTCGACTGACGGGCTTTGTCGGCAACCGCTTCGAAATTCGACAATGCGAACGCAGAGACTGCTTCGATATCTTTAAAGTAACGCGTATACCAGTAGGAGCAATCCATTCCCGCCGTCACGATGCCGGAGCGGTGGAAGCATACCGCGAACTGATACGTCCGGCGCTCGCCGGCAGGGACGTCCATGATCAAAGCGCCGACTGGTCCAAGGCCGAACGTCCAGTTCTCTTCATGCTTAGCCGTAAGAATATATTCCAAGCTGAAATAGTTCGCCGAACGAACGCCCGGGTCGGACGAGACGATCGCCGAATGCCGCCCTTGGCCGATTCCCGCGATCCCGTCGCATGTATCATCCAAACGTCGCATCGAAGTGTACGGGTCGCTGCCCTGATAGCCGAAGAACGCCCGGCGGCTGCTGTCGCCTCGAGTATTGTCGATTGTCAGCTCTGCGAGCACCGCCGGCATCAGCGCCAGCTTGAGCTCCTCATCGGTCGCAGTTGCTGGGTCCGGCACCGGCTGAGCTTGCGTATAGATCGTAAATGTCAAATCGCCGGCTTGCCAAGTATCCGTGCCCAACCGAAAATCGCGCTGAATCGCCTCTTTCGCGAACGGCTTAATGATCTGCGGCTTAAGTTTCAAATGCTGCGAGCCTTCAATGTCATACCGCTTGCTCTCGTCCTCCGCAGACTCAAAGAACGGAAGAGCCTCATAAATCCCGCTTCGCTCAGGCGATTCTACGCCGATGAATACGTTCTGGCGTGGCGAGTGTCCGAGCTCGAGATCAAGCCCGCCGCCGCTTCCTGGAAACCCGAGGGTAAAGCTGGCGAAGGCGCCGATCGGCGAATGATGGGCGTTGAAAAACTTATTGATTGTCATATGTGTTTCCTCTTTTCTTGTATGAATTGTATGTTATAAGGACCGATAGTCAAAATAGTCAAAGTAAGCCGGAGCCTTGCAGCTGGCGCCATTGCCAGTCGCATACATGCCGATATAGACGCCGGTAAATCCGCCTGCTACTTCCGTCGAAAGATAGCTGCACTCGCCTTTGCCGAATTCGACAGGCTCTCCATCCGGGTGCGAGTAGGTAAACGTATAACACTGTCTATTTGCCTTGATGCCAAGAATAATGCCAGATTGTTCATATTCGATTTCCCGCTCTATCTTCCACAGCGTTCCGATCCGCCGGCGGAAAATCAACCTTCTTTGGCCATTCGTTCGAATGACTGCAATCTCATAATGTGAGGACTCGTTCATGATAACCGTGAGTCCGGCTTCCTCTCCGTCTTCGGCTGGATCGAATTCCATGAATACGGATGCCTCGCAATCTAGATGCTGCTGTCTCCGTCCGATAAAGGCCGGAGAATACTGATCGTTCAAACTAACTTCATGGCCGAATAAAGTCAGCCATCCCGGACGTTCCTGAAGCGACCAAGAGCCATCGCGGGGGCTTCGGATAAAATTCCACTGAAACGGCAATTCTAACGAATCGAAATCTTCTCGACCGAATCCCGTATCCGATAACTGCGCTGTTGCCGCAAATGAAGGGGCCTCCATTTCCATGTCTACATGGCCGTTCCGCCCAATGATCGGCCAGCCTTCTTCCGTCCATGTAACCGGGGCCAAGAACGTCTCTCGTCCCAGATGATGGTGGTACGGATACCCGACAGGGCGTATTCCGAGAAAGACCGCCCACCAGCTGCCGTCATGCGCATGCACGATATCGGCATGTCCAGTCGCTTGAATGGGGCTTCCCGTGCTTCGATGGGTTAATATCGGATTATGCGGGCAGCTCTCGAAGGGCCCGTAAGGAGCATCGCCTCTCGCTATAGTAACCATATGGCCGTATTCGGTGCCGCCTTCGGCGATCAACAGATAGTACTTGCCGTCAATCCGGTAAAGATGAGGACCTTCGGGAAATCTGCCGCCTGTCCCCTGCCAAATGTTCCTGCGCTCCGACAGCAGGCTGCCCGTCTCCAGATCGATCTCCGCTTGATAAATGCCAGTCGGTTCGTCATTTACTGCTGTTCCTGTTACATACACTTTGCCATCTTCATCGAACAGCAAAGAGGGGTCGATACCCGGCCATTCCAAATAAACCGGATCGGACCAAGGGCCTTCCGGTTTATCGGCCGAAACGATGAAGTTTTTAGCAACTGCCACATTCGTCGTAATCATGTAAAACTTGCCTTCATGATAACGCAGAGTAGGAGCAAAAATGCCCGTAAAGCCAACCGCAGTAAATTTATGCTGCTTGCCTTCGGTCAGCTTCAGCTGGCTTTCTCTCGTTAAGCAATGGCCGATCTGGTTCCAGTTGATTAAGTCTCGGCTATGAAATATCGGCACTCCCGGAAAATATCCGAATGAACTGGTGACCAAATAATAATCTTCGTTCACTCTGCAAATGCTCGGATCGGGATGGAAGCCGCTTATGACGGGATTGACATACTTCATTGATGTATCTCTCCTTCAAATTGCTAACTGATGATTGCGTACATACCGCCTAAAATACGATCCCCAATCAACTACAGAGAGTTGATTGGGGTCGTCGTTACTCGCTTATTTATTCGATTTCGCCCATTCGTCCAACTGCTTTTGTTTCTCTGCGATAATCTTCTCGACGCCTGCCGACTTCATTTTGGCGATAAAATCCGGAAGCGCTTTATCCGGGTCGAGCGTGCCTGTTTCAAGCCCTTTTTGATATTGGTTAGTAACGTTGGTTACTGACGTAATTTCGGTCTTCACCGGATCGGCATTAAAGCTGAAGCCGAGCGCTTTGGACTTCTTGGCGTTCTTGTTGTATTCCGCCGTCTTCGTCCAAATATCCGGATCTTCGCCCTTGAATACGTACGAAACGAATTGGTTGCCCCACATCCAGCCTAGCGGCATATAATATCCGCTGTTGCTGATATTTACGCCCTCAGGGAAGTCAATCGTATTATCGGACACTTTCACGTAATGCTTGCCTTCGATACCCCAGATGAGCAAATTAATTAGATCTTTATCTTTGTAAAGCAAATCAAGCATCATCATCGAGCGGTCAGGCGTTTTCGCTTGTTGCGGAATTCCCCACATAATGCCGGTCGTCGTGAACGTCGTCGCAACCGGTTCGATCAGTTCCGCAGAAACCATCGGGAAACCCGTGTTTCGGGATTCCATCGTGTCGATACCAGGCTTCAGCGGCATTAACGAGCCGAACAGCTTGCCTGCTTTTACGAGATCAACCGACGACGTTTGGTTCGTTGCGGCATCCTTCAGCACGTAACCGGACGTGTACCAGCTTCTGAATTTTTTCATGTATGCCGCGTATTCCGGGGATTCGACATTATTGACAATCTTCAAATCGTTGTCGTAATTCGGCAGTACGCCATAAGCGTCGCCCAAACCGTCATAAGGAATATACGTTTGCATGAAAGTTGTATTACTGCCGCCTGGAGCAATTGGCGTCATATTCGGCTCTTTTTCTTTAATAACCTTCAGAACCGCCTCGACGTCGTCCAAATTTTTGATTGCGCTGACATCGATATTGTGTTTTTCCGCAATGTCCTTCCTCATCATAAATCCGAAGCTTCTGGCGAACTCCCGGACTGTCGGAACGCCGTAAATTTTGCCTTCTACTTGCGGTGTTTTGAGATATTCAGGCTCAACCGCCGCTTTGATGCCCTCGCCGTATTTCTCGAGGAGATCGTCGAGCGGGAGCAGTTGACCTTTGGCCACTTGCGACGTATAAGTCCCGAGGATCAACATCAAATCGAGCTTTTCATTGCTGGTCATCATAAGATTCGTCTGCTGATTCCAATTGCCGAAGCTAATCGGAAGGAGCTTTACCGTTGCGTTAATTTTTGCTTTGGCGATTTTGTTCACTTCGTCCTGAATGAGGTTCATATCCTTTGGCACAGCGCCGAAAATCGGAAATGCAATCGTCAGCTCTTCCGGCTCTAACGATGCCGATTCGGCTCCCGGACTCGCAGCCGGAGAGGACGTGTCCGTGGACTCGGCGTTTGGCTTAATATTATTGCCTCCCCCTCCGCATGCCGAAAGGAAAAGCGTCGTTGCCATCATTACGGACAATACTATCGTAATGATTTTGGTCTGTTTTCTCATGTTTTATCCCCTTTTTGAAGATGATTGGCGTTGCTTGCTTAAATAATAGCCTATAGATCCAAAGCGATCTAACAGTTTGCTGACTTTCTTGTTACCGCTTTTATGACTTTATTCGAACGTCAATCCCTTCTGGCTCTGCTGACGATAATCATTCGGATTCATGTTCGTGGCTTTCTTGAACATTTTGGAGAAATGCGAGAAGTTCGAATAGCCTACAGATAATGCGACACTTCCGATCGCCATATCGCTCTTGCTCAGCAGTTCCTTGGCCATATTCACTCTTTCATTCAGCAAATAATCGGTTATGGACATGCCCGTCTCTTTCTTGAAGAAACGGGACAAGTAATCGGGATGCAAATAAACGTGCTCTGCCATCTCCTCGCGGGAAAGATCGAGCTGCGCCAAATGTGCGGCAATATATTTTTTGACGCTCTCAATAACCGAGGTCGCTTCTTCCACCGCCTCCGCTTGATCCTTCGCTTTCTCGACCGTATGCCGAATCCAAGCGATCAGGTCCGTTACCGAACGCGTAGCATTCCGGGATAGCGCCAAAGATACCTCGTCGCAATACAATTGATGGGCTTGTATCCCCTTCAGATTCAGCACAAAATACGTCATCTGAAGGAAATCCTCATAAAATTGACGCAGCGCGTTCGCGTCCAAATGTTCTGTTCGCACTGAATTTTCCAGAAATTCTGTCGCTTCCGCGATTATCTTTTCTTTTGTTCCCTTCTTCAACATGGCTGACCAAACTCGCATATCCGGCAATTTAATCTGTACGGAGGAGGCGGATTCCCCGAATAAAGAGAAAACCTTGTTATTAAATGCCACGTTGTTGTTATCCAGAGCGATCAAGTCGTGGACGATAGACATAACCTCGTGCATATAACCGTCAGTTCCGATATAGCAGCATAAATCGCAATAAAAATATTGGGCGCAGGACGCAATATAAGCTTCGGCGCAGCGAACCAAATGTTCCGTGATTTCTTCGTTAAAGGTTTCGAAATAAAGGATAACGAGAATTTTCCCTCTGCCTACCGGAATCAGTTGCCCGTCCGTCACTTGCTGCACGATCATTTCTTTCGCTGAATTTTTAAGCGCATACTCCAAAATTTTTTCATCGCGCATACTCACTTGCTTATGCCAGCGCTGAACGCTAATAAGCACAGGCAGGAACGTCATCGTTTCGGAGTAGATGAGATTCCGTTGCTCCGCTGCTTCCTGGATGACCTTCTTATGGGACGGGATCGTTTGATCGAGCAAATCCATCCAGAACCGTTCCACCAGCAACGGATGATTTTGCGACCACAGCTGATTCACATGATGAAGCTCGCTTTGCTTGGATATCTTCTGCTTCGCTTTTGCAATCGCCGCTTCCAGCTCGTCGACTAACGCCGGCTTGATCAAATATTCCAGACTTCCCAATTGAATCGCCTGCTTGGCATATTTGAAGTCCTCGTGAGCGGTTAAGAAGATCGTCTCCGTCGCCGGGTGATGCTCCCTAACCCAAGTCAACAGCTCCAAGCCGTTGCCCTGCGGCATTTCGATGTCGCAAATCATAATATCGATCGGATGCTCGTTAAAAACTTGGATCGCTTGCCGCATATTGTTTGCCGTATACAGCTTGGAGATTTCGTTTTTGCTCAAATCCAAATCGAACTTCATGCCTTCAATGATGTGTTTCTCGTCATCGACGATTAATAGTCGGTACATCGTTCGCAGCTCCCGTTTATAGTTTCGAATGAATCGGCATCGTGATCTCAATAACCGCCCCTCGCGGCGAACCGTTGGAGAAAGAGATATGCGCGTCATGATCGTACAGCAGCCGCAATCTCCGCTGCACGTTCCATATGCCGACATGCTCCCCTTCCTCCGTGAATAGGCTTTCGCCTTTTTGCAGAACAGTCAGCACTTCTTCAGGAAAGCCTTTGCCTGAATCTTGGATCACGATATTCATACTTGGAGCGCCCCCCAGCTCAACGACATCAATGGCGATTGAAATATTAGTCGGCTCATCCAGCGTAACCGCATACTTAACCGCATTCTCAACAAAGGTTTGAATAACAAGAGGCGGCACATTAGTGTCCATTAGAAACTCGGGCGCATGGATGTCGCAGGTTAAACTTTCCGGATATCGCATCTCCTGAATACGGAAATAATTTCTCGTATGTTCGAGCTCTTCTTTCAGCTTCACAAAGCTCAGATTGCTCCTGAACATGTACTTGAAATACCGGATGAGGGACAGTGACATCCCTTTCATCAACTCGACATTTCCCACCTTGGCCAAATTGTACAGAACGTTCAATGAATTCATGAAAAAGTGAGGATTAATTTGCAGCTGCAACCGCAATAGCTCTTCCTTCTGCTTGCTTAGCTGCTCTTCGTAGACGTGAATGCGAAGCTCCTTTATTTGCGTCATCATATTGTTAAACGTTTCGTTCACGAGTATAAATTCATCTGAGGCGCGCTTCGCTTCAATCCGGGCTTCGAAATTCCCGCCTCGAAGACGCTTCATCGCAGCCATCAATTGGTTAAGCGGCAGCAATACCGTTCTACGCAGCAAATACAGCCCTAACGGCAGCGAAATGAGACAGGCCAGAGCAATAAGCGCTACGATTATTTGCAAATAGGGCAGCTTTTCTAGAATCTTCTCGTCGGGCACGAGCGCGACCAGGTTGAAATCCCCCTTGGCGGATGATTCTCCAACGACCAAAAAACGACTTTGATTTCCTGACAAATAATAATTTTCCATACCTGATCTCAGCTGTACTTCATTCCGATTGACAAGATCGACGTTTGTCATAGGAATTCCGTCTCGCTTCGCGAATAAAGCGCCGCCGTTAGCGCCGAAATCAGTCGTTCTGAACGGAACCATCAGCTCGTAAGCCTTGATCCCTGCGCCGAAATAGACATCCCCAGACTTATAAATGTGCATCATGTAATACGTATCTTCGATCTTCTGAACATACCAATTCTTTTTATTAAACCGATTAGGATCCGTATTCTCATTCGCCGTTTGCCTGATAACGGCGAAGATTGCCTCCTCCTCCTCAACCGTGCTTCTCTCCTGAGTGATCCGCATCAGATCGTCACGCTTCGGAGCATATAAGAAAAAGGAATCAACGGCTTTAAACATGCCGATATCGTTCGATAATTTATTGGACATTAATATTTTGCTGAAATAATAGTCATAATCCGTATTCGCCAGTTGATAGGAGACAAAATCGGAATCGGCCACCATCGTGTTATTCATATACTTGTCGATGTCCTCCAAAGCATTATCCACCTGGCTCATATAGAGAATCATCATGTTCTTATAGGAATCCGCTACCTGATTGCGAACGACCTCCGTTGAATACACGCTGTAATAAATCAATATCGCAATCAACGGGAACGTTAATATAACGACGCCGAATATTAATTTCATCCGGATCGAATTAAACGAGTACTTCCTTTTCAGATCTGACGCGTTCATCGTACCTCACTCCTAATGGAAAGAAAGCCCATTATGATCAAGCTCGTGAAAGCTTGATCATAATGGACTTGATTTATATAGTATAGCGCGGGCGGTTATTCTTTATCGATTAATACTTCAACCTCTGCATAAAACCCTCGTGTCTTTCCATCGATAAACAAATCAGAAGCGATGCTAAAGTTTCCTGATGCGCGGACATCCTGGGAGGATGCCCCAACCATGACTCCCATTTCGCCGGATTCAATCTTCCACTTCATATCCGCATCCAGGAAAGCGAATTGACTCAATTCCATGGTGAAAGCAATTGTTTTCTTCTCCATCGGCCCCAGCGGAACTCTGACGAATCCAGCCAGTTCTTTCACCGGACGTACCATGCTTGCATAGGAATCCCGAATATAGAGCTGAACGACTTCCTCCCCGAATACCTCCCCTGTATTCGTAATATCCACATAGACTCTTAGTTGTTCGTTGGGCTCATATTCGGCTTGACTAATACGCAGATTGGAATAAGCGAATGTGGTATAGGATAGCCCATGACCGAAATAATATCTAGGTTCACGCGGACAATCCACATAACCGTTCAAATCGCTCGATGTTCCTACGTTATAGCTGGAGCCGTTATCATGGTTATAAAAAATCGGAATCTGCCCGGCATTATAGGCTACCGATACAGGCAGCCTCCCTGCCGGGTTGTAATCTCCGAATAATACGTCGGTAATCGCGATCGCGCCATATTGTCCCGGATTCCAGGCTTCGATTATAGCATCGATATGCTGATCCGTCATGTCGCTTGAAATCGGTCTGCCGTCAAAATGAACGGCAACCGTCGGTTTGTTCAGATCCGCAAGCTTCTTGATGAAGCTTTCCTGACATTCTGGCAGCTGGATGCTGGTAGAATCAACTCCTTCACCCGTCGTAGCGGACATCCCCCACCCATGCTTGCCGCCTAAAGTCAATACGACAAGATCGGCTTTCGCCGCGACTGCCAAGGCTTCTTCATGCTTGGAAGCATCGCTGCCCGCATAGGCATATCCATAAGAGTAGGTCACTTCTGCCTCCGGGCACGCAAGCATAATTTGTTCCAACAAATTATTGACCCCCGGATAATACTTCTTCATTTGGCCCTCTACTGCGGACAGTTCAACCTTCACCTGACTGCCAGGATACGTAAAATGATCTCGGCCTGCACCAAACTCGTCTAAACTCAGGTTCGATATTTCCTCAAAATCGACGCCTGCCATCGTATTTCCGGTACCCAGCATATTCTCCGCCAACGTAGCGAAGGAATAACCTCCGAACAGCGATCTTGTTGAAGAAGCGTGATGACCGATCACGGCAATTTTCTGCTTGGCCCGCTTCAACGGGAGCACGCCGTTATTTTTCATCAGAATCAGAGATTGTCTAGCCATTTCCAGACCAATCCGCTCATTATTGCGGTCTGTATAAATAAGTTCGATTTCCTCTTTCGACTTTGCAAACGGATTTTCAAACAAACCTAATTCGAATTTAGCAATCAATACATTTCGGACAGCTCGATCAAGGACTTCCATTTCGACAATCCCGTTCTTTATTCGCATCATCAGTTCATCGTTATAGCATTCCTTGGAGGGCAATTCCACATCCATTCCAGCCCTTAGGGAGCGCTCGCCCGCCTCGGTTTTGCTCGCCGAGACTTTTAGTCGCGTATGTTGCTCCAAGATCGATGTGTAGTCGGATACAGTCAGGCCGTCGAATCCCATTTCTCCTCGCAGAAGATCGGTAAGCATGCTAGAGGATCCTGCCACAGCCTCACCATCAATCGAACTATAAGTATTCATAATGGATTTCATGTTGGCATTCGTAATGGCTGCTTGGAACGGCTTGGCATAGATTTCCCTCAGCAATCTTGGGGGGATTGAAGTCGATGCCGCATGGATGCCTCCCTGTGCGGCATGATAACCTACAAAATGCTTAGCGCAAGCGAGAACCCCTTCATTAAGCTCTCCATCGTTCTGAAGGCCGGATACATAAGCTGTTGCCATAGCCGACGCCAAGGCAGGATCTTCCCCATAGGCTTCTCCCTGGCGCCCGAAGCGAGAATCGCGCGAAATATCCAGTACCGGAGCGAATGCGTGCGAGGCTCCGACTGCACGCGCTTGTCTACTCGCGATTACCGCCATTTTTTTGTGCAATTGCGGATTCCAAGTTGATCCTTGCCCGATGCCGGAAGGAAAGCTTGTCGCTCCCGGAATCATTGCGCCGGTTAACGTCTCCATATGGAATAAAGCGGGAATATGGTGCTCGCTCAGTTCCATGATCTTCTTCTGTATGCGAGTGACTTTCTCAACGACAACATCTTTGTCACCCGACATGCCGGCAAACAACATGGAAACTTCGCCTACGCCTTGTGGATTGTCATTTTCAAGTTGTTCCAAGGAGTCTTTGATCGGCAGATACCCGACGATTTGCCCCATTTTTTCTTCCAAACTCATTCTCCGCAAGAGGTCGTCCGCTCTTTCCTCCGCAGAAAGCGCTGGATTTAAATATCTGATAGAATCTTCATTCATCTTCTTCTATCCCTCTCCCATGTCAGGGTACTAGAGCGCATAGGTTATCCTTTTACAGCTCCGATCGTAATCCCTTTCACGAAATATTTTTGGAAGAAAGGGTAAGCGATCAAAATCGGAATAATACCGATGACCGCGATCGCCATCTTGACTGTCATAGTAGGCAGCGCCTCCGTTGACGCGCTGGCGCCTGAGCTGTTAAACTGGCCGCTTGCCATAAACTGGGCATCCTGCAATATGCGGTTCAGCAAATTTTGAATGCTGTAGTATTGCGGATCCGTTATATAGACCATGCCGTTCATCCAGTCGTTCCAATAAGCAATCGTTTGGAAAAGTCCGACTGTCGCCAGAATCGGCATGGAAAGCGGAAGCACGATCGATGCGAAAGTCCTAATTTCCCCTGCTCCGTCTATATTCGCGGATTCGATTACCGCCATCGGTATCGACGTTTGAAAGTACGTCCGCATCAGCATGATGTTAAAGCCGTTCATCAGCAAACCCGGGATTATTAATGCCCAAATCGTATTCTTGATATCCAGCATTTGCGAGTAGATCATATAGGTAGGCACAAGCCCCCCGTTAAACAGCAGCGTGAAAAAGACGAAAAATGCCAGCACGTTGCGAAGCGGATAATCTTTGCGGGAAATCGGATAAGCCAATAAGGACGTAATCACAAGACTGACCGACGTTCCGACGACCGTAATCAGAATCGTGATGCCATAAGACCGGAAAATGTCCGAGCCTTCTCCCAGTAAATACTTGTATGCCTCCATGCTGAGCTCCTGCGGGAAAAAGGAATATCCATTGCTTACAATTTCGTTCTCAGACGTAATGGAGGAAATGAGCAAGAGCACGAAAGGAATGACGCAAGCCAAGGAAAGCAAAATCATGAAGCTATGTCCGAACCACTGCATCGCTTTATTTTCATTTTTCATGGAAGTCACCTCACCTTATTAGAACAATGCGTTTTCTTTGTTGATTTTGCGTACTAAATAATTAGATGCAATGACGAGAATAAAGCCCACGAGCGATTGATATAGACCGGCCGCAGCAGACATTCCGATGTCCCCGAGCCCCATCAACCCCCGATACACATACGTATCGATAACGTTCGTCGTCGAATAGATAGCTCCTGAATTCATCGTCACCTGGTAGAACAAACCGAAGTCGGAGTAGAAGATCTTTCCGATGCTGAGCAATGTCAACATCGTAATCGTCGGCATCAGCGACGGCATCGTAATATGCCGAATTTGCTTCCATTTGCCGGCCCCGTCCAGTCTCGCCGCTTCATAATATTCATCATCGATGCCGATGATGGCTGCGAAGAAAATAATGCTGTTGAAACCGATGCCTTTCCAAGTATGAACCAACGTCAGAATGTACGGCCAATACTTGGATTCCTGATACCAATTGATATCCTGCATTCCGAAAAGCGGAAGTATCGTTTTGTTTAGAAAACCAGTTTCCAAGCTCAGTCCCGCATAAGCCAAATAACTGACAATGACTATAGATACAAGAAACGGAAGTAAAATAATGCTCTGGTACAACCTGGACATGAACCGATTTTTGATTTCATTCAAGAGAATCGCGACCCCAATAGCCAGCGACATCCCTAGAATAATAAACACCACATTGTACAAAATCGTATTTCTCGTAATGATGTAAGCGTCCGAAGTTTTAAACAAATACTCGAAATTTTTGAGTCCGGCCCAATCGCTTCCCCATATTCCTTGAGAGAAATTGATATCCTTGAAAGCAATAACGATTCCGAACATAGGCAAATAATTATTGAGCAAGAGATAAAGCAAGCCAGGAATCGTCATCAGTGTTAGCGGAATAAACTTTTTGAATCCCCTCATTTTGAACTTTGCCGGCTTTTTGCGATTATTAATCGTGACTGTCGCTTCTGTCAAATAAATCCCCTCGTTCCTTCTTTCTGTTCCAGCTGTATTCATCATAAAGCATTGCCGAAATCGTCTCTAACGGTTTACTGACTTTCTATTATCACTTTGCTGACTTTTTATGAACAAACAAGGATGGCACAATTGGGAATGCTTCAAATATTATTCATGCAGAGCTTTTCGAAGTATCGGTGAAAAACTTGCCTAGATAGGCTGCCAGCTCTCCACCACCGTCCTCCCGTTATTAAAATAAAAATCGCCGTCCGAATCCCGACAGGAATCTTGAACGGCGACAATTTTAGAGTCATCACATAAGTGGCTTGAAAAGCTGACGGAAGGTGACCCTGGTGCGGCCTTCGAAGCCCTCAAAGGTAGCCGTTACCCGAAATTCGTGGCCGGATTCCGTTTGTCCCGACGGAGAGAACAACCCGATTTGATCATAAAACCGCAAGGTTCGTATGGTAAGCCCCGTCAGCTTGGCTATATCCCCTACCTTCCAATGTCTCTTCATGAACCATCTCCATTCTTTGGCGCTAGCTATGTATTGGTAGCTCTATTGTAAAACATTACATTACGTAAAGTTCAAGTGAAATCGTGACGCTCTACCAGAATTTTTTTGCGCCCCTGATTTTGAACACAAGCTATTGTATCTAACGGCTAAACCTCCGCCTCGGCGCTCGTTAATGCCATGTTATAAGAAATATACGCTTGGAATCCCCAAGCGTATATTCGAGTATTTTTGAAAATTTCACCCTACTTGTGATAAGGCTCACCCCGATTTATCTTCACAGCCCGATAAATCTGCTCCACCAGCACCAGACGCATCAGCTGGTGCGGCAAGGTCATGCGCCCAAAGCTAAGCTTCTGTTGGGAACGCTTCAACACCGCGGGAGCAAGACCATTGCTCCCGCCAATAACAAAAGCCACGTGGCTGCGCCCATACGTGGCTAATTTATCGAGCTGGCCCGCGAGATCCTCGCTGGACCAGAGCTCGCCTTCAAGCGCGAGCGCGACTACGTGCGCATCAGGCTTCAGCTGCGCTAGAAGCCTCTCGCCCTCTCGCTCGCACACAATCGCTTCCTCCGCCGGACTCATCGTCTCCGGCGCTTTCTCATCGGGCACTTCCGTGAGCGTAAGCTTCACGTAAGGCCCTAGCCGCTTGGCATATTCCGCTATGCCAAGCACCAAATACTTTTCTTTCAGCTTGCCGACGGCAGCGATCTGTATATGCAAACCTGACACTTCCCTTTTGCTGGCTCCAAAATTCTACTAACCTATTTGTTCATTTTTTACATCCGTTACATCTGTCATTATTCCATGTCTTACATTAATTTATATATCATTATTCTTTGTTTTACATCTCTTATGTCTCATTATTCCTTGTTCTACATCTCTTATATCTCATTATTCCACGTCACTCATGCCTTTACGCATAATTCCGCTTCATCTTCCCTAAACCACCAAAAAAGTAGCCGGCTCCACACAAAAGTCGCATTTCCGCGGCGGATCCCAATCTGCGAACTGGGTTTCCTTTAAATCGACAACATCCGGCGCATCCTCATACTCATCTACAAATCGGTCCAATGCCGTTTCCATATGCTCTTTACATACACAATACATCGTCTGCACGCTTCCTATCCTAGTTGATTGTCTTCCATTTCCTCTAAACCGCGCATACCCGCGCATTTGTTTTTACGTTTTTGTTTAAGCTTCCGTCTTACCAGTCTGTCCAAAATATCTATACACAGCATAGCAGAAAACGCCTCCCCATGTGAAGACGACAATTTTCGCACTCGACCCAAAAACAAAAAAAAGCTGCAGTGCCCAAACGGTTGCCCATTCGCACATTGCAGCATCTAGAAAAGCTTATTCCTCTTCTTCCTTCTCACCCAGCTTGAAATGCGTAACCTTCAGCTCTCCGTCCCGGTAAAAGCTAATTTCGATTTCATCACCAATCTTTTTCTGTCCATACAAATATTTGCGAAGATCCATCGTACTGGCGATCGACTGCCGATCAAGCTTAACGATGACATCGTTAAACAACAACCCTGCATCCTTAGCGGGACCCACAGCTTCGAGTACGATAACGCCGTCATAGATCTCGTCGGGCAGTTTAAGCTCTGGCAGAGCCCCTTCCGTAACGCCCTCTGCGTCTTCCTCCGTCGCTCCGCCTTCAGCATCCGGCAGCTCTCCCTCACCGGCGTCTGCAAAGCCCTGCTGCTCCCAATACTGCTCCAGATCCATCGTATAGACACCAAGGTAAGGACGCGGTACATGGCCAAGCTTGATCAAGGATTCCACTATAGGCATAGCCAGATTAATCGGAATGGCAAAGCCGATTCCTTCAACGCCGAGATCAGCTATTTTCATGCTGTTAATCCCAACCACGCGTCCGTTCAAATCAATAAGCGGCCCGCCGCTATTTCCTTGGTTGATGGAAGCGTCGATCTGGATAACCTCTTGCTCCCAGTCGTACACGCCATCCTGATTCAGCGATACCGGCACGATTTGTTTTATCTTGCTCACACTGCCCGTTGTAACAGACTCCCCTAGCCCTAATGGATTACCGATCGCAATAATATATTCAGCTGGACGCAAAGCGGATGAATCGCCAATTTCCGCAACGACATCTATATCCTTGCCATCAATCTCAAGCACAGCTAGATCTGTAATTTGATCCTTGCCGACGACGCGGGCCTCACGGGCCTCGCCGCTCATAAGAACGACCGTCACCGTATGCGCCTGGTCTATGACATGATAATTCGTTATGATGATCGCTTTGCCATCCTTCTTGCTAATAATGACGCCAGATCCGACGCCCACCTCACGCAGCGTCCCCTTTTCCTCCGAACCCTCAGGAAGCGCCTCGCCATTGCCGATCCCTAGTGCAAACATCTGTTGATTAATGACGCTTACGACGGCCGGCCTTACTTTCGCGGAAGCTTGTATGGGACGCTCGAGCGGATCAATCGCTTGAACGCCGCCAGCAGTCGCTACTGTACCTGCGCCATTGCCGGTACCCCCGCCGCCTCCAAAAACAACGCCGAACAACAACGTAGCGGCAACCGCGCTTGTAATCGAGGATACGAACGCAATGCGGACATTGGACCATTTACGCACGCCGCTTCTATATGGAAAAACAAAGTCTCTCTTCTTACTCTCGCGAGCTGCACGCTTGGAAACTTTGGTCGAGTAAAAATCGTCGTCGAATAAGCTCATGACTATCGCTCCTCTCGATGTCTGAGACATCAAGACTATTTTTTTCAATCTAGGAATGTTTTCGGAAGAAATGACTAAAATAATAATAGATTCGAACGTTGCAAAAAAAATATTTCTTTTTGTTTGTAAATAGTCGATCCGCCAAAGGAGAGTTGCTAAGATGAAAGCGAAAACCCCCGTTGCATGGGAGCATGTGCTGCTTGCTGCAAAACTAGCAGATTTGAAGGATGACCATTATCGTACCGTTCTGACCTTAAGCGCTATGCTAGAGTTATTCATAGATAAGGGCATTCTAACTAGAGAAGAGCTAAGCGCCAAAGCCGATGCACTCGATGCCCAGCTGGAATCGGTTATTTCCGCTTCACTTCATCCCATGGCGTAGGCTTATCGTGGTACGTTGCCCGCAGCGGATGCTCCTCTTTCTTATAAAATATTCCGTGATCCTCCAAGATAGTATTCACGGTCAGCATCGCCAAATCCATTAAGTTATGATCAAGGCTCAAGTGAGCCAAATAGACACGTTTCGTTCGATCCGTCATGAGCTCCAGCAGCGCTTCGCCTGCTGCCACATTGGATAAATGGCCGACATCGCTCAATATCCGGCGTTTTGTATTCCAGGGGTAGCGGCCCATCCTCAGCATCTCGGTATCATGATTCGCCTCCAGCACCAGAACATCCGAGTCGATAATGTGGCGCTTGACCTTTTCGCTGACATAGCCAAGATCGGTCGCCAAACTTAGCTTTTCGCCGTTCTCAACGAAGCAATAGCCAACAGGCTCAGCCGCATCATGCGAGATTGGATAGGACTGCACGGCCATTGAACCAAAGGTTACTTCTTCGCCCGTTTCCATAAATACGCGTTTCTCTGGGGCAATCGTGCCGACATGTCTTTCCATTGCGGCCCATGTTGCCTCGTTTGCATAAATCGGTAAATCATACTTGCGGGCAAAGGCGCCCAAGCCTTTAATATGATCGGAATGCTCATGCGTAACAAACAGCGCGTCCAATTGATGGCCCGCCACTCCCCGCTCGCGCATGAGCTCATCCAGCTTCTTTGCGCTCATTCCTGCATCGACAATGACCATCTTCTCGTTTCCTTGAACAATTGTCGCATTGCCGGTTGAACCGCTCCCCAAAACCGTAAATCGAAGTCCCATAATGCTCTTTCCTGTCCCTTCTCCCGCTCCCGTTAACGTAAACCGTTCGCTGCCGCTTCCCCTTGCTCTTCATCCGTTGCAACCTCGCCGTTAATCGCATGCACATAAAATAAATGGCCGTCCTCCAGCATGACACGCCATGACGGTGCGGATACTTGTTTCTCCGAATCAAAGATCTGACCTTTATAGCCCAGCTGAATATCAGAAATGACCGCCCCATCCGGCAAATAGGTCTCAATCAAGCTCGCCACGACCTTCGCTGCAGGCAATACCTGCTTCGCTTCGCCGGATCCAAGCAGCTCTACCCGGTCCTGAAGGAACGAAATGATTTTTTGGTCGCTGATATACAGCATCAGCTTCACATCAAACATCGGACGCCCGTCTACGACCCGGTAGAGGACAAATTGATCCACGCTGCTGTTCAACAAATCAAACTCATATTGGTCAAGCTCGGGGATATGATCCCCAAGCGTCTTTAATAATTCTTTTTTCGAATAAATAATTGTGCTGTCTACCGGCTTGTCCAAAATAATCGGCTCTGCGTTTTTTCGGCTGTCGGAGTGCAAAATGTAGGGTAGATCCCCCAGCTCCGGCGTTTCCAGCGGCAGATTGGCTTCAAGCGAAATACGTTTTTGCTGCATAAGCAGCACCTTATCCTGCGGCAGCTCTGCCGTGTTAACGTTCACGTTCAGCTGCTCTCTAATATCCAGCCAAAGCTGATACCCCAGCAATATATTAAGCAGCAAAAACGAAATAATAAGCACGGTTTTCGCTCTTCCCCAATCCACCCGCCTTCACCTCCGACCGTCCATAATCTCGCTATTTCCCATCTCCGAAGAAGCGCTGATTTGCTCCGCTGCCAGACAATGCCGCTGCTCCCGCTCCGAGCGCTGCTGTTGCCGAGTCCGTATCTGCGCTGCCGCCGTCAACCGAACCTTGCGCAGACGAATCCAGCTGCTGATCAGGCGGCTCGTAGCCATTCGGATACGCAGCTGTCAGCATTTCTTCCGTACCATCCTTCAAGCGGACTGCCCAAACGGGAGTGAGCCGGAGCTGTTTCTCATCAACCGGCGCTGTTTGCAAAGCCGGGAACAAGGCAGTGACCTCGTTGCGGTTTTTGTAAGCTTTAAGAATTTCCTGCAGCTCATCGCCACCCGGCAGCCACCGCACGCTTCGGGATTCCGACTGCGGGCCCAGCGTAATGAGCGATCTTGAATATTCCGTTACAACGCCTTGCTGGAGAGTAAGCTTCATATAGCCATACCGGAACGGCGGCGTCTGAATAACCGGATACTGCTCCACATACTGCTTGAACCTGATATCCTTGCCTTCGCCCCCAGAGACCGCGTTCACGAACCGGTGTACGCCATCCCATCCGCCATGCTGGTTTACAAAGTCCACAGATGCATATACATTATCGCTTAACAGGTTTTCTGTAATTTGCGGCGCACTCGGATCGGTATAGCTGATCCATTTGCCGTTTTGCTCAACCTGCAAGCCACGTTTGCCATCTGTGTAAATTTGTGAGCCACCTCGGTCTTCCAGCGCTCTTGTCGTGCTTGGATCAAAAAACAAGCTTCGCTGCATCAAATCCGGCGAGTAGGTCTCGTATGGAAAGAGCATTTCGGTTGATTGAAGCGGTGTAAGCGGGATATAGAGGCCGTCACCCGTCATGGAATATTTCGGCTGATACTGCCCGAAGCCAACGTAATCCTGCACGTCACGTACCGTCAAATCCGCGCGAACCGATTCGTAGACCATTTCGCCGTCTGAACTAAAGAAGAAGGTTCGGATTTCCTCCGTACCGGTCGTCTTGAATATCCAGATCCGGTCAATCGTCTCGTTCAAAAACAGCAGATCTCCCTCCAGCTTCAACAGCTTTTGCAGAAGCTCCACCGGAATACCGTTTTCGAACCGCAGCTCGATCCCGATATCATTCTTTCGAATTTCTTCCCAGTCCAGCACATCCGACGGGCTCCGCTGGAACCCCTTAAATTCTCTACCCTGAATACGCTGATTAAGAATCATCTCGTAGAACTGTGTGCCTGGATAAATAACGGTATGCTTATTTCCGCCCAAATGAATGACAAGCTCCTCCGGAAAAATAACGCTCTCTACGCTCGTTGCCGTACCTATCAGCTCGGAATTGACGTAATCCTGGTCGCTTCTCACCGTTGCGCCGAGGCCGGGCATGCTGTAAGCCAGCAAATAACTTTGCAAAAGGCTCAGTGCCACAAGAACAATAAGCATGGTTGTCTTTATTTTTTCCCTCATGCCGGCACACCCCCTTCCTGCAGCAGCGGGAGTGTGAACGTAACCGTTGTTCCTTCATTAAGCTCGGAATGCAGCGAAATTGTACCGCCATGTGCCTTCACAATTTCCCGGGCAATCGAAAGTCCGAGACCTGTACCGCCCATATTGCGCGAACGTGCCTTATCCACCCGATAGAACCGGTCAAAAATACGATCCAAATCCTTTTTAGGGATCCCGATTCCCGTATCCTTAACGCTGATCGCCAGCAATGCCGAATCTGCCGGGGTCATCGCCGTTAGCTCAATGGTGCCGCCGTCCAGCGTGTATTTAATCGCATTGGAAAATAAATTATCTAGCACTTGGTCAATTTGGTCACGATCCAGCCAAGCTGATTCAAGCCCATAATCCACGCGAACCGCAGCCTTGATAGACTTTTGTCTAAGCTGGAATGAGAACCGGTCGGCTACCTCGTCCAGCATGTCATGCACATTGGTCTGCCGCCGGCGGAGCGGTGCTTGATTCGAATCAAGCCGCGAGAGATGCAGCAAATCGGTAACGAGCCTAATCATACGTTCCGTCTCGTTGCGGATAACGCCGACAAAGCGCTCCGACAGCTCCCGCTCCTCGAGCGCACCGTCATTGAGAGCCTCTGCATAGCTCTTGATTGTCGTTAGAGGGGTACGCAGCTCATGTGATACGTTTGCTACGAACTGACGTCGCGATTGCTCCAGCTTCTCTTGCTCCGTTACATCCTGAAGTACCGCAATAGTTCCCGTTATCCCCTTGTCACGGCGATGAATCGGTGTAAAAGTCGCCCGCAGATGTCCCTCGTCGCTGACGTTCATATCCTGCTCATCCATATTCCGCTCAATTAGCAGTGTCTGGCCCCGCCCTTGCTGAAGCTCGTCCAAACGCTGCTCCGACAAATCGAAAAGCTCAGATAATAAAAGCCCTTCAAAGGTGCGTACATCAAGAAGCTCCAGTGCCCGCCTGTTCCATACAATGACCTTGCCGTTCTCGTCAGCCGCAACGACGCCATCGCTCATATTCGATAGAATGGAAGCCAGCTTCTCATTCTCCTCTTCATTAACCGACAGCGCTTCCTTCAGCCTAATCGTCATATCGTTAAAAGCGACACTCAGGCTGCCGATTTCATCATCGCCAAGCACCGGAACCTGAAGATCGAATTTCCCCTGCGCGATTGCCTCTGCTTGCCGCGTCAGACCCTGAATCGGACTCGTAATGGTGTGTGCCAGCAGAATGCCCAGCACACCCGTAAGTCCCAGCGCTATCAACGTCCCCGAAAAAAAGATTTGATTGACCCGGTTCACCGTTTCATAGAGCTCATTCATAGACGCTACGACATATACGACCCCGACCACCTTGTTGTCGTTAATCGTCACCGGCTGCGCAATCATCTTCTTGCGCGTATTATCTTCATCAATAATTTCTTGTTCGTTGTCGGTTATGTTTTGGAGTGCCCTGCTCACGGCCAGCGACTTGTTCTTCTGGCCGATATATGACTGGTTGCCCTGGACAGAAGTTGCTACCATCTTGCCGTTCGAGTCCAGCACCTGTACCTCAGCGCCGCTGATACTGAACAGATTGCGTACCACAAGACTAAGATCCTCCGTCGTGCTTTCTGATGAATCGCCTTCGGTATCCGGCTTAGCCGCTAAGCTCGGAGCAGCAAACTTCGATAGAATATCGGCCTGCTCCTTTAAATTTTTGGTGAAGCTGTCGATCAGCGAGTTTTTTACCGTGCTGATGAAATAAACGCCAATCAGCTGCATCGCTACGAGTATAAGCAGCAAATAGATAATGACCAGCTTAACTTGAATGGTTCGGAAGAAGCTCTTGCCCTTCATCCTACGCGAAGCCCCCAGACTTGGAATTGCGCATCATATAGCCGAGACCGCGCCGGGTCATAATGTACTCCGGACGGCTTGGATCATCTTCGATCTTCTCACGGAGTCTCCTAATCGTAACGTCGACTGTCCGCACATCGCCAAAATACTCGAATCCCCATACGGCCTGCAGTAAATGCTCGCGCGTCATGACCTTACCGCTGTTGCGAGCCATATAATAAACGAGCTCGTACTCCCGATGAGTCAGGTCGAGCGGCTCGCCATCCTTGTATACCACGTACATATCCGTATCGATAAACAGATTGAACAGCTTAAAGCCCTGCTGTTCCTGCTCAGCAGGCCCGCCTGCCGCACTCGCATGCTCATCGCCGATTGCTCCCGCCGCCGGCTTCTGCTGTCTGCGCAAATGCGCCTTAACCCGGGCAAGCAGCTCCCTTGTACTGAACGGTTTTGTTACATAATCATCAGCGCCCAGCTCAAGACCAAGCACCTTATCAATTTCCGTATCCTTGGCTGTGAGCATAATAATCGGCATTTGCAGCTTGGCCCGCACTTCGCGGCAAACATCCATACCGTCCTTTACCGGAAGCATGAGGTCCAGCAAAATCAAATCCGGAAGCTCTTCAAACGCAAGGCGCACCGCTTCTCCGCCATCGAAAGCGCAGATGACCTGATGCCCTTCCTTCTCTAAATTAAACTTTATAATATCGGCTATCGGCTGTTCGTCATCGACCACTAATATTTTTCCGTGCATCGCCACACCCGCCCGTCGCTTGTCCTTTGTAAAAATACAAGAATTGATAAGTTTTAATTTTCCGTCTTATTGTCTTCTTATATCTCACCGCGCAACGAACTTTACCTCCAAAAGACGGCGACAGCCGTTTACGCTTGTAACTTCTATTTTAACACACGTTATCCTTTACTTCACAATGAAACTTCCCTCATGTTAGCAAGGTTTTTCCTCTAATCTTATATAAGACACTCTTTGGTCAAACAAGCGTAAATGACTGTCGATGTCCTCTGCGGCAAAAGCTGTTGTTTCGCGGGGTTATACAAAAAAAGAAGAACCGCTTCGCCTTATGCGAGAGTGATTCTTCCTGATCTAATTTGGGTATATATTATAAGTACTTTAACGGATTTTGCAGAACGCCGTTCTTGTGCACTTCAAAATGCAAATGAACGCCTGTGGAATTTCCCGTGCTGCCCATAATGCCAATCGTGTCGCCCTGCTCAACCACAGCGCCTACCTTTGTTTTGTATGAGCTTAGGTGGCCGTAAACCGTGGTATAACCGTTTTTATGATTGATAATAATCGTATTGCCTAGACCTGGCTTCGTTCCGACGAATTCGACGATACCGTTATCGGAAGCATGAATGTTCTTGTTCCCTGTTAAATCGACGCCGTTATGCATACGGCCCCAACGCTGACCGAACTTGCTGGTTAGCCGCGAACCGGAAACCGGCAATGCAAAGTTGCCCGTTCCTTCGCCGATAATAACCTTTGTGCCCCGCACGACAATTTTCGGAGTAGCTACCTTGATGACCTCTTTGGTAAGAAGCTCTTCGGAGACCACATAACCGTTCTGCTTGACGATGCGATACGTTAATCGTTTCGAGCCTGACGCTCCTTCAGATAATGTCTTGGACTCACCTACGCGCATATCCTCATTTTTCCTAATTTCAACTGGCGGCTCGATGGTTTCAATCTCCACCTGGTTTTCCGTCGTCTTCACCGTAAGCTCAGGCTGAAGCACCGTCAAATCAAGCACGTCGCCGATCGTAATCTTATCATCCTTAATCCATGCGTTGTTCTTATAAATAACCTCTGGGGAAATGTCAAACTTCTGTGCGATACAGCCTACGCAGTCTCCAGCTTGTACCGTGTATTTGGTAGGCTGAATACTGCCTTGCACGAGCATCTTATAAATCGATTCCGCTTCCATGATCTGCTCGGGATCCGTATCAATAGACTCGGTCATAACTGCCTCAATGAACTCAACCTCGGTGACCTCGCGGCCAGGTGTCTTGGATGCCGGCTTAGTCTCCGCCGCTGGAGCAGCGGTTTTGCTGGCGTCAAAGGAGAGAGATTTGACTTCCTTTGTATCTTTCTTCGCTGCGGCAAGCTCGGGTGCAAACTTACTCTGCACACGCAATAAAACCTCATCCGCTGTCTGCTGATCCTTCACAATCCCAACGACTTTACCATCAACCTTTACTTCGACACCAACCGCATGGGAAGCAAACAAGCCTTCAAGCTTGTCCAACGTACCATCCGTATCCGGTGTTCCTTTAAAAGCATGATCCGCTTCGTATGTTATTGTTCCAGTATCCAGCACCATGTTAATTCCAGGATTGGCTTGCTGAACCACTTCGGTTTCCAGCAGAACGAGCTGCTCTACTTCCTGTGGATCATTCACGGTTCCAACTGCTGTGCCATTCATATATACGTTATAAAATTCGACTGTGTTTGCTTGGACATATTGGATTCCGCTAAATCCAGCTACTGTGAGGAGTACGAGAGCTCCGCCCGCTAGCTGAACCGGTTTCTTGCGCCAAAATGGCGTTTTGACCTTATCGCTTACGGGTTGTTGCTGTGTCTTGCCATTCAAGTGTTGCGATCGGTCATGCCGAAAGTACTGGATCGTTTGATTCCATACCTTCTGAATCCGACCTTGGTCCCTGAAATCGGTCATGATTGTCTCCTTTTCGCGCTTATGCTACTATTTTTCCGGCTTCCGACAATAAAAAAAGGCGAATTATCCCGTCGGATCGCTCGCCTAATACTTTAACATATGCCCAACAATTGGGGCAACCTTTACACAACATTCAAAATATTAATATTTCTTCAGAATGTCCATCATTTGGGTATATTCCGTCTTGTCGAGATGCTGTGCCATGATCTGTTGAATCGCTGTCAATTCTTGTTCCGTCAGCCCATTTTCGATATATTGAGAGATGGTTTGCCACGATTCCTGGGGCAATTTACTCATTAATAGTCCAAATAGCTCATCCTTGTCGGCATCGCTCATTTGTTCCTTTACTTCCGTTAATTCCTCTGTCGTCATCGCCGTTTCGGTACCCTCTGCTCCCGAGGTTCCTTCTTCTACGTTCCCGGTATCCTCAGGTGCAGCACTGCTGCCCGCCTGGGTGCCGCCGCCGATTCCGATATCGGTAAGCGGAGGATCGGGTGCCTGGCTAAAAGCGTCTACCGAGGCCGGAGGGTCGCTTTGGCTGGTCTCTTCCGCATTGGTTTGCTGCTCTTTTTCGTCAGTCGTTTTTATTTCTTCCTTCACTGCCGTATCGGTTGTAACCAGCGGATCTGCACCCCAAAGCTTACCCCATACACCCGACATGGCCATTGGCGGCACCTCAAGCGGCAAATTGAATTGCTTTAATATCGTTTCGACATAGCTTGTGACAATATATCCCGTTGTCCAAATACACAAAAAGCTTAAAATCAGCCCTGAGGCAACCAGCTTAGCCAGCCATCCCACTCGTTTTAACATAAGCAACAATCCCTTCGTCCCACAGCCTCTACCACGGAAAATATCAGCTGTAGTTACCATAATCTGTTATATACCATTATGGTCAAGATTAGGGGCAGACATTCTCTTCCACCGCATTATATTCCCATTGTCTGCATGTTTTGGGCCTCATCTGTGCAATCTATCTGTTTAGGCTAAGAGGGAGAATGATTTGAAAACGAGTAATCTGGACAAGAAAAGCAGCAGCCTGATCACAGGCTGACAGCCATTCTTGCAAAACAGCGTCAACTGCATGCTACTGTACTGTCTGCCTCTTTGCCTGCTAATATCAGCCTGCTGCACGGTCAATCTGTCTAAGCAGGAAACAAAAAAAAGGATAGCTCCAATGAGCCATCCTTTTTCAATAAAGATTCTATTCGTAAATTGGACGAACGGGATTCGTTTGCTCACGGTTACGGCCAACAGAGAAGATCGCAATTGGAATACCGGTAAGCTCAGAAACACGGTTCAAATAGTTGCGTGTGTTGACTGGAAGATCATCAAGCGTTTTCGCGCCTGAAATATCCTCTGACCAGCCTGGGTGTTCTTCGTAAACTGCTTCACACTCAGAAACCATTTTCAGGCTTGCAGGGTACGTTTCAATCACTTCGCCGCGTAATTTGTAGCCTGTGCAAATTTTCACGGTTTCAAGGCCTGTAAGAACGTCTAGCGAGTTAAGGGAAAGACCGGTAATTCCGCTGACACGGCGCGCATGGCGAACCACGACCGTATCGAACCAGCCTACACGGCGAGGACGACCTGTTACTGTGCCGTATTCATGACCTTTGTCACGAATCAATTGGCCAATTTCATTATCCTGCTCCGTTGGGAAAGGACCATCGCCTACGCGAGTCGTGTAAGCTTTTGCAACACCGATAACTTGTTTGATTTTCGATGGACCCACGCCAGAACCGATACATACACCGCCAGCAGACGGGTTAGAAGACGTAACGTATGGGTATGTTCCTTGGTCAATATCAAGCATTACGCCTTGAGCGCCTTCGAACAATACCTTCTGTCCTGCATCAATAGCGTCGTTAAGAACTACCGATGTATCCGTTACGTATTTACGCAAAATTTCCGCATAACCAAGGTAGTCGCGCACGATGGAATCCGCATCTAAATGCGACCCGCCGTATACTTGCTCGATCAATTGGTTTTTCTCGATAATGATGCTGCGAACTCTTGCTTCGAATTCCTCTGCATCCATTAAATCAGCGATACGGATACCGTTGCGCGCTGCTTTATCCATGTAGCAAGGGCCGATCCCTTTGCGTGTCGTACCGATTTTGTTATCGCCTTTACGGTCTTCTTCAAGCCCGTCAAGCACGAGGTGGTAAGGCATGATAACATGCGCGCGGTCACTGATCTTCAAGTTGTCCGTCGAGAAGCCGTTATCATGGATATAGTTAATTTCGTCAATCAGCGCTTCCGGATTAATAACCATTCCGTTACCGATGACGCAAGTTTTATTATGATTGAAAATACCCGATGGAATCATCGTCAATTTATACTTTTTGTTATCAATAAGGATCGTGTGTCCGGCATTGTTTCCTCCTTGGTAACGAGCGACGACGTCGGCTCCCTCTGCCAAGTAATCAGTGATTTTGCCTTTACCTTCGTCTCCCCACTGTGTACCAACAACAACAACCGTAGACATAATTATACCCCCGTCCGGTGTTTATAAGCACCGAAAATTACCGTTCAAATGCTGCAGCACGAGATTTCCTTTATTTAAAGGATTCAATCGCATCGTGATACAAGTCAAAAGACAGCATTAATAGTGTAGCAGTCCATCTGCGAGAAGTCAAACTAAAAACGAACAATTGCATAGTTACCCATGCAATTGTTCGGAAATTCAAGATGCCTGCATCGGATCCTGATGCGCACGGTCAATGCTAACGAATTTATTGTATTTTTTGAGAAATACGAGCTCGACCGTACCTACCGGCCCATTCCGCTGCTTGGCAATGATGATCTCGATAATATCTTTTTTCTCGGACTCTTTATCGTAATAGTCATCCCGGTAAAGGAAGGACACGATATCAGCATCTTGCTCAATCGAACCCGATTCCCGAAGATCGGACATCATCGGGCGTTTATCCTGCCGCTGCTCAACACCCCGGCTAAGCTGCGAAAGTGCAATGACCGGTACCTCAAGCTCACGTGCGATTTGCTTCAGCGTCCGTGAAATCTCGGATACCTCCTGCTGCCTGTTCTCGCCCGCTTTACCGCGGCCGGAGATGAGCTGCAAGTAATCGATCATAATCATGCCAAGCCCCTTTTCCTTCTTCAGGCGACGGCATTTGGCACGAATCTCAGCTACCGTAATCCCCGGTGTATCATCAATAAAAATTTGTGCTTCCGACAAGGAGCCGATCGCCATCGTCAGCTTTTCCCAATCATCGCCTTCCAGATGGCCTGTACGCATGCGCTGTGCATCAACATTCGCTTCGGCACAGATCATACGTTGAACCAGTTGAGCCGCTGACATCTCCAGACTGAAGATAGCCACCGTCTCCCGGGCGCGAACGCCGACATTTTGCGCAACGTTAAGCGCGAATGCTGTTTTACCTACGGAAGGACGGGCAGCAACGATAATCAAGTCGCTTCGTTGGAAGCCGGCTGTCATTCGGTCTAGATCGGTAAAGCCCGACGGAATACCCGTCGTGCCTCCTTTATCCTGATACAGCTGCTCAACCTTCTCGAATACCTCCATTAACACATCCCTAATGGAGATGAACCCGCTGCCTGAGCGTCGGTTCGATATTTCAAGAATTTTCTTCTCGGCATCCCCAAGCAGGACGCCTACATCCTCCGAGTTGGCGTAACCGTCGGATACGATGTTCGTTGCGGTGCGGATCAAGCGCCTAAGCATTGATTTTTCTTCAACGATTTGTGCGTAGTAGTCAACGTTAGCTGCCGTTGGAACCGAGTTGGCCAACTTCGCTAAATAGCTGACTCCACCGATTTCTTCAAGCAGATGCTGATCCTGCAAATGCGCGGTCAAGGTCACGAGATCGACCGGTTGATTGTTCTCGGCAATCTCGACCATCGCTTCATAAATTTGTCTATGAGGACCGCTATAGAAGTCTTCGCTGCGCACCCGCTCCATCGCTGTGATGAGCGCTTCCGATTGCAGCAATATAGCTCCGATGACAGCTTGTTCAGCCTCTAGGTTTTGCGGTGGAACACGGTCAAACATCAGCTCAGTACTCATGGGAACCTCCTTCGTAAACAAAAACTTGCTTCTTAAGCATAAGCGAAGGCTTGCGTAGCAATGCTGCTTCACAAGCCTAATCGCTTTCTATTCTTCAGCCGCCTGAACGCTCAGCTTTGCTTTTACTTCAGGGTGCAGCTTTACGGTAACCTGCGTGACGCCAAGCGTACGGATTGGATCCTCCAGCTCGATTTTGCGTTTATCGATCTTAATGCCCTGCGCTGCCAATGCTTCGCCGATTTGCTTGCTCGTGATGGCGCCAAACAATCTTCCGCCCTCGCCAGCCTTCGTCTTGATTACGACAGTCATTTCTTCCATCTTCTTGCCAAGCGCCTGCGCGTCTTCTTTTTCCTTTTCCTTACGCTTCTGTTCGGAAGCATGCTGTACCTCAAGCGTCTTCAGGTTGCCGTCCGATGCCAGCTTCGCCAGTCCTTGCGGCAATAGAAAATTACGTACATACCCTTCGGAAAGATCCTTCACTTGCCCTTTCTTCCCTTGTCCTTTAACATCCTGCAAAAAGATCACTTTCATTCAAATAACCCCTCTTCCGTTTCAATTTCGTCCAAAACCTTCTTTAGACGTTCTGCTACTTCGACTACGGACCCCTCAAGCTGTGCGGCAGCATTCGTCAAATGACCGCCTCCGCCCATTCTTTCCATGACAACCTGTACGTTCATATGGCCAAGCGAACGAGCGCTAATGCCAATGAGACCGTCTGCCCGCTCCCCAATAACGAAGGAAGCAAGGATATCCGTCATATTCAGCAGCGTATCCGCTGATTGGGCGATGAGCAGCTGCGAATATTTACGACCGGTTTCTGTTACTGCAATAGCCACATGCTCATAAAGCACCTCGGCATGCTTGATAATTTCCGCCTTGCGCACATATTCCTCAAGGTCTTCCTTCAGCATCCGCTGAATCATCATCGAATCGGCGCCATTTCGGCGCAGGAATGATGCAGCCTCGAACGTTCTCGCTCCCGTACGAAGTGAAAAGCTCTTGGTATCGACCGTAATGCCGGCAAGGAGTGCCGTTGATTCCCTGACATCAAGCACGACACGGTCATGAATATACTGAAGCAGCTCTGTAACAAGCTCGCAAGTCGAAGAAGCATAAGGCTCCATATAGACTAAGATGGCATTAGCGATAAATTCCTCACTGCGGCGATGATGGTCGACAACGACGATACGCTCAGTCTGCGTAAGCAGCTTTGGCTCCTTCACCATGGATACCTTATGGGTATCCACAACCACAGCCAATGTCTGCGGGGTAATCAATGCGGATGCCTGCTCCGGTGAAACAAACCGCTTAGACAGCTTCTCGTCTTCCCGGATAAGCTCCATCATTTTCTGAATGGCGGGGTTAACGCCCTCCAGCACGATATAGGCTTCCTTGCCGAATAGCTGCGCAGCCTTCATCACGCCGATCGCTGCTCCGATGGCATCCATATCGGGCATCTTATGCCCCATGATGACCACATTGTGGCTCTCTTTAATCAGATCGCGAAGCGCATGGGCAACGACCCGCGCGCGTACGCGTGTCCGCTTCTCCACTGCATTCGACTTGCCACCGTAAAAGGATTGCCGGCTTCCGACCTTAACTGCGGCCTGATCACCGCCGCGCCCGAGCGCGATATCAAGGCTTGTATGCGCCCACTGGCCAAGCTCGGTAATATGCCCAGCCCCCGCCGCGAATCCGATACTGAGCGTAACCGGGATTTTATGGTCACCGGTAATCTCCCTTACCTCGTCAAGAACGACAAATCGTGACTGTTCAAGCTGTTTGAGCGTTCGCTGATCGGTCACCAAAAGAAAGCGGTCCGAGGTGAGCCTTTTCAAATAAATTTGAAATTTTTGCGCCCATTCGGTAATTTCCGTGGTGACCTTCGCCAGCATCGAGCTGCGCTGGTGATCATCCAGGCCCTGTGTAACTTCCTCTAGATTATCGATCATCACAACGCCGAGAACAAGCTTCTCATCTTCGTATTTTCGGCCAAGCTGCCAAAGATCCGTAATGTTTTTGACATATAGAATGCGTTCCTTCGGTTTGAAGATCAGTTGGTATACTTGGGAACCTACCGTTGCTTCAATGGTACCCTCCCGCTCCTTCACCTGCTGCAGGGACGGAAAGAGCTCCGCAAGCGGCATGCCGATGACCGTTTCCCGATTCGCCATGCCTGCAATATAAGGATTGTGCCATTCTACGATTCGATCCTCATTATATAAAATAATTCCGAAAGGAAGCTCGCTGACAACATCGTTGCCCGCTTTCTTTACTCGATAAGACAACGTGCCCAAATACGATTTAAGGTCTTTGCGAAAGGCTTTTTCCGCCATTACCGTATAAAATAAAACACCGCCGGTGAACAGCAGTCCGAGCAGGCCTAACAGCCACTCGAACCAGGCAAGCGTCACCGACATAAGCACCATCAGTACAAACGACCATACCTGATGCATGCCATGCCAACGTGTAACCAAAAACTTCGGCATTTCCTATCCGCTCCTGTGCTATGGTTTCGTAAACGACTTGCGGATTGGAAAAGCAGTATCCAGCACGCCAATTAAACTTAACGGCGGGATCAATAACACCGGAATCGCAATAAGAACCGGTACCGCTTTATTCCATCCTCGCTGATGGGCAAGGAAAAAGAAAAATCCGACAGCCTGAAACGCAAAAACAAAACTAAGCAACGGAACCAGGTTAAGCAATGCGACAGCAAAAAAAGAATCATTTGTCGTTGACGAGAACATCTCCATGATGTAAGAAATCAAGTACAATACGACCAGCAAACGCGGCAAACGCCACTCTCTTGCACGTGTAAACCTTGGCACATCCGGTCCACCGCTCCACTTTACCGCCCTGCGGGCCACAAACTGCCCAACAACGGTGATCATGAGTGAAATCATAATGAAGGTGATCGGAATAGAGTTCACCATCGTATGGATCACGATATCCGTCAGCTCTGAATCCCATTCTGTTGGAAGGTAGCTCTGTGACATGAGATCCTCTACGGAAACGCGAACGAATGAGCTCAGCTCTTTAATGAGTGAAATATCCAAGAACACCTCGAATATGAGCAGCTCAAGCATCAATTGCGCGAGAACGACAACGCCAACCGTTCGAATAACCTTTGAGGCGGGTGCTTGCTTCATATACAAGTGACCCATCACGATAGACGGTATGAGAAAAAATAACCCGATAATAAGCGTGGCCGGTCCACCGATAATGAATGCCAGCACCCATACCGGAAGCAGATGCAGTACAAACGCCTTTGGCGACAGGGTCGTATAGAGCACGACATAAGGCACCATAAGCAGCAGCATGGTAATGACATTTAAGAGCGGTACTAGAAGGGACAATAATAAAAGGAGTGCCGCACAGCTCCACAGCACTGGTTTCAAGCCGGTTCTCAAACCGTTCACCTCTTGCTCATATAATCTGGTTTCTTACGAAACTTTTACAACTCATTATAGCATAAAAGCTAAACATATCACGTACATTCCCGCCTGCGACTGCACTTCCCAAAAAAACAAAAAGACGGAACCGTCACTCCATTCCGTCTCTGTTCTTTTTAGTTTGCCCTGGGCGATTTGAAAATAGTACCTGCTGACGTACCGAATACTTAATATTTCTTATTAATCCTGCAAAATATTATGCTGGTCCATAATAATTTTCTGGCAGTAGTCGATAATTTCACTTCTGCGCACGATTCCGATAAACCGGTTCCGGTCATCAACGACGGGCACGAAATTTTGCACCTTCGCCAGCGAGATGAGATCATCCATATTGGCATCGATCCGGACGGTCTTATTGTTCATACGAAGCGGCACATCGATGAGCCTCACCTTATTGGTCTGATCCAGCGTCAGATCGGCATGATCCTTGACATACCATAATAAATCGCCTTCTGTAACGGTGCCTGCATAACCGCCGTCATCATTAATAATAGGCACTGCCGTATAGCGGTGGTACTCCATTTTCTCCAGCGTCTGTCTTAAGGTCGCATCCTGTGTGAGGCAAACAACCTCTTGCTTCGGCAATAAAAAAAACGCGATATTCATTTTCACCAACAACTCCGTTCCGTTTGCTCATTCCATTACTTATGGTCGAAGGCAGCAGACGGATCGGAGCAAGCAGTTCAATTACTGCTTGGAGGTTTCCTCGCTGCTTGTAAGCGTGCCTACCTCTTTCACCTTGTTCACTGTGTACTTATCCGGCAATATAAGGCTGGAAGCAGGCGTGTCTGCATTTAACCAACTCTTAATCATCGTCTGTACCTTCGCCAAATCATCTTCATCAGCAAAATAATACCAAGCGCCCCCGCTTTTCAGGCGATGCCCGTTGCCAAGCAGCGAGTGGCTGTAAATATGGCGTTCTTTTGCCTGCAGCAAGCCTTGGCCTAAGTCGACAAGCTGCTGCGGACGCATATCCGTACTAAAGTTATCACCCATAATATTCATAAGCTCAGGTACTTTTGACCATTGATTCATTTGCTTCGCTTTATCCATCAGAAGATTCAAGAAGATTTGATGTCTCTCAGTACGATTAATATCTCCGCCTGCATCCTCGCGGTAACGCACGTAGTTTAGGGTATCTTGACCATTATAATTGTCTTGACCCGCTTTAATGACGAATTTCTCATGGTCAGGGTCATCATTGACCATGTCCTCTTCAATGGGCAGCGATATTCCTCCAAGCGTATCGATCGCTTGTCGGAACCCTTCGAAATTAATAGAAGCGTAATATTGAATTGGAGCATCTAGAAACTCTTCAACGGTATCCATAGCCATTCCTGCTCCGCCGAATGCGTAAGCATGCGTAATTTTATCCTTTTTGTCTTTCCCGACAATGTCCACATACATGTCTCTAGGAATCGAAACCATAAGAAGCTCTCCGTCATTCGGACGAACGACCGTATAAATCATGGTATCGGAGCGTCCAATCTCCTTGCCGCGTTGATCAACGCCAAGCAAAAGCACGGAAAATGGATCCTGATTCTTATCTATTGTACTAACCGGAATAGGCTCCCGTCCATCTATCGGTTTATAGGTTTGCTCCAGCTGCTTTGTTACATGACCCTCAAGGAACCAATCAAAGCCCAGCATAGCCAAGGCACTTCGATTAAAAAAACCTGCAACGACAAGGATAACGACGGCGGCGGATGCCGCGTACAACCATCTGCGTTTATTCATAATATGATAACTTCTCCTATCTGAAACGAATCTTTTATAAATATGCATTCTTATTTTAGACGATAATTTGTCGAAACAGGTTACAAATCTTTTACAATGTATTCATACCAATTCTGGATATTATTTTATACAAGCGTAAACGGCTGCCGCCGTCCTCTGTGGCAAAAGCAGTCGTTTCGCGGAGATATATAAGCACATTTATATGTGAAAACATATAAATTCTTATATATAAATAAAAAGGTCTATGAATAGCAAATGACGAATACAATCATTGCAAGAATATGTAAGCATAGAAAGGGTGAAACGTTTGAATCTACCTCCATCCTTAAAACCGGACAGCTCCTCCACCGGTCTTGATCCAAAAGTAGCAGGCTTGTTATGTTACTTGGGAGGCTTCATAACTGGCATTATATTTCTTGTAATCGAGAAGAATAGTCGCTTTGTCAGACTGCATGCTGTTCAGTCGATTGTTGTTTCTGTTGCACTCATCGTCCTTAATATCTTATTCGGCTTTATCCCTGTTATCGGCTGGCTGCTGGGATTGCTGCTTGCGCCGATCGGCTTCATCTTGTGGATCGGCCTTATGCTGTTGACGCTGCAAGGCAAGCTGAACAAGCTTCCCGTTATCGGCGACTGGTCCGAGCAGCAAGCCAATAAGTTTTAATCTTGCTGCCCAAGCGTAAACGGCTGACGCTGTCCTTGGCGGCAAAAGCTCATTTGCGGTGAAATATAAGCATGGTATAAGGTTAAAATTTATACTTTCTTATATTCCAAAAAATGGACGGCCTTATGCCGTTCTTTTTTTGTTCTCACAATAAGTTCAAAAGAACTTGTCATATACATAATCATAATGCCTCGTAATCTGGAGATATAGGCTAATATCCAACTGCTGAACGCTCAATATGGAGGTAATCGGCCATACAACACTTTTATTCCTTAATCTAGCTGTTTGATGAATCAACAGAATGTTCGTATTATTAAATGAATAAAATAAAAATAAGAAGGATTGTGACGATTTCATATGGGTATAGGACTTAATCTATTATTATTTGCTTTACTAATTGTGCTGACTGCTTTTTTCGTTGCTACGGAATTTGCCATTATTAAGCTTCGGACCAGCCGAGTCGATCAATTAGTCGTTGAAGGAAAGAAAAATGCGCTTGCCGTTCAACGTGTAGTCAGTAATTTAGATGGTTATCTATCCGCCTGTCAGCTTGGTATTACGATTACGGCGCTCGGCCTCGGATGGCTGGGAGAGCCAACAGTGGAAAAGCTTCTTCTCCCGCTCTTCGATCAATGGCAGCTGAACAGCGATATCAGTCATATATTATCGTTTCTCATTGCCTTCATCGGTGTAACCTTTCTCCATGTAGTTATCGGTGAGCTTGCGCCAAAGAGTATTGCGATTCAGAAAGCCGAATTCGTCAGCTTTGCTGTCGTTAAACCGATCATTTTCTTCTACAAAGTCATGTACCCGTTTATATGGCTTCTAAACGGTTCTGCTAATGCTTTAGTCCGCCTGTTTGGCTTGAAACCGGCAAAGGAGCATGAGAATGCCCACAGCGAAGAAGAAATTCAAATTATTTTAAGCGACAGCCTCGAGAGTGGTAAAATCAACAATACCGAGTATGGCTACGTAAACCGGATTTTTGCATTTGACGAAATTTTGGCAAAGGAAATCATGGTCCCGCGTACGGATATGGCCGTCTTATATAAGAACAACACGCTGCAGCAAAACATGGAAATTATTCGCCGAGAACAGTATACCCGCTTCCCCGTTGCAGGTGACAGTAAAGACAATATTGTAGGCATGATCAATACGAAACAATTATTTTTGCAATATCATGTGGATAAAGATATCGATATGCAAACGTTAATCCAGCCTGTGATGTCTGTTGCTGAGGTTCTGCCCGTAAAAACGCTTCTGACACGAATGCAGCAAGAGCGCGTCCATTTTGCGATTGTAGTCGATGAGTACGGCGGTACATCCGGACTAGTGACGATTGAGGATATATTAGAGGAAATTGTCGGAGACATTAGGGATGAATTTGATGCTGATGAGCGTAAAGACATTGAGATGCTGTCTGAAACGTCTTATCTTCTCGACGGCAAAGTATCGCTGACTGAGCTTGGTGACCTGATCGGTACGGAGCTCGCGCATGAAGAAGTAGATACGATCGGCGGCTGGCTGTACAGTGAAATGGAAGAGCCAAAGCCCGGGAAACAATTCGGATTCCATCATTTAACCTTTACCATCCGAGAAGTAAGCAAGCACCGGATTAATAAGGTGGAGCTGACGATAGCTCCGCCCACGAATCTGCTGAAACCGGAAGTCAGCTAAAAACAAGGCAGTTGCCACAACGGCATCTGCCTTGTTTTTTTATGGGTATGCAAAGTCGTTTATGGGGCACCTTAATAAAAAAATGTACAAGAAAGGAATTTGAGATGCATTATGAAATGGTAATTAATCTCATTTGTGGTTTCATTATTCCTTGGCTTGCCGCCATTCCCATTGCTGTGAAAAAACCGAAAACCTTACTGCTCATTTCTCCCATTGGCGCAGTCGTTTCCTTAGTCATCAACTCTTTTGGCTTCCAAATGATGTTCTGGGATTTCACGCCGCTTATACCCAATGACGAATCCGTTTCAGCTTTACCGCTTGATGTCGGCCTTTATCCCGTACTCGGCAGCTACCTGATTTGGACGATTCAAGCCCACCGGAATAAAACAGCGCTTGTTTTGCTTTTGTTTGTTTTGTGTACAACGCTGCTAGAATATATAGGCATACTCGTTGGTAAAGTAACCTACGGCAACGGCTGGAATGTAGGCTTTACCTTCCTGTCTTACTTACTCGCTTTTAGCATCGTATACCTGTACTTTAAGCTGCTGGAGCGATCCCGAATTGTATAAGGTTTATAAAGGCTGTTCGTCCCTCTTCTCCTCTTGGTAGAGCGATGAATGGCTTCTGAACCACTCATACGAATGGATAACGATAACCTTTAAAACCGCGTAGCCCGGCACAGCAAGCACAATCCCTGCGAGCCCAAACAAATTGCCCGCCGTTAAAATAACAAAAATAATCGTGATCGGATGGATCTGCAAGCTTTTGCCCATAATCTGCGGTGAAATGAACTTCCCTTCAATAAGCTGAACAATCGTCCAGATGACAACCATTTTCAGCAGCATAACAGGAGAAGTAACTAACGCCACAACCAATGCAGGCGTAATCGCTATTGCAGGTCCTAGGTATGGAATGACACTCGTGCAGGCCGCAACTAGGGCGAGCACCAAAGAGTACTCAAGTCCGATAACCAAATAGCCTATGTACAACAGCATGCCTATACAGAAGCTCACAATAATTTGCCCTCTAATATAACTGCTGATTTGACCATTCATTTCGGACATGATCCGTTTGGTTTGCGGCTGCAGCTTATTCGGTAGAAACCCCACAATCGTTTGCGGCAGCTGCTTTCCATCCTTGAGCAGATAGAAAAGAATGAACGGAAGCGTTACGATGGCTAATATAATCTCCTTAAGCGCCCCTACAAACGAGCCCAAGCTCGACAATGTCCCATTCAGCAGCGAAGTCGCCTGCTCCGTTATATTGCCAGACAGCTCAGCCGGATTCATATTGAACCATTCTTGAATTTGCATAAAACCGGCGCTGTCCATAAAATCCTCAAAGTTTTGCTGCAATTGATCTCCGTATCTAGGAAAATTATTAACGAAGCTTACCGCTTGCTCGTTCAGAAACGGGATTACCGCGACCAACAAGATCGTAATAAGTCCTGCTCCCACCAGAAAGAGCAATATTATGGAGTAAACTCGTTTCACATGCTTTCGATCCAAGTAATCGACAATGGGGTTCAAGAGATAATACGCGATTCCCGCTAAGATGACAGGCAGCAGCAAGGTTTTTAGAAGCACCGTAACCGGCGTGAAAATATAGGATATTTTCGTCAGCACCATGATATTGAGCCCAACGAGCAGCAGTACGAGCAGAAACAATACGAATTTGTTATTCAAAATAAATCGTTTGAACCGCTCTGTTCCAGATTTGGTATTTTCCATCGTGATGCCCTCTTTCTTCTCCGAAAGGTAATCAATTTGATTCATTGTAGCATTACTGCAAATAAAAACGCGAATCACACGATGGCCGATTATTACTTGCAACTTATTCCCTTTATTTGGCGTATCATTATTTATGTGATCAACCATCCTAGGAGGGATTCAAGTGTCTATATTTAAAAGACTGCGTGACCTTACTTTATCGAATGTTTACTCTCTAATCGAGAAAGCAGAGGATCCAATAAAACTAACCGATCAATATATTCGCGATATGCAAGAGGATCTTGCAGATGCAGAGAAAGCCGTTGCCGCGCAAATTGCTATCGAGAAGAAGTTCAAGCAGCTGTATGAAGAGCAAGCACAGCTTGTAGAGAAGCGTGGTGAGCAAGCGCATCTTGCGGCACAGTCCCAAAATATCGATCTTGCGCGCCGCGCGCTGGAAGAAAAGAAATCCGCTGAACAAAAGGCTGCTGAATACAAAGCCAGCTTTGACCAAAATAAAATGCTGGCAGACAATTTGCGCGGCAAGCTTGATGAAATGCGTAAACAGCTTACCGATCTGAAGAACAAGCGTGAAACACTCGTGGCTCGTTATAATGCGGCCAAGGCTCAAACGGAAATCAATAAAGCGATGTCGGGCTTTGGCACCGATTCTGCTGCAGCTGGCATGAAACGCATGGAGGAAAAAATGCTGCAAATGGAAGCTCAAGCCGAAGCAAGTAATGAGATTAACGCTAAAGGCAAATCGCTTGATGATGAATTTGAGAAGCTCGGCAAGGACAAAGCAGTCGAAGATGAGCTAGCCGCGCTGATGAAGCAGTACGAAAAACAATAATTCTTCCAATAAACTAGGAAATATTGTATAGTATGACCGCTGGTGTTAGGAATCGGACTCCCCGGTTTTAACAAAAAGCGGTCATTTTTATAAATTAGAAACCTTGGAGGAATTGTCGATGTCATGGATTGATCTTATCCGTATTCCGGTTTGGACAGGCGCAGGTGCCCTTTTACTCGTCATCATTATGTTTCTGGACTCCCGGTTTACGAAGTACAACGATTTGCAAGAAATTAAAAACGGGAATACAGCCGTAACGACTCGCTTTGTGCTTAAGCTATTTGCTCAAGCGTACATTTTGTCCCAATCCATCAGCAAATCCAGTGAAATGTGGGAAGCTCTTGTCATCTCCCTCGTCTCTTTTGTCCTCTTGCTCGTATTGGAGTGGATCGTGGAGAAGGTTGTCATTGCTATAAGCGGAATGAAGCTTGAGCAAGGGATACATGAAGGCAAGATCGGATACGCATTATTTGCCGGATCGCTGCATATTGCTGGCGCACTAATCATCGGGTCTATCTAATGAAATGAAGGAGCATATAAGATGAGCTTGTTCAAAAGGATCAAAAACCTGCTAACTCCCGTTGAAGCGCCCATTGCTGAGAAAAGCATTATGACGCTGTCTCCTGGCGATGTGTGCGAGGTTTCCTTAATTACTTATAACGTAACAGGCCGAACACATAACCGATCCCGCAATGCGATCGTGCTTACGCTGCAAGACGGCATAACCATCCGCTACCTGACTGTAGAGGAACGGGAAAAAACGGTATTTGCACTCTATGATCCCATTGACGGCCGGCTGGATTCCATTGATGAGGTACCAACCATTTTGGAGCTAGATGACCGTAATTATCACATGGAGGAGCAATTCTCCGGCATTATTTTGGCTAGCGGCAAAACGCCTTACATGCAGGGAGGCGAACAGCATGTCTGGCAATATCAATCAGATGATATGAGGTTACTTCGTATCGAATGGCAAGACGGACGCTTCATGCTTTATGAAGGAGAAAGCGTTCTGCCTGCCGATGTACGCGTGCTGCGGGGCGGATAGGAGGATAGGATGAATAAATGGTGGCATCAATCGATTAAGTACCTGCTTCTACTGAGCTTTATCATCCCTCTTCTCACAGCTTGCACCGTTTCGGATAGCGTGAAGGATCAATATCCTTTACAATCGGTCAACGGCTCCGGCAACGAAACCTCTTATGTGTATCGTGCCGATAATATCTCTGTTCCTGATGTCGCTAAAAATTTCATCGATCAACGTACGCCCGAGCAGCAGAGCGATGTGAGTACGGAACGGATGTTTCTCGTTTATTCGGATGAAGTCATTCAACTGGATCAAGCTCCTGACGATCCGGCAGACACACTCATCGAGATTAACTCAACCGAATATGTACGTCAAAATTACAGTTCAAGCTTTCTCCAAGGTTATCTCATTGCCAGTGTTCTTGACGACTTGTTCGACCACGGCAAGTACGGCAAAGGCAAATATCGCGGATATACAACCAAGGACAAATATAAGCCAAATACCTCATACCGAACCCCTACGGTAGAAGATAAGAAGCTGGCACCTCCCGTTACGGTGAATCGAACCGGCTCGGTGTTTAAAAGATCCAAGGATGCCAACGCATCCGCTTCGTCAGCGGCAGCAAGTTCAGGAACGCAAACAGGTAGCAAATCCAATGTCGGATCAACAACGACAACGAATGCCGATAAAAATACAATCACTTCCAAGCCTTCCTCAAAGGGGAAAATTGTAAGGGAAACCAATAAATCAAGCAAATCAAATAAAGTGTACACAAAGCCGCGTATATCAAAACCTTCCGTGAAGACCGGAAAAAGCAGAATAACGCGGAGGCGTTAAACAAGACCCTTCACCACCCCATTGCAATCAAAGGAAGAGCAGTATCCCAAATAGGATACTGCTCTTCTATTTAAATAACCATTTCAGCATTGGCGGCGTGACAAGCGTCGTCAAGATCACCACGATGACCACTGCCGTAAAATACTGCGGAAGCAGTAACCCCGACTCCAAACCTGATGCCGCAATAATAAGGGCAACCTCACCCCTTGATACCATTCCAGCGCCAATTGCAATAGATGAGTGATTATTGAAACCTGTCAATCTTGCACCTAAGGCTCCGCCTAACAGCTTCGTCAGAACCGCAACAAGGGATAACAGCAGAATAAAGACGAGCTGATTGCCTACTCCGACGAATGTAATATTTAAACCGATGCTTACGAAAAAAACAGGCACGAATAACGTATAGGCGATCGGCTCCACCTTCGATTCCACATCATGCTTAAACGAGGTTTGCGAAATGGCAATTCCCGCTGCAAAGGCGCCAATAATACCGGCTACCCCCATTTTCTCAGCAAAATAAGAAAACGCGAAACAGGCGATTAGTGCACCGCTCATAGCCGCTTCCGTTATTCTAAACCGAGCAAACTGCTTCATAAAGAATGGAATGACCCAAATGGAAATGACTACGATAATGATAAAGAACACGACCTTTTTTCCAATTAAAGCCGGTATTGATACATCGTCCGAAGCGCCAAGCAAGCTCATCATCACAGCTAATAGTACGACGACTACGACGTCGTCTACAACCGCTGCCCCTAGGATCGTCGTTCCTTCCCTGGAATTAAGCTGGTTCATTTCCTTCAGCGTTTGAACCGATATGCTGACCGATGTCGCACATAGCAGCAATCCAAGAAATAATGCCTCTGTATTTGACATGTCGAGAGCAGCGGCTATGGCATACCCTCCAATAAACGGAAGAATTATTCCGCCTATCGCAACGGCAAATGATGCTTTCCAATTTTTTCGAAGCTGTTCCAAATCCGTTTCCAAACCCGCTATGAACATGAGTAAAAGAACGCCTATTTCTGCAAAATGACCAATGAAATCATCAGGATGTACCCATCCGAGCAAGGCTGGCCCAAGGATAATCCCCGCGAGCAGCTTTCCAAGCACTGCAGGCTGCCCTAATCGTACTGACAAATGCCCTGCCGCCTTTGTAGCTGCGATAATAAGAGCAAGATAAAATATAAACTGCATACACGTACGCCTCCCATATCGATTGAATTAGCATGCAACAAAAAAAGGCCTGTATACATACAGGCCCCTAAATAAAACAAAAAGAGCCCTTGGTGACAGGCTCCTCCGTTTTGTACATATTCACTTATCGACCTATTCAGTCGTGTAAGGAAGCAATGCGATTTGACGTGAACGTTTAACTGCGATTGTAAGCAAGCGTTGGTATTTCGCGCTTGTACCAGTCACACGACGTGGCAAGATTTTGCCGCGCTCGCTGATAAACTTTTTCAGCAAATCTACATCTTTATAGTCAATTTTAGTGATTTTGTTTACAGTGAAGAAACACACTTTACGGCGTTTGTTGCGTCCGCCTTTACGTCCGCTGAACTTACGTTCTGGACGCTCGTCGCCGCCGTTATCTCTTTGCTTGAAAGCCATGATAGGTATCCTCCTTATCGTTGAAAATTTTACAATTACGCAGCTGCTCTATGTTTCAATAAAGGCCGCATAACCGTTCCATTGATACACGAAGTAGAAGCTCCTTCGATATCAAAAGGGCAAATCATCCTCTGATATATCAATCGGGCGTCCGTCATCCTGGAAAGGATCACGGCTGTCGTTACGTGAGTTATTGCCAGATGGCCGGTTACCGCCGCTTTGGGAAGCGTTGCCGCCGTAAGATCCGCCGCCGCTGCTTGTACCGCCGCTGTAGCTGCTTCCGCCTTCTTCGCGCGAGCCGCCGCCGTCTTTATTGGATTCCAAAAACCGAACGTTATCAGCGATAACTTCCGTTACGTAGACGCGTTTGCCTTCGTTGTTCTCGTAATTCCGCACTTGAATGCGTCCTTCAACCGCCGTTAAGCGGCCTTTACGCAAGTAGTTGGCGCAAGTCTCGGCCAGTTGACGCCATGTTACAACCGGAATAAAATCCGCTTCACGCTCGCCTTGACCGCCGCTCGTAAACGGACGATCTACTGCTAACGTAAACTGTGTAACCGCAACACCTGCAGGCGTATAGCGAAGCTCTGGGTCTCTCGTCAATCTACCAATTAGTATAACACGATTCAACATCGTTTCTGACCTCCCAATCGAACAATCCAGCGTGGATTAAGCGACGTCTCTGACGATCAACGAACGGATAACTTCATCCGTAATCTTCATGATGCGGTCAAGTTCATTCACAACTTCAGTCGTTGCGTTGAAATGTACCAGTACAAAGTACCCATCACGAAGCTTATTGATCTCATACGCAAGACGACGTTTTCCGCTCACATCTTGCTTTGTGACCTCTCCGCCGTTGGAGATAATGCCATGGAATTTGTCAACGATCGCTTGCAAGGCTTCTTGCTCAACGTCTGGACGAACGATGTACATTACTTCATATTTGCGCATATTGTTTCACCTCCTCTTGGACTAACGGCCCCATAAATGGAGCAAGGAACGAGCTTCTGCTCGCATCTCAATACTATATCAAATCTACACGCCTATGACAAGCAAAAATAACAGAGATCTTGCTCAAATACGCTTTTTAGCCGATATCTGCTACTTATGCAAATCATCCTTACTGCAAATACTACCCCAGCGGACAGATGAAGCGTGCTTCTCTATAACGCGCCAAAATTATGCTGGAGGATGATCATGATGGGTGAAGGTACAATCTTTTCGCCGGGAGACAGAGCTCCGAACGATGGCACTTATATCGAGGATGGAGTGAATTCATTTCACATGGGCATTCAAAATCCGAAAAAAGTTAGGCTTAACAAGGGAGAACGCTTTCCGGAAACAAGCAACCATGAACGCAAATGGAAGCGTATGGGGCATTAGTTTTTTCTGTTTTAATGAATGGTGAAGGGCTTCCTTGGTCATTCTAATTATCGACGGTGTAAGAGAGGTGTGGTTCCGTTGAACCATTTTGGCATGCGTAAACGACCGGCCCCGTCTTCTGACGGATCAGCATTCGTTTCGCAACGAGTACAGCCTCAAGAGGATTTCGTTCACACAGGATAGAAGCGGAGGGTTGTGCCAAAGACACATGTCTGTAACACATGCGCATTCGAGCATCGTTAGGAACAACCGTTCAAGCGGCCACCTAACATTGTGCTCAAAAGGAAAGCCCTGGCTGATTTACTCCGATTGACGAATGAAGAAACCAAGGTTTCATATGCTTGTCGTGAGAATTGATCGACTCAACCATCAACCACCGTCAAGAAGAGGGCTCACGAGAGCCCTCTTCTCTATTTTTACTCGTGCCAGCCTTTACTTGGGCGATCAGCAGGATAGCCATGCTGCGCTCGGTACAACTTTCGCTCCTGCGTAAAGTCCCACCATTGCTTATCGCTCCCTGGATGGTGCGCATGATGCACGGCAAGTCTCATCACATCTTCCACGCATGGATCCATCCAAACGCCGTGCAGGCGCTCCAGACGCTCCACAAGCTGTGCTCCGCTTTCCCCGCCGCTTTTAATCTGTTCCAATGAATAAAAGCCCAGCTCAACTAAATTAACGGACAGTCTTGGCCCAATGGATGGCACGCTTTGAAAGATAGCAAGCGCAAGTAACTGCTCGGCTCTCTTCACGGGCATTTCTAATATGACGCTTAGTTCATTTGCGGAATAATCTTTAAAATCAATGAGCTTAATCTTTGCTTGTCTTAATTGCCTGCGCTCATCATCCGTTAAGGGCAGCCTGGGTGCACTCATAATAATAATGGCCTCCCCGAAAACTCATATAAATAAAAAAAAACGATTCGGCAATCGAATCGTTTGACTGTTGTTGTATGGCGGAGAAGGTGGGATTCGAACCCACGCACGGTTTGACCCGCCTAGCTGATTTCGAGTCAGCCCCCTTGGGCCTCTTGGGTACCTCTCCGCATGTAAAAATTATTTTATCATACAGCTTGTCTTCATGCAAGTACTTATTCGGATTTTTTTAACAACTGATGCTTACTAGCTTTCGGACATGCTTTCGCCTGCTGCTTTGGAACGAAGCACCTTCTTCATGTTTTTTTCGAATTTCGCTCTCGGTATAAGAACGCTGTGCTTACAGCCTACACATTTAATGCGAATATCCATACCCATCCGAATGATTTCCATTTCATTAGAGCCGCATGGATGCTGCTTTTTCATTTGAACAACATCGCCCAGCTCAAACTGCTTACGCTCCACTTTTCACGCCCCCTTTTTCATTGCGATGATAAGTAACCATTCTCGGGTAAGGAATTTCAATGCCGCTAGCATCTAATGACTTCTTAATCTCCATATTTAATTTACGAGCCACAACCGGATGAGTATTGGGGCGACATTCAGCAATAACGCGCAATGTCACGCCAGTAGGAGCGATGGTCTGAATCCCGAGAACCTCTGGTGCATTAATTAAATTCTCGTCCTGCATCGATATCATCGTATGGCGAATAACTTCAAGCGCGCGGTCAACCTCTTCTTCAAAGGCTATCGAAATATCCACAACAGCGATGCTGTTATTAATCGAGAAGTTCGTGACCTCATTAATCATACCATTAGGAACGATATGAACCTCCCCCGTCCAGCTTTGGATACGGGTTGTGCGGAGTCCGATAACTTCCACTGTTCCTTTAAACTGTCCCGTTTGAATGACATCGCCGACGGCAAATTGATCTTCCAGTACGATGAAAAATCCTGTAATAATATCCTTTACTAAGCTTTGAGCTCCAAAACCAATCGCAAGCCCCAGCACTCCTGCTCCCGCAAGCAACGGTCCTAAATTAATACCAAACTCAGAAAGGATCAGCATAACGGAAATGAAATAAACAACATACGAAGCTACATTTTTCAAGAGTTTGCCTACAGTTGTCATTCTTCGTGTATGACTAACTGGCCTTTTACTCTCACGTTCCAATATAACCCGATCAATTGTTTTATGTATAACCCATACAACTAATCGTCCAATAAACAAAAATAATATGACGCGCAAGGCTGAGCTGCCGAAAGCAGTCCATAACTCATTATCTGTCAACCATGCAACAATTTTATCAGATCGTTCTTTGATTGACATCGTTGACATCGTTTTTCCTCCCTTATCTAACCATGATTAGCGCTACATCATAACTTGCTCGTACCCGGAATCAATTGCTTTAAAGATGCCTCTAACCTCTACGTTTTCCTGAACGATGACTTCCTTCACCATCAATAAATCCTCTTCCGGAAAATGAATCGACAACGCACAACCAGCTGTTATTTCTTTTGGCGTTGGACAAATATCAATTTCGATTTCAGCATATTCGAGCAGCATCTCCGCACGCAATGCCTGCTGCGTAGAGTCAAACGCAATTAACACGTGCAAGACCTCCATTTTTTCAGATGACAAACCATTTTGCAAACAAAATATCAAAACTATCTGACGTATAAAATGGTTGTCCCATCCATATACTAGTAACATATCGGTATTATCGGAGGGATTCTATGAAACTTTCATTTATTAAAGAAACGCCTTTGAAGGTACCTTACACTACAGCTAACGTTATAGGTATGCTTGTTAATCGCTTAACCGCTATGCTGGAAGAAATGGCCGGCAACCGCCCCATCGTGGTCGTATGCGTTGGAACAGATCGATCAACGGGTGATTCATTAGGGCCTCTCATTGGAACGAATTTATCCAAATACCGCAGTCCTCATTTTTCATTATTCGGCACATTAGAAAATCCTGTCCACGCCATGAATTTAGATGATACGCTTATAGAGATCAATCGTCGCTATCATAAACCTTTTGTTATCGGTATCGATGCTTGCCTCGGTCAAGTCTCAAGCGTAGGCAGTATTCAAGTGGGTGTCGGCCCTGTGCGTCCCGGTGCAGGCGTCAATAAAGATCTCCCTCCGGTTGGCGATATTCATATTACCGGCATCGTTAACGTAGGTGGCTTCATGGAATATTTCGTGCTGCAGAACACACGTCTGCATCTTGTAATGAAAATGTCGGATATTATATCCCTTAGTCTCTTTACGGCGATTGCAAATAACGCGCATCTTATCAATACTGCTCTTGAACAAACCGCTGCCTCGGATAATATTTAAGGATAACCGATTGCTTACCGATTGCTTACTTCGCTTCCAAAATGGCTTTACGCTCTTCTGGTGTCAAAGGATAAGCCGATTCGCCTTTTTCCACTGGCTTAGCATACACATAGCTAGTTTCTCTGCTATGTATACCCGAGAAAACGGCTCCGTCCTTTTCATCATTAATAATGGCAATTGAAAAACTAAGGTCGCTGCCTTGCTCGGCAAAAGCATTATATCGAATAACGCCAATCTTTCCTTTTTGATTAGGCAAAGTTGCCTGTACTTCGGTTAATTGTGATTTTAATTGTTTGTTTTCCTGTTGCTGTTCAGCTAGGCCTTCCTTCAATTCAACAATCACATTTTCAAAATTTGTTACTCCTGTGTTCCCCATGACCGCTGTATACTGCTTACGCAGCTTTTTCAGCCGCCCGCCTATGACTGCTATCCAAATAAATAATATGATGACAAGTAAAGCTAATCCCACCGTAACAGCATTCATCGGATTTGATGTCCAGTCTTCCATCGTTGTTAATCCGCCCCCAATTCATTGCTATACCCCATACTGCTGTGCGATTTCCTTTATGGCAGTTGTTAAAGCATCGATTTCCTCGTTTGTTGTAAATACACCAACACTAGCACGTATAGCTCCCGTCTCCGTTGTTCCAGCACAAGCATGTGCGAGCGGTGTACAATGAAAGCCGGCTCGCACGGCAATCCGGTAATGCTGATCCAGAATAAATGACAGCTCCGATGGATCAACTCCGCCTAAGTTAAAAGCCACAATTCCTGTTCTCTGCTCACCAAGATCAGGCCCCAATAATTTGACACCATTAACAGACTTAAGACCTTCCAAAAGCCGCTGTGTCAATGTCCATTCCTTAGTATGGATTTTCTCAACCGTCTCATTCAAAACATACTGAACACCGGCTTTGAGTCCCGCTATACCTGGTGTATTTTGTGTCCCGGCCTCATATCGATCAGGTCTAACTAGAGGCTGCTCACGCGCCTCTGACTGACTCCCGGTTCCGCCATGTAATAACGGCACTAAATCAAACTCCGGATTGATGTACAGCCCTCCTGTGCCCTGTGGGCCAAGCAAACCCTTATGTCCTGGGAAAGCCAGCATATCAATTCCCATCCCTCTAACATCAATAGGAATTATACCTGCACTTTGGGCCGCATCTACAAGCAGCTTAATGCCATGTTTTTTTGTAAGCTCCCCAATTTCTGCAACAGGCATTATCGTTCCAAGCAAGTTTGAGCTGTGATTAACTACGATGAGCGTTGTATTTGAACGTATGGCGCTGGCAACATCATCAATGTTCAAAAATCCACGTTCATCCGATTCCACGTAGGTAACTTCAATACCGATTGTTTGCTCTAGGTAATATAAGGGTCGTCTTACTGAGTTATGTTCAACCGAAGTTGCTATTACATGGTCGCCTGGTTTTAGCCAGCCCTTTATCGCCATATTTAATGACATGGTTGTGTTGGAGGTAAATGCAATATCATTCGGGTTTTTTATGTTGAATAGCTTAGCTAGATGCTTGCGCGTCTCAAATAAAATACGACTGGCCCGCACTGCCATAGCATGACTTCCTCTACCTGGATTAGCGGCGTCATTCAACATAGCATTAATGACTGCTTCTGTTACTTCGGGCGGTTTAGGCCAAGAGGTTGCTGCATGATCTAAGTAAATGACCGATTGTTCGTTATTAATCACAAATTCACACCTTTCCTAGCTATCTTTTCACAACAATGGCATACCTTAGTTTAATCTTTCAAAAGCAAGATTACAACTTAGGTATGCCATTGTTTGGTATAGATTATGCCATATTTTGAAGCAGCTCTAGCAGTCTTTCCAAATCCTGTTTGCTATAATACTGAAGCTCTATTTTGCCTTTATCTTTTTGCTGTTTGATTTTAACAGTTGTTTTAAATCGTTCACGCAATGATTCCTCAAGATGATCGATATAAGGATCACGCTTCCGTTGGGTTGGCTTGGTTATATCTTCAGGCTGCTTTGAATCGAGTTTTTGAATAGCCTCTTCCAAATCACGTACGCTCCACTCTTGTGAAACGGTCAGATCAGCTAATTCCTTCTGTGTTTTGTCATCCTTGATACCCACCAATGCCCTTGCATGTCCCATGGAAATTGTTCCACGTGAAACATTGTCTTTAATTTCCGTTGGCAATGAAAGCAGCCTTACAAAGTTTGCAATGTGCGAGCGAGACTTACCTACCTTCATCGAAAGTTCTTCTTGTGTGAGTTTGAACTTATCAATAAGAGCTTGATAAGCAACGGCAACCTCAATTGCATTCAAATCTTCACGCTGAAGATTTTCTATCAAAGCTATTTCCATTACCTGTTGGTCTGTGAAGGATCTAACTACAGCAGGTATGGTTGCATTTCCACAAAATTGAGAAGCGCGAAAACGTCTCTCCCCTGCAATGATCTCATAACCTTTCAAAACGGTACGAACGATAATAGGTTGAATAATGCCATGTTGTTTTATGGATTCTGCTAATTCCTTTATGGAATCCTCATCAAATGTTTTTCTTGGCTGATACGGGTTAGGTCTTAGCTGCGTTAAAGAAATTTCAATCACTTTGTCATCGTCATTCACAGAAAGCGATGGGATAAGCGCATCCAGCCCTCTACCTAGCCGCTTGCTCATACATAATCACTTCCTTTGCGAGTTCAAGATAAACTTCCGCACCTTTAGAACGTGGATCATATGTGATAATAGCTTGTCCATGTGATGGCGCCTCACTCAAACGAACATTACGTGGAATAATCGTTTGATATACCTTTTGTTGAAAATACTTTTTAACCTCTTCAATTACTTGAATGCCTAAGTTCGTTCTTGCATCCAGCATGGTCAGAAGAACACCTTCGATTTGAAGAGATGTATTCAAATGCTTTTGAACGAGTCGAACCGTATTCAATAGCTGGCTCAACCCTTCAAGCGCATAATATTCACATTGAATTGGAATAAGAACAGAATCCGCTGCAGTTAACGAGTTAATCGTCAAAATACCCAGTGAAGGAGGGCAATCAATCAAAACATAATCAAAATCATCCTTGACCATATGTAAGGATTTTTTCAAGCGAAGCTCTCTTGATATTGTAGGAACTAACTCAATTTCCGCGCCAGCCAATTGAATGGTTGCCGGAATGATTTTCAATCCAGGGACACTGGTTTCAAACATGGCATCCTTCGGATGGACATCATTAATAAGCACATCATAAATGCAGTTCGTTACATCGCCCTTGTTAATACCTAATCCACTCGTTGTATTCCCCTGTGGATCAATATCGACTAGCAGTACTTTTTTACCAAGCGATGCTAGACAAGCAGCTAAATTGACAGACGTTGTCGTTTTTCCGACACCGCCCTTCTGGTTGGCTATTGCAATAATTTTCGACAAAACCGGCTCACCTCAATGTGTACAGCTTTTATGTGCTATTTCTAAGAAGTATAAGAAAGTCTAAACCTAAGTTGATAAGATTTAAATATGATATATCAATACCCGTTGATTTTAATAGTGATTTCAATATTAAAATGATTACTCTATTAAAAAATGACTTCTGCTATAAATGGCATCGCCGCCCTCGGTGAGGGCGGCACAAAATAAACGTTTTATTATGGCAAATGCTTAATTTAATTCTATCGTTTAGGGATTTTGATGACAATCTCATAATGATCATCGTGATCCTTTTCGTTCGTTTTAATTTGCAGACCAGAGCCAGAAACCATCTCAATCGATTGCCTAATTGTATTTAGAGCCAAACGTACATCCTTTGTAAAAGAGATACGCTTCGCTTTCTTTAATTTAGTCGATTCCTTTAAGAAGGCAATTCGAACCTCGGTTTGCTTTACATTTAAGTCTTTTGTGATAATCTCTTCTAGTACCTTAAGCTGAAGCTCTTCATTATCTAATGACAATAATGCACGAGCATGTCGTTCTGTAATTTTGCGTTCCATTAATGCCATCTTAATCGTATCATTTAGCATTAACAATCGCAATTTGTTGGCAATAGTGGATTGGCTCTTTCCTAGTCGCTGGGCAAGACTTTCTTGTGTTAATTGATGAAGCTCGATCAGTTTCTGATATGCAATCGCTTCCTCAATAGCCGACAAGCCTTCTCTTTGAAGGTTTTCAATTAATGCGATAGATGCCGTCTGCGAGTCATTGAATTCACGAACGATACCAGGGATGGTATCATAACCAAGCTTGGTAACCGCACGCCAACGGCGCTCCCCAGCAATAATTTCATATCTTCCGTTTCGCATACGTACAACTATAGGCTGAATAACACCATGTGTTTTTATCGTCTGACATAATTCTTCAATTCGGTCGTCATCAAAAATTGTACGCGGCTGAAATGGACTAGCGTCAATTTCTTGAATCGGTATTTGTCGAACTTCTTCTTGCGGTATGCGCTGCTCGGACAGGCCGAACAATCGAGAAAATTGTTCTTTCATATCGATAATTACCACCCGATCATGAGATAAACCTTGTTTTTAATCACTTCAAATGAAACCATTCTTTCCAAAAGGTCATAGAAATCATGCGTTTCATATAAAATGCAGCACCCAGACAGTTATGTAGTAAGAAGGGCTGCTATTCTATTAAAAAGCAATTACAAGGTTTTTGCAATAAATACGCTTCAGCAGTAAGATTGGTTCATTGCCAATTGGATTAATTCGGTTACGAGAACCTATCTCAGGTAATAATCGTCAACTGCACGGCGAACATCCATAACAAAATTCATTCGGAAATGATAGGAGAGGCTTTGTTTCAAATATAATCAAGTATAGCTGTGTAACTTATACGATGCTTATATTTATCCGCGCTGCGAACAGCTGCCTTTTCATGACATGCTATTTTGTTCGCTGCCTAACGGTGTCGTCCAGTCTCTTCATCTATCTTAAGAATTCGACTATAGCTGGACGATCTCCTGCTTGACACTAGTTCTGAATGAATAATTGTTGTATAAATATGGCGATTCATATATGAATGATAATTGTTAATATAATCTCTCATTTGTTTCACGTGGAACATTGCAATGATTGTTACATAAGCGGTTGTTTAAGTGGAGTGCCCGCTTTTCTTGGGTATTTACGCGGAGTAGCATCAAACTTTTCTATTAAAACAATGTGCCTCTCTGATTGTTCGTTCGGAAGGGATAGTTGATGCTGCGATTTGATTTTCCCTTTAAGCTCTCTTAGGCTATATTCTGCCTCGCCAACTTCTTCATCCGATTGTGAACCTTTCATGGCAGCGAATACGCCGCCTTTTCTTACGTAAGGTAAACAGAACTCATTTAACACATTCAAACGCGCAACCGCTCTTGCTGTTACTAAATCGTAGCTGTCACGATGTTCAGGTAACTGCGCAATATCCTCAGCTCGTCCATGCAAACACAAAACATCATGTAAACCCAGCTGCTCTGTAAGGAAAGATAAAAATTGAATTCTTTTATTTAAAGAATCTACGATCATAACCTTCAGATGAGGAAAACAAATTTTCAAAGGAATACTGGGAAAACCCGCTCCCGAGCCAATGTCTGCAATATTGCGAACGCTATTCATCTTCATATAGAAGGAAAGCGATACTGAATCATAAAAATGCTTTTCATAAACAGCATCTCTTTCGGTAATTCCCGTTAAATTCATTTTCTCATTCCATTCAACAAGCAAACGATAATACAGTTCAAATTGTTCAAGCTGAGCAGAGGAAAGCGGAATGCCGCTCTCCTCCATTCGTTTTGTAAACCAGAGCAATGTCTCATCCATATTAAGAACCTCTCGCCGCAGTCACCCGATTATAGTGTTCCAAGTAAACAAGCAGTATGGAAATGTCAGCCGGCGTTACACCAGCAATTCGGGAAGCTTGCCCAATGGATAAAGGCCGGATAACAGAAAGCTTTTGTTTTGCCTCAGAAGCTAAGCTGCGTACGTCATTGTAGTCAATATCGTCCGGAATCCGTTTTTTCTCCATTTTGTTCAAGCGCTCCACTTGTACTAACTGCTTTTCAATATATCCCGCGTACTTAATTTGAATTTCGACTTGTTCCTTCATTTCCTCTGTCATTTCCGGTACGGAAGGCACTACCGTCTCAAGCATCGCATAGGTAACCTCGGGACGTCTAAGTAAGGAAAGCGCATCTGTTCCATGCTCCATCGGTGCAGTTCCTGCAGCAATCAGCATATCGTTCACTTGATCAGGCTTCACTTTTGTTCCGCGCAGCCTTTCAATGTCGATTTCAACCAATTCTTTTTTTCTTAAAAATTTATTGTAGCGTTCTTCCGAAATAAGCCCTATTTCATAACCGGTTGGCGTTAAACGTAAATCCGCATTATCATGACGAAGCAACAAACGATATTCCGCTCTTGAAGTAAGCAGACGGTAAGGATCATTAGTGCCTTTCGTTACAAGGTCATCAATCATTACGCCAATATAGCCTTCTGAACGACCGATAATAATCGGCTCTTTTCCTTGTACCTTGCGTGCAGCATTTATGCCGGCCATAACACCTTGACCAGCTGCTTCTTCATAGCCGGAAGTTCCGTTAATTTGCCCTGCCGTAAATAAACTGTCGATAACCTTTGTCTCTAAAGACGGCCACAGCTGCGTAGGAACAACCGCATCATATTCAATAGCATAGCCGTTACGCATCATTTCAACTTTTTCCAAACCTGGAATTGATCGTAAAATGCCGAGCTGGACATCCTCCGGCATACTTGTCGATAGACCTTGCACATAGTATTCGGACGTATTTTTGCCTTCAGGCTCTAAAAAAATTTGATGCTTAGGCTTATCTGCAAAACGCACGATTTTATCTTCAATCGATGGACAATAACGTGGACCCGTTCCCTCAATCGCACCAGAGAACATCGGAGCACGATGCAAATTGTCATTGATAATTTTATGGGTTGCTTCTGAAGTATACGTCAACCAGCAAGGCAGCTGTTCATTGGTAGAAGACTCTGTCTCATGAGAGAAAAACTTAGGTTTGTCGTCGCCGGGCTGAATCTCTGTTTTTGAGAAATCGATGGTGTCTTTATGGACACGCGGCGGTGTGCCTGTTTTAAAACGGACAAGCTCGAGGCCATTTTCCTTCAAGCTTGCTGAAAGCCTAACCGAAGGCTGTTGATTATTCGGTCCGCTCTCGTACATCAGCTCGCCCATAATAATTTTACCGCGCAAATAGGTTCCGGTTGTAACAACGGTCGTGCGAGCACGATACTCTGCACCTGTCTTGGTTACTATACCTAAGCATTTGCCATCTTCTACGATAAGCTCCTCCGCCATACCCTGGCGAAGTGTTAATTGCGGTGTTTCTTCAATTGTTTTCTTCATTAAATGCTGATAATCAAACTTGTCAGCTTGTGCGCGCAAGGCGTGTACCGCAGGACCTTTGCCCGTATTAAGCATTCTCATTTGAATAAATGTTTTATCGATATTGCGGCCCATTTCTCCGCCTAAAGCATCAATTTCACGGACAACGTGGCCTTTAGCCGGACCGCCAATTGATGGATTACAAGGCATAAATGCAACCATGTCTAAATTTATCGTAAGCAGAAGTGTTTCGCATCCCATTCGTGCAGCAGCAAGCGCAGCCTCACAACCCGCATGCCCCGCTCCAATGACGATAACGTCATATTCACCAGCAATATATCTCATTATCCTTACCCTCCTAAAGGTTTTCAAAGAAAACCTACTTCGTAAGCTTAAGCAGAGGTTTTCGAGAAAACAAACCTCTTAAGCATGTATCAGGCTTTCAATGTAAGCCTGATAGCCTCTTTCATTCCTATAGCTCAGACTAAAGATGAACATTTCTATGGAAAAAAAGCTCGAATGCTGTAATGTTTTGCATGATAACAACCACTAATCCCCAACTGTCTTCAGTAAGCATAATGCAAATGATCTAAAAAAGCCTACTTCCAACTATTTCCCTAAGCAGAACTGTGAGAATATCTGATCAATCAATGAGTCTCCAGCCTCGTCTCCAAGAATTTCTCCAAGCGACTCCCAAGCGGATCTCGCATCAATCTGAATAAGATCGATTGGAATCCCGGTATCTGATGCTTCAATAGCATCGACAAGCGATTGTCTCGCTCTCTTCAATAAAGCAATATGTCGAACATTGCTTACATATGTCAAATCACCGGATTCGAGCTGACCCTCAAAAAACATCTCACTTATCGTCTTCTCCAAACGATCAAGCCCGTCTTCCTCAAGAACCGACATTTTTACGATGGAATCCGCAGGAATCGACTCCTCCACCACCTCAATTTCTAATTGACGCGGCAAGTCAGTCTTATTTATGATCGCAATGACCGGACGGTCCTTCATTTGGAGCAAAAGTTCCCTGTCATCCGTTTGCAGCGGTTCATTATAATTAAGCACCAATAAAATGAGATCCGCTTCTTCAAGAGCATTACGCGAACGCTCTACGCCTATTCGTTCGACAACATCCGACGTTTCACGGATACCAGCTGTGTCGAGCAGCCGAAGCGGTATGCCATTTAACGCCACAAACTGTTCAATGACATCACGGGTCGTTCCAGGAATATCCGTAACAATCGCTTTATTTTCTTGCGTCAGTACATTCATAAGCGATGACTTTCCGACATTGGGGCGGCCCACGATTGCTGTTACAATACCTTCTCTTAATATCTTGCCTTCATTTGCGGTTTTTAACAAACGATCTATTTCATCAATAGCAGAATCGCATTGGTCACGAATAAAAGAATTCGTCATTTCCTCTACGTCATGCTCCGGATAATCAATGTTCACTTCAATATGGGCTAGCAGCTCAATAACCGTCTGCCTTAAAGCTTTAATCCGCTTCGATAAAATACCCTCTGCTTGTTTCCTTGCAACCGAAAAAGCGCGATCCGACTTGGAACGGATCAAATCAATGACCGCCTCTGCTTGCATGAGGTCAATTCGCCCATTTAGAAAAGCACGCTTCGTAAACTCTCCCGGTTCCGCCGTGCGGTATCCCTGCAGCTGCAGCACCACATCGAGGACCTTCTTAACGGCAATGACGCCGCCATGTGCATTAATCTCAACGACATCCTCCGCAGTAAAGGAACGTGGTCCGCGCATTAGCGTAACCAACACCTCTTCCACTTCTTCACCTGAAGCAGGGTCAAGGATGTGCCCGTAATGCAGCGTATGCGTATCCGCATCATTTAAATTGATTTTCGAACGAAAAACCGATGCGATTCCGGCAATTGCCTCCGGCCCGCTAACTCTTATTATAGCGATACCGCCTTCTCCGACGGCTGTCGAAATGGCTGCTATCGTATCATGTACCATTGCTGTCAGCACCTCTCAAATGGAAAAACAGCAATGACCATTATGAGCCATTGCTGTGGATAGCGTATTGATTCGTATTGATTTATGTTGTGTAACTTATTGTCGCAAAGCGATGACAACTCGCCGGTTAGGCTCATCGCCCTTACTGAACGTTTTCACCTTAGGGTGATTCTGAAGCTGCGAATGAATGACTTTGCGCTCATGCGGAGACATGGGTTCCAGGACAACTTCTTTCCTAGTTCGAATGACTCGTCCCGCCAAACGATCGGATAAATCCGCTAGCGTCTTGCGGCGGCGCTCTCGAAAATCTTCTGCATCAAGCACGATACGCAAATGACTGTCAGAGTAACGATTAGCCACAATATTAACCAAGTACTGTAATGCATCCAACGTTTGTCCGCGACGTCCAATCAGCATACCAAGGTCGCCACTTCCAGTTACGGACAGGTGGGTTCCTTCTCTTGTTTGCTTTCGATCGATGTTTACTTGCAGCCCCATCGTACCAGCTACTTCACGGAGAAATTGCTCCGCTTCCAGCATAGGATCGGGAATAAGCTCAAGCTCGACTTTCGCTTCTTTTGCGCCAAACAGTCCAAAAAAACCTTTTGTGGGCTGCTCAAGCACAACTTGTTTAACGCGGTCTTCAGTGACTTGCAATTGTGTTAATCCATTACGTACAGCATCCTCTACCGTTTTCCCTGATGCGACGATTTTCTTCATTTCGCAGGGACCTCCTTACCCTTTTCAGATGAACGAACGTACAGGAAGTAGTTTTGAACAATCGTGTAAATGTTGCTGTAAACCCAATATAACGGCAGTGCTGCTGGGAATGAAAGTGCCATTACAAAAATAAGCACAGGGAAGATCGCCAGCATCATACCCATACCCGGCATGGTTTGTGTTTGTTGCTTTTGCATCATTTTGGACTGAACAAAAGTCGTAGCGGCAGCGAGAATCGGAAGAATATAATAAGGATCCTTCTCACCAAGCTGAAGCCATAAGAACGTATGCTCACGAATATCCGGATTCATGTAAATGGAATTGTACAAAGCGATAAAAATCGGCATTTGAACAATAAGCGGCAAGCAACCCGCCATCGGATTTACCTTATGGGTTTGGAACAGCTTCATGGTCTCTTCTTGCTGCTTCTGCGGATTGTCTTTGTGTTTTTTCTTAATCTCAGCCATTTGAGGCTGCAGAGCTTGCATCGCTTTGGAACTTCGGTACTGCTTCAGCGTTAATGGTAAAATCAACGTTCTTACAATAATCGTCAGGAGCAATATAGCAAGTCCGTAGGAATCGCCAAACCAGCCTGCGAACGTATCCAGCGTTATGGCAAAATAGTAGACAACGTTTTTCTCCCAGAAGTTGCCCTTCAATAAATCGGCGGTCTCCGTCGTCTGGGTTGTTGGAGCGCCGCATCCTGCCAGCACACCCATAAGCAGAACAAGACCAAGCACTAAAATCCATTTCTTGTTTTTAGTCCAAAACAACAACATTAAAACTCCTCTCTGAGAGCAATTACATCAAGCGTAAACGGCTGATGCCGTCCTTTCGGCAAAACGCGTATCGCAATGAAACATAAGTTATGTATAGAAGAAAAGCTTATACCTTTCTTACATTTCAAGCTCTAACGGCTAAGTCCGTACCCTTGCGGCGCAGCATTTGATTCAAGACAAAATACAGGCATTGTATAACTTATACAATACTACATTTTCAATCTCGACTATACCATAATTTATGGGACAAAGAAACAACGAGTCGTTCCTTGCATCCGCTTTCTTTACACATGTTGTAGAAGACTTTTTAAGCACACGAAGCAAGCCGGCAAAATCACGTCAATCTGCCTGCTTTTCCTTTGTGTTCGCTGTGCTCTTCAGCAAACCGGCTTTCTTCAATACATGAAGAACGCTTTTCTCCATTTCCTTCATCTTCATCAATGTAGCTGGCTTTCTTACTATTAGAATGAAGTCAGTCCTTGGAACAATTCGATTTGCTTGATGACGAACGATTTCCTTTATCATTCGGCGCATCCGGTTGCGGACAACCGCATTGCCTATTTTCTTACTCGCGGACACACCTAAACGAAAAGGATCCGCCGATGGCTGCTTAGACCAATAAACGACAAACTGCCCATTCGCAAACGATTTACCGCCTCGATAAATACGGCTAAAGTCTTCACGGTTGCGAAGACGCAATTTTCTATGCACGACTGATGGCCACCGTTCCCTCATTGATCTTCTAAGTATCACCAGCAAATGAGCAGCATAAGCAGCTGCTCACCCACTCCTCATCCTCATAAGCAAAAAAAAAAGACCACCGGACGTGGTCTTCTGCTTATGCGCTCAGTACTTTTCTTCCTCTTTGACGACGCGCTGCCAAAACTTTACGTCCGTTCTTCGAGCTCATCCGTTTGCGGAATCCATGCACTTTCGCACGTTTGCTAACATTAGGTCTAAATGTAGGTCTCATCGTTCTGCACCTCCTATACTGCGTGTTTCCAATTAAGCGTAAACGGCTCTCGCCGTCTTAATGGACGGAGCAGCATCGTTTCGCGGTGTAATATAAGCAGCGATATAAGTGTGCTACTTATAAAGTCTTATATTTAAAAAAACGCTTTTTTTATTAAACCATGTTGGCCGCCAAAAGTCAATGATCAGGTCTCACGCCAAATTGTTGATAAATGTATTTCGGATACCTCTGTGGATAAGCGCATGAAATATCCCCTTTTATCAAAAACTAATAACATGTGCACAATCCACAGGCACCTTGAACGAACTTTGTCGAAATCTTAACAAGATATAAACAATATGTAGTGGTGTAGATAACTTTTATGCACAAGCAGTTGAGAATGTGGATAAAATATGCGAATTCGTTGAAATATAAGGGATCTTTTGCTATGATAATTATGTTTTCATTGTGGATTAGATCATTATTGCCTCAGTTTTATCAACAGCCTGTGGATAACATTGTGAACAAACTCATCCCCTATTTATAACTCATCCGATTATTATTCTGTATAATGTGGATGTTTTCGTTATAATACCCTGATTTTCGACATTTTTTCTTGCAACTGCGCCATTCGTGGCGATTGGATAAGGAGTGACAGTCTGTGGACAGCCATACCTATGATTTATGGCAGCAAGTGTTGTCGATCATCCAGACTAAATTAAGCAAACCGAGCTTTGACACCTGGTTCAAAGCAACGAAGGCTTCTTTTGTCGATGATTCTATGCTTGAAGTAACAGCGCCGACAACATTTGCGGCCGAATGGCTGGAAGGCCGTTATACGAAGCTAATAAGAACAACATTGTTTGAATTTTTGGGCAGACAAGTCGATGTTCGCTTCTCTATTGAGGAACCTAAGGGTGCGGAGCCAGCTTATACGTTCCAGCCAAAAACGGTAAATTCCCCTGTTATGAACGAAGAAGCGACACCTACTCATATGCTTAACCCGAAGTATACGTTCGATACATTCGTCATCGGGGCAAACAACCGTTTTGCGCATGCGGCATCGCTTGCGGTAGCGGAAGCACCGGCCAAAGCTTATAATCCATTGTTTTTGTATGGCGGCGTTGGGCTTGGAAAAACCCATTTAATGCACGCAATCGGCCATTACATCATGGATCACAACCCAAATACGAAGGTTCTATATATTTCGTCAGAGAAATTCACGAATGAATTCATTAATGCCATTCGTGATAACAGGGGCGAAAGCTTTCGTACAAAATACCGCAACATCGACGTTCTACTAATCGATGATATTCAATTTCTCGCTGGGAAAGAACAAACGCAGGAGGAGTTTTTCCACACCTTTAATGCACTCCACGAGGAACGTAAGCAAATTGTCATCTCGAGTGACCGTCCGCCAAAGGAAATTCCGACGTTGGAAGAACGGCTTCGCTCACGCTTTGAATGGGGGCTCATTACCGATATTCAGCCGCCGGACCTGGAGACGCGGATTGCAATTCTGCGAAAGAAAGCTAGAGCTGAAAATTTAGATATCCCTAACGAAGCGATGATCTATATCGCAAACCAGATCGATACGAACATCCGTGAATTGGAGGGCGCCCTCATACGGGTTGTCGCTTATTCCTCCTTAATAAATGCGGATATTACGTCACATTTGGCTGCAGAAGCGCTTAAGGATATTATTCCGTCCAGCAGGCCTAGAATGATTACGATGCATGACATACAGACGAAGGTTGGAGAATTCTACGGGCTGCGGCTAGAAGAGTTTAAAGCGCGGAAACGGACAAAAGCCGTTGCGTATCCGAGGCAAATCGCCATGTATTTATCGAGAGAGCTAACCGACTTCTCGCTTCCCAAAATCGGCGAAGCATTCGGCGGCCGTGATCATACGACAGTCATTCATGCGCATGAGAAAATTACGCAGCAGCTGAAGATCGATCAGGACCTGTACAAAATCGTCCAAAACCTGACCGAAAAAATCAAAAATCATATGTGAACAACTAAGCAAGCCTATGCACACGCTATGCACATGTGGATAGGCTTGCTTTATCGGTCTTCCAAGGGGTTATCCACATATTCAGGGCCCCTACTACTACGACTACTAAAAATCTTTAAAAAAACATCATCAAATAAGCGTAAACGGAAGATTCCTTCCTTCAGCGATAAACGCTCGTTTCGCGACGTTATACAAGCTTTGTACAACGTTCAAATTAATATGATCATCTTTTCAAAATTAACGGCAAACGCCTTTTCTAAAAACTATCGTTTCGTGCAAGCTCATACTTGGATGAATTTATAAGAACGCTAGGAGTGAAACCATGAAATTAACAATCTCAAAAAATGAATTAAACGATGCGATCCAGCAAGTAGCCAAAGCTGCTTCTTCACGTCCTGCCATACCTATTCTCGGCGGTATCAAAATCGAGGTTACCCATCTTGGCGTAACACTTACCGCGAGCGACACGGACATCTCCATTCAAAGCTTCATCCCTGTGGAAAGAGATCAATTCGTTATTGCACATGTGGATAAACCCGGCAGCGTAGTACTGCCAGCTAAGTTTTTTGTCGAAATTGTAAAAAAGCTCCCTTCCGAGCAAGTCGTTATTGACGTAAGCAATACTTATCAAACCATCATTCGCTCCGGCTCGACTGAAATCCAAATGGTCGGACTCGATCCAGAAGAATTCCCGGTGCTGCCTTCCATTGAGCAAAATGAATTATTGCAAATGCCGGGCGATCTATTAAAAGCGATGATTCGTCAAACCGTTCTAGCTGCTTCGGCAAGCGAACAAACGCCAATTTTGACAGGTGTGCTTTGGAACTTGCTCGAAGGCGAGCTCAAATTTGTAGCAACCGACCGCCATCGGCTGGCAAGCCGCACGGCTCAAGTAGATACGGACGCACAATTTAAATTCAGCAATGTCGTTATTTCGGCAAAAACGCTCATTGAGCTTTCAAAGCTCGTTCCGGAACATAACGCTCTTGTAGATATCGTTGTAGCAGACAATCAGGTTCTATTTAAGCTTGGCAACGTATTGTTCTATACGCGAATTCTTGACGGCACCTATCCCGATACTTCTAAGATTATTCCGCAAACCTTCAAAACAGAACTTGTTCTGGATACAAAAAATGTGATGGATGCGATCGACCGTGCCTATCTGATGTCCCGTGAAGAAAAAACCAATATCGTACGCCTTATAACACTGGAAGACGGAGCGATTGAAATCTCTTCTAGCTCCACGGAGCTTGGCCGGGTTACGGAGCAGCTTGAAGCAAAAGAGTTCAATGGCGAGCCGCTTAGAATCGCATTTAACTCCAAATATATGCTTGATGTTCTTAAAGTTATTGACAGCGAGCAGTTGTTCATCGGCTTTACAGGGGCTATGAGCCCGATTATTATTCGTCCTATGGATCATGCATTCAGCATGTATGTCATCCTGCCTTACCGCACAACCGGTTAATACCAGGTCCAGGCCAAGAAAGGAATGAGATTTTCGATGAAAGAAATTGGCATCAACACAGAATATATAACGCTAGGGCAGTTTCTAAAGCTGTCCGATTGCATCTCAACCGGCGGACACGCTAAGTTTTTTCTTCAAGAGAGTACCGTAATCATTAACGGAGAAGCAGATAATCGGCGAGGCAGAAAGTTGTATGCTGGGGATAAAGTAGAGGTTGAAGGCTGCGGCGTATTTACGGTCGGTAAAGCGTAGCGCACCAATGGACCGGGAGGTCGAAACGTGTTTTTAACGAACATACAGCTGCAAAATTATCGGAACTATAGTGATCTTGATCTGCAAACGCCCAATAAGGTAAATGTGTTTCTCGGGCCCAATGCCCAGGGAAAAACAAACCTGCTGGAAGCCATCTTCGTACTGGCATTAACGAAATCGCATCGAACCTCCAAAGATAAAGAGCTCATTGGCTGGCAAGCCGATGCTGCGCGCATTTCAGGTGAGGTCGATAAGAAATACGGATCGATTAAGCTCGATCTCCTCTATTCGGCACAGGGGAAAAGGGCTAAAATTAACGGGCTTGAGCAGCGTAAGCTGAGTGATTTTATCGGTTCGGTCAACGTTGTAATGTTTGCGCCGGAGGATCTGGAAATTGTAAAAGGAACGCCGGGTGTGCGAAGACGGTTTCTCGATATGGAAATCGGTCAGGTGCAGCCCGGCTATTTATATACCCTGCAGCAGTACGGGAAGGTGCTTCAGCAGCGAAATAATTTTCTGAAAGCTTCGTATTCTGGAGGGGCAAATCAGACGATGCTGGATGTATGGAATATGCAGCTGGCAGAGCATGGTGTTAAAATCATGAAAAAAAGGAAACACTTCATACATAAATTACAAACGTTTGCAGAACAAATCCATGCGGGCATAACGAACGGTGCTGAGCAGCTCACAATTGAGTACCGCCCTTCTTTCGATACGGATGCCCAGCAAGATGAACCTGTTTTATTTGATCAATTTATGATAAAGTTAACACAGGTGAAAGATCAGGAGATTCGCAGAGGGGTTACGCTAGTGGGGCCGCATCGCGATGATCTGGCGTTTTTTATAAACGGCAAAGAAGCACAGACATTCGGATCCCAAGGGCAGCAGCGAACGACGGCCTTATCTTTAAAATTGGCAGAAATAGAGCTCATTAACGAGGAAATCGGTGAATATCCGATTTTACTGCTTGACGATGTGCTGTCGGAGCTCGATCAGAACCGTCAAACACAGCTTATTGAGACGTTTCAAAGCAAAGTACAAACCTTTATTACAACGACCGGCCTTGAAAGCGTGAATGTAAGCAGGCTTCAGGATGCCGGCATCTACCATGTGCATGGCGGCCGAGTGACGCGTTAGGTGCGAATAGGAGAGGTGAGGAAGAGGACATGTACATCCATTTGGGCGGCGAGAAAATAATTAGGGCTGCGGAGCTGGTGGCCATTTTTGATATTTCTATCGAGCAATCCTCCAAACTTTCCAAGCAATTTGTTGCAGGAGCACGCAAGCGCAAGGACGTTGAAACGATAGGCGAGGAAGATCCGAAATCGATCGTTGTAACGAAGCAAAAAATATATTATTCGCCTATTTCATCCTCTACGTTGAAGAAACGCGCCCATCATTTTGCGGCGAACGGCTAGAGCGAAGGCGATCAGGAACAGCAGTTGAGAGGAGCAGTGAAGTTGCATGTCTTTGGAGCAGCATACGTATGACGAGAGTCAGATACAGGTCTTGGAAGGATTAGAGGCGGTACGCAAACGTCCGGGGATGTATATTGGCTCCACCAGTGGCAAAGGTCTTCACCATCTCGTATGGGAGGTTGTCGATAACAGTATTGACGAGGCTTTGGCTGGTTATTGCTCAAGAATCGAGGTTATCGTACACGAGAATAACAGCGTAACCGTTATTGATAATGGCCGCGGTATTCCTGTAGGCGAGAATGCAAAACTAAAAAAATCGACACTAGAGGTCGTTATGACCGTTTTGCATGCCGGGGGTAAATTCGGCGGTGAGGGCTATAAAGTATCCGGCGGTTTGCACGGCGTCGGTGTATCTGTCGTAAACGCGCTGTCCGAGCTCGTCATTGTTCAAGTAAAACGCGAGGGCCACATCTATCAGCAAGAGTACCGCAAGGGTGCTCCGCAGTATGATATTAAAATAATTGGCGATACGACGGAAACGGGCACACAGGTCACGTTTACGCCGGATAGCGAGATTTTCACGGAAACAACCGTTTATGATTATGAAACGCTGCAGTCGCGTATTCGTGAGCTGGCGTTTTTGAATAAAGGCATTGAGATCGTTCTTTCCGATGAACGCACAGGCGTATCGAATACGTTTATTTACGAAGGCGGAATCATCGAATTTGTAAAATATTTAAACCGCAATCGCGAGCCGCTTCATGAGCTGCCGATTTATGTCGAAGGCTCGAAGGACCATATCCATGTAGAGGTCGCATTGCAGTATAACGACAGCTATACAGAGAACATTTATTCTTTTGCAAACAATATCAATACGCATGAGGGCGGTACGCATGAATCCGGCTTTAAGAGTGCTCTTACGCGTATTATTAATGACTATGCACGCAAATCGAACTTGATTAAAGACAATGACTCCAACTTCTCCGGAGACGATGTGCGTGAAGGCTTGACTGCGATTATTTCGGTCAAAATTCCGGAGCCGCAATTCGAAGGACAAACAAAGACCAAGCTTGGTAACAGTGAAGTTCGCGGAATTGTGGAATCCTTTTTTGCCGAGAAACTGCAGGAATTCCTTGAGGAGAACCCATCGGTTTCACGCAAAATCGTAGAGAAAGGCTTACAAGCCGCACGTGCCCGTGAAGCAGCGCGCAAAGCGCGTGAGCTGACTCGACGGAAAAGTGCACTCGAAGTAGGATCATTGCCTGGTAAGCTTGCAGATTGCTCCTCCAAGGATGCTTCAATCAGTGAGCTCTACATCGTAGAAGGTGACTCTGCCGGCGGATCTGCTAAACAGGGTCGCGATCGTCACTTCCAAGCTATTTTGCCGCTTCGGGGTAAGATTTTGAACGTAGAGAAAGCACGTTTGGATCGGATTTTGGGCAACGCGGAGATCCGGGCTATCATTACAGCGCTTGGTACGGGCATTAGCGATGAGTTTGATTTGGCTAAGGCTCGTTATCACAAAATCATAATCATGACTGATGCCGACGTCGATGGCGCTCATATTCGAACGCTCATGCTGACGTTCTTCTATCGCTATATGCGTCAAATTATAGATGCGGGCTATATTTATATTGCTCAGCCTCCGCTATTTAAAATTGAGCGCAATAAAGTGATTCGTTACGCGCAAACCGAGAAGGAACGCGATCGGATTATTGCTGAATTTGGCGAAGGCGTCAAAGTAAACGTCCAGCGTTATAAAGGACTCGGCGAGATGAACGCCATTCAGCTTTGGGAAACAACGATGGACCCGGAAAGCCGTACGATGCTCCAGGTAACGATCGAAGATGCGATTGAAGCTGATGTCGTTTTCGATACGCTTATGGGTGATAACGTCGAACCGCGCCGTGAGTTCATTCAGAAATACGCTAGATACGTAACGAATCTAGATTTCTAAAGCGTGTAAATGGTAAAGAAGCAGCCGCCAATTATGGACGTCTGCTTCTTTTTTTGAAACGGCCATAGGCAACCGCATAGCGGTATACCTTATGAAATACGCTTTGGTCGGGCAGCTTTCGAAAGATAAAAGGATCAGGTAATGTATTGACTTCTAAAATCCATGGATGAAGATTGGCATCAATTGCAATGTCGACTCCTAATTCTTTTATGCTAGGGTAAGCAGCCTCGAGATTTTTTGCGATGGCAATACTTAGTTTTCTCAATCTGTTTTTGAACGCAGTCAGCTCTGATGAGTTGGTATGGTCGCTCATTAACCGCTCCAGCGCCATAGGGGTTCCGCCGCTATGATAATTTGTAACAATTTTTGCTGGATGCGCAAGCCGTCCGATAATTCCTGTTGCTTCCCATTCTTTGCTTGGATTTTTTTGCACCATGACACGAATGTCGAAGCGGCGTTTCTGATGACGAAGCAAGTGGATTCCTTTTTGAACGATGTATTGCCGATTCTTCTTTTGTTTCGCAAGCTTTTGGTAAAGCTCCTCAAAAGTAGGGAAGAACAAAATACGCTTATCTAACTGATAGCGGTAACCGAGGGTGGGTTCAGTCGTTCTTTCTATTCGAGTAACGCCATTGCCAAAAGTACCGTTAATAGGTTTGAAGTAGACCATTCCATATTCACTCAGCATGGACTGAAGATTTGTGCGTCCAAATAACTTCGTTGTAGGCATATATTGACTTAAATACTCAGATGTGAGCATGATATTTGTTTTAGCCCATTTGCTCTTAACACGTCGAATGCTCAACGGTTTTTCTCCTCTCGCGTTGTTTCTTTTCTCCGAACGGAAATCAAATGATGAAGGAGACAGACTTGGAATTGAGTGGTATAATGAAAGTTGGGTCTGTTTATTTTATGGCGGTTTTCCATGTATGGATAGCGGGAATTCACCTATTTTTTTTGAAGAATGAAGCCTGTTTCACCGGAATTTCAAAAGCAAGAGCTAAAAATGTTTATATGCTCGCTTTTTGAGAAAGTAATATAAGAGTTATGTTGTTTTAAGAGTAGCTATAGATGGCGTCAGGGAGGTAAATCATGGCGGAAGAACAACGTATATCTATAAGAGATCGGGATATTGGTACGGAGATGCGGGATTCCTTTATGGATTACGCAATGAGTATCATTGTAAGCCGTGCTCTTCCCGATGTTAGGGATGGTCTAAAGCCAGTGCATCGACGCATTTTGTTTGCGATGTCAGAGCTAGGCATGTCACCGGACAAGCCTCATAAGAAGTCGGCGAGAATCGTAGGAGAAGTAATCGGCAAGTACCATCCGCATGGTGATTCAGCAGTATATGAATCGATGGTACGGATGGCGCAGGATTTTTCTATGCGTTATATGCTCGTTGACGGACATGGTAATTTTGGTTCAATTGATGGTGACTTTGCAGCAGCCATGCGTTATACGGAAGCTCGTCTTTCGAAAATAGCAATGGAACTGTTACGTGATATCAACAAGGAAACAATTGATTTCGCACCCAACTATGACGGTGAAGAATCGGAGCCAGTAGTACTTCCAGCACGTTATCCGAATTTGCTCGTAAACGGGGTTACGGGTATTGCGGTAGGTATGGCTACGAACATTCCTCCACATAACCTGAACGAGGTTATCGATGGAGTACAGGCTCTAATTGTTAACCCTGACATTACGCCAGTCGAGTTAATGGAATATATAAAAGGTCCAGACTTCCCAACAGCCGGATTTGTAATGGGCCGCCAAGGCATTCGTCAAGCTTATTTGACAGGGCGCGGTTCGGTAACGATGCGGGCGCGGGCAACCATTGAGGAGAATAACGGCAAAGCGCGCATTATTGTGCATGAGCTGCCTTATCAAGTTATCAAAGCCCGTTTGGTTGAGAAGATTGCTGAGCTCGTTCGCGAGAAAAAGATCGAAGGCATTACGGATTTGCGCGATGAATCTGACCGTAACGGAATGCGTGTCGTCATTGAGCTTCGTAGAGACGTTAACCCAAGTATCGTGCTGAATAATTTGTACAAGCATACGCAGCTGCAGTCCAACTTCGGGATTAACATGCTGGCGCTCGTAAATGGTGAGCCTAAGACGCTTAACATCCGAGATATGCTTTATCACTATTTGCAGCATCAAATCGAGGTTATTCGTCGCCGTACCGAGTTTGACCTTAAAAAAGCTGAGGCAAGGGCACACATCTTGGAAGGTTTGCGCATTGCGCTTGACCATCTGGATGAGGTTATTGCATTAATTCGTGCTTCTCAGACGGCCGATCAAGCCCGCGAGGGTTTGATCACAAGATTCTCACTCTCACATGAGCAGGCGCAAGCGATATTAGATATGCGTTTACAGCGTCTGACTGGTCTGGAAAGAGACAAAATTGAAGCGGAATACGCAGAACTAATGCGTAAAATTGCTGAATATAAAGCGATTTTGGCCGATGAACAGCTTGTTCTTGATATTATCAGCACGGAGCTAAATGAACTAAAGGAACGCTTCGGTGATGAGCGCCGTACAGAGCTAATGGCGAGTGATGAAGAAATTCTAGACGAGGATCTCATTCCTCGTGAGGATGTTATCATTTCGATTACGCATACAGGCTATATCAAGCGTTTGCCGGTAGGTACTTATCGCAGCCAGAAGCGGGGCGGTAAAGGCGTAGTCGGCATGGGTACGAAGGATGATGACTTTGTTGAACATCTATTCGTTTCTAATACGCACCATTATCTATTGTTCTTTACAAACAAGGGTAAGGTGTACAAGCTAAAAGCCTATGAAATTCCTGATCTCAATCGTACTGCTCGCGGAACGCCAATCATTAACCTTATTCAAATTGAACAAGGCGAGACGATTAATGCGGTTATACCGGTGCAGGAGTTCGATTCTGAGCACTACTTGTTCTTTGCAACAAGACAAGGGGTTGTGAAGAAAACACCTCTGGACGATTATGTCAACATCCGGAAGGTCGGTCTAATTGCTATCTCGCTTCGTGAGGATGATGATCTCATTGGCGTGAAGTTGACTGATGGTAATCAGGAAATTATTATGGGTACGGCGCAAGGGATGTCCATCCGCTATTCGGAGCAGGATGTTCGATCCATGGGACGTTCAGCTACAGGCGTTAAAGGTATCCAACTCGATGATAACGATACCGTTATAGATATGGACGTTATCGTACCAGATAAGGATATTCTGATCGTTACATCCAAAGGTTACGGCAAGCGGACTCCAGTGGCCGATTATCGTATTCAAAACCGTGGCGGTAAAGGCATTAAGACGCTTAACGTTACCGATAAGAACGGGCCGATCGTATCCCTCAAAGTCGTTGAGAACGATGAGGATCTTATGATCATGACCGCTTCTGGTACGATGATTCGCACGAGTATGGAGGGCATCTCAACGATGGGCCGAAATACACAAGGGGTTAAGCTCATTAATACGCGTGAGGATGATACGGTAGCAACTGTAACACGTGTAGCTCGCAGTGAAGAGAATGAAGTGCTTGATGAGAACGAAGAGCAAGACGGTAGCGAAACGCCAACAGAATAATGATAAAAGACACAGCTGATGCCGTCATCGTACGGATCAGCTTGTGTTTTGCAATTTTAATACATATGTCGAATATATTCACTTACAGGGGAGAGGACTCTTGTGGCGGCGGTAACGTTATCACATCTTAAATTAGGCGATAAAATCATTGAAGATGTCCTCACCCCGCTTGGCGGTGTTCTATTTCAAAAAGGTAAAGTCGTTACACCTAAAGAAGTAGAAATATTGCAAGCATTCCTTATTACAAGTGTTGAAATTGAATCAAACCAAGCTTCAAGCAAAACACGCGAGGATACAGATGAAGATTCATACCAGGAAGCAAGTCCGGTATTCGTGGAATCTCCCTTGCATGAAGAGTATGACAAAATGGTCATTGTTTTGCGCCAAGTATTCAATTCTTTTGTAGCTGGGCAAGCAATGCCGGTAATGGATATTCGCAAACAGCTAGAGAAGATGCTGGAGCATATTAAGAGCTATAACTTGCTAACCTTTGTACCGCGTCAATTTGTGGAGAAGGATTACTTGATCCATAATAGTATCACTTGTGCACTAACTTCTTATCAAATCGCGCAATGGACGGGTTTTCCTCAAAAGGATTGGATGCAAATCGCATTTGCCGGCTTATTGCATGATATTGGGAACGTTCGGATCGACAAGATGATCCTCACCAAGCCCAATCCGTTATCAGCGGAAGAGAAAGAAGAAATGATGAGGCATACCGTTCTTGGTTACCAGCTGCTCAAAAATGTCCCTGCCCTGAACGAGGGGGTAAAGATGGCTGCCCTGCAGCATCATGAGAAGGTTGACGGTTCGGGATATCCGCTTGGCATAGATGCGACGAAAATTAACCCTTATGCCAAGATTGTAGCTATTGCAGATATCTTCCACGCAATGACCTTAAATAAGGCATATAGGAAGGCTGCGTCTCCATATCTCGTACTGGAACAAATTCAAAGTGATTCATTCGGCAAGCTGGATCCGACTTATGTCCGTACATTTGTAGAGAAGGCGACTCAGTTCCATAATGGAACGATCGTCAGGCTCAGTGACGAGCGTGTTGGAGAGATTGTGTTTTCGGAACGCAACTACCCTACGAGGCCATGGGTTTCCATTGAAGGGGTAATCGTAAACCTAATCGTTGAGCGACATCTTCATATTAAGGAAGTACTGAGATAAATTACTCTTATAATAATGAACAGTAAGTACATTCACGTCACGCTAAGACTAATTATGTTTTAGCTGCGTATCTTTGTACTTACTGTTTTTTAATTAGCAGTATGAATAATAAAAGAATGACGGGAAACATTATATTTTGTTGCATCGGTACGTTGCATTTCTTAGTTTGGACGAGCAATACCAGTTATAAAAAGGGGCAAAATGCTAAAACAAAAACTTTTTCGCAAATAAAGAAAAAAACACTTGCAATACCATAGGCGAACATGATATATTATCTAGGTCGCCAACGAGACACACGGTCGACACGGAAGAAAAGATTGCTCTTTGAAAACTGAACAACGAGTAATAACTGCCTCGCAAATCCTTCGGGATAAGCGAAAAAGCGATAAAAAGTAATGAGCATTTCAAACACCAATTTGGAGAGTTTGATCCTGGCTCAGGACGAACGCTGGCGGCGTGCCTAATACATGCAAGTCGAGCGGATCTTGTCCTTCGGGACAAGGTTAGCGGCGGACGGGTGAGT
>NZ_JAVIFU010000022.1 GCF_031157315.1 Paenibacillus sp. LHD-38
TTTTTATTGAAGTGTTTTTTACTCATAAGCTCGCTCCCAACTGTTCATTCCAGTATACAAAAAAGGACCCATACGCTAAACACTTTTTTCTAAGTGTCCAGTGTATGGGTACCAGTTTATTAAATCCCCCCATGGAACAGCCCTTCTATTTTCAAAACCAGCTTAGTTACCGTTGATCAAGGCCAGATTTTCCTGCCATCTTGCCGTACGGAATTCGTTCACCTTGTCGAAGCCAAGATCCGTTGTTGTCTTCTTCGCTTCTTCAATCAGCTTAAGCGCCTCATCGTCGCTTTTCGCAAACAAGATTTTGCCGAAATATTCGTTTGCGATCTCGCCTACCTGCTGATTAATAATGCCTTCATCCGTCTCTGGAGCCGGATCGATGTTGTTATACTGCGTCATGTTTTGCGATGTTTTCCAAGCAATGTTCAGCTGTGCCAAAGACCCCCAGTTGCGCTGTTCTTCCGGCAAGGTTTGCTCGATCTTCTGCTTGCTCTTATCAACAAAAGTAGCGTTGCCTGCCCATACGTAGGCTTCCAGCTTATCCTTGTCCTTCTCCTCCTGCGGAGTGCTGAACCATTTATCATTCGGGATCGGCGCGCCGTCCGCGTCGAAATCATCCCAATACAAGCCTTGCGGACCAAAGAACATTACCCGCGTGCCTTCTTCGCCCGTCATCCAATCCAGATAAGCAAAGATCGCTTCAGGATTTTTGGCGCTGGTTGTAATGACGTTAACGTTCCAGCCAAGTGCGTTATAACCGTTCGGATAAACCTTATCCTTATCCAGACCTGACTTCACGACCGGCCAAATAAATTCGTAGCCTGCATTTGGATCCTGTGCCTTCAAAGCATTATGTCCTTCGCGGCCCATGTTCGTCGCGTTGCCGCCAACAAATACAGCAACTCTGCCGGTTGCCAGCTTCTCTTTTACTTGATCATCCTTTTGCGTCATGGCATCCTGCGTCATTAGGGCTTCTCTAAACAGCTTGCTTGCATACAGCATTGTTTCTTTCCAAGCTTCATTGTTATAGATCGTATCGAATTTGTTGCCGTTTGGATACGCCTTCATCGCATGGAATGCGCCTGCCGCACCCTCTTGGAAGCTCGGGAACATCACCTCTACGCCCGAAGCATTGCCGCCCACCTCTAAAGGCACAACATCAGGGTATTTCGCTTTAACCTGCTGCAGGTATGCGTACAAATCATCCGTTGTTTCAAGCTTCGGCGAACCGAGCTCTGCGTAGATTTTCTTATTTACGAACCAACCGCCGTTACCTGTCGGTGCTGCCGTATACCAGTTCGGGAACTGATAGATTTTGCCGTCGCTGGAGCGCAGCATGTTCAAGGTTTCTTCGCCCGCCCATTTCTTCAGGTTCGGATATTTATCGATATATTCATCAAGAGGTACCAGCGCTCCCGCTGCTCTCAAACGTTCTACTTCTGGCCCGCGATCCATCATAATGGCGTCAGGAAGCTCTTTGGAAGCGATCATCGTGCTCAGCTTTTGCGCCGCTGCGCCGCCGGATTGGATAGGCTCTACGGTTACCTTCAGGTTATCCTGCACCCATTTGCTGTTAGGATTAACTCCCCATGGTTCTGTGGTCCACCAGTCATAATGGACATAATAAGAAAATGATACCGGTGTTTCTCCCAAAACAAACCCATCGCTCTTCTCCGTTTTATTAGAGCCGGTATTGACTGCATTGCCTTCGTTAACAGAGTTTCCGCCGTTATTGCCCGAGCATCCGGCAAGCAGCACAGTCCCGGCAAGACCAACGGCCATAAGCGCGGTTAGCAGCTTTTTTCCTTTCATAATCGTACGCCTCCCAATTTTTAATATATATACTCAAACCCCTCGCCTAAGCAGTAAGGTCGAATACCGAGATTACTCCTTTAAGGAACCGATCAGGACGCCTTTCACGAAAAAGCGTTGAACGAACGGATAGACTAAAACGATCGGAATCGTCGCTACCATCATCGTTGCCATCGTTAACGACTTGCTCGTTACGCTCTGCATCCGGCTTAATGCATCTGAAGCAGCACCGCTGCCCTGAGAAGCGATAGACAGCTGCTCGCTCATCGTATTGGAATTCATAATTTGCTGAAGGAACGTCTGAATCGGATAAAGCTTAGCATCGTTAATAAAGATCGTGGCGGTAAACCAATCATTCCAGTGGTAGACCGCGGTGAACAAGGATAGCGTAGCGAGTACCGGGCCGGATAAAGGAAGCACGATTTTGAAAAAGATGCCAAACGTGCTCGCTCCGTCAATTTTCGCGGATTCCTCCAGTCCATCGGGCAAGCCCATGAAGAAGGTGCGGAATATAATCATGTTCCATACGCTTACCGCTGTCGGAATAACCATGACCCAGAACGTATCCATCAGGCCCAGCTCGCGGTTCAGCAGGTAGAATGGAATAAGCCCGCCGCTAAAATACATCGTAATAATCGCAAAGATCATATAAAATTTCTTCCCGATAACGCCCTTAACGGACAAGCCGTAGGCGAAAATAGCGGTGAAGAAAATCGATATCACGGTACCTGCAATCGTCCGAAAAACAGAGATAAGAAAAGCGTCAACGATCCGCTCGTTTTGGAACACAATGCTGTAATTGTCCAGCGTAAAGGCTCTTGGCCATAACGTAATCCCGCCCTTGGCCGTATCCAATCCTTCGTTAAAGGAGATGACTGCCGAGTTCCAGAACGGATATAACGTTGCCAGCCCCAGCAGCACCAGGAGGAAATAAATAACCGTGAGCAATGCTTTATCGCCGCTGCTCAGCTTCACTAGGCTTCGCCCCTTTTCTGCATATTGGTCATCTTGATTTGCTCTACCATAGGCTCGTACCTGCTCTTCTAGCCAAATAGTTGGCCATCGTCAGCAGCCCTACGCTAATGATCGCTTTAAACAAGCCGACCGCAGCCGCATAAGAAAAGCGGTTATTAATAATCCCGATCCGGTAAGCGTACGTATCGATAACCTCTGCTACATCGCGGAGCATCGCGCTCCTGCCGAGCAGCAGCAAATCATCAAAGCCGGCATTTAAGAGACTGCCAATATTCAGAATGAGGAAAATAACGATAACCGGCGTAATCGAAGGAAGCGTTATCAAAAAAATCTGTTTGAATTTGCTTGCCCCGTCAATGGACGCCGCTTCGTATAAGCTCGGGTTCACGCCGGCAATGGCCGCCAAATAGACGATTGTCGCAAATCCGATTTCCTTCCACAAATTCGTTGTCACGATAATTCCCCAGAAATATTCCGGAAGCGATAAGAAATTAATCGGTTTGTCTATGAGTCCGAGCGCCTGCAGCGAGATGTTCAGGCTGCCGTTATCGACAGACAATATGGAAATCGTAAATCCCGATACGATAACCCAAGATAAGAAATGGGGCAGATAGCTGATCGTTTGAATGATTTTTTTGAAAGCCATATTTCTTACTTCATTCAGCATGAGCGCAAGCAAAATCGGTGCCGGAAAGTTAATAACCAGCTTTAACAGACTGATGACGATCGTGTTCCGAATGACGCGGATAAAGTCAGGCGAGTTAAAAAACATCTCAAAATGCTTGAACCCCGCCCATGGGCTGCCAAAAAAACCTTTAAACAAACTGTAGTCCTGAAACGCCATCAGCACGCCGTACATCGGGAAGTAGTTAAAGATCAAAATAAAGACTAAAGCCGGAAAAATCATGAGCTGTACTTGCCATTGCGACAAAAACCGCCGCCATAGCGGTTTTTCTCTGCGCGCGATGGTTATCGCTGTTTTCGCTGTAACAGGTGTTTGCACGCTGCCTCCGCCTCCCTTTTCTGGCCTAGCCTAACCTTTCACTGCTCCAGCGGTAATCCCGCGTGACATTTGCTCGGTAAAGAGCAAATAAATGATGACTGTCGGCAGCGCAATCATCGTCATTACGGCAAATTGCGCGCCATAATTGGATGAATATTGCCCCGTAAACTTCATGATGGAGAATGGCAGCGTTTTGAACGTTTCAGAAGTTAGAAACGTATTCGCCATAATGAATTCATTCCACCAGCTTATAAAGTTCATAATGCATACCGTTGCAATAGCCGGCTTCGTAATCGGCATGATGATTCGAAAGATGACGCCAAAGACGGAGCAGCCGTCCATGACCGCGGATTCTTCAATGCTCCTCGGAATCGTCTCGAGAAAGCCCGATAGGATCAGCAGGCTGATCGGCAAGGAGAAAGCAATGTACGGCAGGATCAACGATAATGGATTATCGATAAGATTCAGCTTGTCGAACAGAATAAAGTTCGGCAGCAAGGTCGCGTGGATCGGAACGATCATCCCCAGCATAATAAAGGCCATCGCCGGACCGCGCAGCTTCCATTCCATCCGCGTAAAAGCGTAACTTAGCATCAGAGCCAGAAAGGCGGCTGCCAAAATCGTTACGGTCGTAATCAACACGCTGTTCAAAAGAAAGCGCGGAACGCTCCCGTATGTGAATGCATTCACATAGTTATTCCATTCAAATGATTTAGGCCATTTCAAAATCCCGCTCCCGAAGAAATCTCCGCTCTTCAGAAAGGAATAATTAATGAGCCAAATAAGCGGGAAAATTTGAAGCAGTGCCACTCCCCACAGGATGATGTGAAGAATGACCTTTAAAGCAGGCGACGCGGCATCCTTCTTCTTGCCGTTATTTGCCTCCCGGTTGGTCTTAGCTGCAAGGGCCTCCACTGGCATGCCTCCTAAAGAAATTCATGTCATGAAATGACTCATTCGTGATGCCGTTAAAACTCGCCGACATCTTTTTTGAACGCTTTGTTCATCGCCATCGTTATGACGAGGCAGATGATAACGAACACAACGGAAATCGCGTTCCCATAGCCGTAAAGCGATGAAGAGAACGCCGTTTTGTAAAGGTAATTCCCTATAAACTGCGTCGTATTGGCGGGTCCTCCGTTCGTCATGAGAAACACGGTTTCCATCTGCTTCAAGCAAGCGGTAACCGCTATGACGACCGCTACCCGGACCATTGGCGAGAGGAGCGGAATGATGACTTTCGTATAAAGCTTCACTCTGCCTGCTCCATCGAGCTCGGCCGCTTCAAATAAATCCTTCGGTATGCCCTGCAGCCCCGCATAATAGAGAAGCAGCGCATAACCAAAGCCCTGCCACATGACGACGACTATAATGCACCAAATCGCAATATGTGAATCGCCAAGCCAATCCTGCTTCCAAGCGCTTAAGCCGGCGCCCTCGAGCAATTTATTTAACATCCCGAAATTCGGATGAAATACGCTTACCCACATTTTCGATGTTACGACGATTGAAATCACAGCCGGTATAAAAAAGACGGCACGGAACCATTTCTCAAGCTTTCCTGCATGTGTAACGAATATCGCGAAAAGCAGCGCAATCGGATGTTGAATCAGAAGCGTAGCTGCCAGCAGCATCAGGGCATTTAACAGAGACCGCCAAAAAACGCTGTCATGGAACAAGATGTTCATGTAATTCTCGAGCCCAACGAACTCGTAAGCACCGATTCCCGTCCAATTCGTCGTACCGTAATATGCGCTCATCAAAATCGGAAAACAAACCATGAAGAGAAACAGCATAAACCCCGGTGCGACTAGCCAAAAAATGGTGATTCGATTGCTCATCAGTTTGTGCATGGTTCTCCCCGCTCTCTCTCTGTAGAAGGGGAGGCAGTCGAAATAGATTCGTCTGCCTCCGCAGCTATCAGGTTAATCTGTTACTTCAACACGGCGACTGCCGCATCCATCTCCGTCAAAAATTGCTCCGGCGTAATTTGCTTGCCGAACAGCTTCTGATGAGCTTCCATCACCTTTGTTTTGAACTCATCCGTTCCATTATCATGGACCGGTGTTCCGCTGGAAGATGTCATGGCGCTAAAAATATCCACTAACTGTTTTTGCAGCGCTGTCTCGTTGCCAGTCAAAAATTGATCAAACTTTTGAGCTGGCGTACCGGAGCCTGTTTCCCAAACCTGCTTCGCCCAGTTCTCAGGTGCGAAGAAATATTTCAGGAAGGCTACCGCTTCCTCTGGGTGCTTCGAATTTTTGGATACGGAATATCCGCCGCCATACCATGCCGCTACGTCTGTTGCTTTGCCATTATCGGAGGCTGGATACGAAATCGCGCCTACGTTATTGCGGAATTCCTCCGGGAAATTCTCGTCCGTTGCCAGGCCGGCTTCCCAGTTGCCCATCACATACATTGCCGCTTGGCCTTGACCGAACAGGTTGCGGGATGTGCCGTAGTCCGCTGTCATGAAGCCGTCTGCCAGCCCTTTGCTGTCTGACAAAGCCGCAATATCCTGCGCCGCTGAGAGGAAGCCTGCATCGCCAGAGAATTTGCCTTCACCCTTCAATACCGCATCCATTTTGTTGAAATCGCCTGTATGGCGCTGTGCCGCATATTCGAACCAAATCGGCAGCGACCAGCCTTCCATTGCGTTTGTTGCAATCGGGTTAATGCCCTTTGCTCTTAGCTGCTTCGACACCTCAAGCAGTTCTGCCGTTGTTGTCGGTACCGTCAAGCCATTGTCGTCAAACAGCTTCTTGTTATAGTAGATAACCAAGAAATCGGTACCGCGCGGCAAGCCGTACAACTTACCGTCTTGAGAGAATCCATCTTTTGCGCCCGGCACGAAGTTGCTGCTCTCGAACTCGGCTTCGTTCAGCTCCAGCAGCATGTTGTTATCGATAAGCGGCTTGATGAAGGAGGTTTGGCCCCAAGCTTGAATAATGTCAGGCACCGCATCGGTCGATGCGTAAACCTTGATTTTAGCTTTATAAGGCTCATCTTGAAGCGCTTCGACTTCAATCTTCACATTCGGGTTTTCTGCCATATAGCTATCGATGATGGCTTGCTCGATTTTACCCGCTCCGTTAGAGCGATCGGCCAGGGCCGTAAAAAACTTAAGCGTAACCGGCTCGGCGTCCTTGCCCTTATTCGCGGCATTCGTCTCCTTAGCTTCATTGCTCGGGCTCTTCGCCGTGCCCTTGTTCTCATTCGTACCGCTATTGCCGGAGCTGCATGCTGCCACAGTGAAGACCATGAGCATCGCTACGAGCGTGATCCATATCTTTTTCATCGCTACCCCACCTTTATTTAGTTGACCAGGCGTTCCCTGTTCTGCACCCATTATAACGTGTAACTTAGGTGCCAAAATATGAGCCATAATTTAGAATAGATGCCTCATTTTTTGGATCATGGGCAAAAACCCCCTGCCTGGATTTAATTCTTGGTATACTGAAAGCACAAATTTGAATGGCAAAAGGGGATTGGCATGAGGGCTCTTTTTCCTCCATTTCGACATATTACGCTGCAGCGAAAATTACTTACCTTAGTGATTCCCCTCCTCATTGTTACCGTAGGCATTACCGGTTTATATTCGTATTTCATCGCCTCCGGAGAGGTCGTGGATAAGCTTCGCCAATCCCAATTGAATATGGCGATCAAGACGAAGGACCAGCTGGACTATTTTGCCAAGAGCACATTGAGCTTCTCCAATTATTTGTTTTTGAATCCGACGGTTCAAGGCATGGTTATAAACGGGGATACGCCACAGCGCCGTGATCAGGTGTTCAAAAATCTGCTGCCGCTCATGGTTACCGGTGAATTTATTCAATCGCTCATCCTTTATCCGACCTCGAAGGAGGATGTATCGGGGCAGCCGTTTGCCATTACGCAAACCGGCATTGCAAGCGCTATCAGTTTTGAAGGCTTTACCAAAACCCGCTATTATGAACGATTAGCAAAAACGCCTTCGGGGCAAATCTGGGATATGTTTTACCCCTCGGATTATATTTTGCCCGGTGACTACCATCATAAAATCGTCTTAATCAAGCCCTACAAAAACTATTACAACTATGCGCGCAGCGGTCTCCTCGTCATCGGAATGGATGCGGATAAGCTGAGCAAAAGCTTATACCATGGCAATGAGGAGGCTGCGCAGTTCATTATGAATGATCAGGGCATCGTCCTCGCCGCAACGGATATGCAGTGGATCGGCAAGCCCATCACGCTGCTGCCCTTTTTCAATCAGGAGGATACGACGACGATTCATCCTGAACGCGGATTGGCCGTATTAAAGAAAAACAAAAAGTATATCGTCTCCGATTCGATTTCGGATATTACCGGCTGGCATACCGTCGTTATTCAGGATCGCAGCAAGCTGGTGCTTGAGCTGAAGCATATCGGCTCTGTCACGTTCTCCATTATGGCTGTCGTAACACTGATTACGATCATCGTCTCTTGGGTCATCGCCCGCATCATTACGAATCCGATGAAGAAGCTGATGTTTTCGATGAGGGCGCTTCAAACGGGAGATTTTACGCAGCGGGTCCACTTCAACGGCAACGATGAGATCGGCAGGCTTGGACATTTGTATAATACGATGGTTGGACGAATTAAGACATTAATCGATGATGTTTATGCCTCGAGGCTGAAGCAGAAGGAAGCGGAGCTTAAGGCGCTGCAATCGCAAATTAACCCTCATTTCCTCTATAACACCTTGAACATGATTAATTGGAGCGCCGTTCAGAAAGGAGATAAGGAAATATCTGAAATGGTCGTTTCGCTCTCGCAGGTATTCCGTTTAAGCCTCAACAGCGGCAATGACCTGGTAGCGCTCGAGCATGAAATGGAGCTGGTGCGGAATTATTTGTTTTTGCAAAAGAAACGCTTCACGTCCCGTTTCAATTTCGAGATTGACTTGGAGACGTCCATCCAGCAGTTCCGCATGCCGAAGCTGCTCCTTCAGCCCCTCGTCGAGAATGCCATTATCCATGCGATTGAGCCTTCAGGCGGCAATGGCCATATTCACGTAAAGGCTTATAAAGAAGATTCGCTTATTATTCTTGAGGTCTCGGATAACGGTCCCGGCATGCCTGAGTCTCAGGTTCAGCGCCTAAACCTAGCGCCAGTCGATGAGCCGATGCAGACTCTGCAAATGCACGAACAGCATTCAGGGATGGCGCTCTCCAATATTAAAGAGAGACTTGCTTTATTTTATGAGCATGCGGAATTTGAGATTGTAAGCCGGGAGGGTCTCGGCACTAGAGTCCAAATACGAATCAAACAAGGGGGCACATCAAATGGCGCTTAAAATGATTATTGCGGAGGATGAGCAATCGTTTCGGGAAGGTATTCTTACCCTTGTAGATTGGAAGCTTTATGGCATAGAGATTGCCGGTGAAGCCGAGAACGGCCGTCAGGCTTTGGAAATGATCCATAATAACCCGCCGGACTTGCTTCTGACCGATATCCGCATGCCCCACCTGAGCGGCCTTGATTTGATTAGAGAGGCCAAAGCCGCCGGCCATGATTTCCGCTCGGTGCTGCTTACCGGCTATGACGAGTTCGAATATGCAAAGGAAGCGATCAAGCTCGGCGTATCGGATTATCTCTTGAAGCCCTGCATGCCGCATGATATCGTACGCGTTATTTTGGAATTAAAGCAAAAAATCGAGGATTCCGAGAATGAGGATAAAGCGGTTAACGCTCTTAATCAAAGCTGGAACCGTAATATTCATCTGCTGAAAAATCAAATATTGTCCCAGTGGATCCAGCAGCCTTTAATGCCGTTAGAGAACCGCGCAAACGTCATGAGCGAGGTCGAGTTGACACTCCTGCCCGGGCAGATACAGGTTGGCATCATTCGGATTGATGCGAATAAAGGGCCTAACGCGGCAGCCTCCAAACGGGATTTGGAGCTCATTCGCTATGCGCTGCTTAATATTACGGGAGAGACGCTTCAGCCTCTATACGAAGGAAAGCTAGAAGTATTCCGCCACGGAGTCGAAATGCTGTGGATCGGCAATTATCCGGATCATGCCACGCTCGATGCGATCGGGAGCGCGATGAAGATGCTCCAGTGCAACCTGGAATCCTATTTAAAGCTTTCCATCAGCATATCGATCAGCTCGGCTCAAGCCTCCGTCGATTTTGCCCATATCGGCTATCAGGAAGCGCTTGAAGCGATGGAAGGACGATTCTATCAAGGACGGGGCGGCATTTTCTTTTATGCGGGGGCAGACAAACCGCACACCTCAAAAACCTCTATTCTGGATGATCCGTTTCTGCATCGCATGGAGAAGGAGCTGCTCGTTTCGCTGCAAAACGAGCAGTATGAGCAAGCTGTCGATGCCATAGAGGCGAGCATGTCTCATATCCGAAGCAACTCCGGTTATAGTAAGGCCGAGGTGCATCTGCGCTCAACGAGTCTGATTCTCGAGCTGCAGAAGTTCGCTAAGGAACGCAAGGTTGCTTCTATTGAATGGCAGGACAGCTTCGTTAACTGGATGGAGCAAATTCCAAATATGGATACGCTTGACGACTGCTCCGTCGTGCTGCAGAAAATCGTGCAAAGCATCGTCGAGGCGGTGTCGAAGCAAAAGTCGCTGCATCGCACGGTTCACGCCACCATCGAGCTTATTAAGCAAAGGTACAATACGAACCTCACGCTAGAGCTTGCGGCCAAAGAAACTTTCGTCAGCAATTCTTATCTCAGCTCGCTCTTCAAGCAGGAGCTTGGCGTTAACTTCTTAGATTACCTGCATCAATACCGCGTGGAGCAATCCAAAGAACTGCTAAGGCAAAGCTACAAAATTTACGCCGTATCCAAGCTGGTAGGCTATCAAGAGGAACGCCACTTCAGCTCGACCTTCAAGAAGTGGACCGGATTAACGCCGCGGCAATATCAGAAAAATTACAACGCGGAATGAATGGAATCAAAGGACTGTCCCAAGGTGCATTATTGAGATCGTTTACAATGAACAGGAATTGCAAAACAAATTGAATCAAAATACGCAGGTGTTTTTGCTTCAGCTGTTAGACGGCCTCCATTGGAATTGCGATTGCGCCTGAACATGCCGAGGACTCCGAACGGCTTTACATATGCGCAGACCAGGCTCTTTACCATGCCAAACGCAGCGGTAAAAATACTTACAGCCTTTATGACCATGATAACAAAAACCAGATCATACTTTAGCGTTACAAGCGTTAACGGCTGTTGTTTCGCGGAGATATAGAAACAAAACAACCTGCACAGGCATAGACCCGTGCAGGTTGTTTTCGTAGCTCTTATTTCTAGGATTAAACCATAACTTTACAAATGTCATTCGTGAACGATACCGGATCTTGAATCGGCAAGCCCTCGATGAGCAGCGCTTGGTTGTAGAGCAAGCTCGTGTAAAGGCTAAGCTTCGCTTGGTCTTTGCCATGGGCATCCTTCAATGCTGCGAAAATTTCATGGTTCACGTTGATTTCCAGCACTTTGTCCGCCTTCACGTCTTGGCTGTTCGGCATTGCCTTCAATATTTTTTCCATTTCGATCGTAACCTCACCCTCGGTCGACAAGCACACGGGATGCGATTTAAGACGTTTTGACGCTTTGACGGCCTTTACCTTATCCTGCAGGATTTCTTTCATTTGCTCAAAGAGCTCCTTATGCTGCTCCTGCTCCTCCGCCGTTTCCTTATCCTTCTCGTCAGCTTCGATGCCAAGATCCCCGCTGGATACCGACTTGAATTCCTTATCTTTGTACTTAGCGACAACCTTGATCGCGAATTCATCGATATCGTCCGTGAAATAAAGGATTTCGTAGCCTTTGTCGGAAACCATCTCTGTTTGCGGCAATCTCTCGATTCTCTCGATCGACTCGCCGGAAGCGTAATAGATATACTTCTGGTCCTCGCTCATTCTTGACACGTACTCATCAAGCGTAACAAGCTTCTTCTCTTTGGAGGAGTGGAACAGCAGCAGATCCTGCAGCACTTCTTTATTCATGCCATAGTCGTTGTATACGCCGAACTTCAGCTGTCTTCCGAAGCTTTTGTAGAAGGTCTCGTATTTCTCGCGGTCATCCTTAAGGATGCCAAGCAGCGCGCTTTTAATTTTGCTGTTGATGTTTTTGGCGATCAGCTTCAGCTGGCGGTCATGCTGCAGCATCTCACGCGAGATATTGAGCGACAGATCCTCGGAATCAACCATCCCTTTAACGAAGCTGAAATAATCCGGGAGCAGGTCCGAGCATTTATCCATAATAAGCACGCCATTCGAATAAAGCTCAAGCCCTTTCTCGTATTCCTTCGTGTAGTAGTCGAACGGCGTATTTTCCGGAATATACAAGATTGCATTGTAGACGACGGCCCCGTCAGCGCTAATATGCAGGTGCTTGATCGGTTTATCAAAGCCATAACGCTTCTCGAAATAAAATTGATCGTAATCTTCCTGCGTAAGCTCGTTTTTGTTTTTTCGCCAGATCGGCACCATGCTGTTGACGGTTTGCTCTTCCTGGTATTCCTCGAACTCGTTCTCACTGTCCTGCTTCGGACGTTGGCCTTTCACGTCCATCTTGATCGGATAACGGATAAAATCGGAATATTTTTTGATAATCGATTTTAGGCGATATTCCTCTAAGTATTCATCGTATTGGTCATCCTCGGTGTTTTCCTTGATATTCAACACGATTTCGGTACCTGCGGAAGCCTTCTCCGCTGGCTCGATCGTATAGCCGTCCGCTCCCGTTGACTCCCATTTGAAGGCTTCGTCGCTGCCGAAAGCCTTCGTTGTTACGGTAACGACATCCGCCACCATGAATGCGGAGTAGAAGCCTACGCCGAACTGACCGATAATATTATGGCCGTCCTTCAGCTCGTTTTCATTCTTGAAAGCAAAGGAACCGCTCTTCGCGATAACGCCAAGGTTATTCTCAAGCTCTTCCTTGGACATCCCAATACCTGTATCTGTAATCGTCAGCGTCCGGTTCGCCTTGTCAGCCACTACTTTGACGTAATAATCCTCTTTGTTGAACAGCAACTGCTCATCGGTTAAGGCTTTGTAATAGAGCTTGTCGATAGCGTCGCTCGCATTAGAGATCAGCTCTCTCAAGAAGATTTCGCGCTGCGTATAAATGGAATTAATCATCATTTCCAGCAATCTTTTCGATTCTGCTTTGAACTGTTGTTTGGACATGGATAGATCCCCTTTCCATTCGTCGATTATAAAATCATTATGGATATGTGACAGGATGGCTTGGCCTAGCTTTGTTAAACCATCACCCTATATATTAGCACTCAAACTCTCTGAGTGCTAATCCCTCTTTGTATATAACATAAACTATTTTTCAATGTCAACCCGCTTCCTTAAAAATCCATAAAAAAGAGCCGCCCACAGGCTCTTCACCTCTAGGCAGCTCCGTTCCATCCTTATAGCAGCTCCTCGTAAAACGGTTTTTTCAGCAGCTCGCGATAACGGATTTGGTGCGTGTAAAACTTTTCGCGGATCGTATTCGCTTCGTTTTCAATTTTGCCTACGCGGTCGAGTATGCTTTGCTCCAAGTGAGGATCCCCCGTAGAGAGCACATAATCGGACAGACCAACCGATAACCCGAAGTCAATGCATTTAAAACGATAGCCAAGGCTGATAAAAGGAACGCCTGCAGCAGCTGAAAGATAACTCGCGTGCAGCTTGAAGTTAATCGTCAGCGCGTAGGATTTTAGCTTTTCAAGCAGGTCCTCGTGATGGTAAAGCTCAAGATCCAATTCGACGTTACGGGGATCCCCCAGCTTCGCGTATAGACGCTTGCACGCTTCTCTGTCCGGCCCCCAAACCGAGAAGATATTCACGCGGTAGCCCTGCGCGATCAATAGCCGCAGCGCCTCTGCCAATTGCTGCTCCACCTTTTCCTCACTGCCGCCGAATATGCGGTTATACGCCGTTCCCCAGTTGACGCCGATTGTACGGCTGCCTTTGGATCGGTTACTCGGCGATGGTGCCGGAAGAAGAAAAGCCGGATCGCCGCTTATGATGGCATCCGCCATCGAAACGCCGGAATCTTTCAGAAATTGATAGGATAACGGGCCCCGGACACCGCAGTATTCGGATAGCTGCACCAGCTCCGCAAGCTTTTCATTGGTCGCTGAATTCTCGCCCGTGTAAGCCAAATTAGCCTCAGCCTTACCGCATGCGTCCATCAGGGGGAACTCTTGACGATCATGCCCGCTCCCCCAGATGATGACCTTTTTCTTCTTCAGCGCTGCTTGATATGCCACATCGATATAACCCGGAATTAAGAGCGAGCCCCCGCCGAGCACGACTGTATCGTAGGGACCGGGATTCCGGATATCTACGCCCGGGATGGAGGGAATCACGTCATATTTTTTATCCGGCAGATAGGATCTGCACAAGTCACGGAATAAGAGCCACATCAGCTCGTCACCGACATTGTTAAAACCGATCCAGCCTACATACAAAATCCGTTTCATGGCGTACCGCCCTTCATGATGTTTTGTCGATTTCGATTGCCGCACGATACACATTCAATACCTGCTGAATGATCGGGTCGATATGGAATTTCCGCTCAACCCAGCGTTTCCCTTCTGCGCCCAAGGTTTTCAGCCTCGGCAGATCACGGCAGCCCTGCCCGATCTCGCTCGCAAAAAGATAGCGTGAATATGCGGCATAGGACCCGTGGTCGCCAAAATAATGCGACCATGCTTCCTCGTAATTGCCCGGCTCGATCCAGCCAAAATAACCATGGTTTCCGACGGCCAGCACCGGCTTCCCGCAAGCCATCGCCTCCAGCGCTACTCTGCCGGTGCCGACGACGATATCCGCGATATTGTAGTACTCGTTCATTCGCGCCTTTTTGCCAAGAACATGGATGAACCTTTGGCCGCTCTCCTCCTCAATAAAGACGGAGAGCTCCTTTATCGCTTCATATTTGGGACCGTCTCCGATGACGACAAGCTCCAGGCGATTCCAACCATAACGGCGAAGATCCTTCATTGCCCGCAGCAGCGTATCGCAGGCGGTTCCTTTCCCCCATGCCAGCCTGCTTGCGTAGAGAAGAACGACTGCATCATCAGGCAAGCCAAGCTCGGAGCGGAGTCTCGAGCCGTTAGACGGATAAAACTCCTGCAAATCGATTCCATTCGGCACAACCGCCGAGGGAAAGCCTAGCTGCTGCGTATATTTTTGGACAGGCGCACTCACACTGATTACCTCTTTGGAGAGGCCCATCAGCGTCTTTATGCTGCTCTGCGGATAGTAGGTGCCATGAACGGTGAATACCGTAGGAATACCCAGCAGGCTGGCCGCGCTTGCCGTGAGCAGTCCGGACGGCGTCTGGTGGACATGCACGCACTCCACCTCTTGCAATCGCATAATCTCCTGCAAGCTTGCCACCTGCGCCGCACGGGATGCATGAAAATCAAAGAGAAAGACCATGCATCCCGCCTCCTCGAACTGGGGCCGCAAAAGCCCGTCCGCCGAGAGCAGCGTCACCCTTTGCCCGGTGCGTATCAAAGCTTTGGTCAAGCTTAAAACATGCGTTTCCGTGCCGCCGGCATCCATACTGTCCAGAGCCATTAATACGGATAGCCGCGAGCTCATCATTTCGCTTCACTCCTTTTTTTCATAAAAAGCCAAAGATCGTTGATCGGTATGCAATCGATAGTAATAGAGAATTTCGGGTATATTTTCAATGCGTTCCTTTTGGTGCAAAAATTTGACGATAAACTCATAATCCTCCGCGCCGACAATTCGGCGGCTTAATCCGCCGATACGATCGAAGGCGTCTCCTCTAAACATGATGGTGCCGTGGCAAACGCAGTGCCCGCCATTTCGGTAAACCTTGTTAATTTCCTCGCCGTACCGCAGCCAGTTGGCCTGCTCGTATACCCGTTGCTCCGTATTTCCAAAGGCGGCATAGCTCGTTCCAACTAATGCGATATCCGGATGGCTGCGCAGAAAGGCGATCTGTTTCTCGAGGCGCAGCGGATGGGAGAAATCATCGGCATCCTGCACCGCGATATATTCTCCCCGCGCAAGAAAAAGTCCCGTCGTCATCGCGCCGGAGAAGCCCACATTTCTAGGTAATCGAACGAGGACAAAAGCATCTGTCCCCGCCAAACCATTCTCCTCGCACCATGCTTGTACGACGTCTACGGATCTATCGGCCGAAGCATCATCCACGAAAATTATTTCCGTGCTCGCATGCGTCTGCTTCTTCAAGCTGTCCAAACACTCAATCAGATACGCTGCCCGATTATAGTTAGTAATGACGATGCTCACTTTACCTGGTTCTCGCTTCACGCTATCACTCCTTCCCTTTCCCTTCTTCCGTGAATGGCATATAGAGCCTCAAAATGATCGCCTATGATTTGCATCGCTGCCTCTGAGTGATTCATTCCCCTGTTGTTATGCTTATGGGGCCGATACCGGTTCAAGCGATCCACTTCTATGCGATGTACCGCTCTAATGGACAAGCCTCCGAGCATCCCTAGCGCATAGGCCTTTGGCGGACATAACAGCGTCGACCAATGCATCACTTCAAGCGCCCGCCTATTCATGGCGAACGGGACATGCACCAGCGACGCATTCGCAAGATCCTCTCGGCCTAGAGCCATATTAAGCGCAATTTTCAAGGCGGTCACCGTGCTCCAAGGCATGCGCATGCCAAGGTGGTGATCCAGCCGGTTTACGGCTATATCACAGTCCTCCCGTACTGCATCGGAGAAAGGTGCAAGCTCCCTCCACGGGATATCGAAATCGCTGTCCACGAACAATATTGTATCGCCAGAGGCTGCATAAGCCCCGATTGCTCGGCCGACATCCGTTCCGAGCGGCTCTTGAAATACGATGGTTGCGGCACCGAGCTGCCTGGCGATCACTTCCGTCTGGTCTGAGCTGCCGTTAACGACAACTATGATTTCCATAGGTGAAAGCTGTTTTATCTCTCGGATAACGCGTCCGATTGTCCTTTCCTCGTTTTGAGCCGGAATGACTACGGATAAACGCTGCTGAACACCGCATCGCTTTCCCTTTTCAGAAAAATCGCTTCCCTGATTGAGCGGGGGCAATGCCCTCTCATCCTTCATGAGCTGTTCCACCAAATCGCGTCTCCGCCCACCATCCGTGCAGCCCTGCCTAAAGAACTCGGACATAATTGATGACTCTCGAACGTATTAGGATATCCTCTGTTCCTCCGTATCCCGGTACGCTTAAGGTTTGAACAACGACGTAGGAGAAGCCCACTGAAATTAAAACACCTGATATTACTTCGCCATTGGAGAGCACAACCTCCACGTTTCTCCCTTGATACGAAAGCAGCTTAAAGTAAAAGGACACATGATCAACTCCTATCATTTTGATACAGTCATCGTATTCGAGAGATTGATAGAGTGAACGGCTGCTGACCAGTTTGAAAAACTTTTCATAGAATCGATGTAATGCGGCAGCCATTAAGCTAGCTGTTGCAAACGTCGCTTCAAGCGAGCAATGGCTTAGTTTGTGCAAAACAAACTGCGATCGGGTGCTCCGTTCCCAGCTACAGTACAGTTTGTGCAAGTTATCAGATGCTGGAAACGTCGCTTCAAGCGAGCAGTAGCTTATTTTGTGCAAAACAAACTGCGATCGGGTGCTCCGTTCCCGGCTTCACTGCAGTTTGTGCAAAGTAATCTGATGCTGGAAATGTCGCTCCAAGCGAGTAGTAGATCATTTTACGCAAAACAAACTGCGATCGGGTGCTCCGTCCCCGGCTTCACTGTAGTTTGTGCAATGTAATCAGCTATTGGAGCCCTAGCCCCATGCTACAGTGCAGTTTGTGCAATAGAATCTCGGATTTCAATTGAAATAGCTAGTTAGTGGCGGATTACGTTGTATTTTCTGCAGCGTAGCTCCTTCGAGCGGGGAGGATGTAAGGTTTCTGTTGTACTTTCTGCAACGGCGGCGGCTTGCGGTGCTGCCCAAATGCATAGGAGATGGAGCGATGGGCGATCGTTCGTTGACGAAGCAAGCTTAACAAGTGCGACCATGCCTTCTCCACCTGATGCAGTGCAGTTTGTGCAAGTAATCAGAGGTTTGAAACCTCGCTCCAAGCGAGCAGTAGCTCATTTTACGCAAAACAAACTGCGATCGGGTGCTCCGTTCCCAGCTACACTGCAGTTTGTGCAATGTAATCAGCTTTTGTAGCACTTGCCTCGTGCTACAGTGCAGTTTGTGCAATAGAATTTCGGATTTCAATTGAATGAGCTGGTTAGTGGCGGATTACGTTGTATTTTCTGCAGCGTAGCTCCTTCGAGCGGGGGGATGTAAGGTTTCTATTGTACTTTCTGCAATGGCGGCGGCTTGCGTTCCTGACAGTAGGCAGCGGGATCGGCTTGTGCTGCAGCCATTAGGAAATGGCACATTGGTGCGATGGTGCGATGGTGCGATGACCCGATAGGATGATGGAGCGAAGTAAGCTCAAGCTTAAGGGCTTAGTCTAGCTAAGCAGCGTAAAAGAAAATAAGCTGCCCCGGCAGGCACCATGCCTGCGGGACAGCTTATTTTCACTTGCCAATGGTGCTACTTGTTATAAATCGCATACATAATGACAGCTGCTTCCGCGCGGGTCGTATGACCGAGCGGGTTAAGCTGGGAGCCGTCGCCTTTTACGATACCGTTCGCAACAAGCAGAGCAGCGCTATCTGCAGCATACGGAGCAAGCTGCTTCAAATCCGTGAAGCCTTTCAGCTGGTCCACGCTGCCTGCTTGCAGCGTTTTGCCGGATGCGTTTAATGCTCTTGCTGTCATGGCGATCATTTCTTGCCTAGTAATGGCTGCATTCGGATCAAATGATCCGTCCGAGCGGCCTGTCACGATGCTCAGATTCTTCGCAATTGTAACCGCGTCGAAATAGTAAGCGTCCTCCGCCACATCGGTAAAGCTGCTGCCCTCAACGGCTGCGCTTAAACCGAGCGAATTAACAAGCAGCTTAATAAAGTCTGCGCGCTTCACCTTCTGCGCCGGTGCGTAAGCTTTTTCGGACACGCCGTTTATGACGCCCTTGGAAGCCATCACTTCAATCGCCTGCTTCGCCCAAGCATGCTTGCCTAGGTCATCAAACGATTTGTTCACGAGCACAACGCCATAGCTGCTAAAATGATTGACCGTAAAGGTGACAGCACCTTGCGCTTTCACATATTTTCCGCCTGGCACTGCGATAACCTCGCCCGCAGCGTCAACGTACCATACGGTAATATGCTCGCTGACCAACAGCTCCTCCGCGCTTGGGCTGTAGCTGAGCGATACGTTTACGGCAGCTTCCGGATTGCTCCATTCCGCTTTAACGCCGTTCACATAAAGGTTCAGCTCGACCGCCGGACGGCTGCCGATTGCGCTGCGCGCTCCTTCGCTAAGCTTTGTTTTGTCCGCATTCGCGATCACCAGGGATACGTTTGCCGCATCCGAGACAAGCGGCTTCAACATATGGCTAGGAACGATGATGGTGCCTGTTCCCGTTTTAATTTCATAACGAACTGTCAGCGCAGCCTCGCTGATCGCTGCCTTAGGCAATTGCACCTCGTACCCATTAGCTCCGCTTACACTCGGAACCTCGATTGTAATGGTGTTAACGGCAGCACTTGGCTCTTGCCCAGGCTTCCATACGCCGTCAATCATCGTCTGGCTGATTGCGGTTTTACCCAAGCCGCTTGCGGCATCCACTACCGGAGCCGGTGCTGCAATCGTTTTGCCGCCCGTTTCATTTCCTGAGCCGGTTGGAGTGGTTGGCGCCGGGGTTGCTTCAGGTCCCGGTGTCGGCGTAGGTGTTGGCGTCGGCGGCTCCTCTCCAGGCGTAATGGCAAACGTGAACGGTGCAATAAAGCTGTCTTTCATGCCTTCTTTAATCGCAATTGTGCGAAGCACTGTCAAATCGTTCAGCTTAAGCTGAGCGTTATAAAGCGTGCCATTCGTGCTGCTTGGCAGCGAGCCGTCTGTCGTGTAGTAAATCGCAGCCCCTTCCGTTGCCGATGCCAGCGTCACCGTTTTCGGCCCATTGTAGGCTCCTGCTTTAAGCGACGCGGTCGGAAGCGCAATAATGCCTGTGATTGGCGCAACCGCCTCCGTTTCCTCCAGCACGATCCAATCCAGATTCGCCCCGTCATTATTGCTTGTGAATTGCAGCGTCTGCGCGCCCTCTCCAAGCTGGACAATGCCGGAGGTTTCTACGTAAGCATCCCAACCTCCGCTTGCGCCAAGCGGCGTAGTCGACAGCTTGCTGCCGTTCACCGACAGCGAACCGCTTACGCCTCCTTGCGGCGTCGCGTAACGGTAAGTCACTTTATAGTAGCCTGTTTTTGCGATATTTACGTCAAAATATAACGAGCCTGCCGCGGCGATAAAGCCCACGTTTTTGAACAGCAGCGTTTCCCCGTTCATGTTGCTTTGAACGGCTGCCGCGTCTGCACGGCTGTAGCTTTCCGCTTCGATTTTCATGGCGGCGCTTTGATCCATCACTTGTGCCGTGTGAGGCTCAAACTTAATTCCTCTCAGCTCATAGCCGGATGCGCCGGATGCAATGCGCAGCTTCTGATCACCTTCGTTCAGCTCCAAGACCACGCGCATTTCTACTACTTGATTATACAAATTAGGGACGGTCAGCGTTTTCCGGATTGCGCCGTTCTGCGCTTCCAGCACAATTCCGTTTACAACCTGGCTATTTGACGTTACCTTGAAGGTAGCGACATATGAACCCGATGCCGGTACAATTATCAAATAATCTGCGTAATCACCAGCATCGATTTGTGATAATTTGGCTGAGCTGCCTGTTCCCGTGATTGCAAACCCTTTTAGCCTGTTGAAATCGGCAAGCGAATCAAAACTCAGCAGATTAATCGGCGTTTTTACGTTTTCAGTTCCCAGCAGAGTTGTTCTTACCGTTAGCGTCGTTCCGCCCGTTGAATCATCGTAGGCCTGAACAGGAACGTTAACCTGAAGCTCCAGCTCATTGTAATATACCGTTTCGTTCCAATTCAGCGTCAGCTTCACGGTTGTAGGACTTAGAAGCTCTGCTCCGCGAAGCGATACGCCTCCTTGCGCAACCGCTGGTCCCGATAAAGTAATTTTATCCAGCTGGTCTGCCGCAAAGCTTCCGCCAGCAAGCGTAAGAATAAGCTCCTTGCTATTCACGCCGTAAGCAACCGAACTCTCGGACAACGACACAGATTCTGTATCATTAATGGCCTTAAAAATAACCTTGGAGCTCATCGTTCCGCCCACGCCGCCTGCTGCCGCTTCATATACGCTCGCGGTTACGGTTGCCGTACGGTCAAAGTCATAATCGCTGACTGACGCTCCTCCTAAAATCAGCCTAGCCGATTCGTCAGATTGGCGATAGACGCTGTCTACTACCGTTCCCGCAATTCCTTCGATCGACCAATTTGATACCGTTAATTCCTCTTTGTAAATGTCATTAAGTAGATGAACGATCACTTCTTGCCCTGCCTCAGCGCCTTCTGTAATTACTGCCGCATCCGCAAGAATAGCCGGTCCAACAGCCAGCGCGTTCAAATTAAAGCCCTTATCGACGATCCGAACGCGCAGGTTGTGAATACCCGCGGTTAAGGTAACCGTATCCGCCACCGTCGCCCATGAATCCCAGCTTGCGGTTTTTGGAAGCGCAGTCGTAGAAAGCACCTCTGCTCCGATTGACAGCTCCGCTTTAGCGCCCTCATTCGTCGTGGCATAGTGATACGTTATGCCGTAGCTGCCATCCGCCGGAACTTGAACCTGATATTCCAGCCAATCGTTTGGATCTGCATAGCTCACCGCCGAACCATTTACGAGCACATTTAAGGATGCCTTGAATTTGCCGGCTTCGATAAGTGCCGGGAGCTGAATCGGCTCCGCAGCCGCCTTCGAGAACGTAATGCTCTTGATGTTGTAATCGTTTTTGCCAACCGTCATCGTTAATTTATGCGTACCCTCTGGCAGGGTTACCCGTATGCGTTGATTAGCGAAATAATCCCACTGGTACGTCGTCTGCTTTACCGGAAGCGTAACGAGAGGCTCGCCATCCAGCTTAAAGCTTACCGAGCCATCCGTTTGGTAGCCCGCCAGCGCCAAATCCAAATCATAGTCGCCCGCTTCCGCGACATGAACGACATAGTCAAACGAAGCTGTACCATCAGCCGCGAAGGAGCCGAGGTAGCCGCTTGGATTTACCTGGAATTGCCCCTCTGCCGATGCAAAATGCGTGGCGTCGATAGCTGCTGGCACGCTTGTAATCTGCGTACGGTCCCAGCGATAGGTTGCGGTCGATTTCGCCGGAATGACCGCATTGATTTGCAGTCCGTCAATCAACACCTTGAACGGCTGCGGATCATTCGTTTGGTTGGTGACAACCGTGACGATTTCTTTGCCGTCCGGGCTTGCAAAAGCAACGTTCGTCACGGTCGAAGCCGATCCGTAGTTGCTGTCTATGCGCACATAACCAGGCTTCACGAATTTCGTGTATTGCCCCATCAAGTAATACTCGGGCAGCAGCCAGTAGTTATCCGGATTCGAGGAATCCTGTACCACCGGTGTCGGATCAGGTATGCCCACCCATTGATGCGTCGAAATATCGCTGTCCAGCATCGTTACCCAGCTGTTATAGCTCTTTGCATAATTGCGGAAATATTGCGCGATCCGGTCAGCGCCTGCGGTGCCCCAAACGGCCCGCTCCGTCAAATATACGCTTTTTTCCGGGAACAGCTTATGAAGCTCCGTCATCATGGACAGCTCGCCGCCATAATCATGGAATGCCGTTCCTTCAATCGCATCGTAAGCGCCATCCACGGGATGACCGAGAATTTGCGCCGGATATGCCATCGTATCGCCCGGATTGTGGTCGAACATCCATAGCTTCACGTTTTTGATCTTGGCGTTGCTGTGCTGATCCAGCTTCGCGCGCAGCAGCTTCGCAAGCCTCGAGGCTTGCTGCCATGACATGGCCGTGCTCGGATAATCAATTTCGAGCAGCGGCTCGTTTTGCAGCGTCATGCCTTCGAAGTAGATCCCCTGCTCCGCGTAAGCCTCAAGATACTTCACATAATAGGAAGCGAGAACCGGGAGATACTCTTCCTTCACCTGTCCTCTAACCATACTGTCGGTTGTTTTCATCCAGCCCGGAGGGCTCCATGGCGATGCAAAGAACTTCAGATCCGGATTGATCGCTTGCATTTTTTTAACCGTTCCAATGATGCCGAAATCAATATCCTTCTGAATCGAGAATTTCTTTAGCTCGACATCGGTCTCGCCAGCCGGCAAATCATCATAAGAATAAAACTTCTGCGCCGTAAAATCGGAAGTTCCAATGGTCAGACGAATCATGCTCATGCCGATGCCGATGTCCTTGTCGATTAGCTTGCGAAGCAATTCTGCCTGCTTCTCGGGTGACATTTTGACCAGATTATGAATCGTTGCTTCTTCCATTGAAGATCCGATACCGAGCATCGTCTGGTATTTCTTGTCCGGATCAATCGTAACCGTTGTTGCTGCACTGTCATTCGGGAGCGTCAGGTCAAGATTTGTTTGCTGCTCCAACTTCTTGTCTCCATCCAAGTAACGGTCGGCATAATACCATTTGCGGTCACCCGCGTCCCGTTCGCTCGAAATCCAAGCTTCAACAGCCCCGTTGATCAGCGCCGGTTCACTTCCTCCGCCATTACCCGGATCAGTTGTGCCTCCGCCGCCGGCTGGCACATCACCTGTGCGGGTGAGCTCCACCCAGTTAAAGTTGATATCGCCCGCAATAAACTCTAATCTTAGCTTTTGCAAGCCCGCTTTGCTCAGTATGATGTTTTCCACTTCAGCCGTTTGCCAGTTTTGCCAGCCGCCGGTTGAGCCCACATTCAAGGTACCCGCCGTTGCTCCGTCTTCCGTCTTCACTTTGATGCCTGTCGCACCGCCGTTGCCTGCATAACGGAAAGCCGCTTTATAAGTGCCTGGCTCATTCACCTTAACGGAGTAGTCCAGCCATGCGCCACCAGAAGTCCAACCGACGTTTTTGCCGCCGCCCGTATCCTGCGTATCTTCCGTATTCAACCCGCTGCTCTTCGCTGTGAAAGCCTCAGCCTCGATTTTGCCCGGTATCGGCAGTGACGGCGACTCAGGCTGCACCGGCTTAGCCGGCAATGCAGGTGTAGCTTGGCCGCTTGTTAAGCCATAGCCGATAGGGAACAGCAGATTCGTGCTATCCTCAGTCGTAATGGGATAATTGGTCAAATAGAATGGCCATTTGATCGGATTTTTCCCTTTGAATTCTTGATCCCCAATCAACACATCCGCAACGCCTTGCCCTTCCGTGCCCGGCAGCCACGCTGCCACAAGCGCATCCCAGTCATCCATTTGATCCGCAATCGTGAGCGGACGTCCGGATACGAGTACCACGATGATCGGAATGTTCGGATCGGCTGCCCGAATGTTCGCAATTGTCGCCAAATCCTCTTCGTCCAGATTAAGGCTGGTCCGGTCTCCCGTTGTTTCCGCGTAAGGCGTCTCACCTACAACCGCGATTGCAGCATCATAACCTGCCGCTCCCCGGCCGTGCTTGTTGTAGGTTACCGTTTTGCCCGCGCCGGCGGCCTCTTTAAGCCCTTCATAAATCGTCGTTCCGGTCGTTATTGCCCCGGAAGCGCCCTGCCATGTGATCGACCAGCCGCCTGATTGGTTGCCGATATCGTTAGCATTTTTGCCCGCGACGAAAATTTTGTCCATGTCCTTGATCTGAGACATGATCGGCGAACCGTTCACGACGTCATTTTTCAAAAGCACGAGCGACTCCGCAGCCGCTTGGCGCGCTAGGGCACTGTGCTCTTCTGCGCCGAGGTAGCCTGCCAAATCAGCATCCGTCTTCGGATTTTCGAACAGGCCTGATGAAATTTTAACCTTCAAAATACGCAGCACAGCATCGTTCAGACGTTCCTCTGTAATGCTGCCTTCCTTAACCAGGTTAATCAAATGATTTAGACTGGCCTTCCAATCGCCAGTCAGCATGAACATATCCACGCCGGCGTTTACCGATGTGAGCAGCTGATTTTTCAAACCGCTCACCGCCTTGCCCTCTTGATCACGCGTGATCTGCTGAATGGCATTGTAATCCGAGATGACAAAACCCTCAAAGCCAAGTTCACCCTTGAGCACATCAGTAAGAAGCCGCTTGTTCGCATGCATCTTCAAGCCCTGAATGCTGTGGTACGAAGCCATGACCGTTTGTACGCCGGCATCAACCGCAGCCTTATACATCGCCAAGTCGCTAGCGAGCAGCTCATCCTCCGTGTACTTCGTCACATTCCCTTGATTCGTTCCGTTATCCGTATAGCCTTCTCCGATAAAATGTTTCGCAGCGCCAACGACATGATTCGTTTGGCTGCGCTCGGCAGCTGTCTCTCCTTGCAGCCCTCTGATATATGCCGCGCCTAGCTCCTTGGAAATCGCTTGGCTGCCGCTGTAACCTTCATAGGTGCGGCCCCAGCGAATATCCTGCGGAGCGGCAATGGTCGAGGCAAAATCCCAATTTGCACCCGTCGAACGTATTTCCTTCGCGGTTGCGGCACCGATTTGCTTGACGAGCTCCGCATTGTTCGCTGCTCCAAGACCTATATTATGCGGGAACAATGTCGCTCCCTTCACATTGTTATGGCCATGAACCCCATCCACGCCGTACAATAGCGGGATGCCGAGCCTCGTCGAGAGTGCTCCATCCTGATAGCTGTCTATGAGCGTCTGCCAATTCTCACGTGTGCTATCCTGCTGCTTGCCATTTGGGAAGGAGCCCCCGCCGCTCAGCACCGAGCCGATAAAATACTGCTTAACCTCCTCCGGCGTAATATTGCCCTTCTCCGGCTGTATCATTTGTCCTGCACGTTCCTCTAGTGTCATTCTAGCAAGCAAATCCGCTGCCCGGGCATCTACGCTTTTGGACGGATCCAAGTACGCCGGAAGCCCTTCTCCGGACTGCGTCAACGGCGTCGCACCGACCGAAAAAAGGCTCGTCATTAGCGATACGACCAAAAGCATTGCCGTCATCATCGACATCTTTCTTTTCAAAACAAACCCTCCTCAAAACTATAATAGCCGTCTCAAGGCTGCAGCCGTTCACTCCCGGAAGGCAGCTGCAGACGAGATTACCTACAAGTATAAAATTGATAGGGTTTTGAAAACATGGCGCATTCTTGTGATTATGTGCGTTGTTTTTTGGCATTTTGCAACCGGTTCCAACAATCTCTTCGCCATCCTCATTTTCTGTCCGAGGTTCATCCTTCAAAGTTAAACGGCCCGCGGCAAGCACCGCAGAAATAGACCTTTTTCCGCAAAATTTGCTAATTACCCCCATAAGTATTTACAATAGAGGTATACCAAAAAAATTCCAATACGGGAGGCTGAACAAATGAGTTCATTTACATCATGGCTGACAAGTACCAAACAAGGCCTAACTGATCAGGTCAAAAAATTAAAAAATAAAGATTTCTTGGATGCAGTCGTTGCCGGCTGTGCCATCGTAGCAGGAGCAGACGGTTCCATTAATGCGAACGAAAAGCAAAAAATGACGGGCTACATCAGCCGCAGCGAAGAACTGAAGGTTTTTGATATGAGCGATGTCATCAACCGTTTCAACCACTTTGTAGGCAATATCGAGTTTGACGGCATGATCGGCAAGCAAGAAGCGCTTAAAGCAATTGCAAAATACCGCAACAAACCGGAGGTTGGCCGGGTAATCGTGGGTGTGTGCAGCGCGATCGGCGCGGCAGACGGCGATTTCGACACTAGCGAGCAAGCTGCCGTACGCGATATCTGTACGACGCTTGGACTGAATCCGAGCGAATTCAACCTATAATCCAATAAATCAAGCGTAAACGGCTGTCGCCGTCCTCAGTGGCAAAAGCTATCGTTTCGCGGAGATATATAAGCACATTTATAAGTGAAAACTTATAAATTCTTATATATACACAAAGGAACCTCCTGCACCGCTGCGAAAGCGGGGCCTGAGGTTCCTTTGCGTGCACGTATTAGGTTAGATAAAGCCATGCAGCTGTATGCTTGCTTCAAGCTACGCCTTGCGAAACGCCTCATTGTAGCAGCGCCTGCAGACCGGCTTATAGTCCTCGTTGCCGCCGATCTGAATTTGCGCGCCGGCATTCATCGGCTGCCCGTCATTAAAGCGGATGACCATCGTTGCCTTCCGGTCGCAATACCAGCAAATGGTCTTAATTTCTTCGATTTTGTCCGCTTGCACGAGCAAATTATAACTGCCTTCAAACAGCTGATTCTGAAAATCATTTTTTAAACCGAAGGCCATGACCGGTATGTTGAGCTCGTCCACGACCTGGGTCAGCTCCAAAATATGATGCTTCTTCAAAAACTGTGCCTCGTCAATAAGCACGCAATAAATTTTGGACGGTACCGCCGCCGCGACAAGAGCCTTCACGCTCTCATAAAGATTCGTATTCTCCTGGACCGGAATTGCTTCCCGCTCAAATCCTACGCGCGAGCCTACGCGGTCGACGCTTCCTCTTGCGCTGACGGATGGCGAATAAATGAGCACCTGCTTGCCTTGTTCCTCGTAGTTATGGGCGACTTTAATAATTTCAAATGATTTGCCGCTGTTCATCGTTCCATATTTGTAATAAAGCTGTGCCAATCCAATCTCCTCCAAAAACAGTTCAATGCTCCTATTATACAGGAAGCAACGACGTTATTGTATCGCCATAAGCCTTGACTTCGCCTCGCCATAGGCTTTGACGATTTGTTGGATTTTTTGGAATTCGGGATCAGTTGGACCTAAATCAGCCATGAACATCCGGTGTAAAATTTGATTGTACATATTTTGCCGCGCTTCGATTAGCCCGAGCTCCAACTGAATCAAATCCTCTAGCTCATTTTCCTCAATTAATTGATCGATATCGACATCTTCATGGTTAGAGGGGGAGCGCTGTTCATCAAAAAACCGATCCGAGCCTCGTCCAATCCGAGGAAGCTCCTCATATTCCGCCTCAATCTCTTGCTGATTCCCCAGCGGAATCGATGTATTCAGCTCTGAAATAATAATGCCTTCTTTGGCCAGCATAACTTGGAAGGGCTTGTGCTGAATCAGATCGGCTATGACCAGCCTGCTCATATCTTTGTTGCGGATGAGGGATGAATCGAACGGGTGAAGCACCCACTGGCCATCTTGGTTAAAGAGGTTGAAGGTAAACCATTCCCCGCCATATATAAACCGTATATTAATATTGGACTCCGAAATAATTTCATAGGTAAACTCCAAATGGAATACCTCCGATCCGTCAGTATAATTTCTTACTATTATACCAAATCAGAGATAAACGAAACTAGCGATTACTTTATCTCTTGCAAAATAGCTTCCGTTCGTTCCGAGCTCGCAACGACAATCAACACGATAAGGAGCACTGCCAGGGCTATGCTGCCAATCATAACAGGATCACCTCTTTTTTTCTTTAAGGCTATGCCGGTAATCCATGGTTTATGAATGTTATTGCGGAATTTACTAAAATGCCAAACGACCGCCCCCCGGTGGAACACCGAGAATCGGTCGCAGTATGATCTTTAGAAAAAGCCCTAATATAATCGACTACTTGCTAGCCTGCAGCAAGTTCAAAATGATTGTAATCGCCTCGGCTCGTGTGGCTTGCGCTTTGGGCGCAAACATGTTCCCTGTTCTGCCCTTCAAGATTTCCGCTTCCTTCATGGCGTATACAGCGCTCTTCGCCCAGGCAGGTATTTCGCTGTCGTCTGCAAAGCCGGTCGTTTCCACGTCCGGCAGCTTCGCCCCACCAGCTCTGGCAATCATGACCGCCAGCTCAGCGCGATTAACACTCGCCGACGGACGGAAGCTTCCGTCATTATAGCCTGTTACGATTCCTGCTTGCAGTGCTTTTGCGATCGCTTCCTGAGACCAGGCGCCGATCTTCTCGCCATCGACAAAGCTCAGCTCGGCCTTGCTGTCAGCTAACTTCAGCCCGTTCATGAGCATGACTACAAACTCTGCCCGTGTCACAGTTGCGTTAGGCTTAAACGTACCATCCGTATATCCTTTGACGATGCCTTGCTTCACGGCTGCCTCAATGTTGGCTTGCGCCCAGTGACCGTTAACGTCTGTGAACTTCGGAGCTTCCGTGCCATGATCTTCCTCAGTTCCACCGTCCGAAGGATTACCGTTGTTTCCGTCTCCCGCTCCATTTCCGTTGTTATTGCCTCCGTTGCTGCCTCCGTTATTCCCGCCACCATTGCCGCCGCTGGTGTTAACTACTTGTACTTCGAGATTGGCGTCTTGTCCTGCACTGAACGTAAAGGTAAGGTTGGCGGTACCTACCTCAAGAGCAGCCAAATACGATTTCAATATCGTTACCTTATCGTTTATCAGAGTATAATCTACATTAGCTGTCAGCTGTACCTCTCCATTTTTCACTCCGATAAGCGTATTTCCGTTTAAGGCCACATCAATCACTGCATCCAGCTGCTGCGAAGGATTCTTGTCAAAAACGACCGATGCCGGGCTTATTGAGGAATTGGATGCGGCCGCTTCTTTAAAAGTAAATACATTGAAATCGTAAACGCTGGCCCCGTTGGAACCCGTTATATTCAACCGAATATATCTGGCTGAAATAGCAGCCTCCTTGCGATCCTCATTGATCTGCTGTGTGGTGGCTGTGCCGGTCTTGTCCGAATACGTTGTCCAGTTAGTGCCGTCTGTGGAGGATTCAATTTTGTATTTGTATCCTGAATTCAGCTCAAATCTGGTTTTCACGCCTGTTATGTCGTATTCATCGCCAAGATCGACCTTCAACCACTGAGGTACGGTTAACCCTTCCTGCTGAGCCCATCTGGTCGTTGGGTCCCCATCTACAGCGTATAACGGGTTTTTGCTTTGTGACGATGCAACAACCGCTTTACTTAAAGCGATATCGATTTCTTCACCGTTTATGTCTGTCACGCTTACCTCTAAATGCTTATTGTCGCCTGAACTGAATTCAAAAGTCAGGTTGCTCTTTCCTTCACCTAGCGTTGCAAGATAAGAGCGATGGATAATGACCTCGTTTCCTGAAACGCTATAGTCGATATCAGGGCTCAGGTAAAGCGATCTATTTTTGACTCCTGTTAGCGTATTGCCTTGAAGATCCATTCCAACGGTTATATCTGATTGGTTATTCGGGTCTTTATTAAAAACAGCTGTTGTCTTATCAATAGTTGAATCAGGAGTTATCTTTGTGCCAAATACGCTAAACTCATATATGCTCGGGCCTAGGCTATATAACGCCTTAATCCTCATGTATCTTGCGGATACAGCATTTTCATTGTTATCCTGATACGTTTGCTGCGTCGTTTCACTTCCTGTTCGATCTGCATAGGTATGCCAGTTTTGCCCATCCATGGAATATTCGATTTTGTATTTATATCCACTAGGCAACTCAAACATGGTCGTAACGGATTTTACGGCGTATACGCCCTGCAAATCAACCATAATCCAACCTTCGGTATTCCATATCCCTTCCTGCTGCGCCCATCGTGTACTTGTATTCCCATCCACTGCATTGGCAGGCTCCAAGCTTTGCGATGAAGCTGTTATCGGCTTGTTAAGCGCGACATTGACGGATCCGTCATCTTCAATGACATTCACCTTCAGGACAGGGTCTTCTCCTGTTGCAAAATCGAACGTCAGGCTATTTTCCCCATTTGGCAGTGCATGGAGATAGGATTTATAAATCAATACCTGATCCCAAAATAATTTGTAGTCTTGATCAGGGACCAACTGAGCCGCTCCGTTTTTGATTCCATTCAGCTTCCCGCCGTTTAATACCATTTTGATCTGAATGTCCACTTGCCTTAGTGGATTTTTATCGAAAGTGACTTCATTCCGTTGAATCAATGAATTGGATTCGGGAGGCGTGCCGCCTTCTCCAGGATACACGCTGAATTCATAGATGCTCCCTCCCCAACCGTGAGACAGCGTAATTCGCATATAACGCGCCATTACGTCATTTTCATCCTGATTGGTTTGTTGGGTTGTGGCTATCGCTGTCTTGTCGGCAAACAGCTCCCAATTCTCTCCATCCTCCGAATATTCAATTTTGTATTTGTAGCCTGTGTTTAACTCAAACATCGTACTTGTCGAAGCGATGGAATATACGTCTCCGAGGTCTACCGTCAACCACTGGGCATCAGTTCTTCCTTCTTCCTGCGCCCATCTCGTGGTCGTATCGCCATCCACTGCAAACGCCGGGTCATTGCTTTGCGAGAATGCCGTTACCGGTTTTTTCAATGCGAGATTTACAGGCTCTTGAGGTGCCGGAAGCGGTGCTTTCCACGGGCCTGCCGCTGCAATAATGTCCTGCGCTTCCTGCGGCCAGTTGGTACCTGAAACACTTATATTTCCAATTGCAGTGTTTGAAGTTATTCCACCGAAATCAACATTGTAATAGTTATACCTGAAGATATTGTCATGAGCATTGTTTGTAGCAAAAGCATGTTCCGTATTATCTATAACATTTCGCTCAACCATCCTGTAACTCGTCGCCCCATCCAAATAGACGCCCATGATATGGTTCCAGGCCGCATATTCACCTTGCCTCATGTTTTTTATATAGTTGTGGTAGATATTGGAGAATCCATCCATGCGACCCAGTGTGTAAATGCCGCCTCCGTCCTGGACAAGCCTTACTGAATCATGAATGTAATTGTTGTGTACCTGATTATTCGTCATGCCATGATCTGCATCAGACCAGTTCCACCCGATACTAATGCCGGAATACGGCAGGTTGCTGATCTCATTATTTGCGATGGTCATGTTTTGGGGAAGCATAGCTCCAATCCCAACCATATCGCCGTAATCGAGTCCAATATGATCGATTGTGTTGTTTGTAATGGTATCAAATTGGCTTTGGCCGTCAGGCAGCGTATAAGAAAGATCTTTTCCTTCGTTGTCATCCCACAGATCGCCAACAATGCCCATAGCTACGCCGCCCCCGGCATTGTCGCTAAATTTGTTCCCGTCTATCGAGGTGTGATCGGTGCCCTCATACCCCATAATGCCCCAGCTTCCCGCATATTGAAAAATATTATTAGAGATCGTAATATTGCTCGTGTATTTTAACTCAAGCATGGCTCTGGACGCGGTATAACGGGCTGTATTTCTAATTTCGGTGTTATTGCCGCCAGTGACGGACTGATATCTGAAACCTGCCTGCACATCTACATAGCCATAGCTCGACGGGGCCAGCCAATTGCTGTGCATAAATTGAATACCTGAAAATTCGATGTTTTGAACTTTGTTGCCTGGACTGCCTTCCAAATTCACAACGGTCTCCAGCTTAGGCGCAATGATTCGAGTGGCATTTATGGTTTCACTGCTTCTTGGCTTGTAATATACCGTTTCTTCAGCAGAATCCAGATACCACTCTCCTTCTGCATCAAGCAAAGATAAAGCGTTTTCAAAAAAGTATGGCGAATTCCCCTGACCATGATGATTATATGAAAACCCGCTTTCAGGGAATTTAAAATCTACTTGGCCTGTTGTTCCGTTAATGCTGTCAATTCGGCCGCGCACTTGGCTCCAGCTTTGCAAAATAACCATTTCGGCAGAGGTTCCGCTTAATTGGCTGGCCCATGAGCGTGCATCCTCATCAATAACATAAGGATATTCGCCGTTCTTTGCCCTGTAATAAGGACCTTTGACCACATCATCTGTCATATTGGGTTGACGGGCACGGATTCCCCGATCCTCGTCAACGTACAGCTGTCTGAAATTCCAATCTACGCCTGTCTTTTTATAAATGTTCTTATCACTGTCGTATAGTTCCCAGCCAGCACTAATGTCAACGCCGCCGCTAATGACAGGAGTCGCTCCCGCATCAGCCGTATAGATCACTTTGTAGCCGTTATTACCGGAATCCAAGCTGTCGAATGTCAAAGTCTCATCTAACAGATATTCGCCATCCTGCAAATAGACATAAATATCATTGGTCATGGTGCTGTTTATTTCGCGTACAGCCTCCCTAGCTTTATCAATGGTCCTAAATGGCGAATCAGAGGTCCCACTGTTGTTGTCATCTCCTAGCGGCGATACGTAAAAGCTCTGCTGCGAAGCGGCTTGAACCGGTTTAATCGCACCTGACAGGGACAAGCTTGTAAACACCATGTATATGGCGATTAGTAAAGCAAGCTTTCTTTTCATAGATAGACGCCTCCTACGTTTCTTTTCGTTTTTTAATCGTTTATGACCAGTGCGGCTTTACCGCGCCCGCACTGGTTCGTAAGTTCAACCAATGTCAGAGCTCCGCCCCCTTTCAAGAGAATATATCATCAGAGAATGATGCCCATCGCTATAGCGAAAAAGAAAATCAGCGACTCCAATTGGTAGGTGCTACCCCTTCAACGAGCCTTCCGTCAGTCCCGCAATAAACTGCCGCTGCATGAACAGATAGAGCAGAAAGATCGGGGCTGAGGCCAATACAACCAGTGCAAACACATCCTCCCAGTTCGTGCTGTACTGTCCTACGGCTTGAAAGATTCCCGTCGTTACGGTGTAGCTCTTGGTAGAGCCCAAAATAATGACTGGATTAATAAAATCATTCCAAATCCATAGACATAAGAAAATGACAGCTGAGGCAGTCGCAGGACGCAGCAGCGGAAATAATATTTTCCAAAAAATCGTAAATTGGCTCGCTCCATCGATCTTCGCCGACTCATCCAGCTCTCTCGACAGCGTGCGGATAAAGCCTACAAATATAAATACCGTAAACGGAACATAAAACCCGATATTGTAAAGAATCAACCCCTGTGGCGTGAACATCAGCCCGAGCTTCGCCAGTACCTTAACAAGCGGAATCAAAATCACCTGTGGCGGAATCATTAAACCTGACAGTAGCAGCAAATAGCACACAGACAGAAAACGGTTGCTTACACGGGCAAAGACAAAGGACATCATAGAACACAGCACAACAAGCAGAACGACCGATACCGATGTAATTAAAACAGACGTCCCATATGCTTTGAAAATATTAAAGGATGGCGTCACTGCCGATCTTATAAAATTGTCCAGCGTCAGGTTGACAACGGGCAGTGAAAAGGGGTTGTCCAAAATGTCCGTTCTAGTCTTGAATGCATTGACAACAGCAATATAGAACGGAACAAGCAATAAAAGAGACAAAGGCATGAGGAATAGATGCCTTGCATACTGAGAGCGATTTCTCCTCATAGCAGCCTCTCCTCTCTTCTTCGTAAATAGACCGTCAAGGTAACCGATAAAAGGCTTACTATAATAAGCATATAGACTGCAAGACTTGCAGAGTAGCTCAGCCGATTCGCGCTAAAGCCAACCTTGACCACCTGATAGGCGATGGTTTCTGTCGCTCCAGCCGGTCCGCCAGAAGTAAGAATGGCCACACGGTCGTATTCTCGCATCGAGCCCGTAAACATAAATATGATGCTCATCGTATAGGCAGGCGCCAGCATGGGAAACGTAATATGTCTGAATTGCTGCCATCTATTGGCCCCGTCCATTTTGACCGCTTCATACAAGCTGCCCGGAATCGATTGAAGTCCTGCCAAATAGATCACAATGATAAAGCCGGTAGACTGCCAAATGGCAAGGAAGGTAATTGTCCATACGGCCAAATCTGGATTCCCGAAAAACTCGATCCGCTCCGCCCCAAGCTTCTCCAGCAAGTTATTAAGCAATCCGTTATAGCTCAGAATGCTCTTCCAAATAAAACCGATCGAGACTGTACTCAGCAGCAACGGGAAGAAGAAGACGGATCTGTAAAAATTTGTCATCCGCCCTTTTTGGTTCAGGAGAACCGCAAAGGCAATTCCAAGTATATTCACAGCCAGGGTTGCCACCACCGTAATAAACAAGGTGACCTGCAACGCCCGTGCGAAGGCCTTGTCATGAAAAGCTTCCACGTAATTGCTTAGTCCTGCAAATTGATAGGAGGGGCTTAGGCCATCCCAATTGTAAAAAGAATAATAGACTAGCAGAAAGATGGGGATCAGCAGGAAACAGAAGTAAATGATAATGCCTGGTGAAAACATTAACGCAAAAGACCATCGATCATTTTTAAGCAAATCGTATCACCGCCAAGTATCTTAATAATGCCATTGGGAAAGGGGCGAGACCTATTGTTCGCCCCTTCTGCCGCAGCTTTATTTATTGTTTTTATCCCAATATTCGTCCAGTGATTTCATACCCTTCTCGACGTCTACATCACCGAGCATAATACTTTGTGCCACTTTGTTGTATTGATCCTGAATGCCTGCAACAGGCACTCTGCCGACTTTATTGTTCATATGACCAACCATCGGAGGGTTGTTAAGCAGCAGCTCGTAAATTTCCGTTTGCAATGCGGACATCTCCCATTTGAGCGGCTCCTTCAAATTCGAGAACAAAGCATCTGCCTGCAAGTAGCCTTTATGGGCTTCCGAGTCAAGCATCATAAATTTAGCAAATTTCAGAGCCTCTTCCGGGTATTTGCTGTTTTTGGCAACCGCATAACCGCCTGCATTCTCTCCGCCCAGCAGATACTGCGTGCCATCCTTTGTAGGTGTTCCAAATACGCCTACCTCAAAGTCCTTGTCCGCAACGGCTTCAGCCGCGCTGAACCATGAGCCCATCGGATACATCGCTCCCTTACCCTTCAAAAACTCCTGCTCAACCGCTGTGTAGTCGATGCTTAAAGCACCCTTGTTGAAGTATCCCTTCTCAACAAGATTGGTATAATAGCTTGCCGCTTCCTTCCAGTTCGCATCTGTAAACTTCACTTTATTGTCGAAGCGATCTGCGTACCAGTTTTTATTGTCCTTATAAACGCTAGGGGATGTCATTACCGAGAACGTAAATCCAGCCGTCCAGTCGCCTGCCGTCAGCAGCGGTGTAATATTTTTTGCCTTCAACTTCTCAGCAGCCGCTTCCAACTCCGCCCATGACTTCGGAGTGGAGGTAATACCAGCTTCGGCAAATAGCTTTTTATTATAGAAAATAAGAGATTGCGGCTGTCTGATTGCCGAAATATTATATAGCTTGCCTTCAATCATCTCAGCCTCATAGTTATTAATGTTCTTAATATCCTCGTCAATTGGAATTTCAAGCAATGCGTCAGCATCTACGAACATTTGGATCGTAGCGTTCTGGACAACGTCAGGAAAGTCGCCGGATGCAAGTAATGTTTTTAGGTAACTGTCAGGCGATCCCTCATTCGCTGGGGGTTGAATGCGCTTTACTTTGATACCAGGGTTAGCGCTTTCAAACTTCTGAATCAATTGATCGTAATATTCTACCGTCAGGTTCGGAGTAATCCATGATTGAAATATGATTTCAACATCCTTGACAGCTTCTTTATCCGTACCCTTCTCCTCGCTGTTGTCAGCTGACTTGGTTGGTGTGGACTCTTTCCCGCCAGAGCTATTATCGCTATTGCCGCCGCAAGCCGCCAATACCATAACCAGCATCATGATCATACATAGTGCAAACCACTTTCTCATTTCGACCACCTCTTCGTCTCGATTAGTAACCTCAAATCTATTATAGGAAGATGTTGTTACACGTTGCCACAGCATAAATACTACTTTCACTAGACCAATTAAACTTCTTTTTGAGGTTTCAAATACACTACATTTCGAGCTTGATCGCACGCTGCGTCCCTCTTCAGTTGAACGTTGACCTATCTGGCCTTTGGACAACTGCCGCTAGAGTAAAAAACATAGCTTTACTGGAAAAATTGTATCTTTATGACTCTTATGTTCGCAAGATGAAAGGGATTTTGCACCCGTCTCCCGCTTTGCCTTGGTTCAGCCACTTTCCGCTTAACAGTTGACAGCGCTTTAAATTTGTTCATAAAATGGCGTTAGATGAATGAACAACCGTGTTAAGCCTGAATCTGTCAACACCAAAGGAGTCGGCTCCATGTGGATTAAGACCTTGTATCGTGAATGGATCGGCAGATTTATATTTCGGAAGCTGAATATTGGTATTGGCGCAGCCTTGCTTATCGTATTTTTACTGCTTGGCCTCGTCGTCTACAATAACTTCTACTCGATTCTGGAGAAAAAAGAGCTTGAACTGCTGACCTTTCGCACAGAAAAGCTAAAAATTCAATTGCTCGATATCATGGAGCGGTTCAAATATGATTCTATGAGCCTCTATCAGAATAGCAACATGCAGACCAGTGTGTACGAGTTGTTCCTCCCTGAAAATATTCCTGCGAATAGGGAAGACAGGAAAGCGATAACCGAACTAAATTATATTAAAAACGTGATGACGCATATGCTTTCCCGTAACCCTTATACTTCTGCGGTTATGATGTACCGTCTGCAGGATGAGCGACTGTTTGTTGAATCGCAGCAGCAAAAGTATCGCGTCAATCCCTCGTATCCGTATAAGCAGTTTTTCGAATCGTTCCCAAAAACTTATCAGCATCCCTATTTCGGAAGTTCCGAACAGCTGCTGGCACCCGCTGACCGTATGCTATATATCGTCAATCCAATCTATAATCCAACGAGCATTCATCCCGAGCAGGTGTACGGTTATCATCTCGTTACCTTGAATACACTCACCATGACGAATGAGTTCGATTCCCAAAGCTCGGACTACAGACTTATCATTAAGCAGAAGGACGCAATGCTGCTGGATAGCAGGCCGGATGGACAATCCGACTGGAACGTATCCGATGATCTAATCTCGCGGCTCACCATTGATCAATACCAAATCGAGATTTTAGGCATCAGCTACAAATCCAATTTGCAAAGCAAGCTATCGGACATCGCGGTCCGCATACTCTTCATACTTGGCCTAAGCTGGCTCGTATGCATTATTATTATTCATCTTATTCAGCGGTTTATCGTTGGGCGGTTTAACCAGATGAGCAAACACTTCAAGAAGGTCCAGCGTAACCCTTTCACCCAGTTGATGCCCGTAAACGGTGAGGATGAAATCAGCGATCTGATGCTTCGCTTCAACCGGATGACGCAAGAGCTGCAAAATCATATCAGTCAGGTGTACATAGCCGAAATTCGGGAGCGCAATGCCGAGTTTATTGCTTTAAAAACCCAGATTCATCCTCATTTTCTATACAATACATTGGAGTCCCTGCGCATGCAGGCTGTTATTAGTGAGCAGCCCTTTCTGGCGGAGAAGCTCTACCATCTTGGCCGGCTGTATCGCTGGATGCTCCAGCCCACTGACGACCTCATCTCGGTGCAGGAGGAGCTGGCGCATACCACCTACTACTTAGAGCTGCTTATGCTTGGCAAGTCCAACCGAATCGAACTGCGGGTGATCTCTGAGCTCAATCTGGAAAACTGCTTCATGCTCAAGTTCACTCTGCAGCCTGTCATTGAGAACGCGATCCAGCATGGCCAGCTGGAGCAATATGATAATCCTGTTATTACAGTAACGATTAAGAGAGAGTCCCATCTGCTCTTTATCGAAATCCATAACAACGGCAAAAATATTTCTGCAGAGGAGCATAGCCGTTTGCAGCATTTGCTGCAAACCGCAAATACATTCCCCGAGCAGCATCTGGGACTTAAAAATATTCACGAGCGCATCAAGCATTATTACGGCAATGAGTACGGCTTGTCTCTGCCCGAGAACCCATCCGAGACTCAACCCTTTCAGTTGACCATGATATTCCCATATAAACGTTAGCCAGCTTTCTTGAGGAGGTTTTATATGACAAGTCTATTAATTGTCGATGACGATCAATATATTAGAGAAGGCTTGAAGCGGTTAATTAATTGGAAAGCGCTTAATATTACCCGATTATCCGAGGCAGAGGGCGCTTATGAAGCGCTGGAGCTTATGGAGGCGTATAAGGCACATATTGTGCTTACAGACATTCGTATGCCCAAGGGGGACGGGCTGCATCTGATAGAGCAGATCAGGCTAAGAAACTGGAATACCTCAATCGTTGTTCTAAGCGGGTACAATGAATATGCTTATGTGCGGCAGGCAATGAAACATCAAGTCGAAGATTATTTGCTCAAGCCTATTGATGCCTCAGAGCTTACTGAAATTATAGCGTCCTGCACCGAGCGCTTCCAGGGGCAATATATAGCCGAGCAAATGCAGCGGGAATCGTTTCAATTGTTGAAAAATAATATATTGCTTCGCTGGGTGCAAAACCGGATTCAGTATGATCAGCTGCGTGAGAAGCTGAAATTTCTGCAATTGCCTCTGCTAATGAATGAACGATACCAAATTTGTATCATTGATTGGCGTGATCGACGGGAAGGCGAGCTGACCCGGAATGAGGAACAATATCGCTCATTTGCTATCCTCAATAGTGTGGAAGAGGTGCTGCAGGAAAGCGGCCGTGGAATTGCCTTTCTAAATGAGCATAGGCAAATTATTGTGCTGTTCACAGACGAGGGCAATGATGCCGACTGCTTCAGCGCAAGTAATCATAACTGGATGACTGACCTTTCCAAGCGGTATGGCGAGATCCTGAAAACACCATGGGTCAATTACTTTGGGAAGGTCACCTGCATGCCTCGCCTGCTGCATGAATCGTATAGCGAAGCGCTGGGGCTGTGCAATAATAATGTGCTGCTTGATACAGACCAGGAAATTGACCTGATCTCACAGAACCCGATAACCAGACAGGTTGAGCGGTATGTACAGAAAAACTATAGCGAGGAGCTATCCTTGCAGCTGCTATCGCTGCATTTCAATGTAAACAACGTCTATCTGGGAAGATTGTTCAAGAAGGAAACAGGACAATCCTTCAACGATTATCTCAACCGTATCAGACTAAACCATGCCAAGAAGATGCTGGCCGTTACAGCATTAAAGGCATCGGAAATCGCTACGGCCGTCGGATTCCTTGACCCTAATTATTTCTTTCGCAAATTCAAGCTGGTGCACGACATCTCCCCCTCCGACTATCGACTATCTGTTAACAACCATACGGAGCAGTAGTTATATAGAAAGTCACGATGACATCTACATCATCGTGACTGAATTCAGCGGTTCCACACTTTTTTATTACTGAACATTAGCGGCGCTTCTAATAAAAAACAGCGGCCGCCAGGACTTTATTTCAAGTCCCATGCGGTCGCTGTACGCTTGTATCTATGTGTCTTCTTATTCCAAAAAGCCCTTGGCCACCGATGCCGGCAGCTCTGTCTGGCTAGCTCCAGATCCGGCTTGAATACCTAGGCGCTGGCCAACCTTTTGATTGATTTGGGTCATCTTCTCCGTTTGCTGGGAAACGGTTTGAATGATCTGGCGGTTGGAGTTCTCATACTTGTCCATCGCCGAGAATAGATCAGACATCGCGCGCTCTACAAGCTCCATGCTCATAGCCGGCTTAGTCAACGCTTGGTTCGCTTTCTCGCTTGTCTCGTTCAAGAGACGAGCATTCTCGGCAAATTGGTTGCCAAGCATCTCATTCGTGGAATTGACCGCTTCGATCGCTTTCATCTGATCGTCAATCGCGCTGGCAATCAATACCGATACCGACATCAAATGCTGTGTTTTATCAATCGAGCTGTCGAGCGCGTCCATCAGCTTATCATTCGTGTCATTAATAATATCGGTTGCCGCAATGGCCTGCTGATAAAGCATGATCATTTCCGTGTATGTCTGCAGCTTCGTAACAACCTTCCGCAGCCCGCGCTCCAAATAGGTTTTCCGGTGCTCGTTTTCCGGTTTTGCAATCTCATCCTCGAACATTTTTTTGAGACGGTTGCCGTATTCGACAAGCAGCTGGAGGTCATAGACGTTGTCTAGGCTGCTGCGCTTCAGGTTTCTCATATGCACGACGTTCTCTTCGAGATTGTCACGGCCGTCGCGCAATGATTTCACGATCACCTGCACGTTCGACTTGGCTGACTGGTACTTATAAATGTAAGCCTTCATCGGCGCCTTGCGCAGCAGCTTCTGCACGAGCGTAAGCTGTTTGCTTCGGCTCAAATCCTCAACCTCGCTGCGCAGCTTGAGCATATTGTTCGCAACCTCAGAGCGCTTCCCTGACATCAGATCCGACAACGGCCGCTCCAGCATCGTTAGTGTCTGCCCCGAGCGCTCTAGCGTCTTTTGGCCTTTTTTCGTAATTTCATCCATCAGCGTGTCCAGATGCATCGCATCCGTTGTCGCTACCTTCTGCATCGTGACTTGCACTTCTTGCTCCAGCTTCTGGAGATCTTCATTTTTCAATTGCACGAGTTGTTGTGACATGGCTAGTTTCCCCCTTCATTAGTCGGTAAGACGATAACGTTGTTGTATTAATTCAGCCTTCGTACGCAGCTCCATCAGGTCCTTCTGTTCAATCGTTTTCGTATAAAAGGTAAGCTTCGAATCGACGTCCTTAATGCCATCCAGCAAAAGCCGCCTGTTCTGGCGTTTCGCTTCGCCGCTTAGCCGCAGAAAGGGATTAATGGTCGAGTTCAGATCCTTCCTCACCAGCCGAACGATATTGTGATTAATGCTGGCATCGCCCAGCTCGACTAAATCCGGAATTAACCGATTTAGGCGCGAGAGCAAAGCAAGTGCTTTCTGCACGATCTCATCGTCTAAATTGTTTTGCTTGCCTTCGAGTAAAATCATATCTTCAATAATACCGATGTATTCTAGCGCAGAAGCCAGCTCCGGATCTAATATCGGCTGCGTGCTGGAAGCTGCTGGAACAGCTTGTACAGCCTGCGGCGCTTGTGCTGGTGCTGTGGAACCTGCGCCTTGCTGTTGGATTGGCGTGTTTTGCGGTCTGTGCTGAAGCTCAGGCTCGCGGGTTGGATCGTTGATTTCTTTCCTGCCGCGCTGCCTTAATGACAGTGCGACTAACAAACCGACAGCGGGTATGGCAATCGCTATATAGGGAGAAGTAACCCAATAAACAACAAGTCCGACTGCATAGCTGCCGACCGCGATGCCTAAGGTTTTTTTCATACCACTCATTGCTGCACCTCCATGTTAAGCTTTCATAGTACGATGTTTATACGCGTTGGCTTTATCTAATTATCTCGTTTTTGGTACATAGAAGTCAATTTTTAAAATAGACCATCCGTTATCGTTTCATGCTGGTTTATAACCATTCTCCCTCCGATATTTTAGAATGATCTCCTGCTATTAATAACGAGGCTTTCTTGGCTACTTCCTCTTTATCAAACGTTGTATACCCAGAAGCCCATAAATATCCAGCCTCGTGTATGATATTGGCATAAATAGATACGTAAAAACTTTTCTCTGAATCGGATAATATGTTATCTAAACTTCTCAGCAAATAATTTTTTAACTCCATTAACATTTTTTCTTTCAATTGCGGTGCAAGGCTTAAGTAGCTGCGGCGACATTGAATATTCGGTTGTTGATGAAAATCACATACAGCTAGAACGAGTTGAACGATATTGTTCTGATCGAACTTTACCACTCCTAATGTGCGTTTTTCAATCACAGCAGCTGCTGAATCATTAATAATGTAATCCAACAATTCGTACTTGTCATTGAAATGTGCATAAAAAGTAGCACGATTCACCTGTGCTCCATTTGTTATATCTGCTATTGATATTTTGTCGAAATCCTTTTCATTCACTAAGTTAACAAAGGCATTAATCAAAAACTGCTTAGTCGGTGTCATTCGTATATTCCTTACTTTTGTTCCCAATTTCTTCATCCCACCTGACAATTTTTCAATATTGTTGCTATAGCAACATTCGTTCACTATTGTTGGTTGTTCTGTTTCAGTATTGGTTTTATGCTTATTAAAACAACACGCGTTGCTTTAAAATATATCACAAATAAGGAGCAAAATTAAAATGAAAACTATTGCAATCATTGGTGCAGGACCTGGGTTAGGATTGTCTCTTGCGAAAAAATTCGGCGAGAACGGATTTAAGGTTGCTGCGATTTCTCGTAACCCCGAGAAACTAGAAATGATCGTGAACGAACTAATAAAGCTGAACATTGAAGTGCGGTCTTATGCCGCGGATGTTACTGATTTGACCGCATTAAAACATGCCTTACTGGCTGCTAAACAGGATTTTGGCCGAATTGATGTACTCGAATTTAGCCCTTATGCGGGATGGACTACTTTCACAAACGTCTTAGAAACAACGCCTGAGAGCATCATGGAACAAGTAAACAGCTATTTGCTACCTGCGGTTCTTTCTGTAAACGAAGTATTGCCGGACATGCTAAACAATCGCTCAGGCGCGATTTTATTTACAACAGGATTATCTTCCATGTTCCCGTTGCCTATGGTAGGGAATGGAGGAATCGTAATGTCGGGTATTCGTAACTATGCGACAAACCTGCACAATGAGCTAAAAGAAAAAGGCATATTTGTAGGGCATCTTTCAATCGGAACTTTCATACAAGCAGGTACAGCAGGCGATCCAGACGTCATTGCAGAAGTTTGGTATAACTTATACGAGGAAAAGAATTGCTTTGAAGAAACATTCCCAAAAGGGATTGATCCCACTAAACTGTCATCTTAATATTAAAGCGATAAGATGGCCATTAAAATGGCTGTCTTATCGCTTCTTTGGCATCAATAACGGTCCTATGTTAATGGATAGGTAGGTTTATCACGAACGTTCTCTAATATGGATTTGATCTTTTTCAAATCCTTATTGTTGGCCCTCTTCATCATCAAAGACATAAAAGGAGAAAATAAAAGTGAGAAACCGGCTGGGTTGCCTTTATTTCGTAAGGTCATCCGCGTGGTTTGTCCATCGTTTGATTCCCAGGTGTACGTCGTCTCCATGGGAAAAGGTCCGTCAGCCGTTCTCATGACAAGCTTTTTTCCCGGTATGTATTCAGCGATTTGATACACATAGGAAAGTTGTTTTCCAAGAAAGTCTGCTTTAAACGCAATTTTTGAACCCCTCTCGAGCGGCTTTGGTGTCTGCCATTCCGCGGAATTGATATTGACATACCATTCAGGCGCGTTGACCGGGTTAGCCGCGTATTCCGATACTTTACGAACAGGACAATTTATGATTATCTCAGTTAATACATCTACCATGTCTCCTGCCTCCTATGAAAAATAAAAAGCGCGCATAAGAATCGCGCGCCGCTTCAACAAATTAAGCTAATAATTTCTGAATAGGTTCCCAGTAGTTGGTGTGCCATCCGGATGTAAGATGCTCGCTTTGCCCCTCCGGGAAACCGGAATGTTCAAATGCCAGCACGGTTTCGGAGCCTTGCTCCTTGAGCTCGAATTTGGCTATGGAGTAAACGCCCTCCTCCCAATTCGCTACGCGCCATGCTTGTACAATACGTTTGTTAGGTACGAGCTCGATGCTGCGTCCCAAAATCATGCCTCCAAAACAAGAGAACATTCCGCCTTCTTCTGGGGTAATATCAGTCGGAGCTCCGCCGACTGCCTTACTAAATTGCTCGCTGCTGGTAAGGATTTCGTAAATACGCTCAGGACGAGCCTGAAACATAATTTCTTGACGAATCACTGCATTCATTAAAGTCATTTGCTTCATAATCTCCTTTGATCCTATTTATAATGTTGATTTTATATTAATGCATAGCTTGCTCAGACCACGGATCGGCTCCTGGATCTTTGCCCTCTGCTATCGATTGCAAGCGAGGCATGTAGTGAGTCCAGCCTTGTACATGTGAGGCAACTTCCGCTTCCGGCAGATTGTAGTGCGTCAATACCAGAAGAGTTCCGTTGTCTTTAGGGATTAATCTGAATTCAACGGTACTGGATCCTGGAGGCACCGCCTTCGATTTCTCCCAACCCCACGTCAAGACGATTTTCTCGTTAGGAATGATTTCCTTATATTCGCCCATCGCAATGTCACTTCCGTTAACATCAATGCGATATTTTCCGCCGATACTTGGATCGAGCAATACTTGACGCCCCATCCATCGAACTAATTTATCAGGATCGGTAAAAAACGAGAACAATGTCTCCGGGCGGCATTCGATAAATATCTCTTTCTTAATTGTGTCACTGCTGTTCATTGTCATGTTTTCTCCTTTCCTCTTCTTCCGCGGCTTCCTTCAAGCGCAGCAAGCTGTCATCCCAGAAGCTCTCGATGTACTGCATCAATTCGGCGAACCCTTCCCTCCTAATGCCATAAAATCGTTTGGTCCCGGCTCGCCTCACAACGACGAGTCCCGCTTCTTCTAAAACTTTAAGATGCTGCGATATAGCAGGTGCTGAAATGTCAAAATGCGACGCAATGGCGCTCGAGGTCAGTTCCCCGTCACGAACGAGATGTAAAATATCTCTGCGCCTAGGTTCCGTTATCGCTTGAATGGCTTTATCGATCATGATATTAATTTAGCACTTACTTAATTAAGTGTCAACTTAAATTAAAATTACCAAATGAGCTCATCGGATATATTCTCACCTGAGGCATCTAAACTAATCCGTGTCTTTTTGTGATATTCTGTAGGGGTAAAGATAAAGAAAAGCAAAGGAGCAAAAATATGTCGACAGCGCTCGGTACCAAAGAAAATCCTTGGAAATTAAAGACACCACCTCTAACTTCCGAATATGAAATGTACAAAGACGAAAAAGATGGCAAAGCCATTATCGTATGCACGGTAGGTAAAACCATTTTGCATTATGACTATCGCTGCATTGATGACTTAACCGCTATGCTCAAGCAGCACGGGGACTGGATTGAACTAGGCAGCGCTGATGAACAGAAGCCAGCGAAAGAAGGGACAGTCGAAGCTTGGGGGCGTGCTCCTGAAAATCCGGTAGGCGGTTGGTACGGCTTAAAAAAAGGTTTTCGCGGCAGATTTGGCATGTATGTTCCGCCGTTGATGGAAGCATTAGGGCTTGCTGAAGTCGAACACAATCCGAGGAACAATAGCATGAGGGCGCTGTAAAGAGACAGCTCTTAAAACATATTAAGCAAAAAAAAGCTGTCCCACAGTCAGTCATTCTGACATTTGGGACAGCCCACCGTTTTTATACGATTAAATTACTGGAGCATGATTGAATATCTGAATCTGCATTCAGTTATTCCCCTAAGCGCACCGCTAAATTATCGCCTATAGGAAACAATTCAACTCCGTTTTCATAGTAGATACAGTTCCATTCTTGGTATGGATTTGTATCCAACATCGCTACGATTTTCACAGCAGTTTCTGATAGTTCAATAATCGATAGGTTTGAACTTTCTGCTGTTAGCAGCCTCTCCTTAGCAGACAAGTAGATTTCCTTAGATTGTTCTGCAGTCCAATCTGTAGAATAGAATCCCATGATCTCCTCTTCCATACGCTCAAAACCAATAACTCTGGAAGAGGCAAGAGGAAATATCGTTTTAACCGCATTTATCCGCCACAAATCGATGACTTGATCGATCGGCAAACCTATACTCTTATGGTCATCGGTCCAACCTAGCCTAGTTAAAAACGAAGCATACATAGCCGAATTCCAATAAATTGTTCCCGCATTTAATCCACTCGCGGAGCTTATTTCATATCCCTTTTGATAAGGTTTTTTCCAAATCACAATACCGTCTATTTCAAAAACCTGAACGTATCCGTCATCGGTACAGCCCCTGGTGAAACATTCACCGCATATATCGATTTGAATTAGATTATCACTGCCGATAGCATCAGGTAAGTTTTCGGATATACAAACACCGTTAACAATTAATTTGTTACTGGGAATGTTATTTAACCCCGCGGATGTGTGACCCGAATTCCATGGAACCAGTCCACATGTTTCGACTCTCATCCTTCTCCCCCTTCATCATAATTCATGATCTTTTCCCCTCCACTTTACAATTGTAGACGTTTTTCATTAACCTACTTTGGCACCATGAGAAAGCGAAAACAATACAGATTGCTCTCTATCCATTTTCATACCTATAATGCTGAATGTTTTAAAGTCCACTCCTTCCATTTTAGCCCCTCTTACATCAGCACCTTGTAACTTCGCTTTTGCCAGTATCGCCATGGTCAGATCACAATCTCTTAAATCGGCTTTTTTTAAACTGGCTCCTGACAAGTCTGCTTCATAAAATTTAACCCCGCGCATGTCCTGACTAATTAATCTCGTATGTCTCATATTTGTATACGACCAATCGCCTTGAAAAATTGTGATCCCATCCAAATTGGAGCCGGAAAAATCAGATCCCGTCATTTTGCATTTATCAAATTTCGTCACAAATAGATTAGCTCCGTTAAAGTAACAATTTTCAAACGCGGATTCTTTATGGATGGAGCCATTTAACAATGCTCCGCGAAAATCACACTCAATAAAACGGCAGTTGCTGGATGCAATCTCCTCTAGTGATCCGTTAGAAAACGAGCAGCGATTAAATGTACAGCTTATTATCTCGCCATACCTTAAATCTTGTGTGCCAAAGTTTACTCCTTCATAATTTCGATTGCTGTATAAAAACATTAGCTGCCTCCTCTGTATGTTTAGTAAGCTAGTTATTTTTTTTCAATATAGCACACGGCTGTCAAGTACCTGTATGGTCTCGACTAAAAGTCAAGCTGTTTATTTTTTTTCATAATCCTTTTTGGACGATTAGCGTAAACTTCCCTATCAGCAAAAGAAAACGCGCCCTTCAGCCTAAAGGACGCGTTCTTACCGATTCGGTCTTTATTTGGTTTTAGGCTTAGATGCGGGTATTTTAACAATGGTGATGGAACATTTTGGCAGCGAGATGATGAACTTCGAGCCTGTTTTAATCGTAATGCCAGCCGTATTTATGACAGAGGTAGGTTCCGGATCAACAACACCGTTGAGTCTTACGGAAGTGCCCTGCTGTATAGGGGTGGATGAATCCTTGGTCACGGATTCCAACAGCCATTTTTCACCCTTTTGGGCGGTTTTAAATCCTGAAATATTAACTTCAGTGGCTAAATCATTTTCAAAGGAGTTATTCAACATGAGAATGGTCAAATTCCCCTCCTCATCCTTGCTGGCATAAGTTCTGACAGAAGAATTCGTAGCAGATGCCGATACCATCCGACTGCCAAACTTTGTAAGCAGCGGGAAGATATAATAGGTTGACCTCACCTTATTCTCAGGATTGGATATCATTCCGAAATCACCGCCAAGTTCCTGATCCATACCGTTTTTAATATTCCAAATATTCGCACCGGTCCAGCCATACCTGGCCATCTCCATCATATAAGTTGTATTAAATAAAGTATCGACAAAGGTGAACATATGCGGGGTCGAACCACCTAATCTATATTCCGTCATTTTAAACTTGATTTTTCCGACATACTGATCTCCCAAATACTTGCCGATCATCGTATTAAGCTGACTTGTAATTGGACCGATTTGATCGGCATAACCTAATATCTTGCGATCTGTCTCTGTGGATATCGTTCTATCACCGTTTGGATACGTATGGATAATAAGAAAATCCGGAATGACACCCGTTTCCTTCATTGCAGTAAGCATATCTCGCATCCACCACTGGTAACCCCCTCCCCACTCCGCGCCGTCATCATACTCAACGGCCACAGCACCTATGGAAATGGTTGGATCCACTGCCTTCATGGCTTTATAAAAATTGGCAAACTTTAACCCATAGTCTCTTCCGTTCGTATGTCCATCTTCCCATGGCCCAAATATTTCGTTGCCGATCTCCCAATTTTTGATATTCAACTTTCTTGTTACATTCATATCGATGACCCAATCGACTGCCTTCTGAACAGCCTCTTCATGCGTGTGCTGTGTATTATCCCATAAGCCTCCAAAATTCACGATCGGCTGAAGAGTCGCACCACTAGCTTTAGCAAATTTTATAGACCCCTCATGACTCACCGTCCACGATAAATTGGGTGAATTTGGCGTACCCATCGTATCCCAGGCCGCTATATCAGAATAGGAACCGCCGGGATAGCGAATCACCTTTTGCCCTGAAGCAGCCATCAGGCTGTTTACGGTTGCATCCTCTCCATTTAAGCTTCCTTCCCAAATTGCCATATTATTACCGTAGATGTCTGCGGGTATAGTATGCATAACCGACGACGCATCAACCCGGATCACATTGTCTGCTGCCTTGGCCGATGTAGAGGGAATGACAGAAATAAATAGTACAGCCATCGCCAAAAATGACTTTAAGATCAAATGGTTCTTCGTAAATTTAGCTTTCATAATTATTCACCCCATAAATTATTAATTGATGTTCAAGCAGTACTGAAAAATGAGTAGAATCAACCTTTCGCTTCTTCGTCGTTGAACCAGACTAATTGAGGAGAGCCCGCTGCACGGACTCCCCGTCGTTACGGCATTCGTTTAATCGTTCCAAAGCTCGACGCGTTCTTTTACGAGCACTTCGTACCCGTCTTCCATTTTCTCAACGCCAGCATCGGTCAGTTCCTGCTGATAAGCGTCCCATAACTTGTCGAATTCTCCCGGCTTCGCCAGAACGGCTTGCGGGATTCGTTTAAAAGTAATTCCTTTCATCTTCTCTTGCAAAATGTTCGTTTCACTGTCGGCCGGAACGGTGATATTCCACGCCGCGCCCCACGGACGAACCGGGAGCTCTTCCGCTTTCGGGAACTGATCCAACCATGTCGTCGCTTTGTAAGCCGCAAGCGTTTCTTTCTCGACGTCGTTGTAAGTCTCCACGATTTGTTCCGGGAAGCTCGTAGTGTAGTAGTTGCCTGTCGAATCTTTGACGCCGTCGCCATAGTGAGCGCCTATGGCTCCATAGAAACCTATTCCGCTTTCCTTCTGGAAACCCGTCGGATCGTTTTTCTTCTTCTCCAGCACGTCGGCAGGAATGACTCGCTTACCGTTCTCGACATTATAGTGCTGGCCTTCGACACCCCAATTGATGAGAACTTGTCCTTGTTCGGAAGCTAGGAAATCCAGAAACTTGATCGCGCGGACCGGATCCGGGTTATCCACCGTGATACCGACGCCCCAACCGGCCATGAAACCCGATGGCCATTGCGATCCTTCTTTGAACTCTTCCGACAATGAGACCGGGTAGTGGCCGTAGCCGTATTCAAACTTTCCTTCCGCTTTCAGCGCATTCTCGCCGTCTGCATAATCCCAGCTCTGGTCGCTCAGACCAAGGACACGGCCGGACGCGATTTTCGCCTTGTATTGGTCATACTTCTGCACAAAACTTTCCTTGTCGAGCAGGCCTTCCGTATACATGTGATTCAGCCACCTGAAGTATTCCTTCTCCTCCGGACGGCGGTAATGATAGGTGACTTCCTGCGTATCGATGTCAATATGGTATTCCCCGTCGTCCGGAGCACCTGTCGTCCAGAAGGCCGGATTAGTGACAGAGATGAGCATCCGCCAATCGTCCGCGTTCAGTGTCAAGCCAATGTTCGGGTTGCCGTTCTCATCCGTCGGATGTTTCTCCAGGTAAGCCTTGACGGCGTTCTCGAAGTCTTTCACCGTACGGATCTGCGGATAGCCGAGCTCCTTGACGACGCGGTGCTGCAGCTGGAAGCCGCCTGCTGCGTCAAAAGGACCGCCGCCTACGGCAGAGTACGTAGGAATGACGTAAATGGACGGATCTTCTTTGCTGTAGCGGAGACGCTTAATTTGGTCGCCAAACAGTTTCTTCAAATTCGGGGCATGCTCTTCGATCAAATCCGTCAGATCGATCATTGCTCCTGCTTCGACCAGTTTGCTCAGCTCTCCCTTCGGGCTGATCAGGTCCGGATAATCGCCGGATGCGGAAATGAGGGCTATTTTCTGGGATGAGTCGCCGACAGCAAATTCCGCGTCAAGCGTAACGCCCGTAGCCTTTGTCATTTCCTTGCTTACCGGATCCTGCATGTTCTGCCAGTTCGGGCTTTCATCCGCGCCATAGAACTTGAACGTAATCGGTTTGAGCGATTCGCCCTCTGCATTGCCGCCATTCGTTCCGACGGTTGCGCCGTTATCGGTCTTACCCGAATTCCCGGCGTTCTCGGTATTGTTGTTGCCGGAGCAGCCCGTAAGCAAGCCCGCAAGCATCGTGGCCGTAAGCAGGATGCCCGGCCACTTCTTCTTTCTGTTCATACTGAACCCTCCTATTTGTATTGTAGAAGCTTGTATTGGATAAACAGGTTGCCCTGCCAATACCGAGATCGATCGTTCAGCTCTTAACCGCGCCGAGCGTCATGCCTTTCACGAAGTACTTCTGAAGGAACGGATAGACGACGAGAATCGGCAGCGTGACGACCATCGTGATGGCCATCTTTACGGATTCCGGCGAGATACGCGACATGAGCATAGACATGTTCTGCGACCGGTAATCCGTGTTTGCCTGCGTGCTCTGCAGCACCTTCATCAGCTCATATTGGAGCGTCGTCAGATGCTCCGCAGACGAATTGAACAAGTACGTGTCAAACCATGAGTTCCACTGGCCGACCGCGAGAAACAACGCGATCGTCGCGAGCGCCGGCTTCGTCAGCGGCAGAATGATGCGCCAGTAGATCGTGAAGTCGTTCGCACCGTCCAGCTTGGCCGACTCCTGCAGCGCATACGGCAGCCCGTCGATGAACGACCTGATCACAAAGACGTTGAACGCGCTGACCAGGCCCGGAAGAATGTATACGGCGAACGTATTCATCATGCCGAGGTCGCGGATGAGAAGGAAGCCCGGGATCAAGCCGCCGGACACATACATCGTCAGCGCGAGGAAGACGGAGACGAACCGTCTGCCCTGAAAATCGCTGCGGCTCAGCGTAAAGGCCACCATCGACGCGCTGATCAGACCGACAATCGTGCCGAGCACTGTCCGCAGTGCGGAGTTCTTGAAGCCTGTCGCGAGACCCTCATAAGCGAAAATGACTTTATAGTTCTCCAGCGTAAACTGCCGCGGGTAGATCGTAATACCGCCGCGCACGCTGTCGGTCGAATCGTTAAACGAGACGGCCGCGACGTTAAGGAACGGATAAAGCGTAGCGATAGTTAGAATCGAAATGAACAGATAGATAATGATGTCGAACAGCCTGTCCGAGATAGGTACCGATTGGCGCATTCGTTTGGTTTGCATGATGCACCCTCCTTACATAATGCTTTCTTTGGTAACCCGCTTGAAAATGCCGTTCGCAGCAAACAGCAGCAGAACGCTGACAACCGAGTTGAAAATGTTAATCGCCGTACCAAATGAAAATCGTCCCATGCCGAGGCCGTAATTCAGCGCATACAAGTCAAGCACCTGCGAGTAATCGCGCACAAGGTTGTTGCCTAGCAGGAACTGCTTCTCGAAGCCGATGCTGATCAGGTGACCGATCGACATGATGAGAAGAATAATAATCGTCGAACGAATGCCCGGAAGCGTAATGTGCCAGATCTGCCGAATCCGGTTCGCTCCGTCGACCTTCGCCGCTTCGTACAGCTCCGGACCGATACCCGCAATGGCCGCAAGATAAATGATCGCGTTCCAACCGGTTTCCTTCCAAATGTCGGATACCGTGACGATGCCCCAGAAGAGCTCACCCTTCGCCATGAACTGGATCGGTTCGGGAATCAGACCGAGCCACATGAGCATATCGTTGACGGCGCCGTTCTCGGTCGAAAGCATTTTCGTCACGATTCCTGCGACGACGACCCAGGATACAAAGTGAGGCAAGTATGAAACCGTTTGCACGAATCGTTTGAAAAACATGTGCCTGACTTCGTTCAGAATGACCGCGAAGATGATCGGCACCGCGAATCCTGCGATCAGCCCCATAAAGCTCATGGCCAGCGTATTGCGCATGACCGTGTAGAACATGTCATCCTGGAATAAGGCTTTGAAGTGATCGAACCCGACCCACTCCTGCTCCCAGAATGACCGCCCCGGACGAAACTTTTGAAAAGCCATCGTCCAGCCCCAAAGCGGAAGATAGCTGAACACGAATACCCAGATGACGAACGGCAGTGACATGGCATACAAATATCGATTTTGCAGAGAGAGCCGCAAGAATCGTTTGCTTTTCTCCATTTTTGTCGGAGTCGTCGTCTTTGATGCTGTTACCATTTCCATGTAATCCTCCTTGCTTATACCTTCAATTCTGCGCGCCGAACGAAGGCCACCGTTGCCGGCGGTCTTTGTTCTAGATCATATATTTCCGAATAAAGTATGTCGGCGTACAGCTCCAAGCATGACAGTAGCTGTTGATCAGGTTACTTCCGTACGGTGAAAGCTTCTTGTCCTCGGTATTGTATAGCTCCCAGAAGGTGTCCGCGCCGTCCTGTACCATCTCCCCCCAATAAGCGCGCATCTGTTCGATCGCTTTGTCCCGGTGCCCGACAAGAAAAAGCGCCTCAATCAAGTGATGGAACATATAAGGCGTCGTCATTCCAATGGCGGGCGGCTGTGTAAATAGGCGATCCATCAGCGCGGCATTCTCTTCCTGCGGCAGCACTTCAGCAAGCGCCATCCACACTTGAGACGCCCATGACACCTGTTTATCGGCACCGCTGATGAAGACGCCCAAATCGTTTTCCCAGAGGTGGTCAAGGGCGGCCTTTGTCGTCCGGTTGATCTGGTCGGCGATATAGGCTCGTTCCTTCTCGAGACCCAACGTGGCGGCCAGAGCCATCCCCCGCTTCAAACAATAGATCAAAACACCCTGAGAAGGCGTCTCCTTGTTCAGCTCCGACTGCCAATCGATAAAGCTCCCATTGGATACGCCGAGCTTCACGATTCCGTGCTCATCAAGCTTGTCAATTCCGATTTCCAGTTGTTTCATTGCAACCGGCCAGAGTTTCTCGAGCGTCTCGCGGTCTTCGGCAGCTTCGTAATAGTCATATAGGCAGGCGACGAAGAACAAGGAGTAATCGAAGAATCGGACGTCGTCAACATGCGGGTGCGGCTTCTCAAATATGCATGCGCCCACAGCCCCGTCCTCCAAACGCATACCGCCAAAAAGATACAAACAACGCTTGATTAGTTCATCGTTCCGGAAGGAGTAGTAGTTGGCCTGCGCCTGGAGGCGCAAGTCGCCGATCCACAGTCTCCGGTCGCGCTTGGGTCCGTCCTCGAACACTGTCTGCATGCAGTCTTGAAGCGTCTTGACCGCAATGCGGTCCATCAGCTTCAAATCTTCCGGCAGGCTTTCCGGCAGGCTTTCCACCTTGGATACATCACCTGAGGTCACCGTCGTACAGACAAATTGGTCGAACGCCGCTTTGTATTTTCCAGAAGTATCAAGCACCTCTACCTTGAGATACCGGAAGCAATAACGTCTGGGAAGCTTAATTTCTGCAGGTAGAATGTCTACAAACATCGTTTCTTCCTGCAGCCATGAGCTGCTAAGCCAGCCATCGTAGCTCTCGAAAGGCTCGCCGATTTCACACGGCATTTCGCCGAAGACCAGCTTCAGCTTAAGCGGCGCATCCGGGGGGCTGCCTACCGGCCGCACCGAAAAGGACAAATATCCAACCAGATGATCGCCAAAATCGAGGACGAAGCTGTCTCCTTTACCGTAAGCCCCCTCCTTCCACTCCTGCGGATCCCGCTTGGGCTCAACACGCCAGCCTTGAATTGCGTTTTCGTCAGCGATTACTTCGATACTCCCCTTAGGCTCAGCTGCACCCTGTATAAGCTCGGGCGTCAGCTTCTCTGCAACGGCTACCATTTCCTTGTTAACTGTCATTTCCATGATTCCCTTCTGAATTCAGTCTGTGATGTTTCTATCCGACATCGAACAGACAGGATGATCATGTCGTTCGATATCTGCTGCAGCACATCGTCCTCCTCCCACCTGCCGACGACTCATCAAATTGACATTAATACGCTTTCAATAGATTGGAAATTAATCTGATTACCTTTATAATATAGGAATAAATTTTAAAATCACTAACATAATCGTCCTTCAAAAGTTGACATTTTATGCTCTACCGCTGCGTTAGAATTCAAATTGAAGAAGCCTTGAATTTGGAGGGATCTTCCTGGAGGGACAGAATGAAACTAGAAGAGCTGGATAAGAGGTTAAAGGAATATACGGAAGATGAGTTATTTTACCGGGAATACTACTTTTCCAAAAACGACAGTGAAACGTTTCAAGCTTTTATGCAAAATTTAGACATGGAACTCATAAAAGACAGATATCTTGTCATTCCTGAATTGCATTCAAGTTCAACGATTATAAAAGAAGAAGATTATTTTTCTTTGAGCTATAATGCTGACATCCTAATTCTGAAACATAATAGATATACACCGAGTTTTAAACATAGACATGAATTTTTTGAAATGATTTATGTTTACTCAGGTGATTGCAAGCAAGAAATTAATGGGGAAATGATTGATTTGCAGGAAGGCGATCTCTGCTTGATCCCACCGAAGGTGGAGCACACAATCGAGGTTTTTAATGATAGCATTATCTTAAATGTATTAATAAAAAGAAGCACTTTTAATGATACTTTTCTAGAAATACTTAAACATGAAACCGTACTCTCATCTTTTTTTATAAAAGTGCTGTATACCGAGGATTATAGCAATTACATTATTTTCAGAACGAATAGGGATCAAAAACTGAAAGACATCCTTTCCCAGCTGTTTATTGAACATCATGAGAGCCAAAAATATTCGGCCAATATTCTGTATAATCTATTAATGCTATTCTTCAGTTATTTACTGAGAGAATATGAAGGTCAAGCTGTGCTGCCCAAGAGCCTGCCAAAAAGTGAAAAGCTGCTTCCCATTCTAACTTATATGCAAAATAATTTTAAAACGGTAACCCTAAAGGTACTATCCAACGAATTCCATTTTACCGAATCCTACTTAAGCAAGCTTATTAAAGCGACCTCCGGCCTTACTTTTATAGAAATCATTCAAACGATTAAATTAAATAAAGCGATTGAACTTCTTACCTATTCTGATCTAATGATCCATAACATTAGTGAATCGATTGGCTTTGAAAATAACACTCATTTTATAAGAACCTTTAAAAAAGTTTACGGAATTTCACCAAACCAGTATAGAAAAAACATGAAAACCTTGGATTCGAATGAAGTATAGGTGCCATAACTAGCACGCGAGTTCGTGAATGTTAATAACATAAAAGATTTATCTACCCCAGCTCTAAACTAATACGATAAAAGAAACAGCGGCGGAGTAGGAAGCGAAAACAAAGTCCTAAACTGCCGCAGCTGTTGCTGCCAGTTATAGGTGCAGCCAATTCGATATCCCCCAGACATTGCGCTCCTCTGCTCTGCCCCTATAATGACCGCCGCCAATCCTTTTAATTTAAGAAACCAGTCCCCCATTGGGAACTGGTTCACTTGTGTTTATTCAACTTTCCTAATCTTTAGAGAATTAAGCCAAAACAAAAGAGCAGCTTTCTAGACAACCTGCTCCTTGACTAAGAAAATTTATCTGGCAGCGCCTTTATAATTTCTTCATATTGCAGAGCAACTGCCACCTCTAAAATATGTATAGGGTTTTGATGAGCGTATGCTACAAGCAACTCCTTAGTAAACTCATCATCATTTAATTTTAGACTTTTTTTTACTAATTCCATCATGGCTCTTTGATTACGAAAATTAAGCTGCTCAATTTTTTCCATTGCTAATTCAATATCACCCTGCATAATACACACCTACTATCCGTTATCCACGATTTTAAATTATTTTAGTACCGAATCGTTCGTTAAATATAATAATAATTCGATGCATTTCATTTTTTTCAGGGGGGGTGTAGATGAGAAAATCTTAACAAGATTATCCTATTCATGCTGTGCTAGAATAAACGCTCTAAGCTATTCAATACTTTACCTATTATTCGCAAACGGAGGGATTCAATCATCATGTACAGATTTCTGGCTCTATTCGCTCTACTCATACTAGTTACCGCAACCGCCACAAATCACAGGGTAGATGCTTCGACCGTCTTGAAAATCGGCAGCGAAGGACAGGCCATACCGGATCTGCAGTTCCGGCTTCAGACAATGGGTTATTACCATTTACCTATAGATACAAGCTTTGGTAAGGGCACCCGCAGTGCGGTCCAACGTTTTCAAATAAATAATGGACTTCAGGGAGACGGCATTGTAGGACCGAAAACATGGGCAAAGCTCAAAAAATTGTCAGTCAACAAAAAAGAGCTTTCCATGCTTGCGCGTGTCATTTATGCCGAGGCTAGAGGGGAAGATTATAAAGGCCAAGTGGCAGTCGGTGCGGTCGTAATGAATCGCCTCCAGTCTTCAAAGTTTCCGAAAACAGTAAAAGAAGTCATTATGGAGCCAAATGCTTTCTCAGCCGTAAAAGACGGTCAGTACTGGCTTATCCCGAATCAAACGGCATTCAAGGCCGCTAAAGCTGCGGTAAAAGGAATGGACCCGACCGGCAATGCGTTGTTCTACTTTAATCCGGATATCTCCAAATCGGTTTGGTTCAAGACGCGAACAGCCACCAAGAAAATCGGCAATCATCTATTTACGCTATAGGTATAGCCAGTGAGAACGACATTTATCTAGAACAGGAGAACGAAATGAATGAGTATTAACACTCAGGATCGGCATCAGGCTAGAGTTGATTTGGTCATTGATATTATCAAAGGAATTTTTGAAAAAGAGACCATTCCAGAGACTTTCAAACAGAAGTTAAATACAATGAGTTATGATGATTTAGGTATTTATGTTATGGATATCGTAAAAAAACGATCCGTTGATGAAATTCTATAATTGGTGAATGGTGTCCAGAGCACTTCATTGCACGCAAGCGTAAACGGCTGACGCCGTTCTTGGCGGCAAAAGCTCGTTTCGCGATGAAATATAAGCATAGTATAACGTTAAAATTTATACTTTCTTATATTTTTAAAAAAACCGGACCCTGTATGTTACATGGGAATCCGGTTTCTTGTATTTTACGACAAACTCGCTTACGTGTTTGCGTTACAATGCTACTGCCCTATTGAAATAGCGGTAATCACTTGAATCACTTGAATCACTTGACCCATAAATACCCAGGCGATTGCAAGTAAAGAGATAGTCGCTAAGATTCTCTTAGGATTCAGAAACCACTTCGGATAATGGCCGAGCTGCTTGGGTATTTGGAAGCCTGAAATAATATCGCCATGTTTGATTACATCGTTAAAGGGCGTCCTATCTTCAAGTGAATAATTTGGAGTTTGATTCACGGTAAGGTGAAGCGTCGCGTCACTAAATGGATTATAGGATGAACGTTTCAAATTAGACCTCCTCGAATCTCAATACCCATAATGTACCATTATTTACAAGTAGATGGAAGGCGTTGTTTAATTTTTCTACCCGTAGCTTATTATTCAATACGGAGCAGCTGCACACGTTAGTTCCGAAACCATCTTAGTTAATGTGAAGCTGAATATTCTTTAAGTTCGGCTGCTGGGTCAAATTTCTCTTTGCTCATGGCCAATGCTGCCACCAGAGCGATAACAGAAGGAATGATTGCCCAAGCAAAGGTATGGACAATTGAAGCGGAGAGCGCCTCAATAATTTTATCAAGAACCTCAGTAGGAATTTTTTCACGCGTTTCCGGTGTTAAGATTTTACGAGGATCGCTTAGATCGACGCCTTCCGGCATTTGGGCACCGCTGCCGAACATGGAAGCCAATTTATTCATAAACACATGACTCTGAATAATACCGAATACCGTTATACCCAGCGTCATACCCAGTGATCGCATAAAGTTAAGCGTAGAGCTTGCAGAGCCGCGCTGCCTTGCAGTGAAGCCATGGATCGCCGCATTGCTTAATACGGAAAATGACGCGCCGATTCCTAAACCGACCAAAATCATAAAGACCGTGACGATGAAGCGCGAAGAACCGGTCGTTAATGTGGTAAGGAGAGCAATACCGATGACAAGCAGCGCTAATGTCGGAATCATGATAGAGCGGTACTTAAACTTAGCAAGGAAGGAACCGCCACCCGCGGCAGTGACGACGGACCCGAGCATCATCGGAAGCAAAACTAGCGCCGAATTCGTAGCCGAGCCGCCAAGTACGCCTTGAATAAAGATTGGAATGTAGACAGAGGCAGTAATAAACGCTGCAGCACTAAACATTGCCATTATGTTACTCGTAGTATAGAGACGATTCTTGAACATGCCGAAGGTGATGATCGGTTCCTCGGCACGGCGTTCGATAAAAATAAAACCAATGATCAGTACCGCAAAAGCGGCGAATAAACCTAAAATCATACTGGAATCCCAAGCATATTCCTTGCCTCCAAGCTCAAGCGCAAACATCAGGCAAACGATTGAGGCTACAAGCGTAAATGCGCCAAGATAGTCGATTTTTTGCTTGGAATGCTCGACCGACTCTTTGTAAAAGAAAGCAATCATAACAAATGCAATGAGTCCCAGCGGTAAGTTGATGTAGAAGATCCAAGACCAATTGATATAATCCGTAATGTAACCCCCGAGCAGCGGGCCAAAAATACTGGATAGACCAAATACGGCGCCGAATAAGCCGCCCATCTTGCCGCGTTTATCCGCAGGAACCACATCAAACATGATCGTAAATGCGATAGGCATGAGAGCCCCTCCGCCAATACCTTGAATCGCGCGATAAATAATCAGCTGTTCGATTGTGCTCGCCGTACCGCATAAGGCAGAGCCGGCCATGAATACAATAATCCCGAAAATGAAGAAACGCTTGCGGCCGTACATATCCGATAATTTACCGAAAATCGGCATGCCCGCCATCTCTGCTACCAAATAAGCAGAAGTCACCCACATCAATTTATCAAATCCGCCTAAGTCCCCGACGATCGTGCCGATTGCTGTTGCTACAATGGTATTATCCATCGATGCCATAAGAATGGCGAGCAGCAGACCTCCAAGGATAACGCCCCTATTATTTTTTTTTGCCATCTTCTCTTATTCCCTCCGCTTAAAAAGCAATAAAATTCTCATACGTTCCTCTATCATCAAAGACCTTCGTCCAAAACCCGTTTCAGGAACATGCCCGTATAAGAAGCCGACACTTCAGCTACCTGCTCCGGCGTGCCTTCGGCTACTAGTCTGCCACCGGCGACGCCGCCTTCAGGACCGATATCGATCACCCAATCCGATTCGCGAATCAGTTCCAAGCTGTGCTCAACAACGATAACGGTGTTTCCCGTATCGACCAGCTTATTAAGCAATACTTGAAGCTGTTTAATGTCTGATGGATGAAGGCCGGTTGTCGGCTCATCGAGCAGATAAAGCGTATGGTTCTTGGAAGGCTTGCTCAGCTCTTTCGCCAGCCTGATCCGCTGTCCCTCGCCGCCGGATAAGGTTTTGACCGATTGGCCCCATTTCAAGTAGCCAAGCCCAACCTCGCACAGCATCGCGATTAGACCTGCAATCTTGGACTTCGACTTCAGGATCGGCAAGCTTTCCTGCACCGACATATTCAGCAAGTCCGAGATGGAGAAGCCTTCATACTGAACCAGCAGCACCTCTTCGGTAAACCTTCTGCCCTTACAGTCGTGGCACTTCACCTCTAAATCGGGCAGGAAATTCATATCCACGGACAGCACGCCTAGACCTTGGCATGTCTCACAGCGTCCTCCTGGCGTATTAAATGAAAAATGCTTCGAGGTCAGTTTTCTTTCTTTTGCCTCTGGCAATCCAGCGAACAACTGGCGCAGGTGCGTAAATACATCGGTATAGGTAGCGACATTCGAGCGCTGCATTCTCCCCATTGGCGTTTGATCAAAGATAACGATATTGCCCACTTGCTCCAAGCCCGTCATTTCCTTGCATCCCGTTTGCTTCACATCATTCGGAGCCCCTTGCGCAAGGATATCGAATACAAGCGTGGATTTGCCCGACCCCGAAACCCCAGTCACGGACACTAGGCATCCAAGCGGTAAGGAAACCTCAGGGATACTAATATTGCGAGCCTGAGCTTCCCAAATCGTAATATGCTGTCCGTTCCCTTTCCTGCGGATGCGAGTGGGAGCCGGGAGCCTTTCACCTCTCAAATAGGCTCCTGTTACAGAAAGCTCGCTTGCCATCAAATCCTCCAGGCTGCCTTCACCCACAACGGTCCCGCCGTATAATCCAGCTCCCGGGCCGATATCGATAATATGATCGGCAGCACGCATCATCTCGACATCGTGCTCGATAACTAGGACTGTATTGCCCAGATCTCGCAGCTCCTGAAGCACACGGATAAGGCCAAGCGTATCCCGAGGGTGAAGACCCGTCGTCGGTTCATCCAGAATATACAGCACGCCTGTCAGCCCTGAACCAAGCAGCGAAGCAAGCCGCAGCCGTTGTGCTTCTCCGCCGGACAATGTTACCGTCTGCCGGTTCATGGAAAGATAGCCGAGGCCGACATCCATAATCCGCTTTAACCGTTTCGGCATATCATGGAGAATTGGCTCAAGAAGATGAAGCCCTTCTAACGGAATCACCGCTTCCAATCCTCTTGTCCACTCATATACATCGCCGAGCGACCAGTCCGAAACATCAGTGATGGATGCATCAGCTACCCGAACAAGTCGAATTTCTTTCTTTAAGCGAGCTCCGTGGCATTCGTGGCAGAGCTGTTCATGAAAAAATCCTCCGTCTTTTTCCTGTGCGCCCGATTCTCCCTCTTTCTCCTTGTAACGCCGCCATAATCCAGGAATAACACCTTCAAATTTAGTGCCCTGGGCCGGCTTCACATTCGGATAATGGCGCTTGAATGCCTCACTCTCAACTCCGTAGTACAGCAAATCACGCTGAATTTCACCGTAATCTTTCAAAGGCTGGTCAGGGTCAAGCTCAAATCCATAATGCTTTCCTGCCGCAGCTAAAATACGGGTCTGAATATCGCGGTGGACGCCGTTCAGAGAGGCAACTCCACCTCCGCGCAAGCTGAGCTCCTGATTGAAAACAGCCGCTTCATTAATGCTTGCCACATGGCCAAGCCCACCGCAAGCAGCGCATGCTCCCTCCGGCTTATTGAAGGAAAAGTGCGACATTCCCAGTTTCTCCAGCTCCGTATTGCAATGCGGACAGCTCATCGACCGGTGGTTCATATCCTCGTCTTCCTCTGCCAGCAGTCCTGCCGGCTCAAAGGATGGCGGGATGCTGCCGCTGCAGCATGGGCATATGCGCTCCCCCAGTCTAGAAAAGATAAAACGGACGTACGTGTATATGTCTGTCACAGTCCCGACCGTCGAGCGCGGGTTCCGGTTAGTAACATGCTGTCCGACGCTGATGGACGGGGACAGTCCTTCGATAGACTCAACCTTCGGCTTGCTAATCGAATCCGATGTCAAACCCATGGATTCCATATACTGTCTCTGGCATTCCCGTTGAAGTGTATCCATGGCAATCGTTGATTTGCCCGAACCCGACGGACCTGTCAGAACAACCAGCTTGTACTTAGGAATCGAAAGTGAAACATTCTTTAGATTATTCTCCCGCGCACCCTTTATAACAATGGCTTCTTTCACAAAATATCCTCCTCTTGCTCTATGCCTTTGCATTTTAGTTATGAGTTCGATAAAATTAATTTGATTAATCATACGCCAATCTAGTATCTCGTTAATCTAATATCTCGATAATCAAGATATATTACATTTTAGAAGGAGGGTTATCCTTTGTCAAGCGACAGACAAGATCAACCAACTGAACTGCAAGAAAATTTCACCTTACGCATGCGAAGCTTAGGAAACCGAACGGTACTGTACCAGCAAAATGTGGCTGCTTCACTTGGGTTATACAATAATGATTTTTTATCCGTAGATATCCTGCGCGAAAAAGGCCCTATCACCGCCGGTGAGCTGTCAAAACTAACTGGGCTCGCTACAGGCAGCGTAACTTCCTTAATCGACCGTCTTGAAAAAAACGGCTTTGTCCGCAGGCAAAATGATCCAAATGACCGTCGCAAAGTGATTATTGTCCCTCTGTATGAACATAAAGAAGAGGTGAGCAATACGTATATGCCGCTGCATGCTTCAATGGTGAAACTAGCAGCCTCCTACACGGACGAAGAGCTTAAGCTCATTACAGAGTTTTTAGGCAAAGCAAGCGATGTCCTAGAAGAGCAAATTCATCAGCTAAGCTCCAAGACAAGCAGTAAATCTTCTTCATGAACCCTCTATGTATTTATATCAGCCCTTCCTCCGGATCTAACGATACGTCTGACGTTTACATTCCGGAGCCAGGAACGGATCCGATGGATGCAATCGAAGAAGCCATTCGGCAGAAGCTTGATGGGAAATAATTAATGCTATTTAATATCATCAAAGCCCAACAACCTTTTAAGGCTGTTGGGCTTCTTTTTGTTCAAACAATTTCCACATGAGCTTGTACTAAAGATAGCGCCTTTCACTATTCAATCCATGTAATTTTATGATTTCTTGGCAAAAGACAACCCTTTCTCTTTAAGAACTTCATTCAGTATCCTCACTGCTTTTGGTCCCACACAATGTAACTTCAAAATTTCCGCTTCAGTAACTTTTTTAAATTGTTCTAGTCTAGAATACCCTGCATTCGTGAGAGCACGTGTAGCAGGCTCACTTATCTTGGGAAGATCGCTTTTTTGTGTTATTTTATTGACATTGTCCATCATTCAATTCCATCCTTTCTTAAGTTATGCGAAACCTCTGGCTTCTTCGAGAACCCTATAAACGTAGTATTCAAATGTCTCTAATATCACCATGTAATTTTCTGAATAATTAACTACAAAGAACACGCTTGTTAATACGGTAGCTCCTAATGGTAACCATTTCAATATTTTTGCCTTTGAATTCTTTAGATAAACAATGTATACAACTAAAAAAATTAATATCGTTAATATCGATAGATAAAAATATAATGGTTTCGGATATTGATAATCTCTTAACATAGCTCTCTCTTGTTCCTTATGAAATCCATCTGGATATCCTTTCCCAGATACATATACGTCTATGATATCTAATTCGTAAAGATTATACTTACCCATAAAATCATATTCTTTTTTGGTAAAACCCAAAAGCTCACTTAATGATAAAGATGCTTTGATATGTGTAGCAATCGATACAGAGCTTACGATAATGGGTATAAAAAATAGAATGTTAAAAAGAATAAAAAAGATAGCGCGATATAAATGACGTCGCAATTGTGCACATCCATTCGTTTTCAACAGAATAACATCTAATTTACTAATTTTCTATTATTGAAGTTTTGGAGAATGGATGTCTAGTGCTGCAGCAACTGCAAAACGATCAAAAACTCCGCCCACTAATGGACGGAGTTCTAAGTCTTCTTATTCTATTATCTACTATTATCTATCAATTACAAAACTCTACGCGCGCTGACGTAATGGCTTGACCACCAGCCGGAGCTTAAGCTGTTAATGGCAATCCCATCGACAGACGGCGTATTATGAATAAATTTCCCGCTGCCCATATAAATGCCAACATGATTAATAACCCGGTTGTTGCTGCCAATCGTATCAAAGAAGACCAGATCGCCTTTGCGAAGGTTGCTCTTGCTTACAGCAGACCCTTGGCTTTTCTGAGCTTGTGTTCCCCACTTTAAATCTACCCCAACCTTCGCGAAGATGAATTCCGTAAAGGACGAGCAGTCAAAGATAAGACGGCTTGGGTTTCTCGTGCCGAAGTCGTAGCTCACACGGCCTTTGTAGCTCTGTGCAAGGCTGATAACCCTATCGGCCTTTGAGCTCGAAGCTGTTTGACTGCTGCCGCTGCTGCTGCTGCTACCATTGTAGTTTGTATATTTGGAATTGGCCGATATGTAACCGGTTTTATTATCTTTGGTGCTTACCTTCAGCCAATAGCTGTTGACCTTGGAGATGACGTTAATGCTCTCGCCTTTGGAGATGAGACGGATCACCTTTCCACTGGTGCTCGGCTGGGATCTGAGATTTACCCCGATCTCGACTTTAGTCTCATAGGTAATGGCTGCTTCAACTTTAGATGTAAAAGGTGCTGGTGCTATCCCTAAAGCACTAAACCCGATAATCGCACTCATCCCGACAATAACAATCTTCTTTTTCAGTAATTCTAGCTGCATTTATTTGTTGCCTCCCATTCGTTTGATTAATAACTAATATAGCAGGAATTATGTTACCTAAATAATTCCTATGAGAACAAAAACCTAGCATTAATAGGAGATTGCACCTTTTTATTAAAAAATAATGAGAGTTGTCTAATCTTCGCAACCCATGGGAATCGCACGCAAAATAGGGATGGACCCGTCGATTAAATGACGAGTTCATCCCTTCGTATCCCCAATAATAATTCCTATATATTCCCTTTTTTATCCACTTTGATTAAGCAGATAAACATGAGTAAAGCAAATAAGACGAGAATCCAGATTGTTTTTCCGGCTTGAAAGTGATCCATGCTCCAGCCGACCAGCAAGGGCAGTACCGCTCCGCCAACTCCGCCCGATGCGATAAGAATGCTTGTCGTTTGTTTCGTATTTCCGGTGAACACGCGATTAGCGAATACGAGTACGATTGCGAAGATGCCTGATAAAAAAAGCCCGATCAGTAACACGAATATGAAAGCGACCATAGCGTTCTTAACTAGAGCAGTACAAATGAGAAAAATAATTGCACCTAAGGTACTGCCGATCAGAAACCGGTTATAGTTGACTTTCTCGGCAATCATCCCTGAAAAAACTCGTCCAGTGACCATAGCTATCCAAAAAAATGTAACCGAGAGTGTCGCGTCTGAAGTATTCAAACTAAAATGTTTTACAAATATCGATGGCAGGAAATTAATAATACTTGTTTCAATCCCGACATACAGAAATACGAAACCTATAAAGAAAACAAGCTTAGTTAGACGAAATTGCTGTTTGCCCATTTTAGGTGAGGCTTCAGCATTAATTGCCGGGCTTTGATACGACGCATCACTGGCATTATTATTATTCTCTATTTTCTTGCTCCAGAGAGCCAAGTTAATGATGGCGACTACGATGACAACAGCAAAGGACCGATTCCACGAATGCTGCGCAATTAGGAAACTGGACATAAGCGGCATCAACAACGCCCCGACTCCAAATGCTACCTCCAGCTTGCTCATCGTTACGGCGCCATTTTTAGCAAACTCCAATAAGAAGGCCCCAATAGCCGTTTGAGTTATTCCAAATCCAAACCCGTTTAAAGCTACAAGCAGCATAACCAAGTACCAATGCGGGTGGAATAATAATGCGGCGTGCACGATAACTAAGCTGAGCACCCCTATTATGATCGTTCGCTGATACCCTATACGCAGGGACGCTCTCGGTGCCGCGACAACCCCAATAAAGAAACCCACGAACTGGGCAAAAACCAGTTGTCCCCCGCTGCTATAATTCCGACTGTAGTGATGCAGCATCTCCGGTAACAATGCGCCCAAAGCAACCGTTGCAAGTCCGATCAGAAAATAAGCCGCGCAGCCTAACCAAACCATCCTTTTCATTCAATCAGCTCCTTTCATTACCTATCGGCTAACAAAAGAACGATTATATGAAATGATCTGATTAATTGCTTCTGCTACAGAATGAATGACATTATTCGCTTGGTTTCTTACGTCGACATGGCTGCCGCTCATGGCAAAGCTATGCTCCGTTATGGCAAACATGGATAGATCATTGAAGGAATCGCCTATGCAAGCCACTTCATTTGGCGATAGACCCAGCTCTTTGATCAAAAGCGTTAACCCGACCCCCTTCGAGACACTTAACGGCATCACATCAAGGCAATCTTTGTCGGATATAAACGTTTCTATTTCACCTTCAAATAGGCTATCTAATTCTGTCTTCAATTGAATCAATTGATCAATCTCGCCAAAGTAGGATATTTTACTGCAGCTTATTTTATCTTCTTTTATTGCTTCTTCCAAATCGCCGCGTACGGCACAAGACGTCAAAATCCGTGATTCATATGGATACGATGCGTCCGTGCGTTTCGTTATATAGAAAGAGTCATCCGTACAATGGATAAAGTTTATAAAATGATCGTAATGGCGTGTTGTCTGAAGAATTCGAGAGGACACATCCGCTTTGAATTCGGAGGAGGTCAAAAGTTTAAGATCCTTCTTATGAATAGTGGCTCCGTTTTGCCCTATTGCATGATAACAAGAATTAAATTCCTGCATGATGATATTGATTTCGGACTTCATCCTACCTGATGCGATGCAAAACTCAAATCCATCGCCGATAGCTGTTTTCACGGCTAGGAGATTACTATCATTAATTCGACGTGTATGGTCTATTAAAGTACCGTCTAAATCACTTACAATCAGTTTAATCATCGTTTTCCTCCTCCGATACGACTAATAATTCCACATGATTCTCTGCAAATTTATCCATCATTTCCCGATTCGGTTTTTGATTCGTAATCAACAAATCAATCGCCTCTAAGCCCGCTATTTTGTAAAACATTTGATCACCGAACTTCGTATGGTCAGCCAACACAATGACTTGATTTGCCCGTTTAATCATTTCGCGCTTAACAACGCCGTCTTCCTCATGCGGATAAGATAAGCCATTAGCCGTAATCCCGCATGCGCCAAGAAATAATTTATCCACCTGATAATCGGCCAACTTATCAATCGTTGCGTTCCCAAATAGAAAACGATGCTGTGAGTGCAGTTCACCGCCCAATAAAATTGTTCTTACCGTTTTTTTTCTGGATAGCACGTCTGCAATATCTATCGAGTTGGTAACGACAACGATATTTTCGGCCATTAAATTTTCCGCAGCGAATTGAACGGTAGTTGATGCATCCATCATAATAAAGTCTCCGTTTTTCACAAGCGAAGCCGCAAAATGCCCAATCTCACGCTTCTCGCCGGACTCTCTAACCAAACGCTCTTTATACTCGAAGATTTCCTTTGTTTTTTTCGGTAAAACGGCTCCTCCGTGCGTACGAAGAATTAGGCCCAGCTCTTCCATCTTCAATAAATCCCGACGCGCTGTATCTCGGGATACCTCGAATTGTTGACAAATATCTTTGATATCAATGCGTTCATGTTGATTCAAGTGCTCCATAATCGCGTTTATCCGCTCTTCTTGAAACATGCGTAATGTCCTCCTCGTTCATAGCGATAAGCTTTAAAAGCCAAAGTAGCATATAAGGCATTATACTTCATTATTTAAGTCATTACAATTATTTATCGTCTTTTATGCATCATTTGATTAAATTTACATCATGGGAATAACAATTACCAAATAGTGCAAATTAAAATATATATAACTTGTCAGCTATAAGAATTTTGGGGATGTGACTGGAATTGGATTTTTTTGAGAGTCAGGAATCATTATCTAGTATCGAGTGGATCTTAAGAAGTATCGTTAGCTTCGTCTTTTTGCTGCTTGTAGTCAAAATGATGGGACAACGCTCCATTTCTCAATTAAGGCTCCTCGATTTCATTGTTGCTATGACCTTAGGTAATATTATTGCCCATCCTCTTTCAGATGAGAATTTGGGATTAATGGGCTCTATGATCACCACCATTACTTTAATTTTGTTATATGTATCAGCAACGTGGTTGAGCTTGAGATGGCCGTTATTCAAACGATATCTTGATCCGCCGCCGCTTAAGCTCATTGAAAATGGTCAGATTCAATTTCATAACCTAACTATTGCAAGAATCTCTATTGATTTTTTATTCTCTGAACTTCGAAAGGAAAAAGTGGAGGATGTACAAAAGGTATCCCTTGCAGTATGGGAACCGGGAGGAACTATATCCGTTTTTGTAACCCCCCAATACCAACCGCTTACTCCTGCAGATATGAAGCTTCAGACTCAACCCTTTACGCTTACGCGGCCTATTATCTTTGAAGGTAAAGTCGATATGCCGCTGCTTAAAGAACTCGGAAAAGACCTTTTCTGGTTAGAAAAAAAGATAGCACCTACTTATGCCAATATCCGTGATGTGATATTAGCGACTGTTGACGACAACGAGAACGTGCGATCTACTCGAATCCTAAAGAAAAGACCTCCCTATAACCATTAGAAAAAGGCAGCTCTAGCATGAGCTGCCTTTTCCTATTGGTTATTATTTCACATAGTGTAGAAAGATAGAAAAAAATGAAGCGATACAACAGCCACAGAAGCATGAAGTAAAACATTCATCCAAACCTTGCGGGCTATCTTAAAATCTTGCACCAACATGATGATTGACCATATGAAAATAATTGCAAAAGCGATTTGAAGTAGAATACTAGGCATAATATAATAACCTCCCAACACTTTATCATAGTTTAATATATTATGAACATGCGGGAGTTGTGCTTCTTTCTCTCTACTATTTTCGCTATAATTTCGTTATTCAACTGGCCATTAACGTAATAGACTGCCGAAATATCGGCAGCCCTAAGTCCATTTAACTGAAAACAGCAAGCTCCCGAAATGATCAGAATGCTTGCTGTTTTGTCTAACTATTCAAGTAGATGTGAATGCTTCTACTTTGCCTGAATGTACCCTTCCGCTTTAAGCAGTTCAGCGATCAAAACAGCACCGCCTGCCGCTCCACGTAATGTATTATGCGATAGTCCTACAAATTTATAATCGTATATGGAGTCCTCACGCAATCTTCCCGCCGAAATACCCATACCGCGCTCAATGTCACGATCAAGCTTTGTCTGCGGTCTGTTCTCTTCTTCAAAATAAGTTATAAACTGTTTTGGCGCGCTTGGCAGATTAAGCTCCTGCGGGCGCCCTTTGTATTTCAGCCAGCGATCAAGAATTTCTTCTTTCGAAGGTTTTTTCTCGAACTCTACAAATACGGTGGCCAAATGTCCATCCAATACAGGAACGCGAATACACTGCGTTGTAATTAATGGTGCGCTTGCTTTAACAATTTCATTATTTACAATGCTACCCCAAATGCGAAGTGGCTCCTGCTCGCTTTTTTCTTCCTCGCCGCCAATATAGGGGATAACATTGTCTAACATTTCAGGCCAATCGGTAAAGTTTTTGCCCGCCCCCGATATCGCCTGATACGTCGATGCCACCACTTTTGTTGGTTTGAAATCCAGCAATGCGTGAAGTGCTGGCACATAGCTCTGAATCGAACAGTTGGGCTTAACCGCAATAAATCCGGTCGAGGTTCCAAGCCGCTTTCTCTGTGCAGCTACCACTGCCAAGTGCCCTGGGTTAATCTCTGGAATAACCATTGGAATATCAGGAGTCCAGCGGTGAGCCGAATTATTGGAAACAACAGGCGTGCCCGTTTTTGCGTAGGCCTCTTCCAACGCTTGAATGTCAGCCTTTTTCATATCAACCGCACAAAAAATAAAATCAACCTGATTGGCAACCTCCTCCACTTTCGAAGCATCCAGAACGACGATGTTTTTCACTGCTTCGGGAATTGGGCCCTGCAACTTCCATCTGCCTTGTACAGATTCTTCATACGTTTTTCCTGCCGAACTGGCACTAGCTGCAATGGCCGTTACCGAAAACCAGGGATGCTGATCCAGCAGTTGAACAAACCGCTGGCCCACCATGCCCGTTCCTCCTACAATGCCCACATTCAATTTTTTTGTCATATGATATTCAATTCCTTTCAATTTCGCATAATCTTCCCTAAATAAAAAATATTCAAAAAATCCGATTTAGTGTACTTTATGTTGAATGTAAACTGTATTTCCTTTGCACCAATAAAAAAAATCCCACCCCCAAGACTTTAGTCAGTCTTAGGGACGAGATTTGTATACTCGCGGTACCACCCCAAATTCGCTAATATGTCGCCATATTAGCCTCTTCGAGTACGGCATTACCAAGTAATGCTTATACTCTAGCTCTGTAACAGGAGCTCCTGGCACACCATCCCCCTTTATCTTGGGTTCCGATATGCTGCTCTGAGTCTTTTTTCAATAAGGAACTCTTACTCCTTTTCAGCTAACGGAGCTCTCTGTGAAAGAATTCATTTATTTACTCTTCTCTTCGTCGCATTTGATTATTGATTGCGATTATATTACCAAATAACTCTTATAAGGTAAACAAGAATTTCGAAAATTAGAAAACATTACATATTTGATCGTTGCCTGTCCGTTAGTTGAGCGGTAATGAACAGTTCTCCCAGCTGTTAGGCAGCACTAGGCCTTCGGAATCCTCGCTATGATCTCTGTTCCAACCTCTCGTTCACTGAGCACTTTTATCTTTCCCTTGAACGATTTGATAATCTGGAAGCAAACCATCATACCTAATCCAGTGCCGCTCTCCTTCAAGGAATAATAGGGAGAACCGAGTCTTTCTACTTCCTCTTTCGACATCCCGATTCCCTCATCTTTCACGCGGATTTCCACATGCGAATCATCCACTGCGATACATGAGGCCCAGATCGTCCCGCTAACAGGCATAGATTCAATTGCGTTTTTTATGATATTAATTAGGAACTGGTTCATTCTTTGGGCATTTCCGTGAACTAAACAGTTACTCTCGATGTTGGTTTTAATAGAGACATTTTTGCTTAACGCATAGTTTTGCATCAGAGTCGCGGCTCGTATTAGTTGATTGCCAACGTCCACGTCTTCATTACAATCCGAGGGCGGCTTTCCCAAGGTCAAAAAATTGTGAATGATATTGTTCGCTTGATCCAATTCTTCAATAGACAGTTTAATATACTGCTTCTTGTTATCAGGCAGATCGGGCGTATCAAGGAGCTGAAGAAAGCCCCGGGCTACCTGCATCGGATTACGGATTTCATGGGCAAATACACCTGTTAAGTTACCAATCAGTCGTAATCTTTCAGCATTTTGAAGTTCTTTACGCATCATATGGATCTCTGCCATGTTCTCATTTAAAGCGGTTAACAACCAAGCCAGACCAGCAGCACAACCGAAGTGAAAAAACATCATGGTTAAGCTCTCTGTTGTAATTCCCCTCAGCACCGAGACTAAAGAGGCGCCCACGAAGCAATAATACGCCGATAGCATGACTGCTATTTTAATTCGCTTGTCTTTTGATACGCTTACGAATTTCTTCTGAAAATAAAAGATAACAGAGTATCCAAGAATGATACTCAGCAGAGAGCTGTAAAAGCCTGGATCCACGCCTAAATTTAAACGATATAGAATGATCAATACGGCTAAAAATAAACCTATTTGTCGACCGCAATACAGTGTACCGATCAGCAAGGGAACGATTCTGAAGTCATGCTGCATTCCGTTTCCGTAGCTTATTGGGAATGACATACATAGTAGAACTGAACTCCCCCAAAGTATGGCCAAAAATAGGTTATTATTTTTTGCGATTCGAATATGGCCTAACAAATAAGCTTGGTAAATGCCAACAGGCACAATGACTAATGATAACTGCAGCAAGAAGTCCTTGATTATGCTCAAACGAATCCACCTTACCGTCCATTCATATCACGTGGACATGCAACTTTTATCTAACATAACACCCAATACTGCCATTTTTCAACTATCGTTTCCGTTAACAAAGCTGCACTACCGATTCAATGCTCCGGATACATCTCATTTATAAACTTAACAGATTGGTTTATCATCGCTTTCAAAACGTCAACATCAATGTCAGTTACTTTATTGATATAGACACATGCTTTGCCTGCAGTATGCTTTCCGAGATTCTGCAACAGCGCATCCCGCTCCGTGTCGCCAGTTAGGATATAAAGACTTACCTTTGCCTTTCTAGGTGAGAAACCAGCGAGCGGTGCAACTCCTTCGTGACCGGAGTCATACCGGTAGTGATAGGAGCCAAAACCAATGATGCTGGGTCCCCACATTTTTGCTGGGTAACCTGTCGTTTCCGTAAATATATCTAATAGCTTATATGCGTCTTCGCGCTTCTTAAGATTCTCCACATTTTCAATAAATTCAATGACGCTGTTGTCGGTTTCTTTTGTTTTCTGTTCGTACATCGTAATGAAATCTCCCTTCAATAGTTGATCTATAAATGTAAAGTTACAAAATCATATAATTTGGAAGCTTTACATCAATACTTCTTCAAATATTCCCCAATATCCTGCCCTTTAGCACAATAACCTGGCCACGCATCGCCCCATTACCAGCAATAGCGATACATTTACAGGCCCTTCACTTTAAAAGAAGGCATTTTATTGCGCTATAGATCGGCTTTTACAAAAAAACGTAAAAAAAGGGCCAATTCCTATGCCCTTTTTTTGTAATAATCCAATATGAATATTTTCTTGAACAGGAATGGATTGATCTAAAGCTCCGATATCAGGTACCGCAAAAGGTTCGGTAAGGGAGACTGGATTGCGCAGGCAGTGTGGAGTACTCAGCCTGTTCGGGAGAGTGCGCGTAAGGGCTCGCTAGAACATCAAGAAGCCGCTCCATCACGCTGTAGTCTCCTTGATTTACTGCGGCTTCTAGCGCCTCTTCTACCCGGTGGTTACGAGGTATTAACGCAGGATTGCTGTTCCGCATCAACTGATGCGAGGCATCCTTTGATTCCTGCTGCCTCCCAAGTCTCGCCTGCCATAGCTCCTGCCACTGCACAAATTCCGTGCTGCCGAACAGGTCCGTATCCTCCGGTTGATCAAAAGTTAAAGCACGGAAGGTATTGGTATAGTCCGCGCGGGAGTTCTGCATCAAGCCTAATAGGCTTACGATAAGGGATTCATCCTCTAGCTCTTCATTAAAGATCCCCAGCTTCGCTCTCATTCCCGCGATCCAGTGATGGTGATACAATTCGCTAAAATCTGAAAGTGCATCCTCGGCTAATTCCACAGCCTCTTCCTCGTTGTCATGCAGCAGCGGCAATAGGGTTTCAGCGAATCTCGAGAGATTCCACACTGCTATATGCGGCTGATTGCCATAGGCATAGCGGCCATGAATATCAATCGAGCTAAATACCGTTGCTGGAACAAACGCATCCAAGAAGGCGCAAGGACCATAATCAATGGTTTCTCCGCTCAAGGCCATGTTGTCGGTGTTCATCACCCCGTGAATAAAGCCAACAAGCTGCCATTTAGAAATTAGCACGGCCTGACGCTTGATGACTTCCTTAAGCAGGGATAGATAGCGGTTCTCATCAGCTTCAATCTCTGGAAAATGTCTTTGCAAAGTATAATCTGCCAAGTCCCTGAGATCCTCGGTTGATCCCCATTTTGAAACGTATTGAAAGGTGCCGACGCGCAGGTGACTTGCAGCCACACGGGTCAATATTGCCCCTGGTTGCTTGGTTTCCCGGATGATTAACTCACCCGTTGTTACCACCGCAAGGCTTCGTGTCGTTGCAATACCAAGCGCATGCATGGCTTCGCTGATGATGTATTCACGCAGCATCGGCCCAAGTGCCGCTCGGCCATCGCCCCCGCGGGAGTATGGCGTTCTGCCTGAACCCTTAAGCTGAATATCTACCCTCTCACCTTGAGGAGTAATTTGTTCGCCAAGCAGCAAAGCCCGGCCGTCCCCTAGCATATTAAAATGCCCGAATTGATGCCCTGCATAAGCTTGAGCAAGAGGCGAAGCGCCTTCAGGTATTTGGTTGCCAGCAAGTTCCGCCGCCCCATCCTTGCTTTGCAGCGCTTGGACATTCAAGCCCAACGATATGGCCAATGGTTCATTAAGAATGATCAGCTTTGGTAAGCTAACGGGTGGAGGGGTCATTTTAGTGAAAAATGATTCCGGAAGACGAGCATAACTGTTATCAAAATTCCAGCCTGTTCCTATTATTACATTTTCCTCTGCCATCGTTTCTCCTCTTCTTTTCTTTTTGTATTTTAATACTAGCTTTCACATCAAACAAAAATCATAGGCATTCTGAAATTGTGTGATCTATTCGCTATGTCAACTACACTAATCAGCCACTTTATTGTTTACTTCTGCCAATTTATTATACACTTTCTATACATGCATAGCGCTCTTTATGTACCCAGCCATTCCTTCATGAACTGGTTTATCTACTGTAGATCCTTCATTTCTACCAATACGATGCACTGGAGGTTCAACGCAAGATGCTTCAGGAGAGACACGGCAGACTGGATAGCATGTTGGAAACGCTGGATAAAACAATCAGGCAAAAAAAGGAGAGGTTGATGTGGCGAGCATAGAGAAATTGACCGAAGACGAGCAAAAAGCTATAGGAGGAGAAATGAGCACTCTTTACCGAAAGTTGGCAGACATGCGCAGCATGTCTGCCGAATCGGCCAAACCTCAAACGGCAATGAAAGATTGGTATGTATTGCTGAACCTAACTGGCAGCTATTCGCTAGAAGCGTTCAATGAGCTCTGCCAGCTGTATGCGAAAGACCCTCGAATCGTGAAAAATATCAAGCCCTACGGAGAAGAATTATCCGTATTTCTCCACGATGCGATAGCCTTCCACGTCGATAACAAGCTCTAAACTTGATCCGAGGCTGTTAAGCTAGCTTACAGCTGATTAGCCGGCATCAATAACGGCTGCTCCACATAGCCGGCTTGTATGCCGAATTGCGGCTTTGGCCGTTCAACTGTTTTGCCTTGCAGCGCTTGAACCGCCAAATATGGCATGTTTACGCCAGACAGACATGTAATGTATAGACCGCCGGACATACGCGGATTGATCTCAAGCAGCTTAGGCACGCCTTTGTTGTAGCGCACTTGAATATTGAAGGCGTACGGTATGCGCAGGCTTGCCGCAATGCGTTCCGCAATATCCAGCAGCTCGGCCGATTCTTCAAGCAGATACGTTCTTCCCGTAGATTTGCGGCGCGGAATGGCCGTTAGCAGCTCACCCTCGGCCGTCGCTACGCAATCGATGCTGTATTCCGTTCCATCGAGCAGTTCCATCACCATCAACGTGTCGAAGTGGTCCGTCAACGATAACGTCTCATACGCCTGCTGGAATGTCGTCGACAGCGTCACATAGCCATAAAGATCTTGAAGCGGATCACGATCATTATCGATGATCCGAAAGCCCATGCCGCCTTCAGACTTTGTCGGTTTGAAACACACTTTATGTCCAGCCGCCGTAAGCTCTTCATAAGCTTGTTTAAACTGCTCGGCCGTATTTACCACACGGTAGTCGGGAATGGTCACCAGATCTTTCCCTCTCAGCGCTTCATAAAATTTATCCTTTTCAATCATTGCGTCCAGCAGCTCAATATCACGGCAAACCATCACTTTCGTGCCGATCTCATCAAACAGATGCGCATACCTCGATATTTCTTCCATATGCAGACGCGGAATGAAAATATCGATTTTGTTTTTTCGGCAAAAATCCACACAAAAATCGACGTATTCCCGGCCAAATACAGCCGGCTCCGTTCCAATATGATCAGATGCCAGCAAGGACATATGGTTAATATCGGGATGGGTGCCATAAAACTCAAAGGACTCCCCGTCCGGGTTGTTCCGAATCATATTAATATAATGGTACGCTACCGAAAACCAACGATTCATATACACGCGTGTCATATCTAAATACCTTCTTCCCTGTCATTAAGAATCATATTGCTGATGCGTTCATGATCTGCGTGCGTGCTCTAGGATGGAATCAAGCAGCTCCTCAGAGGCAAGCGCCCCCTTGGCTTTCGTAAATTGAATATGTGGATGCTCCGAATAAAATCGGCCTAATTCACCGTGAACGGGCGAGATCGCGTAATCTGCCGCTAGAAGCAAGCTCTCATCGAGCAGGCTGTCACCTGCCGCATACACAAAGGAAGACCCCAGCTTCTCCTTCACATATTGAATCGCTGCGCCCTTGCTTACCTTCTCGGGAACCAAATATATTTTGCGGCCTTGAAGCGAGTAGCTCCAGCCATGCGAGGCAAGCCGCTGCTTCAGCTCCTCCAATGATTCATGCGGCAGATTCTCTCTCTCCACAACGATGGAATAAAACAGCTCATCGCAAAGATCATTTGATTTCACCCAATGCGAGGAGGAGATTTTGGCAAAGAGGTCCGCAATCGCTGAGCTTTCCGCACAATGCTGCTTAACAGCTTCGCGTACAAGGTTATGCCATTCCTGGTCGATTTGCCCGTTTACAAGCACGGTACCGCCGTTGCTCACAATAACATATTCAGGACGGAACTGCTCTTTAATGCCGAATATTCGGTTGAACTGCTCGGGTATACGCGTCGTTACCGGAACGAAACGCACAAGGCCAGTCAGCTCCTGCAGCTTCTGAATGGCCGGCTTTGTCATATAAGAAATATGCCTGCCCTCGTACAGCTCGACCGGAACCATATCTTCAATCGCTGTCTCGCCCTTCGATCTTACGGAATAGATTAACGTTTGGTCTAAATCGCTCGCAAAAATCATTCCGAATCCCCCTTCAAGGCTTTAATAATGCCGCAGCAGGAATAGGACATATCCGGATACTCCTCCACGGGTACGCCGCGATCCTTTGCAAGCAGCAAAATATGCTTGAGATTAGGGTTATCCAATCGGTCCACAAGAATTTTCCAAGGCACCCGCCGCAAGAGAACACGGGTCGTCTCGCCTACGCCAGGCTTAATGAAATTGATATCGCTTATCCCAAAAGCACTCTGGATACGCATAATATCCTGCATCCCCCGCCAAGTGATTTCATTTTGTTCAGAACTCCCTTCCATTTGAAGGGCTTCTGCCTTGGAATCGGATGCTGTCTGCTTAAAAAAAGCAGAAATCGTATCAACGAATACGCGTGATTGATCTGCTTTTTCCCATTCCTTATAATACTTCGCACCGTGAAAATCTTCTGCTCCGATCAAATCGCCGCGCAGTACGGTCCGGCTGATCAGACCTGACACGGTCGCATTCAGACATGCACTTGGGATAAGAAAATCCTCTCTCGTCCCAAACGTACCCGCACAGTATCCAGGATCCGCAAGGACAGCCAGCTCGTCGCTCAGCTCGATTCCATGCTTTTGTTTCATAAGGCCGCACGCCGCAATCAGCACCTTCGTAATAGCGCCCTTGCCAGTCCAGCCGTCTACAAATTGCACATGCTGATTCGGATGGTTCTGGTTGATATAAAGCAAGGCGTTCTCGTCAATGCCTTTGCCTCTAATAATCGAAAGGCTGTAATGCGAAATATCTTTGCCGTATACCTGCTTGATATAACGCTTGATGAGTACGCCAATCGGGGTTCCGCCTCTTGCCAAGGATGCAAGCACGATATCAAATCCATGCTTCTGAATGATTCGTTCCGATACGGTGCCCACCGCTTTGGCGATTCGCTCCGCAGAGTCGCTGAGCGTAGCTTGGAACAATTGCAGATATTCAGCGGTTGGCTGATATTCAATCGGCAGGCTTTCCGAGTAATGGCCGCCTGTCTGCATGGCCGCTTCTCGATCCTCCGTACGCTGCTCTAACGAAATGTCGCTAAGATCCTTCAAGAGAAAGGTAACATCCCCTTGCTCATAGCTCCCTATGGGCGCAGGATCAGCAAGCTTTTTCCGGCTAAAATAAACGACATGCACCTGCGGAATTCCGAGGGACAGCAAAACCTTCTTCAGCTCTGCCATTTGATCATCCGCTACTTCCCGCTCCATGAATATAAATATTTCTTCATAATCTCCGCGTGGAATATTATACATAAAGTTCATGACATCAGCATGCTCAGGGGAAGCATAGGGGTAAGCGGATCTAACCGCGTAATGTTGATCGGAATCCGGATGAATGGGGCTGCGTGTACTGGATTGATACCAAGTGTCCGTGCCAAGCTCAGCAGCTACGCGCATTGGAATGTACATAAACTCTCCCGTTCCCATGCAAAGCGTCCTGCCGCCCGTTCTACGCTCCCGCAGAAGCCCAGCAGCCTTTTCTACTTCCTTGTCCAGCAGCTCGCTCTCAGCCGTCGATAAGCCGAAACGTCCCGTATGCTTTAGATAAGAAGCCTCGCCGTTCAAGGCAGAAAAGCCTGCAAACTGATTATTCAAATACACGAAATTAATCGCCGGCTCCTGTTCGTGGTCCCGCTTCTCTTTCTGATGAACTGTGCTTTCAACAGGCGTACCCGAGACCGTAATCTGCCCAGCTACCAGCGAAAGGCAATCCACGGCAACGTCCAGCTCCTGCTCCAGCTCGCTGAAGCGCAGAATATCCTCATCGGAACGCCAGTCCAGCAGGCTTGCTACAATATAATTCTTCTTACCGTACCTTGCGTGCAGGTCATGAATGATGTTGATCGCTGTTTTACCCGTCGTCATCTCATCATCCACGAGTACGATCGTTTCGGCTTGCTGAAAAATATCCGGATCATTGGCATAACACCGATGAGTCGTCGCATGGGAATGCTCTTCTTCAAAATCGATACAAGAGGTCCAATACGCGATGCTCTCGCGAGTCGTATGCAAGAAGGCCGCTTTGCCGTCAAACATGTCGAACATGCTGTGTCCAAGCGCTGTTGCGGTTTCCGCAAAGCCAATGAACAGCGTCTTATCGTTCACCTTCATTTTGTTTCGCTTCATCTTCTCATAAATGCCGCCCGCTGACTCCGGCGCTTCGAATGCATGCAGCAGCTGCTCCATTCGAATCGGCAGCGCTCCGCCTTTAAACTGCTGATACAATAATCCGAGTGCCGCTCCTGATAACAAGGAAACATGAGGCTTTACCGGAATATGCTTGCCAAGCACCTTGCTTACGAACAAGAAGCTTCGTTTTTTGTTGATACGGGCCGCCATTTGGAACAGCCGCTCCAGCGGAATATGGAAGGCGTTGCTCGTCACCTTGATCGTAACCTCTAAATCCCCAATAATATTATACGATTGCAGGTTCCCGTTCTTCTGCGAGTAAGCAGGTGAAGTTTTGGTTTTCATTTAGCACCCCATATATGTTCGATCTGATCAATATTCGTTTGGCCCATGTCATATGCGGCTTAAACTCATTCATTTTGTTCGAATAACGGCTTTTCATGACGCCTAGATCACCTTGGCTATTTTCGATAATGTGCAGGGCGTCCATATACTCCTCATGCGTTACGACAAGCATGGCTTGTACCGGTTTTATATGTGTCGGATGAATAATCGTTTTACCTATAATGCCGTTTTCCTTATCCATTGCTACTTCGCGAATAAGCCCGTCCACATATTTATTGATATAATCCATTCGTAAAATACGGCCGTGCCTTCCCATGCTCTCCTCAAAAGGCGTTTGCCTTAGCTGCGGCTTGAACACGCGATCGCTCTTGAAATACTCCCATACCGGTCCCGAGATCACATAATGATTATCCATTCTGCCAAATACATTTACGATATCAGCGATGCAATCACGAATAACCGCTATGTCATAGATCGTATGATCCGGACTTCTTCGAAGCCCAAAGAGACTGGAAAAATCAGTGGCGCCGATTCGTACGTTCAGCACATATTCCTTATACTCATTCAGCAGCTCCGAAATGCCAAGCAGCGTTTCTATCCGCTTCTCCCGGTATATAACGTCCGCGCTCTCCAAAATAGGCATGCCGTATAGCGTTGAACTGGATGCTGCATTTCTTTGATTAAACTCCGCGAGCAATCTTAAATACTCCCCGCCGGTTTCCAGGTTGAATTTAGGGAATACGATCCCCGTCACATATTGAATTTCCTCACCAAAGTAGGACAGCAGCCGTTTGAGCTGATCCACGGAGCGTATCCTGATGAAAATAAGAGGAATATCGTTTACATGCAATAAGCCTATCGAAAGATATCTTCCTATGGTCAGTAATGTCGCTTTCAGATTCTCCTCAGCATATTCAAGTTGATTGTCGCCTACTGCATCTTCAAGGTCTATCACCATAGACACGAGCCCTTCGTGTTTATCGGCTACCAAATCATCTGCTATATTATCCTTGGTGGCAGGCATATAAAGCGCCGCACCAATCGCGTGAGCAATTATTTCTTTATCAGCATTATTATTGAACTGAATCGGAAGGGAGTAAAAGAAATGCTGCTCTTCTTCATTGGTAAGATAGTTGAAATACCTCAAAGCGATCCCTCCTAAAGGTTTGGTAAAACAAGCTGAGAGTGAAAAAATATCCCTCGCGTTCCATTGAGGGATATTTCGATAATCTAATTATTTGCTTAGTTAGACGGCTTTTGAGCCTTTTTTATTTCGTACCGCGCTAAAGATTAGCGTACCGCCGAATACAGCTATGATTAAACCGAAGAAGAATGCATGAGGCACATGCAAGTCGTATGCTCCGCCGATCATTTTCGCTGCAATCAAGATAATGAGAATGAAGGCAGCCTTCTCGAGCTCTGGGAACTTATCGATAAGCCTGAGGAATACTTGGGCCACGCCGCGCATCATAAGAACGCCGAGAATACCGCCCAGGAACAGAACCCAAACCTCTTCACTCACGCCAAATGCAGCTAGAACGCTGTCGATACTGAACGCAATGTCCATGATCTCAACGGCAAGCACCGTACGCCAAAAGCCGTAGCCTTTGTTTTGTACCACTTCTTCTTCTTTTTCGTTCCCCTTCTTACCGATATACGGAAGAAGCGGAATGCCGCCAACCCGGGCAAGCTTGAATTCGAGATGGAACAAATTGCTTAACGCAATCCATAATAAGTATAATCCGCCCGCGACTTTAATCCACGTAATCTGAACGAGATAAACACCGACCCCAATCGCCACGAAACGGAATACATAAGCACCGATAATCCCGTAGAACAAAGCCCTCTTCTGCTGCTCCTTTGGTAAATGCTTAACCATGACCGCTAGTACCAGCGCGTTATCTGCCGATAGCAGCCCTTCTAAAAGGACCAAAGTTGCAATAATCCCCCAGTTTGTAGGATTAGTGAATACCGTCAATAAATTGTCCCATTGAAAGAAGCTGCCAAAGTTCGCTATTACGCTTTGAAAAAAATCAACCATTCTTTACAACCTCCGAATATTGCATTATTTGCTTCCTTGGACCCATCTAAGCCCCCAGTTATAAGCCTCGTCGAGCTCTCGATGCCCTGAGAAATACTGAACGAGACGCTGAATACTGAAGGTTTGATCGCTCACGTTCTCGATCATCGCGATGGCACACATGCCTTTGCGATTGTTGTGCTCGTCCATCCGTACCTCTATATCCGGTCCGCCGGATTGGGAGATGGTGACAACGCCCGCTGCCTCCGCCCAGTTTGTGGCTCCTTCATAGATATACGCATAGATGACGACTCTTTTAATCTCTGACACTTTATTGCCGTTTATTCTCAGATTTTCACCTGTCGATATGGAGCCTGTCCGATCGTCGCCGTCAAGCGAAACGTATGGCGGCCTCGAGAAGTCGCCGAAGCTGTTGCCTAACGCTTGAACAGAGCCCTTCATGCCGTTCTTCAGCTCATACAAGCAGCCTACATCCAGATCGACACCGCCGCTTGATCGTCCAAAAAACCCCTTAGGGGCTTTCTTTTGATTCCAATTCAAATTCACAACGATCTCGCCTAGCGCACCGGCGCCTTTCTGCAAGTTGATTACATCACCGCGCTTGGTTAATGAAATCTTGCTGAGGCTAATTGGAGCGCTCTTAGGCTCCGTAATGACGGGTTCAGGAGGCTTTGGCGGAATGATTGGGGCCTTCACCGACGCTGGCGGCGGATTAGGGGCTGGCGCATCAGGCTTCACCTCAATGCCAAAGCTCTTGCAAAGCGCTGCCAGTCCGCCCGAATAACCTGAACCGATCGCATTGAATTTCCACTCGCCATTATATCTATATAAATCTCCTACGACAATCGCAGTTTCGATAGAGAAGTTTTTTCCAAGTTCATATCGCAAAATTTCGCGCCCTGTTCCTTCGTAAATGACACGGATATAAGCATCATTCACACTAGAAAAACTTTGTCTCTTTGCTTCCCCATCATAAATGGTTAACGTAAAAGAAATACGTTCAATCGCTTGAGGCACATCGTTAATGCGTATCATAACTTGTTCCTGATCGGTTTTCCCGGCTAAGCTTCGTTTATTGTCACCCGCCATCTCGATCGAACCGCTTGTATCCTTGGGGTTTCCGTAAAAAATCAAATCCTGATCCCCTGCTGCTTTTCCGCCTGCCCGCAATAAAAACGCCGAGAAGTCAACGTCTACCCCCGCCGCGCTGCTCCATCCCATGCCAACAAGCAGGTTTTTAAAGGAAGGATTGTTTTTGGTTATATCGGCCTTCTGACCTTTCATTAGGGAGAGCTCCATGCGTTGACCGCCTTTCAGTAATTGTAGAATAGGGTGACAAATCTGCACCCTGCCACCCTAAACTTCATATGGCTTACACGGATAGACCATAATTGCGGCAAAGCGCCGCTAGTCCGCCTGAGAAGCCGGAGCCAACCGCTTGGAACTTCCAATCCGCGCCATGCCGGTAAAGCTCGCAAAATACGATCGCGGTTTCAACGGAGAAGTCTTCTCCAAGATCGTAACGAAGCACTTCTCTTCCGTTAGTCTCGTCCACTAAGCGAACAAAAGCATTCGAAATCTGGCCGAAGTTTTGATGCTTGGTCTCAGCATCATGAATAGTGACGCTAATTCCAATTCGCTCAATGTGAGCAGGAACCTTTGCAAAATCAATTTTGATTTTCTCGTCGTCCCCGTCGCCCTCGCCTGTACGGTTATCGCCTGTATGCTCGACTGCGCCGCCATAAGCAATCAATGCGTTATAGAATACAAAATCCTTCTCGTCCTTGGCCTTGCCATCCTGGTGCAGAAGAAATGCGCTCGCATCCAGATCAATTTCACCGCCGCCAGTATACTTGTTCGTATCCCAGCCGAGACCGAGAACAACCTTCGTAAGTCCTGGATTGGTTTTGGTAAGATCAATCCGTTGTCCTTTGGAAAGATTAATGGACATCGTTTATTCCTCCTTGAAATGAGCTAGGTTTGAACGCCAAAATCCTTACATAGTCCTTCTAGACCGTTTTGATAACCGCTGCCTACGGCGCTGAATTTCCAATCGCTATTATAACGATAAAGCTCCCCTACCACGACAGCTGTCTCAACCGAGAAATCCTCACCCAAATCGTAGCGGATTAATTCCTCGCCCGTTTCCTCATTTACGACACGAACATAAGCGTTAGCGACCTGACCGAAGTTCTGGTTTCTTTGCGCGGCGTCGTGAATCGTAATGCAAAAGGCTACCTTCTGAGTATCAGCGGGCACGGCGGATAAATTAATTTTTATGTTTTCATCGTCGCCAGCGCCTTCTCCGCTTCGATTATCGCCGGAGGAGACGATGGAGCCGTTTGTATTCGATTTATTATTGTAAAAAATAAAGCCGCTCTCGTTATTTACTTTACCGGATGCATTCAAACAAAAAGCTGTCGCATCCAAATCAAATGTATTGCCGCCGTCGTATTTATTAACGTCCCAGCCGAGGCCTACGGCAATTTTGGATAAACCGGGATTCGATTTGGTCAGATCGACCTTCTGCCCTTTAGATAAATTTACTGGCATGAAAATGCCTCCTCGTGGACTATGGCTACTTTAAAAAAGGGCCGCCGCCGGCGACCCTTTACGGGTAGTGAAGTGCAATTAATTAGCAGCTAGGCCGAAGTTGCGGGCAAGACCGCCTAAGCCGTCTTGGAAGCCGCTGCCGATTGCGCTGAATTTCCATTCGCCAGAATGACGGTAAAGCTCACCGACGATTACAGCTGTTTCTACGGAGAAATCTTCTCCAAGATCATAACGGATTAGTTCCGTTCCGCTTTGCTCATCTACGATACGAACGAAAGCGTTGGATACTTGTCCAAAGTTTTGGCTGCGCTCTGCTCCATCATAGATTGTGATGCAGAATGCGATTTTTTCTGTTTCAGCAGGTACGGCAGAAAGGTCAACGCTTACTTGCTCATCGTCGCCATCGCCTGCGCCTGTACGGTTATCGCCTGTATGAACAACCGAACCGTTGCTGTTTTTTGGGTTGTTGTAGAAAATAAAATCAGACTCGGAACCGGCTTTGCCTTGTCCATTCAAGCAGAAAATGGAAGCGTCAAGGTCAAAGTCTTTCCCGCCGTCATATTTATTAGTATCCCAGCCTAGACCTACAGTGATTTTCGTAAGACCTGGGTTTGTTTTCGTAAGATCGATTTTTTGACCTTTGGATAAGCTAATCGCCATTTGAAATGCCCTCTTTTCTCAATATAATTATTGGTATTGACGAGCAAGGATATCAACGTGAGGAGCATGAGTGCCTTCCCCAATTGCACTAAACTTCCATTCACCACTGTGTCTGTAAAGCTCACCTACGACCAAAGCCGTTTTACCCGAATAATTTTCCGTCAAGTTAAAGCGAATTAACTCTTGATTGTTGGCCGGATTAACGATTCGTATAAACGCGGATTTGATCATGCCAAAATCTTGACGTCTGGATTCACATTCATAAATGTTAACCACGCAAAGGATTTTGTGGATATTAGCAGGTACCTGGTCTAGCTGTACGATGATTTGCTCATCGTCGCCGTCGCCGTCACCCGTAATGTTGTCGCCCGTATGAACAACTGAACCGTTGCCGTTTTGCTTATTGTAGAAACAAACGAGATTCTTCTCGCCGCCAAGCTTGCCGTTTTCGTCGAGCAGCAGCGCTGAAGCATCACAGTCCACGTTTGCCGCCTTCTTCATTCCGAAGAAACCGCCTTTAACTTCAGCAGGATCCCAGCCTAAGCCAACGATAACTTTGCTAAGACCAGCATTGCCCTTCGTTAAATCTATCTTTTGACCTTTTACGAGAGAGATAGCCATTGTATTTGCACCCCCTTAATATCGATTTGAAATACTCTACCCATCAATACGCCTATTCGACATGCAAGTTCCAAAAAAAAAGTGAGGTCATTACATTATTCTACAAAAGCTGAATATTACCTCTTCTTTGCGGCGGCTCGGCATGGAATAAACGGCATGGCAGTGAACGCTCCGAAGCGGAGCAGCTCTGCATCAATTTTATAACAAACGTCATACCAATTACAAATTCCTACAAATAAAGAAACATCATGCTGGCTATTAGACAAGGTTTGTTCCGGAAGCCAAACGGACTTCTAAAAAAACGTCTGATCTGCTTCTTCTTATGCAAAAAAAGACTGGAAAAATTAGAGCATTAACGAGATAATTATAGGTGTAAATATAATGATGCGAGGTGTTCGAATGGAATTTATAAAAAAGAATAAAACCAGTCTCATTTTTGGTGCCTTGCTCCTCATTAACGGTTTATTCTTATTGTCGCTTGTCCTTTCGAAACGTTAAAAAATCCGACTCCCAACGATGGCTATTCCGTTCTCTTATATACTCTCTCCGGCCTTCCAACTGTTCCATAGGAGATATCGGCAACCAATTCGCCCTTGGCCACAAAATACTCCAAGTATCTCCGTGCGGTCGTGCGGCTGAATCCGGCCTTCTTCCCAAGCTCCTCCGCGGTCAGCACCTCCGGACCACCATGAATGAAAGTGATGATCTTCTCACTCGTTATCTTATCGATCCCTTTAGGGAGGTAGTTATCCTTGTCCGCTCTATCGCTCATTCCCCACAGCAACTGATCAATTCCCTCCTGATCCACTTGCTTATTCGCTCCACCGAGCAGCTTCATTTGGTTATGATACTTTTGATAAGACTTCAGCTTCTCTTGAAAACGTTCAAACACAACCGGTTTGATCATAAAGTCATACACGCCGCCGCGAATGGCCTCCCGTACCGTATCAAATTCCTTAGCAGCCGTAATGATGATAACATCCGTAAACGGGTTGTTTTTCTGAATATAATGTAGAAGGTCAAGTCCATTCATATCGGGAAAATATAAATCGAGCAGAACGAGATCCGGGGCCAATATGTCCAAATGCTCGTGCGCCAGCTGCTCATCTGTTGCAATTCCAACCACTTCGAATCCTTCTATCTTTTCCACAAACCGGCGATTAATCTGCGCAATTCGAAGATCGTCCTCAACAATGACCACTCGTATCATAGCTCTCTCTCCTTTTCTTTTGGAATAACAACGGTAAATATGGAGCCGCCCTGTGAACGGGAATGGAAGCTAATATGTCCCCGTAATTGCAGTAAAGCCTGTTTAACAATGGCAAGACCGTAACCCCGATTAACCTCATGCTTCGTGGAAAAACCCACTTCAAACAAACGATTTGCAGCGTCCTCCGCTATGCCGACCCCATTATCTTCGATGACGATCATTAATTCATTACCTGCATCCGTCAAAAAGACCCTTACTGTTTTATTGTCATTGCTTGTGGCAAGCACGGCTTCCAGCGCATTATCGATTAAGTTACCGATGATGGTTACGAGATAATTACGGCTTATACCACTCGGAATATCTTTAAACGTACTTTTCGCATCAATTTCTAAGCTCACTTTTAGTTCGTTAGCACGGTTAAACTTACCGATTAGTATACCGCCAATAATAGGGTCCGGAATCTCCTGTAGTAGAAAATGAATAAGGTTTTGATGAACATCCGTTTCATGCGTAATGATATCCATCGCTTCCTGATACGATTCCAGCTGGATGAGCCCGTATATCGTGTACAACTTATTAGAATACTCATGCGTTTGCGAACGCAGCGCTTCGGTGTATCGTTTCACTTGCGTCAGCTCCTCCGTTAAACGTAGCAGCTCGGATTTGTTGCGAAAGCTGGATACGGCCCCCACCACTTGGTGATGATGATCGAAAATCGGCAGACGATTGACCACAACCATACTATCGTTTATGACCATTTCTTGATCGATTTCCGCATTGCCGGATTTGATAACCTCGAGTAAACGAGACTCAGGTATAACGTCCCATACATGCTTTCCGGCAATCTCCGTCTTCTCAAGCGGATCGATTAGCTTTAAGGCGGTTTGATTGGCAAGCGTAATTGTTCCCTCTTTATTAACAGCGATGATCCCTTCATGAATGGTTTCCAAAATAGCTCTCTTCTCCTGATATAACAAGCCGATTTCCTTAGGCTCGAGACCATGAATGGACCGTTTCACGCCGTTCGCAATCGCAATCGCTCCTCCGCATCCAACCATAAGCGCTATTGCCGCAAAAAAGATCATCGCATTCCGGTAGGTTGCGGCCGATTTATGAATGTCTTTTACTAAAATGCCCACCGAAACAATACCAATGATTTGATTATGATCATCATAGATCGGTGTCTTCCCCCGCAGCGATGGCCCCATCGTACCAACTGCCTCCGAAATAATCGATTCGCCGTTTAGCACAGGCCCGTTGTCTCCCCCGACCATTTCTTTCCCTATTCGGTCCGGCAGGGGATGAGCATAACGAATACCTTCCTTGTTTCCAATGACAATGTACTCGGCATCCGTCTCCAAGCGAATCTTTTCTACGATGGGTTGAATGATTGCTGATGGGTTTTCCTCGTCAAAAGCTTCCTTTAAAACATCCATTAACGCCACTGTCTTTGCTATTTTAAGTGCAGATGCGCCCACATTCTTCTGCAAAGTGGTTACCAACATGCGCTCAAAGCTAAAGGTTAGCGCGATAATAATGACGAATAAGAGCGTCCCAATTAACAAAATAAGCCTTGTTTGTAATCGCATACAATTACCTCCTTGCCAACGAATATCTGATCCGAAAGCTGGCATTGCCTTTATTGTATTCTACATATTTCCCTGAACATAGCCCCCTGAATCGATTATGCCCGTAATTTTTATGAACAAAATTAACAATATGATTAGATTTCAACTTATGTGGTTATTCTGTTCAACTCATATTAGCGATGCTAGTATGAAGCTACAAGTTAAGTAAGCGCTTTCAATAAAGTGCATGCGCTTACTCGATGGATACCAAAGGAGGAATAATCGAATGGTACTCAAATCAAATAATTGGAAAACGATAATAGTTGCAGCTTTTGTTGCCGTTAGTCTTACAGCTTGCAGTGGAACCGCATCGAATGGCGGGGGCTCGGATGCTGCCAATTATCCGGAGAAGCCTATCGTGATCACAGCGCCTTCAGGAGCCGGCGGTGGTTGGGATAAGACGGCAAGATCACTTACCAAGGTACTCGGCGAAACGAAACTGGTCGATCAGACGATGACGGTCGAAAACAAGCCCGGCGGCGGCGGCACCGTATTTTTGGCTGAATACGTAGCAAAAGACAAGGATGACCCTTACAAGCTGTTTGTTAGCTCACCGCCTATTCTAATTAATTATCTCAAAAAAGAAGGAAACAGTCCGTATGGGTACAAGGATGTCACCCCGCTCGCGCAAATAACGAAGGACTTCGGCGCAATCGCTGTTGCTGCCGATTCCAAATACGATGATCTTCAAGCTCTAATTGACAGCATTAAGGCAGATCCTTCGAAGGTTACGCTTGCGGGCGGTTCGGCCCCTGGATCGATGGATCATTTAATTAGCGTTTTACCGGCTTTTAAATCAGGAGTCGACCCGAAAACGATCAAATATTTGTCCTATGACGGCGGGGGCGAAGCCATTACCGCTTTACTGGGCAATAATGCGGATGCTATCGGAACCGATATCTCTTCACTCGGCAGTTATTTGAAATCAGGCAAAATCAAAATTCTTGCAGTGACTTCAAATGAACGGCTTGGCGGCGACTTTAAGGATGTACCTACTTTAAAAGAGCTTGGCATCGATGCGGAATTCACGATCTGGCGCGGCGTGTTAGGCCCGAAAGGCATGACGGAAGAACAAATCGCGTATTGGGACAAAACATTAAAAACGCTTTCCGAAGATGAAACCTGGAAAAAAGAGCTGACAGCGAATGATTGGGCGAGCGAATACAAAAACTCAACCGATTTCGCAGCTTTCCTAGCCGACCAAGAGATTGTTGTTCAAGAGCTGTTAACGGCGCTCGGCATGCAAAAGTAATCGAATGTTCAAGCGCAAGGGAGGGAGCATGTGTCTCTCCCTCTCTTTATTTATTCCTTGGAGGTGCATCACATTGAACAAAACATTCGATCGATATGCCAGTATTATATTTTTCCTTCTAGGAATCGGTTTTATGTGGCAGAGCACGACCATTAGCTCTTCCGCATATGGCAGCACGGTAGGTCCAAATATTGCCCCTTTCGGCCTTGGAGCCTTTCTAGTTCTTTTAAGCCTGCGTTTATTCTACGAAGTATTGAAGACAAAGAATCAAAGCAGTAAGGAACAAAAGCTCGATTACAAAAGGTTTCTAATCATCTTCGCTGCAGCTTTTTTATATGCGTTCTTCTTGGAAACGATCGGTTATATCATCGGAACCTTCCTCTTCCTCCTCACCAGCTTTCAAGTATTGGAAAGAGGCAAATGGCTGAAGTCGGTCGTGATCTCCGGATTGTTTGCAGTAGGCGTTTACGTCATCTTTGTCGTCATTCTGGAAGGTTCAATGCCGGGCTTTCCTTCCTGGCTATCGTAACGAGGAGGTACATGAATGGACACATTACAGTTTCTTGCAGATGGTCTTGCCACCGCCTTTCAATGGCATAATCTGATGTTCGCTTTCATAGGCGTGTTAATTGGTACAGCCGTAGGGGTACTTCCTGGTATAGGTCCCATGAGCGGTGTCGCGTTGCTTATCCCGGTAACGGCATCGATAACAGGCGGATTAGCACCGGAAGCGGCAGCAACAAGCTCCATTATTCTTCTGGCTGGGGTCTATTATGGAGCGATGTACGGTGGATCAACCACCTCCATCTTACTCAATACACCGGGAGAGTCCTCTTCCGTCGTGACAACCTTAGACGGCTATCAAATGGCCAAGCAGGGCCGGGCTGGGGCTGCCTTATCGATATCTGCGATCGGTTCTTTTGCTGCAGGACTGTTCGCCGTCATTATGCTTATTGTATTAGCTGAACCGTTATCGAACGTTGCAATTAAGTTCGGACCCGCGGATTACTTTTCCTTAATGCTTTTTGGATTATGCGCAGTCAGCGGTTTAGCCGGAAAATCCATTACGAAAGCTTTAATTATGACGGTGCTTGGATTACTTCTGTCCACAATTGGCATGGATACGGTATCGGGTGTCGCAAGGTTTACTTTTGGCATTCCGCTGCTCTATTCCGGCCTCGAGTTTTTGACCGTTGCGGTCGGCCTGTTTGCTTTGGGTGAAGTATTCAAGACCATATTGGAGAATGAATACTCCTCGGGCAAAATAGCGAAGATCGGGCGTATTTCTCCGACAAAACAAGATTTAAAGGATAGCGCAGGACCGATTGCCCGCGGGTCTGTATTAGGCTTTTTTGTTGGTATTCTGCCTGGCGGCGGTGCCACATTGGCTTCTTTCTTCAGCTATATTTTGGAGAAAAAAATCAGTAAGAATCCTGAATCATTTGGCAAAGGAAATATCGCCGGCGTAGCTGCCCCTGAATCCGCTAATAATGGAGCATCCGGCGGAGCTATGATCCCTTTGCTTGCTTTAGGCATACCGGGATCGGGTACAACCGCTATATTGATGGGCGCTTTTATCATGTATAACATCCAGCCAGGCCCTTTGTTATTCGAGGAGCATCCTCAAGTGGCATGGGGGTTAATTGCCAGCATGCTCATCGGAAATCTCATTTTGCTTATTCTCAATATGCCGCTTGTGAAAGTTTTTGCCAAGATCATTCAAACACCGCCAAAATACTTGATACCGATCATCATAGCTATTTCCATTTTTGGCGTATATGCCGTTCAAGCGCAGATTTTCGATCTCATGCTGCTTCTTGGCTGCGGAGTTGCCGGGTTCCTTCTGGTCCGGAATGATTACCCTTTAGCCCCCCTAGTCCTCGGTTTAGTTCTAGGGCCGATGATTGAAAATAATATGCGCAGAGCGTTAACAACTTCTAACGGTGATTTTATGATTTTCCTGCAAAAGCCGCTGTCTCTCGTTTTTTTAATTATCGCGGCACTTTGGATCATTGTTCCCATCTTGTTGAAAAAGAGAGGGAAAGAGGTTGTAGTTAACGAGGAAGGTTAACAAATGGATCATGATGAAATTATCAGATGGAGGTAGCTATGGATAACAATAGACTCGGTGGAAAAAGCGTAATTCTCAGACTCGAAATGAATACGAATGAGGTTCATTTTGGTCAGGTCGCATCCTCCATATTCGAAGCAGGTGGAGATCTCGTGGCCATCGACGTCATTCAGACCAGCCAAAATGTGACGGTCCGGGATATTACGATAACCGTAACAGATACGGTCGATATTAGCATTATTACAGAAACGATAAAAAGCTTACACGGTGTCCGGCTGGTGAATATTTCGGACAGAACGTTTCTGCTGCATCTTGGCGGGAAAATCGAAACGAAGCTTAAAGCGCCGATTCAGAACCGCGATGATCTCTCACGCGTTTATACACCCGATGTAGCACGCGTATGCATGGCCATTCATGAAGAGCCAAGAAAAGCTTTTACATTAACGATCAAGAGAAACACCGTTGCTGTCATTTCGGACGGAAGCGCCGTCTTAGGGCTTGGCAATATCGGTCCTTATGCGGCTATGCCCGTTATGGAAGGCAAATCGATGCTTTTCAAGCAGCTGGCAGACGTCGATTCCTTCCCTATCTGCCTGAACACGCAGGATACCGAGCAAATCATTGCTGCGATCAAAGCCATCGCCCCCGGGTTCGGCGGGATCAATCTTGAAGATATTTCTTCTCCCAGATGCTTTGAAATCGAACAAAGACTGCGCGAGGAATTAGATATTCCTGTATTCCATGATGACCAGCATGGCACAGCGGTCGTATTGTATGCGGCTTTAATCAATGCCTTGAAAATCGTAAACAAATCCATTCGTGAGATCAAGGTGGTCGTTTGCGGAATCGGAGCGGCTGGCATAGCCTGCAGTAAAATTCTTTTGTCCGCAGGGGTTAAAAACATCATTGGCGTGGATCGTCAAGGCGCCATAACAGCCGGAACCGCTTATGACAATGGCATGTGGCAGTGGTACGCGGAGCATACCAATCCTAATCGCGTTCAAGGCACTTTACAGGAAGTCATTCGGGGAGCTGATGTATTCATAGGCCTTTCTGCGGGAGGACTGCTTCGCCGGGAAGATGTAATGGCGATGGCGGATAGACCGATCGTGTTTGCAATGGCTAATCCGACACCCGAGATTAAGCCCGAAGAAGTAGAAGATATTGTCGGCGTAATCGCCACCGGCCGTTCGGACTATCCAAATCAAATTAACAATGTGTTATGTTTTCCGGGTATTTTCCGCGGTGCTTTAGATTGCAGAGCTACTACCATTAATGAGGAAATGAAGCTTGCGGCTGCCGAGGCCATTGCTTCCGCCATCTCCGATGAAGAAAGAAGCCGGCATTACATTATTCCGAGCGTCTTCAATCAAGCTGTCGTAAAGGCCATCCGCGATCTCGTAATCCAAGCCGCTATAAAGACGGGCGTCGCTCGAAGAATACCTCGAGAGTATAGATGATGCAAGCGTAAACGGCTGTCGCCGTCCTTGGCGGCAAAAGCTCGTTTCGCGGTGAAATATCAGCTTATTTATAAATGTGAAACTTATAAATTCTTATATTGTAAATAAAATAACAAGTGATGAACGGAGGTTGTTTTATGAAAGCTGAAATTCGAGGTATTGTTGACATAAATCAAACTGCAGCCGAATTTAAATCAAGCATCGTCCTTCGCATCAGTGATAAGAAATTCGTCGACGTCAAAAGTATCCTTGGCCTAAGTATTTCACTTTACAAAAACCTTGCGTATAAGCTTGAAATTCATGGTGCCGATGAGGAAGAAGCCAAATCCGCCATGGTCGATGTTTTTAACAAATATCATCTTCATGTGGAGGTAAACCGATAATCGCCTGTTCTGTCATGTAAGAAAGAAGCGAGTGATTTCCACTCGCCTCTTTCCCCGCGTTTACCTTTACGGCCCCGTTCCCACACTCGTAACGAGCCAGAAGGGTCCGTGCTTTTTCAAATAAAAACCCCTAGCTCATCCCCCGTAGTCCGGCTCATAAACCCGCTGACGTTGTATAAATGGCCATATTGGGCATCCACTCTGCCCATTGTTGTAATCTCAGCTTTCAAGCTGTTAATTGGCTGCAGGCTCTCTAGAATATGTCTGCGTATCGTCCACTCTGGCGATAGAAAGGTAAGGAGCCACAGGAATATCATCACAATTGCGGCGCTTATAAAAATGATCCTCTTCTTCGATATCATCGTGCTCTCCCCTTTAACCATGCATGCATTCAATCATTATTGTATATCGCATGCGAATCGAGTACATTACAACTATATATACCTAAAGGAGAACGACGATGGCTATCCAAGAAATAGATGAAGCTTCCTTGCAGAAAGTCATGCAGGATGAAAGCGGCAAAGCTGCCGTATATTTTTTCACACCCTTATGCGGCACATGCAAAATCGGCGAACGCATGCTAGAAATTGCTGAAATGACCGGCATATCCGTTCCGCTTCATAAGCTGAACATCAACTACGCGCCACAGTTGCGCGAGCAATGGAAAATTGCAAGCGTACCCTGCTTAGTGCTGATTGAGAATGGCAAGCCGGTCCAGAAGGAATACGCGATGAAATCGGTTGACCATGTCTATCTGATGCTGAAATAACTGCATCTTATAGATTGCTTAATTGTGCGCGAATTCGTCGGATTTCCTGCAGCAGTAACTGCTCCTCCTCCAGCGCCTCCGGCTGTCCGCTGCTCATTAGCTGCGTCAATCGAAGCTGCAGCATTTCCCGTTCGTTTTGGTTCAGCTGCTCCTCGGGAGAAAGCAGGCGGCTTCGATCCTTTGCGATGTACTCCTCATAGGTGCCCGGGAATAAGCTCGGCTCCTTCGTCCCATCCATCACGAGCAGGCGATTGGCCGCTTGGCGGATTAAATAGCGGTCGTGAGTCACAAGCAGAACAGCGCCGGGATAATGTTGAAGCGCCTGTTCAACCTGCTCTCGCGTGCTAATATCCAAGTAGTTCGTCGGCTCGTCGAGCACGAGCAGATTCGCTTTGCCAAAATACAGCTTCAAAAACGCCACCCGGCATTTCTCCCCCATGCTTAAATCGCCAATCCGTTTAAACACATCTTCCTTTGAAAATAAAAAGCAGCCCAAAATCGTCCGCGCATGCGATTGTGTCATTTGCGGCAGCATCAGCATGCTGTCTAGAATCGTCGTCTTGTTATCGAGCTGATCAAGCTCCTGCTCGAAATAACCGATTCTTACCTGCGGGTGAATCGTTACGCTGCCTGCGCTTGGTGTTAACCTTCCGGTGGCAAGCTTAAGCAGCGTCGACTTGCCCGCTCCATTCGGGCCCAGAACAGCGAGGCGGCCGCCCCGTCCAATAGAGAGGCTAAGCTGGCTAAAAATCGGTTTGCGCCCGTCATAACCAAAGCTGACGCCGTCCATGCGCAGCAGTGTTGCAGCCGCAAATTCATCCGTCTCCAGCTGCATGCGCAGCTGCGGCTCCTCGCGAGGCTTCTGCACCTTGTCGCGGTCTAATCGCTCCAGCGCGGATTCCTTCGCGTGCAAGCGCGATACGTTTTTCTTCGACTTTGACCGAAGAAAATCATTTTGGCCCGCAGCCTTATGCGCTTGATGGAACCATTCCGCATACATCCGTATGCTCTCGAGCAGTTTCTCCCGCTCCAGCTCCTGCTTCTTATGCAGCGCCTCCTGCGTCCTCAGCTCAAGCTCTTTCTGCGTCTTGTAGTCGGTATAGCCTCCGGGATAACGTCTGCAGCCGTGTCTCTCCAGCTCCAGAACCGTCGTTGCCGTGCGGTCGATAAACGTCCGGTCATGCGAGACATACACAATTGTTCCTGGATATGACTGCACCCATTGCTCCAGCCAATCCAGCGCGTCCGAATCCAAATGATTTGTCGGCTCATCCAGCAGTACAAGCTTTGGCTCCCTAACCATGAGCGCCGCGAGCTGGGCTTTCGTTTTCTGTCCGCCGCTTAATTGCGAGAATGCCACGTCCCACAAAGAGGTGTCGAGGCTTAACCGGGTTAAGCTTCTCTCCACCCTAATTTCCCAACCGTATCCATCCAGCTGCAAATACCTTTCATACAGCTCGCTGTATCGGTTTAGCTGGTCCTCGCTGGTCTTAGCGCCCTGCATTTCGTCCGTAAGCTTTGCCATCGCATGCTTCAAACAGAACAATTCATCTGAACCCGCCTGTACGAATTCAAGCAAAGTAAGCGAAGAATCAAGCTGCGCCTGCTGGTCCAGCCAGCCCCACTCCTCAAGCGGCAAGAGGCGCTGCACCTCGCCGCCATCCAGCGATTGCCTGCCGGTCAAACCCTGCAGCAGCGTCGTTTTGCCAACGCCATTGCGTCCGAACAGCGCGAGCCGCTCGCCCTCCTTTACCTCGAAGCTTATATTTTCGAACAATAAATTGCCATCCCATTCTTTACTCACCTGTTTAACCTTTAATAGCATCAAAGATCATTCCCCATTTCTGAAAACATAATAAAAAACCGTGGCCAGCGGCACACGGTCGAATACGCAGGGGAATATCAGGTAAACGAAAATAACGATGTGTCACCCTAATACATGAAGGGTAAACATCTCGTATCTATCGCTGCTGATTGACCTTTCATAAGCCCCCAAATCGACGCACGTATCCCTGACCGGTTCTCGCAATTCGAGAACGCCGCTTGTACTTAAACAAGTTGATTACAGGAATCGTGTACTTACTTCATCGGCTGGGTTACCTCCGTCAGTCATCAGTTTTGATATGCGTTTATTATAGCGGACCGTTGAATACATATTCAAGCCTAACTTTTCATACGGTACCAAATAAAGTTAGTACTAGGATTAAAACGCTGCATCAACGATCATTAGATCTATAAAACATTCCAATTGGAGGTGCTTCATGAACCCGGTTTATATTACGAGCATCGGTAAGTTTCTACCCGGCCCGCCTGTCGGCAATGATGAAATGGAGGATTACCTCGGCAAAATAAACGGCAAGAGCTCCAAGTCGATGCGGCGCATTCTCGACCAAAATAAAATACGCTTTCGGCATTATGCAATAAATAAAGAACAAAAGAGCCTTTACTCTAATGCGGAAATGGCCGCTCTTGCTATACGCGATGCGCTTCTTCGAAACAAAGAAGCCTTGGATAACAAAATTGATTTTCTCGCAGTCGGCACGACGCAGGGCGATTTGTTAGTTCCCGGCTTCGCCAGTATGGTTCATGCCGAAACGAGTCTCCCTGTCATGGAGGTGGCCACCCATCACGGCGTATGCGCCAGCGGCATGCAGGCGATGAAGAACGCCTACCTGCATGTGCAATCAGGCGAGCAGCATACAGCAGTTTCCTGTGCCAGTGAATTGCCAAGCCGCGTATTCAAGCATACGAGATTTGAAGCGCAGACAGGTCTTTCTGATCGCCCCGTGCCTTTCGATACCGACTTTCTGCGTTTTATGCTGTCCGATGGCGCAGGCGCAGCCGTGCTACAGCATCAGCCTGCGGCAAGCGGCCTGTCGCTGCGAATCGAATGGATCGACAACAAATCGTACGCCAACCTGTATGACGTCTGCATGTATGCCGGATCCAATAAGGAGAATGCCGAGCTTGCAAGCTGGCTTGACTATGCTTCCATACAAGAGGCCGCGAACGACGGTGCGGTTAATTTAAAGCAGGATATCCGGCTCGTGAATGAAATGCCAAAGGTGGGCGTCAACCGCTTCTTCGAGCTAGTGGATGAGGGCAAGGTTGATCCTGCCGCGATCGATTGGATGGTTTGCCATTATTCCTCGCATTTTTTCCGCGATGAGATCTTCAGGCTGCTGCAGCTTGGCGGACTCACGATCCCTGAGGAAAAGTGGTTCACGAATCTATATACGAAAGGCAACACCGGCGCGGCGTCGATCTATATCATGCTGGAGGAGCTGCTGAATGATGGACATTTAAAGCCCGGCGAGCAGGTGCTTTGCATGGTGCCGGAGAGCGGCAGATTCCAGACCTCGTACATGCTGCTTACTGTAGTAGGGTCCTCCAATGAAGACAGTGCCGTATTTGAGGAACGCCAGCCCGAGGCTCCGCATCTGGAATACAATGAGGCCGATGAAGTTCAAGCCTATCTGGTCAGGCAGCTCGTGCAGGTATGGATTGATTTTGAGCAAAAGCTTGCACATGTTCCAGTTATCCATAAATTGTACAACAATAAATTCACGCTGGATGATTATAAGGCACTAATGGAAAATATCCGCCAGCAGGTCATTGACGGCTCGCAGTGGATCGCCCGCGCCGCTTCTTATATCGCCATCGAGCACATTGATCTTCGCTCGACGTTTATTGCGCATGCACGCGACGAGCACCGCGACTTTCAAATATTGGAGCGCAACTACGTTGCCGTTGGCGGGGATTTGAGCATGATTCAGTCCGGTGAGAAAAATATCGGAAGCGAGGCGTTATCCGCTTATTTATTCCAACGGGCCAGCCGTGAAAATCCCGTGGATCTCATCGGCGCGATGTGGATCATCGAGGGACTCGGCTGCCGGATGGCGCGCTACTGGGGCGAAATGATTCGCGATCAGCTTGGTCTCAGTGATGAGGAAGTCTCCTTCCTGCTTTACCACAGCGACTCCGACGAGAAGCATTTCGAGCGGCTGGAGGCGGTCGTCCAGCATCCTATGCTGACTGCCGACATCGCAGCGCGTATCGTGAAAACGGCGAAAACGACAGCTAGGCTGTACCTGCTGCAGTTAGAGGAGCTGGGAAATGTATGAGTGACGCCGATTACTTCAAAAATATGCCGCATGACAAAAACGATCCGAACCCGTTCCTCGCCATCTATATGGATCAGAGCATCCCCTTTAATGAGGAAGCAAAGGCAGCTTACCTCAAGGACTGCTCCAGCAAATCACGGCAATTTCTATTGCCCGTGCTGCGGCCCTTCGCGAGGCTGATGATTATCGTGCTGCAAATTTATAAAATCATCGTGCCGAAGGCGCTCACGTCTTCCCGCCTGCTGCACCGCGTGCTGCATTTCGGAATGAAAACATTCGTGAGCCCGAGCGCCAACTTTATGATATTGCGACATTTTTATCTCGGCTCGGAAGTGCTCGGCTTTATTCGAGACAATGTTCCCGGCGTCCAGATCGAGATGAACCCGCTAAAGCCAACTCATCTTGGGCCGGTTAAGGATGATCTTTTTTTGATCCACGACCTGAATTTGTACAATTTTGTCATTAATCTTAACCGAGAGCTGCGCGAGAAAGGAATCGAGGTAACGAAGCAAGAATTGCTTAATTTCAATGCGATTACCTCTTCTCGCGTGCCCATTGAGCCAATGCCAAGACGTTGGACCAATTTTATGGATTTAACGACAGCAATTGAATGCTTTACGCCCGTTTACCAAATGTTCCTGACAGACAATGATTTCTGGCGGGCAACCAATTCGCTGCAGCTTGATGAGACAATCGGCATTCTCGCTTCCAAAATTATCGGCAGCAACGATCGGCTTGCGCTTATCAACAACAAGCATCCGATGGTGCCGCTAACGACGCTGAAGGCAGGCTTTCGGCTTGTCCTGCATGGCCTGGCGACAGAGCAGCTCCACGCGCTGCTCGTTGAGCTTAAGCTGAAGCAGCAGGCCGTAGCAGGAAGCGTAAGCCTCTAGCCCTTTTTAGCCTTTCAAGCGTAACACTTTTGCCGTCCTCTGCGGCAAAAGCTCGTTTCGCGGAGAGATAGAAGCAGATTTATTAGTGAAAACTTATAAATTCTTAAGTATGCACAAAGAAACAAGGCAGCCGCCGCGTCCGCGGGGCTGCCTTGTTTTTGCTTATGACTATCTTTCAATATTATTGGCGAGTTACCGTAAAGCCCTTTTTCTCCAACAGCGGAACTATGCCGTTCTCGCCCAGCATGTGGGCAGCACCCACAACCACAAAATAAGTTTTGCTCGTACTGTCGTTCAAATAGCCCGTTATTTTCTCTACCATTGGTGCGTTACGGTCTGTCAGCAGCGCTTTATTAAACTCTTCGTTAGCCGAAGTTGCCTCGGTCAGCTCAAGCAACTGCTTCTCGTCGCCGGTTACCCACATATCCGTAAGCGCATCAATGCCGGAATCCTCAGCATAATAATTCTCGATTGAAGCATTTACCATTTCCTCTTGCAGCTCGTCAGAGAAATGATCGAACATTTGAAGCTGATATTCGATCGACTCCAGCTCAAGAATCGGCTTTTTGTTTGCATTCGATTGCTCTAGGAAATGCGCGTCGATCCCGATTCCCGCATCATAGCCCGATTGCGTTGTCGACAGAAAGTCGATGGTGGAAGATACGCTCCATGGCTTATAAGTATCGAGTGCATTTTCCGCCGCGCCGTTCTCTTTCAAAATTTCGCCCAGCTTCTTGTAGGCTTCATCTGAAATATGATCTTTGAGCGTTGTGTTATCTTTGTATACGCTTAAATCCATGACAAGCTTTTGTACATCCGCATTGTTCATTTTTGAAATATCAGCCTCTACAACGAGATAGTCCGACGCTTCATATGCGTCCTGAATTTCTGGGCGGAGCGGATACATCGCTTCATTCGCAATATGTATCGAGCCTAGCAGATAAACGGTGCTGCCCGCCTTTTCAACCTTCCATAGGAAGCCGCGGCTCGGTTCTTTTACCTGCAGTGAGATTGACCGCTGCTCCTTATTCCATGTCACCTCATAACCTGCTGCTTCGCTTACCGTACGCAAAGGAATATAGGCGGTGCCTTTTACAAGCCTAGGAGCGGCAAGCAAACCTTGCTCCGTCTCGTTAACCATTGCTCCCAGGTTGTCGATTTGGAATAAAAGAACGAGTCCTTCTTTCTTTCCAGTTATGACTTTGTTCTTCTGATCCCATGTTACTTGGAAATCAAGCTTTTGCAGCAGCAGCTTTGCGGGAACTAGGGTTGTCCCCTTTTCCATAATAGGCTGTAAGCCGCCCAACTGCACCTGCTCGTCCTCGACCCATACGGAAATGGGCTTAGCCTCTGCTTGAATGGTAGAAACGAATGAAAATAATAGAGCTAATGATAAAAATAATGCCGAAAGCTTTTTCATTTGCGGCTCTCTCCCCTTCTTCAATCCATGTTACGCATCACACTCTCATTCCATATTTTACATAAAATTGCCACGCAAATGCCAGTTCGGAAAATACGAATCTAGTTTTCGTTGCAACTCTTCCAGCTAATCGCATATAATGCGGCTTCCTATAAATCAGCTGCTGCATTACAAAAAACGATAGCCCAAAAACCGATCCGCATTTCTCATGCTTGCCCATATATCCGGACTTTCCCCGCCCACATACCAGTAGGCTAATCCTGCTAGCTTGGCTTCTGCTGCCAGCTTGTATTTGGCCGTTAAGGAGCGTCCGTCCTCAACCCAAATTTGATGTTTCACGCCATTCTTCACATAAGCAGCCGTATACTGGCCTAATTTCGCATCCCATTTTGGCTTAATCGCATACTTGCTCATAATTGTATTTTGCTGATCCAGCGAAATGAATTCAGAAGATTCTACGCTTCCGTCTTTCTTCAAATCCCAATCACGGTTATAAAAAGGCAGCGCCAAAATAACCTTTTCGCGGGGTACTGCTTTGACCAGCTTGTTGACTGCAGCTTCGTCAAAGCCTAAGGATGCGTTAGGACCCGCTATTGGGCTTCCGCCCCAATGCTCGTCATAACCCATCAATACGACATAGTCCGCTTGCACGCCAAGCGCGGAGTAGTCAAACGCATCCGTCCAATCCGTCCCGCGGTCTGGAGATACATCAATCGAGAGCGTGATGTTCATCGCCTTCAGCTTCTTTGCTAATTCCGTTACGAATGCGGTCAGCGCTGCACGGTCCTGCGGGGCTACATTTTCAAAGTCGATGTTAAGCCCGTCAATTCCGTATTTTTTGGCATAGGCCGCAAGCTTGGATACCAAGGTGCTGCGTGAAGCCGATTGGGACAAAATCTGATGAGTCATGTCTTGGTCGGACCGATTGCCGACGAGCGCCCAAACCTTTTTATTATGCTTCTTTGCCCATGTGACAAGGGAGGGATCCGCGTTATCGGACAGTTCACCCGAAGCTTCTATAAAGAACCAACGTGGAGACAAGGTGTTAACGTTGGACTGCAAGATATTGTTTTCATATTGCTGCGTCGTCTGGGCATACTGCCAGCCGAGCTTAATCGACTCCTTTGGCTTAGCGGCAAGCTCTGCTGCCCATTTCTCGTTTTGCAGCACCCGATGAATCATGACAGCCGTTTCCTGCCTCGTTATCGGATCTTCAGGACGGAAATACCCATTGCTGTCACCCTGCATAAGTCCAAGGCTGCGCACCGCTGCTACGGATGGAATCGCCCAAGCCGCAATGCGGGCGTCATCGGCAAAACCCGCTTTTGCGCTTGTGCCATTATTTTGTTTTTTCAATACCCGTGTTAATAATACGGCAGCCTCCTGCCTTGTTACGGGCTTAGCCGGCGCAAAAAGGCTTGTGCTTACGCCATCCGCTAAGCCCAGCTGCACGGCTGCTTGGATCCAGCCATAATACCAAGCCTTCTTCGCTACATCGGTGAACGGAGTGATGGGGCTGGCTGCCTGCTCGAGTCCGAGCAGCCGGTCCAGCACTGTAACAAACTCGGCTCTCGTAATCGACGCAGCAGGAGAGAAGCTGCGCCCGGACGTTCCCGTTATTATTTTTTTATTATATAGATCAATGATTTCCTGCTTTGCATAGCTGTTTGATATATCATCGAAAGGCAGCAGGCTTTGCGCGCCAACCGTATGCACCGAAGCTGTGATCATGCCAAACAGTACAAATGCCGTAACTACGAATCTATTAAAAATATGCTTCACGAGTACCCTCCTAAAGAGACCAATCCTCGAAGCATATCAAACTTTCTTCTATTACTCATTGCTAAATTATTGGTAGAACAGGACTTATCTTGTTGGCGGACGCCGTTTAAACCTGCAAGAACTTTACTATGAAGCCATCCCTGTTCAGGGAAAGAACAATGGTATTCTGCGTTCCATTCGTACTGAATTGTCCCCTGGCATTCCAGTCACGATGGTATTCGTGCGCCATCGGTCGAATAAGAAAGAACGGCTTGCCATTTTGTGTACCAATCGCACACTGCCAGAGGATGAAATTATTCGGATCTACGGAATTCGTTAGGACATTGAAGTGTTCTTTAAGTGCGCCAAATCCTTGGTTTTTCATAAAATGATGGTAACTCTTTATAAAACTTAAGGGCTTTATCTTGTACGTATTTATCATGTCATGAACTTGTTATTCCCGGCTTCGGATATAGTCCGCCGTACGAATGGCTAGTGCGACGGTCGTAAGTGTTGGATTGGCGCCTCCTATGGGAGGGAGAACACTGTTATCCGCCACATAAAGACCGCTTATCGCGTGAATTTGTCCATACCGGTTGGCAGCGGAGGTTAAAGGGTCGTCTCCCATGCGACTTGTTCCGAACTCATGGTAATCGGCGCCTGGCAGAACCCGGCAAATGTCGGGTTGACCGTTAGATCCAAACCAGTTAGGTTGACTCGCGATGGAAGCTTGCCGCATACCAGCCTCCATACGCCGGATCACTTCGAGATCCCGAGGGGAATAAGTAAGTCGGGCTTTAATGGTTGGTACGCCGTAGATATCTTTGTCTGAAGGGTCCAGGAATACATGATTCTCGTAACGGCTTTCCATTTGACCGAAGCCAAGTAAAGAGATTTTCCACTCAGTTTGCGAAGGTTTAATCTGAAACTGCTGGTACCAGTTGTACCAAACATCTCCCCCGGGACCGTGGATTTGAATTTGATAGGGCCGATCCTCCGATTGTGGAATGAGTATGCCGAGAACACCGGAAATTTCCGGAAAAGCCGAGGTATCCAAACGGATGGTTGTCGAAAGAAAGGTATGATGACTCAAATAATGACCAATTGCACGTCCAGGAATGCCGGAGTTGAGAAGCAAACGCGGTGTTTGATAAACGTTTGCGGACAACACAACTGTCTTTGCTCGGATTATAAATGACTTTCCATCGGGTGTCATCACCTTTACTCCGGCAGCTTTTGCCCCATCGGTCAGCACTTGAACGGCTCTCGCATGAATGGCCAAATCGAAGGCTCCAAGATTCATCGCTTTGGCTAGGAAAAGAATAGAGCTAAACGCTGGACTCGAATGGATCTCGCCAAATCGGGTTGGCTGCAGATCAATCGCGAACGGGAGACCCGTGACATTCGCAAAGCCTTTGAAACGAAGCCGTTCCAACAAAATTTGCTGAATCGTCGATTCCTCCGTATAGCCCTTTGAGACATTCATCACTTCTTCAGCCAAATTGTAATAGGGCTCCATTTCCTCCGGGGTTACCGGCCATTCCTTTTTCATTAGAGAAGGAAGAACGCGCGGGCTGACTGTTCCCCAAAACAACGTTTTTCCACCAAGAGCAATGACCTCTCGTGCAGACGGCAAATCGGGCAGCATTTGTCCGATGGGATTTGAAATTTTTGGATTTAGAAAATAGTCGCCGGAAGTAGCACTGCCCAGTGTCGGAATGTTCCAATAATGGGTGGGCAGCATCAGCCCTCCCGCCTCCACAAGCCCGACCCGTTTTCCGCTGAATCCCCATTGTTCGCACAAACGCCAGAGAACGGCACCTCCACCGGCCCCCGAGCCGACAATAAGAACATCATATTCCTTCTCGGCCATCTTTTCGACCGGAATGTGAGGAATCCAATTATCCATATAAGATACAGGCTCGGTCGAGCTGCAATCAGGCAAATCCAGTGCTGCCGATACGTCCGCCGCGGGCAGAGGGATTCGCACGCAATGTCCGCCGATTTCTATACCAGGGTCGATCAATTCGGGATTTAGCTCCAATAATTTTTCTACAGGGATCCGAATTTTGGACGCAATGTCTTGTAGAGTATCTCTCCGATCGGCGACATAGATTCGCAACAAAGCATCACTCCCTTTATCCATTCCTATATATAGATCATTCTTGTTCTTTAGATAAATAATCACCTCATTAAATTTATATGTCATTACAGTTTATCCACATTTCGGTTTAAGTTCTTCTTTTTCCGAAATACAAAGAACCACTGCCAGCGCGGCAATGGCTCTTTGTTCGCTGCAGCTAACGCTAACGGTTTGCTACAATTGCATCTATTTCACTCTTCAGTAACAAATATCTATGCACGCTTCTCAAAATAGGACCGACCACCGCACATTAGGCGGCTTGTTTCACTTGCTTTGTGATGAAGTAAATCAATTAGATTGGGCGATAATGGATCTCCGGTTTGCCCTGTTACATCAAGGCTTACCTGCCCAATTTAAGCTGCGAAAGTTGAGTTAAAAACTTACCTATCCTTGCATTTTCAAAAAAAACGACCGCTTCCCCATGCCAAGCGGGAGACGGTCGTCTTTGTTATTGGTGCTTCAACCAACGGCTTCGTGCCTTGTTATGAATACTCGAAGCCAAGGTCCGCACGCTTATTCGTTCGGTTTGGTATGCAGCGGTTTTAATCTGGACTCAATTTGCGCACGCTGCGGTTCTAGGAATGGAGGCAGCGCCAGCGATTCTCCCAAGTGGTTAATATCTTCATCCGTAGCAAATCCAGGACCGTCAGTGGCTAGCTCAAACAAAATGCCGTTCGGCTCGCGGAAGTACAGCGAACGGAAATAGTAACGGTCAACGAAGCCGGAATTCGGAATTCGGACTCCGCGAATATGCTCGATCCACTCGCGAAGCTCCTCATCGTTATCAACTCGGAACGCTACATGATGCACGCCGCCATGGCCCTGCTGCTCACGTGGCAGATCATGCCGCTCTTCGATATGAACTTCAGCGCCGCTGCCGCCTTCACCGGTCTCATAAACGACGATATCCGGCTGCCCGGCAATCGTAGACGGGTACTTTCCTTTTTCTCGGAATCCCATAAGCTGTGTCAGTACGAGTACGGTAGGCTCCGGGTTTTTGACCGTTAGCTGCACTGGACCAAGGCCAAGAATGCCGTATTCAGCCGGAACCATGCTTTTCTCCCAAGGAATACCGCCCTTAACGCCTTCGTTATGCTCATCGGACACGAGTACAAGCCGTTGTCCTTCAAAATCTCGGAATGCAATCGTTTGGCGGCCGGCCCGTTCAACGATATCGTCATGATCAACACTGAATTGCTCAAAGCGCTCCTTCCAATAACGAAGCGCGGCATCGCCTGCCACCCGAAGGGACAGAGAAGAAATACTGCTTGTGCCAGCGCGGTTTTTACCTGTCATAGGGAATTCGAAGAACGTAAGCTCTGTTCCCGGATTTCCCTTCTCATCCCCGTAAAACAAATGATAAACCGAAGTTTCGTCTTGGTTAACGGTTTTTTTGACCAAACGAAGGCCGAGCAGCTGCGTATAAAAATCAAAATTACCGGCAGCTGTGCCTGTAATGGCGGATACGTGATGGATACCTTTGAGTTGCATAAGAACAACCTCCCTCAATTGTTAGTAAAGCCTATACGTTTCTTTTATGACGTTTACTTTTAACTTTGTATTTTCTTTAGCAATTCGAGCAGTTGCCTCTTCTCTTCGCGGTTAAGAGCAGTATACTGCGCAGCCTGAAACTGCTCCTGCACCGGAACGACATCATCGAACAGCGCCTTGCCCTTTTCGGTTAACGATACGTATTTGGTCTTCCAAGCTTGCTCGCGCTCGATATATCCCAATTCCTCAAGCTTGCCAAGCAGCTGCGTAATATTTCCTTTGGTGACAAAAAGCTTATCTGCCAGCTGCTGCTGTGTCAGCCGGTCATGCGCGCCTACCTGCGCAAGCACATCAAACTGGGCAGCGGTCAAGCCCCATTTCTTCAAATGCTGATGCGTTTCTCGCAGGCTATGGTTATACACACGCGATAAACGAAACCATATCATTAAACCTAATCGCTCATCGCGTTTGGATAGGAAAGGTTCTGAATCATTTTGATCCATTTGACCACCTCCTGCTTTCGTTCTTGTTATCAGTTTAGATCTAAACTGATAAATTGTCAACGATTGACCAGCATTCCCCTACCCTGGACTAGGGCAGCCCGATTAACAATATGATAAGATAAGCGGATACAACACGTAAGGAGATTTTGCATGCTGGAACGAAATCATTTCTCTAATCAGCCGATTCCAATTGGGCGGACACAGCTGGACCTCGCGGCAAAAAATAAACGCAGACGGAACCGGTTACTGCTATTCATTATTTTGGCGCTCACCGCTGTTCTATTGTGGAAAGTCATCCTAACCTTCGAGCCGTACGTACCAGAGATCGATATTAAACCCGCTCCTCCTGTTACGGAGCTTCATCCTATCGTATTTGCGAAGCAAACCGAGCTGATCGCCGAAGCCGGGAAAGCCGGGATTACCATCCTCATAACGGACGGCTTCCGCTCCAGCGAAGAGCAAAATGCGATTTATGCCAAAGGGCGCTCTACAGAAGGCAAGATTGTAACGCAGGTGCAGGGTGGTCATTCTTATCATAACTATGGGCTCGCCATAGATTTCGCGCTTCGGACCAAGAAGGGCGAGGTCGTATGGGATATGAAATATGACGGCAACAAAAATGGGAAAGCAGATTGGATCGAGGTTGTCGAAATAGCCAAAGGTCTGGGGTTTTCCTGGGGTGGCGATTGGGATAACTTTCCGGATTATCCACATCTGCAAATGGATTTCGGCTTCTCCATACGGCAGCTGCGCAATGGACTTCGACCGCCTGCGGAATCTGCGGAATAAGCCATCGCGCAAAAAAGAGTGCAGACCTTTAGTGGTCCGCACTCTTTTCTCAGTTCTTCAGCCCTGCTGCCGTGCATAAGTACCCGCTCGGGAAGGCGATAGCAAGCGTAAACGGCTGACGCCGTCCTTGGCGGCAAAAGCTCGTTTCGCGGTGAAATATAAGCATCGTATAAGGTTGAATTTTATACTTTCTTATATTTTAAAGAAGACAGCAGATGTCTGTTTATTAAAGTCCTGCTACAATTTCATAGGAACGCAAACGTGCCTTATGGTCAAAGATATGAGCCGCTACCATAATTTCATCGGCTTTCGTCGCCTCAATATACTTCTTCAGCTTGCTGCGGACAGTGTCCGGTCCTCCAACAATGGAAGAACCAAGCTGCTGCTGCAGAGCAATTTTCTCCTGCGGCGTCCAGACAGTATCCATATCTTGAACCGGAGCAGGCAGGGGCCCGCGAGTGTTACGAATAAAGGATAGGAACAGCTGCTGCATGGACGTAGCTAAATAGGCAGCTTCTTCATCCGTATCAGCAGCGACTACGTTAACAGCAACCATCCCTTTGGGTTTATCGAGCACGGCTGACGGCTTGAAGCTGCTTCGATATAGATTCATCGCCGGGACAGTGAAGGTAGGCGAGAAATGCCCCGCGAAAGCGAATGGCAGGCCAAGCTGAGCGGCTAACAAAGCACTGAAATCACTCGAGCCAAGCAGCCAAATCGGAATATCCAGTCCTTCGCCAGGAATCGCCCGCACGGGCATACCCACCTCTGAGCTGGATGGATCAAGAAAAGCGCGCAGCTCCGCCAGCTTCTCAGGGAAGTCTTGGCCGTTGCCTCCTCTGCTCCCCCGAAGCGCTGCTGCAGTAAGACCATCGGTACCCGGCGCGCGGCCAAGTCCTAAATCTATGCGGCCAGGAAATAAGGATTCGAGCGTACCGAATTGTTCCGCGATAACAAGCGGCGCATGATTCGGCAGCATGATGCCGCCTGACCCTACTCGGATCGTCGACGTTCCAGCCGCTACATGGCCGATCACGATGGATGTAGCTGAGCTTGCAATGCTTGGCGCGTTATGGTGCTCTGCAAGCCAATAACGGTTGTAGCCCCATTTTTCCGCATGCTGGGCAAGATCTAAAGTATGACGCAGCGATTCGGCCGCAGAGCCGCCTTCAACAATCGGAGATACATCTAGAACCGATAACGGGATATGAAATGACGAATTTGTTTGGGTATACTCTGACATGGCACTCATCCTTTTTGTTACAATCAGAGCTGCTTCTATTGAAAGAAACGCCCTCCAACTGTATGAATATTAGATACATATTACACGAAAAAATTCAGATCACTCGTCTAAGCTATCTCGCTCAATAAGCGGTAATACACTGGCTGTTAGCATGATTACCGCCAATTATGAGACTTCTAGTTGTTGTCATGCTTTGTTACGACTGCTGTGCCTTTTGCTGCAGTTGGCATTTCCGGATTTTATCCAAAGCGGTTTGAAGCGTATTCTTCTCCAGATAGGCTACATAATGCTGCTCTGCTTCATAGAAGAAGTGATCCATAACGCCTTGAATATTCGCGGATACAAGGCAATCCTCATCCGGATTCCCCGAACACCAATGCGGCTTCAATGTGCCGCCTGAAAGCGCGCGATAAATTTGAGCCAGCGTAACCTCTTCCGGCTCGCAGTTCAAAATATAGCCGCCGCCGATGCCTTCCTTTGTCTTCACAAACCCGTGCTTCCGCAGCGTGCTCATAATTTTGCGAATCCGTGTGGGATTCGTTGACACGTTACGAGCGATCGTCTCGCTGCTGGCCATATGATCAGGCAAATAGGCTAACAGCACTAAGCTGTGAACCGCTACCGTAAATTCACTATTCATATTTGCATCTCCCTCTCAAGAAGGATACTGTAATTTTATTGCATACAGTTGATAAAGTCAAACCTTCTTAGCTAAGCATAGCACAGAGAGAAGGTACTGGTATAGACCTTCTCTCTGTGCTACCCCTATCCTATTCCGCTTGATCGGATGGCTGCTGCCACACTTGATATTTGTTACCGTCCGGATCCTTGAAATTTAGCTGCAGCCCGCAGCTTCCCTCATTCCGTAATTCCTGCTCTACCCATACGCCTGCTTCCTTCAGTGAAGCATGCAGCGTATGGATCTTATCCGTTTCAAAGCATAGCGGGAACATTTCAAAAGCTTGCCCGTCTTCCTCCCAGCCTGTTGTCGAGAAAGTAAGCGGCGTCATATCAGGACTAGGGAGTAGAAACAGCCAACCGCCTTCCTCCATCACCATAATGGCTCCACGCCCCGATTCCACCGGCGAACGCAAACGCATGCCGAGCACCTGCTCATACCAATCCGCCGATTTCTTCACATTTGACACAGGCACATATGCGCATTCAATTCGTTTTATCATGGTTTAACATCTCCCTTTGTTTTTTAGAGTTACGTTTATATATGATATATGACTAGAAATGAATGACGCATTCGTGATTCTCCCACACGTCAAACCCATTGGCACCCGGATCATGCTGCGAAAATATATCCTTCGTTAACGGGTTTTACCTACCGGTGTTGTTCGTAGCGATTGTTTTTGCTCAAGATGCGAATGGCCTCAACTTCAGCTGCCGTCAGCTCCTTAGCATCGCCTGCGGCAATATTGTGCAGCAGCTGTTCCAATGAGCTTGCTCCGGGGATAACGGAAGCCACGGCGGGATTTGCTAACGCATATCGAATGGCCCTATGCGCCATGTCACGCGGTTCATCCCCAGCTTCGTTTAAAGCGCTGCGCAAAGCCGAAAGCTCTTTCTTGTCATAATCCAAATACCCTTTCGCTTCCTTCGCTGCACCGGCATCGGTTAATATCCCTTTCGCTACCGGTCCGCGGGCGATTAAGCTGATCCCTTTCTCCGCCAACAGCGGCAGCACTTGCTCCTCGGGCCTTCTATCCAAAATGCTATATTGGCTCATCACGCTGACGATATTCGACCGCTCCGCATATTCCCTTATCACGTTCGGGCGGATCGAAGAAATGCCGTAATACCGTATGAGTCCTTCCTGCTTGAGCTCCTCGAATGCCTCAATCGTTTCTGAGATCGGATCCTCAAGCGTTCCGCCATGCAGCTGGTATAAATCGATATAGTCCGTTTGCAGCCTTCTCAAGCTATCTTTGACAGCCGACTTGATGTACGCCTTTGACGGGTCCCAGGACCAGCCCTCCTTGCCTGGTTCCCATCGATTGCCGACCTTCGTGGCGACTAAAATATCCGAACGCCTGCCGCGGATAGCCTCGCCTACGATCTCCTCATTTAATCCCTCATCATAGAGATCGGCTGTATCAAAAAAATTAATCCCCTTATCAATCGCTTCGTGGATGAGGGCTATCGCTTTTCCCTTGTCTTTACCGAGCGACATACAGCCAAGGCCGATTTCACTAATGTAGAGCTCCGATTTTCCCAGACGATTGCGTTTCATGCCTCAGCGGCTCCTCTCATTACCATACATATATTTCCATTATATTAGCCTATGCTCCTATTATCAAAACAATTATGATACTCAAACCTTCATTAAAGGCTCACGCTAATTTGATCCAAAATGTGGTGAAGCGCCTTAAGAGACTGCTCGCTTTGTTCAAACCGGCTGCGAATTTGCTCCGCCGTCTGAATATAAGGCGCCTCAATCAGCTCGGATGACCAATGCTCAAACATCGTTTCCATACAAGCCGGCGTCGTCTCCAAATGAAATTGCAGACCCAGAACATGGTCACCGTAGGCAAAAGCCTGCACCTTGCATGCCTCCGAATAAGCGAGAAGCCTCGTATCTTTCGGCAGCGCAAACGTATCGCCATGCCACTGAAACGATGTAAACTCCTCCGGTAAACCAGCAAGCCATGAATGCCGTTCCACTGTGCGATTGATCACATGCCAGCCAATTTCCTTATATTCGTTTCGGCATACAGGACTGCCTAACAATTCGGCGATCATTTGAGCGCCAAAGCAGATGCCGAGCACTTTTTTACCAAGCTGCATGGCCTGCTGCACAAATTGCTTCTCCTGAATAAGCCACGGATAACGTTCCTCTTCATACACACTCATCGGACCGCCGCAAATAATAAGCAAATCCATTTCATGCATCCATTCCGCATTAATTTCAATAGAGGGATCCCGCATAGCCAGCTGATGCCCCCTCAGGTCCGTCCAGGAACGAAATGCATATTCATCATCAAAATCAAAATGTTTAAAAGCAACAATATTCATCGTTCCATTCTCCTCCAATATACGCCGGCTGCGCTTATTGAGGATTATTATAATCTCGATATTTGATAGAAGTAATAACTCTTTCCCGAATAGTGGGATAATGATCAAATAAATTACCGATTAAACTTATGGCGATAGCCAAGCTCATCTGAAATCAGATCCGCGTATTTTTTGACGAGCACACTATTTTTCTCCATCGTATCTGCAGTAAAGCGTAGAGAAGGACCAGCGACGTTCAAGGATCCGATCACCCTGTTCTCATATGAAAAAATCGGGGCACCTATACCGGTCGTCCCCTCCGTTGCCTCACCTTCAGTAACGGCATAGCCCTGCTTATGAATCGTTAAAATCTCTTCTTCTATGTAATCCCGGGACAAAGGCTTTAACGAAGGAACCGTATCCCAGTCTACCTCAGCCAGAATTGCCTCTTGTGTTTTTCTTGGTAAATAGGCCAGAATTACCCGATTGGATGCGCCGATGAATAGGGGGAGCTTAAGCCCGATTGGCTCAGATATTTTCAAAATTTGCGGGGAGTCAACCGAATCGATATAGACGCCTTCCCCATTTTCACGGGTAGCCAAATAGACCGTTTCTTTCGTTTTCTGGGAAAGCTCCTCCATAAACGGCCGCGCCACCGTTCGCAGCATCAGGCTGTCCCACATGAGGAAGCCGTATTTCATGATGGACAAGCCCAGCTTGTACTTCTTCGTCTTCGCGTTCTGAGCGACAAAGCCATGCTCCATTAAGGAGCCTAATATGCGGTGTACGCTTTGAACGGGCATGTCCAGCTCCCTGCTCATTTCCGTGACGCTTAATTCCTTCTCCTTCCCTTGCGGAAGCAGAAGGTCAAGCAGATGGATCGCCTTCGAGATGACGCCTGACATCGCGATTCTCCTCTCTTATCATTCAAAATTAACTAGTGCCGGTGATGTCACAATTTATTTTAAAATAACCCAAAGAGTCCCGCCGCTTCCTCTGCGGGACTCCGTTATTATCATTACACTCAATTGAGCAACATGCGGATCGACTAAGAGCATATATCCTGGCGGTCATTTATAATTTATTCATGAGGAAACGGCTTCCTGCCGATAAACCCGTCATGCAGGCCATGATAATGGCTAATTTGTTCTTCTCCTTCTTTCCAGCATATCAGAATATCCTCGCCATCCAGTACCGCTGGAAAATCAATCAGGCCGGGATTGATCATTTTTAAGAGTACGCCTTTTCGCGAAAAATTTTCAATTAACAGGTCCGCCTCCATCTTCATGAATTCCAATTGGCTTTCCTGTTCAAAAAAAGGATCCTTTCCTCCTTGGCCAAAAGCTGAAGCTTGCTCTAAAGCCGCCTTCTCCTTCTGATAGTCCACGTATTTATCCTCAAACGTTGCCGTTAATTGTTGAAGCTGCCGTAAATCCTTTTGCAGCTCAGGCAGCAGCTCGTTGGCTTCGCTCAGTGTAAAGGTTCGGTTTCCCATATGCGTCCACTCCTTATTATCCGATTGCGCTTTTTTTTATATCCTACCCTATCGGCAGAAGCCTGTCTAATCCAATTGCGCTGATCAGCATCCGTTCTTTTTTGTTGCCTAAGAGTTGAGCCGGCCAATCTACAAAGCCACCGTCTCCAATGTTAATAATGGTGCCGTTTATGACCGTTCTAATCGTAAATTGAAGCCCTTTATAATATTGATTCTCTTCGTTGTCCTCAATTACGGAAAGCTTAATCTTAATCGATTGATCCTGTCCGTACTGAATAACCCGTTTAAGGAGACCGTCTGTATCTTTATATCCGCTTCGTGTGCTGAGTATAATCTCGAGGTCAGCCTGAAACAAGGCTTGAAAGAGTGATTGATATACATAAACATGCTCCCAGAAGGCTTGCTTTTCAAACGAATAAGAGCCTTGATCAATAATTTTATTCTGATCAACTGCAGCAACAACGGAGCAAGACCCTATCGGTGCTGTAGGCGATAGCTGGATTGGGGTAAATGACTGGCTCTGCGCAATGTTCAACATATCGATTTCCAACTGCTTGAGCGCCAAGGGTTGAACAGCAGCCGGCTTTACAAATCGATTGACCTCATATTTTTTAAGCAGCTCTTTTGGGCTTGCTTGTATTGTTTTTTCTCAGAACACTTCAAGCAGCAGACTGTTCAAATCCGATGCCGGAATTTGATCTGTCAATAATTCAATAATCTTCTCTTGACCCAGTTCCCGAATGATTCTTTGAAGGTTATGCGACTTTTCTTTTTGCACATCGCTCGCTCCTTTATAAAATTTTACGCATTAGAAAGGACTACCTTGTGTTATAACGAATTATACTCTATTGCTGAACTGGAAAATACTTCGAGGACATGCTTATGTTTTATTATTGAAATCACTGTTTAGGGAGATGAAGCGAGTGGATCTAAAGAAAATAAACTCTTTAACCAAATACCCGAGTATCCTTACCTACCATAAGTTAGGCGAGAAAGGTCGATTAACCGAGTCGCTTTGCGAGGAAAACGGCCTTCTTCATGAATCGGATCGCTTATACGTTTATGAAAAAGTTGACGGAGAAAATGCGAGAGTAGTCATTTTCAAAAACGATAATAATGAAATCGATTATTTGATCGGCTCAAGGGAAGAGCTGTTATATGCAAAAGGAGACCGGATTGGTAATCCTTACGGCAGCATAGCGGAGTTTTTGAAACCTATAGCCGAGAAGCTGCTTCCTGCTGTATTTTCAGAAAATGATTGGGCGTTGACCGTCATCTATCAGGAATCCTACGGAGGAAAGACCAAGGCGGCAAAAAATTATACGGATAACAAAACGCAGGATTATCGTTTCTTCGATGTATTTTCTTTAACGCAGGATGAGCTTAATCATTTGATGTCTTTGCCCCAGGAGAAAATTGCAGAATGGCGTGATCACGGAAACCAGCCTTTTTATAATGAGGAGGAGAAGCTGCGGTTTATTCAAACTTTCGACTTATCCTATGCCCCTCTCTTAATAACCGAACAAGGCTCCAACTTCCCTAGGACACTCGAGGATACCTACGCCTTCTTAAAAAACTTTGAGCAAACAAAGGTAGGCATTGACGCATCAGGGAAGTCGGAAGGAATTATTGTCCGTTCGTCAGATCGGAAGCAAATTCGAAAAATTCGGTTTGAGGACTACGAGAGGACTTTTAGAAAATAAGCAGTTAGCGTTGCGCCATTACAATTTTATAATTGAAATATTAATATTCTAACGATTTCACCCTGGAAAATATCATAGTATCCCGGAGCGAGCCCTCGGCATCACATTTTTCCTTGCGAAGGATTCCTTCTAATGTGAAGCCGCTTCGCTCCGCTACTCTAGCGCTTCGAACATTACGAGAGTCGCAGCGTATTTCAATACGGTTAGCTTCTAGCTCTTGTATCGCAAAATGAGTGATCGCTTCAACCGCTTCGGTGATATAGCCATTTCCGCTGAAAGCAGACCGTACCCAATAACCGATTTCAAATTTCCGCGCTTCCCAATCTATCCGATGGAGACCGCTGCTCCCAATTAATTGTCCCGTTTCCTTGAGAAAAAGCAGCAGCATCAGATCCGAACGCTCCAGAAACCTGATTCTAGACCTCCTAATAACCATCTCGGACTCCTCGAGTGTTGGGCTATGCACAGCCCATGGCATCCAAGGCAATAATTCCGCCCTACTTTCCTTAACCGCCTCATTTAACTTAACGCCATCTCCCCATAACGGTGCTCGGATAAGGAGGCGGCTGCTTTCAAAACTTTCGGGTACTGACAACAGCAAGAGATTGGAATGCAAATCACTCATATTGATAAGCCTCCTATTATAGCTGATGCTTATTTCATTGCTATCCTGTTACAGCGTCAAACTTTTGTAGTAATAGACGGTATCATGAAGCTTACCGTCTGCAGATTTTGCATACCGGGGAATCCGTCCTGCTTCAATGTAATCCATTGAACGATATAACAGGTTAGAGGGGTCATCAGCCCGTGTGTCTAGTACAATAAGGCTGCGGTTTTCCAGTTTAGCCCGTTCTTGTCATTAGTAAGCGCCCAATCCATTTTCGGCGAGCCTGGGGATGAACCATGAGCTTTGCAATTTCGGCGCGGTGCAATCCGTTTGGACGCGAGCACAATTGCAATTGTACGGATCCAATCGTTTCCCCATTCCGCTGTACAATCCACAAAATAACATCGTCATTCATTGCTCCCGACCAATACGCAAGAGCTTCGGCTTGACTTAACGGAGGCAAAAAGCCAATCGATGCACCATCATCGACAATCGCTACCAATAAACCTGCCAGACTCTTCAATCTGCTTCCCGATATTTCGGATAGTTCACTTACGATATGGTCTGATGATATTCTTTTCCCTCCTAGCATGCGTTAACGTAAAGATCAAATAATCTTACATAAAATTCCTTTAAAAAGCAACTATTTACTCTCTCTCAAGGCTCATCCTATCAGGTGGATAGAAATAAAAAAGCCCTTAAGATCCACTGGATCCTAAGAGCTGAAGTTTGTTATTATGGTGCCGATGAGAGGACTCGAACCTCCACGGTTTCCCTCACGATTTTGAGTCGCGCGCGTCTGCCATTCCGCCACATCGGCATTTGAGTAAAAATGGCGTGCCCTAAGAGATTCGAACTCCTGGCCTTTTGATTCGTAGTCAAACGCTCTATCCAGCTGAGCTAAGGGCACGTATTATGTTGCTTCAAAAAAATTGTGGAGGCGCCACCTAGACTCGAACTAGGGGTAGAGCTTTTGCAGAGCTCTGCCTTACCACTTGGCTATGGCGCCATCATTATGGAGCGGAAGACGGGAATCGAACCCGCGACCCTCGCCTTGGCAAGGCGATGCTCTACCGCTGAGCCACTTCCGCATGTAAATGGCTGGGGATTCAGGGATCGAACCTGAGAATGACGGAGTCAAAGTCCGTTGCCTTACCGCTTGGCTAATCCCCAACAAAATAGCTTAATTATTTTGGTAATAATGGGGCGATCGAGGGGAATTGAACCCCCGAGTGTCGGATCCACAAACCGATGCGTTAACCACTTCGCCACGACCGCCATCATAATATTCAGGTGCTGGACAAAAAATAAAACCCACAGATGTGGGTCGACTGCTAATGCTTGCATTAGCAAGTTGCACCCTGAAAACTGGATACGAAAGTTAGGTTTGCTGAAACCTTTTTAGCTGCTGTCTGCCGGATGTATGGGTCCGGGGCAAACTTAAGCGTATGCTTACGATGTAAGTTTGCTTCTCAAACGTGTTTAGGATAAGCCCTCGACCGATTAGTATTCGTCAGCTGCACACATTGCTGTGCTTCCACCCCGAACCTATCAACCTCGTCGTCTTCAAGGGGTCTTACATACTGGGAAAT
>NZ_JAVIFU010000023.1 GCF_031157315.1 Paenibacillus sp. LHD-38
TGTGAAACGAATGGTGAAGCTGATAGAGCAAAAGCAGCCCGCCCTCGGATGAGGGACGAGCTGCTTTTTTAGTTTCCGCGATAACATTTCCAATTTGAAGCTTACTTTTACTCAAAAGCAAGGCTTTTGCAGGGCTCTCCAATGAGAGCCTTCTTTTAACCGTTTAATCTCATATTAATCATAAAACTGGCCGACATCGCCAAGAATAGCACGATGCTCAAAATCCCAACCAGCAACCGCCTTGTATTTAACCTTTTAAGGAGTTCGGAGTCGTTAGATTGCCGCTTCGCTTCCGCGTATGAACGATGCATAAACATATAAGTGATAATGGATACAACAAATAGCATGTTAACGACAAACCAGATCAATGTCCAGGTCAAGCTCTTACCTCCGTTCGTGATCAGCTATAGAACGGCTATAGATACCACTTGTTTAATATAAACATAAAAACGACGAAACTTACGGCCGCTCCCGCAAAGCTAACCCAGCCTGTACGAAATCTTTGTTGAAACATGCGCAAAATTCCAAAGCTAAGCAATCCGAAAATTAGCATTAAAAAAACGATTCCGAGTATGAATAACGAAGCAGAAACACTGCTTACATCGACTAATGACACTGAACACACTCCCTTTTTTTGCTGATATGTACATGTTCATTAGACATTATAAAGGATAGAGATGCCATTAGCCAGCCGTAAACCCTGTCGATTTCGTGACAAAAAGAGCACATATCAAACGACATGCGCCCTCGCCCACTTGAGCCGATACCTCTACCAACGTACGACAGCTTCATGGTAAGTACGATTTATCGGCCGCTTCTGCAGCTTTACTTGCAGCACTTTATCCTTCAGCAGCGTTTTGCAGATTCGCGGCTTCACCAGCTTCGGCAGCTTAATCGTCTCGTTTTTACCGCCGGGCAGCCCCTCAAGCCTAAGCCGATCCTCCCGCACGAACAATCGCAGCTGCTCCTTATCAAAGCCGTCCGGTAAATTTATTTTCACATGAACAAAGTGTCGAGTCTCGGAAAAGGTAGCTGATCCCCCGCCAATTATAACACCAGCCACTTCGGGCAGCGCTTTTGTCATCATTTTACGCACGTACTGCTCAACCCAATCCGGCTCGCGAAGCAGCTCAAACCCTTTAGGAAGCTGCTGTCTCTCCATCCATCGTTCCATATCATCCCATTTGGATGCCACAAGCAAACACCCGCCTTCCAGCACTTCTGCCAGTATATGCGCCCATCACCGCTCACGATACATCCAACAAGGGAACCTCTGGGCGGATGCCGCATAAGATATAGCACGGTCATCGATTTCATCAAACACCCATAAAAAAAGGAGGATGCTCATGCCAGCTGTTGTCGGCTTTGTCAAAATTGTAAGCATAGGTTCCGGCTCTATTGTCCAATTCGGCGATTCCTTGGAAGTCTCTCCATCTAGCAACACCAAGACATACGCCGGATCAGGCTCGTTCTTAACCGGCAGCCTAACCAACTCCAATAATGCTGTTAGTGCAACAAACTCCATTGATCCCGACGTACAAGACAATACGTCCAATGATGTGAATGTGATATGAATCTGACCATTCATCAGCAAATTACCATTCATCAGCTTCGTGTCGAAAACGTATCTAACAGCTCTGTCCTGCAGGTCGGCAGCGCGGGTTCGATTCGCTCGTTGTCGCAGATGTATAACACCGGCGGGTTCATTGAACCCGCTCCAGAGCTCGGTGGAGATAATCCGCTTTCTTTCGTGCCTTTGCCTAACCCATCTTAGGGGGTATGTTCGAACCCATCACAAGAAGGAGGAGCAGTCTCATGCAGCAGCCTAATCCACTGTCGCCTTGGCAAATGTGGTCTCTTGAAGTTCAAAATAAACTCAAAGAGCAGCAGGAGCAGCTCGATGCGCTTAACGCAAAGATCCTCGCTTTGTGTGAACAGATCAAGCAGCTCGAAGCACGTCCTACGTACAATATCGAGAGTATTGAATATCATTTTGATCAATTGAAGGTCGAAAAGCTGGACGGCACGTTAAATATCGGCATGACTGCTCCCGGTATGGGCGGAGATTCCTTTCCAGGCAATATTGAACAGCTATCCGTATCGAAACCGGAGGTTTTCCCTTCCGCCAGTTCTTCTATTCCAGCCCCAAGCGGCGAGTACGACGATATTTTCAATGAAATGACCCGTTATTTGGAAGTTGAAGTCCCGCAAAAGCTGCTTTCTTACGAGAATGAGCTTTGTATTCCGCTCGACCCTTATCATAGAAAGATTATTATAGAAGATATCCGTAAACAGGTACCTTCGCGCATACATTACTATTTGCACAAAACGGATCAAGGCACGGATGCTCAGAAAGCGAAAGCGGATGACGATTCGAAAACGGCTAGCATCCTAGCCAAAACAAGAAGGGATACCGATGCTGCGCTTCTCGCCTACATGCGCCAGCTGCAGACGGGTACGCCTTCATCTGGAGGAATGGCATAATGCTTCAATTCAAAGTGATCAATCATTATTTGAGCGTTGGGCAAATAGAAATACTTGGTGTATCCAGCGCATCGATGCTGCAAGTTGGAGATACAGATAATGTAGCTTTATATTCCATGTTCGATACGCCGCCAGAATCCATTATCGTAGGCCCACTGGCACCGTTACCGCTTCCTGAGGATGAAGACGGCACACAAGGCGAATCTTAGAAAGCGAATGAGTCGAATGAATGTACAATCAGAGAACAGCTACCCGATACGTACAGCGAATGTTGGATCGATCTGTATCATCAGCGTCGCGTCAGCAGGTACGGTTCAGTTTGGCGACCGCGCCGAGACAAATGGCATGATTCGCGCGCTTGCACTTCAGCGGCAAGAGGATCATACGACAGCAGGGGATGTTTTTTTTGAATCGTACCCGATATTTTACCGTCCCCTTCCCGTTCTGGTCGATCCTGAATTTGAAGACGGACGAGGCGTTCAGTTGATACGCACCAACTGTTCACCTAACATTATCGTCGGAAACATACATGTCATAGCATCCGGTTCATCCGCCAGCATCCAAATCGGTAATGGGATGAAGCTTACCGGTGAATCACGTATCAAGCATATTCGCCAGTATCCCCGGCCAAGTACCGTGCCACCCGCCGGCTAATAATCCTATCAATTCTAATGCAAGGCTCTTGTCCTTCGTAGGCGGGGGTCATATTTGACCCCCTTTCTTATCCGATTATTTCTTCCTTCCTGTCCTATTTTGTGACGAGCTATGCCAATTGAAAACCGTGGACAAGCAGTAAACCAAGTCCCGCAAGCAATACAGAACCAATAAAACCGGCGATAAAAGGCTTCTTTCCTAATCTTCTAAAAATAACGATATCTACGCCAAGACCAAGACCCGCCATCGCCATTGCCAGTAGTATATAAGCGGCGGAAATGAGGTATTCCGTCACTGCATCAGGAATAATGCCTAAAGTATGAACACCGCTCATCACGAGGAAACCAACGATGAACCACGGAATCGGAAGGTTTTTCAGGTTAACCTTTTGAGTTTTATCTGCCTTGCGACTGTGCCAAATACCTAAGATAACAGCGACTGGGACAAGCATTGCTACGCGTGTCATCTTAACGATAACAGCTAAATCTATAGCTTCTTGACCGCCAGGCGCAGCCGCGGCAATGACATGGGCGACCTCATGCAGCGTGGCTCCCGAGAAAATGCCATAGCCTGCAGCGCTTAATTTCAATACTGGATAAAGTGCCGTATAAACCAGCGTAAACAACGTCCCCAGAATGGCGACCGTCGCCGCGCTAATCGCTGTTTCATTGTGATTAGCCTTCACCTGCGGAGCAATGGCAACAACGGCGGCAGCGCCACAGATTGCTGTCCCGCATGCGGTTAATATCCCGAGCTTTTTGTCTATGCCAAGCCATTTGCTTAATCCATACACAACAAATATCGTAAACGCGATATTAATAACCGCAATGGCAAGCACCTTGGGGCCTGCATGAAATATATCGAACAAATTAAGCCGCATCCCAAGCAGAATAATGCCGATGCGCAGCAGCTTTTTACTAGAGTACGCAATTCCATCCGCCGCCATCTCCGGAACTCCCGCCCAAGCTCGAAAAACGATGCCGAGTAAAATAGCAACAACCAGTTGCCCCATTATGCTAAAAAAAGGGAGCATCGCAATCATTTTTGCAAGCACGGCAATGAGCAGCGTCATTGCGATCCCCAGCGAGAACCCTATCCTTTTATAGGAATGATTAACTAGCATCTCCTTGTAAGTCATGCCCTTCACCTCTGCTTCGATACGATCTTTGCTGTCCTATTTGTTTTCACTATACGTCTCTTTCCGCAGGTTGTGAAATACGTATTCCCTATGTTAATCATAAACAATACTTATGATTGTCATTGCATTGCCGTCATATAAGCCTTATATTGGGCAAATAGTCTTTAAAAACATAATCAATAATGAGGGATAATAATGATAATCGAAGCGTTGCGAGTCTTTGTAACTGTGACGGAGCAAAGCCATTTTTCAAGAGCGGCCGAATTATTGAATCTTTCCCAGCCCGGCGTCAGCCAACATATCCGCAACTTGGAAAATGAGGTGGGCGCGAAGCTGCTCCATCGATCTCCCAAGCATGTCCGCCTTACAGAAGCCGGTGATATCATGTATCACAAAGCTAAACAGATTTTGTCTTTATATGAGGAAGCAAAACAGGATATACAGCTCCTTCAAGATCAGGTGACCGGATCACTTATGATTGGAGCAAGCTTTACGATAGGCGAGTACGTGCTTCCAAAACGCTTTGCAGAATTTGCTGCCATGTACCCCCATGTTGCTATGCAAGTCACAATCGGAAACACAGAGGAAATCGTGCAATCCGTCCGGTCAAATGAGCTGGACATCGGACTCATTGAAGGTGAAGCACATGCCGCTGATTTGATTATTACGCCTTATATGAGAGATGAAATGATTCTTATTGCTCCCTCCTCACATCCTCTCGCCGCTGCCCGGATTGTAGATGGCGAGATGCTTCAAAATCAAGTGTGGGTGCTCCGAGAAAGCGGATCTGGCACTCGCGCCTTCAGTGATCGTTTTTTTTCGGATGCCCGAATTGTCCCGAAACGCTCCTATGTGTTCAACAGCAGCCAAAGCGTGAAAGAGTCGGTTGTATCCGGCTTAGGCATCGCCCTGCTCTCAAGATGGATCGTGCGCAAAGAATTGGAATCCGGGGAATTACTCGAGCTCCCGCTCAACAAGGGACGCTTCGAGCGGGATTTTTCATTGATCTGTCATAAGGATGGTACGAATTCTATGGCTTTAAAGATGTTCATTCAAACGCTGTTAGCAACCAATCGCTAAGCCCAGCGGAAAGGCAGACTCATTACAGCCTTGATCTTCGACTTTCATCGCATGCCTCCGCATATACATAGAGCTATTACGGTTGCAAAGGATGAATGCGCCATATGGATATGAACCGAATCCGTGCACGGATAGATGATTTAACAGCAGAGCTGCTTAATCTGCAATCTCGGGACGGCGCTTGGCGAATGTGCTTTGATTCCGGCACAATGACGGATAGCTACCTGATCATATTGCTTCGCTTGCTGGGTAGGACGGATGAGCATCTCATCCGGCTGCTTGCTGCGAGAATTGCCTCCAAGCAAGAAGCAAATGGCTCATGGAAGGTGTATCCCGATGAATCCGAGGGGAACCTGGAGGCTACTGCCGAGGCTTATTTTTCATTATTGTATGCGGGATACTACGCTGACTACGATCCGCGTATGGTGCGTGCTAAGCATTTTATTTTGCAGCGCGGCGGATTATCAGAAGCCAGAACCTTGCTCACACAGGTTATTTTCGCCGCTACTGGTCAAGCCGACTGGCCGCGTTTATTACGTATCCCGCTCGAAGCTTTCTTTTCTGATTTGGGAATCGGCCTTGATCTATTCTCGCTTTCCGGCCACGCGCGCGTTCATCTTGTCCCGACACTAATCATGGCCAACAAACAATTTGTGCGCAGAACGGTCACAATGCCTGATTTGTCCTCTTTATTTACGGGCTCCTCGCGTGCATTTGCCAACGATTCTACCTGGATATCCGCTTTAAATGGCTTTATCTCCAGCTTGCCGCTCACAAGCCTGCTGCCTGGCAGCTCCAACACCGCATTAGAGCAAGCCGAACGGTTTATGTTCGACAGGTTAGAGCCGAACGGCACCTTGCTTACGTATTCGACAGCGACGATTTTGATGATTTTAGCTTTGCTGGCTCTTGGCTATTCCCCTCAATCGCCACCCGTTAACCGATTATTAGGAGGAATCCTATCGTTATTATGCGGTGATCGGCCTCATCTGCAGGTCGCATCCTCTGAGGTGTGGGATACCGCCATGATTACATACGCTTTGCGGGAGACGGGTCTTCCGTCTCAACATGCAGCTATGGAACGGGCAGGCGCTTATTTGCTGGAAAGACAACACATTCGATTAGGCGATTGGGCAAAACGCATGCCGAATACGCCGCCAGGAGGCTGGGGCTTCTCCCAAGTCAATACGCTGTATCCGGATGTTGACGACAGTGCTGCAGCGCTTCGAGCCATTCGGCCTTATGTATCAGAAGAAAATGGATTACAAGCCAACTGGCAGCGAGGACTAAACTGGGTATTAACGATGAGAAATGATGACGGGGGCTGGCCTGCTTTCGAGCGCAATGGGCAACAGCTGCCTGCCAGCTTCTTTACTTTCGAGGGCTCTGCCGATATTTCAACGGATCCGTCTACCGTTGACTTAACGGGCCGCATGCTAAGCTTTATTGGGGATGAGCTCGATATGACCATCAGTCAGAAATGGGTCGAAGACAGCGTGCGCTGGGTGCTATCCCAGCAAACCCGGGACGGCAGCTGGTACGGACGGTGGGGTATTGCTTATATCCACGGCACTGGCGCTGCTGTCCAAGGCATGACCGCAGTAGGCGTTTCTACAGATCACCCCGCCATAAAAAAAGCGATCAAATGGCTTCTGGCCATTCAAAACGAGGACGGCGGCTGGGGAGAGTCCTGCCTAAGTGATAAAGAGAAGCGTTATATTCCGCTAAACGCAAGCACTCCCTCTCAAACCGCTTGGGCGCTGGATGCTCTCATCGCTGCTAATGCGAAACCGACCGCCGCCATGCAAAAAGGGGTCGATGCTCTTCACCAGTTGCTCGAACGACGTGATTGGACATACGGCTACCCAACCGGAGCAGGGCTGCCGGGAAGCGTATACGTCAACTATCCGAGCAACAATTATATTTGGCCATTGCTCACCCTCACCTCCATTTTTAAAAAATACGGATCATAGTTTTCATTGCACAAAAAAAACAGCCGAGACACTCGGCTGTTTTAATTGCAATGCTATACGTATTTTTGCTGAAATGCCGCAATGCTTGCGTATTCCTCTGTCAATAGTCTTGAAACACGAATATAGATACGCATCAGCTCGGCATAGATTTTGGCGTTTTCCTTGTTTGGCAAATGGAAATGCGAGCCTCCTACCATGTCAGCAACCACGTCTAACGAGTCGATCTCCCCTAAGCTGTACAAGCCAAGAATGACGGCCCCAAGACATGAGCTCTCAATGCTTTCGGGCACATGGAGCTCTTGATCGAAAATATCAGCCATCATTTGGCGCCAAAGCTCCGATCTTGCAAATCCGCCTGTCGCTTGTATCTTAGTTGGCTTGCCTGTAAGCTCCTCTAACGCCATCAGAACGCTGTATAAATTAAAGATAACGCCTTCTAATGCCGCTCGAATAAGATGCTCCTTCTTATGATGCAAGCCAAGACCAAAGTATGAGCCTCTTGCATTCGCATCCCATAGCGGTGCGCGCTCACCAGACAAATAAGGATGAAAAATAAGGCCGTCCGAGCCCGGATTCGCCTTCGCGGCAAGCTCAGTCAGCAGTTCATAAGGATCGATGCCCCGCTGTTTCGCCGTTGCAATCTCTTCCGTGCCGATCTGATCACGAACCCATCTGAAGATCATTCCCCCGTTATTAACGGGACCGCCGATCACCCAGTGCTTCTCAGTCAGCGCGTAACAAAAAATTCTTCCCTTCGGATCCGTTACCGGCTTGTCCGTCACCGCGCGAATCGCACCGCTCGTGCCAATTGTAACGGCAACGACACCGGGATCGATCGCGTTTACGCCGAGGTTCGAAAGCACACCGTCACTTGCACCGACCACAAACGGTGTAGAGGCCAGCAAGTTCATTTGCTGCGCGAAATTTTCGGCTAAGCCCTCAATCTTAAAGGTTGTAGGAACAAGCTCTGATAGCCGATCTGGCGTAACGCCAGCTACAGACAATGCTTCCTCATCCCACTGCAGGTTGTTCAGATTAAATAACCCGGTTGCGGATGCAATAGAATAATCGATGACATAACGGCCAAACAGCTTGAAAAAGACATATTCTTTGATCGAAATAAACTTATAAGTACTCTCAAAAAGCTCCTTATGATCATAGCGAAGCCAAGTAAGTTTGGATAACGGAGACATTGGATGAATCGGCGTACCTGTGCGCAAATAAATATTATGGCCGTTCCATTCGTTTTTGATCTTGTTCGTCCATTCCATGCTGCGATTATCAGCCCACGTAATACATTTCGTTAATGGGATACCTGCACGATCTACGGCGATGACGCTATGCATGGCTGAGCTAAATGACACGCATAAAATATCCTCTGACTGAACGTTACTTTTTTTAACGGCTTGTCCGATCGTACCCAGCACCGCATTAAAAATCTCATCAGGATCCTGCTCCGCGATGGCCGGTGAAGGAGAATGCAGCGGATATTCTATACCATGGCTTGCTACAATAGCTCCCTTTGTCGTAAAGAGAACCGACTTCGTGCTCGTCGTGCCGATATCTACACCGATTACATATTTTGTTTTCATCTCCGTACCTCCCTATGCTTTTGCCAGACTATCAGCTGTTTTGCTTCTTAGAGAATCTATAACTATTACAATAACATTTCTTCCGATATATATTCAATTCAGAGCCTTATGAGCTTACGACGCTATGTCCGCCGAATTCATTACGCAGTGCTGCCACAACTTTGCCGGAGAATGTATTTTCCTCTAGTGAGCGGTATCTCATCAGAAGCGATAAAGCGATAACGGGCGTCGCGGTTTGCAGATCCAAGGCGGTTTCTAGTGTCCATTTCCCTTCGCCTGAAGAATGCATGATGCCTTTTAATCCTTCAAGACGAGCATCCTTTGCAAATGCGTTTTCCGTGAGCTCCATCAGCCATGAGCGAACAACGGAGCCGTTATTCCACACCCTCGCTACTTTCTCGAAATCGAAGTCGTATGCGCTTTTTTCCAGAAGCTCAAACCCTTCTGCAATCGACTGCATCATGCCATATTCAACACCGTTATGCACCATTTTCAAAAAATGGCCGCTGCCGCTTTCACCTGCGTGCAAATAACCGTTCTCTACACAAATATCGTGAAACAGCTGTTCAACGGAAGCAAACGCTTCTTTATTCCCGCCAATCATCGTGCATGCGCCGTCTCTTGCTCCTGATGTTCCGCCGCTTGTGCCGACATCCAGGAAGTGAACGCCTTGCTCCAATTGCTGTTTTGCTCTTCTAATCGTATCCTTGTAGTTGGAATTTCCGCCGTCAATCAGAATATCGCCAGCTTCCAGCGATTGGCTTACCTCCTCGATAACCGATTCCGTTAGCTCGCCAGCCGGTACCATCATCCAAATTACGCGCGGTGCGTTCAGCTTTTTAACCAGCTGCGCTATAGACTCTGCCCCTTGCGCTCCATCCGCTGCAGCTTTCTCGACTGCTTCTGCATTCACATCGAAAACAACGGCTTTATGCTGGTGTTCCATAATATTAAGCATTAAATTATAACCCATTTTACCTAACCCGATTATACCTATTTGCATCATTATTCATCTCCTAAAAGGTTTTTAAAACTGCGCTGCTTTGCATGCTTATCAGCATGCGATATAGGATCATTGTGCCATTTATGTTATACTTCTCATGAAAAAAGCTGCTACACGAGGGGAAGCAACTACCATGGTGCAAAACATGCTCGGTAAAATCCGTTCTTATTATGCAAGGTTCAGCGAAAAAGAAAAGAAAATTGCTACATATATCCTAAACAATCCGGAAAAAATCATTCATAGCACAATAAACGAGGTGGCTGACGATTTAAATGTCGCAGAAGCTACCGTTTTTCGCTTTTGCAAGCATATCGGCTATAAAGGTTATCAAGCGATGAAAATTGCGCTGGCATCTGAGATCATGACGCCGATGCAGCAGATTTATGAAGAGATTAACGAGAACGACAATGAAAAAACAATTGCCGAAAAGGTTTTTAAATCAAACATACGGACCTTGGAAAACACATTCCAAATTTTGGACGGTGACAACTTTGCCAAAGCCGTAGGTTTTATAGCACGTGCGAACCGCGTTCATTTCTACGGGATCGGCGGCTCTGGCGTCATTGCAATGGACGCCTTTCACAAATTCATACGTTCCGGCAAACAAGCCTTTGCTTTTACAGATGCGCATTTCCAGCTCATGTCTGCCGCGCAGTTGACGAAGGAGGATGTCGCTGTTGTGATTTCGCACTCGGGCACGAATAAGGACACCATTCGAATCTTGAAGACAGCGGGCCAGAATGGCGCAAAGACAATAGCCATAACCGGTTTTCCAAAATCGCCCATCAGCCAGCATGCTGACGTTTCACTTCATACGAGCTCAGACGAAACAGAATACCGCTCCGAAGCTCTTGCCTCAAGAATCGGTCAGCTTAGCTTAATCGATGCCCTCTATGTCAATGTCATGATTATTAATAAAGACAGAGCGAATGTTTCTCTTGAAAAAGTACGCGAAGCTATTTCCGAGACAAGAATTTGATCCATTCTAATAATTAATGTTATAGAAGAAAGGTGAGCTACTGACTGCGAGGTCAACGGTTCACCTTTTTTCGTTCGATTAGACGAAGATATCCACCACTAGAATAAGCAAAAGCGCAGTTACGGAAATAATGGTTTCAAGAGCCGTCCAAGTCAAAAGCGTTTCCTTCACGGACATTCCGAAATACTCTTTAATCATCCAGAACCCTGAATCATTTACGTGAGACAGAATAAGTGATCCTGCTCCTGTCGCAAGAACAAGCAGTTCCAAATTAGCCCCTGGCACAACCGCAGCAATTGGCGCTACAATTCCTGCTGCTGTCATCATGGATACCGTAGCAGAACCTGTCGCTACGCGGATCAACGCCGCAATCCCCCAACCGAGCAATATCGGTGAAACATTTGTAGAGGTTGCCAAATCCGCGATATATTCACCGATACCAGAATCGAGCAAAACGCGGTTAAAAGCTCCCCCAGCGCCGATGACCAACAAGATTGTCGCTGTTGGAGCTAAACAATCGTTCGTGAATTTAAGTACAGTCTCCCTGCTGAGACCGCGGAAGAAACCTAAGCTAAAGAAGGAATAGATGGTTGCGATCAATAACGCTGTAACTGGATCGCCGATAAAGCGCAATGCTTGGTAAAGCTCACTTTCTTTCTCAAGAAAAAGCTCAGCAATGGAAGACGTAAGCATAAGGATAACAGGCACTAGAACCGTAAATACCGTGTTAAAAAAGCCCGGTAATTTTCTTGTAGAGTCTGCCTCTGCCAGCTGATCTCCAATTTCCTTAGGAACTGTCTTATGAATCCGTTTCCCTATCCATTGACCGTACATAGGGCCTGCAATAATCGCAGTCGGGAGACCCACGATAATGGCGTACAGGATCGTCAGGCCAACATCGGCATTGAAGATACCTACTGCTGCCATCGCTGCCGGATGAGGGGGAACAAGACCATGTACAACGGAAAGGCCCGCTACAAGCGGTACGCCAATTTTGACTAAGGATACACCCGTCTGCCGAGCAATTGTAAATACCAATGGAATTAACAATACGAAGCCAACCTGGAAAAAGACTGGAATACCGACGATAAAAGCTACAAACATCATCGCCCAATGAACATTTTTTTCACCGAAACGTTTAATGAGGGTTTGCGCGATTTTCTCGGCGCCTCCGGATTCAGCCATCATTTTTCCAAGCATCGTCCCCAGTGCAAGAACGATCGCAAGGAAGCCCAGCGTATTCCCCATTCCTGTCTTAATAGAGTCAATAATGCCTGGTCCGCCTGTTTCCGTGGTGAACAAAGGCATTCCCGTTGCAAGTCCTACCCCGATCGCGGTAACGATCAACGAGACGAACGGATTAAGCTTAGCCACTGTGATGAGTAGCAGCAATACGACAATAGCCGCCAAAACGATAAGTAATAACATAGTGTGCCCTCCTAAGTTGTCTTGAGAATTTACCGAGCAAGCTTATCAATTATATGAAAAAAAATTTCTCAAATCAATATTAATCATAGAAAAATATTTTATTATTTTTGTTGAATATTCAGTTCTATATTATGGTTAATAAAAATCATTTCATTCAAACAGCCTTCACAATTAAAAAAAAGCAGGCCAAAAAGAACCCGCATGCTTGAAATACAGCATGCGGGTTCTTTTTTAGATGCTTATCTGAAAGGAATATCACAAATTATTGTTTAATTCCCTTTCGAGACGAAGTCGCTTATATTTCTCTGCATATTTGCTTACACTGTGCACAACTGTTGCATGTGACCAGGTGAGCGGTGCAACTGATAATGGTTTTCCGTCATACGGATTCAACTGCTCAGGCAGCAAGCCGCTTTGAAGCGCATGGTCCGACACCCATTGCAGCGTTTGACGAGGCCCTTCCAGCTCTTCCAGCGTCTTAGCGGAATCTATCTCAAAGTTAGCTACCCACAATGTGCAAATAATCCAAGGGTTGCCTGGAACCTTGTCAATTTCGCCAGACTGCTGGAAATAATAATCGTTCGTATAACGAGCGATTCCTCCAATATGCGTTTTGACCTGCAGACCTTCTTTGATCGCCAGCATCGTCTGAACGACACGGTAATCATCGACGGGAAGCACACCAAATTCCAATACACCGAACAAGCTGCTCTCGAGCGTCATATCCTTCACCCATCGGTTATCCTTCTGAATTAAACCGCGAGCGAATCGACCCGTTTCCTCGTCCCACAGATGCGTAATAATGCCATGCTTGATCATCTCTGCCGTACTCTTGTAATGGTCGCTGCGCTCATAATCTCCGAAGAGATCCGTAAAGAATGACGCAGCCATCAGACCGCCGTAAACGGAAGCTGCGGTGTACGTCCAAATCCCGTAGCGTTCCTCCCATAAATCGTAGCTTGGCTTTGGTAGCGACAAGGAAGGCTCCATGTATGAGCTTAAAAAGGTAGCTGCCTTCCGGATTAAGTTGCTGTAAAGCGACTGCGGCAGCTCAATGACCTGATTTCGAGAATAATCCTTCCACAAGGCGAACAGCACGAGCGCCGTTTCATCCTCTTGTATCGGCAAACGCCTGCTTCCTTGCACAATATAAGGATGCCAGCTGGAGCCTACTGTGCCGTCTGGATTATATTTGTGATACAAATATCCCTCAGGCGACAGAGCTTGCGCGCAGAAATGGAAAAACGGTGCTATAACGCTCTGATAGCCCGCCATTGACATGGCATCCGCGATAAGCGCTCCGTCACGCGGCCACATGTAGCTGTAATGATCCCGATTATATTGCAAAATATCGGTATCGTTTGCTGCCAATATGGCTCCCCGTTCATCAACCTGCGTTCGAACGAGCAGCAAGCTTTGTTTGAACATTTTCACAACATCATGCGGCAGGTCGCCGAGGTCGGTTTCTGCCCTGCGAAGCCAATGCTTCCAGTAAATGACCATTCGGCTGAGCAGCTTTTCCGGATGATTATCCTGCACGTATTGGTTGAGTTCCTTAACTTCTTCTAAATTCTGACCAATAGACATCCAGTAATACACGGATTTATCGCTGTTTGGCGCTACGATTGTACGGAAGCTGATCGTACTGTCAACCGAGCCTTGAGCGATGGAATTGCCCATTAGCACGCCGTCCTCTGCGTCGCGCCACGTGCCTTCCGCGGATTGGAACCTTTTGATCCCCGTCGAATATTGGGTCATCCCGCCTTCGTCCGAGAAACCGTTGAACATGAAATAATTATTCCGCTTGTAATGATAGAGGGTGTGATTTTCCGGATAATAAACGGCAGTATCGCCGACCTCAGAGCCGTCAATCATCAAATCCTGATGGAAAAACAAACGAACCTCTTTGGTATCGTTTGTTCTGTTGCGAATAACAACCCGTTTAATATAAATGCATTCCCGTTGATGAATTCCGTCATTCATATGGAGTTCAATACCTAAACCATCATGCTTTGCCGTAATATTCGTAACTAACGAATCATCAATATAATCTAAATCAAACTTCCACTCGGGCTCATCCAACCAGCTAAAGGCACCTTCCACCCACACGCCTAAGCGGCAATATTGACCGCCAACGTGATTTAGCTGCCCGACGAATGGATAATAAATGTCCCGAATATAGCAATGCTGATCCAAATTAAGGAGCATCTTTCCGTTGCCGATTACAAGATGACGGGCCATGACTCTTTCTCCTTTCGATGCGCTAAGAGTTGTGAGTAAACGGATATATAGGCTTTGGCGGAGCGGTTCCAGCTATAATCTTCATTGCTGCCGTTACTCACGATTTGCTTCCAGGCTTCCTGATTACGATATAGAGCTAATGCTCTGCGCACGGTATACATATAATCATGCGCGTTGTAATTAGTAAAGCTGAAGCCGTTACCTTCGCCAGTATATTCGTTATAGGCTTGTACCGTGTCCTTTAATCCACCAGTCTCTCGAACAATCGGTACAGAGCGATAGCGCAAAGCGAGAAGCTGACTTAAACCGCATGGCTCAAATTGAGAAGGCATCGCAAATATATCCGAGCCTGCATAAATTCGACGGGCCAACCGATCGTCATAGCCGATCCAAACGGCAAATTTATCGGGATAATGGTATGCAATATGATTGAAAAACTGCTCATATTTCGCATCACCGGCACCTAACACAACAAATTGCACATCATCTTGCAGCAGCTCTTCGAGCGTAGCCGTAATTAAATCAAAGCCTTTCTGCTCCACTAACCGGGATACAATGCCGATTAGGGGAATATCCTCTGATTGAGGAAGCCCAAACTCGCGTTGGAGCTCTACTTTATTTTTTCGCTTGCGGCTTAAGGAATTTCGGTATGGAATGTCCAATGAGCTATCATTCATGGGATCAAACAGTTCGTCATCAATTCCATTTACGATACCCACTAAGTCGCCTGATCGGTATCTAAGCAGGGAGTCCAGCTTCTCACCAAAATATTCCGTTTGGATTTCCTCCGCATAGGTGCTGCTGACAGTCGTGAGCTTGTCTGCGTAGACAAGACCGCCCTTCATACAGCTTCCTGCTCCATGAAATTCCAAGCTGTCAGCAAAAAACATATCAGGTCCCACGCCAAGCAAATCCATTAGCAGGTCAATACCGAACAAGCCTTGATATTTCAAATTATGAATGGTAAATACCGATTTGGTGTATGCCCATGCCGGATCGTGATAGTACCTTGTTTTGAGTAGAAACGGTATGAGTCCGGTTTGCCAGTCATGGCAATGAACGATATCAGGATGGAAATCCATGTAACGCACAGCCTCCATCACCGCAAAACAGAAGAACACGAAGCGCTCAGCGTCATCCCCATAACCATAAAGACCTCTGCGCTTAAAATAAAACTCGTTATCGATCAAATAATATATAACACCGTCAAACTCAGCCCTCAGCAACCCGCAATATTGATTGCGCCAGCCAAAGGAAACCGTAAAATGTGCGATTTGCTCAAACTGCCCAATAAGGGCAGCAGGTATTTCTTCATATTTAGGCAAAACGACTCTGGTATCAACGCCCCGCTTATTCAGCGCCTTAGGGAGCGCCCCTGCAACGTCGGCGAGTCCGCCTGTCTTCGCAAGCGGCACAGCTTCTGAGGTTGCGAACAAAATGTTCATAGGATTCTCCTTTCATATGGACGCCGCATCAGCAATGCATCAACCTAATCGGAAACGGCTTGCGTATTCCTATCGTGGTATAGCGCATGTTTCGCGGCAAAATAAATTAAATAATTTTTCTTTTCCCAGCTAAAAATGGCGCACTAGCGGCACCGCGAATGTCTCGCTCCGCTTCAACGCGTACATCCTTGTCCAAAATACTGTGCTGCAAAAAGCTGTCTTCACCAATAATACCGTTTTGCATCACGATGCTATTGCTTACAATTGCACCCTTTTGGACATGTACACCTCGGAACAAAATACTATTAACGACCGTTCCTTCGATTCGACAGCCGTTTGCAATAAGCGAATTCGAAACCTTTGAGCTTCCTAAATAACGTGCTGGAGGTTCATCCTTAACCTTCGTGAAAATCGGGCCTGGTTGGTAGAAAAGCTCTTTCCAAACGTCTGGATCAAGCAAATTCATATTATTGCGGTAATAGCTTCCGAGCGTGTTCACAACGCCCAAATAACCCTCATACATATAGCCGTAAACATTGAGCTGGTCGAGTCTGGAGAAGATCGCGTGCCGAACAAGATGATCCTGCCCTTGTGCCAACGAGGTTTCTACCAGTTCCATTAGCAAATCCTTGCGCATGACGTACATCTCCATAGAGCTGATGTCGCTCGCCATACGGCCATAGTGGTCTTGAATCGCCGTAATTCGGCCATCCTCATTCATCTTCACCTTACGAGCCTTGCCTGACAGCAGATCTGTCTGCTGTTTGCAAACGACCGTAATATCAGCTTCGCGCTCCAAATGGAATTGAATGACCTTTTCAAAATCAATATTGCAAACCATGTGGCTGCGGGTAATAACCACATAATCTAGCGATGCGCGATTAAAATAATCACGCTGTTGATAGAAGTGATATAAATCGCCGCGGCTGATTTCTTGGATATCGTCAGTAGCCGGCGGAAGCACGAATAAACCGCTTTGTCGGTGCTGAAGATCCCAATGCTTGCCTGAACCAAGATGATCCATCAGCGAACGGTATTTGGTATGCGCAAATACCGCTACCTTTGAAATGCCCGAATTAACCATGCTGGACAATATAAAATCAATTAAGCGATATCGAGCGCCAAAGGGCACCGTTGCGAGGCAACGGCCCTGTGTTAATCCTTCGAGCTCATCCGTCTCATGAATTAAATTAATGACGCCCATGACTTTATGCTTCATGAGTGCTCCACCTCCCGCAGCAAATGATCGTTCGTAACATATTGGTCAACGGCAATAACCGTTATCGTGTCATCATCAGGGCTGCCTATCGTTACTCCAGCTTGAATGACTGCACCTTCACCGATTATGGCTCTATATATGTGTGCTCCCTCGCCTATTTTCACATTGGGCATGACGACCGACTCGGAGATTACCGTATTTTTCTCAGCCTTGACGCCATAGAACAATACAGAACGATAAACGCTGCCTTCAATCAAACAGCCCTCCGTTATCATGGAAGCTGTCACTGCTGCTTTAGCCCCGATATGCTGAGCCGGCTGATTAGGATTAACGGAATAGATTCTCCAATCAGAGTCTGCCAGCTCCAATGACGGCTCATCGGCAAGCAGATCCATATTCGCTTCCCATAGGCTGTCGATAGTTCCGACATCCTTCCAATACCCTTTGAAAGGATAGGAATGAAGCCGTTTGCCGTCCCGCATCATGGCAGGAATGAGATCCTTGCCGAAATCATGACTCGAGGTGCGGCTAGCTTCATCGTAAATCAAATATTTTTGCAGCTCGGACCAAGTGAAGATATAAACTCCCATGGACGCGATATTGCTGGTTGGATTTTTTGGTTTTTCCTCGAAAGCGGTTATACGGTCCTCATCGTCGATATGCATAACCCCAAAGCGACTTGCTTCTTTCCAGTCAACTTCGATGCCTGCGATCGTTACATCGGCGCCTGAGCGCTTATGATGCTGCAGCATGAGCTCATAATCCATCTTATAAATGTGATCGCCTGAAATAATGAGCACATATTCCGGATTATAAGGTTCAATGAAGGACATATTCTGATAAATGGCATTTGCCGTTCCTTTATACCAAACGCCGCCTTTTTGCTTCATAAACGGCGGTAAAATCGTCATGCCCCCGTCGCGCCGGTCAAGACCCCAAGGACTGCCGATGCCTAGATAACGATTGAGCTCAAGCGGTTGATATTGCGTAAGTACCCCTACTGTATCAATTCCAGAATGCGCACAGTTGCTTAATGTAAAATCAATTATTCTGTATTTTCCTCCAAAATAGACAGCTGGCTTCGCTAAATCCTTTGTAAGCACGCCTAATCTTTTACCTTCGCCTCCTGCGAGCAGCATTGCGATCATTTCTTTTCGGCCCATGGACACCAACCCTCTCTTAATGTGTGTTCCCCGAATCTAAGGTGAAGTACATGAATGCTAAGGGGGGCAAGTGAATCGTAATGCTTTGATTGTGACCGTGCCAAGCGACGCTTTCGCTGCTGTAGCATTGATTTGTTTGTGTTTCCGTACCGCCAAATTGCTCATCGTTACTATTTATGAAAGAGCGATATGAACCTGGCTCTGGAACACCTAGACGAAACTCCTGGTAATCATTTCTGGAGAAATTAGCCACTACGATAGAAAAATCGGATTTTCCGCGGCGGATAAAGGATATGACCGATTGAGCGGCATTATGAACATCAATCCATTCAAAGCACCCATGCTCGCTATCCCGCTCCCACAGCGATGGCTGATCAACATACAAGTGATTAAGTGTTTTTACGTAGTGGTGCATGCTTCGATGCATATCGTATTCCAGCAGCATCCAGTCCAGCATATCGCCGTCCTTCCACTCGTCAAACTGGCCCCACTCACTTCCCATGAATAATAATTTCTTACCGGGATGAGTCATCCAAAATCCGTAAAAAAGCCTTAATTGAGCAAATTTTTCTTCATAGCTTCCAGGCATTTTGTTTAAAAGCGAACGTTTTCCATGCACGACTTCGTCATGCGAAAGAGGTAGAACATAATTTTCTGAAAAAGCGTAAAGGAGTGAAAATGTGATGAGATGGTGGTGGCTTGAGCGGTCAGAAGGATCCAGCGCCATATAGCGCAGCATATCGTTCATCCAGCCCATATTCCATTTAAAATTAAATCCGAGGCCGCCTTTGTAGGTTGGTGCAGTAACAGCGGGCCATGCGGAAGAATCTTCAGCAAGCATTAGAGTATCGGGGTAATAATGAAACACGGTTTCATTGAGCTTCTTTATGAAGCGGAGAGCATCTAGGTTGTCAGGTCCGCCTAAGTAATTATAGGTGTGCATTTCCGGCGGTTTGTCCATATGTAAATTAATCATACTTGCAACGGCATCAACTCGTAAACCGTCGATGTGAAACATATCCATCCAATACATCGCATTGGAAATAAGAAAACTAACGACTTCTTGTTTGCCAAAATCAAAAGACAATGTGCCCCATAGCGGCTTCTCCGCACGTTTGGCATCTGCTCCTTCAAAAATGGGCGTGCCGTCAAAAAGACGAAGGCCATGGTCGTCTTTGCAGAAATGCCCCGGAACCCAATCCAAAATAACGCCAATGCCTGACTGATGGCATTTATCAACAAATCGCATCAGCTGCTTCGGTGAGCCGTAACGGCTCGTAACGGCATAAAAACCCGTAATTTGGTATCCCCAAGATTGATCTAGCGGATGTTCGGATATGGGCATTAGCTCAATATGTGTATAGCCCATTTCTGCCGCATAAGGGACTAAATCATCAGCCAATTCTTCATAAGTGAAAAAATCTTCTTTTCCTTTGATTTTCCAAGAACCGGCATGCACCTCATAAATGAGCAAAGGATTGTTATAAGCCGGCAGCTTGCTTTTCTTTAACTGCCAATCTCCATCCTTCCATTTATAGCCGCTTAACCGAGATACAATTGATGCGGTGCCAGGCCGACGTTCTGCAAAGAATGCATACGGATCGGCTTTTCTGATCATGGCGCCTTCCGGTGTTATGATCTCGTATTTGTACACTTCGCCTTCACCAATGTTAGCGACAAACAGGGAATAGATGCCTGTTGCATCAATTCTGTCCATAGAATGGAGCGTACCTACCCATTTATTGAAATCGCCGATAACACGCACTTCTGCTGCGTTTGGAGCCCAAACCGTAAATCTTACGCCGTCTTTACCGTCCACTCGGACAAGGTGAGCACCCATAAAACGGTAGCTGTGATAGGAAGTGCCTTGATTAAACAAATATAAATCCTTGTGCGAAAGCCCGTTCGGTGCCTTTTGAACCATTCTTGGTTTCACCCCCTGTTGGATGATCAATGACGAGTCAGAATCAGCGGTGCTTGCAATACTTTATCCACATTATACATGGTTTGGTGAAAAAAACACAGTCGTTTTCATAGAATTCGACAGTATTATTTATTCCCATGTCAGATTAAGTGACATTGATCTGACTTGTGCCCGTAACACGTTGGATGTAATAATGCTTAGCGCAGTAACCCTTCGTAATTGATACTTTAATACAATTTACCCATTTGCAGTTTAAAACTTGTTTTACTCGACGAGGTCTGACCGTATTCGGGTCCCCGTGTCGCAGTAATCTCTGATGATGCATCGCACATAAGTCTTTTGCTTTAATCGGCTTCATACAGTTTTCTATGCTGCAATGGTTCATATTCAGTCTCCCCTGTGTTTGCCAAGTCGTTAAAATCTGATACGCTCTGGTTGTCTGCTATCATATTATCGGGAAAATGAATTAGAATAAAGCCTGCTGTACGTTTATTACAGGTAATTTAGACCAAACTATAAACCATATGCACCGTATTGGTATGAATTAAGCTACCGAGTTTAATTAATTAAACTCAATTGACAATCGTGAAACATGCACGAAACCGTCAAATTCATATACTTGTTTGTCATGAAGCGCTATTTTATACTTTTACTTGGTTATTGGGTAATGGAATGGAATTATGAGGAGTGTTTGGTGTTGTCGATTTATAGTCAAATTTTCAAATTAATGTACCAGCCTATGATTATACTTTGCCAAAATGAAAGTGAGGTAACAATTGAAGATGCAAATGATGCTTTCCTTCGGTTATCTGGGTATACGCTTAAGGAACTTCAATCGAAGAAGAGCAAATATTTGCTTCAAAAATACCATATAGACAATTCAAAACAGGTGGTAAAAAGTGAGGTTCTCCTGAATACGAAGTTAAAACGTCAAATTTCGGTAAGAATCGACCAACAGCCTTTGCCAAAATGCAGCGATGACAACTCTTGCAGGGCCTATATTATTTTTGAGGATTTGACTCCCTATAAGTGGTTCGAACAGCAAGCGGAGAGAAATAAAGTATTGATCAGCGGCATCGTCGACAGTCATCAGCATGTACGTTTTTTGAGAGACAGCTTGGCGCCGCTTCTTTTCGAGCCAGACCGCAAAATGCAAGACGAGACGCTGCTCCAATTTTTAGATACGACCGAACACGTCAAAATCAAGAAGATCATTCAAGAGGCCCATCAGTTGAAGAAAGAGCGAAGCGTGCTGTTGAAGACGAGCAAGCTGAGCGGAATTGAGCTTGAGTTGTCCGTCACATTCACCCCTATTATCGATGGATTTGGCGAGGTGCTTGAATTTGCATTCGTTATCTGGGATTTACGCCCGGTAGATGATCAAATTGATTCTTCTATGAAACTTCGTATATGGATGGCCAAAAGGGACATTACGGCAGGTCATTTGTCCTCATTAACCGGCATATCCATCCAAACGATTTCAAAACTGCGCAACGGCAAAATTTTAAAGCCCCAAAGACTCACAGCAGAGCTGATCGCTTCGGAGCTTCAAGTCGACGTTCATGAAATCTGGTCAGAAGTAAGAAAATAAGATTACCGAATGAAAGAAGTGGGCTCATCTGTATAGAACAGATGAAGCTCATGCATCGCTCTTGTACATGCTGTATAAAACAGCTTTCTCTCACTTTCTCGCCCGTAATGCTCATTGTTTGCATTACTAATTACGACAGCGTCGAATTCGACACCTTTCGCCAAATAAGTCGGTATTACGATAATGCCTTTTTCGAACGTTACCGTTTCTTTTTCGACAAGTCGGAGCTTAGGTACATGGGCCTGCAAGGACGAATGAATACGATGGCTCTCCTCAGCTGTTTTACAAATAACCGCTATCGATTGATAGCCTGCCTCAACCAATTTATGGATTCTATCCTGAATCCCTGCGATAAGCCGGCCGTCGTCTTCCGCTTTGGTAACCGTTGGCTCAGCACCATCCCGGTTGAAGGGCTCGATCAGCTCTCCGCCTTCAATCATCCGGCTTGTGAACGAAACAATCGGCCTAGTCGAACGGTAACTTCGCGCTAAAATGATCTTCTCTGTCTCTTCCTCACTGAACAACTCCGTAAAAGGCTCAAATCCGTTGCCTGATAAGGCGTGAGCGAAAATCGATTGATTCAGGTCGCCGAGAACGGTCATCTTGCAGTTTGGAAAAATCCGCTTCAAATAGTGATACTGAAACGGTGAATAATCCTGTGCCTCGTCAATGAAAAGATGCTTAACCAACGTATTCGTATGAAAGCCCTCCAGCTTTTCCTTCAAATATAAATAAGGCGTGGCATCCTCATAAAAAATTTCACCGCTGTTAAGCTTCGCAAGCGTCTGTCTACTAATTTCCGTCCAATTTCCCGGAAGCTCTTGCTGCTTTATCCATGATCGTTGCAGCATTGATGAGTCTTGATCAAATAAACGCTTATATATCATCGGCACATCCAAAAACAACAAACGTTTCACCCGTCTGCGCAGCTTTTTGAATTTCTCCTGCACGACCATCGCGGCCAAATAATCACGTTCCGCATCAAAATCATCAAATGAGTTGCCCGCGAATCGGTTTTTCCGCTGCAATTCCTCAAAGGCTTTCGCATAGGCCTCCTGATCGAGCAGTTCAATCTCCTCTTGCACCCAATCCTGCTCTCGCTCCTCGCGGCTCAGTCTCGTGAGCTCCTTGAGCATCCACTCCGCCGTAAGACGCATTCGGTTGCCGATTGACATCATGCGGTCCAATTTATAAAACTGTTCAGCGATTGAAGTATCGCTAATTAATGTTCTGCCTTTAAAGATAACCGCTTTAAAGGAAAGCCCGGCTTGACCAAGCTCAGCCGCATAACTATCGATTAAATGCATAAAGGAAACACCTGATTTATAAGTAATTCCGGCGACTCTTGCTTCGTAACCCTCATCGTTATGCGCTGCCAATGTATATTCCATTTGTGAAAAAGGATCTTCCAGCGAAAATGTTTTGCCCAATCTATGCTCTAAATATTGCTGATAGGTCGTTTGCTGCATATTCTGCTCGCCAAGTTCGGGCAATACGGTTGCCACGTAACTGTTGAACATCGGATTCGGTGAGAATAGGACGATTTGATCCGCCTGAAGTATACCCCTATAGCGGTAGAGCAAATAGGCTACGCGTTGCAGGGCAGCAGATGTTTTCCCGCTTCCAGCGGCTCCCTGCACGATAAGCAGCCTCGCACGTTCGTTACGAATGATACGATTTTGTTCGCGCTGTATAGTAGCCACGATGCTTTTCATTTGAGCATCGGACTGCTTCCCGAGAACCTCTTGCAGCAGCTCATCACCTATTGTCACGCCCGTATCGAACATACTTCGAATCTGAGCATCACGAATGATAAATTGGCGTTTGAGTGACATTTCGCCTTTTATCGTACCGCTTGGCGTTTCATATTGAACCGGACCTGGCCCATAATCGTAATATAGGCTGGAAACGGGAGCACGCCAATCATAAATGAGATACTCATAGCCGTTTTCATCAAGCAGCGAGCCAACGCCTAAATAAATAGGCTCTGAATTTTGTTGGCCCTGCTCGCTGATGTCGATTCGTCCAAAATAGGGGGAATGCTCCAGCTTCAATAAGGTTTTTAGCTGTTCCTCGATATGCCGATGGCTTCTTTCACGCTCCGACAGTACCTCTGCCTGCTGTTTCATGCTCGCATGCGATTCCGCCGACTCGGCGGCATCTTCAAAATTCAGCGTAACATCATCCCAGAAATTGCGGCGTATATCGACAATATCCCCGTGCATGCCGCTAACCTGCCCACGGAATTCCTCTATCCTTATTCGAATGATCTCGGTTACGCTATCTACGCGCTGCTGCTCTATCTTTAGTTGATCATTAAGATTAGTCATTGTACCACTCCTTAACTCATTAGTAAGGCTTCTGAAATAATAAATGTACCGAATTAAAACGGCATCATCCATTTTACCATCTTCTGCTGATCAAAGAAAACGTCGACGAAAAGTGATTGCCGAGGTTATTAGAAGCGTTTATAATGACAAAGGCAGAAAATCGTTTTTTCGGCCGAGTCGCCATCTATGCCTGGATTGGGATGGCTACCGTGCTTGCCAATATACAAGTTGTCAAAACAATCGATATCCATGCTTTCGGCATGGTCATTGCCATTACGCTTGGCAACACGATGTACGGCACCATAAATTTAGCTTCCGAACTTCTAAATGAGAAGTATGGCGAGAAAGTAGCTAAGCGAGCCGTATGGTTCGGTTTTTTCACACTTATCGCTACGACCATTATTATGCAGATGGCTCTCCTATTTAATCCACTTGCCGAGCCATTTCCTTTACAAGTACAAGGGACTTTGGAGACCATATTCGGACTGATGCCTCGCATCGCCTTAGGAAGCTTATGTGCCTATTTCGTTAGTCAATTTCTTGATGTAAAGATTTATTCGGTATTAAAACGTTTTTGTCCTGCACCGAGTCAGTTATGGATTCGCAATAATGGCAGCACAGCGGTAAGTCAGCTTGTTGATACATTCATATTTTGCACGATTGCTTTCGCCGGCGCATCTGGCTACGATAGTAAGCTATGGCTTTCTACTTTCTTGTCGACATATGTCATAAAATTTATTGTATCCCTATGTTCGACTCCATTCCTATATGCGGCAAGAAGCTTTACTTTCCGCGAAGACAACATCATTTAATGACCCAAAAAGCGGGATTGCCCACTGACTGGCATCCCGCTTTTTTTCTTTTTTCTGCTTATTGCATGAGTCCGATATCGTCCAGCATTACCTTACCTGGGCCATTCGTAAACCGGAATGTGATCTTTCTAATCTGCTGCGATTCTATTGAAGAATCGTCCGGGATAAACTGCTCTATTGGAACGGTAAAGGTTTGAAATACAGGCTCCGTAGACTCCTTATACTTCTCTTCTTTCATACGCTTCTCAAGCCATGAAATCGTCATAAAAGCCGTATAGGCAGGCGGGGAAACCGGCATAATATCCGCCAACGCAAGCTCGCTGCTCTCGCCTCCAGCTGTAGTGACCGTTATTTCAATAGCAGGAAGCGGAGGCAGCTCCGTCTCGTCTTCCCCATCGAAGTCCAAAGCAGCTTTATCTTCATCAGCCGATATCAGATCGCGTTCCAGGTTAGCAAGCGAGAAAACAAGCTTGCTTTCGATCAGATCCGGGACTTTCAAGCTTGTAGTTGGCGAGAGCTCCAGTGCGTATTCCGCTCCCGGTTTCTCCCATTCCAATTCGATTCCTTTCGTGCCTTTAATCTTTCCATCCCTGTCTTCGGCCGAAGTAATTTCCCACTCCGACATCCCTGAAACGCCAGCCTTGCCTCCATCCTTAAGGACAGTTTTTCGTTTGCCGTCATCAAAGCGCGCAATCTCAGTAAACTCCGATGCTTCAAACCGATTCGTATATACCGTTTCCGGAAGCCAGTCTAACCCTAAACGATAATCTTCGAAAAGCGGCCGGAAGCCTTCTTGTCCTAGCAGAGTTTCCTGCAGAAAAGCCGACACATACACTTTTGAAATTTGCCGCTGCTCATCTGCCTTTAACAGTTCCTTGCGATTTAGAAATAATCCGCCAGGCGGACGTTCATCCATACGTCCCCACTCCGAATTAAACTGACTGTGGTTTGCATCCGCAATATAGAGCGCAGCTTTAAACTTATTCGATTGCTCTGCAAAAGTGGTCCGGCTGTATTGGCGGTCACCGTAAAAATTGTTTACATCCGCGTCCCTAGCCCCTTGAAGCGTTAAATAGTTTACATCGGATAACCGTGCCGACTTATCGTCCACTTGTTTGTCCGTCGGCGCAATGGCGACCACCGATTCGATCAGAATGCCGTTTAAGCTGTCTAAGGTTTGATCTTCTTTGAACCAGCGATCAGCATCCGCTGCCATTGCTGCAGCCTGCCCTCCGCGCGAATGGCCAATCAAAGCAACCCGCTCTAAGTCTACGTGTCCAGTAAAGAAATTCCCCTCTTCTTCGTTAAGCTGCTTGATCTGCTGTAAATGCTTGAGCAGCAGCCATGCCCGCACCTTCATATCGTTATTCGGTATGCCAGACCAAACGGAATAATTCAAAAAATTCTCGTCAACCGAGACCGTGATAATACCTTTGCTCGCCAGTAATTCCCCGATATATCCATAACCGCCGTCTGAGAAATCCTCCATCAAATGGTTACCATGGACAATTAACGCAAGCGGGAACGGCCCTTCGCCTTCAGGCATCCACACGCGGCCGTTTAAAGGCAATGCATGCTCATCAAATCCCCAAAACTTCGTTTTCAAATTTGACCATTTGCTGATATATGCCGACGCATCGACCGCTGTCGATGGGATGCCGACCTTATCTCCAAAAATCGCTCTGTGCTTATCATTCCCGCTTCCATATGTGAAGGTCTGATAAGCTAGTCCCCCCGGTTCAGACGGGTTTGGCAAGTCAAGCTTGCCGCCGGTACCCTCCATTGAAATTGGCTGTGCAACCTCTCTATGGGGCACAGCAGAGGGTCCCGGCCAGTCAAGCCCAACATAAGCTGCTGCCGCCGCAAAAGCAAAAATGAGTCCAAACGCGGCTTTGCTCAGTGGCTTTATTTTCATTCTCAAGAGATAACCCATTAAAACGCCTGCAAACATACCCGTAAATGTAAAAGCAAGGGAAATCACGACCGACATGATGATGCCGAACTCGGCATAATACAGGATCAAAAACGTCTCGACCGAGGCGTATGTCCATGCGGCCAGGAGCCTGCGGGGTAAGGGCAAATACAGCATGCTGTAAAGGAATGACAGCAGCTTTGCTGACGCGATCATTGCAATAATGTTCAACGTTAGAAAAACAAAAACATCTATTCCTGTTCCAAATCCGGTAGGCATTCCCAAAACGGCTGCCAGCATTGCTAGCGATGCGAATACTGCCAGGCTTCCTGAAGCGACGCGTGCCACAAACTGATCGCGTGCATTTCGAATGGCATATCGGCCGGTCAACCATGCCTTGAATTTTTTCCATCTGCTTGGAACGATCGGCTGCGGCTGTTCCGATTCCAGTAATTCTAATTCCATAAAGCACCCTTAACCGATAACCAGTTTCTTCCGTCCCGTTTCTTGATTTCAACAGGCACAGAGAAAAAGTCACTCATGAGTTCGGATGTCAACACATCGGTGGTATCATTAGCCGCAAATACTTGCCCTTCTTTAATTAGCAGAGTCTTAGTAAAGCAAGGCAATATTTCCTCTACATGATGGGTAACATATATAATCGTTGGCGCATGCTTCTCATTTGCCACTGCAGCAATCATTTGTAGCAACTGTTCACGCGAAAAAACATCTAAGCCCGTACACGGCTCGTCCAAAATAAGCAGCTTAGGCGAAGCCATTAAAGCTCGCGCAATCAGTACCCGCTGCCGTTCTCCTTGCGAAAGCGTATCATACGTACGATTTATTAATGCGGTACAGCCAAGCGATCTCATTAATTCTTCGGCTCGTTCATTATCCTCCGCGTCCGTCTGGTCATACAATCCGATCGTTGCGAATTTACCGCTTAGCACAATTTTTATTGCGGTCTCGCTGCCGTAAAGCTTTTGCTGGAGGGACGTGCTTACCCAGCCGATCATTTTACGAAGCTCACGCAAATCGAACTCTCCAAACGGATTGCCAAGCACCGACATCCTTCCCTCGGTCGGCCATATGTAACCATTAATCATATTCAAAAGGGTCGTTTTCCCAGAGCCGTTAAGTCCCAAAAGGCACCAATGCTCTCCGTCCTTCACCTGCCAATTAATATTTCTTAAAATGTGTTTGTCGCTTCGATCCCATGACACATTTTGAATATCTATAATCATCGTTAGCTCTCCCGTCAGTTGACAAATGCTCATTCTATAAATTTGACTTAGGTTATAATATCGCCCATTATTATATTACAGCGATTCCAAACGAGTCGGAACCGTCCTATCTCAAACGATACCTATACATATTTGTTATATCAGGAGTGAACTTGCATATGAAAACCAATCAATTAAAGCAATGGGCTCATTTTTTTCTTACTTATAAATTTGCACTTGATGCCGTTGAAACAAAGCTTAATATTTTGAATGAAGAATTTCAATTTATTCATGATTACAACCCAATCGAGCATATGAAGACCCGAATTAAAGCGCCGGAGAGCGTTATGCAAAAGCTGCAGCGCAAAGGCCTGGATATTACGCTTGAGGATGCAAAAGAGCATATACGCGATATAGCGGGCGTACGTGTCATTTGCTCCTTCTCTACGGACATTTATCAAATCGTTGACATGATCAGCAAGCAAAGTGACGTTCGGGTCGTTGAGCTTAAGGATTACGTAATCAATCCAAAGCCTAACGGCTATCAAAGCATTCATTTGCTCATCGAAATCCCTGTTTTTCTCACGGATAGAACAGAAAATGTACTTGTAGAAATCCAAATCCGCACCATTGCCATGGATTTTTGGGCTAGTCTGGAGCACAAGATCTATTATAAATTCAATGAGCAGATTCCGCCACATATTCAGGAACAGCTGAAAGGCTCTGCAGACATGATCCATTTGCTTGATCGTCAAATGCTGGCATTAAACGTCGAAGTACAGAAGCACCGCGAGCAGGCATTAAAATAAAAAGAAGCTCCCCCCCGTTATTGCGGAGAGGAGCTTCTTCTTTTTTCTTTAGGTTATTGCATAATAAAAGGGCACAATGATTAAGTTTAAAGCTAATGCAATAAGTCCGATCGCCATAGACCAACCGCCGAGCCCTCGCGCGCCTTGTCGGTAAGCCATGAAGCCAAGCACCGTCGCTGTAGCTCCAATTAATACCGGCCAAATAAACCATGACGCAATCGCAAATACAAGGGCTACCCATCCAAGCGCGAAACCGCCAGACCTTGTGTCTGATCGTTCCGATTTTTCCACATACCGGTCTTCTCTCCGCTCCGTATGCACAACTGGACCGCTGACCGCAAAATCAGCTGCCATTTCTTCATTAACATCAAGCAAGCGATCCGTCCCCATAACTGGATGGCTTGTGGGTGCTGACCGATCTCGTTCATCCAACAATTTTTTATAATCGTCTTCATAATTTCCCATCGATCATCACTCCTTTGGTTTAAAGGTCAGGCAGCATGTTGCTTTCGATTGTTCCGCATGATCCTGATGATACAAACCAAGGTCATCGCCGGCGAACTCTTCATTGAAATGGGCACCTGCATGCTGATCGATTTCAATATTGATCGCGCTCGCCCCGCAGTTGTTGCCTTCCTTCCAGAAGCTACAGTTAGCTACACTACATGACACGCCTTTCGGCATAAAAAATCACCTCCACTATCAAGTTTCCCTGAGTGGAGGTGATTCATTCTGCCTTATTTTTGTCCTTGCATGCGGCGCTGGGTCATGTAATCATTTTCGTAATAAGACAATTCGTCACGCAGTTCTTCAAATACCTTGGATACGCTAAGTACGATACCTCGTGAATCACGGTTCGGTTTGAAACGGAAACGAATGGCATCCTGACCTGTATAAGCATAACGGCCATCCTCGGAATAACATTCGTTCTTCGGATAGAAAAACGCGCTTACGCATTGGTGGTAAACCTCATACAGCACGCGTTCCGCATAATCTGTATCGAAATTGGGCCGTCTGAGCAATACCCCCAGCTTTTCAACCGAGACTTCAGAAAACACCAATAAATGTCTCAAATCGGATAAAAGGCCTTTGTAAAACGCTTGGGCTTCTTCTCCATTATCCTCTCCGGTTAATTGGAGCAAAGCATTGTTATTCAGAAACGGTTCAAGCTGGTTAACCGCATCCTTTAGCTTTGTACGGGTTGATTCAGTTAGCGCTTTGACGTTAGCAGTTGGCATATAGGTAGTTCCCCTTTCATAATCCAAACACGCGTAAAAACTACAATCATTATTATGGTACCACAAATTACATTGAAGTGGTACTGGCGATTCACGGTTTCCTTCGCATATTTTCTGCTCTGAAATCCGAACCTATATATTAGACTTTGCTCTAATCTAGAACGATCAATGGAGGTTTCCGCATGCGAAGAAAATGGATTGGCGCCTTTACAATTTTAGCCCTGGCAGCTCTGCTTATACCTACAACCCCTTTATTCGCTCCGAAAGAAGTCAAAAACGTTCCGAAAGCATCAAGCTTTACCGCAAAGCGGGAGCATACACTAAAAATGGCAGCTGTGCAATCGGACATTAAAGCAACCGCTATGCTTTGCGCGTCGGAATGCTCTAAAGATTTTCAAAAACTAATGAATGCAAGCATGGGCTCGAAGGAAGAAGCAGGCCAACAAATCAAGCATATGATGCACGAACATATGCATATGAGCTACATCAGCTGGATATCGGGAAACCGAAGTGTAGACCGAGGCAAGCTGCCTGAAACTGAAAATAAACAAGTTGAAAATTATGTGAAGGATGCAAAAGCCCAAGTGGGCAAAGGAGCCAAATTTGAATCTCCTGCTTTTACCGCAAAGGACGGCAGCCGTTATATGGTACTCGGTGTTCCTAATTCCAAGCATGCCGGCATTGGTGTAGTCGGTGTCGTTAAGCAGGATATATTAAAATCTGTTGAACAACATCAAATGCGCAACCTTCGATTAATTCCGTATCCCGCTGAAGGTAATTACAAGATTGAATCGGTATTGCCAAATTCAACGGTTGATACAACCGTTCGTAGCGGTGAAGACAACGGTAATGCAAGCCATTATCATGTTCGTGACGTCGTCGTACATTTCATGAAGCCGTTATCGGCTTCCGAGCTGGAGCGTGTAAAACGAGACATCAATGCGGAATCGATGAAGCAAGTCGGAGATACATTTATCTTCCGTTCGAGAAATTTGGAGACCGATCAGCTCGTTAAGTATTTCAAGCAAACATGGAATACGGAATATACGGAGCCACATTACCTGTATTTAACGAATGAAACATCCGCTGCCATTAAGCCAAACGACGCTCTTTACTCGGAATATCAATGGAATTTGCCTAATATTGAAACGGAGAAAGGCTGGAGTACCTCCAAAGGCAATGATAAGGTAATCATTGCTGTCCTTGACACGGGTGTGCAAAGCAATCATCCTGATTTGAAGGGTAAACTTATTGAGGGGACGAATATCGTCGATGAGGAAGCAGAACCGGATGATGACGTTGGCCATGGTACACATGTGTCAGGGATCATTGGCGCCACAGTTAACAATAGCGAAGGCGTAGCTGGACTTTCTTGGTATAACAAAATCATGCCTATCAAAGTACTCGACAGCAGTGGAGCAGGCTCAACCTATTCCGTCGCGCAAGGCATTATTTGGGCGACCGATCACGGAGCTAAGGTCATCAACATGAGCTTAGGCAACTATGCGCAGGCTGATTTTCTACATGACGCCATTAAATATGCTTACGAGCATGATGTCGTCATGATCGCGGCAAGCGGCAACGACAATACAGATCGTCCTGGCTATCCTGCTGCGTATCCCGAAGTGTTCGCAGTCGCGGCTACAGACAGCAATCATGAAAAAGCATCCTTTTCAAACTATGGCGATTATATTGATGTCGCGGCCCCTGGAGACAGTATCGCTAGTACCTACCCTGGCAGCCAATATGCCGCATTGTCTGGTACATCCATGGCAAGCCCGCATGTCGCTGCTTTAGCAGGCTTAATCCGCTCTGTCAATCCTGAGCTCTCCAACGTCGAAGTAATGGAGCTGATGAGAAAATCGGCAGTCGACTTGGGTGCAGAAGGCAAGGATGATAATTTTGGATACGGTGAGATCGATGTCGATAAAGCGCTGAAGGCCGCATCTAAATTTGGCGGCACTTTGCAAACTTATCCAGATCAAGTAAAGAGAAGATTGGACCGCATTGTTTCCAAATATGAGAAGTAAACTTATTTAGATACAATTAAGCACCCATCGCATGCGATGGGTGCTCTTTGTTTGTGTATAGTCGTGCGGAAAGTTTGTCTTAAGCCGGGTTCTGTACTTCTGGTGGTCCAAACGGGAACGACCCTCCCACGATGAAGCGACAATCATCTATCTAGGCCGCACATTACTGTACGGCTCCAGCAACCAACCCGGACGCGCCTCAGGCTAAGGCTGCAGCTTAGGGGCTGCGGCGTCCTCTCGGTCTTGCTCCAGATGGGGTTTACCAGGAACGTAGTCACCTATGCTCCTCGTGGTCTCTTACACCACGGTTCCACCCTTACCTGTGCCGGCTAAAAGCCGGCCATCGGCGGTCCATTTCTGTGGCACTTTCCTTCAGCTCGCGCTGACTGGACGTTATCCAGCATCCTGCCTTGTGGAGCCCGGACTTTCCTCTCGCGGCAACAAGGCCGCCAGCGATTGTCTGTCAAACTTTCCGTGGCATCGTTAAGTATACAAGTATTTTCGTAAAAGCTCAACCCTGAAACAAATTCCAACACTTATATTCTTTAATACTCGTTAAATATGCAGGTAAAGCGACAAGCCGTTATACAAAAGAAAACGGCTCGGTATTCAATGAAGAAGCAACTGCCTTCGTTTCAGACTTACTGCCAGCAAGCTGTTTATTCAACCATTCAGCAACCTTATTCTTCATGACCTTCTCAATGTTATGTCCAGGGTCAATGATCGTCATCCCGGCTGCAAGGGCATCATGCGCTGTATGATAATCAATATCGCCTGTAACAAGCACATCCGCTCCAGCAAATATCGCATGCCGCACATATCTTGCGCCAGAGCCGCCGAGTACAGCCGCTTTGCGTATGACACGGTCAAGCGGCCCAACTACCCGAACAGCAGGAACTTCGAAAATAATTTTTGCTTGCTCCGCCAGCTCGCCTAATGTGATTGGCTGCTCCAACTTGCCTGTTCTCCCTAATCCAAAAGAGCGTCCCTTTAGATCCATTGCGTACAAATCATAGGCAACCTCTTCATAAGGATGCGCCTTCAGCATGGCTTGCACCGCTTTACGATGAACGCTGTGAGGCACGATCGTTTCAATACGAATTTCGGCCGCATGCTCAAGCTTGCCCTCTGCTCCAATATAGGGATTCGTGCCGGGTCCTGGAACGAAAGTACCTGTACCTTTTATGTTAAAGCTGCAATTGCTGTAGCTGCCGATTTCTCCGGCACCCGCACGCCAAATAGCCTCTAACACTTGCTCATGATGACTCTCAGGGACAAACACAACCAGCTTGTACAGCTTATCGGTATGAACCTCTTCTAAACATTGACGGCCTTCCGGCAAGATTCCGACAAGATCAGCCAGCCAATCATTAATCCCGCCGTCGGCTACGTCTAGATTTGTATGTGAAATATATACCGCGATATCATTTTTAATAAGCTTCTCATATAAACGACCGGCAGCGGTCGAGGTGTCCAGCTTTGCCAGCGGACGATAGATGATGGCATGATGAGCAATAATAAGCTCTGCGCCTACTTCTATTGCTTCATTTACAACGGCATCGGTAACATCTAATGCTACAAGAATCTTATGAATTGGTTTATTCAATGTGCCAAGCTGCAGGCCGATTTTGTCATTCTCCACCGCATAATGTTTTGGAGCAAGCTGTTCCATTAGCTGGACTACGGATTGTCCGTTCGCAAACATTGTAAAACCTCCTTAATCACATGCATCTCCGCAAGAAATTGTTCGCGCTTAACTGCCGATTCAGCAAGATCTGATCCTGCAAGCGATTCGCAAATTCGCTCCAGCTTATTCAGCTCATGACGCCATTTTTTGAATAGCGCAGGCTGCGGATCACGAAGAAGATACGGCCCCATCTGCATTAGAACCTTAAACAACAAATCTGTCTCAAGATTAAGTGCTAAGAAATGGCCATCATAAAGCTCGCTGTTGCGTGATACGGCATCATCTGAGCGCACTGCATGCAGCACCTCATAAATTTTCCCGTCCTCTTCCAGAATGCTTTCAGCTTTTAAAAACCAATGATGCTTGAGCAGCCATTGACGTACCAATTCTTCGCCTACATTAGGCTGCAGCACGAGCTCAGTGACCCCTTCCAGCTTTCCAGCTGTAAACCCTGCCTCTAGAATGTCACTCATCAAGCTGCCGCCCATACCGGCAATTGTGACCGTATCAGCTTCACCTGATATTAAAACATTCAAACCATCACCTTGTCGTACCGTCAATCGTGAGGTAAGACCTGCATCTGCACTCTGTTTCTTTGCAGCCTCAAAGGGGCCTCTGTTTAATTCACCGGCAATAGCCGAAGGGCATCGATTACTTTGGAGTAAATACACCGGAAGCATTGCATGATCAGATCCAATGTCCGCCACACGCGACCCCATTGATACGTAATCCGCAATTTTCTGCAGACGTTTTGAAAGTTTTAGCATTATACTACCCACACCATCCATTGTTTTCGCATTGCGAATAATAATCCGCCGCCAATTGCTATTTTGACGATTAGCTGCAGTTGCAGCCAAATGGCCCCATCTACGATCATGACCGAATACAGCTCAGGCATGAACCACACCAATGCGCAAGTTACGAATAGCACTGCGGACGCTGGCTTTGACCAGCGATGAACAAACCAGCTCCCCCAACCGAACAAGCACGCAATAGGCAGCCAGTAAAGCTGTATTTCATACCATTTTGAATCGACCATAAATTGTGACAGCAGCCACGCATAAACAAGAATAGCTGCAAGCCAGCCGCTAAAATGCAAAGCGGGTATGCGAGCTGCTATTCCATATACAATCCAAAAGAGTGAGCAAAACGCAAGTAATCCCGTTTTCCAGCCCCATTGGTCAAGACCGTGAACATTTAACATGTAAAGTCCCCCTCCTAAAAGAAGGAGCATGCCAGTGCTGGTAATAGCTAATCCAGCTGCCTCGTTTCGACTCCGAAGACGCTGCCCGATACGTAAAAAAACTGCCGTCCCAAGGGCCACGACGGCCATTTGCAATAACAGATGAAATTCGTTAAAATAAAGCACAACAAAGGAAATTAAGGTAAAAGTTCCAAATGTAAGAAACCATTGCAAACCCGTTGCCCTTTGAACAGCAGCAATCGCCTTTCCTACTGTATGTTGCTGTTGTTTGCTTTCATGGACCGTATCTTGATCAGCGTATAAATTCATTAGAAAGTCACAGTACTGATCCGGCAGCAGTTTGCTTCGCCGCCAATGATCAATTTCTTTCACGATAATTTGCCGACGATCCTGATTCATAAAATCTCGCTATCCTTTCGGGTTCGGCCTGCCGCTTGCAAGTCCTTATGTATGAGGCTCATTTTTAAGAAAAAAGACCTCGCTGCACGAGCAGAAAGGTCGATAATCATAAAGTTTTTTATTCGAGAAAATCCTTCAACCGTTTGCTCCGGCTAGGGTGACGAAGCTTGCGAAGTGCCTTAGCTTCAATTTGACGAATACGCTCACGCGTAACACCAAATACCTTGCCGACCTCTTCAAGTGTTCTTGTACGTCCGTCATCAAGTCCGAAGCGAAGACGCAGTACGTTTTCTTCTCTTTCGGTCAGCGTGTCGAGTACATCCTCAAGTTGTTCCTTAAGCAGCTCATACGCAGCGGCATCAGCAGGTGCCAGCGCTTCTTGATCTTCGATGAAATCGCCGAGATGAGAATCATCTTCTTCCCCGATCGGAGTTTCCAGCGATACCGGCTCTTGGGCAATTTTCATGATCTCACGAACTTTTTCCGTGCTTAGCTCCATTTCTGCAGCAATTTCCTCCGGTGTCGGTTCGCGTCCAAGCTCTTGAAGCAATTGACGGGATACGCGAATCAGCTTGTTGATTGTTTCCACCATATGAACAGGAATACGAATCGTCCGAGCTTGGTCAGCAATGGCACGGGTAATCGCTTGGCGAATCCACCATGTCGCATAAGTACTGAACTTAAAGCCCTTCTGATGGTCAAACTTCTCAACCGCTTTAATCAGGCCCATATTCCCTTCTTGAATTAAATCCAGGAATAACATTCCTCTGCCGACATAACGCTTCGCGATACTAACTACGAGCCGTAAATTAGCTTCCGCCAATCTCCGTTTTGCTTCTTCGTCGCCGTTCTCAATTCGTTGCGCCAGCTCAACCTCATCATCCGCTGAAAGAAGCGGAACTCGGCCTATTTCTTTTAAATACATCCGTACAGGATCATTAATCTTGATACCTGGCGGCAATGCAAGATCATCATCGAAATTAAAGTCATCCTGCTCGCGCTCTTGCTCTTCCCCTTGGGCAGCGAGTGGATTCTCTTCATCGTTTTCGTTCAGTACCTCAATCCCAAAATCATCGAGCTGTTCGAAAAATTCATCAATTTGTTCAGGATCCTGATCGAACGGAGCCAACTTATCCATAATTTCTTTATACGTCAAAGAAGACCTCTTCTTGCCTTGTTCGATCAATTGATCCTTCACATGATCCAGTTTTTGTTCGGTATCTAGTTCAGTATGTTGATCATTCGCCATGTTCCGACTCCCTCCCCCCTAGAAACGATCTTCCTGTCGCCCTTTAAGCTGTCTCTCTAGGGTTATAATCTCACTTGCTATTTGTGCTGCTGCCAAAAAATCTCCGGTACGCTCAGCACGCACCATTTCTTCTTTCTTGCGCTCAATATCCCGATACTGCGGAACCTTGATAATGTCTTGAATATAAGCGTCCATCGTCGTATCGTCGAACGGGAAGTCACCGTCCATCATCAGAATCGATGCAGCTGCGCGTTCTAATCGGTCGTCATGCAGCGTTGCAATAAAACGGCTGACATCCGGATCATAGCCTTGAGCAAAATAAGCGTATAAATAAGCAGCAAGAGCTGCGTGATCCTCTACATTAAACGCATCACCCAAACGTTCATGAACCGCTTGCGCCACTTCCCGATCCCGCATCATAACATGCAACAACCTTCGTTCTGCATGCGTGTAAGCGGGCATAAGAGTAGGCGGTCCAGACTTTCGGGGCTTTTCATTCCTACCATTATTCCACGAATTGTCGTTATTATCCCCTTGCGGTTTCTTTTTTTGCAGCTCCTGTCTAATTTGATGACAGTCCTGCTTTAAGGCGTCAAGAGAGATTTCAAACTCACGGGAAATTTCCTTTAAGTAGACCTCACGTTCCGTTGACGAATCAAGCTCTGCAACAATTTGTACCGCTTCAAGCAGATAGTTCTTTCTACCTTCTTCTTTTAGCAGTATATGGTTTTTCCTTGAATATATAAGCTTAAATTTTGTTACGGACACCGGCTGGTCCATCGTATCCCGCAAGAAAGCCTCCGGTCCGTATTCGCTTATATAATCATCGGGATCCTTACCTTTCGGAAGCATCGCCACCGATACTCGCAAGCCTGCGCCCTCGAGCATAGGAATTGATTTGAACGCTGCTGCTTGTCCCGCATCATCACCGTCATAACAGACGATGACCTCTTCGGCTTGGCGCTTCAGAATGGCACAATGTTCATCGGTTAAAGCCGTTCCCATCGTAGCTATTCCATTTTTTACGCCAGCGCTCCATGATTTGATGACATCCATGTAGCCTTCAAACAAAACGACCTGCTTGCTCTTTCGGATAGCTGGCCGTGCATAATGCAAGTTGTAAAGTGTTCTGCTTTTCGTAAATAGCATCGTTTCTGAGGTATTCAAGTATTTCGGCTGTCCTTCGCCTATAATGCGACCCGCAAACGCGGTAGCTTTGCCGTCTCGATCCCAAATCGGAAACATGATGCGATTACGAAACCGATCCACATACCCACTCCCGTCAGCCTTTGCCGAAAGCAGCCCGCCTTTTTCCATTAGTGCCAGATCGAATCCCCGGTTCGTCAAAAAACGAGCAAGCAAGTCCCATTCCTCTGGCGCATAACCAATCATAAAATGATCGATTAGCTTATCGCTGAGTCCACGCTCCCGCAAATATTGCTTTGCAGCCTGACCTTGCTTCGTATTATTGAGCACATGATGATAAAGCTTAATCGTAAGCTCATGCGCTTCAATGATTTTGGCACGGTCAGCATCATGCGGCGTAGATTTATTACCCTCAGCCGAGGCCCAAGTAACGGGCATACCTGCATCGAGGGCCAGCACGCGAACGGCTTCAGGAAACGAATAGCCTTCCATTTCCTCGAAAAAACGAATGACGTTTCCGCCTTTCCCGCAGCCATAGCAATGGTAAATTTGGAGCTCCGGCGTTACTGTAAACGAGGGAGTCTTCTCCGAATGGAACGGACATAACCCCTTCATATATTTGCCGTGCTTCGTGAGATGAACATATTTCCCGACCGTCTCTACGATGTCATAATGCTTGCGGACAGCATCAATGACCTCTTCCGGTATTTTATTACCGTATGTCATCGTTCATCACCTTCATCCTAGTAACACGTAAATAATATTCGCTATACGTCATGGTTCTCCTGCTCATTTCGCAAAACTTTTGTCAACTTTTGTTGAAAACGATCACGATCGTCATTATTCATCGCTTTCGGCCCTCTTGTTTTGCCTCCGGTGCGGCGACGTTTCGCTAGTTCATGTCTCCGCTCCATCAAATAATCAATGTTATCGTCCGTATACTGCTCTCCCCTTGGAGACAGGACGATTGCGCCTTTGCCAATTGCTATGCATGCCAATCCGAAATCCTGCGTAACAACAATATCTCCGCGTGATATATGGTTCACGATATACAGATCGACGGATTGATTGCTCCGGTCGACCTGTACAATATCTACGCCTGGCTGTGGCTCTAATCTATGGTCATGAGAAGCAACCATAAGAACACGAACCGAGTATTGTCTAGCTGTTTCGCCTATTTCAGCTTTTACCGGACATGCATCAGCGTCGACTACAATAGTAGGTTTCTCAATCCGAATAGAAGATCACCGCTCGATTTCAAATTCTTGTCCTATATTATTATATACGGCATAACTGTAAAAAATCCTTCCCCTTGCTTTATGGCATACGTACATATTCCATAATTAAGCTTGCCGTTTCTTCAACTGCCCGGTGCGATACGTCAATGACAACGCATCCGAGCTGTTTCATAATGTTATCGGCATAGAGAAGTTCTTTTTCAATACGGTCCGGCGTGGCATAGGATGCATTATTAGGTAATCCAAGCGCCTTGAGGCGTTCCTTCCGAATGGTATTCAAATAAGGAACCCCAATCGTAAGTCCAATTACTTTGCGCTTAGGGAGCTTAAACAATTCTTCAGGCGGCTTTAATTCCGGAACAAGCGGCACATTCGCGACTTTAAACTTTTGATGGGCAAGGTACATGGACAACGGGGTCTTCGACGTACGCGATACCCCTACCAATACAATATCTGCCTTTAATACCCCCGAAGTATCTCTTGCGTCATCATACTTAACCGCGAATTCGACCGCTTCCACTTTGCGGAAATAATCCGCGTCAAGAACATGATTAAGTCCAGGCTCTTGACGGGATTTTCGACCTGTCCGCATTTCAAGCGTTTCTATAAATGACCCCAAAAGATCGATGGCGGCGACGTTATGGGTCTCGGCAAGCTTTTTCATGCTGTCACGGAGATGCGGTATGACTAACGTATAGATCACGATGGCATCGACTTGCTTTGCCTGCAAAATAATTCGCTGCAAGCCTGCTTCCTCTGTAATAAACGGAGCTCTGCGAATATCTGTATGGAGCGGATGAAATTGCGCAATGGCTGCTCGAACGACAAGCTCACCCGTATCACCAGCTGCATCGGATACGACATAGACGATTACTTCCGGATTTAAACGAGACATCTTCCATCATCCTCCTGACTTCTTTTACTACCAAACTAGCTTAGAGAAATCGGCAACAACGGCAATATCCTCCGCGATACCAGCAAGCGTTGACAAACGGTTCGCGCGTACTGCCTCATCGGGTGCCATGACCATGACATTTTCAAAATAAGTATGAATATACGGCTTCAAGGATGACAATGAATGAACCGCTTTTGAAATATCTCCCGCGTCAATCGCCTCTTTGAATACAGGACGCTGTTGCTGCCATTTTTCATACAGCTCGTTCTCTACCTGTTCGCTAAACAAAGCGGCATCCACCGTTGTTGCAGCCGCTTTGGAGCCTAGGTTGCTCACGCGGTTGAACTGTTCCACCGTTTGTTTGAACGCAGTGCGGTCCTCGCCCCCAGCTAAAGACTGAACGACGTTAGCTCGCTCGATCGTCGACTTCAAATCCGTGAAGCCTGACGCCATAACCGCATCAACGACATCGTAACGAACGCCTTGCTCAGACAGCACGTTTTTGACTCGAAGCGCGAAGAAATCCGAAAGATCCTTGCGAATATCTGCTGCTGCACGCTTCAAACCGCGGCTCTCATGTACAGACAAGGAAGCATCATACAAATCATTTAGTTCCAACTTTAAGCCGTGTGCCAAAATGATTTGAACGATCCCGGCTGCTTGTCTCCGAAGCGCATATGGATCCTGTGAACCTGTTGGAATAATTCCGATGGAGAAACAGCCTACAATCGTATCGATCTTGTCAGCTAAGCTTACGATCGCTCCTGTTAATTCTGACGGCGCCAGATCGCCGGCAAAACGAGGCTGGTAATGTTCATTAATGGCTTTCGCCACCGATTCGCGCTCTCCTGCTTTTAGGGCATAATCTTCACCCATGATACCTTGAAGCTCAGGGAACTCATAAACCATTTGTGATACGAGATCGAATTTACAAATATCTGCAGAGCGGCTGATATCTTGGGATTGCTGCTCATCGATTTGCAAATGCTTGCTTAATAGATCGGCTGTCGCGCGAATTCTTCTTACCTTGTCGGCAACTGAGCCTATTTCTTCGTGATATACGATATTCTCAAGCTTAGAAAGAGCATGCTCGATCGTCAGCTTATGATCTTCCTCATAGAAAAATTTCGCATCTGAAAGTCTCGCGCGCAGCACCTTTTCATTACCCTTGGCTACTAGTTCAATCGACTTTAGATCGCCGTTGCGGACGGTAACGAAAAACGGCTGAAGCTGTCCCTCACCGTTGAATACAGGAAAGTATCTTTGATGCTCACGCATAGATGTGATGAGCACCTCCTGCGGGATGTGAAGAAATGCCGGGTCGAAACCGCCAAATAGCACATTAGGATATTCGACTAGGAACAAGACCTCTTCCAGCAAATCTTCCTTGATTGCAATCTCCCAGCCCTTTTCCTTCGCAAGCTGATTTATTTGAGCAACGATCAGCTCCTCGCGTTCACTCACGTCTGCAATGACATTCTGCTCGCGCAAGCGCTCAACGTATTGAGCAGGCTCTTGGACAGTCGTATTCTCTCCGAGAAAGCGATGTCCGCGGGATACGTTGCCGGTCTGTACGCCCGTTATTTCAAATGGAATGACATCTTGGCCGAATAACGCGACAAGCCAACGGATCGGTCTTACGAAACGAAGCTCATGGCTTCCCCAACGCATATTCTTAGGGAAAGACATCGACGTAATCAACGAAAGCAAACCTTCAGGAAGAACCGCCGCGGTCTCTGCGCCCACGCTGCTTTTATTCGCATAAACATACTCTACGCCGGCGAGCTCTTGAAAATAAAGCTGCTCCGGTTCTACGCCCTGGCTCCTGGCAAATCCGAGTGCCGCTTTGCTCCAGTTTCCTTGGTCATCCTGGGCAATTTTTCGTGAAGGCCCTTTTGCTTCCTCATTCATATCAGACTGCTTCTCAGCTACATCTTGAATAAGGACTGCAATCCGGCGTGGTGTCGCATACACCTTTACAGCACCATGTTCGATGCGTGAATCCGACAGCCATTTTACCGTTTTATCCTTAAGCTGATTCATAGCACCGCGTACAAATCGGGCCGGAACTTCCTCGAGTCCAATTTCAAGCAACAAATCTCTAGTCATGCTGCTTCACTCCTTTCTTCAGCAACGGGAAACCTAAACGTTCTCTTTCCTCGTAATAGGTTGAGGCGCAGGCACGCGCCAAATTTCTCACCCTTGTAATGTAGCCTGTTCTTTCCGTTACGCTAATCGCTCCGCGAGCATCGAGCAGGTTAAAGGTGTGTGAGCATTTCAGCACATAATCGTACGCTGGAAATACGAGATGATGCTCCATTGTTTTTTTCGCTTCTTCCTCGTACATGTTGAACAAGGAAAATAACATCGCCGTGTCCGATGTCTCAAACGTATATTTGGAATGCTCATATTCTGGCTGCTTGAAAACGTCACCGTACGTTATGCCCTCTACCCATTCCAAATCAAACACGTTTTCTTTTTCTTGAATATAAGAAGCAAGTCGTTCCATACCATAAGTGATCTCTACGGCAACAGGATTAGCATCAATGCCGCCAACCTGCTGGAAATACGTGAATTGTGTAATCTCCATGCCATCCAGCCATACTTCCCAGCCAAGGCCCCAAGCGCCGAGCGTCGGTGATTCCCAGTTATCCTCAACAAAACGAATATCATGGTCATTCGCATCAATTCCGAGCTGTTTCAAGCTTTCCAGGTAAAGCTCTTGTATGTTGTCTGGCGAAGGCTTCAAAATAACCTGAAATTGGTGATGCTGGTATAGGCGATTCGGATTTTCACCGTAACGGCCATCGGCTGGACGACGGGATGGCTCCACGTAAGCTACATTCCAAGGCTCAGGCCCAATTGAACGCAAGAATGTCATCGGGTTCATCGTTCCGGCACCCTTCTCCACATCATAAGGCTGTACTAGAATACAATTTTGTTCAGCCCAGAATTGCTGCAGCGTTAAAATCATTTTCTGAAAATTCATTACTGACCCTCTCCTTCTTCTTCTGTATTCTGTCCTTTTGGAAAATTTTCGCAAGTTCGGCAAAGGCGATGATACGCAAAAAACTCCCGTCTCTACGCCTGCTGCCAGACGTAGGGACGAGAGTTAAATTCCCGCGGTTCCACCCTACTTGGTTCACTCCTTACGAGCAAACCCTCTTTCTTCGATACGACTCCGGAGTGCCCTTTCATCGTTTTGTCCATCTGGGCTTTCACTTTTCCCAGCTCGCTAAGCTTGTCGACATAAAACAATTACTTTCTCCATCATTGCCCAATATTCATATTGCATTATTTTATGCTTCTTTATGGCAAATGTCAAATGTCAAACATGCGCTTCAAGCAATTAAAAAACCCAGTCTATTTTGTCCTGTGTGCTAACTACACCTTAAGACAGAGGGAAAACCAATGATATCCAACATAAATAGTGAAGGGCTTTCACATGAGTTTATCCAATTGGTCAAGAAAATTGCGCGATTTAAGCTGTAAGCCCAGATGAGTATCCATAAGCTTTCGCATGGAATGCTTAAGTTCTGCTTTCGTTTCCGGCTTTACTTGGATAGAACCCAGTCTCCTCATATCCATACGGCGGAATAACCGAAGCAGCTTATATGCTCCTTCTCCAAGCGGTACCCCATGGGGATCCTTTCCCTTGCAACGCGTACACAATATGCCGCCGGCGTAAGGTGAGAGCACAAAAGGACCAACAACGTTTCCGCAGCTAACGCATTCATCCAGTTCAGGAGCGTAACCTGATAAATCCAAAATTCGCATTTCGTAGAGATGTGTCACAATTTGGGCGTCTTTTCCTTCTTGGAGTGCGGCAAGACATGCTTTCAGCTGCTCAAAATGAAATCCAGTTGCTTCATCGTCCTGCAGCGAACGGTCCGTAAGCTCGGCTACATAAGACGAATAGGCTGCCAAGTCTAGCTTTTCACGCAAAACATGGTGAGATTCGATAATCTCACCATGGTTAAGTGTGCCGAGTCCGCTGCTCCGAAAATAAACGAACTCGCCATATGTAAACGGCTGAGCGAGTGACGAATGCTTGCTCTTCAGTTTCTTTGCGCCGCGTATTAATACGCCCGCTTTTCCGTTTGTTTTTGTAAGCAGAGTTACGATTTTGTTACCTTCCCCATAATCCATGCTTCGAATGACTATCCCCTCAACACGATACAGCATTGCACAAACTCTCCCCTGAAAGCAGAAACGCAAGGTTCACAGTCCCATGGCTGCGAACTCACGTTTAGCGGTTAAAGATAAGCTAAGAGATGAATGCTGCTCACCTGTTAGCTTATCTTTCCAAAACCTATACATGATCAATCGATACGATAATTCCATGGATGCATCAGCCTGAGGTATCTTCTACTTCAAGCGGGGAATGCTCCTCGTGTTCGCTGGCTAACGCATCGGAGCCGCCTTCTGCACCATATTGATTCATTTCCTTGTATAGCATGAAAGATTCGACATCCCCGGTCAACGTAAAATACTTCCACGAAAAATTTCGCATACGTATTCATCCCTTTCCGTCCCCTGAAATGCTGCTTCAGACGGTAATAGGATGCGATAAACGGGTGCTGTCTATCCTTAACAAAATACGTCAATTTTGTTTAATCGTGGCGATAGCCAAGATCCTTTAACACACGCTCTTGATTGCGCCAATCCTTCTTTACTTTTACCCACAGTTCTAGATAAATGCGCGAGCCAAGAAGCGCTTCGATATCTTTGCGCGCCTGTTTTCCGACTTCCTTCAAGAGGTCGCCTTTTTTGCCGATAATGATGCCCTTCTGGGAATCGCGTTCAACGAAAATTACCGCTCCGATATACACGACTCCATTTTCTTTAACGCGCATATCCTCGATCGTAACCGCGATGGAATGCGGAATTTCTTCGCGAGTCATGTGAAGAATCTTTTCGCGAATAAGCTCTGAGCAAACGAACTGCTCCGGGTGATCTGTAATTTGATCTGCCGGGTAATATTGCGGGCCTTCAGGTAAATAACGAGATAGCTGCTCAAGCAACGTATCTACGTTATTTCCTTTAAGCGCTGAGATCGGAATGATTTCCGCAAATTCATGAAGCTCGTTGTATTGCGTAATCATTGGCAAAAGCTGCTCCGGTTCTACCTTGTCAATTTTATTCATAACAAGAAAAACAGGCGTTTTCACCTTTTTAAGCTGTTCGATAATGAAGCGGTCACCGCCGCCAAGCCCCTCGGATGCGTCAATTAGAAATAGTGCAGCCTCAACCTCTCTAAGCGCGCTCTCGGCAGTCTGCATCATGTAATTGCCAAGCTTTGATTGGGGCTTGTGGATACCTGGAGTATCCAAAAATACAATTTGTGTATCGTTAGTGGTATATACGCCGTGAATTTTGTTCCTGGTTGTTTGCGGCTTGTCTGACATGATTGCAATTTTTTGTCCAATAAGATGGTTCATGAGCGTTGATTTCCCTACATTTGGCCTGCCAATTATAGCTACGAAGCCAGATCGGAATTTTTTGCTGTCACGGTCATTTGATGTTGTTAGATTCATATGTTTATTTAACGCTCCCTATTTTCTAATGACGCCGGCGTGAAAGCCCCCGGCAATATGTCTGATACGGTCGAAATCGTCCACTGACCGTTTATATTACCCATGATTACAGGCATGTCTGGTGCACAAAACTCAACTAAAACCTGACGGCAGACGCCGCATGGCGCGATTGGCCCCTCGGTATCGCCAATAACCGCAATCGCCTGAAATTGACCTGGTCGTTTTCCGTCGGAAACCGCGCGAAATATCGCCGAACGTTCTGCGCAATTAGTAGGACTATAAGCCGCATTCTCAATGTTGCACCCGTGATGGATATGTCCATCATCGTCTAGAAGCGCTGCTCCGACTTGGAAATTTGAATAAGGCACGTAAGCGCGAGACATCGCTTCCTTAGCCGCGTTCATCAGCGCCGTATATGACTCCGATAATCCTTCGTATACCATCCAAATCATCTCCGTTCAGGATTGACTTCTTAACCTGCGAATAAACGCCATAAGGGCGGCCCAAGGATGAGCAGCCCTATAATCGCTGAAATGACTGCGGCAATGAGAACTGCTCCGGCAGCAACATCCTTGGCCACTTTCGCCACCGGATGTATGCTTGGGCTAGCAAGATTAACCGCTTGCTCGACAGCCGTATTGATCATTTCAGCACTAATAACGACTGCGATCGCTAGAAGAATAATCGCCCATTCGAGCGGCTCAAGCGACACGATTAATCCAACAACACATGCAATCAGCCCTGCTAACGCGTGAAACCGCATATGACTTTGCGTACGTAGCGCAAAGACGACTCCAGAGATCGCTACCGCGAAGCTTGCAATAAACTTCTGCATTAACGAGTTAAACCTACCTGTTGCAAAATAGCTTCCTGCTTTGCGGTCATCTCCGCTTCTGTCTCATCATCCTGGTGATCGTAACCAATCAAATGCAGAAAACCATGAACGAACAAAAAGCCGATTTCCCGCTCCAATGAATGTCCGTACTCTTCGCTTTGTGCAAGTGCCGTATCCACACTAATGATAATGTCTCCAAGCATGCCTGAAATCGGATCGGCATCCTCTTCATGTTCAACCTCGAAAATAATGTCGAGCTCGTCTACGCCATCTTCCTGCATAGCAAAAGACAATACATCTGTCGGGCGGTCGATCCCGCGATATTCTCGGTTTAACTGGTGAATTTCCTCATCATTCGTGAAGGTTAACGAGACCTCGCCATATTGAATGCCTTCCGCCTCGCCCGCAAGCCTCAGCAGCTTTTCTAGTGTTGCTATCCATTCATCAGGGATCTCCAGCTTTTGCTGCTCATTGCTCCAATCGAGTTGTAAGCTCATGCCAAACGCTCCTTTGTTTTCACATCATCCGGGTATTCGATACGTGAATGGAATATGCCAATTACGCTTTCCTTAAGCGATAGCGCAATTTTATCAAGTTCCTTCAACGTTAAATCACATTCATTGTACTGGTTATCATCCAGCCTGCTCTTAATGATTTTGTGAATCATCGCTTCAACCTGCTCCACGGTTGGATTCCGCAGGCTTCGTACCGCTGCTTCAACGCAATCGGCAATACCGACTACTGCCGCTTCCTTCGACTGTGCCTTAGGACCGGGATAACGGAATTCATCCTCTGTGAACTGTGGTTCGATGCCTTGTTCTTCAGCTTGCTTTATTGCCTTGTAATAAAAAAACTTAAGCGAAGTCGTCCCATGATGCTGCTCTGCAATATCCCGAATAGGCTTAGGAATATTATGTCCCTTCAGCATATCTACACCGTCTCTTGCATGGGCGACAATGATTGATTTGCTTAGCTTCGGATCAATGGTATCATGCGGATTTTCGATATTGGACTGGTTTTCGATAAAATAATTCGGCCGTTTCGTCTTTCCGATGTCATGATAAAACGAACCGACTCGGCATAATAATCCATCGGCACCGATGGCCTCGGCCGCCGCTTCGGATAAATTGCCAACCATCACGCTGTGATGGTAGGTACCCGGCGTTTCTGTCAGCAGCTTCCGCAGCAATGGATGATTCGGATTGGAGAGCTCAACAAGCTTCAGCGCCGATAATATACCGAATGTAATCTCGAAAAACGGCATCAACCCGATGACGAGCACTGCCGTAATTAATCCGCTTGCGAAAGCAAAAGCAACCGAATAGATGAACGGAGCGCGCTCGAGCTGCTCGGTTAGCAGCAAAACTGTAAGGACGGATAGTGAGCCAAACAAGCTGACCATGATGCCTGCTTTCAATATCGTGGACCGTTGACTCGCGCGGTGTATGGAGAAAATCGCAGCGAACGAAACAACGATAATGACAAATCCGTACTGAAAATCGAAAATTTGATGCTGGCCGGTATTTAATATCACGCTTCCCATAATCGCAAATAAAATGGAGCTGATCATTGCTAAGTGCATATCTAGCAAAAGCGTAATCAACATGGTGCCTAGTGCAGCAGGAGCCAAATAGCCTGCATACGGGGCAGCATCCGTTTGCGTCAAGGAAATGATTTGTATCGTTATGATATTGATTAGAAAAATAAGCCACAACATAAGCAAAGATGCATTGTTATATTTAGGCTTAACGCCATTTATGCTCCCCGACTGATGCAAATACGCGTACAGCGAGACGATGAACATTAAGGACATAATCAAAAGCCCAAGCTGCGGCCAGTAGTTTTTCTTATCCTGAAGCAGCGAGGAATCAACAAGGAGCTTGTACAAATCAGGCGTAATAGTCTGGCCGCGCTTTACAATCAGCTCGCCCTCTTTAATGACCACAGGAGGCGTGTTCTGCTTAGCTTGTACCATGGCTTCGTCTGTCGCTGCTTTGTCCAGAAACTTATTCGGCATAATTGCGAATCTAGCCAGCTCCTGTACAATTTCTCTGCTCGTCCGGCTTGAAAGCGAGCTGGCATTCACAAGCTCAGCCACCTGCGTCCGCGCAGTTTCGGCTTCCCGAAGCTGCTCGACCGTCAGCTTACGCACAATATCCCGAGCTACATTACGCATCTCGGTTAAGGTTTCGGCTGATAGGTTTGGCATTTTGTAAAAGGTTTCTTCCGGAATGGTGTATTCCTGTTCTTTTGCGACCAGCGACATTTCCTCAAGCAGAGTGTCGTTGTAGGTGCCTCTGCCCTTGTTGAGCTTAACAAAGGTGTCGATATACTCCGCATAGCGTCCCGGAATTTCATTACGGTAAATATCAATTTTATTTTGCAAGGTTACTTGATCGTCCTGATTCAATTGCTCGATTCGAACAAAAATCTGATCAACCAATACTTCGTTGCGTAAGGGCACTATGGAATAAATAACGTCGACTTTTTCAGCTGCGTCCTCTTCCGCTTGTCGTGTCGCCTTCTCGTCTTTTATTTGGAAGGGCGCTTTGATATCCTTCTCGCTTACAGCGCCCTCCTCAATGTCGTATGTCTCAGGAACGAGATGCGGAGCTAAGCTGAAATAAAACAGCAGCACAAACATCAACATTAGCACCCAGCGAACGGCTGCACTCTGCTTCCAACCCGCCGTCTTAGATGGCAGCAAATTCCCCTGTTTTCCGGTCTGGTTTTGGTTCATGCAGCAGACATCCCTTTCTAGGCTTTGTTTTCAGCATCCCAGTTATAGGCAACAATAATCTTTTGAACTAATGAATGACGGACAACATCCTGCTCAGAGAAAAGGATAATGCCGATTTCCTCTATGTCCTTTAATATACGCTGAGCCTCGATCAAGCCTGAGTTTTTGCCTCTGGGCAAGTCAATTTGCGTAACGTCGCCTGTAATGACCATTTTGGAGCTAAATCCAAGCCTAGTCAGAAACATTTTCATTTGCTCGGGCGTCGTATTTTGCGCTTCATCCAAAATGATGAACGCATCGTCAAGCGTACGACCCCGCATATAAGCAAGCGGCGCGATTTCAATCATGCCGCGTTCTAATGCTTTAACGGTCTGATCCGGCCCCAGCACATCATGCAAAGCATCGTAAAGAGGTCGCAAATACGGATCTACTTTTTCTTGCAAATCGCCCGGCAAAAATCCGAGATTTTCTCCCGCTTCTACTGCCGGTCTCGTCAATACGATCCGTTTAACAGAGCCTTCCTTCAAAGCAGCTACGGCAAGTACGACTGCCAAATATGTTTTACCCGTTCCGGCTGGTCCAATACCGAATACGATATCCCGTTTGCGGATCGTCTTCACATAATGACGCTGACCGATCGTCTTCACGCGGATCGGCTTGCCTCGGAAGGTAGTCGTGATTTCTTTCTTAAATAAGTCTAGCAGCTCCTCTGCCTGCATGGATCTCGCGAGTTCTAATGCATAAGCGACATCCCGTTCCGATGGTTTATAACCGCCGCGAACAAGCTGTAAGAGCACATTGAATAGCTGCTCCAGCGATTCAACTTCATCAGAGGGCCCCGAAATGACAATTTCCGCTTCACGCGAAGTAATTGAAGATTCAACCTGCGCTTGTACAAGGCGTAAATAATTGTCTTGTGGTCCGAGTACTGCAAGTCCTTCCGCTGCGTTACCGAGCGGTATTTTTACTACTTTCGTTTCAATTTGCAACAATCCTCATTCTCCCTGCATCTGGACTAGTGGCATTTCTTTAACGATAGATTGCTCGACCTCAAAAAGAACTTTCATATAAACTTTACCATTGTCCGCCTTTTCATGCAAAACAATTTCATCTCGGATGACCGCATCGCTGCCTGCTTTAATTAGTACGTTAGCTTTAGCCTGGAGGATTCCCGCGCTCTTTGCCTCCGCCTCTGTCAGTTCCCTGTCCTCTAATCGAGTCTCCATGACGGTCTCCTTCATCCTGCCGATGGGCAGGGTCCAATTGCGCCATGCAACCTTCTCCTCGTGACGAATCGCTTCCGAAGTGCCGTAGCCATCCTTCCCATAGCCGCTAACCTGCAACGCTCTTGAGCCAATGACGGCGAACCATTTCGTCTTTTTTTCACCTGTGTATACTTTAATCTGCTGAACTAGAGGAGAGGCAATTTCATACTCATACCAGACGAGCCCGCGGACGTTGCCTTTGGCAACGACATTTCGCGAATTTTCTTCGCCGCCAATCGTTCCGGAAATCAGAATTTGATCTTTTTTCACGCGAGTGTTTTTCCGTACGACCGGCCTTCCCGCTTCCGCGATAATTTCAATAACGACAGCATCCGCTGAAGCGACAAGATGACGCGGCGTATTCAATTCGGCTCGCCTCGGAATCGTTGACTCCACAACTTGGATAATTACCTTCGTGCCTTTTTTTTCGACGCCTACCCACGTTGATCCAGGAAGCTTTCGAACGAGCTGCTTGGATAATACGTCAGCGTCTGTAAGACGGAATGACCATTGCATGGGATACAGGCCTTCCTCTTTTGCAGCCAATCTTATCTGATCTTCCGTCAACTTTACATTGCCCTGCACTTCAATGCTCCAAACGAGTGACGATAGCATGAATATGATTGCAAAAAACAATACGATTCCGCCAGCAAAAAGCTTTCTGCGCTCTGCCTTTACGAGAAGAAACGGCAGCCCCTTGCGTTTCGTAACATGGACTCGGCAGCCTGTCTCCTTCAGAAACGGACGAAGGCCAAAGAAATCGCTGACCGACAGCTCAAACTCAAGCAAGCCGCTGCTTGTCCAACGTATAGAAGACAGCTGCAAGCCGCCGGCTAGTGCACGGTTGACGAGCTGCTCCGGTTGTCCTTCCCTTATGTGAACGGTAACCATTCCTTTTATCCAATTCGCGCCAATTCCGCTCAATACGTTCGCCTCCATTACGGTTTGCTCATTACATTTTGCCGTCAACAACCTTGCATTCATTTTCTATATCAGGGCAGAAGCTGAATGTTCGTTATTTGGCCTTCCACAAATACTTCTTCCGTCCAAATCGTGCGTATGACAAGCGAGCTGCCCGTTACCTCCAGCTGGCCCTTGCTTAATGCTAATCTAAGGCGCTCGCTGGAGAAATGAACGACACCTCGATGGTTTTCGATATATAATTGGCGGTCTCCGATCATCGTAAGGCGAGGCAAATCAAAGACGACATCATGCGGCATATCAAGCAGCTCTGCTGTCACTTTGCGGAATTTCTTTTTTATACGGCGCATGTGCGAATCTTAGCCTCCTTAAGGTTTGTTTAAGCTGGATTGTAAGCCTAGCTAATCCAAAGCAAAGGAACTGCATTTTCATGTACTGTTCCAAAATATGCGATTAACCGGATAAATATGGCTGTAAAATAAAAAAACCGCCAGAGCATTAAGCTCCGACGGTTCATTGGTTATTTCCGAAATGGTTTTTTTGAGCGGGGCGGTCCTAATATTTCAGCCCATATAACCGCTCTTCGCAAATCTTCTGCACGGTTAGGGTACATGACAGCGCCCTGGCTTACAGATTTGCGTTCTGCCGGACCAGAAACCTTATCCTTGTTAGTTGCCGCACTTTGAAGCACACGCTGCAGAGACGCAATCTGTGGGCTCTCAACAGACATTTCCGATTCTCTGGAAGCAAGTGACGGGATTTCCCTATCCTCACGCTTATTCTCCGTTTGCGAGCGGTAGAGGGTCTCCCCTACTGAGCCAGCCGGGATTGGACGCTCTTCAAGTTCCTTTCGGCTATCCTGCGGATACAAGGTTCGCGGCAAGCCGCCTCCGCCAAAGTCTGGCATGCGTCCGGGTTTGTTCTTCGATCCTGACTTTCGGAATAGGGATGCGAGAGCCCCAACAATAACGACCACAATAAATATGTTGTTCATCAAAAATTCAATGATCTTCAATTTGCCTTCACCTCCAAGACGCACTCACGCTGCTCATAGCAACTACTTTTTAGCGTTAGGATTAGCGGCCGTCTTTCGGATCAGCTGGGCCTTCCTGCTTGCCGATAGAGCTGCGCATTTGCGTGTCTGCCTCTACGTTTTTCAGGTTCAAATAGTCCATCACGCCGATTTTACCGCTCCTGAGAGCTTCCGCCATGGCAAGCGGAACCTGCGATTCCGACTCAACGACTCGCGCTTCCATTTCCACAACCTTAGCTTTCATCTCCTGCTCTTGGGCTACAGCCATCGCGCGGCGTTCTTCCGCTTTCGCCTGGGCAATTTTTTTATCCGCTTCCGCTTGCTCCGTTTGAAGATGAGCGCCAATGTTTTTGCCTACATCCACATCCGCGATATCGATGGAAAGGATTTCGAATGCCGTTCCGGCATCCAGACCTTTACCGAGCACCGTGCGAGAAATCATATCCGGGTTCTCAAGCACATCCTTGTGGGAATTAGCTGAACCCACTGTTGTGACAATACCTTCGCCGACACGAGCGATGATGGTCTCTTCGCCGGCACCGCCGACAAGACGATCTATATTCGCACGGACCGTTACGCGCGCTTTTACCTTCACCTCAATACCATCCTTCGCTACTGCTGCGACGATAGGCGTTTCTATGACTCGCGGGTTAACGCTCATTTGTACGGCTTGAAGCACATCGCGGCCAGCCAAATCGATTGCAGCCGCACGTTCGAAAATAAGAGGAATATTCGCTCGCTGCGCAGCAATCAATGCATTAACGACGCGATCGACATTTCCCCCTGCCAGGAAGTGGCTCTCCAACTGGTTAATATTAAGGCCAAGACCCGCTTTTGTCGCTTTAATTAACGGATTGACGATTCTGCTTGGAACGACCCGGCGCAAGCGCATCGCAACGAGCGTAATAATTCCGACCCTAACTCCCGATGCCAATGCTGAAATCCAAAGCATAATCGGAAAGAAGCTAAGAAATACGGATAGTACGATAATAACTACGACGGCTATAATCAAAAATGAAACGATAGGATCCATTGTCTCAAACCTCCATATGGTTAAATTATTTTGTTAATTATTTAGATACTTCCTTAACTACCACCCACGTACCTTCCGCTTTTATAACCGTAACCGTGCGATTCGCATCAATAAACTCCCCGGATGTGACTACATCAATGCGTTTATCCCCCAAAATAACAGTTCCTGCCGGCCTTAACGGGGTTATCGTCATCCCTTCAAGCCCTAGAAGGGAATCCTTTAGGTCGGCGGATACAAAGCCTTGTTCTGTAGTCAGCTTGTCGCGCAAAATGAATTTATTCCAAATCCCTCTCGATTTATTCATTCGCACAAATAGAACGATCAAAATAATCGCAGCAACAAGCGCAATAACGATGGAGATAAAAGCCGTCATCGAATCTGAAGCCGCCAATACCACGCCGGCGATCAATGCCGTGCTTCCGAGAATGCCCAGAATCCCGAAGCTTGGTACAAATACCTCGATGATAAGCAATGCTATCCCGATTACAAATAGAACAACTGATTCCATTCCGGCAAAACCAGCTACATAGTGACCGAAGAAATACAAACCAAACGATAGAAGCCCAACGATGCCTGGCGCGCCAAAGCCTGGAACTAACATTTCAATGACGATGCCGGCGATGCCCAGAATAAGCAGCACAGTCATGACAACCGGATTAATTAGCCATCTTGCTGCATTTTCCGCAAGTGTGGGTGCAACCTCGATTTGTGTGCGGCCTTCAAGGCCAAGCCATTTAACTACCTCATTTACGGTTGCGGCTGTATGCTCAGAGTAACCAAGCTTCTCCGCCTCTGACGCGGTAAGCGAGAGAATGTCACCCTTCAGCTTATCTCTGCCGATCTTGTCCTTCAACTCCAAAACTACATTCGGATCAACCATGGCAGCAGCGATGTTTTTATCGCGGCCTTGCAAGCCTGCTGACTCACTCATCTCGGAAGTCCAAAATGAGATTGTCTTCGGATTGTCAATTAAATCACCGGAACCGTCCACGACAGCTGCGGCACCAATCGTGCTGCCTGGCTGCATGACGATATTATCCGCATTTAGCGCGATGTAGGTGCCGGCTGATACCGCTTTACCTTCCACGAATGCGGTTGTCGGAATTTTATTCTCCCGAATAAAATGACCAATTTGCTCTGCGTTAACCACTTTACCGCCCAGCGTATTTATAACAAGTATGACATGCTCCGCTTTTGCTTCTTCCGCTTCTCCATACGCTCTTTCCAAAAACGATTGAAGACCCGATTCAACCGTTTGTTTAACGGGAATCACATATACTGCAGGACCAATGTCGCCCGCGGCCTGTGCTCGATCGACTGGTGATCCGAATAGTCCGCTAAGCATCACCAAGAATAAGACGGCAAGCCATGCAATAGGAGTGATGGAAAAGCTTCTTCGCCATCGGTTCGTATGCAAGAAGGTTCCTCCCTTATTTGTGTATTGCTCCCTACTACGCGAAACCAACCTTTAAGTTTCGTTTAACGTTTTCAAGATTATACCATTTGCAAAGCAAGCGCACAAAAAAACACCCCTGTTTCCAGGGGTGTTTTGTGTGTCCGAATGTTTAGTTAGTTGAGATGTTGCTGTACGAGCTGATTTACTAGTTTACCGTCAGCGCGTCCCTTTGTTTTAGGCAAAAGGGCACTCATAACTTTTCCCATATCGGCTTTGGAAGAAGCACCGAGTTCATGGATGGTCTGCGTTACTATCTCTTGAATCTCTTCTTCAGTCAGCTGTTCGGGAAGGTATTGACTAATAATTTCAATTTCGACCTCAAGACCCGCTACTAAATCATCACGGCTGGCTTTTTTAAATTCTTGGAGGGAATCTTTACGTTGTTTGATTTCACGACTCAATATATCAAGCACTTCGTTATCGTCCAAAGGACGCTTGAGATCGATTTCCAAGTTTTTCACTGACGCGCGCATCATACGAATTACGGAAAGCTTAAACTTGTCCTGATTCTTCATGGCTTGCTTCATATCGTCGGTCAATCTTTCGCTCAGGTTCATTATGGAAGGATCCTCCTAAAACTTTCTCTTGCGCGCAGCCTCAGACTTCTTCTTGCGCTTTACACTTGGCTTTTCATAATGCTTGCGTTTTTTCACCTCAGCTAGAACTCCATCTTTAGCGATGGAACGTTTAAAGCGGCGAAGCGCAGCATCAATAGTTTCGTTTTTGCGAACTTTAGTTTCAGACACCAGTTTTCCCTCCCTCCGAAACAGACCGTCCAGAGCTATAACACGGTTTATCAAATTTCATTATATGTCAAACCAAAAGGCAGTGTCAACTTCGGATATCTGCGAGCAGCGGAGAAAGTTTTGTTCCGCCCAAGAGATGGATATGCAGATGATAAACAAGCTGACCTCCATCGGCATTTACATTGTTGACTAGACGATAGCCAGACTCAGCAATTCCGTGCTCCTTGGCGATCTCGCGGGCCACGGAAAACAGCTCTGCAACAACCTGCGCGTCTTCAGTCGTAACGTCATTCATGGTAGGAATATGCTTCTTTGGAATGATTAGAATATGTACCGGAGCAGCTGGCTGTATGTCGTGAAAAGCAAGAATTCTGTCATTTTCAAAAACCTTCTTCGACGGAATCGTGCCTTCAATTATTTTGCAAAAAATACAGTCCATATGGTTCACCCCCTGTTCGTTGACCTTTCCTTATCATACCGAAATTTTGGATGCTCGTCCAATCCAAAAAAAAATGTGCAGAAGGAATAAGCATTCCTTCCGCCATCTCCCGCGCAAACCTTAGTAATAAGGCAGCAACGACAAGGCAAGCAGTGCAGCAAGCGGAAATATTTGGCGTATAAACCGCCTGCGGGGGTAATAAGGGTATGGATAGATCGGATATCCGAATGCCGGATAGGGCAGAAACGCACGGTTATCCTCCCATTCATTCGAGCCGCAAGGCACTGCGATACACAATACTTCGTCATCCAAATACTCTAGAAAACCGTCTGCGCACCAGCCGTCATGTGTTTGAGCCAAAACATAGCGATGCTTATGATACTCGCACCATTGCTTCATTTGCTCCTGATCCACTACAGCATGTTCCATCGTATCAGCCTCCTGTTCCTATATCTTATTCACAGGTAGGCATTTGGCTACTGCTATAACTCTCATTGATTCTGCTGACTCTACGAAGCTGTATTTTCTGATTGTCCCATCATCATGTTTTGCAGCTGCTCTACAAGGTCGATCCAATCAAGGCCGCTGGACAAACGGATAATAGCAATTCGACTGTCGCCGATATTAGAATTGAAACCGCTCAAGATGCTTGAAATCGCAACAAACGAATTTTTGAGCTCTGTCAGGTAGGACTGATCGGCTTCGTTCAAAGGGCCTTCGTAACTGCCGATCGCTTGCAATCCCTTTTCAACCTCACTAACGTAGCTATCTGGAAGCTTCTCATTCCATTTCTCGGGTTGAACGGATATGCTCGCTGCTTCTTTTGTCAGTTCAGTCAATGCTGTGCCTTTCGCAGTTACCTTGCCTGCATCGAATTGCAGGGTTAGACGCTCTCCCATGGTATTGCTTGCCAGAAACGCGTCAAGCAGAGGCGTCATTTCCTTTGCGTATTGCTGCGATTCGGTAGCTGCCGCGTAAATCCTTTGTCCTTTCTCATAGTTGTTCTCCTGCTTGTGCTGCAAAAATTGAGAGTATAAAAACACGTTGCCGATTAAGCTAAATACGAGAATAACCAGCGTTATGGGCAATGCGATTGAGCGTTTGCCCGATTTCTGTGGTTCCAACTTCACTTCCTCCTTCTATGTTTTAATTCATTTTTTAACTGAACCGATTGCCCGCCATCAAAGAAAAAGACATGACATTCATCTACTTTTCGACCAAGCACGGATTCAATAGCCTCTGCGTACAGCTCAAGCTGAAAGCGGTGACGCTCAGCGGCCTGCTGCCATTGCTGCTTATAGATCCGATCGGTTTTGTAATCCAGCAATACGACGCCAGCCGCATCCTCGAACAAGCAATCGATAACACCTTGAATCAATATAGATTCCTTCGTCAGAAGCCCTTCCGACTTTGGATATACTCGGCTTGCAGGAAACATACAGCTGAAAGGGACCTCTCTTCTTACCCAATCTGCTCCCAATAAGCGCTGACCAAGCTCGCTATTGAAAAAAGCCGCGACAGCCTGCAGATCAATCGCTTCCGATTGTTTTGCCGTCAAGAGCCGTCGCTCAATCATGTTGTCCAATGTATGCTTCAGTTTGGTTTCATCAGCGGTTCCGGACAGGGATACATGCTGCATCAGCAAATGATTCACAGAGCCCTTCTCCGCGGCGGTAAGCGACTTTTCCTCCATGAAGGCCGGCCGTCTCAATCGGAACGTATAGGAGGCTTCCGGTGCTTCTAGGATATCTGCCTTGTCCGCGTTATCAAAGTTAGTTCCATTCGGATCTTCAAGCGGAACGGCATCCTCCATGATATCGGAATAAAGTCTTTTCATTTCGGTTACCGAAGTTTTTGCTGCAAGCAATGCGGCCTCCTGATGCGGATATTGCCAATCAAGCCGCGTGCGCAGCTCGGTATCCGCTTCAATGTCTTCCAGCACGGAAAGTGTGGTAACAGCCTGCAGCCGTTCCTCCTTAGCTTGGTCCTGCTGGTTGAGCCCTTCTGTTGCAGCAGCGGCCTCCGTGCCGAATAGCGCAGCGGGAACGATCCCTGCGTGCCATTGCGGTGCGTTTCTCGCCGCTTGCTGCCTGTCTTCCATTTGTCTTGCTGCCAAAGGCCCAAGCCAATCGATAAAGGAACGTGCTGCAGCGACTCGGAAATCCGGAAGATTTCCGTTCGCATCTACAGCGCCGAGCCAGCGCTTAAGTTTAGATTCCGCATCCGATACCGTCGCTACAAGATACATTTTCTCTTTTGGCCGGGTCAATGCAACGTATAGAATACGCATTTCCTCGGCGAGCATTTCCTTGCGCATCGCGCGGCGGATAGCCAAATAGGGTAATGTGGGATAGCTAATGCGAAGCGCTGGATCAACAAAACGAGGACCAAATCCAAGCTCCTTATGCTTAAGGAATACGCTTCGCACATCTTGTTGATTGAACTGCTTGCCTAAACCAGCAACGAATAGGACCGGAAACTCAAGTCCCTTGCTTTTGTGAATCGACATGATGCGCACAACATCCTCTTGCTCGCCAAGCGCTCTTGCCGTCCCCAAATCGCCGCCGCTATCCCGCATGCGTTCGATAAATCTCAAAAAACGAAATAATCCACGGAAAGATGTTGCCTCATATTGACGTGCACGATCATGCAGGGCGCGCAAATTCGCTTGCCGCTGCGTGCCTCCCGGCAAACCTCCCACGAAATCGTAATAGCCCGTTTCACGATAGATCTCCCAGAGTAAGTCGGCAAGTGAGCCCTGCCTAGCCTCTTCCCGCCAACGATCCAGACGTTCCAGAAACAAAGATAGCTTTCTGCGAGTATCCTCATCCAGCAGTAAGTCTCCTGCTGCATGCAGGACGGCATCGTAATACGACGACTTCGATGCGAGGATGCGAATTCGCGCCAGCTCCTCTGCATTTAGCGAAAATAACGGCGATCGCAAGGCCGCAGCAAGCGGGATATCCTGATACGGGTTATCGATGATACGAAGCATGGAAAGCATCGTCTCTACTTCTGTCGCCTCAAAGTAGCCGCTGCTCAGCTCTGCATACGCTGGGATACCGCTTGCTTGAAGCTCCTCGATTATAATCGGAGCCCAAGCTTGCGTTGCGCGGAGCAGAATAACGACATCTCTCCAATGCATAGGTCTGTACTCCCGCCGTTTGCCATCGTAAACCTGAAAACCGCTGTCGATAAGTGACTTCAACTGCTGCCCGATCCAACGCGCTTCAAGCTGAGCGGTCTTAAGCTCCGATACCGACTCTACTGACGCTGCGCCTTCCACTTGCTCGCCCTCATCAGTCAATTCGGAACCCTCCGTATTTTCGCTGCTTTCCGGCTCATCGTCATCCGTATCCGTTTTATTCAGCACAGCAAATTCAACCTGACAGCGATCTTCCGGCACAGGAGCAGGATAGGCCGCTCCGCATACAAGCTCTGCACGTTTATCATAGTCCATCTCCGCGACATTCTCTCGCATGATGGCGCGGAAAACCGCGTTTACACCATCCACAACCTCCTCGCGGCTGCGGAAGTTTCTTGCTAAATCAATCCGCAGTCCTCTCGCGCTGTCCGGTGCTGTTAGATTGCCCGTCTCATCTCGGGAAAGGTATGATTTGTATTTTTGCAAAAAAAGCTTTGGCTCGGCTAGCCGGAAGCCGTAAATGCTCTGCTTAACATCGCCAACCATAAAACGGTTGCCCGTGCCTGGCCGTTCAATTAACGAGACGATTGCTTCCTGAACCATATTCGTATCCTGATATTCATCAAGCAAGATCTCATCGAATTGCTGCTGAAATTCCATCGCGGCAATGGATGCCGACATCTGCTGCGGCGTAGATGCGGGATCTCTCAGGATCCGCAAGCAATAATGTTCCAGATCGCCGAAATCCAGCATGCCTTTTGCACGTTTAGCCGCCTCATAGCCTTGCCCGAATTCAATGACCAGCTCAGCCAGCGCCCGCATTAACGGGGCCAGCTCCTGCAGCTCTTCTAAAAACTGTTCAGGGGTTCGTCCAAAAAGCTCCTCAGCGAGCGAGGTAACCAGCTTCTTCGCTTGATCGCGAAGCACCTTCGCCTGCTCCTGAAGCGATTTGTCATATTCATCGCCCCGCATCGCTTTCAGCTTACCGAATTGAATCATTTGAAAGGGCTCAATCCATGTTTCCCAAGGATTAGTATGGATCATTTCGGAAAGGCCGCCGATTATTTGCAAATCTTCATCGAATGTTGCGGCATAAGGGGCAGGTCCTGCTGGCTGCCGCGTGAGCTCCAATGCCTGATGCAGCAGCGAGCCTGCTCCTTCAAGGGCGAGCTGAATATCGGTTTTTAGGCTGATTACCCACTTGTTGTTTTGCAAGTCCGTCACATCGGCAACATTAAATGCTTCTGCTGTCTCCCGCAGCCAATGCTCCGGCCAAGGATGGCTTTGCGCAAAATCGAATAATTGCTGAACCAGCCGGTACAGAGGCTCGTCCCCACGTTCATTGCCATAACGGTCTGCTAATCGGAGAAACGCGCCGTTATCGTCAGCACCCTCGTATTTTTGCTCAAAGAGCTGATCGAGTACATCAAGGCGCAAAAGCTCGCTTTCCGTCTCGTTCGCGATCCGAAAACCAGGATCTAGACCGATCAGCGGATAATAGCGGCGTATGACGTCCATGCAAAAGGAGTGAAGCGTCGTTATGGAGGCACGGTTCATCAAAGCCAGCTGGCGGCGCAGATGCTCGGAGTCCGGCTGCCGTTCAAGCTCCTGCTCCAGGGCAAGCCGGATTCGGTCCTTCATCTCAGCTGCCGCCGCCTTCGTAAAGGTTGCCACGAGCAAGCGGTCGACATCGGTAAACGCGGATATTTTGCGAATAATCCGTTCAACAAGCACCGCAGTCTTTCCAGAGCCAGCCGCAGCAGCTACAAGAATGTTCGATCCGCTTGTAACGATGGCGTCCCACTGATCATCCGTCCAGGTGCTGTTCTCCGGCTTAGGAGAATCCTTCGCAGTATGCATCTTCTCTTACTCCCCCTCAAGCTGCTGCCATATCTCTTCCTTCGAAGGCTTGCTCAGCTTCCTATATTCATTACCGTCAAATTGGGCATCGAACTGACAGACGGCTTTATAATCGCAATACTGGCAAGGAGTCTTTGTTCCCATGCGATAGGGCTCTATGGATACATCGCCCGCTTGAATCGAGCTTCCAATCCGGCTAATCGTATTTCTCACAGAATGCCTAAGCACGTCCCATTGCTCATTGGAGACAACGGAGGAGCTGCTGTAAAAGCTTCCGTCACGCTTCAAGGCAACCGGAAGCAGCTCTGAATAACCGGTTTCTAATTCATCATCCATCAGCTTCACCGTTTCCGGATCTGCCGTAACGAGTCCGCGCATTTTGAAGCGCTTTAGCAGCCGATCATTCGCATCCATGGGGCTAATACCGTTGGTAAGCGCCAAAATAGGATTATGAACATGGAAATACAGAACGCCGGCCGGAGAAGCAGGCTGCCCCAGCCATTCGGTGGCATGCGTTACCAAAACGTCGAGATAAGTAAGCATTTGGAGAGATAGGCCGTATGCGACTTCCTCCAGTCTAAGATGTGTCGAGCTCGATTTGTAATCAAGCACGCGCAGCAGCAGACCTTCCTCTGTCTCCGCTGCGTCAACACGGTCAATTCTCCCGATAATTTCGATTTCCCCGCCAGCTTCAAGCGGAATGCGCAGAGAGGGCAGCGTACCGTCAGGGCCAAAATCGACCTCGGTCCCAACAGGCTGAAATTGTGCTCTCCGTGCATGTTCGCCCAGCATGAGCGCCGCTTGCCAAACAATCTCCTTCAGCTTACGGGCGATATACTTAAACCGGCTGCTGCTAAGCAGAATTTGAGATTGCAGCTTTGGAACCAGCTCGTCGACGGTTTGCGAGACGACGGCCTTCAGCTCCGCTTCGGACGCCTTGCCCCATCCGCCTCCTAACCCTGTCGCCAGCTTGCTCAGCGCCGCATGGAACAGCTGCCCTACGTCAGGAGCGTCAAGCCGGTAAAGCTTTCTCTCCCGGAGCCTTAAGCCATGTATCGCAAAATGTTGGAACGGACAGGATACGAACCGTTCCATCCGTGAAACACTGACTTGCAATCGCGCTCCATAAAGCTCTCTAGCCGTGTCCTTAGTAAGGAAATTCGCCTTGTTCTCATAGGTCAGCGAGCCTGTAAGGAGCTGAAGCTTTAACTGCCATTCCGGCCGGATGGCATACCAATTGTACAAATCCCACCAAAAAGGCGCGATATCCGAACCCTGCTGCCATTTTCGAATAGCGCCGATCATATAGGACATCGTTCGCTGAGGCTGCGACACGAACATCCTTTGCTCCGAGATGGGCATGTTCGGAGATGGCTCTGCGGCGACGCTTTGTACTGGAATACCAGGGAACAGCTGCCGAACATGGCGAACAATCTCCGAGGGAAGCAAGCTCTTGCCTTCCTCATCCGCCTGAGCCCAGCTTAGCCATAAATGGCGGCTTGGCGTAGTCAGGGCGTTATAGATCATAAACCGTTCATCGAGCAATCGTCGACGGACACCCGGTGCCATGGCCATGCCGTCCTCCGCGAGCCGCTCCCGTTCCGCTTCGGTCAGAATACCGTCCTCTTTCACGCGCATTGGCATGACACCGTCATTGGCGCCGAGCACATAACATACCTGCACATGGCCGGACCTCGTCCGGTCCATGCTTCCTATCAATACCTGATCAAGCGCGGGAGGGACGGCTGCAAGCTTCAAGCTGTCCAATCCCGCTTCGACCATGCCCGAGAAGAGCTCCGGCGAAACGGATTGCTGTCCTGCCAGCTCCACAAGTTGATCCAGCAGCTGTATGACACCGTCCCACAGCTGCCTATGGCTTCTTCCTCGCTGCGTTTTACCGGCCTGTATGTCCTGTATGCCCCAACGCTCCAAACGATCCGCGGCTTCAGAATGCTCTAGGAGACGGTACAACGCTTCGCACATTTCTTGAACGTTAATCGCTTTCTTCAAAGCTTCTCCAAAGCGGCGCAGCGGCGGCACAACAGCTTCTTTGGCAGCAAGCACGATATCGAATTCCCGCTGTGCTTTTTCACTTATTTTGATCTCTATATCTTCATCGTCATCCAGCGATACCGGGACTAAAGGATGCCAGCGCTTGTTATCAAGCCATTTCCACCCATCAATACCAGCTGCCAAGGCGTAATTCTCCAGCAGGTCAAACCATTCCCTAAGCAAGCTGCCATCCAAAGGAAACAGCATTTCGGTTTTTACGCAGCGGAACACCGCATCATACCGCCAGCCAAACAATACTGTCTCTAGGGCTGAGCGGATGAACTCTATGAGCGGATGATGAACAGCTTTTTCCTTCTGATCGACAAAATAGGGAATGCCGTAATCGAAAAAAACAAGCCCGATATAGTCGGTATAATCCTCCGCATTACGAACCATCACTGCGATATCCCGCCAGCGAAGCTCTTCTGATCTCGCTCTGCGCACGATGTCGCGGGCGACAGCCTCAACCTCGGCCCTCCGGTTAGCCGCTGCATGCAGCGATACCCCGCAGCGAGAATCCTCGCAATCGAGCACAGCTCGATCCGTGAGCAGCATCGGAATCCGTTCACTGTAATGCTTCTCCAAATGAGCAAGCATTGGACTGCGCTTAAAACGGATCGGTGGGCTTTCGCCCAGCATAATCGGTTCCTCAACTTCAACATTGTGTGCGGCTGCCAGCGCCATTAGCGTGTTGTAAGTTTCAGCTGTAGGATGGAACAGATCCAGCTCATGCGGCTGCTCTCCTATTCCATAAGGCCGGTTAAGCGTTAATGTAACCGTCACCTGTGCGGAGGATGCGATTAACGCACCTAAAGCCTCATATTCAGTTGGGGTAAAGCCATAAAAGCCGTCAACCCATATTTGAACCCCGCGCATAGCATCGGCATGGGCAAAGCCATTTTTCAAATAACGCAAATAATCCTCGGCGTCAATATACATGCCCGCGAGTTCCTGCTCCATCTGATTATAAATAAGCTGCAAATCATGCAGCTTCCGTTTCAATAAACTAGAATGCTCTACGCCTGACGCCGCAGCGTCCTGCTTGGCCTGTAAGAGCTCCGAATCAATCCCATACCGTTTCCATTCGGTTAGCAGCTCGGCAAGCCTGTCAATGAATCCAGGCTGCTCTGCGCCGCTTTGAAACAATTCCAGCTGATTCCCTAGACGATGAACGATTTTATAGAGAAGCATATGCTTCCCTGTATCGCCGATCGGAACGAGAGCCGTGCCGCCGGTTTCCTGCATGACCCGGAAAGCCAGGCGCCGGAAGCTAAGCGCCTGTGCCCTGATCGTGCCGTTTAAATCGCCATTTTGCAGCAATGCATATTCCGTCTGAAAGGTAGCCTGTTCCGGAACGAGCATGACGAACGGTGGTCCGTCCGGCTCTATGTTCAGCTGCTCTCTTATTTCATTCAAGCAATAGGATGTTTTACCGGATCCCGAACGCCCGATGACAAAGCGAAGCGTCATGTGCAGCTCTCCCGTCTTTTCGATAAAACGCGATTATTTGCTTCTTACTTCAAAAATCGCGAATTTCAAGTAATGGCCTTCATTCACTCCCAGCAGCTGCGGATGATCCTTGCCTGCGGCACGCCACTCCACTAAACGCAATAGCTTTCCTGCGTCCATAGCGGCCTCTTGGATCGTCTCCAGAAATAATTCGGGACGCATGTGGTAGGAGCAGCTTGCGGTTACAAGATACCCGCCTTCGTTCACAAGCTTGAGTCCCTGCAGATTGATATCCTTATAGCCCCTGCATGCGCCAGGTACGGCGCTTTTTGTCTTCGCGAAAGCCGGAGGATCGAGAATAACGACATCCCATGTCCGGCCAGCAGCGGCATCCAGCTTCTTAGAAGTATCAATACCGCCAAGGCCGCGCTGCTTTTTATCATCAATTCCTTTTACTTGAGTACGCAAATACTCAAAAGCATCAGCAACGACAAATTCGACACGCTCCGAAAACCCATTTCGTTCGACATTGCGCTTCGCTGTTTCTATGGCATGCTCCGAGACATCGAGACAGGTTACCTTCTTGGCACCGTATTTGCAGGCATGCAGCGTGAAGCTGCCGGTATGAGCGAAGCATTCCAGCACTGAAGCACCGTCCCAGTAAGGAAAGGTTACGATTTTCCCGTTTGCGTTGACAGGCACTAGGTCTGCTGATACCGCTGACTTATTCAACGTATTATCCGCTGCTTCAATACGGCCTGATTCCGCAGCATCCCGGTCAACTAGACGAATCCCGCTCCTGCCTCCCCAGCCAGTCATAAGCGGCGCGATAGCAGCTCTGTTTTCGCGTTGGTCGAAGAAATAGCCTGTTTTCTGGCCTTCTACGATATCAACTTCCAGCTTTAATCCATTTTCCTCGATCTCAATGATAGGCGGGCATTCACCGTATAACGTGCCCGTGCGCTCCTCCAGCCCCTCAAGTACGCGCACGCCGACATCGCTGCGCTCATAGATCCCCTGCGGTTTAAAAACGTCAATCAGTGCTTCAATTAATGCGTCTCTTCGAACATCCATTCCAAGTGTCAAAAGCTGCAGCACCAGCACATTGTTGAATCGGTCAACGACGAGTCCGGGCAGAAAATCCGCTTCCCCGTATACGAGTCGGCAGTCGGAATCCGGAACAAAGCGGCGACGGTGCTCTTGACATTGACGGAGCCTGCTTCGGAAAAAATCGGCATCCATTTCAGCAATGGGCTCATAGGAGACCACTCTAACGGTAATTTGGGATTTAGGATTCCAATAACCCGTTGCCAAATAACGCCCTTGATGATTAACCACATCTACCAAATCGCCAGGCTTAGCCTCGCCTTCCAAACGATCGATTTCAGTTGCGTAAACCCAAGGGTGACCTTGCTCCAATCTTTTTTTTCTGGCCTTTTGAAGATATATTTTTGAATTGCTCACGTTTATCTCGCTTCCCCTCGAATAGACTTGCTTGTCATGCTTGTCTTTCTTGCAGCATATGTATATTTATAGGACAAAACTCGAAATCAACAATAAGGAGATACCCAATGGTTCAATTTCTCATCCCCATGCTGCTTGGCTTCTCTGTTTTTATGTGCGGCATGAAACTGATGGAGCTTGCCCTCCATCGATTGGCCGGCCCTTATTTGACCCGCATGCTTGAACGGTCAACGGCTACTCCAATCCATGGACTTGCAATCGGAACGGTTACGACCGCATTTCTGCAAAGCAGCACGGCTGTCACAGTCATCTCAATTGGCATGGTCAATGCCGGATTGCTGACATTCCCGCGTACCCTTGGGATTATTCTCGGGACTAATATCGGAACATGCATTACGACTGAGTTAATCGGTTTGAATTTAAATAAGCTAGCCTTGCCTTTGCTTATCGTCTCCATCGGATTATGGCTGGCAACGGCGCTGCTAGGCGAAATCAGATTATTCCCTGCTATTCGCAGCGCTGGGTGGCTCCATTCGCTTCGTTCTTCCTCGGTCGTTTTGTGCGGCTTCGCGCTGCTCTTGACGGGTATGGCGATGATGCAGGGCGTAGGGCCCGCTGTTCAAGAAAGCACGATGTTCGCATGGTTTCTGGACAAAGCGGACGACAGCCTATGGTGGGGACTCGCAGCCGGTGCTCTCCTTACCGCAGCCGTGCACAGCAGCGCAGCCGTTATCGGGATTATTATGGGCTTCGTATCGCTTGGCGCAATGCCGATTGAGCTTGGAATTGCCGTCGTGCTTGGCGCTAATATCGGCACCTGCGCAACTGCACTTCTCGCTTCGATCGGGGGAACAAAGGCGGGTCAATATGTGGCTTGGTCACATGTCATCCTTAATGCTGGAGGCGCATTGCTGTTTATGCCGTTTATCGGCGAGCTTGCTGACTTATCCGCATGGATTTCCTCGTCTACTCCCGGGCAAATCGCTCATACCCAAACGATTTTCAATATCCTAAGCTCCTTGATTGCGCTCCCCTTCTGTTACCTTCGGGTATTTCGGAAGCTGGATCCTGTTACCTAATACTATTCCGTTTGCAGCCCTAGCAATTGAAACGCTCCTGCTACGATGCGATGATTGTTGTCGTAGCCGGACTGCTTTTGCCGCTTCCATGCCTCTTGAGGATCAAACCAGTCAACACCACGGATTTCTTCCACCTGCGCTTGCAGGGAGCCTCCTACCGCCTCAACCAAATAATAATGGACCTCTTTATCGACTATCCCATATGTGTCATTCTCATATTTATATTTGATTTGGTCAATCGGAGCGATGATTACTCCTTCAAGACCTGTTTCTTCAACGATTTCTCGCAAAGCGGTTTGTTCAATGGTTTCGCCGGCCTCCATTTTACCTTTTGGCAGCGAGACTTTTCCATATCGATCCTGAATGAGCTGAATTTGCAGCTTTCCTTCCTCAGTGCGGCGATACACGACACCGCCTGCTGAAATTTCCTTCATGTCCGTTTCCCCCTTGCAGCATTAAATGAATAGTATATGCAGCAAAGGATTCCTCCATCTTTTCCTCCAAAAGGAATCGATGAGCAAAGGAATCCCCGCATTTGTTTTAGCTTTATCTATGCTCTAATCGCTTCTGGACGCTCCAGCACGAAGCTGTGATGCGCTGCTTCGCTTAGATCAGCCGGGCTCGAGTCCAGCACCCGTACGAGTTTTGCACGACATTCGTTAACTCCGGCTTCCGTAATTTTGACACGGCATAGCTTGCCGATCAGTTCTTCAGAGCCGTCAAATACGACTTGAATATAGTTATCCGTATAACCCATGACAAGTCCCGTTCCGGGCGCACCCTTATAATCACGCTCCGGAATGACGTCAAGCACTTGGCCTACATACTGCTTGGCATACGCAAGCTGCATTTTCTCGGACAAGTCGATCAGCTTATGAACGCGCTCGTTTTTCACTTCGTCATCCACCTGCTCATCCATTCGGGCAGCTGGCGTACCTGTACGTTTCGAATAAGGGAACACATGCATTTCGGCAAATTTCAGTTCTTCCATGAATCGGAAGCCTTCTTCGAACATCTCTTCCGTTTCGCCCGGGAATCCAACGATGACATCCGTCGTTATGGCAACGCCAGGCATCGCTTCATGCAGTCTTTTAATTTTTGCGGCAAACTCAGCAGTCGTGTATTTCCGGCGCATCCGTTTCAATACGGAGTCTTCTCCGGCTTGAAGCGGAATATGCAGATGACGGCACATTTTGCTGGAGCGATTCAGAACATCGATCATGGCATCGTCGATTTGGCTGGCTTCAATAGAGCTGATCCGTATCCGCTCAAGACCCTCTACCTTATCTAAATCCCACAGCAAGCTCGTCAAATTATAGTTTTCCATATCATCGCCGTAACCGCCGGTATGAATGCCTGTCAAGACGATTTCTTTGTAGCCTGAAGCAACAAGCTGTTTCGCTTGCTCCAAAACGCTTTGCGGCGCACGGCTGCGCGAAAGTCCGCGTGACCAAGGGATGATGCAGAACGTGCAGAAGTTGTTGCAGCCCTCTTGGATTTTCAAAAAGGCACGTGTGCGCTCAGAGAAATCCGGAACGTCCAGCTCCTCGAAATCACGGGTCTTCATAATATTCCTTACAGCATTAACTGGCTTACGGTCACCTTGAATTTGATTCACGAAGGTCATAATTTTCTCGCGATCCTGTGTTCCGATTACAAGATCCACACCCTCGATAGCCATAATCTCAGCTGGAGATGTTTGAGCGTAACAACCTGTCACTGCAATCACAGCGTCTGGATTACGACGGACAGCCCGTCTAATAATTTGACGGCTCTTCTTATCTCCCGTGTTGGTTACCGTACAGGTGTTGATCAAATATACATCTGCGGTCGCTTCAAAATCGACCTGCTCATAACCTTCATTTTTGAATAGCTGCCATATCGCTTCTGTGTCATAGAAGTTCACTTTGCAGCCCAGCGTATAAAATGCGACTGTTGGCATAGTTGTTACGCTCCTCCCATTTCTCCGGATTCATATAATAAGCAGGTTAAACCTACGATTCCCGCTGTTTCCGTTCTTAATATTCGTCTGCCTAATCCGACTAATATGGCTCCTGCCGCTTCAGCATCTGCCGCTTCACGGTCAGTGAAACCTCCCTCAGAACCGACGATTAGCAGCACTTTAGGATCGTTGACCGCGTCACTGCGCCCAGTCCACTCCCGAATCGCGGATCGGATTCCTCTGCCATGGGCAAGATGCCCTTCGCGTTCATAGCAAAACAGCACCAAATCGAAGTTGGCTGCCGATTTTATCAGCTCGCGCCAGCTGTGCACCGGCTCAATCTCAGGAATGCTGCTGCGATGTGCTTGTTCCGCGGCTTCCTTCGCAATCTTGCTCCAGCGCTCGATACGCTTCGCTTCCTTTTTGGCATCATACTGCACAATCATTCGTTCTGACTGAAAAGGGATAAACGCGAAAGCGCCGATCTCCGTGCCTTTCTGAATAACAAGCTCCATCTTATCGCCCTTCGGCAGGCTCTGCGCAATGGTTACAGCCCATTTCGGCTCACTATCCGCGTCCAGCATCTCGACAATTTCAGCCTTTATAAACAAAGGAGTAGCCTCTAAAACAGCGACAAGCGCCGTCCGGGACTGTCCATCGCTGACGATAAACTTATCACCCGGCTTCGTTCGCATCACCCGGACGGCATGATGCGCATCTTCACCAATTATGCGGACATTGGAGTCGCCAAACTGCTCCGCCGCTACAAAATATCGTTGCATTGTTGTTTTCCAACCACCCTTAAACAAATTCCATCCTTCATAATAGCATGTTTATCTTCCATAAATCTATCAGAAAGGGTTGCCAGCTTATACATCCAGTGAATGGACGGAGCATGGATATCTCTAGAAAAACAATTCATAAGCCATTCTTAATGTGTTGCTAGCCATAGTGTTCCCAATCGACAAGATCGGGTCCAATGTAACACGGCGAAGTGGCGGAATAAACACGATAAGCAGGAAGATGATCATTCCCCATTGCACGTTTTGATCCATTTTATACCGAATTTTAAGCGGCATAAGATCAGCGATGATACGATATCCATCGAGCGGCGGCAATGGAATAAGATTAAATATAAATAACAAAAAATTGTAAGAGATAAAATAACTGAAAAATCGTTGGATCGCAAGACTTACGCCCGGCGAGCTTGATTCCATTACACCCGCTGCATCTAGACCAACATAAATAAATACGCCAATAATGCCTAACAGCAAGTTGCTTAATGGTCCTACGACCGTTACAATGATGCTCATTAATCGCGGACTGCTGAATTTACTCGGGTTAACCGGAACCGGCTTAGCCCATCCGAAGCCAGCGATGAGAATCAAGAGTGTACCTAAAACGTCCAGATGCACTCGCGGATTAAGCGTAACCCGACCGGCATTGTAGGCGGTGTCGTCACCGAATTTATAAGCACTATAGGCATGAGCGAACTCATGCACTGTGAATGCAATAATCAAGGCTAATACGATAAACGGCAAATCTTCAAGCGGAAATCGCAAAAAGCTCTGCAAATCCATTAAATCACCTGCGGCTTTCTCGCTACGAATGCGATCCATTCCTCATCGCGGCGCTTCTCGATAATTTCAAAGCCAGAACGGACCAGACCTTCTTCCACATCGGTCTCTTTGTTTTTGTATACGCCGGATGCAATATAAATGCCATTTGGTTTAAGTGCCGCGTATACATCGTCAACGAAGAGCAAGATGATTTCTGCCAATATATTAGCAACAATTAAATCTACGGGTACCGTAACTGCGGTGGAAGCCAGTGCGGAGACGTTCCCTTCCCCTGATTGGCCTTCCTTGATTACGCCGAGCAGGTCGCTCAGCCTAACTTCTACTTGCTCTGAAAGATCGTTAAGCCTTACGTTCTCAGTTGCACTGGTTACGGCAATTGGATCAAGGTCAAGCGCAAGCACGCTCTTAACTCCCAAACGGCATGCGCCGATCGCGAGTATGCCAGAACCGGTTCCAACATCAATAATTTCTTCTCCGCCGCGGATCACAGATTCAAGCGTCTGCAAGCATAGCGCTGTCGTAGGGTGTGTTCCCGTTCCGAACGCCATCCCTGGATCAAGCTCAATAATCCGCTCATTTGGACCTGCCTCGTATACTTCCCATGTCGGCTTGATAGTCAGCGTATCCGAAATACGAAGCGGCTTGAAATACTGCTTCCATGCTGTAGCCCAATCCTCATCGTCAACCACAAGCGCCGAGTATTCCACGTCACCGGGATCGATATCGAATTCCCGGAGCTCTTCTACACGCGGTCTGATCGCCGCTATTAGCGCATCTGTGTCTGTGTCTTCTCCAAAATAGCCCTTAATAATCGCTTGGCCTTCTGGAATATCATTAAGCGGAAGCTCATACCATTGCCCAAGCGAAGTATCGCGCTGCTTGCTCAATGTACCCGATTCTTCGATAGAAACGCCTCCTGCACCGAGTTCATGCAAAAAGTTCGATATCATCTCTTGTGCTTCTTCCGTTGTTGAGATCGTAATTTCATGCCATTTCATATGTAATATCCTCCAATAACAATCGTAAACGGCCATTGCCGACCGCAATCGGCTAGACAAACGTTTCGCTTTAAAAACCTAACATCTATTGTACACCAGAGTAGTGCCTTTACACAAAAAAATGATACAATTGCTCAGATATTCAAATGTTGCCATAACGTCAAAGAGACTGCAGGCATAAAGCCTGCAGTCTCTTTATTGTTCATTCAAATGGTTCATTCAATATCGTAGATGCATTTCCGCCTATTTGCGAAATAAGATGCAGCGCACGATCCGCTACGCTCTCATCGACGGTTGCCGTCAGCAAGCCGCTATCCAGCAAGCCGCTCACTTCAATGACACGCAAGGCTTGCAGCTTACGCCATGCCTCCTGAGCAGCTCCTTCACCCTCAAAGGTCGCTTGAATTTCAATTTGACTCATTATTCCTGCTCGTTACGTTGATCGGCTGCAGCAGCACGTTGTGCGGCTTTGCGATCAGCTTCGTCAGCAAGCTCTTCGGAAAACTCCACATCTTCATTTTTTCCTACGGGCAAGTTACCAAAGTTTTGCTTTTCCAAGTTATTATTATTCTCTGCCATTGTTAAATTACCTCCGGTTTTTGTAGATGTATGGTTTTCCTACCCGAATAGAATATGTTTGTCCGACAAAATCTATACAGGCCAAAAAAAAGAAAAAAAAGACGTGCCGGGTTATTCACCGCGGAACGCCTTTTTCATTTTTTCAAATATAGATTCATGGTGCTCCTGGTCGTTCGAAACCGCATCACCGCTTAATCCGCCAAACTGACGAAGCAGCTCCTTCTGATCGTCCGTTAGGCTTGTCGGCGTAACGATGGTAACCTTCACATGCTGATCACCTTGACCGTAACCGCGCAGCTTTGGAACACCTTTGCCTTTAAGTCTAAAATATGTTCCGGTTTGCGTACCGGCAGGCACCTTAAGCTTAATCTTCTCTGTCAGCGTTGGAATCTCGATCTCATCGCCAAGCGCAGCCTGAACGAACGTAAGAGGAACCTCGCAATAAATATCATCGCCTTCACGCTCAAAGAACTCATGCGGTTTAACCCGAATGACAATATACAAATCGCCCGCAGGTCCGCCGCGAAGTCCGCCTTCACCTTCGCCTGACATCCGAATTTGCGCGCCGTCATCTACGCCGGCAGGAATTCGAATGTTGATTTTGCGTTGACGCTTCACTTTGCCAGCGCCGTGACAAGTTGTACACTTATCTTTGATCACGCGGCCCGTGCCGCTGCAATTTGTACAAGCGCGGCGGTTGACCATACGACCGAACGGTGTATTTTGAACAACCTCTTGTTGTCCGCTGCCCTTACAAACGGAACAAGTTTCCGGTTTCGTACCCGGTTTAGCTCCGTCACCATGACAGGTATCGCAGGTTTCTGTCCGCGGAATCGTAATTTCCGTTTCCTTGCCAAATACCGCTTCCTTAAATTCGACAGTCATCGTATATTGAAGATCGTTACCGCGCTGCGGCGCGTTCGGATCGCGGCGTCCGCCGCCTCCGCCGAAAAACATGTCGAAAATATCGCCGAAGCCGCCGCCAAAATCAGCGCCGCCTCCGCCACCCATGCCTTGATTCGGATCAACATGGCCGAACCGGTCATACGTCGAGCGTTTGCCGTCATCGCTTAAGACGTCATACGCTTCCTTCACTTCCTTGAACTTCGTCTCCGCATCCGCTGCCTTGTTCACATCGGGATGAAACTCCCTTGCGAGCTTGCGGTAAGACTTTTTAATTTCATCTGCCGAAGCGTCCTTGCCGACACCCAGCACATCGTAATAATCGCGTTTGCTTGCCACCTGTTCTCACCTCCGCTATCTATCATATGATTCCTTGTGCGTTTGCGCACGAAAGGAGGTCAAAGCCAGGTAGCGCCTGTCTTTGACCTCTCGCTCGCTACACTTTATTTATTGTCGTCAACCACTTCATAATCGGCATCCACAACATTATCTTTTCCTTTAGCCGAGCCAGCTTCAGGCTCTGCGCCTTCGCCTGCTTGCGCTGCTTGCTCATAAAGCTTAACGGAAAGCTGTTGAACGATTTCAGTCAACTCTTCAGCTGCCTTATTAATTTGTTCAAGATCATCAGTTGCAAGAGCTGCAGTTACTTTTTCTTTAGCAACATTCGCTTTTTCAATTTCAGAAGCATCCACTTTATCGCCAAGATCTTTAATCGTTTTATCAACGGAGTAGATCAATTGGTCAGCACTGTTTTTAGCTTCTACGAGATCGCGACGTTTGCGGTCTTCTTCAGCGTTCAGCTCAGCGTCCTTCATCATTTGATTGATTTCATCCTCGCTCAAGCCGCTGGAGGAAGTGATCGTAATTTTTTGGCTCTTGCCTGTTCCTTTATCAAGAGCAGATACGTTCACGATACCATTGGCATCGATATCAAACGTAACCTCGATTTGCGGCACGCCGCGCGGTGCAAGAGGAATATCGTTCAATGTGAAACGGCCAAGCGTTTTATTGCCTGCTGCCATCGAACGCTCGCCCTGCAATACGTGAATTTCTACGCCCGGTTGATTGTCCGCGTACGTAGAATACACTTGCGATTTGCTCGTAGGAATCGTCGTGTTGCGGTCGATCATTTTTGTGAACACGCCGCCTGCAGTCTCGATACCAAGGGACAATGGAGTTACGTCAAGCAATACAACGTCCTTCACATCGCCAGTGAGAACACCCGCTTGAACAGCTGCGCCAAGAGCAACAACCTCATCCGGGTTAACACCTTTATGCGGATCTTTGCCGATCAATTTTTTAACAGCTTCTTGTACGGCAGGGATACGTGTAGATCCGCCTACAAGTACAACTTTATCGATATCGTTGGAAGTCATGCCTGCATCGCTAAGCGCTTGACGAGTAGGTCCAAGCGTACGCTCTACGAGTGCAGCAGCAAGCTCTTCAAATTTTGCGCGGGTAAGGCTGAGCTCCAAATGCTGTGGAACGCCATCAACCATTGTAATAAACGGAAGCGAAATTGCAGACGTCAGCGTACCGGAAAGCTCTTTTTTCGCTTTCTCAGCCGCATCCTTCAGACGTTGAACAGCCGCTTTATCCTTGGAAAGGTCAATGCCTTGATCCTTTTTGAACTCAGCAACCAGATGATCGATAATGACTTGGTCAAAATCATCGCCGCCGAGCTTGTTGTCGCCGCTTGTCGCTTTAACTTCGAAGAATCCATCGCCAAGCTCAAGAATGGATACGTCAAAAGTACCGCCGCCAAGGTCATAAACAAGAATCGTTTGGTCTTCTGTTTTCTCAAGGCCGTATGCTAGTGCAGCAGCCGTTGGTTCGTTTACGATACGTAGAACTTCAAGTCCGGCAATTTTACCAGCATCTTTTGTTGCTTGGCGCTGGCTGTCGTTGAAATAAGCCGGAACCGTAATTACCGCTTGCGTTACCGGTTGACCTAAGTATGCTTCTGCATCGGATTTCAATTTTTGCAAAATGATTGCAGAAATTTCTTGCGGCGTATAATCTTTATCGTCGATTTTTTCTTTGTGATTTGTACCGATATGGCGTTTGATCGAGCTGATCGTACGATCAGGATTCGTGATCGCTTGACGTTTTGCCGTTTCACCGACAACACGCTCGCCATCCTTTTTGAAACCTACTACTGAAGGCGTTGTACGGTTGCCTTCCGGGTTAGGGATAACGACAGCTTCGCCGCCCTCCATTACTGCAACGCAAGAGTTTGTTGTACCAAGGTCAATACCAATTACTTTACTCATAGCTATTGTTCCTCCTAGTTCGATTTGTATTTTAATGCGACATCAGCTGACTGTGTCTCATTATCTTATAAAATCATTGCAGCTTAGCTGCTAACTTTAACCATTGCAGGTCGCAAAACCTTGTCTTTCAATATATAACCTTTCTGTACCTCTTCCACTACAATACCTTCTTCATGCTCATCGGAATCGACTTGCATAATAGCTTGGTGGAATTCCGGATTAAAAGGCTCGCCGACAACGTTCATGGCTTTCAGGCCTTCCTGCTCCAGCGTTTGCTCCAATTGGCGGAAAATCATATCCACACCTTTCGCAAGTGATTCAAAATCACCATTGACGGAGGCAGCGGCAACCGCTCGTTCAAAATTATCTACAACCGGCAGCAGCTGACCGATCAGCTTCATCGATGCGTACTGTCCGAGTTCTTCTTTTTCCTTCATTGTACGGCGACGGAAATTGTCGAAATCCGCTTGCGCGCGCAAGAAACGCTGTTGACTTTCATCTGCTTGCTTCACAAGCTCCGCATACCGCGAATCCTCTTCTTGGCCTTCGCCTGCCGGTTCCTCGGATGCTTGATCTGATTGCTCAGCAGATACTACTTCTTCCGCAGCTTCAACCGCTTCATTTTGTTGCTCTTTCGTACTCATGCAATCACCTCCTTATAAATGACGAAAAAAACTTGGCTTTATATGCATTGGCATAAAAACTATTTATACCAGCGGCCCAAAAGAACCGCCATATCTTTGGAGATTATATCCAAGAGACTGATGACTTTGCCGTATTCCATTCGTGTAGGTCCCAGAATGCCGATCGTTCCCAGCGATTGGCCATCAATAGCATAGGTTGCCGTAATAAGACTGCAATCGCTAATTGCCTTATGGTCATTCTCTGTCCCGATACGTACTTGTATACCTGACGGAAGACCGGTAAACATTTTCATTATAGCCGGGGTCTCGTCAAGCAAATCCAAAATCGTTTTTACTTTGTCAACATCCTTGAACTCAGGCTGGGTAAGCATGTTTGTCGCTCCACCGAGGAAGATCCGATGCTCATCTTCATTTTGCAGCGCATGATCCAGTACCTGAAGCAGCTGCTCATAGTGATCAACATGCCGTTCAAGCTCTTGCCCAACTTCAGTGTAAAGCTTTGACCTTAAACGGATCAACGGAACCCCTACCAGCCTCGTGTTCAAAATGTTCACGACCTTTTCCATATCCTCCATTTTGAGGCCTTCTGGAATCGAAATCGTCCGATTTTCAACATGTCCGGTGTTGGTTACGATAATGGCGACTGCCGAAGTTTGGTCTAGCGGCACAAGCCCAAAATGCTTCAACGATGTGCTGAACATTTCCGGTCCAAGCAAAATGGATGTATAGTTGGTCAAATTGGATAGGATCATCGCAGTTTGCTGGATGACTTGCTCCATTTGATTCATTTTGTCCGTAACGAACGAGCGAACCATACCAATGTCGTTTTCATCCACTTCACTGAGCTTTACTAAATGGTCGACATAATAACGATAGCCTTTGGTCGATGGGACACGTCCTGCTGACGTGTGCGGCTGTTCAAGGAAACCCAGCTCTTCAAGATCCGCCATTTCATTGCGAATCGTGGCGGGACTGAATCCAACGTCGCCGCGCTTCGAAATACTGCGTGAGCCGACTGGTTCAGCCGAGCGAATATAATCATCCACAATTGCATGTAAAATCATCCGTTGTCGTTCCGTCAGCATTCGAATTCCCCCTACCTAAATGTCTTTATCGTTATTTCAGTTTACCTTCGTTAGCACTCAATCGAATCGAGTGCTAATCATTACTACAAAAATACCAAACCAACTTGTCGATTGTCAAGTCAGTTCGGCATTTTTGTACGTATTCATCCTATACTTTATGCACTCTGCCTGCTTCGTCTACTGCAAATTTCTCTTTTCTGACTCGTTTCTCGCCTTGATAAAGCTCTACAATCCGATTCGGAGAAGCCGTATCATCTATAATTACTTTCCAGCCGTTTGTGTTTAGCAAAGCAAAAATCTCATCGTACTCCATCGCCTTAAATCCGTAAAACCCGCTTAAGCCTGCCCACTTCTTTAGCAGCACGGTAGTCACATGTTTAAGCTTATCTTCAACTGCTATCAATTGCTCTTTCTTTTCGCTCATCATTATTTCTCCTCTATATTACAATAAACACCTACAATGACTATATACCAAAACGCATCTTATTACTATCAACACCTATGACATTCCCAAGATCCTACCATTCTGCTATTCAAATGGCTTGCTCGGTTTTCACTGCACAAAAAAACCACTTCTCCATTACTCATCCTCATGAGCTAATGGGAAAGCAGTTTAAATGTTGGAGCATGCCCATACGGTTTGCTCGTTATTTAGCTCAGCATCTTCATTACAGCTATCTCATCACAAGCAAGCTGTTTTGGGCAATTGACGCAATCTTTCCATACCTTTTCCGGAAAAATTTCCTTTTCGACAACTGTAAAGCCATTTTTTTCAAAAAAAGAAACGGCATACGTTAATGCCATGATTTTCGGAATTTGCTGTTCTTTTGCTTGTTCGATAAGCGCGTCGACCAATTTGCTTCCAATGCCGACTCCTTTATAGCCCTCCGACATACCCAGTGAACGAATTTCTACTAAATCCTTGCCAAGTCTTGTCAGGGAACCGCAGCCGACAACCTCATCCCCGATCTCCGCCACAACGAATGTATCTATCATATATTCGAGTGCTTCCCGAGTGCGAGGCAGCATAATGCCTTTCTCGGCATAACCTTTAATTAATTGAAACAACGTCTCGATATCATCTGTTGTCGCTTTTCTACATACTACTTGTACTGCCTGCATTAGTGCCCTCGCCTCCACCCGGTGCATGTTCAAATTCAATATGAATAAATATACAACACAATGAATTTTATCTCAAGAGAATTTTTGTCGGTTTATCCGATGAAAGCTCCGAAAACTTCATTGCCGAGCAGCACGCCTTTGTCAGTCAACCGGTAAATCGTGTCATCCTCGGAACTCTCGGCCTCCAGCAGGCCGTCATTCATTAATTTCTCGATAATACCGCCAAATTTCCCCTCCAGCGTTTGTCCCGCGAATTGCTTGGAGAAACGAGACGCTGGGACACCTTCGAGCAGTCTGAGACCTACCATCATCAGATCTTCCATCGCCTCCGCTTCCGGCACCTCGAATTGTTCCAATCGAGGCAGCTTCGATGCCGCTGCTTCGATATATGGCGTGATTCCTTTGAGATTGACGTGACGCATCCGATTCACATAACCATGGGCACCCGCACCCAAACCGTAATAAGGCTCATTACGCCAGTAGGTGGAATTATGGCGGCTCTCATAACCAGGCTTTGCAAAATTACTGATTTCATAATGCGCGTAGCCGTTTGATTTCAACATATCCATGAGCAGAATGAACATATTAAATTCCTCTTCCTCTGGAGGCAAAGGCAGCTCATTGCGTTCATACAGCTTATGGAATAAGGTGTTTTCTTCTACCTTCAAACTATAGATCGAATAATGAGGCAGCCCAAGTTCCATCGCCCTATTCACGCTGTCTCGCAGCAGTTCTACCGTTTGACCGGGCAAGCCGAACATCAAATCGATAGATAAATTACTGAAGCCTACTTTGCGGGCATTTTCAATGCTGCGGTAAACATCCTCCACATTGTGGATCCTGCCGATACGCTCGAGCAAGCTGTTGTCAAAGGACTGCACGCCAAAGCTAATGCGGTTGACACCGCCTTCTTTCATCGCTGTCAGCTTATCGATATCCGTTGTTCCAGGATTGGCTTCCATAGTAAATTCAACATCCGGCGCAAGCGGAAAATACTTGCGGACAGCCTTCAAAAACCGCTCCATTTGAGGGGGAGTCAAAACAGTAGGCGTTCCTCCGCCAACAAACACCGTATCGATTTCAATAGGAGGCCATTCTGCTACCGTACGCTGCATCTCCATTTCAAGCGCATCCAAGTACTGATCAACGGGCTGCCCCTTCAATACGTAGGAGGTAAAGTCGCAATAATGGCATTTATTCGTGCAAAAAGGTATGTGTATATATAAAGCGCGTGGTGATTGCAAGATGGTCATCGGTCGTTTTCTCCTTCAAGCGTAAACGGTTGATCCCGCGGCAAAGCGGCAAAGCCCACGTCTCGCATTGAAATATTAATAAAATAAATAATGGCTAACTGGAATAGAAAAGAGGGAGAGCTGCGCTCTCCCTCATCCTCGTACGTCTTAGTCCTCGCCGATTTTGAGTACCGCCATGAACGCTTCCTGCGGCACCTCTACACTACCTACTTGTTTCATTCGCTTCTTGCCTTCCTTCTGCTTCTCAAGCAGCTTCCGCTTCCGGCTGATATCGCCGCCGTAGCATTTGGCAAGAACGTTTTTACGCATGGCTTTTACCGTTTCACGAGATATGACTTTGTTTCCGATGGATGCCTGGATAGGCACCTCGAACATTTGGCGCGGGATCAGCTCTTTCAGCTTTTCACAAATCACCTTGCCGCGTTGGTATGCACGATCACGGTGAACGATAACGGATAACGCATCGACCTGCTCATTGTTGAGCATGATGTCCATTTTCACCAAATTGGATCTGCGATAGCCGCTAATCTCGTAGTCGAATGAAGCATAACCCTTCGTGCTTGACTTCAACTGATCGAAGAAATCATAAACGATTTCGGATAGCGGAACGTTGTAGGTAAGCGTAACGCGATTCGTATCCAAATACTCCATGTTGACGAATTCGCCGCGCTTGTTCTGGCAAAGCTCCATAATCGCTCCTACATAATCATTTGGCACGATAATGCCTGCTTTGACAAACGGCTCCTCAACGTAATCGAGTTTACCTGCTTCCGGATAATTCGATGGATTATCAATCTCCATCGTTTCACCGTTCGTCAGCGTAATTTTGTAAATAACACTTGGCGCGGTCGTAATAAGCGGAATATTAAACTCCCGTTCAATTCGTTCTTGAATAATTTCCATGTGGAGAAGGCCAAGGAAACCGCAGCGGTAGCCAAAGCCGAGCGCTGTTGAAGATTCCGGCTCATATCTGAGCGAGGCATCGTTAAGCTCCAGCTTCTCGAGCGCATCTCTTAAATCGTTATAATCCTGCGTTTCAATCGGATACAGTCCGCAGAATACCATCGGATTGATCTGTCGGTAGCCAGGCAAGCGTTCCGGCGCAGGACGCTTCGCTTCCGTTACGGTATCGCCGACACGCGTATCCTTAACATTCTTGATGCCCGCAACGATAAAACCAACATCGCCGACCGCCAGTTCTTTAACGATCGACATACGCGGCATGAAAGCTCCTACCTCGATAACCTCGAATTCAGCTCCAGTTGCCATAAAGCGAATTTTCGAGCCAGCTCTGATGCTTCCGTCCATAACCCGAACATAGACGATTACGCCTTTGTACGGATCATAGTGGGAATCGAAAATAAGTGCTTTGAGCGGCTGATCCGGATCACCAGTCGGTGAAGGCATTTTAGCGACTACCTGCTCCAAAATTTCCTTGATGCCGATACCGGCTTTCGCGGAGGCAAGCACAGCATCACTCGCGTCAAGACCGATGACATCTTCGATTTCCTGTTTTACCCGTTCAGGCTCGGCGCTTGGCAAATCGATCTTGTTGATAACCGGAACGATCTCCAGGTTGTTGTCTAAAGCCAAATAAACATTGGCCAGCGTTTGAGCCTCAATACCTTGTGCAGCGTCAACTACGAGCAGCGCGCCTTCACAAGCCGCCAAGCTTCGGGAAACCTCGTATGTAAAATCGACGTGTCCTGGCGTATCAATCAAATTGAGTATATACTCAACGCCGTCATCCGCAATGTAAGCTAGACGAACGGCTTGCAGCTTGATGGTAATCCCGCGCTCCCGTTCCAGATCCATCTGGTCAAGCACTTGCTCTTGCATCTCGCGCGAAGACAGCGCGCCGGTAAATTCTAAAATCCGGTCAGCAAGAGTCGATTTTCCGTGGTCTATATGCGCGATAATGGAAAAATTCCTAATTCTCTTTTGTCGGTCACGTACGTCAGTCATGCCTAACCCCCACAATTTCCAATAATGCTAATCATTCCTCCTATTATATCAGTTAAGGGGAATACCAGCAATGTTCATTATCATCTGGTCAAACCGTCAAAGATCGAAACGACCATCCGAATGCCTTCACTCGACATATTTTGCAGCAATCCTGATGTTGAATCCGCTATTCGATTCACGGCCGGCTGATCATTCTGGAGCGGTACGCCTGGCAAGCGTTCATTTAATTCCGGCGATTTATCGGCAGTCTCGGCCGGATATTCGGAATCCACCCCCGAAGCAATCCGCTTTAATTCCTCAAGTTCCTTTTCGAGCTTGGCTATTTTTTGCTGCTGCTCCGTCTCGAATGTCTCGACCGGGGTCACGGTCACCTCGGGCTGCAAATTTTCTGTATATTCATCCGCACCTTCAATCGGACCATAGATTCGCTCAATGCCATGCGAAGACATATCAATTCCGTACATCACGATTATCGCCAAAGCGCCCCCTAGCACTGTCCATTTCAGCGCATTAGATTTCATTTGCTCAACCTTCCTTTCTTTTAAACAAATATAACGCTAGCTCGCCTTCCCTTTGCCTGCCGACGCCTTCTCTTCCTCCCAATAAATTTCCGAGATAACTTCCGCGAGCGCATCCGCAGTCCGATAGGACTCCTCTAGCGTATTGTCTACGCCGCCAACTTCGATCAGCACATTGTCATCGGCAAGCGATTGATTGTATTCCGCGTTGCCGGATGCGGCAGTTTTCCCCCAAATCCCGCGCGATATACCCGGGTATTTTTTATCCAGCGCTTCATGTATTTTGGTTGCGAATGCTTCGTTCTTCTCCCAATTCGGGTTTTTATGTCCGATGATAAAATAGACCTGTGCATAGCTTTTCCCATCAATATCGATCGTCGTATATTTCCTTTTTTGCGAATCGCGGTGAAGATCAAAGAAAAATTTCAAGTCCTTGCTGCTCGCGATCGCTTCCTTTATGGTCTTCATCGAATATTTATAGGATAATTCCCATCTGTAATTTTTAATGGCTGTAGGATAATCCGTGTCGGAATGCTGTGCGCCGACACCTTCTTCCTCCAGCTTCTCCGCAAGCCGCTTGCCGACTAACGTAATGTTTTTTGTGCTGGAATTAGGATCCTTCGATTTATCCGTCAGCTCGGGATACCAGGATTCGCGATTATGCGAGTGGTATACAAAAACCACCTTCGAGCCGCCAGTTGTCGGTTTATCCGTTACCCCTTTATCACCGGAGTCTTTGCCGCCGTCATCCGTTTCGTCCGGCTGTTCCGTTGGAACAGGCAGTTGATCAGGATCCTTGTCCGTATTCGATCCGCCGTCTGTTACATCGGTGCCATCCCCCTCATCTAGACCTCCTAGCGGGTCATAGGTGATAGGAGCGTTATCCTCCGGCCCTACAGCAGTGTCTGTTCCGATACCTTTGCGGATGAGGAAAGCGTCATTTGCGCTCAAGCCGGGCAGCTCGCCCGCAAGCAAGCTCATCGGATCATTTGGATTAATATCTGTCAAAGCTCGCATCAACAAAGAACTAATCTGCTTTGTCGTGAAGGACTCGGTTTCCCGGCTGCTCTGAAAAGCAGGCATTTCCATCTCTAGCATATCCCCAAAAAACCCGCTGGATACAGCAGCAGCGAATCCTTTCATCGAATTAACCGGTGACGCGGTCGTTTGCTGATGCGCCATGCCTGCAACGCCCAGCATGACAAAAAACATCATAGAGCAAAAAGAGAGCAACGCGAACGTACGTCCCGTCACTAGTAAATGTCTCATCCGTTTACTTTCTCTTCCTAAATCAAGCAGCATGATCTTTCGTTTCATAAGCTGTCATACCTCCCGCTTTTTTGTAACAGTGGCTTTAGTTACTACTAATCTATGAGAGTGATAGAGTTCATAGAACCTCGGCCATATGAAAGAATCGGAAGTAATAGATTCGATATTCACTAAGGAGAGTATTGAAACAAATACAAAGGGCTGTCCATAAGCTTTGTCAGCTTCTAGACAGCCCTCGCTGCAAGTACATCTATTTGCGTTTAATGCGTATAAGCAGCCACATTGCTTGAATCTACGGCCTCATGAAGCGATGCGTTTAGACCGCTGGCAATGATATTTGCGATATCTTCAATGAATTCATCGATTTCCTTAGGCGTAACCAAGAGATCATGACCCAGCGGACTTAGTACTTCCCTTACCAGCTGCAGCCGCTCGTTTTCCTCCATCTGGTTGACCAAACCTAAAATATGATCGGAATTGGCATTTTGTTTATTAAAATGGCTGCTCATCATTTCAAGCGTGTTATTCACGATTGTTGAAGCATACACAACCGTGGGAACGCCGATCGCTATAACAGGCACGCCTAAAATCTCTTTTGTCAGCCCTTTCCGTTTATTCCCGATGCCTGATCCCGGATGAATACCCGTATCCGCAATTTGAATCGTCGTATTAACACGCTCCACTGCCTTGGATGCAAGCGCATCGATGGCTATGACGAGATCCGGCTTAGTTTTTTCAACGATGCCGTGCACGATCTCGCTGGACTCAATACCGGTAATGCCCAGCACGCCAGGCGCCACTGCGCTTACAGGACGATAACCAGGCGCGACTTGATCGGGCATCAGTTCAAAATAATGACGGGTAACCATGACGTTTTCTACGACGATCGGCCCCAGCGCATCCGGCGTAACATTCCAGTTTCCCAAGCCTACGATCAGAACCCGTGCGGTTTTACTAATGGAAAGCCTTTCGAGGAACGCTTCAAAATGTTTGGCGAACTGCGTAGCCACACGGTCCTGCAGAACTGTATCTCCATTGCGAAGGCCCGGCACCTCAAGCGTTACATAGTGACCTTGCATTTTACCGATTGCCGCGGAGCCCTGCTCGTTTTGTACGTGAAGCTGTGTAATCGTGATGCCGTCATCTTCAGACGTTTCAGATTGTATGCCCGGAATTGGACCGCCTTGCGGTGTTTCTGCCATTTCCTTAGCCTCAAGGGCCAAATCCGTTCTAACGTTGTATTTCTGCAAATCAAGCTCGTTCTCCACTGCTTATTCTCCCTTCAAACGCATGTTCTGAAGTTATTGTTTGCAGATGGTTTATTTTCATACTCTCGAAGCACCTTTGACCTTACGTATGCTTGTTTCGATGCCTCTCTTCCTGCTATTGCTTTTTGGGCATTGGCATGATAATATATTTTAAGTTGTGTTGTCTAGGTTTATTATGTCTATAGACCGTTGTAAACAGTTTAGGAGGTGAATTCCATGCCAAATATTAAATCCGCGATTAAACGCGTTAAAACAAGTGAAAAGCGTCGTGCTTTGAATGCATCCCAAAAATCCGCACTTCGTTCGGCCGTTAAATCTGCTGACCAAGCTATCGCTGGCACTGATGTAGACGCTGCTAAAGCAGCTCTTATCGCTGCAACGAAAAAATTGGACAAAGCAGCAACTAAAGGCCTGATTCATAAAAATGCGGCTTCCCGCAAAAAATCACGTCTTGCTAAAAGACTTAATGCCCTTTCGGCTCAAGCCTAAGCATGACACTTGTCTAAACGGCTAAGTCATCCTTCGGTTGATTTAGAACTGTTTAGCGCAGAAAAAGCTCCACCGCCCTTTATGGACGGTGGAGCTTTTTTTTATATAAATAGGAAATAAAAAGACATGGAACGAAGCGCTAAGCGCCCTTTTCCATGCCGAGTGAAAGCAAATAAAGCTCTAAACCGAGCGTTTTGTCAATGGCTCCCGTTTTCATTTGGTAGTCGAGATCAGCAAGCGAAGCGAGCAGCCTGCCTAGTCTAGGCACTTGAAACTTACGACTCTTCTCCGCTGCAAGCTTCACAGCATACGGATGCAAGCCTAATTGACCAGCCATTTGTTGAGGCGAGTATTGATGCTGTTCCAGCTCTTTGATTTGCAGCATGATTCTAAGCTGCCTGGCGATTAACGCAGCAATTTTAATTGGCTCCTCGCGGCGTACGAGCAGCTCTCTGTACAGCCGGATAGCCTTGTCAATACGAAGCTCAGCTATCGCGTCCACTAGCGCAAAGACATCCTCCTCAACGGTTGCCGCGGTCATTAGCGCAGCCGTCTCCACATCGATTGTACCGCCAGATCCTGCATGCAAACAAAGCTTATCCACTTCTTGCGAGAGCTGCTGCATGTTGGATCCAGCCCGAGCGAGCAGCAGCTCGGCTGCATCGGGCGACATCGTCCTTTTCTGATCTGCTGCCCGTTTGATCATCCATTGCTTCAGCTGCGCCGCATCCAGCTCCGCGAACGGGATCAATGCATTGCGCTCCTTCAGTGTTTTAACAAGCTTTCGCCGTTCGTCCAGCTTCTCTGCATTGACGGAAATGACAATGATCGATGTCTCTGATGGGTACTCCATATATTGAATCAGCTTCTCGGGCCGATGCTCAAGCTTGCCGCCTTCCTTGCCGCCCGCGCACATAACGGTAGCGTCGCGGATCAAGATCAGCTTACGCTGTACAAAGAAAGGCGATGTCTCTGCTTCTAAAACCGCCTCTTCAATTGACGTTTCAGCCGTATCGAATTTTACGATCCCAAGTTCACGTTCCTCAGGTGAAAACATCGCTTCGGTCAACATATTAATAAAATGCTGCACGCGGTAGCGATCCTTGCCGTACAACACGTAAATCGGACGGAAACGTCCGCCTTTGATTTCCTTTAATGCTTCCTTTGCATCCATATCTTCACCTCATTACGAGTATGTACATTTAAACGGCAACAAAGGGATGAGCCGTCTATAGGCTTCATCCCTTTGCCGAACATCTATATAAACATTCGCAGGCAGGTCCATGGTACCGCCCTGCGGATGGTCATACGACGTTAAGGCTTTGTCGCAGACACTCTCTATGCTAATACTATACGCAATAGCGGATGAATGTGTGCGGATTTCTCATAAAATAAAAAGTTGCAAAAAAGCTTTTAATTAATGCGCTGCTTTCTGTTCTGTAAGGGTTGAAAGGTCAATCTCATACTTTTCGATTGCCCCATTCTCTACATGAACCTCATAGGTCAGCTTGGAGCTGTCCTCGGACCAGATCAGATTTAACAGCTTGCCATTTTTGCGCGGTGATGTGAAGACAAGAGATTGGTCGGCTTGCGCAACCACCTTGACCTTAAAGTCTTCTGCTTTAACGCCGTACTTGCCATCTGGAGAAGTAACGGCCGACACGGATGAAATGCCAAATCCCGGATCGCCTGAGTCACCTGCGGAGCCCTCTGTCGATTTTTCCCCTCCGTCAACAGCGAGGTCTTTGTCTTGGACAGCTGGAGCTTCACTTTCGCTGTCAAAACTGCCGCTGCCAGCGCTTGTGTCAGAGTTCCGAATGGAATCCGATTTATTATCTGCTGATTCTTTAGAAGTTTCTTGCTTGTTCATTGCTTCGGTGCGTACCTCTGCTGAATAGGCTCCATCCGCTGTATCCTGAGAGCGAAACGCCACTCCTTCAGGCACTTCTTCTGCGCTATTTGCTGCTGCGTCATTCGAAGCATCTGCCGCAAATTTGCTTGCAGTGAAGTCTGGTATCGCACCCGGCTTATACGTAACTAAAAACAAGCCTGCTACAATCCCTGCCGCGATAACGCCGCTCATGACGCGCAAGGATGGCCAGCGTCGTTCACGCTTCATGCGGCGCGGCGCCAATTCCGTTGTTTGGAGCCCTGCAGGCTCATCCGTTTCATTCTGGCTAAACAGCTCGATCTGCTCTAGCTGAGGCATAATGGCGTCTACCAAGCTGTAGCTCGGCATTACTTTTGGCAAACTGGTAAGCTCGGCGGATAAAAGCTGTAGCCGCTCGAACATGGCTGCACAGTCCGGACACTGTCTAGTATGGCTCATCAAGACTTCAATCTCGTTTTCATTGAGATCGTCATCTAGCTGTCTTTGCATTAATTCCATCACCTCTTGACAATTCATCCCCGGACACCACCTTTCTGATAATCATGGAGTAACGTCTGCAGCTGTTGCCTAGCTCTGAATAAATAGGATTTTACCGTATTGAGCGGCAAATCAAGCGAATCTGCAATTTCATTGTAAGAGAAATCCTGCAAATATCGAAGGACGACAACCGCACGATGATGCTCAGGAAGCTTATCGATTGCGGCTTGGATGTCTTTAACAGCATAAGCCGACATTACCTCGTCCTCCACGTTCTGTTTTTCGTGGAATACCATGTCGTGCTCATCTATTGAGACGGTCGGTTTATTTCTCCGGAACTTATCAATGCAAATATTGGTTACAATACGCTGAATCCATGTTTTAAATTGCGCTTTTTCTTCGTACGAGCCTATTTTGGTATAGATCCGAATGAGTGCTTCTTGCGCTGCATCCAGAGCATCCTGTTCATTATTTAATATATAATAGGCTGTCCGATAAACATGCGTTTCAATCTCTCGCAATAGAGTAATTAAAGCGTCGCGATCTCCCGACTGAGCGGCTCTTATGAGCTCTGGCTCCACCACGAAGGATCCCCCTCTCTTGCAACCATTCTGACGAACTGGCTGCGGTAAAAGTTGCAGATGAATTAGAAATATTACTTTATTTTTTTTAGTAACAATTGCCAGTCAATCATTTGTCCCCTAGTGGAACGTGTTTCCAATCATTTTACTGGAATAAATCAACAAAAATAATCATTTCACGCTAATCGGAAGCTCCGAAATAAACTCCACATTAAAGGATACCAAATTTCGAGTACCTCGTATATAGAAACGGATGAATACTGATAGAGTAAGCATCGCTGTCTATCTTTCAAAAAGAAATGCCGCCAAAAAACTAGGCTCGGCGATATTAATAAATGTATACCTGCCATATCGGTATGACAAGCTCTCGAATTTTACTAAATCGAGTTATTTTTTCATATACGTAAACAATCCTTGATCCGTCACGGTAAAACGAACATCGCCGTCTATGTCTGTCCGCCAAACAGCCGCCCCAATTGCTGTCAATCTTGACAAAACTTCAGGATTCGGATGCCCATAACTGTTCGTAGCCCCTACGGAAGCGACTGCCCCGATTGGTTTCCAATAGGCCAACCAGCCCTCGCTTGTTGAAAACCGGCTCCCATGATGCGCCACCTTCATGATGGACACAGGGTTTTGTTCAGAAATTAACGGACGTTTTTTTTGTTCATTTCGGATAATCGAAATTTCCGTTTCCGAATTGATATCGCCAGAAAACAGAAAGGTCGATTGATAAAGCTGCACGGTCATGACCACGCTGCTTTCATTTTGTTCTTCCAGCGCAACGACCTGTTCCGGAGCAGAGGTATCCCCCACAGGCCATAATATATTCAGTTCGGTATTTTTGTCCAGCTGATGCTTCATGCCTGCTCTGACGCTGTACATTGGAATTCGGAGCGAGATCGCCTGCTTCAAAAGCTGCTTCGCGTCCTCAGACTCCTTCACCGTACCGTTCCACCATATGCTGCGAACGGGTATCGTATCCAGCACCGCTTTTAAGCCGCGTATATGATCGCTGTCCAAATGCGAAATTACGAGAATATCGATTTCCTGCACGCCCCGTTTCATGAGCAGCGGAACAAGCACCTTTCGGCCGACTTCAAACGGATCGCTGCGCTCCCTCCATTCCTCGCCGGGCTTCCGGTAGGAAAGCGTGCCACCCCCGTCGATCAAGACATGCTTGCCTCCAGACGTTCGGATATGTATTGCGTCGCCTTGCCCGACGTCAATAAAGCTCACCGATGCTTGCTTACCTAATAAATCAGGCTTATAGGCGTAGAAGAGCATCACCAGCAAAAAAAATGCCAGCACATATAAACAAGGGCTTAATTTCTTATTGCCTGCTTTGGCTAATTCATAGGTTGTTACTATCCCAAGAGGCTTCGTCAGCTCCAAATCTAAAGCTGTTTCGTCAAACTGGTCTGCTCGATTGTCCGACCAAAGATTAATTACTCGGAATAGGGCTCCGAGCAGCGCAAGCCAAGCGGCAACCCACCATATTGGCGGCGTTGCCCATATCGTTCGCAGCGTATCTACCCGGGAGAGGTGATCGACAAGCGTAAAGGTCCAATCATTTGCGTAATGCGAGACATAGGCGAGCAGTTTTCCGCCAGGTTCCCATGGTATTGCAAGTAAAAGGGCAACGGCCCCTAACGGCATGACAATAAAACTGATGAAGGGAACGAGCACAAAATTAGCAGCCATAGATAAGATATGAAATTGATTGAAATAATAGATCGTGACTGGAAAGGACACGAGCTGGGCGACAAGCGTAACCGCGAACAAATCGAGCAGCGGCTTCCCCTTGCCCCACTTTGGCATCGCTTTCCGAACAGGCTGAACGCCGACAATCAAACCAATCGTCACGATGAACGAAAGCTGAAAGCTGACATTTTCAATAATGAAAGGATCGTATATAAGCATAAGCACGGCAGCTGCGGCAAGAAGATGGGTGCCGTCCTTCAGCTTTCCAAGCCGTGCTGCAAGCAAGCCTAAAACGGACATTAGGCCGGCTCGGATGACGGAGGGCGAAGCTCCTGCCAAGAGCACGTATAACGGAACCGAAAGCATCAGCATCAGCAGAATCCTCTCGCGGCTCATCCGTGCGAACCGAAGCAAGCCGCCAAGAGCGTATAGAAATACCGCTACATGGAGGCCGGAAATAGCCAATATATGCGTGAGGCCCAGCCGCGAAAATTGCTGGAATTGCTCAGGATCGAGGTCCTCGCGAATACCGAGGACGAGACCCTTCATGTACCCGGACTGCGCGGACGGGTACAGCCTGTCCATTCGCGCGCCAAGGTAGTCGCGCGCGTTGTCGACGCGGCCCAGCAGCGCGGCCGCGGTCCACTTGGGGCCCGCCGCCGCTTCGACGGCGGCGGTGCCCTGCACCTTGAGCAGCCAGTGGATCCTCTGGCTGCTGAGGTAGCGGCGGTAATCAAATCCGCCGCTATTGGATGCGCTGGCCGGCCGCGTTAGCTCACCGGCCAGGCGCACGCGGTCGCCGCGCTGCCACGCCGCGGCGATTGCCTGCTCCGGCTGCACAGCCAGCCGGACATGCACAACCAGCCGCTCGCGCACCACTCGCGCGGCGGCTTCTCCCTCCACGTGGACGCGGTCCGCCGCCACGCGAAACATTACGCGGTCGCCGTCTACCTCCACCGCTGATATGATCGTGCCTACCGCCTCCGCCGCATATTCAGCTCGCGGACCATCCGCCTCAGCGGCGGCGAGCAGCGCCGGCAGCTCGGTCACGTTGCGGGCATCCGCCCACAGCCGCTGCCCTGCGGCAAGACCCACTGCAAGTGCGCAGGCTGCCGCGAGCTGCCAACTCGCCAGCCTGCAAAGCACGGCTGCTGCCCAAAGCAGCGCACCAGCGACCACCGCAAGCAAAACGCCGCGGCTGCTAAAACCCGCAGCTGCAGCGCTTCCTCCGACAAAACAAATTGCAAACCAAATCAAAGGACGTCGATTCATCCGCAGCCCCCTCTCTTTCTCTCCTCTGCCTGCGAACCAAGCGTATGCGGCTGACGCAGTCCCTGCCGGCAAAAGCTCGTTTCACGGTGAAATTTTAGCATCGTATAAGGTTAAATTTTATGCTTTCATGTATTTCAAAAAAAAGAACCTCCGACGCATCCAAAGATGCAATCGGAGGTTCCTCCTCCACTGAAATAGGCTATTGAAACGGCTAAGATGTCACTTCCATTTGCGTCTGAGCAGGTGGGTCGAATTGATCCAAACAGCGGAAGATGATGCCCTTCTGTTTCATTAAATGAATCACCTTCTCGCTATCCTTCGGATAGCTGCGATGATATACAATTTCGATCACGCCGCTGTTCGCAAGCATATTCGCGCAGGTCCAGCATGGCTGATCCGTGACGTAAACCGTTGAGCCCTCGCGATCTGCACGGTCAGTGAACAGCAGCAGGTTCTGCTCCGCATGTATCGTTCGAATGCAGCGCTGCTTCTTAAACAGCTGCTCCTTACCGTCGATCAGCTTCATCTCAACCTCCTCCGTGATCATGCAGCCTGCCTCAAGACAGTCCTGCACACCCATCGGGGCGCCATTATATGCTGTTCCGAGCAATTTTTTCCCTTGGACGAGAACAGCTCCAACATGCCTGCGCGGACACCGTGAACGTGTCGAAACCATATAGGCGATATCCATAAAATAAGTGTCCCAATCCTTGCGGACGGCATCCTGCGTTTGGGTATTCATAACTCTAACTTCCTTTCTCATGCTGCATCTGATGCTCTAGTTGCATCGATATGTTTATTAGCTTTGTTGGCTGGCCGCTATGGCTTGGCTGATATCCGCCAAAATATCTTCGATTCCTTCTGTACCGATAGACAGACGAATCATGCCCGGAGAAACGCCTGCACTCGTCTGCTGCTCCTCCGACAATTGCAGATGGGTCGTGCTTGCCGGATGAATGATCAGTGACTTCGAGTCGCCGACATTTGCTAAATGAGAGAACAGCTCAACCGAATTGATTACTTTTTTGCCGGCTTCAATACCGCCCTTAATTCCGAAAGTCATGATGGCGCCTTTACCCTTCGGCAAATATTTTTGAGCGAGCTCATAAGTCGGATGGCTGGCAAGGCCCGGGTAATTCACCCATTCCACCGCTTCATGGGCTTCCAAGAACTCAGCTACCTTCTGCGCATTGGAGCTGTGGCGTTCCATCCGGAGATGGAGTGTCTCAAGGCCCTGCAGTAACAGAAAGGAGTTGAAAGGCGAAATTGCGGCCCCCATATCGCGCAGCAATTGTACGCGTGCTTTAATAATATATGCGACTGGTCCAACCGTGTCCGTGTATACAACGCCGTTATAGCTTGGATCCGGTTCGGTCAAGCCCGGGAACTTCCCGCTTGCTTTCCAGTCAAACTTCCCGCCGTCCACAATGATACCGCCGATTGAAGTGCCGTGGCCGCCGATAAACTTCGTAGCCGAGTGAACAACGATATCCGCGCCGTGCTCGATTGGTCTGCACAAGTAAGGGCTCGGGAACGTATTATCTACGATAAACGGAATTCCGTTCTCATGCGCGATTGCAGCGACAGCCTCGATATCAATGACGTCGCCCTTCGGATTTCCGATTGTTTCAGCGTAAACGGCCTTGGTGCGCTCATTAATCGCTGCACGGAAGTTTTCCGGATCAGAGGGATCTACAAATCTAACTGTGATGCCCAGCTTCGCAAGCGAAATCGAAAATAAATTGTAAGTGCCCCCGTATAAGCTGGTTGCAGATACGATTTCATCGCCCGCTCCTGCAATATTGAGAATGGCATATGTAATAGCCGATTGGCCAGAAGCAACCGCAAGGGCTGCCGGAGCGCCCTCAAGTTCCGCTACGCGTTTCTCAAAAACATCCGAGGTCGGGTTCATGATTCTAGAGTATATATTGCCGAATTCCTGCAATGCAAATAAATTTGCCGCATGATCCGTATCTCTGAATCCGTAAGATGTCGTTTGGTATATAGGTACCGCGCGCGACAACGTAGTCGGATCAATTTGTTGACCTCCGTGGACGGATAGTGTATCAAGAGAAAGCTTGCGTTGTTCTGACATTTTCTCGACTCCTTATACATAAATGATTGATTGAATAATGGCAAGTGATGGGTAATTTACTCGCTTCCTTCCATTCTCTCACAATTATGGACGAGCTACAATGCTATCTTGCATCGCATTCAGCAGTTTTTCCCCAATTCCCTTGACACGCAGCAAATCGTCTATCGATGCATATTTTCCATTTTTTTCTCTATCCTGTACAATAGCTTGCGCTTTTGCAGGGCCTATCCCTTTCAATGCGTCCAGCTCCGGTGCTGTCGCACGATTGATGTCAAGCTTGCCCGTTTCATTCTCTTCCGCGGCGGGATCTGTTGCAGCGATTGGACTTATATCTTCTGAGCCAGACGTTACTGATTCTGAATCAAACTGTTTTTCCGGCAGCGCATGATTATCCATTTTATCTGCTGGATCGCGGGGCAGATCACCCTTGTCGTCAACCAACCCCGCCGCTTTCTCTCCTGTTATCTGAAGCGCCCCGTTCCCTGTATCTGCCTTTTCAATTTCCATTATCGCTTCTCCAGCGGCGTCGTTTACCGGCACCCACTCACCAGGCTCACTGTGTTTAGGCTCCATAAAAGCAGCAGCAAACAGGAATACGGCCGTAATTATAAATATGGAAGCAGCTAAAATCGATTTGCTTGGTAAGCGAGATGACGATGATTTCATTTGATAGCCTCTTTTCTAGTCGACATTTTATTTAGGAATCCGTGACATATAAAACAAGTCCTCTGGAATAAGGTAAGAGAGCAACCGAAAAGAGATTGATTTTGACTCGGGATTTGCACGCGCTTGGCATTGCTTATAACGCTCTAAGCTTGCCACTCACGCGCCAAACCTATAGGAGGGTTCAGCATGAATGTCGGATTTATCGGGACGGGCACGATGGGAAGCCTGCTTATTGAAGCACTGATAGCTTCAGGTGCATTATCACCAACACAAATTGCCGTAAGCAACCGCACCTTTGCAAAAGCGCAAGCTTTGGCCAACCGTTATTCCGGCATGAAAGCCGAAAATACGAATGCTGCTGCTGCCTGCGGCAGTGATATTGTTTTTTTGTGCGTCAAGCCATTGGAATTCAAAAAAGCCGTAGATGATATAAAATCCGTCATAAGACCGAATCAAATTGTCGTCTCCATTACAAGTCCAGTGCTCATCTCCCATCTAGAAGGCGAACTGGATTGCAAAATTGCGAAGGTCATCCCAAGCATTACTAATCATGTTTGGAGCGGAGCATCGCTATGCATATATGGCCAGACGATGAATGAACAAGACAAAACGCAGCTGGAGGAATTGTTATCCCATATCAGCCAGCCGCTTCGAATAGATGAAAGCTATACAAGAATCGTATCGGATTTATCAAGCTGCGGGCCGGCATTCATCTCATTCCTTCTCGAGCAGTTTGTTGATGCAGCCGTCGAGGAAACGGGGATTGGACGCGATGAAGCCCTTCGTGTAGCAAGCGCCATGCTACTCGGAACCGGACTGCTCTTGACCGAAGGAGGCATGACACCCGCGGAGGTTCAAGATCGTGTTGCCGTCCCCGGAGGGATTACAGCCAAGGCGCTGAACATGCTTCGCCGTGAGACTGACGGTGTATTCAACCAGCTTATCCGCACAACCCACGATAAGTTCAAAGAGGATTTAGCCAAGGTTTCAAGCGCCTTTATAGGCGAAGAGGTGAACGGTCAATAGCTGTTCTTCAGCTAAATCCCGTTCACCTCTTCAATTTGCATTAATTTGCGACAATGTTAACTAGCTTGCCTTTAACCGCAATTACCTTGCGGATCGTTTTACCGGCAATCAGCTCTTGTACCTTTTCAAGCTCCTTCGCCAAGCTTTCCATTTCAGCAACATCCATATCAGCTGCGATGGAAACGCGGTCCGCGATTTTACCGTTCACCTGCACCACGATCTCTACCTCTTGATCGACTGTCCAAGCCTCTTCAAAGGTCGGGAACGAAGCGTACGTGAGCGAATCCGTGCGTCCAAGTTTCTCCCATAGCTCTTCAGCAATATGCGGTGCGATTGGCGAAAGCAATTGAACGAATTGTTCCATAGCCGCTTTCGGCAGCACATCTGTTTTGTAGGCCTCGTTGACAAAAATCATCAGCTGGCTGATCACGGTGTTGAAGCGCAAAGCCTCATAGTCCTCCGTAATCTTCTTAATGGAACGATGCCATGTACGTTTGAAAGCATCGCTCGTATCGCCGTCTCCAATTTTTGCGTTTAAACTTCCATCCTCATTGATGAACAAACGCCATACGCGGCTGAGGAAACGGTAGGTCCCTTCAACGCCATTCGTGTTCCATGGCTTAGTCGCCTCGAGCGGTCCCATAAACATTTCATACATACGCAGCGTGTCTGCTCCGAACTCATTAACGATGTCATCCGGATTAATGACATTGCCGCGCGACTTGGACATTTTCTCGTTGTTGTTGCCGAGAATCATGCCTTGGTTTACAAGCTTATGGAAAGGCTCTTTTGTATCTACAACGCCGATATCATAAAGTACCTTATGCCAGAAACGAGCGTATAGCAGATGAAGCACAGCATGCTCAGCTCCGCCGATGTACAAGTCAACCGGAAGCCATTCCTTCTGCTTCTCCGGCGAACAAAGCTGCTCATTGTTCTTCGGATCAATAAAACGTAAATAGTACCAGCAGCTTCCTGCCCATTGCGGCATCGTGTTCGTCTCGCGGCGAGCCTTCATGCCGGTCTCAGGATCAACCGTGTTTACCCAATCCGTTACGACAGCAAGCGGGGATTCACCAGTACCAGAAGGCTTAATCGCATCAACATCAGGCAGCAAGAGCGGCAGCTGATCCTCAGGAACGGTCTTCATCGTGCCGTCCTCCAAATGAATAATCGGAATCGGCTCACCCCAATAGCGTTGACGGCTGAACAGCCAATCGCGAAGACGATACGTAATTTTGCCTTTGCCTTTGCCGGACGCATCCAAATGCTCGATCATCTTGGCAATGGCTTCCTCATTCTTCAAACCGTTAAGGAAATCGGAATTGACATGCTCGCCGTCCCCTGCATAAGCTTCCTTCGAAATATCGCCGCCTTGCACGACTTCCACGATCGGAAGATCGAACTGCTTCGCAAACTCCCAGTCTCGCGCATCATGGCCCGGAACTGCCATAATGGCACCCGTTCCATACCCGGCCAATACGTAATCTGCAATCCAGATCGGTGTTTTCACGCCGTTTACAGGATTAATAGCATAGGCTCCAGTAAACACGCCGGATTTATCCTTGGCCAAATCCGTACGCTCTAGGTCGCTCTTGCGCGCAGCAGCCTCTTGATATGCTTCAACTGCCGCCTTTTGGCCTTCGGTAACGATTTTTGCCACAAGCTCATGTTCTGGCGCCAATACGCAATAAGTCGCTCCGTACAGGGTATCCGGACGAGTGGTGAATACAACCAATGAAGAATCATGTCCATCGATCTCGAACGTGACCTCCGCGCCTTTCGACTTGCCGATCCAGTTCCGCTGCATATCCTTAATGCTCTCCGACCAGTCCAGCTCCTCCAAATCATCCAATAGACGATCGGCATATTCCGTAATTTTCAATATCCACTGGCGCATCGGCTTGCGGACAACCGGGTGGTTGCCGCGCTCGCTGAGGCCGTTAATAACCTCTTCGTTAGCAAGCACCGTACCTAGTGCCTCACACCAGTTAACGGAAACCTCAGCAACATATGCAAGGCCGCGATTGTACAATTGAATAAATATCCATTGTGTCCATTTATAGTATTCCGGATCTGTCGTGCTGATTTCGCGGTCCCAATCGTAGGAGAAACCGAGTGATTTGATTTGTCTGCGGAAATTATCGATATTTTTGAACGTGATGTCGCGCGGGTGCTGACCCGTATCCAGCGCATGCTGCTCAGCCGGTAAGCCAAATGCATCCCATCCCATAGGATGAAGCACATTGTAGCCCTTCATTCTCTTATAGCGGGATACGATATCGGTTGCCGTATAACCCTCTGGATGGCCAACATGTAAGCCTGCCCCTGAAGGGTAAGGGAACATATCTAACGCGTAAAACTTTGGTTTACCTGCGTCCTCAGTCGTTTGGAACGTTTTGTTTTTATCCCAGAATTGCTGCCATTTCGGCTCGACAACAAGCGGATTATAGCCGTGAAATTGCTGTTCTTGACTCATTTGTTGATATCCTCCTAAGTAAATGTGCTGTATGCCGCCAGCTGCATAAAAAACATAAAACCTCTCGCCCCTAGCGATTATCGCTAGGGACGAGAGGTTGTTCTCCCGTGGTACCACCCTAGTTAGCGGCAGGCATGCTTTGCCTAACGCTCACTTGTCGCCCTTATCGCAGGCCAAACGGTGCTTTTCCCAAACGACAAATCTCATCGAATGATTATCCGCACAGCTCCAAGGCGAGCTTCATTCCGCAGCAGGTCCGGCTTCCACCACAAAACGCCGGCTCTCTTTGCCTTGCCATCGAAATTACTGTTCCTCTTCAACGCTCCATATGCATAAAAATGGTTAGTTTCGATTATAAAGATCGAGCGGTTCGGTGTCAAGAGATCCTTACTCCGTTAGATATGCACAGTTCCGCTGCGGCGGCCGATCGTAACAATTCTCACGAGTAGCACGATCATCAGGCTGTGAACGAAAATGCCGACGAGCGCATTTCCATTTCCCAGAATAACAGTGAACAGCCACAAAGCAAACGGAGGAAGCTGGATTAAAAACAACAGGCTCAGCACAAAGATAAGCTGCCCATCGTTTACTTTTGCCTTCATTTTATTTCTTAGAAGAAGGGTCACCAGCAGTATGATGCCAAGCCCGATCGACCACCTGCTCCAAAATTGCACGGCTGCTTGCTCTGATCCGATTTCCGTAACCATAAACGCAAAGCTAAATCCTAGACCGTTCATGTAGAAAATTCCTGTAATAATCGATAATGCGCTTACGAGAGCAATCAGACATTTTTTCCAATTCAACCTCTTTCCCCCTCACTTCAGCATAAGCATCCCCTATTAGAAAGAGTGTGCAATCCGCTAAAGCAGCGGGATTTCAGGGGCATCTTTTTATACGAATCCTTCCCAAAAATTGTTTCGATTTAAACCCATTTAATTCACTTTTATTTCCTAGTATCCGATGGCAAATATTTATTTGCGCCAGCACTTAAACCAACAATACCAAAAATCACTGATACGATAACCAGCATCACTAATGAAATGGTCCAATTATGGGTGAGATCATGAATAAATCCAAATAACAGAGGACCGGCAGCGGCAAGCAAATAACCAATGGATTGCGCCATTCCCGACAGCTGCGCCGATTGTTCCGTACTGCTCGTCCGAAGCACGAAAAACATAACCGCCAGGCTGAACCCTGATCCGCCGGCTATACCGAGCAGAATCATGCAAATCGGAATCAGCGCGGAGCTTCCGATCAGTAAGCCTATATACCCGATTAAGAGCAGCACAGCCGTTAACACGGCCAGTCCCCGTTGACTAGCCTGCCTTCCCGCGATGACAGGAATGATAAATGTCGCAGGCAAGCTTACGAATTGCAGCAGTGACAGCATCCAGCCTGCATCGATATGGCTCATGCCGCGGTCAAATAAAATTTCAGGCAGCCATGAAATATTGACATAAAAACTGAATGACTGCAAACCCATAAACAGAGTAACCTGCCAGGCTAAACCAGAGCTAAGCAAGCTAGGCCTTTTCGCGCTGCTCGCTGTTTCCATGCGGCCGCTGCGGGTCAATGAGCGCGTTTGCGGAAGCCATGACGCAGTTGCGATGAGAGCAACCAACGACCAGCTTGCGAGCATCCCCTGCCAGCCGAAGCCAAGCTGCTCTGCGATCGGAATGCTGAAACCGGAAGCTAGTGCTGCCCCCAAATTCATAATGACCGAATATAAACCAGTCATCATACCTACGGAGGTCGGAAAATCCCTTTTGATCAAGCTTGGAAGCAGGACGTTTGCAGCCGCAATCGCCATGCCAAGCAGAGCAGTTCCAGCAAACAATGCAGCAATGGATGGAAGCGAGCGTATGACGATAGCGCCCGTTAGGACTACCATGGCAAGCAATAAAGTATTTTCCATGCTTATTCGCCGCGCTAAGCGCGGTGCCATCGGAGAAACAAGCGCGAAAGCAAGCAGCGGCAGCGTCGTCAGCAGTCCCGTCATAGCACTGGATAACCCAAAGACAGCTTGAATATCCGAGACGATGGGCCCGACGGCTGTTATGGATGCACGCAAATTAGCGGCAATAAGCAGGATGCCAAGCAGAAGCAGCCACGAGCTTGTTACAGCAACCTGCGAAGCGTGCGAGGCCGATGTCCATTTTACGTTATTCATTTTCACAAAATAATCCTTCTTTCTCTTGCTGTTCATTCTATGTTGTTAAGCTTCCCATTCAACTGCCTTAAACATTCGAAACGCGATACCAATATTCATACTGTGCCGCGTAGCCGATCTTATCGTACATGGCATTGGCCGGCAAATTATTTTTGACGACGAGCAGATACCCTTGCTCCGCCCCTTGTTGCTTCCCCCATTGCAGCAAATGCAAAACGAGCTGCTCGCCATAGCCTTTATTTCGTTTGCTTGAATCGGTGACGATATCATAAAGACCAATCCAGCCATCCTCAATGACAGCGAATCCGCCTGCAACTGGAATGCCATTCTCATGCAGGAGAGCAAAGCATTTCTCGAGCGGTGATTGTAAAAGCATTTTACGGGTGACAGACCTATACTCGTCCGTTAATCCGCTAAATACCGAAAGTGCATCCAGCCAGCTTTCTGTAAGCTCGTTCTCGAGCCAAACATCCGCAAAGCTAGGCGTTTGAACGTCTGATAAGTGTATGGTCTTCACGATCGTATGGTCGACTAGATCATAACCGCGGGAGGCTAGCTCCCCGTCAAGCGCGGATGGCTGGCTGAACGGAGTGATTTTAAAAACGGTGCGCAGGTTTTGCCGTTCATACCGATCCTCGCATTCGCGGATTTTCGTATCCAGTTCTAAGGTATGGCCGAATAACGGATTTACCGAGTTGGATCGTTTGGTATACCCCTCTGCAAATCGAAGCAGCCAGCCGTCATAAACGAGCGTTTGAAGAGCCGGCCAGCCATTCAAGCTCATTTCCTCGATCCGAAAATGCAACAGCCGCTTTATCGGCACAATATGATGCCTGTCATGCCAAATAAAATCCTTTAAATACTGCGACGTCTGAAACGGATGCCCGTCCGCGTCCTCATAGGCTGCTTCGTAGCGCTCCTTCGAGAACTTTGCAATCGCATTTATTATCCGTTCACGGCTATGTATGGCTTGCGTTACCAATTCTATGACAGAAGTTGTCTTGCCGTAAGCTTTTGCTATTTCGTTAAAATCGTCATAGTCCAAATGCTTAACAGTGAGCGGCTGGCCCGTTGCCACCTTGGCGACCGCCTCCTGGTAGAAATAGTCATCCCACCGCAAAATATGGGCGACAACCTCACGGATGGTCCATTTCCCTGCCGCAATACTCTGATTCCAGTACCGTTCATCATATTTCCCCAGATCGGCTACAAACGTTATCCATTCACCGAAGCTTTGCAGAAGCTGCTCTTTTTCAGAAGTCATTCTTTTTCCCTCTCTCTTTAAATAGGTAGACGCAGGTTTGCTGTCCTATAATCATAATAGAAGCCGCGTTAACGTGCGAGAGGATTTTTTGAGCTATTAGCAAAAAAAACAGCCGCTCTATGAGCAGCCGGTTACGCATTATTCCTTGCTTTTGACTACGACAGGCCGAAGCGCTCAAGCTGCTCCAACTGATTCGACCGCCGCAGCACTTCACCCTGCTTTGGACCAAGTAAATCAAAATGCGGATACTCTGAGCGGGCATGAATATAACGGGGGTCAAGGCCGTTTTCCAGACACCAGCGCGAGAGCTTCCCCATATCGGAGCTGCCTACCTTTGTCACGGTCCGCATGTCTGGAAACCTTGGGTCAAGCCAGTAATGCGTTAGAAAAGCAATCTCTCCGCGCGCGACTGCCGCCTTCCAATCATTCATTTCTTTTCTTTTAATGCCGAATGCCATCGTACACGCTCCTTAAAGATCGACATTTACATGCTTGTCATATGGGGACCGCTTTATGGACGATTACGCTAGAATGTGCTTGACTCTGCCTACCTGGCCATCAGCGAGCCTCACCTTGATACCGTGCGGATGCTTGGGTGCATTCGTAAGAATATCTTTCACGACGCCTCGCGTAAGCTTGCCGGTGCGTTGATCCTGTTTTAACACGATGTCTACCTGCAGGCCCGGCCTAATTGCCGAGCGTTCTGTTCCATTCATCCTAATCATTCCTCTGCTGCTCATAATGTTGCCTTTTAGCATAGCATATGCAAAGTAAAGATGCACATTATAAGGACAACTGTTATACTTAACATCAAACGATGTTTACGAAAAGAGGAAATGTATTAATGTCTAACGCATTTAACGCTTTGGGTATCATTCCCAAGCTTAGCGAACTGCTTCACCATGATGGTATTACGGAGCCTACTCCGGTTCAAAAACAAGCAATCCCTCTCCTGCTGAACGGGCAGGATGTCATTGCGCAAGCACAAACGGGCACAGGCAAAACGATCGCTTTTGCGTTGCCTATTTTGCAACGAATTAATATAGAGAAAGAACAAGTGCAGGCTCTCATCCTAACTCCGACAAGGGAGCTTGCCATTCAAATAACAAGCGAGCTTAAAAAGCTAGTGCCTGCTGTCGGCGTAAGCGTCCTTGCTGCTTATGGCGGTCAAGATGTCGATGCCCAAATCCGCAAGCTGCAGCGCTCGCCGCATATCGTCGTTGCTACACCTGGCCGTCTTATCGATCATATGAAGCGTGAAACGGTCAGCCTGGGCAAGCTGCAAATGCTTGTTCTCGATGAAGCCGATCAAATGCTCCACATGGGCTTCCTGCCCGATGTGGAAAGCATTATTTCACAAACGCCTAAAGCGCGTCAAACGATGCTGTTCTCCGCAACAATGCCTGATGCCATCCGAAAGCTCGCGGCGGATTATATGAAAACGCCTGTCGATATCCGCGTACGGAGCACAAATGTAACGCTGGACAGCATTACGCAAATCGTCTATGAGACTACGGACAGAAGTAAGCAGCAAACGCTTGTACATCTGCTGGAGCGCCATCAGCCATATTTAGCTGTTATTTTTTGCCGGACGAAGGTTCGCGCTAAGAAATTGAATAAAGAGCTCCAAGAACTTGGAATTGAATCGGATGAGCTTCACGGCGATCTAACGCAAGCCAAGCGTGAACAGGTCATGAAACGCTTTAGAGACGCCCGCTTGCAGGTGCTTGTCGCGACTGACGTGGCGGCACGCGGACTTGATGTGGAAGGCGTCACGCATGTATATAACTATGACGTACCGCAGGACGGCGAGCTCTATATCCATCGCATCGGCAGAACCGGGCGCGCTGGACAAGAAGGTGCCGCGATTACACTCGCTACGCCTTATGACAAAAATCACCTTCTGCTCATCGAGCAGAGCATAAACGCAAAGCTTACGCGTCGCGCCATTGACAGCGAAGGCGTCGAAACTTCCGTTCGGGCACAATCCGGCGATCGTCCAGAGAAGAACCGGGGAGCTGCCGGCAAGAACGGCACGCGCAGCGCAAGCGGCAAGCCAGCCGAAGGCGGGCGGCGCGGACGTGACCGTTCCGGTCAATCCGATCGCAATGCCAAACCAGGCGGACGCAGAGGACAACGCGATACCTTCCGTCCTGCTGCCTCAGGTAAACGCACTGTAAGAACGGCTGAGGTGCGCGGTGAGGTTAGCGAGCCGGCTGGTGAAACTTCCGGTTGGTCCGCTCGTCGCGGAGAACGCTTCGATAATGACGGGCCGGCTCGCGGCGGCGATCGTTCAGGCACACGAAGCAGCGCGCCTCGTGGCGGGGAACGTTCCTCTAATCGCGGCACCGCAGCACGTGGCGGCGAACGCTCCGAAAGTCGCGGCGGTTCGGCTCGCGGCGGTGCAACCCGCAGCAGCAGCTTTGGAAGCCCGCGCGGCGCTGAGCATGCAGCAGGTCGCGCTCCTTCATCAGTCGACAGCCCGTGGGAAGCAGCTCGCAAAGATGAGAAAGCAAGCAATAACCGCGGCGCAGTCCGCGGCAACGCTCAGGCTGGCGGTCGCGGCGGCCAGCGCGGCAATTCTTCAGCCGGAGGGCGAAGCAGCGCTCCTTCTGGCGGACGCAGCAGCACGAGGGGCGGAAGTTCTTCCAACAAACCGCGCGGCGGGCGCAATCGCTAAATGATAATAAAAGTGGTTCCGACAGAATCTTTCATTCTGCGGGAACCACTTTTTTTCATACAAGGCATCTACCCTTCCCTGTTAATTGACGGAACGGCTTACATCACGACTTACTGCCGGCAAGTACGGGGCAAATGCCTAAATGACGAGGAATCTAGACAAATGTCCAATCGTTATAGGACATTTTACATATGAAACTGTATACCGAACTACGGGTATGCTCACTCGAAACTAATTTCCTAGAGTCGGAAATTTATTAATAGGGGGAATTGGCATGTCCGGTGTACATGGAGGTTTACGTCATTAGGCGTAATTTTGGTATTGTTCATTCTTCTGGTAATTATATCTAGATCCGTCCTTTAATAATTCCTCTCAACAAACCATACAAGCGTAAACGGCTGTCGCCGTCCTCAGTGGCAAAAGCTATCGTTTTGCGGAGATATATAAGCACATTTATAAGTGAAAACTTATAAATTCTTATATATTTAAAAAACCGCCTGAGCCTTTGCTCAGACGGTTTTTTGTGGTTAACGCCACGCGTGTTCGCGCAGCGCCTTCGCGACACCATCCTCACTGTTCGAATAAGCTACCGCATTCGCAGCCAGCTTAACCTCTTCAGGAGAATTGCCCATCGCTATGCCCATGCCTGCAAATTGCAACATGGTAATATCGTTATAATAATTGCCTATAGCCAAAATACGGCTGCGGTCTATGCCTCTGATTTCTGCAAGCTGCTGCAGCGCTCTTCCCTTATTAGCTTCCAAATGGTGAACATCAATAAAATAATCACCGCTGCGGATGGTATGAAGCTGCTTTGGCCACCCCGCCCATTCTGCCTGCACCGTATCCATCACTTCTTTGCTTCCGAACACTGTAAATTTCACAAGCCCATTCGGCAATCCTAGTCTAAAATCTTGGACTAACGGCTTGGCTTGATAATGTCCATACATTACCTCTGCTTCAGGAGTCATGCTCTCTACCATCATCTCAAAGGCCGTATTCAAATCAAAATGAATGCCATTTTCACGGCAATAGGCGACAAAGCCAAGCAAATGCTCCGGAATCATTGCAAACTCATGGACGATTGATCGGTCGTCTGCATTAATGGTAGCTGCACCATTATGCGTAATTACCGTACCGCTTAGTCCCAGCTCCTGAAGCACCGGAAGCGCCCCCGATGGTCCCCGACCTGTGCATAATACAATTTGAGCGCCTCGACTCGCAGCCTCGTTTACCGAATCCCGAATCGCCTCCGTGAGCACATGATCATCCGTCAACAGTGTTCCGTCTACATCTAACGCAATTAAATCATATTGCAAGCTCATAACTGCTCCACTCCTATTCCTGTCTCTTTATCTCTCTTTATTTGGCTATTATACAGGCTCCGTTTATCAAATAGAATTACTCAGACAATTTCCTATGCGAACGAAGCAGTTCAACTTCCTCTGCGGATAACTCCCGGTAGGAGCCTTCAAGAAGCGTCTCATCCAGCTTAAGCGGGCCCATTGTTACTCTTTTCAGATAGACGACCTGCTTGCCGACAGCTGCAAACATCCTTTTTACTTGGTGGAACTTACCTTCCATAATCGTAAGCGATATATTCGAGTATGTCCCGTCCTCCCGCTCCTCGCGGCTGCTTATCTTCAGTTCGGCAGGCATCGTAACGTAACCGTCATCTAATGTCACGCCGGCATTGAAAACCCCCTTGTCTTCTTCTGTTACATCCCCTAACACAAGCGCCTCATATGTTTTTGCAACATGCTTTCGCGGAGATAACAATTCATGTGCCAGCTGTCCATCATTCGTGAGCAGCAGCAGGCCGACAGTGTCTTTGTCGAGCCTTCCAACTGGAAACGGATCACGCAGCCGGTCCTGCGGCTCAAGTAAATCGATAACCGTACGCTCGCGTCCGTCCTCTGTAGCGGAAATGACACCTTGAGGCTTATTCAGCATAAAATACACGACTTCGCGATAAACAACAGGTACGCCGTCAAAAACAACCTCTGTCGCAGCCGGGTCGACAATAAGTCCGCTGTCCTTAATTACCCGGCCGTCTACCTCAACCATGCCGAGCTTAACCGCTCTTTTTATTTCGCTGCGCGTGCCATGTCCCATATGAGCCAGCAGCTTGTCTACTCTTATTTTTTTGCCCATGCTACATCCATCTCCATCCTGCCGGAAGCTCATTTTTAATCATACCTCCGGCATATTTCCCCCATCCAATCGGATAGCCGTCCGTACATACCAATATATATCCTTTGACAGCGGCGCCGTCTTTTATGTTTATTTCCGACTCCTCGACAAATAAAGTTTCTCCTTTGAGAAAGCGCAGCGTCTGCTCATGATCCGAGCTCCAATCCACAACGCGAACGGCAGTATCGCGGGTTAATCCCATTGCGAGCGGATGCGACGGCTCAAATCGTCCGCGTCCCGCTTCTCCCACATACCAGCCTGCTCTGACCACGCGCAGCCCATCTAAAGAAGGGAGCTCTTCCGGCTGAATATAAACCCGTGAGCCGTATGCGACCACACGTCCGGGCCAGCTTAATGCGTCAGCAGCAAATTGTTCAGCAAACTGATACCAAAGCTCCACAGGATCGGCTGCTGCCAATTCTAGTGCAGCGAGGCCATCTCGAGCGTTAGGAGCAGTTCGCTTGGCGGCTGGCCGCTCTGATCCTGCGGTTGCCCAATCCATTCTCGTTTGACGTTTACCCGCGCGCCGCTCTTCTCTATGATCCGTTTTTTTCTCATGACGTTTCCCACTGCTCTTAAGAGCTTCCCGTTTCAAGCTTCCGCCGGCATAACGTGTATCTGATCGCGCGTCAGAGGCCGCTGCAAGTGTCCTCTCCCCGGGCTCAGTTGACCTTTTTCCGCTGCGTCCAAGCACAGCCGCATAATGCCCTTCTCCCTCAATGAGATGCGGCCATAGCCTTACCGTGCCATGAATGCTTTGAAGCCGCTCAGGATCCAGCTGCGCAGTCTCGCCGGCTAGATCGACTCGGCCAGCCGCCCATCCAAAGCGATGCGGCACGGCTTCTACGAAAAAGTCGGGATGATCAGCCAAAAACCTGGAAATTTGCTGCTCGTTCTCTTCAGGCGAGAAGGTACAGGTCGAATAAACGATACGTCCGCCGGGCGCTAGCATCGCTGCCGCTTGCTCCAGAATATCATGCTGCATGACCGAGCATCGCTCGATCGAATGTTTTTCCCATTCCGCAATCATCGACTCATCCTTGCGGAACATGCCTTCGCCGGAGCACGGCGCATCGACGAGAATGCGGTCGAACCACTCAGGGAAAACTATCGCGATCGCCGCAGGCTCCTCGTTAAGCACGACGGCGTTGCGGACACCGGCAAGCTCAATATTTTTCGCCAATGCCTTTGTTCTTTCCCTCGCGTTGTCATTGGTAACGAGCACTCCGGTTCCTTGCAGCTTTCCAGCGATCTGCGTCGACTTCCCTCCAGGCGCTGCACATAAGTCCAGCACGCGGTGGCCGGGCTTAACGTCTAGCAGTTCAACCGGCGCCATTGCGCTCGGCTCTTGAATATAGTAGAGGCCTGCATGATAATGCGGATGTTTGCCGGGACGCTCGCCCTCCTCGTAGTACAAACCATCCGGTGTCCATGGAATCGGCCGCAGCTCTCCTTTTAACGATGTAAGCTTTTTCCACTGTTCGATATCGAGCTTCAATCGGTTGATTCTCAGGCCATATACTCTCGGAGCTTCATAGGAAGTCATAAATTTGTCATATTCGTCTCCTAGCAGCTTTTCCATTTTTTCCGTGAAATTACGCGGCAAATTGCCGTTCATGCTCAGTTCCTCCTGCCAATTATCATCGATGTCCTTGCTCTTACATACACTTATGGCTTTGTTATATAATATATTTAAGTAAGAACAAGCCTTTCTTCCCGGGCTTGTCCGCCATAATCCAGTTTCGGAGGTAGTCTCACACATGAAAAAGAAAAGCAAAGTCAAAATGATCTATGTGTATATCGGTATCGTTGTTCTATTATTCGGCTTTATTTTCATTCTTAACAACAGCGGAAAGGTTAATGACCTGTATGGCAAGCCCGTATCACAGTTGAACCCGGAAACGCGTAAGCAGCTTGACGATCCTAACTACCAGAATATCATATTACCGGATGTATTGGACAAGAAGGTTGCCGATAAGGAAGATTTCTTCGTCTACCTATTCGCTTCCGACTGCCCGCATTGTCAGAAAACAACGCCTCAGCTAATGCCATTGGTTGACGAACTGGGCATTGATTTGCCTCAATTCAACTTAAGAGAGTTTCCGTCATACTTCAATAAGTATAATGTGGAATATACACCTACCCTTGCTTATTTCAAAGACGGCGTACAAATCGATAAGCTTGAGGGCGGTCTTGCCGAAGAAGGCACTACTGGCTACAGCTTAGAAGATTTCAGAGCATTCTTTAACAAACATTCAGGAGCTGAGACAAAATGATGAAACGTCAGCGCCTAACGGACGAACAGATCGCAGAGGAGCAAAGAAGCTCGCGCATTCGCGGTTTTATGTATGCCATGCTGCTCGCCTTCGCAGTCATTACATTGCTCACCGCATGCGGCTTGGCGGATGATGATAAAGCGGGCGCTGAGCATCAACACGGATCCGAAACATGGCAAACGACAGCATCGTATAACGAGCTGCCTGCTTTCCTCTCGGACTATACTCCACATACGAGCGAGCTCTATAAAGCGGTACATGACCATGCCGACATCATGAGCGGAATTACTTGTTATTGCGGTTGTGCAGAAGGCGTTGAGGTTGAAAACCCGCATGATTCCCTCCTGCGCTGCTACGTTGCCGAGCATCCTGCAGACGAAGGCAGCGTAACCTGGACGAATCACAGCACCAGCTGTGGCATTTGCAAGAAAGAGATGGAAGAAGTCATCGCTTTAAGCAAGCAAGGCAAGACGACCGATGAGATACGAGCCGTGATAGACGACTTGTACAAACCCAAAAAGTCCATTGACTAGTCTTGCTAATTGACGGAACCAAGCGTAAACGGCTGTCGCCGTCCTCAGTGGCAAAAGCTATCGTTTCGCGGAGATATATAAGCACATTTATAAGTTAAAACTTATAAATTCTTATATATAAATAAACGAAGGGGCTGTCCAGCAGGTCTAACTAGACCAGGCGGACAGCCCCTTCCTTGTTTTCAATTAGCTTTGACTGCCTTTTTTGGCTTTCGCGATTGCCGCTTGAATCTCGAGCGACAGCTGATTCAGCTCATGGTAGTCTTCTTTCTCAAACTTTTCGTTGAATTTCATTTGAAACTGCGCCGCTTCACGAACCCGATGATAGAAATATAAATCTTGAATGCCTTTCAGCACCTTCGAGACCACATTGGACTGCTCCTCGAATTCCGTCTGCGCATCCAAAATCTCTTTTCGAATGCTGGTCATTTCCGTATCGAGCTGCGATGCGGCTTCCGCTGCTTTTTTGAGGCGATTACGTACATCCTCCGGTAAGCTTTCTTTAAACTTATAATTTAAGGAATGCTCGATTGTCGCCCAAAAATTCATCGCCAGCGTTCGAATTTGAATTTCTGCCAGCACGATCTTGTATCCAAGCGCGGTTTGAACCGGGTATTCGACAATCATATGATAGCTGCGGTAGCCGCTGTCTTTGAAATTTGTAATATAGTCCTTCTCGTAAACGAGCGATAAATCCTTACGTGTACGTATCAAACCAGCCACTCGATGAATGTCATCTACAAATTGGCACATAATACGTATTCCTGCAATGTCCTCAATTCCCGTATCCAGTTGATCCGAAGGGACATTCAGGCGTTTCGCTTTCTCCAAGATGCTTGATATTCGTTTAACCCGGCCGGTGACAAATTCTATAGGCGCATATGCTTCTCTTATTTTTAGTTCAACCCGCATCGTCTTAAACTTCACTTTAAGTTCTTCAACCGCTTGTTCATAAGGCTGTAAAAAAAGATTCCAGTCTCTACCGTCCATCCGGCCGCCTCCTGTTCTTAAACGTGATCTGCGCCAACTGCCTCGGCAATATTTCGGTAGCCATCCTTACGTAAACATTCCTTCAAACCGTTCGTCAACTCACGGAGCACTCCAGGGCCTTTGTAGATAAGCGCCGTGTAGATTTCAACCAAGGAGGCTCCTGCGCGGATTTTATCGTATGCGTCTTGCGCCGTAAAGATGCCGCCGGATCCAATAATCGGCAGCTGCCCGCCAGTCTGGCGATATACTGCCCGAATGACCTCGGTTGAACGTTCACGCAGCGGCTTACCGCTGAGTCCGCCCGCTTCGCCTGCATTCGAATGCTGCAGCCCCGTACGGGATAAGGTCGTATTTGTGGCGATTATCCCCGATACGCCGCTCTCCATTATGGTGGCCACGGTGAGCTCCAACTGCTCATTCGTCATGTCGGGCGCGATTTTGACTAGAACAGGTTTTGCTTTTGTTCCTACTTTCGCGGCCTGCGTGTTTATTTCCTTTTTTACAGCGCTAAGCAGATTTCTAAGCTCTTCACCATGCTGCAGGTCGCGTAGATCAGGAGTGTTCGGCGAGCTGATATTAACGACAAAGAAATCACCATATGTATACAAATCCCGAATGCAGGTTTGATAATCCTCATGGGCCAACTCATTCGGAGTTGTTTTGTTTTTGCCGATGTTTACGGCTATCGGTATTCGGTTTATTTTGCGACGTGACAGCTTCTCTGCCATAGCAGCCGTTCCATCATTGTTAAAGCCCATCCGATTGATAAGCGCTTCATCAGGCGGGAGCCGGAACAATCTCGGCTGTTCGTTTCCAGCTTGTCCTTTCGGTGTTACAGTACCTACCTCGGCGAAGCCAAAGCCTACGCTTGAGAAGCCGTCTGCTGCTTTGCCGTTTTTGTCCAGACCGGCGGCTAAGCCCACCGGATGCGGAAAATGCAGTCCGAATAGATCGGTCGCAAGCTCCGGCGACTTTGCTACGCCGTACATCGCATGCATTAGCCCGTTTAATCCAGGAACTACGCCGCCTGCTGCTAAGCCGTCAATAACAAGATGATGAGCCTTTTCTGGGTCCATTCGAAAAAAAATCGGCTTTAAAATTGAAGAATAAAGCAACTTACTCACTCCGATCTCAGATGTATGTTCTACATGTCAGTTTATCTTTTTTACGACAAAAAGAAAAGAGCCTGCACATAAGGTGCAAGCGTCCGTTATATTGCGGCTTGTCTAGAAAACGATTACAATGAGAACATATTCATTATCATTTTGAAATAGAGAGGTTGATTGTCGATGAGTTCACCAAAAAGAAAGCCTGCAACAATTAAAGCAAAGCCGAAGGAAGAGGTAAACAAGAAAGCACTCATTTGGATTGGTTCTATCGTCGGCGTTATTGTCGTTGCGGTTGCCTTGCTTTTAGTTTTCACTTCGTAAGCCTCTTACGTCAACCATTTATAAATTTTAGCGGGATTGGTTTCATTCTGGCGCGGCTCCAGCCTAAAGCGTTCGGGAGGCTGCTGCAGCTTGGATGGAAGCGTCCCGTTTTTTATTTGCACCGCCGTTCCGAGAGGCACCCTATCGAAGAGCTCCTCGACATCCGCCTTGCCCATTCTAACGCAGCCCAGCGACTCATCCTTGCCTAAGCTGCTCGGCTCATCGGTTCCATGGATTGCGAATAAGGTGTTAGACAGCGTCATGCCGCGGCTTCCGAAATCTCCGTCCTCGCGTCCATTTGGATTCTTTACCTTTTCGCTTATATAAAAGCTCCCCTCAGGCGTTTCGTCTCCGCCAAGACCTACCTGATAACTGCGCACTATGATGTTACCTTGAACAACAGCAAGCCTATGGTTCGATTTATCGACAACGATCGAAAGAGGTTGACTCCATTCTTTATCTAAAATACCATTGCTGCCAACCATCGGATTACTACTCGGCTTCGTTAACTTATCCTTGCCCGGTATCGGCTGATTGCCCGCTTCTACGGATGGCACTTCGGCTTCGCTGATGCTACTTTGGTGTGTGCCTTTGAGCTTCTTCAGCACAACCGGAAACATCGTCCTCATGCCTTCGCGTTCTCCAGCGATGACATTATTCGGGTAAGGCTTGATAAGATCATCCAGCTTCTCCGGCCATTTTTTGTATTTCTTCTCATAATGATAGACTGCGCTAGCGAGCGTCCAGTGTGTCTCCTACTGCTCTCTCCAGCCTTTATACTGTTCTGTGACTGCAGCTGCATCAGACGGCTCACACGAGCAGGCAAGCCGATCAAACATCGTCACATTTAGCTTTCCGTTTAAATCACCCTTCTCCACGGACATAATCAGTCTTGTATTTCCTGTCCATTTGCGCCAGCCGTTATCCTCCTCTAGCCGAGCTGCGATCGTGAGCAGCGAAGCTTCTTTCCCCGCAGCAATCAGACTATTCCAAGCACTTCCAATCGGATTTCGATCTTTTTGTGCAACCAATACAACTCCTATTGGGGGGATATAGCCTTGAGCCACCGGTTCGGGTTGTTCGTTCGTCTGTTAATAGATAGCGCCGTTAGCGGGCACTAATACAGCAATGAAGAGCAGTAAGACCGCTAATGCTGCGGTTCTGCGGACAAGCATTTTTCTCTTATGCCGCAAGCCCCATTCTTTAAGCAGCTGCAGCTGCTTTTCCGATAAAGGATGGCTTTCATGCTCAAAAGCGTCATAAACCTCGCCGGCTTGCAAAAAACAATAGTTTGCTTTGCCCTCTTTGCCAGCGAGCAAATATTGCTTGCCAAGCAAATACCACCCCATTTGGTTATCAGGGTGCTGCTTTACAAATTGCTTCAAATATAATATGTCTTCTGGAGAGTCCATCCCCCATCCTCCCAACATGTGGTATGTTTTCTTTATCGGCAGGATGGGTGCTTGTTTGTATCCCTTCAGCATTTTACTGTGCGTACAGAAAACAGAAAAAAGCTCCTCTTCGCAGCTTAAGCATGCGATGAGGAGCTTTGCTTCCGATTATGATTTAGTAATTAAAAGGAACGTCTGCAATTTTGATTGAATCAGTAGGACAGCCGTCAGCCGCATCCTGCAAATCATCAAACAAATCTTCTGGAATCTCTGTGTTTCCTTTGTTTCCGTCTGCTTTATAAATAACTTCTGCAAGACCTTCATCATCATAATCATAAATGTCAGGAGCGGTTGCTCCGCAAGCTCCACAAGCGATGCACGTATCTTTTTCAACCCAAGTAAACTTACCCATGGAAATTCCCTCCCAAATAAAAATATACGGATTAATCTCGTCTCTGATCAGTCAAGCTTCATTCATCAATATATAACAAACTATCATCCTTTTGCAAGGATGTACCGCGAATTCGTTTATTCCTAATTAAGGTTGAAGGGTCATCACCAAGCATTCCCGCAGTCAGAACCGCGTCCTCTCCGTATTTGTCGCGGAGTCGGTCCATCGCTTTGGTTAATGCTTCTTTCCGCGGCTGCTGCTCATAGCTGAACAAATCAAGCTGAAGGGCCGTATCGTCCAGCGGCGTGAGATTTTGAAGGGAGATTCCGAGCAGACGGATTGGCTCGCCAATCTTCCAATGCTTCTCATACAGCCTGCAGGCTTCCCTGTAAAATACATCAGCCTCCTGTGTTGGGGCAGCCAATGTATGAGAGCGGGTAATCGTTGTCATATCCGGCTTGCGGATCGTAATCTGAACCGTTGTCGCAACCAACTTTTGCCTGCGCAGTCTTCGTCCAGTCTGATCCGCTAAATTGAGCAGCACCCTAAATACATCCTCGCGGGTCGTTAAGTCGCTCGGTAGCGTCGTTGTATGTCCGATCGACTTATTCCGTTCCCTGTTCGAATTAACCTCAGCGTGGTCAATTCCGTGCGCAGCGGATTTCATCCATGAACCTACGACACCAAAATGCTTATTTAGCATGTGTTCCTCGGCAGCCGCCAGCTGCCCAATCGTACGAATGTTTAGCTTTGCAAGCTTATCAGCCGTTTTTTTGCCTATTCCGAACAACGTATCGCATGATTTATCCCATAATACATTTTTCACATCACGAATGCGCAGCACGGTCAATCCGTTCGGCTTCTTCATATCCGAAGCCATCTTCGCAAGCAGTTTGTTCGGGGCTAAGCCAATCGAGCATGGAAGCGTCCACTCCGACTGGATTCGCTTCTGCAAGGATTCTGCGATTTCTAGCGGCGTGCCAAACATTTTCGACCCCGTGATATCCATATAGCACTCATCGATCGATACGGCCTCCACAAGCGGCGTATATTGTCTGGCGATAGCCATAAATCCCTGAGAATATTTTCGGTAAAGCGTAAAATCAGGCTTTATTAATATAAGCTCGGGGCATAGCAGAAGTGCCTGTCTTACCGTCATTCCCGTCTTAATTCCTCTGCTTCTTGCCAAATAGGAGCAGGTAACCAGAATACCCTTTCGCTGCTCCACGCTGCCGGACACCGCTGTAGGCTTGTTCTTGTATTTCTCAGGCTCTTCGGCTTCATGGACGGAGCAATAAAAAGCATTCATATCTAAATGAATGATAACACGGCCTTTTGCCGGATAATGATCATTTGTATTTTTCATAATCGAGTTAAACACCGCCTAATTGGAGCAATAAGCGAACATAAGTTTGATCAACCCAAGCATACAATTCCAGTAGGGTCAAGTCAACGACAGCGGGTCTAGCCACAAAAATTACTTTTTTCCCCTCTACTTTCGTGAAGACAAGTGTTATAATAGTAAATTATGATTTGAATAGGCAATCAACGAAGGAGGCGTCCCGTTAATGACAAACAACATTTCCATATTTGATACGACGCTGCGTGACGGTACTCAAGGTGAAGGCATCAGCCTGTCAGCGGATGACAAATTAAAAATCGCCCAGAAGCTCGACGCGTTGGGCGTTCATTATATTGAAGGCGGCAATCCAGGAAGCAACAGCAAGGATATCGAATTTTTCCAACGGATCAAAGCATTCAACCTTAACGCCAAAATCACCGCATTCGGCAGCACACGCCGTAAGAACAGTTTGGCTGAGCAGGATGCAAGTCTCGTCCGCATCGCTGAATCGGGGGTTCCGGCCGCAACGCTTGTAGGCAAGTCATGGGACTTTCATGTACATACGGCCCTGCAAACGACACTAGAAGAAAACCTTTCGATGATTTATGATTCGATTGCTTTTTTAAAGCAAAACGAAATGGAAGCCTTGTTTGATTCCGAGCATTTCTTCGACGGCTACAAGAATAATCCGGAGTACGCGATATCCGTATTGAAGAAAGCGCAAGAGGCTGGTGCGAACTGGCTGGTCCTTTGCGATACGAACGGCGGTACGCTTCCGAGCGAAATTCATGAGATCGTTTCGCGGGTTAAGCAGGAATTGGTTACACCGATCGGCATCCATACGCATAATGATTGCGAGCTTGCAGTCGCTAACTCCCTCGCAGCTGTTGAAGCCGGCGCGCGTCAAGTACAAGGCACGATCAATGGCTATGGCGAACGATGCGGCAACGCGAATCTATGCTCGATCATTCCTAACCTGCAAATTAAAATGAACTATGACGTGTTGCCGGAAGAGAAGCTTCGCGTGCTCACTAGTACGGCACGCTATATTAGTGAAATCGCGAATGTACATATGCCGGTTGGCCAAGCTTATGTCGGCAATGCAGCATTCGCGCATAAAGGCGGCATTCACGTCTCCGCTATTATGAAGGACTCCAAAACCTATGAGCACATTCAGCCGGAACTTGTAGGTAATAAGCAGCGTATTCTCGTCTCTGAGCTAGCGGGACAAAGCAATATTATTTCCAAAGCCAAAGAGCTTGGACTTGACGTTAACGCAAACAATGAAAAAACGAAGCTCATAATGGATCAAATCAAAGATCTGGAGCATCAAGGCTATCAGTTCGAGGGCGCTGACGCTTCTCTCGAGCTCCTGCTGCGTGAAGCATTCGGCGGCGAGGTTAAGGAAGTGTTCAAGGTTGAATCGTTCAAAATGCTCGTAGAAAAAACAAACGGTCAAATGATTTCCGAAGCTATCGTCAAGATTAACGTTGGCGGACAGCAGGTTTACACGGCAGCCGAAGGCAATGGTCCCGTAAACGCGCTCGATAACGCCCTGCGCAAGGCGCTGGTGCAGTTTTATCCCAAGATCGAAAGTATACACCTATCCGATTATAAAGTTCGTGTCATCGACGAGAAGGACGCTACAGCCGCTAAGGTCCGCGTACTAATCGAGTCAACAGGACTTGATAACACATGGAGCACTGTCGGCGTTTCCAACAATGTCATCGAGGCAAGCTGGGAAGCACTTGTCGACAGCATCCGTTATGCGCTGCTCAACATGGTTAAGGTCGATAATACGCATGTCGATCCGCTTGATCGCATCGGGCTTGTAAATCATTAATAAAAAAGGGTTGGCTGGAAATCACATTGTAAACTGGTACCCATACACTGGACACTTAGAAAAAAGTGTTTAGCGTATGGGTCCTTTTTTGTATACTGGAATGAACAGTTGGGAGCGAGCTTATGAGTAAAAAACACTTCAATAAAA
>NZ_JAVIFU010000024.1 GCF_031157315.1 Paenibacillus sp. LHD-38
ACAAAAGAAAAAGGCGAGTTCTGCGCCCCAACGCAAACCCGCCGACGATCATCCGTGGAAAACCACGTATGACAACAACATTACTAACCGTAACACAAAACGCAGAGCCTTCCAAGATGATATGTATTCACAGCACAACGGTTTTTCAGAGGCCTCCTGGTAAGGGCGGCCTCCATTTTAGCAAGTGACATTTTCATCGAACAGTTAAAGTGACATTTTCACAGACGATTGACACATTATCTTATAAAAATGGAGGAAGCCGCTGTGAAACAATTAGAGCAAAAGATTTTGGTGGAAGGGATAGTTTTAAACGATAATGTGCTGAAGGTAGATTCCTTCCTAAATCATCAGGTTGACCCGCAGCTGATGTTCAGCATCGGCCAAATCTTTGCCGAACTTTTTGCAGGGAAAGGGATTACGAAGGTGATTACGCTGGAATCGTCTGGTATTGCTCCGGCAGTCATGGCTGCGCTGCAAATGAATGTGCCACTGATCTTCGCGCGTAAGCGTAAGTCGCTCACCCTTAAAGATGATCTGTATACGGAAAAAATATTCTCTTTCACGAAGCAGGAGGAGAGTGAGGTTACGGTATCGCGCAAGTTTTTGGAAGCAAAGGACCGAGTGCTGATTATCGATGATTTTCTCGCCAATGGAGATGCAGCGCTTGGCTTAGCTCGAATCGTAGAGCAAGCGGGTGCTTCCGTTGCAGGTATCGGCATCGTAATCGAGAAGGCCTTCCAGCCAGGGCGAAATAAGCTGATCGAGCTAGGCTATCTTGTGCATTCCTTGGCAAGAATATCGTCTCTTTCGGGCGGAAAAGTAACCTTTGCACCAGATTTAGCAGCAGTAGACAGCACTGTTGATTGACAATGCAAGCGGCATGTAACTATAATGCTTACATGATGATCGTTTAGGATAAGTTAATTTAAGACAGGCGGTGATAGCGTTGACTAGCAATAGGTTTGCGGTAGCGGTTCATATTATGACGTTACTCGAGACGAGTAAGGCAGCAAGACTGACATCAGACATTATCGCTGGCAGCGTGAATACCAACCCTGTCGTCATCCGAAGAATTATGGGCTTACTGAATAAAGCGGGTCTTGTCGCGACAAGCGCAGGCATTGCAGGTGCCGTCATTACAAGGCCGGCAAATGAGATTACGCTTTACGATATCTACAATGCTGTCCATAATAACGGGCAAGATGAGCTGTTCGCCATTCACGAGAAGCCGAATCCGGCATGCACGGTTGGCCGCCACATTCAGTCTTCGCTTGAAACGGCCTTTAATGAAGCGCAGAAGGCGATGGAGAACAATCTGGCGAGTATCACGCTGGAGAAAATTACACAGGATGTCATGAGTAAGACAGACGAATAAGAATAAATAGATGGAGAGGCCAAACAATGGCCTCTTTTTGTATTCTCTGCAAGTTTTAGCATATTTTCCAGCCTATTCACAAACAATGATATTAAAAGATGAGAGGCGTGTGCAGCAATGGGAATGCAGCAGGACAGTTTAGTTGGAAAAACAAAGCTGGCGATACATCAATTGAAGAAGCGGTTCCCCGTGAGGACAACTGCGGCTGTTGTTCTTTTTGGCGTTATAATGGCTGCCGGAAGCCCGAGCAGCTTTGAGGTATCCGCGAGTAGTGCAATAGCACACGCACAAACTGCTGGAGAGGAAGAAGTGCGCACGGTCGCGGTTATCATTGATGATTTCGGAAACGGAATGAATGGAACGGCTGAGATGATGAAGCTTCCGATCAAAATTACGGCTGCGATCATGCCGTTTATGCCCACGACGAAGCAGGACGCGGAGGAAGCGCATAAACATGGTCATGACGTAATTGTTCATATGCCGATGGAACCGAACAAGGGTCTTAGAAAGTGGCTGGGACCAGGCGCTTTAACGACGGATCTTAGCGATGAAGATGTGCGGAGACGTGTTGAGAATGCGATTGATGATGTGCCGTACGCGATCGGCATGAATAATCATATGGGCTCAAAGGTGACGGCGGACGAGAGGATGATGCGCATTGTACTTGGCGTGTGCAAGGAACGGGGTCTCTTTTTTCTCGATAGCCGGACAACCTACAAAACCGTAGTGCCAAAAATCGCAGCGGAACTCGGTGTTCCGATTGTTTCTAATGATGTGTTTCTCGATGATGTGTATACGGTCCAGCATATCTCAAAACAAATTAGCTTACTTCGCAAGCATCTAGAATCGCATGTTAGCTGCATAACGATAGGTCATGTGGGACCGCCAGGGAAATTCACGGCAGCGGTTCTCCAGCAGTCCATACCCGTTATGCAGCAAAACGTACAATTTGTTAAGCTGACAGCGCTAATTAGCGGAGGCTCAGTGAACGATCCACTTATACTGCCTAATTCCTGACGCAATCGCTTCAGCAACCTCTTGTTGTCGCTTGGGGTCAGTCAGCATGTTACGATCATTTTCGCTGCTAATAAAGCCCATTTCGACGATGACGGCTGGATTTTGGACGCGTTTGAGCAAATAAAACGGCTTTCCTTCCCGCGGGAGGAAGGCCGTATTTTGCTGTCGGTTAAGCGCATCCTGTATGCAAAATGCAAGCAAAGAGCTTTCTCCGCTGTTCTGATGCAGAACAAGAGGGCCTTTCTCCGAACTCTTTTTCGACCAATTCACATGCAAGCTTATGAGCAGCTCGTTGTCAATTTCTTCAGTAAGCTGCCGCCGCTGCGACAAATCCTTGCGATGTCTGGAGCGAGTGACATGCCAGCGATTATCATCGCTCAATGCGTAATCACCTGTACGATTAAGTACTGCGGGTATATTTTGGCTTCGTAAAATAAAATAAAGCTTTCGGGCTACTGCTAAATTAATGTCTTTCTCTAAAATATCGGCTGCGGAGGCGCCTCCGTCAATACCTCCATGACCTGCATCAATGATGATGGCAGTAGACGGCAGCGCCCAATCCTGCTTGGTGCCTACCGGAATTAGCGGCCACGCAAAAGCGATGGTCGAGCTGCTGAGCACAGCAAGCCATATCGCGAGAAAGCTCATAGCCATTTTACGAAACATGCGAGTCATTCCTCCAGATCACTTTGACATACGGTTAGATTGTCTTTTTGATGGATAACTCATGCATGTTTACATTCGATAGCTGCAGGGCAAACTGATCTTATCATTTCATACGGAGTTGAGGGGGAGCAGCAAATGGCAAAAGGCGACGAGTACGTGAAATTTGTGACGGAGAAATTTGTAGCTTATATAGAGACACCGAGGGAAGAGCGAAGGCAATCAAGAACATCAGCCAAAGCGCGAAGAGAGCCTTGGCTGACGCGTTGGTTCGGTTGGGGACCTATGAGTATTTTGCTTTGGTGGCGGGGACGCGCAGAGCGTCAACGGTAAAAGTGGCCAAGTTCAATTAGCAGCGAGACCGGAATATAACGCCGGTCTGAACCATCCTCGCCTGCTTCAAGAGCGACATAAATCTGGCCGCTGTCCCATTTGTTATAACCGACAACGGACCAAACATACAGCATTTGACCTTCGAACAGCTCAGCGGTATAACGGAGCTGTTCTTTGTTGTTGATTTTTGTGAATAAGGATGAATAAGCAGTTGCACTGAGTGCTATCGGTAGGTTTGTTAACCACGGAAGCTTGTCATAAGCATTGAATGAGGGCAAGGATACATGCTTTAAAAGCGTTGCTTTTGCACCGATTTGCATATGTCCTAGATTAGCCGGCATTATTGATTCGGCAGCCAGCCAATCGTTTTCCTGAATAGGAAGGCCTTCGCCGCTGGCAGCATCGGTATAATAGGTTTCCTGCTCAGATGCCACCTTCCAGGCTGCGAGCAGGGGGTTAACATATAAAGCTTCAATTGTGGAGGCGGGTTGCAGCAGCTCAAGCTGCAGAACGGATTTGGAAAGCGTGCCCTCATCAAATGGAGGCCTGCTGCTTGTCCCATACTCACCGAGCTGGTAACCACCCGACTCTACTGCGTGGACAATGAGGTAACCGACCGTAAGTTTATTTTGCTTAACAAGCACTAACCAGCTGTGCGTACCTGGCCCGATCGGGGAAACGACAAGCGATGCTTGCTTCCAAGCTTGAAATGAAGGTTGGGACGCCAGTTCCGCTACCCATTGCTCGGCTTGCTGCTGTACGGGCTCATAGATGGCTGTCGGATTCGAAAGCGCTACCGCAGGCTGCGATTGTAAACCGCCGGAATAGAGGACAAGAGCGGTTAATACACATGCCGCTGTCAGCTTAATAAATTTTTTACGCATATTTTATCACCTCGTTGCTATTGTATCGGACATGCCCTAAGAAGGCTGTTATAACCTGTCACGTGATGGCGGTCTTTCGACCGCCTTTTTTTGACGTATCGCTGCGGATATCGTCTAATCCATGTCAGTCGATGCCTTCAAGATGAAAGATGCCGCAGTTAATGGCGGATGCAGTCACCCGAGGCTCGTACTGCCATTTTATTTCCGATTGCCGTTGCGCGAATTGCTCCTCGATCGCCGGCTTATTTTCTTCAAGCGCATTCTTAATAAGCGGTTCATAATAACCGCTTATTCGCTCAAGTTCCTCTTCAAGTCTTGCAGAGGCACTCTCTGCCCAGCTGTAGTCATACGCGCGAAGCTTTCGTTCAAGCGCTTGCTCCACAATGGCAAGCGCTTTGTTGAAGGAGAGACCGTTTTTGGTAATATGAATATTCGCAGGCAGACGGGGTGTAAGCTTATGGGTGAGCAATCGGTCATAAAACTGCTCTACGCATTGTCCAGTCGCAAGCGATACGCCGAAGCAATGGATTTCCTCGCGTTTGCGGTCGCATGCGAATTCAACGCGCATATTGAGGCCGAGCCATGCGGTATACGGCGTGGATGAAAAAGGATTGCTGCTCCGCTTATCGGGCTCTTGAAACAAATAAACGAAGCTGCCCTTCGCTTTCGCAGCGTCAAAGAGCATATCAAGCTTACGCGCGCCAAAAAACAAGTCCTCGCGCGGCACCCGGGCAGGAGCGGCGAGATTGCCATGAACGAAGCCAAGCGAGCGTCCAAGAGCGGCATTCGCAGCCTCATTTTGAGCGTTTTCTGCGGCATTCAGCTGGATGGCTGCTGTTTCTTCTTTTTTGGCTTCCTCGGCTGCGTCATATTTGTTTTTGTCTGTAACGAACAGGAAGGTCATCGTCTCCGGTTCAGCGTTGACCCTGTCCACGAAGCTCCAATAATACGGACGGTTTGTCAGCTCGCGATCTGCGAGAGGAGAGAGCTTGACCGTAAAGTGGCTGGGTGATTTCTCTAAAATGGAACACTCTGTCGCCTCTAAATATCGATTTACAAATTTGTGCACCTGCTTCTCGTTCAAGGCTGCACCTCCACGGTTTGTCCAAGCGTATCCAAATTAACAAGCAGATCGGGGCAGGCGGGCAGCGGGTTTTCGCCAATCAATACCTCTTCCCGGATTCGGCTGAGCGAGGAGCCCAAATGATTGATTTTCTTTTTTAAATCGGTCTCATTGCCGGATTCAAGCAGCATTTTGGCAAGGCGCTGCTCCAATGAGCCATCGCCCTTCTCGAAGCGCTCTAGAATATGGTCAAGCTCACCAATCACTAGCTCGAACAGATTGATCTTTTCATGCAATAAATTTACGATATGCTCTTCGATCGTGCCGATAGTGCACAGATTGTATATTTTCACGTCTTCTGTTTGGCCTAGGCGATGCACGCGGCCAATACGCTGCTCCACTCTCATGGGGTTCCATGGTAAATCAAAGTTAATCATATGGTGGCAAAATTGAAGATTGATGCCTTCGCCACCAGCTTCCGTAGCGATCAGGATTTGTGCGCGGCCGCGGAATAAATCCATCATCCAATCCTTTTTGCCCCGGTTCATACCGCCTCGATAAGGAACGGCAATCATGTTCTGCGCGCGGAAAAACTGCAGCAAATATTCTTGGGTAGCCCGGTACTCCGTAAAAATGATAACCTTGTCATTCATTTCTTTGACAAGCTCCATCGCTTTTTCAGCTTTCGTATTTGCTTTAATACTGCGGATTTTCTCCACAAGCTCCCAAATTTTTGGACGCATAGGGGAGTCCTCGGCTGTTTTCTTGAATAGATTAACGAGTGTTAAAAATACGGCGTCCCGGCTGCTGCACACCTCGCGCTGCAGCGTAACGAGAGAGAGCATGCTGGACAAATCGCCGCCGCTTTCTTCGTATCTCTCCTTTACAAATCCGGTTACCGCATCATAGAGAGCCTTCTCATCCTCGGATAAGGTGAGCGGGATGTTTTTGACAAAACGTTTCGTAAAATGAATGCCGCCGTCACCTCGGCGGTTGCGGATCATCACGCCGGAGAGCGCTTCCTGCAGCTGATCTTCATTTTTCGGCACGCGTTTATCGACGACAAAATTAGCGGCAAAGTCGCTTAAACCGCCAAGCTGACCGGGCTTGAGCAGCGTGATGAGATTGAACAGCTCATCCATATCGTTTTGAATCGGAGTGGCAGTCAGCAGCAGGCAATATTTTTTGCGTAAAAGATTAGCGAACTGATAGTTCGTCGTTTTCTTGTTTTTCAGTTTATGTGCCTCGTCAATAATGATGAGGTCGTAGTCCGTTCCGAGAACAAGCTCGCGGTGCGGTTCCCTCTTTGCGGTATCGATGGATGCAACCACCACATCGTAGCCCCAAGTATGCGCTTTTTTCTGGGCTACGGCAGAAATGCCGAACTTTTGATTAAGCTCTCGCACCCATTGCAGGACAAGTGAAGCTGGTACGAGAATTAAAACGCGTTTTGCTAATCCGCGAACGATATATTCTTTGAGAACGAGCCCCGCTTCTATCGTTTTGCCGAGACCAACCTCATCAGCAAGAATCGCGCGTCCGCCCATTTCGTGAACAACCTTGCGCGCCGTGCTGATTTGATGCGGCATCGGCTCGAAGGATGGCAGCGATCGCAGGCACAGCAGCTGCTCGAAGCTTTCGATTCGTTTCGCCTGCTCAGCCTCCATCGCGAGCTGATATAACGTCCAATCATCCCATGGACCGCCCCGCGTCAAACGGTTTTGCAGCTCTTCAAACCATGAGCGGTCACATTGCAGGTCGACAAGTGGATGAAGCTTACGGGTTGTGATAGCGTGTCCCGCTTCGGCCGAGGCAGCCTGCGGCGTTGTATGGAATGTCATCTGGTCCAGCTCCTTCCGCAGTAAAAGGGATAAGTTGTAATCAGTATTACCCTTTCATCCAATAATAATAAGATGATGCTTAAAAAAGAGTATGGACAAGAAAAAGAATGAGAAAGGGCATGTAAGCGGCTGGGATTGTTATTTTCAGCCATATACAAGCATGAAAATCAATATATAGTATAGTATAATCGTTATATCACACAACATATTGTGCTATATGCATATCATAGCTATACATATGCTTGCAGCGCGGTAGTTCGAAGGAGGAAGCAGCTACGATGGAGACGTCTAACGTAAAACGACTTGAGGGACTAAGTGAAAAAATATTTTTGGACCGCTACGCTTGGAAAAATGCCGATACAAGCAATACAAAGGTAGGGGATATCGTACTCGTCCTGACGAAGGACGATCCGAAGTTCCCGGTGAAGGAAGTCGGGGAAGTGATCGCGCGCGAAGGCAGCGTGGTGACAGTGAGGCTTAGAAGCGGAGAGCTAGTGAAGTCTAGCATCGAGAAGCTAACGCTGACAATCGAGAAGACGCCAGAGGAAATGTGGGATCGACTAGCCGGCGCAATGGCCTCGGTTGAGAATGAGCCGGATAAGAAGAAGGAATGGCAGGAGCGATTTAGATATATTTTGGATGATTGGAAGCTCGTTCCCGGAGGACGAATTGCTGCGGGCGCAGGCGCAAGCGAGGAGCTGACTTTATTTAATTGTTACGTCGTCCCATCACCGAAGGACAGCCGCGGCGGGATTATAACCACCCTATCGGAAATGACTGAAATCATGGCACGCGGCGGAGGGGTAGGGATGAATCTATCTTCGCTGCGACCGCGCCGCGCAATTGTGGCAGGGGTTAATGGTTCATCTAGCGGCGCGGTTTCATGGGGAGGATTATTTAGCTATACGACGGGGTTAATCGAACAGGGCGGCAGCCGCAGAGGCGCCTTGATGCTTATGTTGAATGATTGGCATCCGGATATATTGGAATTCATCACGGTCAAGCAAACGATGGGCCAAGTCACGAATGCAAATTTATCGGTTTGCGTAAGCAACGCTTTCATGCAGGCGGTGAAGGAAGATCTGGATTGGGAGCTTGTTTTCCCGGATACGAAGGAAGCAGGCTATGACGAGCTGTGGAATGGCGATCTTGAGGAATGGAAACGCCTTGGCCGAAAAATTATTCCTTACAAAACGGTGCGCGCCCGCGAGATTTGGCAAGCCATTATCGAATCAGCTTGGAAATCTGCCGAGCCAGGTGTTGTTTTCATGGAATATTATAATCAAATGTCGAACAGCTGGTATTTTAATCCGATTATTAGTACAAATCCATGTTTTCATCCGGAATCACGTATTTCTACAGAATTCGGAATGATAAGGATTGAGGATTTATATAAACGGGTAGGAAATATGTCTTTTAATATTTTTACTGACAACCGATTAGTTCGACAAGCAAATGTTGTTGGCGGGCGAAGTTATGAGGCTGTTGGTACAGATATTCAAACAGCTACTGTTTATCCTACTGAAATAAAACAAACGATAAAAATCACATTGAGTAATGGGATGAATCTGAAAGTTACACCGGAACATCGTATTTATACGACGTCAGGTTGGAAAGAAGCGCAACATTTGACACAAGAAGATACGGTTTATATCCAATCTGGAGCAGGCCAATTTGCTGATCATGACCATCTAGGAAAAGATTGGGGAATGTTTCTAGGATGGCTGACTGGTGATGGGTGGCTTTCCAAACGTGGCGATATTGGTATGGTGTTTGGTCAAGACGATGAAGAAGTTATACCTCTTATGATAGAGGCTGGGAAGAAATTCAGCGGTGCAGAAGCCAAGGTTTATAAACGAGAGAATGGCACAAGTCATCTATTTTGGTGGCGCAAAGCTTTTCGGGAACAGTTAATAGAAATTGGAATAAAAGCTGTACCTGCAGGAGAGAAAGAGGTTCCTAATTGTATTTTTACAGCTTCAAAAGAAACAATAGTTGCATATCTACAAGCTTTATTTAGTGCTGACGGGACGGTATATGATAAAGATGTGATGCACCGCTCTGTTCGCTTAACATCATCTTCTATTAAATTGTTGCAGGATGTCCAACTTTTAATGATAAACTTCGGTATACACGGACATATTTATAATCGCAATAAGAAGCAACAAAAATTGTTTACTTATACATCGAAAAATGGAGAACAGCGAACTTACCAAGGTAAGCCGTTTTTTGAATTAGTCATATCTGGAAATAATATTGTAGTTTTTAAAGAAGAGATTGGTTTTAAGTTTATTGTAAGAAAGCAACTGGCTCTCGAAGGAATATCTCGACGATCCCGAAAAAGTGAGAAGTTTATTTCTAAGGTGGTATCGATAACAAACGCGGAGTTGGTTCAGGTTTATGATATAAATGAGCCTGTTACTAACACATTAATTGCCAATGGGATGGTTGTTCATAACTGCGGAGAACAAGGCTTGCCGGGCTGGGGAGTATGCAACTTATCTGCGGTGAACTTATCTAAGTTTTTTGATGAGGAGAGGCATGACGTCGCATGGGAGGAACTCGGGAAGGTGACGAGGTGGTCGGTACGGTTTCTGGATAATGTTATCGACAAGACCCCTTATCATTTTGAAGAAAATGAACGCAACCAGAAGCTGGAACGACGCATCGGGCTCGGTACGATGGGGCTGGCAGAGCTTATGATTAAGCTGGGCATTCGCTATGGAAGCGCGGAATCCTTGGTCTTTATGGATAAGTTGTACGCTTTTATGGCTAGAGAATCGTATTTGGCATCCACAGAAATTGCGTCAGAGAAAGGATCATTCCAAGCCTTTGATGCAGACAAATATGTGAAAAGCGGTTTTATGAAGCATATGATTGAACAATTTCCGGAGATCGGAGAGGCTGTTGCCGATAAGGGAATGCGCAATGTGACCGTTATTACGCAGGCGCCTACCGGAAGCACGGGGACCATGGTCGGAACCTCGACTGGCATAGAGCCTTATTTTGCATTCGAATATTACCGTCAGAGCCGTCTTGGCTACGACAAGCAGGATGTACCTATTGCGGCGGCATGGAAGGAATCGCATCCAGGCGAGGAGCTGCCCGAATATTTTGTAACGTCTATGAGCTTGTCCGCCGAGGATCATATCCGAGTGCAGGCGACGATTCAGCGCTGGGTAGACAGCTCAATCTCAAAGACGGCGAATTGTCCTGCGGACTTTACAGTAGAAGAAACAGGGCGGCTGTATGAGCTGGCATTTGAGCTGGGATGCAAAGGGGTGACCATTTACCGGGATGGCAGTCGAGATGTTCAGGTGCTTTCAACGACGAAGGATAAAGGACCTGAGCATAAAGCGGGAGTAACGACGAATGAACAACAATCCGCAGCTTTATCGTCGCCGAATGTGGATAGCGAGGATTATTTTGACGCTGATTTGGTAGAAGCGGCAGTCCCGGCGATTCAATCGGAGCGGGTACTCGATAAACAATATAAACGAAGACCGCAGGTGCTGAGAGGTGCAACCTATAAGGTGAACACGCCATTTGGCATGGCTTATATTACGATTAACGATCTGATTGGCACGCCTGGCGAAATCTTTTTGAACGTAGGCAAAGCGGGCTCTGATGTATTTGCGATGGCTGAAGCATTGGGCCGCGTCTGTTCTTTGTTTCTGCGTTACGGTGATCACGGAAATAAAGTTAAACTGCTAATTAAACACTTGAAAGGAATCGGCGGCTCGGGAGCGATCGGGTTTGGCGCTAATCGGGTAGAGTCCATTGCCGATGCCGTAGCCAAATCGCTGGAGCTCCATATGGAGAGCGGGGAGGAACATTCTGCTGCTGCTGAGCTCATTCCCGTGAAGACTGAGAGTAAGAACTATCAGGCAGTCGAAGGCTCTTCCAGAGATTTATGCCCTTCCTGCGGTTCTGCATCGCTGATCAATATTGAGGGCTGCAAGCAGTGCGCGAATTGCGGATTTAGTAAGTGTTAGGCAATCTAATTTTAATAAACATTCTGTATTGTTGTGACTGACTGTGTGTGTGAAATTCCATAATTAAGTGATATTCATTATTTCCGTAAAAATATACATTGGGCTAGGTAATTATGAATAATTGTCTAGCCCAATTACTTTAACTAGTAAGAGATAATTTAGCAGGCGACCGGGAAACTTTCCGATCGCCTGTTGTATTTACTGATCCATATTTAGCTTATAAATTTCGGTGAATGCCTTAGAGGAACATTATGGCCTGCTGACGTGATTTGCGATAAGCGCCGGGGGCATCACCGATATGCTTGCGAAAAATTTTTGAGAAATGATGCAGGTCGGCAAATCCGCAATATTCGGCGATGGTGTGAAGCGGATATTTCGTTTGCTGCAGCAGCTCGCAAGCATGGCGAAGCCTAAGCTGCAGTAAATATTGATGCGGCGGTTGACCGAATTGCTGCTTGAATACCGTTCTGAATCTTGATGGTGAAAGATTGGCTCGGCTCGCCATCTCTTCAATGGTAATAGATTCGGCTAAATGCATATGAAGGTATGAAGTCATCCACTTTAATGAAGTGTCAGACGTTGCCGTATTCAAGCTTCGTTCAGCATGATCCTGAAGCAGCATGATGATGAGTTCGGTTGCGTAGCCTTGCGCTTCTAAACGGTTTAAGAGGTCGTGCCTGTTCCAGCATTCAACCATTCTAAGCATGGTATCCTTGAAGCGAAACGGGTCGTGAGGCTTGAATCGGCTAGGAATATGCAATCCTGCCATGTCGTTTATGCGAGGCTGAAGCAAATGGAGATAAGCCGTTAAATCCGTTTGCCCTGCCTTGGTTGGAAAGCTTTCCTTGCGCTGCGAATGATAGAAAATATCCAAATGGGCAAATGGTGTGATCGTGTGCGTCAGCCCTTCGAGCGTATGCAGCGTACCAGGTTGCAGCAGGCAGAAATCACCTGCTTGGTAATCCGTTGCGACGCCTTCTTCCGTCACTCTAAGCGTACCTTCCTGAATATAGATCAGCAAGTAGTCAAGCAGTCTTCTTTCATGCGTAAACCAAGGCAACCGCACGGCGAAATCGCATTCCCTTATATACGGAAGAACAGGCGAGCTATCCAGCAATTCGGTTAATGTTAGCATGATATCCCTTTCATTTGAAAGACGTCCAACCTCTGTACTGCTCTACAGCCATTCTAAAGTAAACAGTCATTTTTGACAATAAATCGGTCAGTTCCCACAAAGAATTTAATGACGGTATGACTCTACAATAGAACGTGCAAGGAACGTGAAATTGTAGACAGGAGATGTTACACATGGAAACCGTTGACGATGAAAAGCTGCCTCGAATTGATCAAAATTTTGAACTGACGAATAGTCAAATAACCGATTATGGAAAGAACGGACATATCCTGCTGCGGAACGTAGCAACGGAAGATGAAATCGCGGCTTATAGACCTATTATGAGTGAACTGGTGAGGAAGCTGAACTACCAAGATAAACCAATGGAGGAAAGGGATACGTACGGCAAAGCATTTATTCAGATTGGTAACGTATGGAAAAGGAACGAAAAGCTAGCTCGATTTGTTTTAGCTGAACGCTTTGCCAAAATTGCCGCAGATCTCATGGGAGTGGACGGCGTTCGGATCTACCATGATCAAGCCTTATATAAAGAACCGGGCGGAGGACACACGCCTTGGCATCAGGATCAAATCTATTGGCCGCTCGATACGGACAAAACAATTACGTTATGGATGCCGCTCGTTCCTATCTCAGAGGAGGTAGGGTCTATGACTTTTGTTTCTGAATCTCATCTGAATGGGTTCTTAAGCAGGGAGCTCATTTCGGATGAATCGCATCGGACACTGAAGACCTATATCGAAGGAAAAGGATTGACACAAGTGAATTACGGGGCAATGGCTGCAGGCGACGCAACCTTCCACGCAGGCTGGACTCTGCACTCGGCTCCGGGGAATCCCACGGACGTGATGCGTGAAGTAATAACCATTATCTATTATGCTGACGGAACTAAGGTTGCGGAACCGGACAGCAATTCTCGCAAAAGCGATTTGCAAAACTGGCTGCCTGGCTGCCAAGTCGGAGATTTAGCGGCAAGTCTGCTCAATCCGATTGTCTATAGCAATTACAATCAAAATGGAAGCGAGTTAAGGTGAGGGGCCAAATCCCATCCCTTCATCCCTTCCATATAAAATGTTATAAAACCCGATCGCATTAGATCGGGTTTTTGTGAAATCATAATAGATGATCGTTGTTAAGCGGGTATTGAGAGGAGGACGTGTTTTGAAGGTTGGGAAATTAGCGAAGCTTTCTCTGAAAAAACGTATGCTTATTATCATTCTAACAAGCTCGCTTATTCCACTCTCCTTAATCGGGACTCTTTCGTATTACAAAATGTATGCGATGTTGAACAATAAAATCGAAGCGAGCGTTCAGAATAATTTGCAGCAGGTTGCGCTTTCGCTTGAGAATACGATATCTAACCTGAATTATGTGACGCAGCAGATGGCTTTTGAAGGGAATGTAGGTCGTGGTTTACAGAACTATTTGAATACGGAAAACGTGTACGAGAAGTCGCGGTTGGATAAGGAGCTTATTACGAAACTAAATATTATAAACTTTTCCAATCCTTCCATTGGATTGATGTCTTATTATTTTAAAAACGAGAAGAGCTTTCTATTTCAAAATTTCCCCACAAAAAAGGACTTTCATCTGGAAGACTTACCAGTCTTACAGCGGTTTGATAATATCACGTATTATGGTCCGCATAAATCGGGGAACCGCTTCGACGATAGCAACGTCATCTCCGTGTTCCGGCATGTCAATGTCCTAGACCAGGAGGATGTTTACGTCTATGTGGAGACGAGTTATAAATTCACCCAGAAAATATTGCAGAGCAACCAGAAGGGCATGCATGTAGACCATCTCATCGTCAATGATAAGGGCGTGGTCAGCTATAGTGAGAATGCGTTGGATTTTCCCGTTGGTTCGGTGTACCCAGGTGACAATACGTCAGGTAAATCCGCTGGCTATAAGGACTATTATTTATTTCGTAATGTAAGCAATCAAGGGTGGAGCGTTGTTTCGGTCATCCCCCAGCTCGAATATAACAAGGAAATATCGGAATGGTTTAAGCAATTTTTCGGTTTCTCTTTTCTGTCCATCGCCGTTAGCTTGCTGCTTGGATGGATCCTTTGGCGGATGGTGTACGTTCCGCTTACGAAGTTTAATAAAGAAATCATGCAGCTTACGAACCAAAACTTTCATTCGGAATTAAAGACGACGCATATACCCGAATTTGACCGCTTGCTTAAACAGTTTTGGAATATGCGCTTACGGATTTGGGAGCTCCTAGCTGAAGTGAAGCAAACGGAGAAAAAAAAGGCAGACCTTGAAGTGGAGAAGCTGATGTATCAGATCAATCCACACTTTCTCTATAACACGCTCGATACGGTCTGTTGGATCGCGCGCTTGAACGGTCAAGATGAGATCGATGGACTTGCCACCTCGCTCAACAAGCTGCTCCATTATAATTTGGACAAGCAGGGCCAAGATACGACAATCAAACAAGAAATTGACGCACTGAAAGAATATTTGAATTTGCAGCAAATTCGGTACGACTTTCGCTTTGACGTTCAAATCGAAGCGGATGCTTCCATCGGGGATCTGGAAATCCCAAGGTTTATCTTGCAGCCTATCGTTGAGAATGCGCTGTACCATGGCCTAGGGGATGACGGGGTTATCCATGTACAGGTTCGATTAGAGGAAGCATCCCATGTCGTTCTTTCCGTCGCCGATAATGGAATCAGTTTGTCCGAGGAAAAAATTGAAAAGCTGCTTCATAATGAACGCGGCGAAAACAAAAAAATGGGATTTGGCATCGGCATGAATTACATTAAGCGGGTGCTTTCATCTCGCTACGGTTCGGAAGCCGAATTGCAAATTAAGAGTAATGAGGCTGGAGGAACCACTGTTTTGATGCGAATTCCTTTGAAGAAGGACGGTGAATAGGTTGAACGTGCTGATTGTGGACGATGATAAATTGGTCCGTAAAGGGCTGATTGTTCTGATGCCTTGGCAGAAATTCGGGCTGAAGGTTATCGGTGAAGCGGCAAACGGTGAGGCTGCGCTTCAATTTTTGGAGAACAACGACGTTGATATACTTATAACGGATTTGGCCATGCCTGTCATGTCGGGCATTGAATTAATGCGTACCGTCCGGATCCGTTACCCTAACATCTGGCTGGTGGTCTTAACTTTTCATCAGGATTTCGAATATATACAAGAGTCGCTCCGTCTTGGAGCGATCGATTATATCGTTAAGCTGCAGTTGGAAAAGGAAAAAATGGATGATGTTCTCACACGCATTATGGGGCGGATAACGGAGGAAACAGGGAAACGAAATTCCACTCAACGAAACTTGCCGGAGAAGAACGAACCCTTACATTTTCAAAGCGGCAGCGGCGTAGCTTTAATATCCTTGAATACCGATGCCGAACAAGACGATCAATGGCCTGAGCGTTTGCCGTTAAATCCGGGCGATTACTTGACGGAAGCGGAACAGGGAGTATGGCTGTGGGTTCGGGAAAGCGGGGAAGCCGACTGGCTTACGGAGAAGAATTTACATGAGTGTCTACAGATCGAGCCTGACATCGTGATCATTAGATTGTCCGATCTTGAAGGTTTTGAGAAGTCGGCAGCCGTCAAATGGCTTCGGGAATTCCGCCACCGGGGATTGTTGTATGAATTGGAAGATGGTAAGCGTTATTATAACGTTTCCCTTGTTTCGGAGCAGCAAAACAGACCGATTGTATTCGATGAAGATATTCTCGATATGCATAAACGGTGGTCATCACTAGCGTGGGTGAACAATGACCTCATATTCGACCGGTTTCAAGCGGAGCTGAAGCAGATGATGCTGTCGAAGGAGAAGCTGGAAAGTATTTTTTATTCGGCTTTTCGCGAGTGGGAACGAACGTTGTCCACCGGGCAGTTATCGGTTTGCAACCCGATCGGCAGTTTAATGTACTGGTATGAATGGGTTGAATGGCTAGGGGAGATTAGAAGGAGCATGATCGAATTAACGAATAAAGCGATGTATTCGAGGCCGATCGTCGAAAGCATCTTGAAGGCGGCAGATTTAATTGCTCAAGATATTACGCAGCAAATCGGCCTCATTGAGATGGCGAACTCGGTCAATATGAGCCGAAGTTACTTCAGCCAGTGCTTTAAGGATATTTTAGGAAAGCCGTTTAACGAGTATATCCGCGATAGGCGTATAGCCAAAGCAGAGGAGCTGCTCGCGCAAACGGGCATCCCTATCATCCGGATTGCAGAAAAGACCGGATACCCGAACGAAAAGTATTTTAGCCGGCTCTTTCGCGAACAGACAGGTATGACGCCAAGCGATTACCGCCAACAGCAGAAACAGGGTGCACAATTATCCGATGAATAGAATAGTATCATCCGTTACGGCGTGAAGAATCGTATTTAAAAGTACGATTCTACACGATACTAAGGACGCTGGATACTCCCTTCGGGAGTTTTTTCTGTTTTATAATGAAAACGCAAACAATAATAACTTAGGAAAGGGTGGGGGAATTGAAGGCTACGAAAATGCTCGGCCTATTATTAGCTGCCTCTCTCGTATTTACTGGTTGCAGCGCCAACAACATCTCCGATACATCGAAGCCTGATGAGCAGCAAGTATCCGACGATCAGCCGGTGGATCCGTTTCGTCTGCCTGAGCCGGTAGAGGTGAAGGTCATTAAATCCGTTCTTCCGGACCTCAATATGGAAGCTGGCGAGACGATTGAAGACAATGCATATACCAAGTATGTTTTCGAAAGAACGAATATTAAAACAAAGGTGATGTGGTACGCTTCGTCAACGGACTATGATCAAAAAATGCAGCTGGCGATTGCAAGCAATGACATTCCAGACATGATGGTCGTGGACGAGAAGACGTTCAGGGCCATGGCAGCATCAAATCAGCTTGAAGATTTGACAAAGGTATATGAGAAATACGTAACGCCGGAAATTAAAAAGTTCTATCAAGCAACGGATAATAAGGTCATCGATTCCGCGACGTACGGTGGAAAATTGCTCGCCATACCGAGCGTAGGCATTCAAGCAGATGCTCCTTCCATGCTTTGGGTTCGTCAGGACTGGCTGGATAAGCTTGGTCTTCAGCCTCCCAAAAACATCGGGGAATTGAGAGGCATGCTGAAAGCGTTCGTAGAGCAGGACCCGGATGGAAACGGCAGTGCTGATACGATCGGCTTAACCGGCAACAACGTGAACCTCTCTGCTCAGGGAGGCGGCCTGCACGATTTCAAAGGGATTTTTATCGCATTCAAGTCGTATCCGTTAACTTGGGTGAAAGACGAAGCGGGCAATACCGTATATGGTTCTACGATGCCGGAAACGAAAGAAGCGTTAGCCGTTATCCGCGACATGTACAAGGAAGGCCTTATCGATAAAGAGTTCGCACTGAGGAAGAGTCCGGAAGAGCTCGTAGCAAGCGGCAAAGCGGGTGCGTTCTTCGGTCCTTGGTGGACGCCGTGGGCATTGACCGGTTCGGTCAAGAACGATCCGAAAGCGGATTGGAAAGCTTATATGGTTGCGGACAAACAAGGCGAATACAACATTGCCTTGCTGCCGGCGGCCCAGTCTTATCTGGTCGTGAAGAAAGGCTTCAAGCATCCGGAAGCGGCAATCGTCTATGCCAATATGTACGATCAAGTGTCCCATACGCCAAATGAAAAGGAAAAAGAATTGATTGTAGGCCATTCTTTGTGGCCGTTAACGATTATCACGGATTATCCGAACGCCGCAACGATCAAGCACGAGCTTCTCGTGGATGCGTTAGCAGGCAAGGTCGATCCGGATACCTTGGATGGCGAAATGCAATTGGTTTACAAGCAGGCGCTCAAAGACAAGGAAAACCCTAGAGCGAATGCCGATGATTGGGCCGCTCCGCATGCATATCTGGAGGGGGCCGGCGTTCTGAAGCTAGAGATGAACGCGACCGATCCCGTATTCAATACGTCGACGAAGACGATGGAACGCAGATGGGCTAATTTGCAGAAGCTGGAAAATGAAACGTTTTACAAGATCGTGCTTGGAAGTTTGGAATTGAATGCGTTCGATAAGTTTGTGGAGGATTGGAAGGCCGAGGGCGGAACGACGATTATAAAAGAAATCGATGAAGAAATATTGAAATAGTTCATGAACGATACGAAGTGCTGCGGATTGTCGCAGCGCTTGCCAGTATCGGCGGTTTCTTAAGGAAATGAGGCATAGAGATGAAACATCACCTTTTTCAAAAACAATATCACTTGATGTTGTTGCCAGGAATGCTCCTGCTCATCATTTTCAGCGTAATCCCTATGGTTGGCATTGTACTGGCCTTTCAGGATTTCAAAATGGGGCTAGGTTTAACGAAGTCGCCATGGATTGGATTTGAAAACTTTAAATATTTGTTTGATATGAGGGATAGCAAAACGATTTTTTTTAACACGATCAATATCGCGTTTTGGAAGATTATAGCCAATAGCGTTATTCCTTTGATTTTTGCCATTCTATTAAATGAAGTAAGTAAAGTAGCTTTTAAACGCTGGGTTCAGACGATTGTCTATTTGCCCCACTTTTTGTCATGGGTTATTTTATCCGGTATCATTATCGACCTTCTCTCGCTTGACGGTGTCGTGAACAATGCACTTCAGGCTTTGGGAATGGAGCCGATTATGTTTCTTGGCAACAATACGTTGTTTCCGTGGATTATCATTTCAAGCGACGTATGGAAGGAATTCGGCTTTAACGCGATTATTTTCCTTGCGGCATTGACCGGAATCAGCTTAACCCTATACGAAGCGGCGGAAATCGACGGTGCTTCATGGCTGCAAAAATTAAGGCATGTCACATTGCCAGGCATCGCGCCAACGATCGTCCTACTCGGGACGTTAAGCATTGGAAACATATTAAATGCCGGGTTCGATCAAATTTTCAACTTATACAATCCGCTAGTTTATGAGTCAGGCGACATTATTGATACTTACGTTTACCGTGTCGGTATCGTACAAGCCCAATTCGGCTTAGCTACGGCGGTCGGATTAATGAAATCGGTTATTGCCTTAATATTAATCGTTATCTCGTACCGGCTTGCTGGAAGATTCGCCAATTATCGCATTTTTTAATAGGAAAGGGTGATTACTCGTGGTTCGGAACCAATCGTGGAAAGCGCGTCTATTTAAAGGCAGCTTGTACACGCTAATGACGGTCATTGCGTTTCTTTCATTGGCTCCGATTTTGTATACGGTTGCCGTTTCCTTTAGCGATAAAGCAGCGGCAGCAGCGGGAGAAGTGACCATATGGCCTGTGGGCTTCAATACCTATGCCTATGACACGATTTTGAAGGATAAAAATTTTCTTGGCTCCTTTTTTGTATCCATAAATCGGGTACTGCTGGGCGGACTCATCAACTTTTTAATTACCGTATTGATGGCTTATCCGCTGTCACGGCAGGTAACGGAATTCAGCTCCCGCGATGTGTACATGTGGTTCATTATCGTGACGATGCTGTTCAGCGGAGGAATCATTCCTCTTTATATTTTGATGAAGTATTTGGGTATGTTTGACACGATCTGGGCGCTGGTTCTCCCAACCGCGGTTCCCGTATTTAACGTAATCCTGCTGATCAACTTTTTCCGGAGCATTCCTAAGGAGCTATCCGAAGCGGGGCATATCGATGGGGCAGGCCCATGGTATATGTTGATGAAGATATTTATTCCGCTATCCGCTCCTGCCCTAGCCACGGTCACGCTATTTAGCATCGTCAACCATTGGAATTCTTTTTTCGACGGCTTGATCTTTATGCGAAGCATGGAAAATTATCCGCTGCAGACATATATTCAGCAGTTTGTCGTCCAGACGAACATGCAAAATATATCCTCGGTGGAGAAGATCGAATTGCTTAAAAAGCTTTCGAATCAAACTTTGAATGCGGCGAAAATCGTAATCGGGATGCTGCCCATTTTGTTAATCTATCCTTTCCTGCAGCGGTTTTTCATCCACGGCATTATGCTTGGATCCGTTAAGGAGTAAGGGGATTGAAGATAGGCGATCAGAGTCATAGAAGGAGGTAGGGGAAGATCGGACAGTTTAAGCTAACAAATGAAGATCTCCTGTTTTATCAAGAACAGGGATACTGGATTAGTGATCGTATTTTTGATGATGAACAAGTAGAGCGATTGAGAAAAGCGCATGATCGGATTTGGGCCCGTGATTATGACGGACACGGCTTCCCGCTGTCGGAATGGGAGTCTACCGGCAATCCGTACCAACTGAGGAAGATGGATAATGCATGGTGGGTGAACGATGAGGTAAGAGAAGCGGTCACCAATCCGCTAATCGGGCAGATTGCAGCGCAGTTGATGGACACGGACGAAGTGAGGCTGTGGTATGACCAGGCCATCTATAAACCGGGAACAGGCGAGCAGGCTTCTGAAAAATCGGGGAATGTGGGCTGGCACCAGGATTATCCATATTGGCAGTGTACCGATAAGACCAATCTGGTGACGGCTTGGGTCGCTCTGCAGGATACGGCTGTAGCAAACGGCTCCATGTTAGTGATTCCTGGTTCCCACAAGTGGGGGCTGGTTCCAACCAGCGATTCCTTTTTTAATCAGGATTTAGATGCTTTGAAGGAACGGTTCGCCAAGGAGGGCCGGACGTGGAATGAAGTGCCAATGATCCTGAAAGCGGGTCACGTTAGCTTTCATCATGCCTATACCTTCCATGCTTCCGGGCCTAATCGATCCAATGACCCGCGTTTGTCCGTCGTAGCCCATCTTATGCCGGGCGATACGGCTTATCAAAACAAGGGGCACAATGTCGATAATATCAGGCTTCTTGGTCCGCGGCCGAAAGAAGGACAGCGGTTCGACAATTCCTACTTCCCAAAGCTGTAATTTGAAAGTCAAAACTAAAATAATGGAGGAATTCAATATGAAAATTCAGTTAACAGAACAAGAACGGGCTACCAAGCAGTTGAATCCGGAAACGTTGGCAATCGCGGTTGAGCAAGTGAAAGCTAACGGATATGTGTTATTTGACAAGGTGCTCAGCGAAGAGAAAATCGCCGAAATCAAGCAATCGTTTGATCCCTTATTTGACGAATTCATCGAGCGTAAAGGCTATAATACGGGGACAAACCGCGCGCAAATGTTTTTGCCTTTCATGCAGCCTTACATCGATGAAGACGTCATCTGCAACCCGATCGCAACGGCAGTACTGGACAAAATTCTTGGTACGGATAACCGCTGCACGTATTTGGCTTCGGATACCCCGATGCCGGGCTCTGATTATCAGAATGTACACTGCGACATCATGCCGCTCTTTCCGGAATTGTCAATCCCTCTTCCTATTTTCAGCTTGGTCGTAAATATTCCTTTGGTGGACGTAACGGAGGAGAACGGACCGCTCGAGGTTTGGCCTGGAGGTACGCATCAAAATCCCGACCGGGCGAATCACGATACGCTGGACGGCAGCGTTAATCCTTATCTTGATATTGTACGGGCGGCTGAATACATGCATTCCGAGAAGGTGTTCATGTCTGCCGGTTCGATTGTTATTCGCGATATCCGTATGTGGCATCGCGGCACGCCTAACCGTTCCAATGACCGCCGCACAAACCTCGCGATGATCTTTGGAAAGAGTTGGTACGGCGGAGGATCCTACATCCAAATTCCTCAAGATGCTTACGATCAGCTGCCTCCAAAAGCAAAGGAAGCATTCCGCATGGAAAAAATAGGATTCCCTGCTAAGATGCCATGGGAGTAATACGGATATGATCAGAATTTATATTATTGGCGCTGGAGTAATCGGCAGATATCATGCGGAAGCAGTGCGGAAGCTATCGGTTGAAGAGCCAGTATTGCTAAAGGTCGCGGATCCGAATCAGCAAACGCTTTCCGTTTTCCAAGAAGCATTTCCGGAGGCAGAGGCTTATGCCGATGCAGGCGTGATGCTATCGGAGGCTGCAAAGGAGGACGATATCGTTATTATCGGTACGCCTCCGTTTACACACTTTGAATTGTCGCGGATGGCGCTTAAGTCCGGCCGGCATGTGCTCTGCGAGAAACCACTCGTGATGAACGGAAAGGAAGCCGAGGAGTTGCTTGAGCTTGCGAAGCGGCAAAACCGTATGCTTGGATGCTGCAGCGACCGGTTTCTTGGCCTCTCCAAAACGGAAGAAGTGAAACAATTGCTGCTTTCGCAAACATTGGGAAATTTGTATAAAGTGACTTTCGTTTACCGCAACCAGCGTTCCCGGGCTGGTGTGGAATACCAGCCGGAAAGCAAATGGTTTCTGGATCGCGTAAAAAGCGGGGGCGGAATATTGATGGATTGGGGTCCTTATGACTTTACGGTCTTGAATGATCTCTTGAATCCCGAGGCGATTGAAGTCGTTGCAGCCTGGACCAGTCAGCCGGTTACGGAGATCGATCCAGCGGATATCACATACGATGTCGAAGGGCATGTCGGGGCCATGCTGCAGTACTGTCTGCCGGAAGGCAAGAAGGTATGGGTTCAGTATGAGCGGGCCTCATGCACCCACGGAGAGCCATACCACCATGTTGAGCTGGAAGGCACGATGGGTGCGGTGAAATGGTCTCCTTATTTTGAAACGGACGAGGTTGTTTTTAAACAGGATAAGGAAGGGCAAGTGAATACGCAGGAGAGCCTTATCGCCCATAATAGTCCATACACGGTGATGGACCACCCAATCTATTACTTTTACCGGAAGGTTAGAGGGCTGGATTCCCGGGCAACCATTAATGAGCAGGCTGTGTTCAATCTCCAATGCTTGCAAGCCATTTATGATTGCGCGGAAACAGGGCTTTCCCAAACGGTGTCGATGCTTTCGCGAAATGAGCTGGTTTCGTTTCCATGCAAGTAAATAGGAAAGCTGCAGAGATGAAGATCATGGTGCTTGGCGGCACAGGTCATATAAGCGGGAGCATTGTAGCCCGGTTATTGGAGAAAGGCCACGAGGTTACGTGCTTCAACCGCGGCAAAAGCGGAGACGTGCCTGATGGCGTAAATGTCATCGTAGGTGACCGTCGGGACAAGAGTACCTTTATCAGCAAGATGAGGAAGGAACGGTTTGACGCGGTTATCGATATGATCAGCTTTACGGAAGAGGATGCGTTAACGAGCATAGAAGCTTTTCGCGATGTCGGACAATTCGTTCAATGCTCGACCGTATGCACCTACGGCATTGATTATGATTGCCTACCCGTGCCCGAGGAGCATCCTCTTCGGCCGATATCGGGTTATGGAAGAGGAAAGGCGCTTGCCGATCAAGCGCTTCTCCAAGCTCACAGGCAGGATGGATTTCCGGTCACGATTATTAAACCATCGACGACTTATGGGCCGCGTTCAGGGATGCTTCGCCAAGTGGCTTGGGATTTTTCCTGGATCGACCGGATTCGCAAGGGTAAGCCCATTCTCCTATGCGGAGAAGGCAAGGCCATTCATCAGTTTTTGCATGTTTCTGATGCGGCCAAGGGATTTGCAGGCGTACTTGGAAAACCCCACTGCATTGGGCAGGTGTATCATCTCGTAAATCCGGCTCTCGTAACGTGGGAGGAGTATCATCGTACAGCTATGAAGGTGCTGAACCGGGAAGTGGAGACTGTCGGAGTGGAATTGGATACGCTGCTGGCAATCGATCCGGATAGATTCGATATTTGCAGGGAAATTTTTGCGCACGACACGTATTACAGCGCTCAAAAATTGTTAAGGGACGTGCCAGAATTTGTCCCTACGCAATCGTTGGAGGAAGGCATGCGGCAAGTGTTCGATGCCATGGAACGTGAAGGAAGAATTCCCGACTCCGATTCGGAGTCTTGGGAGGATCTTATCATTGACGGCTGCCATTCGGAAAGAATAAGGAGATTCTAACCATGATCATAAAAGGATTTTCGACCGCCATGTACGGCTGGCACGAAAGATACAGACTTGACCGGAGAGAATTTACATGGGAAGAGGTTTTTCTGTCGTGCGCTGAAGCCGGCATGGATGCCGTCGAAATGGACCCGGAGCCGGAATTGATAAGTCTAGCTAAGAGATATGGTTTATCATTATCTGGCTCGTACATGGGGCTTAATCTGCATGAACCGGACATTCCTATTGAAGAGACGGTGAAGCCGTTTGCCCAGCGCTTGGCGGAAGCTGGAGGTACGGATTTTATCGTGAATGCCGATCCAAAAGGAGGCTGGGGCATTTCACTCCCAAAAACGGAGGACGAATTCAAGCGCCAAGGAGAGTATTTGTCCCGTATCGCTGCAGTCGCGGAACATTGGGGTCTTAAAGCAAGTCTGCACAATCATGCGGATGAGAAGCATAATGCGGAAGGAGACCTTCGCAGCGTCATGGAGTACGCCAGTCCGAATGTAGGGCTTTGCATAGACACTGGATGGGCGCATGTCGCCGGGTACGATCCGATCGACTGGATTCGGAAGTATCCGGGAAGAATCGATGCGTTTCATTTTAGAAATCATCATGGCCGGATTCCGGCCGAAGATCTCCTTGAAGGGGATATTCCGATGCAGAAGCTGCTTCACGAACTCGCGGATACCGGGTATTGCGGATGGCTGACTTTTGAGCTGCTGCATAACGAGGAGAATCGGCCGATCCGTACGATGGAAGAAGATGTAAGGCGGTCAGTGGACTATTTGAAGACGCTTGCTTCTAAATAACAGAATGGGAGGACTTTTGCCGATCCGGCAAAAGTCCTTCTTCATAAGTAAGCAGGGAGGAAGGACGGAAATGAATATAAAAAATAAAGTGAAAGCATTATTGGCTCGAATGACGCTGCCTGAAAAAGTTGGGCAGATGACGCAGCTTGGGACGTTTAATCCAACCGATGATCTATCGTTAATAAGAGAAGGAAGGGTAGGTTCTTTACTTGGCGTGAAAGGGGCGGAGACGGTTAATGAGCTGCAGCGTATCGCGGTGGAGCAATCCCGGCTAGGCATACCGCTCCTTATTGCAGCTGACGTTATCCATGGTTACCGGTCGATATTTCCCATACCGCTTGCAGAGGCTTGCAGCTGGAACCCTGCGCTAGTAGAGGAAACCGCGGCAATCGCGGCACGGGAAGCTTCGGCGGAAGGCATTCAGTGGGTTCTTTCCCCAATGGTGGATATTACGCGAGATCCAAGGTGGGGAAGAATAGCCGAAGGAGCGGGAGAGGATCCATACTTGGGCTCGGAAATGGCCCGGGCCCGGGTAAAGGGCATTCAACGCAATGATTGGAACAACAGACCCTATATGATGGCATGCCCAAAGCATTTTGCCGGTTATGGGTTTATTGAAGCGGGTCGGGACTACAATACGGTTGACATGTCCATAAGGCGGTTAAGGGAAATCTGCTTCCCGCCGTTTCAAGCGGCAATCGAAGCTGGTGCCGGTACGATCATGGTGGCTTTTAATGAGTTGAACGGAGTTCCATGCGCGGGTAACGGTTGGCTCTTAAAAGAGGTTTTACAGCAGCAATGGGGATTCGAAGGCGTCGTGGTTAGTGACTGGGATTCAATCGGTGAATTAGTCGAGCATGGCTACGCCCGGTCACGGGAAGAAGCGGCTCGCCTCGCTATTGAATCCGGCGTTCATATGGACATGCAGTCTCTCGTTTACCATGAGCATTTACTTGATTTGGTCAGACAGGGCATAGTATCAGAATTGGTCATTGACGATGCCGTGTCACGGATTCTGAGCATGAAGTTTCAATTAGGGTTATTTGACCGGCCATATACGGACCCAGCGCTTGCTTCGACGATTCTGCTCGCCCCTGATCATGTGCAAACAGCCCGTCATATGGCATGCGAGTCCATCGTGCTTTTGAAGAACGAGGGAAATGTGCTTCCGCTTAAGCAAACGATTCGCAAGTTGGCCGTGATTGGTCCGCTTGCTAATGATGGCGATGCGCTGCTCGGATGCTGGAGCGGGCAAGGCAGAAGCAGCGATGTTGTTACGATCGTGGATGGGATTCACACCGCGGTAAACGCCGGCATGGAGATTTTGTACGCCAAAGGCTGCGGGACTGCTGAGGGGACGGAAAACGAAAAAACCGAAGCGGCGGCTATTGCAAGTCTGTGCGAGGTTGCGATCGTCGTACTCGGTGAAACGGCGAACATGAGCGGGGAAAATAACAACCGCACATCTTTGGATCTTCCTAGCTGCCAGATGTCGCTATTGAAGGCAATCCATGATACGGGAACGCCGGTCGTTCTGGTGCTGGTAAACGGCAGACCGTTATCCGTTGAGTGGGCGCAGCTGCATGTTCCGGCTATTGTAGAAACTTGGCAGCTCGGAATACAGGCCGGAATGGCGACGGCTGATGTTCTCTTCGGCCATTACAATCCAAGCGGAAAGCTCCCTGTCACGTTCCCGAGAAACGCAGGGCAAATTCCGATCTATTATAGCGCTAAAAAAACAGGCAGACCCCAAATGAAGCATTACGTCGATGCAAATGTGGAGCCGCTTTATCCATTTGGATATGGATTGAGCTACACGACTTTCGAGTATAGCAATTTGGTTCTCAGTAAGCCTAGCATTTCTCCCCAAGGGAGCTTGAAGGTACAGGCGTGCATCTTCAACGCGGGCAGCATGGACGGCGAAGAAATCGTGCAGCTCTATATTTGCGACGAATTCGCTTCCATTACTAGGCCCGTGAAGGAATTGAAAGGCTTTTGGAAAATAATGCTCAGAGCTGGTGAGACTCAAACCGTCGAGTTTGAGCTGACTGCGGAGCACTTGGGCTTTGTAAATAACGAGCAGCAGTTTGTTGTAGAGCCTGGATCGTTTCGAGTATGGGTGGGGCCAAACAGCACCGATGGACTGGAAGGTAAGTTCGAGGTTGATTCGTAAGTTAGCTGGATGTGTCCGTTACAGCTTATTTTAAACTGATTTATATAAATAGGCTGCCGAAATATCCGGCAGCCTATTTTTCACTTCGATTCCTAGCTATACTATCCAGCACCAAAAGCGCATACAGCATATTGACTGGGAAGCCAGTGCCATCGCGGTAATCTCATTTTTTTGATAATGATAAACATTCATCTTGAAAGAGCAGTGCGGATACTGCTTTTCGCCAGCCATCCAGACAAGCGGCCCTTTCGGACTCTTTCATTTGAGGGACGTACGTTCGTGAGCTCTGAACTCTCTTTTTTAGATCCTCGGTAGAACGCCAAATCCCGGCAGCTAACCCGCCCAAAAATACAGAGCCCATAGCGGAAAGCTCGGCAACTCCGGTCCTAACGATTTTTTTTCTTAAAATATCCGTTTGAAATTGCATCAGCAACGTATTTTCCGCTGCACCTCCATCGGCGCGAAGCTCCTCGAGCGTAATGCCTGAAGCCGATTGAAGCAGCTCTACTGCGTCGAAAACCTGGTAGGCGATGCTCTCGAGTGCAGCCCGAATGATATGCGCTTTTCCTGTTCCCCGGTTCATGCCAGATATAGCTGCCCTTACATTCGGCTGCCAGTACGGAGCTCCGAGTCCGACAAAGGCGGGAACAAGATAAACACCTTCGTTGCTCGGCACCTGCTCCAGTAAACGGTCCATTTCTTCAAAGGAATCAAATAACTCTAAGTTTTCCCGAAGCCACTTCAAGCTGTCGCCAGATGTACGGATGACCGCTTCGAGCGCGTAAGTCACGCTATTCTCCCTGCCCCAAGCAATAGTCTGAACCAATCCGCTGCCGAATGATGCAGGCTGCGAGCCAATATTCATCAGCACGGAAGTTCCCGTACCGTAGGTCGCCTTCGCCATACCTTCTTCCAAACACAGGTTGCCGAACAACGCTGCTTGGGAATCTCCAATTACTCCGGAGATCGGGATGGCTGCACCGAGCCAGCTGTCTTTCTCCGTAAATCCGAACTTCTCGTCCGAATATTTTACTTCAGGAAGCAGGGAGGAGGGGACCCCGAATATCCGGCACATTTCCTCGTCCCACTCCAGCGTATGGATGTTAAACAATGAGGTCCGGCTGGCGTTCGTGTAATCCGTTGCATGAACTTTGCCTCCCGTCAGTTTCCAGATCAACCAGCTGTCCATGTTGCCGGCTAGAAGTCTTCCTTCCGCAAGCTTTGCGCTTGCGCCCTCTGCGTGATCCAGAATCCACCGCCACTTGGAGGCAGAAAAATAAGGATCCAGCATCAGTCCCGTTTTGGCCAGTACGGCAGGCTCATGCCCTTCGGAACGGTAGGCCGCACATGCTTCTGATGTCCGCTGGCATTGCCAAACTATGGCATTATAAACGGGCTGACCCGTAATCCGGTCCCAAAGGATGGCTGTTTCTCGTTGATTGGTGATGGTAAGCACGGCGAGCTCGCTCACGGCTGTACCTGTTTGTTTAAGAACGTCGAGTACGGATTCCTTCACGTTCTCATAGATTGCGATCGGGTCATGCTCGACCCAGCCAGGCTCCGGATAGTATTGTTTATGCTCCACAGAGCTTTTGCCAAGAATTACTCCGTCGCCATCTACAAGCAGTGCTTTCGTGCCGGAGGTGCTTTGATCAATCGCTAAAATATATTTTCCCATGGCCGCCATCCTTATCTGCCCAGCAGCTCCAAAGCAATCTGCTTGATATTATTCGCGCTGATACCGTAATGTTCGAACACCTCGGCGGTTTTTCCGGCGATGGCCGGCTCATCAGGAATGCCTAGGATACGGACGGGAACGGGATGATGCTGTACGACGACTTCAGCTACCGCTGCACCAAGCCCGCCGTGAATGCTGTGCTCTTCAACCGTAATGATGCGTCCCGTCTCGCGCGCGGCGCTAATAATCGCGGCTTCGTCAAGCGGCTTAATGGTATGCATGTTAATGATTCTCGCGGAAACGCCAGCTTCCAGCAATTCGGCATAAGCGTCCAGCGCGATTCTGACCGTCTCGCCAGCGGCAATGATCGTAATATCCGTTCCCTCGCGCATCGTTCTTGCTTGACCGATTACGAAGTCATAATCATCGGATTCATATACGTCTTCGACCGGATTACGGCCAATTCGCATATAGGCGCCGCCTTTGTAGGAAACGAGCGCCTCCGTCATTTTTTTCGTTTCATGCCGGTCCGCGGGCAGAACAACAGCCAGACCCGGGATCGCCCTCATGACGGCAAGATCCTGCACCGAATGATGAGACATGCCGAGCGCGCCGTAGCTGACGCCGCCGCTAATGCCGACCAGTTTAACGTTCGTGGCGGAGTATGCGACATCGACTTTGATTTGCTCGATGCTCCGCATGCTTAGGAAGCAAGCAGGGGATGTTACATAAGGTTTTTTGCCGCTGTGCGCTAGACCGGCCGCGATGCCAACGATATTTTGCTCCGCGATGCCAACCTCTACGAATTGCTCTGGATACGTATCGGCGAACGGCGCCATCGCAGCCGAGCCTCGGGAATCGCTCGCAAGAACCATAATATCAGGGTCATTCTCTGCCAATCTCAGAAGTGTGTCGCAAATGACTTGCCGATTCGGAATTTTATTTGCCATGACGCTTATACCTTCCTTTCTAACTGATAGGTTTCAAGTAAAGCCGTCAGCTCGTTAATTGCAAGCTCCAGCTGCTCGTCGCTAGGGACATGATGATGCCACTTCGCCGAATTTTCTGCAAAGGAAACGCCTTTACCTTTCACGGTGTTCGCCATGATAAGAGTTGGCTTGTTTCCTGCAGCGGGGGCAGCCTCTAGCGCATGAACAAGCTCATCCATGTCATTTCCGTTGATTGATACCACATGCCAGCCAAAAGCTTCCCATTTGTCTTCAAGCGGATCAAGCCCCATCACATCCTCGGTAGATCCGCTGATTTGCAAACGGTTGCGGTCGATGATACCAATTAAATTATCGAGCTTAAAATGTGCGCCTGCCATGGCAGCTTCCCATACGGACCCTTCCGCTTGTTCACCGTCGCCCATGAGACAGAAAACGCGGTAGCCGCTTTTATCGCGCTTAGAGGCAAGTGCCATGCCAACGGATATCGCAAGCCCGTGGCCAAGCGCACCCGTGTTCATCTCAATGCCGTTCACCTTATTGTTCGGATGGCCGATTAGCCGTGACCCAAACTGGCTGAAGGTCTGCAGCTCTTCCTTTGGAAAAAAACCAAGATCAGCAAGGATGCACCACAAAGATTCAACGGAATGCCCTTTGCTTGCTATGAAACGGTCTCGCTTATCCCATTTCGGATTTTGAGGATCAAGCTTCATAATTCGATAATATAAGGCCGTCAAAATGTCCGTATTGCTTAAAGAGCCGCCGGTATGTCCGGTTTTAGCGTTGTGAATCATTCGAAGAAGGTCCATCCGGATGTTTGCTGCCTTTGCCTTTAATGCGATTGTCTCCATGCTAATATTCCTCCTCGTTTATAAGCCGCTCCCGCGAAGCCAAGCTTGAATTTGCTGTTCGGTAGGGTCAACGGGATCTGGCGTAAGTCCCGGAATGTAGCTGCATGCCTCATATAAAGCTGGAATGGCATTCGCATGAATACCTACGGAATGATGCACATAAGGGCCTTTTACGAGTTTTTCTTCCCAAAGCGGCCAATCATTTACTTCGACCCAAACATAGGAGCCGCGTGTATACGGCCCTTGAATGCCTCGGGCTTTGCCTAGGAATAGCTGATAGTCGCCATGATCGCCATCGAACCGGGCCAATGTCATTTCACCGCCCTTGATTTCGCCCTCATGCGTACCGGGAGCATGATCGTCAAACAGGAAATGCTTGCGCAGCTTCGGCTTATTCTCAACCGACAACGATACCGGGAAATTTCCGCAATGGAAAAGAAGCTCGCCGTTTGCGTTTTCTGGATGCCGCACGGTCAGATCTGCAAAGAAGGTAGGATGCTGGTTCATCGTTGCCGCCTGCACCATAACCGAAGTGATAGCTCCGTGAATATCCGTTTCGCAGGTCACCGGAATTTGTTCGTCGGTTAAGATCGCATTTGCTAAACAAGGCATGATGCCCATGGCATCCTGAAGGGAGGACCAGCACTGGATCGCGATGGCAGAGCTGCCCGTTTTGACCGCATACGACTTCATCGCTACTTTAAGAGCGGCAATTCGCTTAACGTCTGCTTCCGTAACTTCGGACCAGTCCAGCTTTTCTTTAATATAATCAATCGCGGCAGTCAGCTCCGAGCTGTTTCCACTCTCGATCCGTTTTGTTTCTCTTTGAATGTCGACTAATGTGATCGGATGGATCTCGATTCCAAAACGTTCGAGAAGCTCGCCTTCATTGCACATCATCGTCCAAAACGATGGGGGGCGCGGTCCGATCTGCAGTATCCGCAGGCTGCGGAAATGCTTTACGACATTGGCTGCCGCCGCGAAGTTCGTGAAGCCTCTTTCGAACACAGGATCATCAACTCGGCTGTTCGTGACATAAGTGAAGGGCACGTTAAAGCGGCGAAGCACCTTTCCTGTCGCGAACAAGCCGCACTGCGTATCGCGAAGCCTCATGCCGTCCTCAAGCGGCGCTTCGTCCCTCGGTCCCCATAGAAGCACGGGCTTGCCAAGCGCTTTGCCCACTCTTGCGACCGTATCCTCCGTACCGAAATTGCAATGGGGGAAAAAAACCGCATCAACGTTTTCCTGCTTAAAACGGTCGATAATAAGATCAGCGTTAATATTATCGTCGTAAAGCAGACCCTCTTGGTTAATTCCCTCCAGATCGACGATATCCATATCAAGACCGAAGCTGTTGATTTTCTCCTTAATTAATACCTTGTACTTAAAAGCATCCTCCGCACTGAAAGTAAACCTTCTAGTTGGGGCATATCCCAATTTAAGTTTCTTCATTCTGCCTGTGCACTCCCTTTGTTTTATACTTAACGAACATTAACAATGATAAATGTTTAACTAAACTTAAATTCTTAGACTTCACAGTGTGCTTAAAATAAGTGCTTCTTTTGACTAAATTTATCACTTAATTTTAATGTGGTCAATAAGTTTATTTAAAGTTTAGTATAATATCTGATAAAAATACTGAAAGTTTAGTAGTAAGCGAAAGGGGGGTGTTAAGATTATTTTATGGAAAAAGTTAAAAAAGTACGATTTCATCAATAAAAAAAACTATTGTTCAAGCTGTTTTTCTTGTATGTTTGGTCATAAAAGATGAAATTAGGCTCAACATTATTCCAAATGGAAATGAAAAATGATAGTTGTTATGTTTAGTTTTTTTTTAGTTCATTTCTAGCAGTTATTTGTAATTGGGAATGAAATAACGGCAAACAGTATAGGACAAGACCGAAACGAATTTCTTTTATGGCATAAAGCTCTGATTGCTCCATATGGCCGAAAAAGCCCCGTATGTGTCTAATGGACAATACGTGGCTTTTGGTGTGCAGTTATTCCGAATCTACCTTCAGCTGAATCTATAATTCTATAAAACAATCAGATGACTAGTTACGAAAGCTAGTTTTTCATCATATGTTGTATGAAGCTTCTAATGGGAGGAATTGCATCTATGGCAAAAGATAAGAAAAAAGAAAAAAACAGCTCCGGCGGTAACACATCAGGCGGCAAACGTGCAGGCGGAAGCAAATCTGGCGGTAACGCATCTGGAGGCAAACGTTCAGGAGGAAACAAATCCGGCGGTAACACATCTGGCGGCAAACGTTCAGGAGGAAACAAATCCGGCGGCAATGGATCTGGGGGCAAACGTAAAGGAGGAAATAAATCCGGCGGCAACGCATCTGGTGGCAAACGTGCAGGCGGAAGCCAATCCGGCGGCAACGCATCGGGCGGCAAACGTGCAGGAAGAAACCAATCCGGCGGCAACGCATCTGGGGGCAAACGTGCAGGAGGAAACAAATCCGGCGGTAACACATCTGGTGGCAAACGTTCAGGAGGAAACAAATCCGGCGGTAACACATCTGGAGGCAATGCATCTACTGGACCGCGCCATCAAGCGAAAGGCGAGAACAATAAGTAACGCATGTTACTAAAACAGCTCATATCTCTCGGGAGAAATGAGCTGTTTTTTCAATTGAGCGTTTTATTTGCGTCTTCGCGTCAGCGCAGCCAAAGCATCCCATTGCTCATCAGTTACTTCCGACAAGCCGTTGAACTGGCCTGCGCCTTGCAGCCATTCTCCGCCGTCAATCGTTACGACTTCCCCGTTCATATAGGCCGCATAGTCGGATATAAGGAAAGCAGCCAGATTTGCCAACTCTTCCTTGTTGCCGACCCGCTTCAGCGGAACGCGGCCAATCATTTTTTCTTCCAGTTCTGGCGTAGGGGAGAGACGTGACCAAGCGCCCTCCGTCGGAAAAGGACCAGGTGCAATGGCGACCTGACGAATGCCGTATTTCGCCCATTCGACGGCAAGCGACCTTGTAAGGGCTAATACGCCCGCTTTTGCAGCAGCGGAAGGAACTACATAGCCTGATCCGGTTGATGCATAGGTCGTGACGATGTTCAGCATCGTACCGCATCTGCCCTCAGCAATCCATCTCTTCCCAACCTCCAGCGACGTATAGAAGGTACCGTGCAAAACAATGTTTAAGACGGTGTCGACGGCATTTGTTGAGAGCCTTTCCGTTGGGCTTATAAAATTGCCGGCTGCATTATTGATAAGGATATCGATATGGCCAAAATGGCTTTCAACGGCATCAATCATGTCTTTTACCTGATCGGGATTACGCACATCACAGCATTTGTGGAAAACTTGGCTTGATTCCAGGCTCATGGCTTCAGCTGCTTGTTTCAGCACTTCTTCCCGGCGGCTTGCAATCGCGATGCGAGCGCCGAGCGCAATGAATTTCTCTCCCATGGCGCGGCCAAGACCGGTCGCACCGCCTGTTATGAGGATGACCTTTCCTTTCAGCAGCTCAGGGGAAAAAGGTTCCATTCCATCAGCCTCCTATTCATACAAAAGATTGTAATTGATTAATCATATCGATGCCGGCATCGGGTTATGTATTTAATCGATCCTTCGTATTCGAATCGGCGGAATCCAGAGGAGCTTTAACTGAGAATAAAAACCAGCTGTGAAGCGAACAGTACAAAAGAAATGGAGGCGACAGGGATGCGGACATCTCAGGATAAATTGTCCTGGTGGCAATTTGCTTTGTTTGGTGTAGGCTGCACGATAGGAACAGGATTTTTTCTAGGCTCGGGAATCGCGATAAAAAAAAGCGGTTTTTTCGTGCTCTTAATTTTTTTGCTGGCGGCGATCGCTACTCTATTTGTATACGAGGCTTTGGCGCAGATGACAGCTGAGCATCCCGAGAAGGGCTCATTTAGAACCTATGCCAAATTAGCGTTCGGCAGGTGGGCTGGTTTTAGTTTAGGCTGGGTGTATTGGTCCTCGGAGATGCTTATATTAGGAAGCTCATTAACGGCGATAGGATTATTTTCGCAATATTGGTTTCCGGGCATACCGCTTTGGATTTTTGCCGCAGGCTACTCGGTTCTTGCATTGTTCGTTGTTATTTTGGGCTCCAATGGGATTAACAAAGCAGAAAATATATTTGCTCTCGTTAAAATGGCAGCAATCGTTATGTTTATTATTGTTGCGGGATACGCAATGGTTAAAGGGATAGGCAATGTTCATTCTATGAAAGAAAGCTTGTCTGAATGGGGTGACACGGGATGGCTGGGTGCCTGGAAAGGATTGCTCTATGCGTTTTATGCTTTCAGCGGCATTGAAGTCATGGGGTTTATGGCAATGAATTTGCGTCATCCGAAGGAAGCTCCTAAAGCGGGATGGATTATGCTGTCCATCGTAACGGTGTTATATATTTGCTCCATCGGCATCGCGCTTCTTTTTATGACAAAGGAACAGTGGCTGCCAGATGAAAGTCCGCTCATTATTCCTTTGGCCGCGATGAATCTGCCGGTGCTGGTGCATATATTGAATGGCGTTCTAATCATTGCCGGATTTTCGATTCTCGTTGCCTCTTTATACGGAGTCTCCGCCATGCTGATGACCTTATCCGATGATGGAGATGCCCCAAAATGGCTGGCAAAGAAAATTGGAAAACGAGAGCTTCCGCTGTATGCGCTAGGCGTCAATACGGCGGGGCTGTGCGTCTCCATTGTGCTCGCATTACTGATGCCGAAAAAAATATTCGAGCATATTACGACTGCCGGAGGTTTGGTGCTTCTATATACTTGGTTGTTTGTGCTGGTTACCTATCTAAAGCTGATGAAACCCAAAGCCGGCGGGCAGTTGAAAACATGGATTGCCATCGGATTGATTGCTGCCGCGGTTTCCGGTGTCCTTGCGGAGCGGACAGGGAGAGCCGGTTTTTGGAGCAGCTTGCTGATTGTTGTGATCGTACTTCTTATTACTATGGTTATGAATCGGATCTGGGCAAAAAAAGCGCAAGCCTAGCTTCTTCTTTGCCGTTATTTATGAAAGCGCAGGCTCAAGCCTTTAAATTTGTTTTTCATATAAGTATAAGGACATTTGGATGGAGAGCTCTCATCATCCCGCAAAAAATATTGCTTCCACTCCTGATTATCCTCCTGGCCGTACCATTTGAGAGAGGGGTGGGCGGGTACGCCGTCGTATTCCACTAGTTTTTGACGGATAAGTTTTTTCATGTTGCGTCCAAACGGGGTGGAATCATTGATTTCCTCGAAAACGAAACGCGGCTGAAAGGCGATGAGAAAATAAGGCGATAAACGGCTCTTGCGAACGGTGTGGGCAGGGGTGCTGCAAAAGGCGAAATAAGGATGGCCATCATAGCAGAATTCCCAAGAGTGATGGGAAGGGTCTGTTGATATGGCATCCGGCCAAGGTGTCTCATCCTTTGCGCTGACACGGCTTAATACCGACCAAAACAGCTCCTCGTAATCTTCTATCGTATAGCTGCTGCGCAGCTCTTCAGGCGTCTTAAAAAAGATAACGAGCGAAGCGTATTTCCCCGTTTCATGAGCACTTTCGCCATACTGCCGCAGCAGCTGCGACACCTCGGTAATGGCTTGCTCGTCTCGAGGATCGGAAGCAAAACCAAATCGTAAATTATTCGTTAGAAAGCCATAACGGCCGGGTATACAGGGATAACTGTTGGCAGGATCTGCAATCATGCTTGCAAATTGGCGATAAGCATCCTGCTGCCATTCCGGTATATGGATGAAGTTCTCATCAAGCCATGCTTTACTTGTTAATTCAGCCATAAAAAAATATAACCTCCTTCAGAAAGTATGACGAAGCATACTATGCGAAGAAGGTTTTATGGGTGAATGCCTGATTTAACGGGTGAGCTGCAAAAAAGCTTGATAGCCGAAGTAGAGTCCGAAGCCGATCAGAGAGAGTCCGGCTCCTGCGGAAATGATTTTCAAGGTTTTTCGATTTCCGAACTTATGGAAGGAGCTTGCGAGTATGGCCATGACAAAATCCCAAAGCAAAATGCCGGCAAAAATACCAAAGCTATGCCACAGCACTTGAGAGACACCGTGGTTCTGAACGCTTTCTGCCAGAATGGAGCCATAAATACCGAGCCAAAATAAAATGTTGAGCGGGTTCGTGAGCGCCATCAGAAATCCGGAACGAAAGGAGCTTGATCGGGTGGCTGTTTCGATAACGCCTGCTTCAGGCATTTTTTTTATATTCTTCAAGGTTTCTATCCCGGTATAAAGAAGGACAAAGCAGCCAAACAGCCACAGAAAGGTTTTCATAAACGGGGTGCTCAAAAAATGCGCCAGCCCAAAGTAGATGCACAGCATGTACAACAAATCGGCGCACATTGCTCCAAAACCGACCAGCCATGCATGAGCAAAGCCGAATCTTGCGCCCTTATCCAACTGAGCGGCATTGATCGGTCCGATTGGCGCGGATAAAGATAAACCTAGAATCATATAAGCGAAAAAAGCACTCATAAGCATCGCTCCTTGAATAGAAATGGATATGTACAAGTCATTCTATTCAAGGTTCTTTCATGGTAGAAGAAGCTAAAGGATTTCAGCCTCAATTGCTGTGCAATTGTAGCCGTTGCACGCGCTCTCGACGCAGGGACAAGCAGAAATGGCGACGATCAAATCCATTTCCGCACGGAGCTCAATATAGTCTCCAGGCTTAGAAAGCGGTCGTTCAACGCTGATTTGTCCTGAAGGTTTTATAACCGTATTCATGAATAGGTTGAAGGGGTAATGCTGGTCAGGCGAGGGAATGCCGAAAGCGTCAAGCGCATGATTTAGATTATGGTAGCAGCTAGCATGTTCCTTCTTATCGTATAGCAGCTCGTACATTTCGGAACGGCATGCTGGATTAATAAAATCATGCTGTCCTACGGTATCGGATAGGAGCGTGAGAATCGGTCTGTATTTATTGGAGTACAGTTTGTTTCCGGGCTTTACTTTCATCGCGTGCAAGGCATCCATGGTTACACCGGGATCTAGCCTCTCGCTAAAATCATCGGAACGATATGCGACAAGGTCAGCAACCTGCTCACCCTCGATGTCGGTCACCCGAAGGACCTGCCCGGTTTCCATTCGGAAGCTCAAACCTTTTGTTGCGGGAATCTGCCAATGTCGTTTTGTCATGAAAATCCTCCTGCTCAGCTATGCCTGTTCATCCTATCAGTATGGCTAATGCAGGGATTTGTCATGCAATGCGTTAGCTGTATGCGAGGTAACTAAAGCCGTAGGCACCTATGGCAAGAAAGGTTTGGCGCAGAAGCTGGAATGATAATCATTCCGCCATTTACAATATTTCCAGGTTAAGGTGACATTGGCTTAACAGTTCCTTATTATGCTTGTCTAAGAGTAGATCACATACATGAGGAGTGGAAAAGTTGAACAAATCGATGGATCGCAAAACCTTTCTTTCGTATTTGGGTACAGGTGCAGCTGCACTTGCAACAGCATCGGCAGGTTTAGGGGTTTTAAACGGCAAAGCCTCTGCCATGTCTGCAACAGCTGATCATTTGTTTGGATTTAACACGAACCGGGTTAGCGGCTATTTTGAGCCGATTTCTCCTTCTAAGGAAGATCAGCTCCTTTTGCCAAAAAACTTTAAATATGATGTGATAGCTGCCTTTGATGATGTAATAAACGAAGCGGGAGAAAAATTCGGATCTGGCTGCGATTATAATGCTTTCTTTCCAATTAAGGGATCAAATGTAAGAGGGCTTCTCGTTAATAACCATGAATACAGCACGATTTTCTCGATTGGTCCCGTGAAGGACGGCAAGATGACAGCGGATCAATTGCATAAAAATCTTTATTACCAAGGCATGTCTGTCATCGAAGTGTACCGTGATGAGAAAGGGACATGGAAGATGGATAAAACATCGACGCATGCCCGCCGAATCAATGGATATACGAAGTTTCAGCTTACGGGTCCTGCAAAAGGCAGCACTGCCGTTGGCGGCGCAACCTCTGCTGTCGGTACGTTTGCGAATTGCTCCGGCGGCGTTACCCTCTGGAATACCGTGCTTTCCTGTGAAGAAAATTTCGCGGAAACCGCAGCAGCGTCAAAGCTTCCAGAAACGCATTACGGCTGGGTAATTGAAGTAGATCCCTTCGATAAGTCGTACCTGAAGAAGCATACTGCGCTAGGCCGCTTCAACCATGAGAATACGGCAATGGGGCTTGCGCCTGACGGACGTGTTGTGGTGTACATGGGCGATGACAAAAAAGACGCATGCGTCTACAAATTTGTAAGCAAAGGGAAGTTCGATAAGCTAAAAGGCCGTGCGAATTCTGCTCTGCTGGAGGATGGCACGCTCTATGTTGCCAATTTGAAGAGCGGGAAGTGGATGCCGGTCACTTTGGATGAGGTTACCAAAGCGGCCAAGGACAAGCCTGAGGCGCTGAAAAAATTCAAGACACAAGGAGATGTCGTTACCTTCTGTCAGGAGGCTGCTCTGCTTGTGGGAGGCACACCAACCGATCGACCGGAGGATATTGAAATTTCGCCGTTTGACAATACGATCTTTATCTGCCACACAAACAATGATAATCACGGAAATATTCATGGTCATATTACACGAATATTCGAAGCGAACAATGATTTGGCCGCTTTGGAATTCGACTTTGAGATTTTTGCCGCGGGCGGCCGCCAATCCGGATTCAGCTCGCCTGATAACCTGGCGTTTGATTCCAATGGCCATCTTTGGGTCGTGACGGATATTTCGAGCAGCAGCCAAAATAAAGGCGTTCATAAGTCGTTCATGAACAATGGATTATTCGTCATTCCGACGAGCGGGCCGGATCAGGCAATCGCACTGCAGTTTGCGTCGGCGCCAATCGAAAGCGAGCTTACGGGTCCGTTCTTTACGCCTGATGAGCAAACCTTATTCCTTTCGGTGCAGCATCCAGGCGAGAATACAACAGATTTAAGCAAGCCTACAAGCACATGGCCGCACCGTGCAGGCGATACCAAGGCAAGATGCTCAGTTGTTGCGATCAGCGGATTTAAGCTTGGCTAATGGATGAAGATGCTTTGCGAATAGCCGCGGACTTGTTGTCTGCGGCTGCATTTTAACTTAAAAGGGGCTGAGGATATGCCATTTGGCAATATTGGAATCGGAGGATTAGTATTAATCCTTATTATCGCGCTTATCATATTTGGTCCTTCGAAGCTGCCGGAGCTCGGACGCGCTTTTGGCAGAACGTTAAGCGAATTTAAAGGAGCAACCCGCGGACTTGTAAACGGCGATGACGACGATAAGCGCAAGCCTGAGGAGACGCCGGAGGCAGCAGCGTCGACTGCGAAATAACATGAGCAATCCGAATGATCAAAGCTTAATCGGACATTTGGAGGAAATGCGTTCAAGGCTGATTCGAACGCTTGTCGCGTTCTTAGTCGCCATGGCGGCGGCCTTCATCTATGTGAAGGATATTTATCAGTGGCTGGTAAGAAATATGGATCAAAAGCTGGTGCTGCTAGGTCCTTCGGATGTCATATGGGTATATATGATGATTGCCGGTGTAGTCGCCATTGCGATTACATTGCCTATCGCTGCTTATCAAATCTGGAAGTTTGTCACACCTGCGGTGCCAAAGGAAGCACAGCGCGCCGCTCTTGTGTTCATTCCAAGCATTAGTATATTGTTTATCGTCGGCATTTGTTTCGGTTATTTCATCTTATTCCCGATGGTGCTCCATTTCATGAATGAAATGGCAGCAAATGAGTTTGTAACGATGTATACGGCCCAGAAATATTTTACTTTCATGATTCATATGACCGTGCCTTTTGGTCTTCTGTTCGAGATGCCGGCAATCGTCATGTTTCTGACCAAGCTGGGCATTTTGAATCCGAATAGGCTCGCTAAGGCAAGAAAGCTTGCTTATTTCATTCTGGCGCTCATTGCGATCACGATAACTCCTCCTGATATTCTGTCTGATATTATCGTCATTGTCCCGTTGTTTTTACTTTATGAAATCAGTATATCCATCTCCAAAATGGTCTACCGCAAGCAGCTGAAGCTGGCAGGTGACGAAGGGATGGCAGCATGACTGCAGATGAATAGGGAGAGAAGGCTGAGAATAGCCTTCTCTCTTTTTTGTTTTAAATATAAGGAAGTATGAGATGAAATGTTTTTCTATCCATAAAAATAATAATAACTTGCCCGGGAGAAAGAAGCGGAGATGTTCTTTGCCAAAAAATAGTATATACTAGGCTCATACTACTTTTATTCGGATTATATAAGGGGCAATCGGGACATGGAAATCGTAGAGGCAACCATTTCGTCCATTCAAGCAGCAATGGCATCAGGCGAGATTACGTCTCGCGAACTGGTACTGCGTTATTTTGACCGGATCGCATCTCATGATAAAGAAGGACTAACGATCAATTCCGTGCTTGAGCTTAATCCCGATGCTTTGTTTATTGCCTCTGCGCTGGACAGTGAACGTGCTGCGAAAGGACCGAGAGGCCCGCTGCACGGTATTCCGATTTTGCTGAAGGATAATATAAATACGGGCGATAATATGCATACGAGTGCGGGATCCCTAGCACTTGCGGGCTCCTTCGCGGGAGAAGATGCTTTTATCGTGAAGAGGCTTCGGGAAGCAGGCGCTGTCATTTTGGGTAAAGCGAATATGACGGAGTTTGCTAATTTTATGACGGAAGGCATGCCTTCCGGCTATAGTTCGCGCGGCGGACAAGTTCTTAACCCCTACAACATATCGACGCCGACAGGCGGATCGAGTGCAGGCTCGGGAGTGGCTGTAGCCTGTAATTTCTGTATGGCTTCCATCGGAACAGAGACCTCGGGATCAATACTCAACCCGGGGAATTTAAGCTCCACGGTGGGCATTAAGCCGACCGTGGGACTTGTAAGCCGTTCGGGCATTTTGCCGCTTTCGAACACGCAGGATACAGCAGGACCAATGGCCAGAACGGTAACGGATGCCGTGCTTGTATTGAATGCGATCACCGCGCATGATGAAGGCGATGCTGCTATGGGAGCGGGCTATTGGCGAAAGCAGGAGGATTACAGTGTTTTTCTTGATCCCAAAGGGCTTGAAGGCGCACGAATCGGGATCCCGAGAGATTATTTCTTCGAGGAATTAACGGAAGAGCAGCTTGGTATATTTAACGACGCAGTAGAGCTGATGAGAAAACAGGGAGCTGTGATCGTTGACCCGGCAGATGTGAGAACTGCCCGTCAAATTGTGTATTCCTCCGTTGTGTTGAATGAATTTAAATCATCGTTGAATGCGTACTTGTCCAAGCTGCCGCCCGGCTTCAAAGTACGTACGCTCAAGGACATTATCGCTTTTAATAATGAGCATCCGGTCGAGACGTTGAAATACGGGCAAGTAACATTGCTGCGCGCTGAAACGACAACCTCAGGAACGCAGACCGAGGTTCCATATCTTCGGGACCGTGCGGCAGATCTAAGGTTCTGCAAGGAAGAGGGGCTGGATGCGACAATGAAGGATCATCAATTGGATGCGTTGTTGTTTCCGGCGGATTTTGGCGCAAGAATTACTTCGCGCGCTGGTTATCCCTCTATTGTTGTTCCGGCAGGCTATACGGCAAAGGGAGTGCCGTTTGGCGTTACGTTCGCTGCCAGAGCCTACGAAGAGCCGATGCTCATTAAGCTAGCTTATTCCTATGAGCAGGCGAGTCTGGTACGGCGGCCGCCTTCTCTAAAGAGCTTTATCTAACCGATTCAAATTGCCTTAGCATCGAGCATCGGACAAAGTTTGCGATAACCGGTGCTTTCACCCCTAAATTAACAAAATCCTCCCGATTGCTGCCCGTCGGGAGGATTTTGTTTCGCAAAGCGAATTATTTTTTTGCTTTAAAGTGGACGACCGCGCTATAAAGCATTTTTTCGACTTTGGGATTGAATACGGCATGATGGCTGACATGGAATACCTCTAACAGCAAGCCTTTGTTATTCTCAATTTGCTGATCGATCTTCAGCTCCAATGTTTTCAAATCATAAGCCTCGAAAAATTCGATTTTGTTTTCAATGAGATCTAATCGGAAGTCCATTTGTATATCTCCTAAGAATAGATTTAAGTGATACATCTATTATACAGAGATATTACTTCGCCCACAAAGATTCAATTTCCTCGAGTGTTTTACCTTTCGTTTCCGGTACAATTCGCCAAGTGAATAAGAATGCAATCAGTGCCATGCTGCCGTAAATCCAGAACGTGGCTGCAGGTCCGGCGGAGCCGAGCAAAGGCGGGAATGTTTGCGAAACGAGATAATCCGCCGCCCATAGCACCATTGCAGCGATCGCCGTCGCTTTTCCGCGGATGCGATTCGGGAAAATTTCGGACATAATTACCCATACGACAGGACCCAATGAAATCGCGAAGGAAGCTACGTACAGCAAAATGAAAATTAGCACGAGCGGACCGGCAGAATGACCCGTTTGAAATGCGATGCCAATGACTAACAGACAAATAGCCATCGAAGCCGAACCGACTAGCAAAAGCGCCTTTCGTCCAACCTTATCTATGAGCCACAAAGCGACAATGGTGAACAAGAAGTTGATGAAACCAACCAAAATCGTTTGAACCAGTGAAGCATTCGTCCCTGCACCTGTTGCTTTGAATATCTCGGGAGCATAGTACATAACGGCATTAATGCCGGTAACCTGCTGAAGAAAAGCCAATCCTACGCCAACAATCAAAGCGATTCGAAGTCCCGGACTGAACAGCTGCTTGATTGATCCGCTTTCCTGCTCAAAGGAATGTTTGATATCGATGACTTCTTTCCTTGCCAGCTCTTCCCCGTGGATACGCAAAAGAATTGGCAATGCGGCCACTGCCCGTCCTTGCTTGATTAACCATCTCGGGCTTTCAGGCACGAAGAACAGTAAAATTAAAAACAATAAGCCGGGAACGGCTCCAACCCCAAACATCCAGCGCCAAGCAGAGGTTACGCTCCAGGCTGCATCGCCAGCGTTAGAAATCCATAAATTCACGAAATAAGTAAGGAAGATGCCGGTAACGATGGCGAGCTGATTAAGAGCGACGAGTCTGCCGCGGAATTTCGCGGGAGCAATCTCGGCATTATAAAGCGGGCATAAGGTAGACGTTATGCCGATTCCGATTCCGCCAATAATCCGAGCGATAATAAATCCAGAGAAGCTTTCGGGAATGGCTGAACCGATCGAGCTGATAATAAACAAAAATGCTGCTGCAATAAGTACTCTTTTCCGTCCAAAGCGATCACCTAAAATGCCTGACATAGCCGCACCAACAATACAGCCGATGATTAAGCTTGAAACGGCCCATCCAACCTGCAGTTTTGTAAGGTCAAAATGGTCCTCCATAAAACCGATAGCTCCTGATACGACCGCTGTATCGAAACCAAATAATAATCCGCCAAGCGCGGATACCATTGAAACAAGCGTCACAAATTTCATGCTTACTTGTTCGGTTGTGTTAGTTATTTCTGTTCGCACCTTCATATTCTCCTCTCTGACAATCCCATCCTGCTTTAAAACGAATTTTATTATATCACGCAAAACGAAGGGGCCAGTGAGCAAACATCTTCATTATTCAGTGATGTTCCCGCATTTATTTTGGGCAAACGGCGCATGCCGTTACGTTTTGGAAGGACTAGCATTATGTTGTTCACATAAACACAAAAAAATCCATGTCAAGCGACATGGACTTTACAAATCTTGCTTATTTCGATTGACCGCGGTAATCGGAGGGAGTAACGCCTGTCACTTTTTTAAATACGCGGCTAAAGTAGTTAGGGTCGTTGTAACCGACCTCGAAGCAAACTTCCTTGAGACTTAGCTGGCCTGTTGCCATTAATGCTTTCGCCTTATCGATACGAAGCGCTGTCACAAAATCGATAAAGGTGGTCCCAACCTGTTGTTTGAAAATTTTACTGAAATAGTGGGGATTAAGGTGGACGGAATCAGCCACCTCTTCAAGTGAAAGATCATCTGTAAATCTCTCTTGAATGTATTTTTTTGCTCGATCCAGGACGGTCTGCGTTTGCTGCTCCCGCTGCTCTCGAATGCGCTGCATTGCCGATAGCACATAGGCTTCGGGAACGGTTTCCGTTTGTGAAAGCTGGATATCCCTGCTTCTTATTGAGTGACCGGTTCCTTGTTTTAATTCATCGAAATGGCATATATTCCCACGTTCATTTAAATAATTAGATGCAAACACCGCTTCGAAATAGGATTTGCGAAGTCCTTCCGCACCTGAGCGTGTCTGACCGATTCCGATCATAATATCAACCTCCAGCTGACGTGCAGCTATCGCACTCAGCTCTTCACCCATGGTATGCACAGCTTCTTTCCAATCCGCATCGGTGTGGAAGGACGCTTTGTTAAGAAAGATTGCCATATGGCGATCGATCAAGGAACTGACGATACTGCTCTTTACACAGGTTTTGACAAAGCTTCGAATGGTATCGTAGGTTTTTTGCTTATTTTCTGTTTTCACCTGCTCGGGAAAGGCGATTACGATGGCGCAGCCATGCTCGAGTGAAAAGCTCAACCATTCTGATATTTGCATAATATCGGTATAAGTCACCGTATCGACCATAAACATCATCGCGAGCTCATTTTCTGCCAAAGGCATCAGCTGGGACAGTTTATGTCGGAGCTCGAGTTCATCGGAACGCTTCCGCTTTTCTTGCTCCAGCTCCTGAATAAGCTGTTGAAGTGTAAGGACGATTTGCTCGCGCTTGGCTGGTTTGACAAGATATTCTTTTACGCCAAGTGAAAGCGCCTCTTTGGCATAAGCAAAATAATCATAGGCGGTGACCAGGACGAATTTGGTATCCGGCAAGTTTAATTTTATTTCTCTTATGGCGTCTAAGCCCTGAATCCCTGGCATATTTACATCCATCAAGATAATATGAGGGCGATGCTCCTCGGCCCGTTCAATTGCGATGCGTCCGTTCTCAGCATGTATGATTTGAAACGTATTTGGCAGCATCCGCGCAATGATCCATTCTAATCCTTCGCGCTCAAGCGCCTCGTCATCCGCGATTAACAGTCGGTACATGGTTATGTTCACCGTCCTTACCGGAAGGAATCCGAATGATGATCTTCGTTCCTTCGCCAAGTTTGCTTTCAATACTTACGAGCCCGCTCACGCCATAAAATAATTGGAGACGTTTAAATACGTTTTTTGTGCCAAGTCCGGCAGATTGTTTGTTTTCAGTCTCAGCCTCGAGCCGGAGCAAGGCTTGACGAACCTCATCGCTCATGCCGTTGCCATTGTCTGAAACCGAGATGTATACGCCGTCCGCGTCTTGTGTAATCTCAAGCCGAATGACAGCATCCTTCTCCATGCGTTCAATACCATGCAAAAAAGCATTTTCTACGATAGGCTGAAGCGTTAACGCAGGGATCGGCTGCTGCAGCGCGGATGGATCGATGTCCATTTCGAGCTTGATCCGTTCGCGAAAACGTGCTTGCTGAATAATGAAGTATTCCTTGACATGCTCAACCTCGTCCTCCAATGTGACCGCATGGGCGAGATTACGCAAATTGTACCGCAGCAGATTAGACATCGAGATGATGAGATCGCTCGTTTTTTCTGCGCCTTCTATGAGCGACAGCTTCGACAATACATTTAGCGTATTGAAGAGGAAGTGAGGATTAATCTGGCTTTGCAGCGCTTGAAGCTCCAATGCTTTGACAAGGCGGTCTTTCTCCAGGCTTTCTTTAACCTTCTCGATCATTTCGAGCAGGTCACCCGACATTTGTTCGAATGCGCCGGCAAGCAGACCCAGCTCGTCTTTAGCAGGATAGGTAAGTGCATTATGTTGTAAATCGCCCTTGGAAATTTGTTTCACGCGCGAGACAAGCCTGCTGACAGGAACGGTTATGCTTCTAGAAATCCAGACGGCAAGCAGAATGCTGAGCAACGTGTTGATGATGAAGACAGCGGCTCCAAGCAGGTACATGGTTTTATTTTCTGCTTGAATTTTCTTGTATATTGGTTGATAAATACTTAACTCCAGATCGACGAGCTGCTGCTCATCCTCTCTAATGAAACCGGCTGTTTTCTCCGCTTTCTCATAATGGTCTAATGATGTTAATAAGGTCTCGGCAGTTACTGCCTTAAAGGCTGCTTCCTCCTGCTCAATAAACGTATCTAACATATGATTATAGCTCGTTAATTTTGCAGAGTGGAGGGAGGCATCTGAATGGTCTTGCAGCATAACGCGAAGTTCCGTCAGCTTGTTCAAACTGTTCAAAAACAGCTCGTAATTACTGTCATCCGGGTTAAGTAAATAGGTATGAAGCGCGCCAAGGTTACGCTCTACCGTTTGTATAGATTCATTGTACAAGAGAAGGCGGTCCATCATTTGATTATAGCTTTGCTGGACCAGTTTTCCGCTTTGAAATAAAAAGAAAGTAACGGAGTTGACAAGAAGAACGAGTAAAGGGATAAAGAGGAGCAGCTTGGTGCGTATGGTCATGAGCCCGTTTCTCCCGTCTCGTTTTTTAAAGTTGGCTGATCCATCACCTTGATCTTCGTAAAATGCTGCTCGGGGAGCTTCTTCCCTTGGAAAAAATCATTCAGCAGCGTGATGGCATCGTAACCCATATCATAGGGCTGCTGGACGATGGTCGAATGAATTTTGCCGCTCGCGATTTGCATTAGCGTCTCTTGCAGTGCGTCAAATGCGAAAATTTGCGGGCCGTTTGGCCGCAGCCGCTCGACCGCATCTGCTATGCCGATGCCATCTAGTGCGCTAAGTCCCACCATATACTCTAAGTTCGGATATTGAATCAGCAGCTTCTCTGTTTCCCCGGTTGCCTGCAGGCGGGAGATATCGGATGAACGGACGTCAACGAGCGAGAGCTCTGGAAACCGGCTGATCACCGAACGGAAGCCTTCCAGCCGGAGCTGTTGATTAGGGGCCAGCTCGTTCCCGATCATGACAGCGACGCTGCCCCGGTTTTCTGCCGCTTTGGCAACCAGCTCACCCATTGTTTTTCCTGCATCCGCATTATTCGTACCTACGTAAGACAGACGTTTGCTAGTTGGTTCATCCGTATCGACGGTTATGACGGGAATCCCTTGGCTTACCGCTTGATTAATGATAGCCACCGATTGCGGATCATTCATTCCTTGCACCAATACTGCATCCGCTTTGGCAGAGATTGCTTTTTCGAGGAGCTTTATTTGCTCTTGCGGGTCAATGCGAATCGGGCCCTCATATTCAAGCTGCATGCCATATTTAGCGGAAGCGTCTATTGCGCCTTGTTCAATCGAGCGCCAATAAGGATTGTCCAGCTCCTGCGATATCAGTATGACATGATGCATCGCTGCTTGGCTGGAATCATCGGAGAGGATTGGTTGAATGAGCTGCCGAATGCGCATCGTGGATAAGTAAAAGCAGGCAAGCAAGCTGATAAAAATAAGAAGAAGGATCGCGATGGTGATATTCCATTTTCGATGGGACATGTTACAGCTCCTTATAACGTTCAGATCTATTGGATTATTATACAAGAACCTTTTTACAATCCAAAATTCGCACCTAACAATCATAGTTATAAGCGGTATAGTGTGCCTTAAAAACCTTAGAAGCTTCCTTTTTCATTTCATTAGGACGCTATTTAAATTAATTTTTAAGTTAATCAATATATTTTAAAACATGCGATAAGAAAGTAATAGTTGACAAAATAGTGGGTGGAGGCGTATTCTTGTTACGAAATAGTTGTTTTATAGTTTATTATTAACTTTTAAATTAACTTAAGTGAATGTGAAACAAACAAATGACAAATGAGAGGTTGCGTGATGTAAATGGTTACCAATACAGTACATGCTTCACAGGTTAGCATTCCCCGGGCTGAATATCCTCGTCCCGATTGGCAGCGGGCGGATTGGCTGAATTTAAACGGAGTTTGGTCCTTTGCGTTTGATCACGAAGATCAAGGATTGGCTGCTGATTGGCATAAATCCAAAGGACAGTCCCTTTCATCCGAAATTACGGTTCCTTTCTCATGGTCAAGCTCATTGTCCGGCATCGGCAGCAATGACAAAGGAATTGCCTGGTATAACAAAGAGGTGGAATGGGCGCCTGTGTCTGCGGATTCCAGATTATTTATCCGTTTCGGCGCGGTTGACTATAAATCAGACATTTGGGTGAATGGTACAGCAATCGGCTCGCATTCAGGAGGCTACGGTACTTTTGAATTTGATGTAACCGATGTCTGGTCCTTCGACGACATCAACTCGATTACAGTTCGAGTCGAAGACTTCGACCATAGCTATCAAGGTCGAGGCAAGCAGGGCTATGGTGAAATCCGCGGCATATGGCAGCCGGTGTGGTTGGAAGCCCGTCCGCAAAACTATGTGCGCGATTCGAAGTTTACAACGAGTATCGACGGCATGATTCAAGTTACTACGACGGTTGTTGCGCAGAAAGCAGGAAAGGCGGAGCTTTCGTTTATTTTCGCAGAAGGAGCCGTTACACATAAAACGGAAGCAGAGCTGACAGAAGGAAGCAATGTCATTCAAGCTGCCTTCGTTATTGCCGAGCCTAAGCTTTGGAGCCCGGAATCGCCTTATTTGTATGAAGGCGAGGTTCTATTGACCAGCAATGGGCAATATGATTCCATCAGCACCTATTTTGGCGTTCGCGAGATCTCGACAGCAATCGTTGGAGATCGCAGCTACCGCTGGATTACGCTAAATGGCAAGCCTGTTTACTTAAACGGAACACTGGATCAATCGTTCCACCCGACCGGATTTTTTACTTATCCGTCCGATCAAGAGATGCAGGATGAAATCTACCTTATGAAGCGCCTGGGCTTGAACTTTGTGCGTATCCATATTAAGCCTGAAGAACCACGCAAGCTTTACTGGGCGGATAAGCTGGGTATTTTGGTCATGGAAGACATGCCTTGTTTCTGGGGAGATCCGGATGAGCAGGCAAGACAATCCTATGAAAGCGAAGCGCGGGAAGTTATTGACCGGGATTATAATCACCCGTCGATATTCTCTTGGGTCATGTTCAATGAGACCTGGGGCCTCAAGACGGACAGCGCGGCGTCTTCGCTCACGACAGACGTCACGCATCCGAATAATTACTTGCCGCAAACGCAGGAATGGGTTCGCTCCATGTATCATTGGGCAAAGCAGGTTGACCCTACCCGCATAGTGGAAGACAATTCGCCTTGCAACTATGATCATGTCGAATCCGATCTCAACACCTGGCATTTCTACATCAATGGCTACAATGAACTTCGCAGCCATGTAACCGAAGTAGTGGAAAAGACGCATGTCGGCTCAACCTTCAACTATATCGGCGGCAACGAGCAATCGGATGCACCGTTAATGAACAGCGAATGCGGCAACGTATGGGGGATTGAAGGCGGGGCAGGCGAAAGCGACTTGGCTTGGCATTACCGCTATATGATGAACGAATTCCGTCGTCATGATAAAATGTGCGGTTTCGTATTCACCGAGTTCCGCGATGTTGTTAATGAATATAACGGATATTACCGTTTGGATGGAACGGATAAACATTTTGGCTATGAATGGTTTGTGCCAGGCATGACGGTGGCTGATTTGCATTCGCCGGATTTTGTCGTCATAGACGCTCCTCCTTGCCAGACATTGAAAGCAGGCGCCAATGTGACGTTGGAGCTTCTTCGTTCCAGCTTCTCTGATCGTTACCATGGTCAATCGCTTCAGCTTGCTTGGGAGCTTTGGTATGATAATTTAGGCTCGCGTGTCGTGCATGATTTCGGTAATCAAACGGTGGAGTGGAACGGCTATGGCGTAGACTCATTAACGTCGCTTAACTTGCTGATGCCTCAGCAGGATGCGGTAGCGGTGCTCGCGGTTCGTCTTTTGACGCCTCAAGGCGTAACGGTTACTCGCAACTTCATCACGTTTGACGTGCGCGCCGGCAAAGTTAACGGCACATATGCAACAGATGGCAATGTCGTCAGCGTACCAGTGGCCAGCTTCTCTGACAGCGAATGGGCATACAGCTGGAACGCGCTGCAGGAGCAAAAGGCGAATGGCGGAGAGACGGGTCATTTCACCTACGACATACAGCTCCCGGCTGTCACGGAGCAAGCAGCAATCTATGACATCGAGCTCATCTTTGAAGCTAGCTCCAAAAGGCTGCTGAAGCGTAATTTGGAAGGCGGCATTCAGAAAAAGCTGGATATCTCCTTTATGCATGGTGCATTAGATGAGCCGGAGTATAACATGAACACCTACTATATGACGGATTCAAAGCGCCATGAAGGAAAACTCAATGTCATCATTGACGGTGAGCAGGTAGAAACAATCATACTCAGCGATAATCCAGCCGATAGCCGAGGCGTGTTATCCTGGCATTATCAAGCAGTTAGCAATAAGCTGGAGGAAGCGGGCTCTTACGGCTACCTCTGCAAGGTTCTTCTGCCTAGCACACTCACAGCGAAGCTGAATGCAAGCCGAAGCTTTAAGCTTCAATTGGCTGCCGAGGATGGCGGATTGGCGCTTTATGGACGCAATGCGGGCCGTTACCCAATCGATATTATCGTTCACAGCAAATAATCCTTAAAGAAAGAGGCAGCTGCGACTAGCTGTCTCTTTTCTTATAGGTTCACCGGTATAAAAAGTTACGATTTTGTTAACGGATAGAGTGAAAATGAACGAATAGGATCGTGTAAAATAAAAGGAGAAAATAAAGGGGGTACATAGAGATGAACGTTCCTGCTGGCGTTTGGATTTTTTCAGGTATTATCGTTGTATTGCTCACGTGGCTGACCTTATGGGTTACAAAAAAAGCTTATTCCAAAAAGTGGGATGAATCCGATCAGTAATTTATAATTGCGAGATTTCAAATAAATAAATGGGACAACAGACTTTTTGGCTAAACGGCTAAAAAGTTTTTTTGCAAATATAAGAAAGTATAAATTTTAAAGTTATACTATGCTTATATTTCACCGCGAAACGAGCTTTTGCCGCCAAGGACGGCGTCAGCCGTTTGCGCTTGTTTCATTTTATTGGTCATATAATAACGTTGGAAATTCGTGTATAATGTGGGTATTATTTTTGAAGGAGCTGCCTATTGTTGAACGCAAATGTTTATGAACCATCGCTTGTACATAAGAAAGAAGGGCGCTATTATGCGCTGTCGCTTATTTTTAGCATTTTCGTATATTTAGGATTGTTCTTTTCTATTATTTTTATGTTCCTGATTCCCGTACTGATTTTATTGCCGTTATTTGCGCAAGCGATTATGATGGCGAACATTCGGATCAACGGTGTACGAATAACGCCTCGACAGTTTCCGGAGGTATTCGCAATCGCGCAAGAGCAATGTGCCAAGATGGGTTTTCCGGTTGTTCCAGATTTATACGTGATGGAATCGAGCGGGGTATTGAATGCATTCGCTTCGCGGTTTTTTGGACGTAATATGGTAGTGCTTTATTCCGACTTGTTTGAGCTGATCCAATCGGGCGGCGAGAAGGAGCTGGCTTTCGTGATCACGCATGAGCTGGCACACATCAAACGCAATCATATGACTAAACAGCTGTTTATTATTCCGGCAATGTGGCTGCCTTTTCTTGGGGAGGCCTATTCTAGGGCATGCGAGTATACATGCGATCGCATGGCGGCTTATTTTATTCAAGACGCAGAAGCCGCGATGAACGGGCTTACGGTATTAGCGATAGGAAAAACGCTCTACAAGCGGGTCGATCGCGAAGAGTATTTAGTGCAAAGCAGCTATGAGAAAGGCTTGTTTGTTTGGTTAGCGGAGAAGCTTTCGACCCATCCGCCTTTGCCGAGGCGTATCCATGCGGTTCAGTCTTTTACAGGTCAAGCTTCCAGCATTGTTTTTCCATCATCGCGAATTGGAATGATCATCGCGCTGGTAGCGGGAGTTGTTCTAATCGGATCGATCTCTATCGGGGTTATATTCTCCAAATCGATAGCTACCTTTATTAGCACGATTGCCGAGACATCATCAGACGAAGAGCTTCTTGCCGCAGCCTCAGAGGCTGATCTGGAACGCGTAGAATCGTTGCTGACTTCAGGCATAAGTCCGAATGCTGCGGACGAGGAAGGATGGACGGCTTTAATGTGGGCGGCTCAGTTGAATGATACTGCCATGGGTACAACGTTAATAAAAGCAGGAGCCAGTCTTGATTTAGTGGAGCAAAACTATGAAGAAACGGCTTTAACGATTGCCTTATATAACGGAAGCGCGGATATGGTCATTCTGCTGCTTGACGAAGGCGCTAACCCGGATTTACAGGACAGCTCGGGCTGGACACCGTTAATGACTGCTGCCAGCAAAGGCGAAATAGATTTCGTTAAGCTGCTGCTTGAAGCAGGGGCAGATCCTTTAATATCGGATGATACGGGTTATACAGCTGCGGACTACGCATTGGAATATGGTTTCGAGGAGCTTGCATTGCTGCTTGAAGAAATAGGGGAGCAGATATGAAAAAAAAGAAGCTTGATTGCTCAAGCTTCTTTCTTTTATGTATGTATTTGCTATTATTTAATAGGGTGGTCGGGACGACACGATTTGAACATGCGACCCCCTGGTCCCAAACCAGGTGCTCTACCAAGCTGAGCTACGTCCCGTAAAAAAAGTGGTGCCGTCGAGAGGACTTGAACCCCCAACCTACTGATTACAAGTCAGTTGCTCTACCAATTGAGCTACAACGGCACGTCTTATTCGTTAAACACAAGATGTATTATTGCACAGAACCCAATATAATTGCAAGAGTTTTTTTAAAAATAATTTCAAAAGGGTGAGTGGGATGAAAATCATATTGGCTCCTGGTTCCTTTATGGGCTCAGGGAACGCCTTTCAAATGATACAAGCCATGGAAGCAGGCATCCGTGCGGTACATCCGAATGCGGAGTTGGTTCAGCTTCCAATGGCTGACGGCGGTGAAGGGACGATGGAAATTTTGGTTCGCGCAAGCGGAGGCTTTTTTATAGCGGTGACAGTCCGTGATCCGTTAATTCGATGGATCGAAGCGAGATACGGCGTACTGGGAGACGGATCGTGCCGGGTCCATGTACGATAGAAGAAGCAATGAGTCATTCCGAGGAATGGATGCAAGAGCGGATCTCGCATATTTTTAGTCTTTTATAGTTTTTGTTTTGGGAAGCAAAAAGAAGCAGCTCCGCGATGCAGGAGCTGCTTCTTCATTTTCTGTTATTTAAGCGGTTTCGCCTTCCATGCTCTCTTCAAACTGCTGAATGAGCATTTCAACCTTACGGATCCGATTTTTGCTTGTTTCACGGATAATGAACTTATAATTTTCGTAAAAGTGCTCTTTGCCCGGTTTTGGATCGGGAACTTGACTGTACAACCAGCCGCCAACCGTATCCACATCTTCTTCCTCGAAGTTCATGCCGGTCAGATCGCTCAGCTCGCTAAGGGATACCTTACCGTCGAGCAGGTAGCAGTTGTCTGCCAGCTGTTCGATTTCCTTGCGTTCGTCAGCATCGAATTCATCTCGAATCTCACCGACGATTTCTTCCAAAATGTCTTCGATCGTAATCAGGCCGGAAGTGCCGCCGTATTCATCAACGAGGATCGCGATATGGACGCGTTCGAGCTGCATACGTTTAAGCAGCATTTTGACCGGTGTAACCTCGGACACGCTAAGTACGGGATGTACAAGCTTTTTGAAATCTAAATCACGGTCTGTTTCATATTCTAGGAAAAGCTGTTTCGTGTTTATCATGCCCACGATGTTATCCTTGCTCTCAAGCGCGACCGGGAAACGCGTATATTGTTCTTTCCGTATGATTTCCATGTTTTCGGATAACGATTTGTTTGTGAATAAACAGATCATATCGGTGCGGGGCACCATAATTTCTTTGGCTAACAATTCATCAAATGCGAAAATGCGGCTCACGTAGCCATACTCTGTATTGTTAATCTTTCCGCTTTGGTAGCTTTCGTTAAGAATAATTTGAATTTCTTCCTCCGAATGCGCTTCTTCATGCTCTGTGGCAGGCTTTAAACCGAACAGGCGAACCAGTGCGTTAGCCGAGCCGTTAAGCAACCAAATGAAAGGGTATAAAATTTTGTGGAACAAAATGATCGGTTTTGCGGTTAAGAAGCTGATAAACTCCGCTTTTTGGATTGCCCAGGTTTTTGGCGCGAGCTCTCCGACAACGACGTGCAGGAATGTTACCGAAATAAATGCGATGAAAAAGGATAGAATATGACTAATGTCATCATTTATTGCCAAACGCTCAAACAAGGGTAAAAGCATTTTTTCAACTGTCGGTTCTCCCAGCCAGCCAAGCCCTAGTGCTGTTATGGTAATACCTAATTGGCAGGCTGACAAGTAGGCATCCAGATTACTCGTAACCCGTTGAACGGCAAGCGCGTTCTTCCGGCCCTCAAGCACTAACTGATCGATCCGACTGGAGCGAAGTCTAATGATGGCGAACTCCGTTGCGACGAAAAAAGCAGTTAATAAAATAAGAAGAGCAATCATGAATAAATTGAATCCTATACCCATTTTCGTTTCTCACTACCCTTTTATATTTATATTTTTGTATTCTTATGATCTACTATAACGAATGATTACAGCTTATGACAAACGCCGTATCCAACGGTAACAGCCTTTTATGCGCTTTTAGAGCGATTTTACGAGATGGAAAAGCTTATTCTCATTGATTTTCGAGCCTTTACAAGTATCATTCTCCGGCATATGATGAGTTCATATGAACTTATAATATAAGAATGTATGAAGAAAGCGCGAGGAGGAACGGAAATGGAGTCCTTTACGCTTACTCGAAAAGAGATGGCATGCTTGCTGCACTCCTTGGATGGAAAGCATAATCAGAAGCCGCTGCAGGTGCTGCAAGCCGCATGGACCAAAACGCATCAATACGATTTGGAGAAGGGCGCGGGATTGCCTGCATTTCTGTCTACGCTGCTGCCTCCAATTATTGAGAAGCTTATAAAAGGCAATGAGTTGAAAGGCTTCTCGCTTCATGAGATTGCTGCGCTCGGCCAGTTAATCGAATATTCCAATCTGTCGATTACATCCATGCAAAATTGGGTAAAGCGAGATTTTAAACCTTATTTCGATTGTCCGAAAGCCGGAAAAAAATATTCTCTAAATCAAGCCGCATTATTATTCATTATTGATGATTTAAAGTCAAATCTTGATTTTGAATCTATTCGCAAGCTATTTGAGATCGTATTTAAGAAGCCAGAGGACGAAATGGATGATTTAGTCGGTCCTTTAGAATTATATGCATCTTACACCAGTATGTTTGAAGAGCTGGATGCGAATAACGATCAGCTTCTCGATATATCCGGTCATTTGAAGGAGAATCCGCATCAGGATTTATTGACGGAGCAGGCCATTCGTTTGTCTGCGAATCAATTTGCGAACAGGCTGCCGAATCTAACAGAGAATCAATGGGAGGCCGTGCGCAATATTTTGCTGATCTCGGTCATTTCGATACAAACGTCCTATTTTCATTCCTTGTCGAGACGTTATTGTAATGCGACTTTGTTTCTAAGTCCCGAATAAATTAGTTCTATATAAAGCTAAATAAGCTATCCGCCTCCTGTGGCTGGGTAGCTTTTTTGCTTTTTTAGAGAGACCGAGGAGAGAATGACGGATGGATTCAAAGGCATGGTTGGGGAGAACGGGAATTTGATCAGCGTATATACGGTCATTCTGAACTACTCGAACGACACCATGAACGAGCGCTTAACCCATGACGCGAGTATCACTCAGAACAATTTGAATAAGGATGTATCCAGCGCAAACATTATTGTGCTCGTCAATGTTATTTTGCTCGCTGTGCTGCCGGCCATCATGATTTCAGGCTCCTCGCAGGATTTGAAGGAGAAGGCGTCTGTATTTAAGTTATAAACAAAATAACCATATAAAGGACGATTAGCCGTGAGCTGATCGTCCTTTGTTGCTATTTCTGCCTGCTGCTTCGTAAAGAAAAAAGGATAAATCTGCAATATGACGAAATAAAACGAATGGTATTACCGATATCTATATCAATGACATAACGTCCATAGGAGAAAAAATGAGCGAATTGAATTTTCAAGTTAATTTACAAGGCATGATTGAGCTTCTATCGAAGCATTTATATGCAAATCCCGGCGTTTTCGTAAGGGAGCTTCTTCAAAATGGCGTAGATGCCGTAACCGCACGCAAACGGCTCGGTCATCGCTTTGATTCCCGCGTAAGCGTGGAGTTATACGCTTCGCGGACGATTGCCGTTCATGACAACGGAATCGGTTTATCGGAGCAGGAGATCCATCGTTTTCTGGCCCAAATCGGCAGCACCTCAAAGCGAGAGGATCTCGATTCGGCAGATGATTTCATTGGACAATTTGGCGTAGGCTTGCTGTCTTGCTTCGTTGTTAGCGGAGAGATTGTAGTCATTACACGATCCGCGCTGGAAGGCGATACTCTCGAATGGAGAGGCCGTTCTGACGGGACCTATACGATACGTAAGCTTGAAAAAGATGCGCCAATTGGCACTACCGTATTTTTGACCTGCAAGGAAGGCTATGAGGAATACTACGAATGGGATAGCATGTCGGATTTAATGACACATTACGGCCAATTTCTGCCTGTCCCTATTCAGTTATCCGAAGGGAAAAACGAGATTATTGTCAATGAGGACACGCCTCCATGGGCGATGAGCATGAAAGAAGCGTTGGTTTACGGGGAGTATCATATGTATCAGAACTTCCTAGACGCGATCCCATTAAAATCAGGCATGGGCGAGCTGGAAGGCGTAGCCTATATTTTGCCTTATGCAGTCAGCTTGCAAGCGGAGAAGAAACATAAGGTTTATGTGAAGCGAATGCTGCTCTCGGATCAAATTCATAATATGCTGCCGGAATGGGCATTTTTCGTAACTTGCATCATGAATACGAATGGTCTCAAGCCGACGGCGTCCCGTGAAGCGTTTATGGAAAATGAGCTGTTCCACAGCGTAAAAGATGAGCTTGGCGAATGTATTAAGCGGCATATGATTATGCTTTCAGAAACGGATCCCAACTTGTTCGAGAAAATAATTAGAATTCATTATTCATCCATCAAAGCCATGGCCTCCCAGGATGATGAACTGTACCGCTTGTTCATTCGATTCTTAACGTTCGAGACTTCGTATGGGGAGATGAAAATGGGCGATATATTGGCGAAGAGCCGGAATATCGTCGTTTCTTCTACGCTTGATGAATTCCGCCAAGTTGCCCGAGTGGCAAAGGCACAGGATGTCATGGTTATTAACGGCGGGTATGTGCATGACTTTGAACTGGTGCGCAAGCTTTCCGAGCTGGATGAGAATATTGAAGCACTCGTCCTTGATCCGATTAACTTCTCGAATTTTTTTATCACTATCGATCAAACGGATCAGCAGAGTGCAGCAGCGTTTTTGGAGCTGTCTGATCGGCTGCTTGCGCCGTTTCAATGCAGGAGTGTGCTGAAACGCTTTGAGCCTGCTGAGTTAGCAGCGCTCTATAATACAAATGATGAAGTGAATTTTCTGCGCATGGCGGAGCAAACGAAGGAAGAAGCGAATGATTTATTTTCGGAGATCATGGATATTGTCATAAACGAGCTTTATGAACAGCCTTTCGCCAGAATTTGCTACAATTTTAACAATCCGCTTATTCGCAAGGCCATTGCCTGTGACAATTCCGAAATGCAGAAGCTTTGCATTGAAACCGTATATACGCAAGCTTTGCTGCTTGGCAATTATCCGCTCGGTCCTGATGAGCTGAGGCTGTTAAATCAATCGTTTATGCAGGTGCTGGATATCGGACTCAGTCAGGCAGGTGAGCATTAAGGATGAAGCAGCGCTACAATCAGTTGCGAAACGAAGCTTGGAGTTTGCCGCAGGGCAAACAAAAGCTTGCCGTTTTGGAAGAAGTGATTCGGATTGCCGATCAATATATGACGAAAGAGGATACCTACTTCGAGCGGATGACGTATTCCGAAGCGGCGCTCGATTCCGGCTTCCAAGAAAGATTTCTTGTCTCCTTTACATGGTGCTTGACGCAGTTCGAAAAAGATCCTGGCGCTTATTCAAGTTTCTCAATCATCTGGCATTATAAATGGTTCATCAATCAAATTTGGCGCTTCCCGCAATTTGGCGCAGCCCAGATTGCGTTAATATTTGATGATTTCAAGGCAAAATGCTTACAATACGGACACAGCCTGCGTCCCTATTATCAATGCCAGCACCGCTATGCGCTCTCGAGAGGCGATTTGGAAGAGGCACAGAAGTATTACGAACTCTGGCGCAAAACAGCAAGGGACGGCATGTCAGATTGCAGAGCATGCGAACAAAATAGCTTCGGCTATTATCATTTTACAGCTGGCAGATACCGCCGCGGGCTGCAGACGATGAAGCCGATCATGGATGGCCGAATGACTTGTAAAACCATCCCTCAAAACACGTACAGCCATTTGCTTCTACCGCTCCTCGAGACCGATCAAGCAGATGAGGCGGTGAAGATGGCGAAGAAGGGTGCGCGCCTATTAAATGGTCCTGGCTTCCTGACGGAATACGGGAGCTTCCTTGCTTATTACACCGTAACGGATATTAACAAGGCGGCGAAGTGGTTTGAGAATACTATCAGCTTTGCGATGGAAACGAGGGTCGGGTGGGATCGCTTCTTGTACATGAGCTCAGCTCAAGCCTTTCTGCAATTATGGCAGCAGCAGAAGCGGCGCCGTAAGCTTAAAATTAGCAGTGAGCTTTCATATGAGCAGTTAAAACAGGAAACCGAACAGCTTGCCCTTGCTTTTGATCAAAGGAATCAAAATAATTATTGCGCCGAGCTGCTTGCGCAGAAGCTGAAGCAGGTAGAAAAGCTGAGCCGCAATTAATCCGTTTGTTGACGTATAGCGAATGGAAGTGGTTCAATTGAACGATCGGCTGCAGAGTGCTTATTTACCGTTTATTTTTGGCGAATGGTCCTCCGTATCAATTAAATAACAGAGTAACGGTAGTGAAGGAGCTGCGTTATGCTATTCGTTCTTATCGCATTGTGGGCTATTGCAGCCATCATATGGCTTTCCGATCGGAGAGCATCCGTTAATCATTGGCTGGGCGCTGTCGCGTTCAGCGGAGGAGCGGGTGCGCTTGCTGCCGTGTTGGATCTGCAATGGCTGCCTGCAGCGGCGGAAGCTGGGATGAATGAGGTTGCGCAGCAGCTGCTTTACCGTTTGCAGGCGGTCTCATCACTCATTTCGTATTATGGATTGCCCTATTCCTTCGTTTTATTCGCGATTGCGTATCGGCCTGTTCGTTTGTCTAAGCGTTTTCAGGGGCTATTGCCTTTCCTGCTGCTTGTTCCAATCGTATTATGTGTCGTATTTACTCCATTTTATACCATTTTATACCCCATCTCGTTCAAAATTGTAGTCTGGTGGGCTGTGCCTTATATTTTGTACGGGGCCGTTCAGGTTCTCTTGAAACGTCAGCTTCACGCTTCCTTTTCCCGTACGCACTGGATCATTTGCTCCGCAGTTCTTCCGCCAGTCATGTTTAGCATGGTCATGAATTACGTGCTGCCAAGCTTCGGGATGCTGCGAATGTGGGTCTATAATACGTGGATTGTCGGGCTAGGGGTTACCGTATTTGTTATTGCGTTGTTTACATACGGATTCATGGGTGTGCGCGTCAATATCGATCGCCGGAGATATGATTCCACGCTTAGAGCGGTCACGTCAGGAACGGCTATTCTCAATCACGCAATCAAGAATGATGCTGGGAAAATGCGGCTGTTCTCAGAGAAGATGAAGGCTTATGCGGTTGCTACGGATCAGCAAGAACTGCTTGCCGACATTGAAACGGTGCTAAACGCTTCACGCCACATGCAGGAGATGCTTCAACGAGTCCATCGGCGTACGGAAGATCTGGTGCTGCGAGTCGAGCCTGCGGATTTGGCAGCGCTTATCGAGCAGACTATAAAGGGATACGAACCTGTACTTGGCCAAATTAAGCTGAGTACTTCCCTCAGCCAAGGTTGGATCTGTCGCATTGATCCAGCGCAAGTGAGCGAAGCTTTAGGCAATATCGTTGCCAATGCCCTTGAAGCGATGAAGGATAAAGGTGAGTTGTTTATCCAATTAAGCGAAACGAAACGTGAGCTTATCATCGAAATAAAAGATTCAGGCCCTGGAATGAGCAAGAGTGAAATGACCAAGGTTCTCGAGCCCTTCTATACGACCAAAAGCGGCAGCGATACGAATTTTGGCCTAGGGCTGCCCTATGCCTATCATGTCATGCGAAAGCATAAAGGCTTTCTCAATCTTAGAAGCAAGCCGGAGGCCGGGACATCTGTTTATTTGACTTTCCCTAAACGAGCAGTCCAAGCAGGAAAATCAGAATCAGAATAAATTCATGAAGAGGGGAGGGAAACAAATGGATAATATTCGGGTATGGATTGTAGAGGATGACCTTGATTGGCTTCGCGGTCTAGTTGCCTATATCGATAAGGAGCCGGATATGAAGGTCATTTGGATTGCCAGCAAAGCCGAAGACGTCAGGCAAGCCTTACAGGAGGGAATACAGCAAACCTTGCCGCCTGATGTGGTGTTGATGGATATCATGCTGGAAGGCCGTCCGGAGGGTGTTTTGCTCGCCGAGGAGGCTTCAGTTACGACTGGGGCAAAGGTTATCATGCTTACCTCGATGGAGGAAAAAGATCTTATCTTCCGCTCCTTTCAGGCGGGGGCCATAGATTATCAGATCAAATCCGATTTCGAAAGCCTGCCGAATGCGATCAGATCAGCCTCTCGAAGCCAATCGCCCATTAACGCGGCCGTTGCGGAACGCATGCGGGAAGAGTTCCGAAGGCTGAAGCAGCTTGAACGCGAATTTGAGGCAAAGAAGCTTGGTGATCTAATTACCCCGTCGGAGCTGCAGCTGCTTGATTTAATTGATCAAGGCTACACGCAGCCGCAAATTGCCGATAAGCTGGTCGTATCCATACGCACAGTCAAAAATCATGTAAATCATATTTTAAAAAAGCTGAATCTGAGCGGTTCGCGCGAAGCAGCAAATAAAGCCAAAGAAATGGGCTTATTTCATAAGAAGAATGACGAGGATAGTACCATATAAAGTTGGTACTATTTTTTTTATGCCATTTTTCACAAAATGAAGCTAAGAAGTATAACTATAAAAATGGAAAGGGAGGGCAGTCATCATGGCATTTGAGATGTTTTCGGCTGCGCATTATGCGGCATTGGCTGTATTCATCGCAGCATCTGTTTTTATCGTTATTTTCAGAAAGCAAATACGCAAGCCGAAGCTGAATCAAACCATGCGCTATGGACTGGCAATCCTGCTCCTATGCAGCGAGATTTCACTTCAGCTTTCTTACGTTATTGAGCATCGCTGGGGGATTGGCTCTCTGCCGTTCCAGCTGTGCAGCTTGATGGTGCTAATAAGCGCGTTAGTGCTGATGAAGAAACACGAAGGTTTTTATGATTTGCTGTTTTTTCTTGGAAGCATGGGAGCGCTGCAAGCCTTGTTAACGCCGAATCTAGATGAAGCTTTTCCACATTTCCGGTATTTCCACTTTTTCATTGCGCATATCGGCATCATCGGCTCCTCATTGTTCATCATGGCTGTCGAACGATACCGGCCAACCTTTCGATCGGTGCTGCGGGCTATGCTTTGGCTGCATGTCCTCGCCATACCGGCAGCAATAACAAACAGCATCACCGGCACAACGAATTTTATGTTCTTGGCGCATAAGCCAGGCACCGCCTCCTTGCTTGATATACTAGCACCTTGGCCTTGGTATTTGCTGCAGCTTGAGGTCATTGCCTTTGTTTGTTTCGTTCTGCTGTATGCAGCCGTAAAAGCACTGGATTATTGGCGGGGCAGACTTGACGGGAGAACTCAAATGAATAAAACGGAGGAAGAGAAATGAAGGAAATCGTGTATAAGCATTGGACCTCACTGCTTGGCGTTTTATTCGTCATGACTGCGTTTATTACCTTGTTCAAATATTCGGTGGAACAGGGATGGATAACGGAAGCAATGAAAATTGGCTTTGGGCTTTTAGGCGGAGCAGGCATTAGCGTTATTGGCTTAAAGCTGGCAAGCCGGGTGCCTCGAAATCCGATCGGCGAGATCATGATCGGTATGGGCGCATGTATTTTATATGCCACGTTTGCATTTGCCGGCATTTATTATCGACTTTGGGATCCCATGACGATCCTGCTTGGAATGAGTGCAGTTACGATTGGTATTTCGTTATATGCCCTCAAGTATCAAGCTAGATTGCTGATGATCATGGCTATGCTGGGTGGTTTGTTGTCTCCGCTGCTTATGCGGCCGGAAACAGATCAGGTTTTTGCTTTATTTCTATACATGCTTGTACTGAACGTCGCTTTCTTTTTTCTCAGCATAACCCGCGGATGGCATGAGCTTCGAATCATTAGCTTTATTGGCTCATGGCTGATGTATATCGTTTATTTTATCCATTATGACCCATCGACCGAAGGCTTGTGGAGCATGCCGATTCGTTATGCGTTAGCCGCGTTTCTTTTTTATACGATCGGCTTAATGATCTCCTCGTGGCGAAATAAGCTGATCTTCGAAGGGACCGATCTTTACCTTAATGGAGTTAACGGTATATTGTTTGGCTTCTGGGCATTGCTGATTTTGCAAGGCGAGGTGCCTTATGGCTACATACTTATTTTTATCGGCATTGTCTACATGCTGGTCAGCTTCGTCATTTATCAAGCAATAGCTAAGATAACTCCCTCAGCAGCCGGCTTTTTTCTAGGAGGGTTGCTGTTGCTTCTCGTCTCTTTGAGCAGTATTGGAGGCGGTTATGATTCCAAACCTTTGGTTACGGTACTGCTATGGGGCATCATTGCCGTATTTGCCGCTGCCATAGGTCATGCGAAAAGTTGGCAGCTGCTTAGCTTGGGCTCGCTTGTTACCTGGTTTGTAGTGGGCTGTTATTGGTATGTCGTGACTTGGGATACGCCTCGTGGCGAGTGGTTCGGCATGTATATTCCATTCTTGAACTGGGGAGCTTTCGCATGGATTCTGCTTGCGGCGCTTGGTTTTTATTTCTCGAGAAAGCTGATCATTCCTCAGCTTACAGATCAGGCTAATCTCATTTTGGCACGAGTTTATGCGCTGCTAGCCCATTTAATCGTAGGCGGATTGTTGACAAGACAAATCGAAAATATTTTTACAGAATATATGCCGGATTCTTCTACCGTTTACTTGGCATTGGCTTTATCCGTGTCATGGGGCTGCTATTCGCTGCTGCTCATTTTATGGGGTGCTTTTTATCGGGAGCTGCTGTTCAAATGGTTTGGTTCCGCTGTCCTGCTGATTGTTGCAATCAAAGCCATCTTTATGGATTTGAGCGGACAAGAGGCGCTTTATAAAGTAGGGGTGCTGCTGACTCTTGGAGCAATTTCGTTTTTTGTGACATGGATTAATGGGAAATGGCGTATGCGTGACGGTGAAGCTGTGAGTTTATCGGATGATGCTGCCCATGAATCATAATTCTGAATGCGATGGGGATAATGTATCTGTTCGGCTTGACTTTATGTTACTGATAATATAAAGTTACTTACATAAAGTAATTAAATTGGATGGGATATGAATTCGCATTCGATAAAATAACACCACAATTGGGAGGCAGGAAAAATAATGACATCACAAGCATTTTTGGAAGCAGTAAAAACGAGACGTACGATTTACGGGATCAGCAAAGAGTCTGTAATTTCCGATGAAAAAATCGTAGAAATCGTACAAGACGCGGTATTGCACACGCCGTCCGCATTTAACTCCCAGAGCGCGCGGGTAGTCGTGCTGCTTGGCGAAAATCATGACAAGCTGTGGGATATTACGACAAACACACTGCGGGCAATCGTTCCAGCTGATCAATTCGAACCCACCGAGCAAAAAATGGGCGCTTTCAAAAGCGGGTACGGCACGGTGCTGTTTTTCGAGGATAAGAACGTCGTTAACGGCTTAATGGAAAGCTTCCCGTCTTACGCGCAAAACTTCCCGATTTGGTCGCAGCATTCTTCAGGCATGCATCAATTCGTAGTATGGACAGCGTTAGAAAATGAAGGCTTTGGCGCTTCGCTCCAGCATTATAATCCGCTGATTGACGAAGAAGTTAAGAAAACGTGGTCATTGTCCGATTCTTGGCAGTTGGTTGCACAAATGCCATTCGGCAAACCGACAGCGGCGCCGGGCGAGAAAGCTTTCCAACCAATCGAAGAGCGCGTGAAGGTATTCAAGTAAGCTGCTTTTGATTCCTAGATTTCACCATCAAGACCGTTCCTTTTTTCTGGGAGCGGTCTTTTTTTTCGGCTTGAAGGATGAACAGCAATTACTGGTCAATGCTGGTGGAAAGCTCTATAATGGAGATGGTTTTTATGCCTGAAGCGGTAAAAGCGAGTAAGGAGTGGAATTTGTGATAAAAGCGGTTTTTTTCGATTTGGACGATACATTATACGATCAGCTACAGCCTTTTCTGATGGCGATACAGACTGCTGGCATAGGCGGGCTTTTTAGCGATAGACTGCAAATAGAAGATTTATATAAACGGTTAAGACGACATAGCGACCGTTTGTGGGAGCGGCATGTAAGCGGGTTAATGTCGCTGGAGGAGCTTCGCTTCGAACGGACCGCCGCAGCCTTTTTGGATATCGGAATAAACATATCGGAACAGACCGCCTTGCAGCTGCAGCAAAACTACGAACGGGAGCAGAAGCAAATCGCTCTGAGAGAAGGAGTGGAGCCATTATTTGAGCAGCTTGAAGCATGCGGGATTCGCATTGGCTTGATCACGAACGGTCCCGTCGAGCATCAAATGATCAAAATAAGAGCGCTTGGACTTTTGAATTGGATGGACGAACAAGCGATATACATCTCGGACGGAATAGGCATAGCGAAACCTGATCCAGAGGTATTTCACCATGTCCGTTTGCAAACCTGCTGTGAGCCGGAGCGGCTTGTTTATGTCGGTGACGCTTGGCATAACGATATTGTGCCGTCCTACCGGGCAGGCTGGAATTCCATTTGGTTAAATGGCAGATTGCAGCAGCCGCGTGCGGAGGAAAGTGACGTGGAATATATGGAATGTCGGACGATCAATGAGATAATGCCCCTCATTCCTTCCAGCGGCAAAAGTGAAACTGGCTGTTTGCTCTAAAAAAATGTACAATGAAAACCGATAAACTATAATAATTAGATCATTCGTACAAACACATAAACAGACAGCCAGGAGGATATCATGAGTATTGACCCTCGTATTATTAAGACATTATTGCAGCTTCAGCTTGCTCCAAGCTTAGATTTAAAGGTTGCTTCTAACCCGCTGCAAGCTGCTTCAGGGGTTGGCTCTGCTTCCTTTTTCGATACTCTTTTATCACAATATATGTCGGACAGCGCATCAGAGGAAGAGACGGCGGCGCAGATCTTGCCTGCGGATGCGCTTTCCCAGCTTCAATCGCTTAACGGCCTAACGAATATTTCCTATAGCAGCGAAGGGGATTCGAACAGCGCTCCATCCGCCTATGATGATCTTATCCAGCAAGCATCAGCCAAATACGGTGTCGACCCCTCATTGATTCAGGCCGTAATCAAGACCGAATCTGGGTTTAATGCGGATGCGCAGTCAGGCTCTGGAGCCAAAGGGCTGATGCAGCTCATGGACGGTACGGCCAGAGGACTAGGTGTCACCAATTCATTTGATCCCGCGCAAAATATTGATGGCGGAACTAAATATTTGTCCATGCTGCTAAAGAAATATAACGGGAATGAACAGGTTGCATTAGCGGCATATAATGCCGGTCCGGGCAGGGTTGACCGTACGGGCATTAGAACGAACGAACAGCTGATAGAAAACCTCGAATCACTTCCGGAAGAAACCCGGCGATATGTCGCTAAAGTGCTTCAAGCGAAGTGAAACGGCAGCAATAAGATCACGGTTTAGCTCACTGCCCCAAAGGCTGGAGCAATCGATGATCTTTTTCTTTTTTGCAAAGGAGGGAGTATTATTATGTTATATTTTGATCATTGCGCCTCAACTCCGCCCTACGATGAAGTCGTGCAAACGATGATGGAAGTGATGAAGTCCGTTTATGCAAATCCGTCATCCCTTCACCGTGCCGGCGCCGACGCGGATAAATTAATCGAGCGCTCGCGCTCCGTTTTTGCTGAGCGGCTGCAAGCAACGCATGGCAATTGGTTATTTACATCAGGAGGAACAGAGTCTAATAATCTGGCTATAAAAGGGGTCGCACGCCAATATGCCGGCCGTGGAAAACATTTAATAACGACTCAAATTGAACATGCATCGGTTTATGAATCGTTTGCGCAGCTCGAGCAAGAAGGTTTTCGGGTCACGTATTTACCTGTAAGCAAAACAGGGCATGTACGGATCGAGCAATTGGAAGACGCTTTGACGGAAGAAACGATTTTGGTCAGCATCATGCATGTTAACAATGAGATCGGAACCATTCAGCCTATTGAGCAAATCGGCAGGCTGCTGCAGCGTTTTCCAAAAGTAATATTTCATGTTGATGCGGTTCAAAGTATAAGCAAGCTGCCTATTCAGATTAAAGACTGGGGCATTGACTTGCTCAGCGGATCATCCCATAAGCTAAGAGGCCCTAAGGGTGTAGGTTTTTTGTTTGTTCGAGAAGGCGTTTCGCTTTATCCGATGCTTACAGGCGGAACGCAAGAGAACGGATTTCGTGCAGGAACGCAGAACGTGCCGGCCATTGTCGCTTCTGCGAAGGCGCTTCGAATGTCAATGGAGTCGATGGCGCAGCGAGAGAGCAAGATGATGCGACTGAAGCAAATGCTCGTTAAGCTTATTGGGGAGATACCTGAGCTAAAGCTCAACGGAGCAGAGCCGGCCGCCTCACATATCATACATTTCTCGTATCCGGGCATGAAGCCTGAGGTTGTCATTCATATGCTGGAGCAGCATGGTATAATGGCATCGACCAAATCGGCTTGCTCCTCGAAGGATGATAAGCCGAGCCGCGTGCTGCTGGCCATAGGCGCAAGCCATGAGCAGGCAGCAGGAGGCGTTAGAATTAGTCTAGGAGATGAACATGAGGAGCGGGATATAAGCGCCTTGGCAGCAGGCTTGCGCCACGTTGTCGAGCAGTTGAAGCCGCTTGAGAGGAGATTGATTTAATTTTGCTTTACGATCAAATTGTTCTCCGCTACGGAGATTTAATGGTAAAAGGAAGAAACCGCAATAAATTTGAAAAGAGAATGCTTGAGCAGGTAAAGCAAGCGTTAATTCCTTATGAAAATATTACTTATTTTAAATCGTTCGGACGTTTGTTTGTTAAGCTGAACGGCCACCCGTTTGAGCCGATTGCAGATCGCTTAAAAGATTTGTTCGGTATCGTATCTTTAAGCCCGGTTGTAAGCACGGAGCTGGATCTTGAGGAAATAAGGTCAGCCGCGCTTGCACTGATGCAAGCATTGCCGGAGAAGCCCGCCACTTTTAAAGTAAGCGCCAAGCGCGCGTGGAAGAAATTCCCTCATAATTCACAAGAAATGAATCACCTGGTGGGAAGCCATGTACTTCGCGCCATGGCGGATCTCAAGGTGAACGTGAAAAAACCGGATGTCGAGCTGCGCGTTGATATCCAGGAGGAAGCAGCCTATGTATTCTATGATGTTATAGAAGGCGCCGGCGGCTTTCCTTTCGCATCGAACGGCAAAGCCTTGCTCCTGCTTTCCGGCGGCATTGACAGTCCTGTAGCAGGCTGGCTGGCGCTGCGCAAAGGGCTGGAAGTAGAGGCCGTACATTTTCACAGCTACCCGTTCACCAGCGAGCAAGCAAAGGATAAGGTTGTCGAGCTGGCTAAACGGCTCTCGTATTTTAGCGGTGAGCCCATAAAGCTTCATCTGGTGCCTTTTACCGAAATTCAAACGACTTTGGTACAGGCGAAGAGCGATAATCTCATTATCACGTTGATGAGGAGAGCGATGCTGCGCATTACTGAGCAGCTTGCCGAGCGCAATGGAGCGAGCGGTATCGTTACAGGTGAGAGCCTGGGCCAGGTGGCAAGCCAAACGCTGCCGAGCATGAATGTGATTGGACGCGCAACGGATCTGCCGCAGCTTAAGCCATTAATCATGATGGACAAGCATGAAATCATTCGTTTGGCGGAGAGAATAGGCACGTTTGAAACGTCGATTTTGCCTTACGAGGATTGTTGCACGTTATTTTTGCCGAAATCGCCCAGCACGAATCCGAATCTCAGAATTGTTGAGAAGATTGAGTCGCTCATCCCGAATTATAAACAGCTGCTAGCTGCTGCCGTCGATGGAACGGAGGAGCTCCTGCTCACTCCGCAGCTTCAAACCGCCGTGCAATCTGCTGGCGAGGACAGCTGGTTTTAAATGAAATTCAACAAAAAAAGCAGGAACCCCTTAATGGGATACGCTGCTTTTTTCTTGCGCATTTTTCTTGTTCCGTGAGTTCGTCCATAAACCGGCAGCGATGGTGATAATGATTACAAGAATGACGAAAGCCCAGAAGTACAGCTGGTTTTCGAAAAATTCCTTGAATGCTTTTTCATGCGTAATCATCTTCGCGGCTGTGTAAGCGAGAACCGCAGAACCGACATAAACGATCCATTCGAAGCGGTTGATCAGCTTGATAAAGAGGGTACTGCCCCATACGACGACGGGGACGCTGATAATTAGGCCAAGGATAACGAGCAGCGTGTCACCGTGTGCCGCACCGGCAACGGCGATAACGTTATCGATCCCCATTGCCGCATCAGCTATGATTATCGTTCGAATCGATTGCCAAAGCGTATTACCGGATTTAATCCCGTCATGCGGGTCTTCTTGTACAAGCAGCTTATAAGCGATCCATACTAAGAGCAGACCTCCGACAAGATTAAGCCAAGGTACATTTAGAAGCTGCACGACGAGAAGGGTGGCGATGATCCTTATACCGACCGCACCGGCAGTTCCCCAGATGACCGCTTTCTTTTGTTGATCCTTTGGCAGATTCCGAGCTGCCAGCCCTATTACAATGGCGTTGTCCCCGGCCAATATCAGGTCGATGAAAACGATGGTCAACAGGGCGGAGAAAAACTCAACTGAGAATAATTCCATAAGTAATTTCCCTCCTTCCATTAACTAACACTTCTTGAAGTCTACATTAAATACGGGCGGTAGAGAAGAGGGATTCATTTTTTTTTGGACATATTCACCACAGCTTGTTCATACCTCTGATAGAGGGGGTGTGAAACGTGGACAGCCTTATAATATTTATCGAAATCGTGCTTATTAATGTATTGCTTAGCGGTGACAACGCCATCGTCATTGCCATGGCGAGCGGGCAGCTGCCGCCTGAGCAGCGCAAACGAGCCGTGTGGTGGGGCGCTGCTGCCGCGGTCGGCCTAAGATGTTTGTTGACCCTCGTAGCCATCAAGCTGCTCCAAGTGCCGTACTTACAGGCCATAGGAGCACTGCTCTTGCTTTATATCGCAGTGAAGCTGCTTGCAGAGGCAGGGGGGCAGCAAGATAATCACAACGTTAAAAAAGCGAAAACGATCGGTGCGGCAATCTGGACAATTGTCGTCGCTGATTTTGTCATGAGCTTAGATAATGTTCTGGCTATAGCGGCCGTAGCCGATGGAGACCCTATTTTAATCTCGCTAGGCATAGCACTCAGCATTCCGATGATCATTTGGGGAAGCCAAATGCTGGGTACGCTGCTGCAAAAATTTCCGGCTCTTTCTTACATTGGAGCAGCGCTGCTCGCCTATGCAGCCGGAGAGATGCTCATGCATGATCCAGGCCTCGATCAGCTGTTATTTCACGGTTCCAAGACGCTTTCCGAAGCGGTTCCGCTGCTTTGCGTACCGCTTGTAATCGCGCTTGCAGTTGTCAAAAAGAAGCCAGTTTCAACATGATTATGACACGCTCCGTTCACGCAAAATAATGCGGAACGGTTTTTTTTTGTTCAGACCCCCGCTACGTACTGGTATTTTTGTCTCAGTTCCTATAAACTAATATAGATAAAAACTGTCGTCTTTCGTCACAATATGCGATTGGCGTTGTAAGGAGCGGAACGCGAATGCCTAATAACAAATATTCCGCTGGAATCATTTTGCTGTTAGCCGGGGTCGTTATTTTGTTGGGCAAGTTAGGTGTATTCAGCTTTTTGGGCGCAATCTTCTGGCCGCTGCTCGTCTTGATTCCCGGAGTCCTTCTGCATGTGCTGTACTTCGGCAGATTAGTTCCGGCGGTTGTGCTTGTCCCAGGCGGAATGCTCGTCGTATATGCCCTGCTGTTTGTCGTTTGCAACCTTTTTGGATGGGATAGCTTGAAATATTTGTGGCCGCTGTTTATTTTTGGAGTGGCAGCCGGCCTTTACGAATATTATTTGTTCGGTTCATCCAGACCGCGTGTTGTACTCACGGCATCGATTGCGCTTGCTGCCGCATCGGCTGTGTTTGTCGTTCTTGTGCTTTTGTGGAGCTGGGGGATTTATGCGATTGCTGTTGCGTTAATTGCGGCAGGTGTTTGGATGATGCTAAGCAAACGCAGACGTTGGTAAGGAATTAAATAAAAAACAATTGGAGTGGATTACTAGTTATGCAAGCAAGAGAGAATTTACGGAATATCGCCATTATTGCCCACGTTGACCATGGTAAAACAACATTGGTTGACAAGCTGCTACAACAATCAGGTACGTTTCGCGATCATGAAGCAGTACAGGAACGCGCAATGGATTCAAACGATCTTGAGCGTGAACGCGGTATTACGATTTTGGCAAAAAACACGGCAATCAATTACAAAGATTATTTGATCAACATCGTGGATACGCCTGGACATGCTGACTTTGGCGGCGAGGTTGAGCGTATTATGAAAATGGTTGACGGCGTGCTTTTGGTTGTCGATGCTTTTGAGGGCTGTATGCCGCAAACGAAATTCGTATTGCGCAAAGCGCTTGAATCGAATCAAACACCGATCGTGGTTGTAAATAAGATTGACCGTCCGAACGCAAGACCGCAAGAAGTTGTAGATGAAGTGCTTGACCTCTTCATCGAGCTTGGAGCAAACGATGAGCAGCTTGAGTTCCCTGTTGTTTATGCTTCAGCGCTCATGGGTACATCAAGCCTTGATCCAGAGAAGCAAGACGAGAACATGGAAGCTCTTTATGAAACGATCGTAAGCAACATTCCATCACCTACCGAGGATATAACACAGCCATTGCAATTCCTCGTTACGCTGCTTGATTACAATGAATACCTTGGCCGTATTGCCGTAGGCCGCGTCAACCGCGGAATTATTAAGCAAGGTCAAACCGTTGCGGTAATGACACGCGAGGGCGGCAATAAACAAGCGCGCATCGAGAAACTGTTCGGTTTCGTAGGACTTAAGCGCGTGGAGATTGAGGAAGCCGGAGCGGGCGATATCATTGCAATCGCAGGTATTCGCGAAATCAATATCGGTGAAACGATTGCTGATCCACAGAAGCCAGAAGCTTTGCCGGTTCTCAAAATCGACGAGCCTACGCTTCAAATGACATTCCTTGTAAACAACAGTCCGTTTGCAGGACGTGAAGGCAAATGGGTTACTTCCCGTAAGCTTCGTGAGCGCCTCTTCAAAGAGCTTGAGACTGACGTAGCGCTTCGCGTAGATGAAACAGACAGCCCGGATGCCTTTGTCGTTTCCGGACGCGGCGAGCTTCACCTAGGGATTCTAATCGAGAACATGCGTCGTGAAGGCTTCGAGCTTCAAGTATCCAAGCCTGAAGTAATTATCAAGGAGATCGACGGCTCGAAGAAAGAACCTTACGAGCGCTTACTAATTGATACGCCTGAAGAAAGCATGGGCGCTGTTATGGAAAGTCTAGGAACGCGCAAAGCAGAAATGCTTAACATGATCAATCACGGAAACGGCCAAGTTCGTTTGGAATTCAGAATTCCTGCACGCGGCTTGATCGGTTACCGTACGCAATTCTTGACATTGACACGCGGCTACGGCATTATGAACAACGCATTTGACAGCTATGGTCCACTTGCGGGAACAGGCGTAGGCGGCCGTCACCAAGGCGTTCTTGTAGCGAGTGAAAATGGTACTTCCACTTTCTACGGTATGATGGGCGTTGAGGATCGCGGAATCCAGTTCTTGGAGCCGGGTACTGAAATCTATGAAGGCATGATCGTGGGCGAACATACCCGCGAGAATGACATCATCGTTAACATTTGTAAAGTGAAACAGCTGAACAACATTCGTTCTGCTGGTAAAGACGATACCGTAACGCTTAAGAGCCCGCGTCTATTCTCGCTTGAGCAAGCGCTTGAGTACTTGAATGATGACGAGTATTGTGAAATTACGCCAAAATCGATTCGTCTTCGCAAGAAGATCTTGAATAAGAGCGAGCGCGAGCGTGCGGACAAAAACCGTAAAAATGCTCAAGCGAGCGTTTAAGAGCTGAACTTTAAACAAACGTAAGGTTTTGCGCATGCAGAGCCTTACGTTTTCTTTGAAAATATGTGGGATTATAAGTGATGAAACTTATAATCCCACTTATATTTCACAGTGATACTCGCGCGCTGTGCAACTAATTGGCGGCGAAAGCCGTTTACAATCACAGAAGGGGGATTAAGGCATGCAGGCATGGCTTAGCGACCATAAGCTCATTTCTTATCTGATTATTTTAGGTTTCACGATATACATATTCAATAAAGTGTTTCGTGCTCAGCAAAAGTTACCGTTGTTGAAAGAAATACTTGTATATGCGTTAATTGCGTTCGGTTCGTTCGTTCTCATGATTTTACAGGTGGATAAACTTCCGATTATTCAATGTATGGGTGTGGCAGTCCTTATGATGTTAATGCTTCGGGGCCGTCAGCTATATGACAAATGGAAGGGCCGCAAATCCGGCGGGAATGCATCTCAGAATACGGAGTCAGGCAAATGAAGCTGGAGGATGCTCTATTTAACTGGCTGCAGATTAAGCTGGTTGCTACGGCTCGCCAAGACGACCAAGCGGCGCTCGATACACTTGCTTTTTTTGAGCAGATATTAACGGAGGATCATGGCTTGACGGACTTTGCTATAACGAAGACCGACGATACGATGATTCATATTAAATATGAAAAGGATGGACGCGCCAAACTGCAGTTTTATCCTCGCGAACTGGGCGAACAGCTGCTCTCGGACATCGAATCGAATCCCAAATATAACTGAACTTGAAGGTGGAGCATATGAGTAAAGGATCGACGGCGTTACCTCCAAGAACGGGCTCGCGCCAACCGGCAAAACCAAAAAAACAGAAGCCACGCAAGAAGCGCTCGGTGCTTAAAACATTCTTTGGACTGCTGTTTGCGTTACTCCTCATCGTGGCTGTGGGTCTTGCGTATCTCGTTTTTAAAGCAGATAACGCAGTTGACCAAATTTCCGCGCCTGCGGATACGGAGGTCGTTATTCCTGCTGGCGAGTCAGTAAAGGAGAAAGCTGTTGCAATGCTCTTGATGGGCATTGACGCGCGTTCTCACGGCGGCGGTTTGAATACGGACGTGATGATGGTAGCGGTATTTAATCCGAATTCAAAGTCGGCGACGGTCGTAACTATTCCGCGCGACTCGAACATCGATGTGGATGGTTATCGTGCACGCAAAGCGAATAGCTTTTATGCTGATTTTTATATGAACGCCCTTAATGAGAAGAAATTGAAAAAAGAAGCAGCTTATGCGGACGCCAAGCAAGAAGTGCGTAATGTAATGAGCGAATTGTTTGGTATTGACATAAAATATTCAGCAGTCATTAATTTTCAAGGTTTTGCAGATGTTGTAGATGCGTTAGGCGGTGTCGAAGTAGATGTCGATATGCGGATGAAATATAAAGATTCCGCAGATGGCACGAACATTGATCTTGAAGAAGGCGTTCAAGTATTAAGCGGAGATAAAGCGCTTGACTTTGTCCGTTACCGGAAGTCCAATAACGGCAAGAATATGTCAAGTGACTTTGAACGAAACGCACGTCAGAGCCAAGTCGTCGGCGCGCTAACGGACAAAATGAAGTCGTTTGACGGCGTGACAAAAATCGGTTCCGTGATCGAAGCCGTAGGGGCGAATTTAACAATGGATATGCCCTCCAAAGAAATCAAAAATATGATGACCACCTACTTGGGCATGAGTCGGGAGGATATCACCTTCATTCCGCTTGAGGGAACTTGGAGAAGTCCATATGTTTATCTGGACGATACGAAGCTGGATGAAGCACGGGCTGCGCTGCAGGGAAAATTGGCTGAATAACCGTAGACTCTAGCTAATATGTTAGATATAATACATCTACAGAGGCCATTTTTGAAATCTGTTCAGAAGGAGGTCATGCGAATGACCAATACCGTATCCGTAGAATTCGAACTTGCGATCGAAGTTTTGCCAAAACAAGCATTCATTCTATTGCCTAAGATCGATGCGGCTTCTGATGATTTGACCTCGAGCATTGCAAAAGGCGGGGACGCGATGAATAACGCCGCGTGCTTGTCCGCTGTTGCTGCGTGCGACAAACCGAATAAGAACCGTGCAGCGGACAACTTGGATGTACAAGTTTTCGCTGCAATGAAGAAAGCCTAGTGGTTAGCTCACTAGGCTTTTTGTGTCTTCAGGGCATCTTTACAATTTCTTATTCATTTTTGGAGCATCTTGCTTCTCTGGCTCCTGAGGCATGATATCTCGCGGCAGCTGTGGAATTAATCTTCCCATAATATCAGCCATTTCTTCGGCAAATCCGGCGATAGGTCTGCCGCGCTTAACATCGGCACCGATTTCATTGATTCGCTGGGACAAATCCATATCAGCTGTTACGAGAGCGTCTATGCCGTAAGGGTCCTTGCGAAAGGCTTCTGCAACAGAGTATTTAATCGTCCCGACTCTAGAGCGCTCCATCTTGGCATCTACATCGATGCCGACAATAGCTGTATTTCCGAACACGACACAGTGCGCGTTCGTTACTCCTTCAATTCCTTTGGCCAACTGCTCCAGATGTGCCGCAACCTGCTCCGAGTTCTTAATTTCCTTTTTCCTTGGTTCGGTTTGCTGAGCCTGGACACGGCCATTATTTCGTGGAGAGGGTGATGTCTCATTACGTGCGACGGTGCTGCATCCTGTCGCTACAATCGCAACAATGATCGCTGAAGTAAGCCATTTGAACATGTTTGCCACCTCTTTTTTCTCGTTGAAAAACTAAATGTCACCAGTCCGCCATAGTTTACCCGCAGCAGTGTTATGCTATGTATGGCCTCTAAAGAATATCCAACGCCGGGAGGGTTCTCATGAAAAAAATATTCGTGCTCGATACAAATGTGCTGCTTCATGATCCGCAAGCAATTTTTGCTTTCGAGGATAATGAAGTCATAATTCCCGCGGTAGTGTTGGAGGAGATTGATTCTAAGAAGAGGTTGGCTGATGAATTAGGAAGAAATGCGCGCCAAATCTCGCGTCTGCTTGATAAGATGAGAGAAAAAGGGCATTTGCACGAGGGCATCGAGCTTCCAAGCGGCGGCTTGCTGAAGGTTGAATTAAATCACCGCAGCTTTATGCGCGTGCAAGAAATGTTTGGAGAAATGACAAATGATAATCGGATTTTAGCGGTTGCGCTGAATTACCACATAGAGCAGGAAAATGAACCTGAGAAACAAAGCATCGTATTAGTAAGCAAGGATGTGCTCGTACGAATTAAGGCGGATGTCCTTGGTCTGCAGGCGCAGGATTATTTATCGGACCGAGTGGTCGTATCCTCTGACTTTTACGCAGGCTACATGACGCTGTATGTGCATCCTGCAGTTATTGATGAGTTTTACACCTATCGCTTCCTAACAGTCAACAACATGCATTTAAACATCCGGCTGAATCCGAATGAGTTTGTCATATTAAGAGACGAAATGGGAACCTCTAAGTCAGCTCTGCTGAAAGTCAGCCAGGATGGGGCGAGACTTGAACCGTTGTTTCTAAGCAATGATCCCGTCTGGGGCATAACGGCACGCAATGCCCAACAGCGCATGGCGCTGGAGCTGCTTTTAAATGATGATATCCCGCTCGTGACGCTTTCGGGCAAGGCAGGGACAGGTAAGACGCTGCTCGCGCTTGCAGCGGGCCTTCTGAAGACGGAGGATGAGCATAAGTATAAGAAGCTGCTTATCGCGCGTCCAGTCGTTCCAATGGGCAAGGATATCGGTTATCTGCCAGGTGAGAAGGAAGAGAAGCTTCGTCCGTGGATGCAGCCGATCTATGATAATTTAGAGTATTTGTTTGACACTAAGAAGTCGGGCGATATCGATAAAATACTAATGGGCATGGGAAGTATTCAAGTCGAAGCGCTAACCTATATCCGCGGACGTTCGATTCCTGGACAGTTCATCATAATCGACGAAGCGCAAAACCTAACGAAACACGAAGTAAAGACGATCGTATCTCGTGTGGGAGAAGGAAGTAAAATCGTGCTCATGGGTGACCCGGAGCAAATCGATCATCCTTACCTCGATTCCATAAGCAACGGTCTGACCCATATCGTGGAGCGCTTTAAAGGAGAAGGCACAAGCGGTCATATGACGCTGGAGAAAGGCGAACGCTCCAAGCTGGCGCAGCTCGCGGCTGATTTATTGTAATCAGAGAAGGCGTACCCCCTTATCGTTGAGGGGGTCTTTTTTTGTGATCAAGCTGGTAGGAATCACGATCATTTGGACAAAACTGCTATTTCTTGTTATCCTATTTCTAGTAGATTTAAGGATGAAAGGAAGAAAGCTGTGACTCCCAGAAAATATGTGCCATTTTTATTAGGCACTTTACTGTTAGCCGCATTGTTGCTTATCCCCTTCTCGAGAGATGCGAATCCAACAAGCGTAAAGAAGCCTGACGGGAAATCAAGTGTCCAGCCCGTTCCGGGCGAGCTTGTCGTCGATCAACTTGCCAACATTCATGTAAACGTTTCCTTATCGGATCCACAGTTCCAGCAGCTTCAGGAACTAAACATAAATTTTATGATGAAATATCCACATATTCAAGTTAAGCTGACAAACGAGCCGTCTAAAAATAAAGCATACGACCTATGGGTGCTTCAGAGCCAGCAAGGTGAAGCCGCGGATATTATCCTGCTTGATAATGGTTGGGTAAGACCGTTCGCGGTGCGCGGGTTTCTAAAGCCTGCTGACAGCATTTTAACAGGAGATGCGCTTTCAGACCAGATGTCCGGCCTGCTGGATCCGCTCAAATGGAATGGATACTTATGGGGCATCCCCAAGGATTTAAATCCGTATATGATCGTATGGAGCAGTTCGCTTCTTGCCGAGGCGGGGTTAAAGGATCCGCCTGCGGATTGGGATTCTTATCAGTCGGCCGCTTTAAAAATAATCGAGCTCCATCCACAGGCAAGCATAGTAAACTGGACCGCTGGTGATTTACAGCAGCAACTGGCATGGCTGGCAGCCTTTCAATCCGAACAAAGCAACGTGCTGAATGTTTTGTCTGTAAATGAGAGTCAAGAGCATCAGCTTGAATGGTTTCAGGATAAGGAGACGAAGGTTAGCCGAATAAATAGCGATGAGAGGACTCGATTAGAAGAGGCTTTCCAAAATAATCAATTGCTTGCAGCCATTATTCCATGGAACGACTACGAGATGCTTAATGAGGTTACCCGAAATAAACTGACCGTCGACCGTGAACAAATTTATTATCCTTGGTTAAACGGGCGCAGCTACGTGATCTCATCGAGCAGCAAAAGCGAAGAAGAAGCGATGCAATGGATACAGGAAATGACCGATATAAACAACCAACAGGTCAGCTATGACCGTTCAGGCCAGCTGCCCGCCCGGGCATCGCTGTATGCTTTTAACAGCTCGCTTCAAAGTGTACAATCCCATATACCGCCTGCATGGTGGAAGAACGTGCTGGATACGAATAAAACGGATGTGCAGCTTGTAAGCCCGGATCCGTTTTGGCCCGAAAAATGGCAGCAGCGAGAGAGGCTATGGGAACAATTTTCCGAGAACCGCTTTGAAATTGCAGCTTATCTTGACGCGTTAGAAGCTCTGGTTAAATGAAAAAGAGCCTGACCCTCATCATTATGGAGGACAGGCTCTTTCTTGTTGCAACAGGCAAGGGAGAAAGGAGGAAGACGCTAAAGCTTAAGACTAAGCTTGATAGTGAGTTCGCCATCCTTCATTTCAACGGAATTGGCTTTAAGGAAGGAGACAATCAAATCAGGATAGAAACCCAAATCAAACTCCTCCTCTAATGCGCTTCTTGTCGTGTCGGGCAGGGTAAAGCCGTTAAACAGCAGCTCATCGACATGGAATAGGATAGCATTTTTGGGATCATTCTCAATGGTGTAATGACCGCTTATTTTAATTTCCATATTATCGCGTTTGCCTTGTGCTATGACTTTACCATCAACGAATTCAAATGCGAAATTGTTAAAAATGTCATTTTGCTCCCGCAAAAAAGAATTCAAATCGTCTTCAGGTACGCGAATGGTGTACTGAAAACCTTTAATTTCGAGCAGCTCCTTATTGTCCTGTACCCAGCTTGGCAGCTTTCGCATTGCTTTCGACAACGCGCGGAAATACTGTTTGACTTCATCGATGCCGGCGGTTTCCCAGTATGAGGTGAGCTCTTTCATCAAGATCCTTATTCGATCCGCATCAGATCGGCCCGACAGCTCTTCATCAAGCTGTTTTTCGAGAGCCAGCACTCTCTCTCTCTGCGTTCTGAGCTGCTCCTCTATGGCAATTAGCTCGTCCTGCCTCGTTTCAAGCTGCGTATAACCTTCCTTAACCTTGCGATATTGCTCAACGTATGTATTCAAGGTATGCTTGTCATGGGTAAGTATAATTTCGGCATAATCCAGCATTTGGAACAGCTCTGATAATGAATCGAACGATAGAAGAGCGCTAAGCAAAAAGTCCCGTTCTCCCATATAATAAGCGCGCAGGACGCTGCCTGCTTCATCTTGTTTGTCCGATATTTGCTGCTCCTGCAGCATAAGCTGCTTCTCCGTCTCCGTCATGGTCAGCGTGAGCTGCTCTTTCTGTTCCCCGATGCGCGCGATCTCTTTGTCGATTTCTACGACGGATAAGCTTTTTTCAAGTAAGGAATGAATATCCGCCTCATCTACAGGCAGTGGCTCTGCCCATGCGGAAGACTGAAACAGAAGCAATACGACAACAAGCATCGCCGTGGCTGCTACGGAAATACGATTACGCTTGGCTGGCAAAGTCAACGGCATCGTCCCTCCTCAGCATTCATTTTATGCGGAAATCCATTCTATTATATCTTACATTTGGAAAAGGATGAACCTTATCATGAACGAAAAAGAGCTGGCAGCTTCCATTGGAACAGACATTGCAGCTTCATCCTTAATAGGCTGGCCTGTCAATTCACGCGGTGAAGACCGCAGCGTGCCTTGTATTTCATTCCTTCGTTATATGAATGCTTGCCTATACGATGTCCAATACGGCTATTACACTTCTGGGCCAACCCGTGTGGGGAAGGATGGTGATTTTTATACAAGCTCAGGCATAGGACAGGTGCTTTCGGAAGTGCTTGCGGGCTATGCGATAACTTATGGGAAAACGTTAAACGTACCATTGAAGCTTATCGAATGGGGAGCGGGAACAGGCAGATTGTCTGCGCAAATTGCTGCCGCCGGCAGAAGGCGAAGCCATAGCTGGAATTCGAGCTTTCAGCCGATTCTTATCGAGGATCATCCTCTTCACATGCAAGAGGCGAGGCAAACCTTTGCCGACCTAAGCAGCTCGGGTGAAGCTGGGCAGAAGGCGCATTTTTTTTCATCCAATGAGGCATGGGAAGCCAGCTGTCTGCGAGAGCCGGCTCTGGTGCTTGCTAATGAGCTGTTGGATGCATTTCCGGTACATCTCGTCGCTTGTATAGATGGACAGATTGTGGAAATTGGCGTTGCCGGCGATGCAGCGCAAGGCTTTTATGAGGTATACATGCCGCTTACGGACTCGAGAATTAGTGGATGGCTGGAAAGGGATGGCATAAAGCTTAGGGAAGGCCAGCGCACGGAGATTCATTCAGGCGCAGCCGATTTTTTGAAGAGGCTTGGATCTGTGATGACGAGGGGACGTCTTATTCTCATCGATTATGGCCATGAGGCTGACGAATACGCGGCGGAGCATCGGATGCGGGGGACATTGATGTGTTACTGGCGGCATATAGCAAGCGATAACCCGTATATCAGAATAGGCCAACAGGATATTACCTCGCATGTGCCATTTACTTTTGTGCGGAATGAAGCACTGGAGAGCGGATGGAGAGTGATCGACTACATAACCCAAAAGCAGTTCTTGATCGAAAACGGAGTGCTGGAGATGCTTCAAAACTATAATGGTACGGATCCCTTCAGCGAGGAAATGCGAAAAAATCGAGCGATTAGGCAGCTGCTTCTTAGCGATCAGATGAGTGAATCCTTTAAAGTCATGGTGCTCGACAAAATATAGCCAGTACATAGAAAAAAGGTGCCAATCCTATAGGATTGGCACCTTTTTCTAATCAAATACAAGTATGTACAGCAGCTGCTGTTACGTCACTTATACTCCGTACCTCATAAGCTTTCTTGGAACGGCTTGCCTTGGTTAGAACGGCAAGTCCATCTTGAAGACAGACCAATACGTGAAACCCACGAATGAAATGATCATATATCCCCAGAACATAACGATGTATGTTCTTTCGGAGAAGTTCAAGTAGCCTAGAAATACGAAAGCAACGGCCTGCGCGAAAAACAATAGCGCAAATTCCGTCATATGGCCTGCGAAAGCCATTAGTCCGATTACCAGGGTCCAAAAGCCAAGTACCCGATACATGCGTGCCATGATAATATCCCCCTCTCGCTGCGACCCGATTTTCTAATGATCATTATAACGTTTGGCGAAATAAGTGTAAACCAAAATCAGTGACGAAATCGCAAACTTTTTGTATTCATACGGTTAATGCCTGCAGACTTAGATATAGTTTGCTCAAATATACGAGCTAACATGTATGAGCAGAAGAAAAAATGGTTATACAAATTAGTATCCAATAGATTCTATGAACTCTACCAAGGGCATAGAGATAAAGTAAGCGCCTTTACGTTAGGAGGTTTTCGTTGCATGACAGCAGTCAGACAAGATGCGTGGAGTCCGGACGATGATTTAATTCTCGCCGAGGTTACACTACGCCATATTCGCGAAGGAAGTACCCAGCTGGCAGCTTTTGAAGAAGTTGGCGAACGAATCGGACGTACATCCGCAGCCTGCGGATTCCGTTGGAACAGCTGTGTTCGCAAAAGGTATGAGGATGCCATTCAAATCGCTAAGCAGCAGCGCCAGAAGCGCAATTATTTGAAAAAACAAACGATTGTCGCTACGCCGCATGTTTCATCAATTGCCGTTTTTGAGACGGATGAACGTGGTTTCAAGCAAGAGAGCGGAACCATTGAAGAAGGTCTGTCGGTTGATGCAGTTATTCGTTTTCTCCGTGGATGGAAGACGACCTATCAGGATCTAACGCGTCAAATTAAATGGTTTGAGAAGGAACTGAAAGAAAAAGAGGATGAGCTGTATCGTTTGCGAGATCAGAATGAGAGATTGTCCAAAGAGGTTAACAACGTTCAAACCGATTACCGCGCCGTGAATGACGATTACAAAACGTTGATCCAAATCATGGATCGCGCGAGAAGGCTCACCGTATTGACGAACGAAGATGAAGCAAAACCTAGATTTAAGATGGATGCTAATGGTAATTTGGAACGTATTGAATAAGTTATAAAATGAACATAAGCGAGACTGGCCTAAACAATGGGCTGGTCTCGCTTTTTTTGCACGGATGCTAAAATGAGTTGCCATATTTTCTGTAAATTTGATACGATATTTGCTAAATAGTATTGAGCAGCGTTGTTCGGAAGGAGTACGGGGTGCAAATTGATGTGGTGGGCGGAGGTTCGCTAGGACTGCTCTATGGGGCGAAGCTTGCAGAGGCAGGCGCGGATGTGACCATTTGGACGCGCAGCAAGGAACAAGCAGCTTTGTTAACCGATCAGGGAACGATGGTTCGTGAGCTCGGTGGAACAAGGGAACACGTCGTCCGAATAAAAGGCGTATGGGGCGGTCATGCTGACCGTGCCGGAATGAGAACCGAGAATAACGGTACTGGATTACGCTGGCTCGTACTTGCCGTTAAGCAAACGGATGTGGACGAGCTGCTTTTAGAATTGCTCGACCAGCTTGCTGCTTGCTCAAATGATGAGCATACACCGATTATCTGTTTACAAAACGGCATTGGTCATCTGGATCGCATTAAGTCCAAGCTTCCTAACAATCCATTGTTTGCCGCGGTCACGACAGAAGGCGCTAAACGACTCGATGCTCGTTCGGTTGAGCATACGGGCAGGGGAGAGCTGTGGCTTGGTGAATGGGCAGGAAATGAGCGCAATCCAGACAATACCCAAGATATCTCGCTAAAAATGTTGGTTTCCACGCTGCAATCGGCAGGATTTGCCACCTTTCTGTCGAATGACATGGAGAATCGAATTTATTATAAACTACTCATAAATGCGATAATAAACCCGTTGACGGCTCTATTCGATGTGGAGAACGGGGAGCTGCCTCTTCATCCATCCCGCAAGAAACTGATGCGAGCATTATATGCGGAATCCGAGTTTATTCTGGAGAGAGCAGGGATGGCCTTACAACAGGACGGTTGGCAGCTAGTTTTAGACGTATGCAGGAACACCAGCCGTAACATATCCTCTATGCTTAGCGATATTCGAGCAGGAAGAGCGACAGAAATAGATGCAATTAATGGTGGCGTTGTCATGTTAGCCGAGAAATTCGGGCTGCAAGCGCCGCTAAATCAAGCCGTAATAGAATTCGTTAAAGCGCTGCATCCGATGCCGAGTATGGGGGAGTGAAGCATAATGGAATGGATATGGGAAAGCATCAAGCATGTATATGCTTATTTGGCTGTTATTCCAATCATACCTTTCGCAATCGTATTATTTGGTTATGGGGCATATATTCAAGATCGAAAAAAAGCGTTCCGGATGGCCATGGACATAACCACCGCGTTATTAATTGGCTGCGTGGCCGTATTATTCGATAAGCTTTTCAACAGCCAATTCGGTATTTACGGTATTTTGTTGTTTATGCTGCTTAGCGGGGGATTGCTCGGTAATGCTCAGTTTCGCAAGAGAGGCAAGATTGACGGCAAAAAGATTTTCAAGACGATTTGGCGGCTTAGCTTTTTTACGATGAGCTTGCTGTACATCGTCTTCATGTGCATCGGAATTGGCAAATTGGTGTTCACCGCTTAACTGAAGAACGACGCGCTAAGCGCCTCTTTTTAATAGAGGCGTTTTTGTTTTGACGGACGGCTTCCCCTTTGTGTACAATTAAAGGGTTAAGTTTTTTTCATATAAAGTCGCTTAGACGACTATAAAGCGGGAGGTTACAGGCTGCGCTATGAGAAAAGAAACGTATTCATTGCCAAGCGCTCAGCCTTTGACAGAGGCTTATATACATCGGACAGATGACCGTATCGATGCCTTGTATGGCTATCATGCGGGAGCGGAAGAGGATTGGGAAAGACGTTATCAACGATTGGAGCAAAGCCGTGATGTACGTGTCGAGGCTGTTGAAATCGCACGCGTGCTGCGCACATATAACGAGGCGGTTACGTCTGCACCGGAAGTGTTTGCATCCATTTCAGCAATAGCGGAAGGAGCTCCTGTCGTCGTCGGAGGACAGCAGGCGGGATTATGGACGGGGCCGTTGCTAGTTATACATAAGGCGGTATCCATTATTGGAGCTGCGAAATCTGCAAGTGAGCAGTTAGGACAAACGGTTGTGCCCGTTTTTTGGATTGCCGGCGAGGATCATGATTGGGATGAAGCCAATCATGCTTATGTGCTTACAGCCGAGCATGAGCTGCGCAAGCTGAATGTGCAGCGCCCGGAAGGAAGCCGTACATCGGTAAGCCGTACGAGCATCGACGCAGAAACATGGGAGCAGCTGCTGCAAGACTTGGAGCAAGCGCTGCCTCCTTCTGAGTTTAAGCCTATTCTGCTCGAGGAATTAAAACAGATGTCTCAAAAGGCAAAGTCTTTATCTGATTTTTTTGCGATGATCATAAGTCATTTATTTGGAAAGCAGGGCTTAGTGCTGCTTGATGCCGACTTTGAGGGCATCCGCCGATTAGAAGCTCCGATGTTCAGAAAGATCATTGCAAAGAATGATGATTTAGAGAAGGCGTATGCCGCTTCTGCCGCCAAGGTCAAGGAGTTCGGTTATGAGCTGCAAGCGGATGTAACGCCAGGCAGCGCAAATCTGTTCCTTTTCAACGCGGCGAGTGAAGGGGATAGGACGCTGCTTCACAAGAAGGATGGCTTATTTCAGGATCGTAAGGGTCAGCTGTCGTTGACACGGGAGAAATTATTATCCATCGCTGATGAAAAGCCGCAGCAGCTTAGCAACAACGTCCTTACTAGACCGTTGATGCAGGATTATTTATTTCCTGTTCTTGCAACCGTGCTGGGTCCCGGCGAGATCGCTTATTGGGCTTTGACCGGAGAAGCTTTCCGGACGCTCGGTATGGAAATGCCGATCATCGTTCCCCGCATGTCTTATTCGTTGATAGAGGGAACGGTAGCTAAGCATATGGGCAAATATGAGCTTACGTTCGAGGATGTGATGGTCCGATTTGAGGAGCGTAAGGGGAATTGGCTGAAAGAGCAGGACGGATTATCGATCGAAGAGCAATTTGCGCAAGCGAGACAGACGTTCGAACAGCTGTACAAACCGCTGCTTGATCTGGCAACATCTGTTCAACCTTCGCTCTCTAAGCTGGGTGACACGAATCTGCAAAAAATCGTGGAGCAAATCAACTATATGTCTTCGAAGACAGTAGATGCTTTCAATAAACAATTTGAAGCTTCCACCCGCCAACTCGACCGAATCCATCTTTCGATTAAACCTCATGGAAAACCGCAGGAGCGCGTGCTGAATATGACGGCATATTGGAATCGGTACAGCTTGAGCTGGCTGGAGAAGCTGCTTGAGGCTCCATACTACCGCACCGGCGGACATGAAATCGTTTATTTATAGAAATCAATAGGAGGTAAATAATATGAGTACTGCAGAAAAAAGCATCGTTGCCGATTTGTCTTTGGCACCCGAAGGACGTTTGAAGATTGATTGGGTAGCAGCACATATGCCGGTATTGAATACGATACGCGCGCAGTTCGAGAAGGAGCAGCCATTTAAAGGCCTAAAAGTAACAATCGCCCTCCACTTGGAAGCGAAAACCGCTTATTTGGCTAAGGTGGTTAAAGCCGGAGGCGCTGAAGTTACGATTACAGGCAGCAACCCGTTGTCCACGCAAGATGATGTGTGCGCTGCGCTAGTTGAAGACGGTATTACGGTGTTCGCAAAATACAATCCAAGTCCAGAGGAGTTTAAGGCGCTCAACGTAAAAGCGCTGGAATGGAAGCCGGATTTGATCATAGACGATGGCGGAGACCTTGCGACGATTCTAAACTCGGAGCATCCTGAATTCGGTGAAAACCTTCGCGGCGGTGCGGAAGAAACAACGACAGGGATCATTAGGCTGAAAGCGATGGAGAAGGATGGTTCGCTGCGGTTCCCAATGGTAGCGGTAAATGACGCTTATTGCAAACATCTTTTTGATAATCGCTACGGCACAGGCCAATCGGTATGGGACGGTATCAACCGTACTACGAACCTGATGGTTGCGGGTAAAACGGTTGTTGTTGTCGGATATGGCTGGTGCGGAAAAGGTGTTGCGATGCGTGCGAAGGGTCTTGGCGCAAACGTCGTCGTAACAGAAATCGATGCAATCAAAGCGGTTGAGGCATACATGGACGGCTTTGCGGTTATGCCGATGATTGAAGCTGCCAAGGTTGGCGAATTTTTCGTTACGGTTACGGGAAATCGTGATGTCATTCGCGGCGAGCACTATGAGGTTATGAAGGATGGAGCTATCATTTCCAATGCCGGACACTTTGACGTGGAGGCGAATAAGCCTGAGCTTGCCGCGTTGTCTTCAAGCGTTCGAACCGTTCGCCGGAATATCGAAGAATATAAGCTGCAGGACGGACGCAGCATTTACTTGCTAGCGGAAGGCCGGTTAGTTAACTTGGCTGCGGGTGATGGACATCCAGCGGAAATTATGGATATGACATTCGCGCTTCAAGCCGTAGCTTTGAAATACGTTAATGAGCAGTACAAAGCAATTGGCAGTAAAGTTGTCAATGTTCCTTACGAACTTGATGAACAGGTCGCGAGATTGAAGCTGCAATCGCTTGGCTTTGGCATCGATAAGCTGACAGATGAGCAGAAGTCGTATTTGGATAGCTGGAAAGAAACGGAATAATAAAGCAGGGAAGCCGCGAGCAATCGCGGCTTCTTTTTTATTTGAATATATAATCATGTAACCTTTTATTCCCATCCATCGTCTGAAGGGTAATAAACAGAAGGGGGTTTTACTATGCTTAGACATAAATACGGGCTGGGTAAAGGTGTTTTCATTCTACTGCTCTTGATTTCTTTGCTTGCGGGCTGCTCGGCTTCAAACGGGAATTCGGCGACTTCGGACGGCAAAATGGCGATAGAATCCGAATCGGCAGCGGCAGGCAATGTTAGTTCTGAGATGAACAACAGTGAAGCCGCAGCGGCAGACTCAGACTCTGCCGCTCCTGTTGAAGGAAGTGGAACGACTGCGACAGCTGGCGGAGGGTTCGCATCGGAGACGGCTGCGGATGGAAATGGTATTAATCAAAAAATTATTTACACAGCTACACTTAGCATGCAGGTTGATGAATTGGAAGCTGCCGGAACCTCGCTGCGCAATGCCATCCATCAGAGCGGAGCTTATATCCTGCAGTTTCAAGACACGAAGCATGAAGGAGAAATTGGCGCGAGCTATACCATTAAAGTGCCAGCTTCCGGATTCATGTCTTTCATAGACCGAATCGAGGAAATCAAACATAATGATTTTGAACGGAATATCGGAGGGAAAGACGTATCGGAAGAATATGTCGATCTCGAATCCCGATTGAAAGCTAGGCAGCTGGTAGAGACAAGGTTGCTATCCATGATGGATAAAGCGGTAAAGGCGGATGATTTGCTGAAATTTTCGCAGCAGCTCTCTGAGGTGCAGGAGGAAATAGAACGTATAAAAGGCCGAATCCGTTATTTGGATAATAATGTAGCCTTCTCGACAGTGGAACTGCGGATGTACCAAACGAATCAAACACTAGAAAATAAAAGCAATGAGTATCCGAAATTAGGCGGACGGATGTCGGATGCTTTAGTAAGCAGCACGAAAGTCGTGTGGGATGCAATTAACTTTTTGCTGGTGGTGCTGGCTGGCGCTGTTCCCGTGCTGGTGCTGCTGGCTATAATCGGAGTTCCTGTTTTGTGGTTTTATCGCAAAGGTAAACGAAAAGATAATAAGAAGGCGAATGCTGATGATAAGGAAGATGATCGCCAGGAGCCAATTCTTTAATTATTAATAATCATTAATACTATGAAATATTTTAGAAAAATCCTGCTCATGGAGCAGGATTTTTATTTTAGGTGGCGAACTATTGTATCTTAGTGGGGAAAAGTGGGGCAAAGTGGTGGATATGGGGGAAGGGGTGGTTCGAAATCATGTTTATGGGTGAATATCAACATAGCATTGATGAGAAAGGCCGCATCATCATACCTTCCAAATTCCGAGATTCGCTTGGCGCCTCGTTTATTGCTACCCGCGGTTTAGACAATTGCTTATTCGTATATCCCATGAGTGAGTGGAGCGTATTGGAGCAAAAGCTAAAATCACTGCCGCTGATGAAATCAGACGCACGGGCATTTACCCGGTTTTTCTTTTCCGGGGCGACCGAATGTGAGCTTGATAAACAGGGAAGGGTAAATATACCTAGCCATCTTCGCGATTATGCAAAGCTGGACAAAGATTGTATGGTGCTCGGCGTATCCAGTCGCGTTGAGATTTGGAGCAAGCAGACATGGGACGGCTATTACGAGCAATCAGAGCAAACCTTTAACGAAATCGCTGAGAAGCTCGTTGATTTCGATTTCAACTTCTAGAATGGACAACAAGAATGGAGGGCTGAGGCGTGTTTCAGCATATTACAGTGCTTTTGGAAGAAGCGGTTGACGGTTTGGCTATTAAGCCGGACGGCATCTACGTCGATTGTACGCTTGGAGGGGCGGGGCATAGCGAGCTTATTGCGTCCCGTTTAGGCGAAGGAGGGCGGTTAATCGCATTCGATCAGGATGACTTGGCGCTGGACAATGCTCGCGTTAGGCTTGCTCCTTATATGGATAAAGTAACGCTGGTCCGAAGCAATTTCCGGGATTTGGAGCAGGAGCTAAGAGGCTGTGACGTTCCAATGCTTGACGGCATTCCGCAGGTCGACGGAATTTTGTTTGATTTAGGAGTTTCCAGTCCGCAGTTAGACGAGGCGGAGCGAGGTTTTAGTTACAATCATGATGCACCGCTCGATATGCGTATGGACCGTGAAAGTGATCTAACGGCTCACGAAATCGTGAATACCTGGGATGAACGCGATATTGCCCGCATTTTGGATCGATACGGCGAAGAAAAGTTCGCTCGTTCAATCGCAAGAAACATCATAAAGGCGCGCGAAAAATCGCCAATCGAGAAAACCGGCGAGCTAGCCGAGTTAATTAAAATATCCATACCTGCTGCAACCAGACGTACAGGCGGCCATCCTGCCAAACGATCCTTCCAAGCCCTTCGCATTGCAGTTAACGATGAGCTTGGCGCAGAGGAAGAAGCACTTGAGCAGACGATTCGTTGTTTGAATTCAGGCGGCAGAGCATCCGTTATCACTTTTCATTCGCTAGAGGATCGTATCTGCAAGCAGATGTTTGCTAAGTTTGTGGAGAAATGCACATGTCCGCCAGATTTTCCATTATGCGTTTGCGGTAATAACGGATCAGTGAAATTGGTAAACCGCAAGCCGATCGTCCCATCCGAGAGAGAGCTGGAGCTTAATCCGCGTGCAAGATCGGCAAAGCTTAGAATAGCAGAAAAATTGTAAGAGGGGGATTTAAATTGGCGTATGTGAATGGCAATCTAGCGCTGCAACCTAAGCGAAAGCAGGACCAGCAACCCGCAATAAAGGAAACGAAACGACTTGTAAAGACGCGCAAATCCTTACCCGTACAAGAAAAGCTGCTTTATATGTTTACAGTATTAATGTGTGTTGTAGTCGCTAGTGTCATTATTTTTCGCTATGCGCAAATCTATGACATGAATTTGGAGATCAAGAAGCTAAACAATAATTATCAGACGATGAATGTCGAAATGGAAGACTTGAAGAAGCAGGTAGAGATGCTTAGCAACCCTGAACGCATTCGCAATTTGGCCGAGAAGCAAGGAATGGTCAGCTCGATAGAAGGCGGAATAACAGTGAACACCGGTGATACCGAGATAAAATCGGCAATGAGTGAATAGGGTGATCAATGATGAAAAAGAGAATTAGAGCACGGACACTGTTGTTTGGAGGGCTAATGACCCTCCTTTTTCTCATTTTAATAAGCAGAATCTATGTTGTTCAAGTAGTAGAAGGCGCGAAATGGTATGATTTAGCGAAAAAGAGATGGTCAACCGAAGAAACGCTCGTAGCTAAACGCGGCTCAATCGCGGATCGTAACGGCAATGTGCTGGCCATGGATACAATTGCCTACAATGTTTCGGTTAACCCACAGGTGATCAACGATGAGGAACTTACAGAGGATATCATTGATGGCTTGCACGACATCCTTGGCATTTCCAAGGAAGAGCTTCGGAAAAGCGTAACGGCTAAGAAGGAAGACGGGAATTTTGTTGTTCATCGGGAGATCCGAAACGGAGGCTGGCAGATCGACAAGACGCTAGCCGATAAAATAAGAAAATTCCGTGAAGAGTTGTCAAAGGAAAAAAAGGTTTATGATGTTGGCATTGATTTGGCGGAAAACCTGAAGCGGTACTATCCGAGAGATTCGTTAGCTTCACAGGTTGTAGGCTATTTGGATAGAGACGGAGTGGCTATGACAGGCATTGAAGCTTCGTTTAATGAGCAATTAAGCGGGGAAAACGGAATTATCAAGTATGAAAAAGACGGAAAACGCGTGCAGTTGGCTGAAGGCGAGGTTGAATATAAGCCTGCGGCGGACGGCCAGAACATTCAATTGACCATTGACAGCGATATTCAGCGTTACGTCGATGAAGCGCTGCAGGAGATTCAAAAGAAATACGCGCCGAAAAGCGCAACGGCCATTGCAGCCGACCCGAATACAATGGAAATTTTGGCAATGGCGAACATTCCTCAATATAATCCGAATGAATATTGGAAAAACAATGCGAACTCCTATAATCATGCGATAAAATCATTGTACGAGCCAGGCTCTACCTTCAAAATCGCAACGCTTGCCGCGGCAGTTGAAGAAGGTGTTTTTAATCCGGATGAAACTTATAAATCAGGCAGAATAAAAATCCCAGGTATTCCTAATCCGATTCGAGATATCAAGCGCGAGGGCTGGGGGACGATCACATTTTTGGAAGGCTTGAAGTATTCCAGTAACGTTGCGTTCGTTAAGCTTGGCTATGAAAGATTAGGCGAAGAGAAGCTGAGAAAATATTATACGGATTTTGGGTTCGGACAAAAAACAGGCATTCAGCTTGGTAATGAGCTGAAGGGCTCGATTCGATTTCAATATCCGAGTGAGATAGCTAATGCAACATTTGGTCAAGGGGTTTCCGTTACGCCGATCCAGCAGGTTGCCGCTGTAGCGGCAGTTGCGAATGGCGGAAAGCTGCTTCAACCGCAAATCGTGAAAAGTATTACTGATCCTAACACAAAGACGACAACGAATATCGAGCCGAAGGTCGTTCGTCAAGTGATTTCGGAAGAAACGTCCCGTAAGGTTGGCGAATATTTGGAGCAGGTCGTTTCGGATCAGGAAAAAGGAACAGGTAAAAACGCCTATATCGAAGGCTACCGCGTAGCTGGTAAAACAGGTACGGCCCAAAAGGTTGACGGCACCAATTATTCGACTACCAAATTCGTAGTATCCTTTATTGGCTATGCGCCGGTGGACAATCCGAAAATCGTTGTTTATATCGTTGTCGATGAACCGAATGACTCTCTTGTAGGGGGAGGTACGGTTGCGGCTCCGGCGTTTAAGCAAATTGTGCTGAAAAGCTTGCGTAAGATGGGGGTTGCGCCTAACTACGCGGCCGATTCGGATAGCGCGGCAAAGGAAGTCACGATGACGATTCCGGATGTTACAGAATTAAAAGTAGCACAGGCCAAGGCGGAGCTAAAAGCAAAAGCGGTTAATTTTGAACTCGTTGGCAACGGCAAAACGGTCCTGCAGCAAATACCGGCCGCGGGCTCGTCCGTACATCCCACGCAGCGAATCTATTTGATTACGGAGCAAAAGGAAAAGCTGGCTATTCCTGATTTGAAGGGCGTTTCGCTTCGGGATGCGCTCGAAATCACATCGCTTATCGGGATTCGGCTTATCCCTGAAGGACAAGGCTTTGTCGTGTCCCAGAAGGAAGAGACCTTAAACAACGTGCGAGTATTACAGGTCGTGCTTGCACCTCCAAATGGAACAGAGGGGCAAGGCGGCACACCGGCTGTTGGTACCGATAATGCAGCGAATGAAACTTCTGATGGAAATGAGTCGGCAGCTGGGGCGGATCTGGAAGCCAATTCCGATTCAAACAGTAGCAGCTCTAACGATTCCGCAGCCGAGTAATGCCTGAAAAATACTAAAAGATTAACATGCGGCAGTCAATGCATAAGCTTGTTCTATCCTCCGCTTGTCCCGAATAGTCTGGGAATGAGCGTCATTGCGCGCTCCTTTCGAAACAGTCAAGCGGAGGGGGAACAAGTTGTGAAGGTATCCAATGTAACGGTTAGACGACGCTTATTTATCGTGCTAATATTGGCTGGGGTTTCATTCCTGGCCTTATGTTTGAGACTTAGCTTTGTACAGCTTTGGCAAGGTGAGGAGCTGGCAGACAAAGCAGAGAATTCATGGCGGCGCGATATTCCGTACGTGGCTAAGAGAGGCGAGATTGTTGATCGCAACGGTATTCAGCTTGCTTATAACATCAGCTCGCCTACCGTATACGCCATCCCGGTTCAAATCAAAGATAAACAAGCTGTTGCATCTGCGCTTGCGCCGCTTCTAGACATGTCTCAGGAATCGCTTTATGACAAAATCAAGACCAAAAAGATGATCGTCAAGCTTGGACCCGGCGGCCGTAAAATTACGATCGACAAGGCAGATCAAATTCGAGAGCTTGGACTTCAGGGAATCGTTGTCGCAGAAGACAACAAACGATTTTATCCCTTTGGCAGCTTGGCGGCACATGTGCTTGGATTTACGGGAATCGACAATCAAGGTTTGACAGGCATTGAAGCCAAATACAATACAGAGCTCAGCGGGATCGGCGGCAGCGTATCATTCCTGTCGGACGCCGCAGGCAGGCAGATGCCCAATTCCTCGGACACATACGTCGAGCCGAAGGACGGGCTAACGATGCAGCTCACCATAGATAAGCAAATTCAGACGGTTATGGAGCGCGAGCTGGACCAAGCGATGACCAAGCTGCAGCCGGACGGCATCATCGCCATTGCGATGGATCCGAATAACGGTGAAATACTAGGCATGGCCAGCCGCCCAACCTATGAACCAGATAAATATCGCGAGGTGCCTACGGAAGTCTACAATCGGAATCTTCCGATTTGGATGACGTACGAGCCTGGTTCTACTTTTAAAATCATTACGCTTGCCGCTGCTTTGGAGGAAAAAAAGGTTGATCTCACGAACGAGCGCTTTTTTGATCCCGGTGCAATCGAGGTTGGCGGAGCCAGACTCCGCTGCTGGAAAAAGGGCGGACACGGCAGCCAGACCTTCTTGGAAGTCGTTGAGAATTCCTGTAACCCTGGCTTTGTAACGCTCGGCCAGCGGCTTGGGAAAGAAAAGCTGTTCGATTATATTAAAAATTTCGGTTTCGGAACGAAAACCGGTATTGATATTGGCGGCGAAGAGAACGGGATCCTCTTTAAGCTAAGTCAGGTTGGACCTGTGGAGCTTGCTACAACCGCGTTCGGACAAGGGGTTTCCGTTACACCAATTCAGCAAATTACAGCCGTCTCCGCTGCGATTAATGGCGGTACGCTTTATAAGCCCCATGTAGCAAAAGCGTGGATAAATCCTGACACGGGAGCTACTGTAGAAACCGTCGAATCTGAGGCAGTAAGAAAGGTCATTTCCAAAGACACCTCCAAGCAGGTCCGAGAAGCGCTGGAGAGCGTGGTAGCGAAAGGAACGGGCCGAAATGCATTTATCGATGGTTATCGCGTAGGCGGCAAAACCGGTACAGCCCAGAAAGTTATTAACGGACGTTACTCACCAAACGAGCATATCGTATCCTTTGTCGGCTTTGCGCCTGCGGATGATCCGCAGATCGTCATTTACGTTGCAGTTGACAATCCACAGGGTATACAGTTCGGGGGAGTCGTAGCTGCGCCGATCGTTCGCAATATGATGGAGGATGCGTTATCGATCCTGGAAATTCCTGCGCGCGAGAAGCAAATCGATCGGATCTATAAATATGGAGAAACGCCGATTGTTACCGTTCCGAATTTAATTGGCAAAACCGTGTCGGACTTGTATGAAGATATGACGATGGATTTTATGCTCACCACAGCGGGTTCTGGTAAAACGGTCATTCGTCAGGCTCCGGCAGCAGGCACGCGCGTAGACCGCGGTTCGACGATTCGCATCTATTTGGGCGAAGAAGATAATATATCCCACTCCCATTGACTATAATGGTACTTAACGAGGGTGCTGCAGGCGGCATGATCTAAATTGTCGGCGCTTTAGGGAGGAGTGGGGCAGATGCGTTTAAAGGAAGTTGCGGAGCTGCTTATAACCGCGCGACTCATTGGAGATGGGGAAACGGAACTGACGGGAATCGAAACCGATTCGCGGAACGTCACCAATGGTCAATTGTTTATCTGCTTGCGGGGACATACCGTTGATGGTCACTTATTCGCATCTCAAGCGGCGGCAGCTGGTGCTGCAGCACTTATTGCGGAACGTGAGCTCGATCTGCCTGTTCCCCAAATCATCGTCAGGGACTGCCGGTTAGCTATGGCTGTTGTTGCTAATTATTATTATAGGTATCCAAGCGATACGGTAAAGCTGATTGGGGTGACGGGTACAAACGGCAAGACGACGACGACGTATTTGATCGAGCAAATTTTGAATGACCAACAGCTGCCGACAGGGGTCATCGGCACAATCGAGCGTCGTTTTGCGGGCCGATCCTATCCGATGACGAGCACAACCCCGCAAACGCTTCAGCTGCAGCGCTATTTAAGCGATATGCGCGACGCGGGCACTGAGTATTGTGCAATCGAAGTTTCATCTCACGCTTTGGAGCAGGGCAGGGTGAAGGGCTGTCGTTTTCGAACGGCAGTCTTTACGAACCTTTCACAGGATCATCTGGATTACCATGAAACGATGAATCGTTATGCAGCGGTAAAAGGTTTGTTTTTTTCCAGGCTTGGCAATGTGTATGCTGCGGAAGAAGCCGCACGATCTTATGCCGTTTTAAACGCGGATGATGCCTTGGCGGCCGAGTACGCGGAGTTAACCGCAGCGGAGGTTGTGACTTACGGAATCGATAAAGAAGCGGATGTACGCGCCTCGAACATAAAAATTACTGCGCAGGGAACTACCTTTCATGTGGAAACGTTTCGAGGTAAAATGGATGTTACCCTGCAAATGGCAGGGAAGTTTAATGTATACAACGCGCTTGCGGCAATAAGTGCCGTGCTTATTGAAGGAGTAGAGCTAGCTGCCATTACAGCAAGCTTAAGCGCAATCCCCGGCGTGCCTGGACGTGTCGAGGCGGTTAATGCCGGCCAAGATTTTGCTGTAATTGTCGATTATGCGCATACGCCGGATGGACTGGAGAATGTATTGCGGGCAATTGAGCAGTTTGCCGAGAATCGGATCATTTGTGTTTTTGGATGCGGGGGAGACCGCGATCGCTCGAAGCGTCCGCTAATGGGAAATATCGCAGTAAAGTACGCCGATTACGCCATCATAACATCTGATAATCCTCGAACGGAACCGCCGGAGCTCATTTTAAAAGATATCGAAATTGGGCTTCAAAACAGCGGCACGGATCCTTCGACTTACGAATTTATAACGGATCGCAGGGGAGCGATTCAAAAAGCGGTTGAAATGGCAAGCCCAGGCGATGTAGTATTGATTGCGGGGAAAGGCCATGAAACCTACCAAGATATGAACGGAATCAAGCATCCGTTCGATGATCGAAAAGTAGCGAAAGAAGCGATAAGGGGAATCATACATTGATTAAACGTACGATCAAGCAAATTGCCGAAATGAGCGGCGCAAAATGGAATGGAAACAATACAGAGCTATTGATAACGGGTGTAACGACTGACTCGCGGCAGGCTGCCGCGGGCCAGTTGTTCATTCCGCTCGTCGGGGAGCAGTTTGACGGGCATGCTTATCTCGAGCAGGCTATTAATAACGGGGCGGTTGCTGCGATCTGGCAGAAGGGACGCGAGGTGCCGGCATCGCTTGAAGGCGTGCCGCTTCTCATTGTTGGGGATACGCTCGTTGCCTTGCAAAGATTAGCAACGGCTTACCGCAGCGAGCTGGTCGTTCGCGTGGTCGGCATTACAGGCAGCAACGGGAAAACGACCACGAAGGATATGACAGCATCGATTCTGGGAACCTCTTATAAAGTCCATAAAACGGAGGGCAATTTAAATAATCATATCGGACTGCCGCTAACTGTGCTTCAACTAGAAGAGGATACAGAGGTTGCGGTTCTTGAGATGGGAATGAGCGGTTTCGGTGAAATTGAGCTGCTCACAAAGATCGCCCAGCCTGACGCGGCAATCATTACGAATATCGGCGATGCCCACTTGCTGCATCTCGGTTCAAGAGCGGGCATTGCAAAGGCAAAGCTCGAAATCGCCCTTGGCTTAAGCGAGGACGGCTTACTGCTTTATAACGGCGATGAGCCGCTTCTGGAAGCTGAGCTTAAGCGGGCCATACTCCCTGCGGGAATTGTGCGTCGTACCTTTGGGTTATCCGCTCAAAATGAGTGGTCAGCCGCTGACATCGTGATCGAAACGGAAGCTGCGACTTTTACCGCGATCTTCAATGGAACGCCGAGTGGGCTTGGGTCCGTTCGTATTCCGGTGCCAGGACAGCATAATGTCAGCAATGCGCTTGCAGCAATCGCGATTGGCCGTTTCTTTGGTGTTCCGTCAGCAAAGATCGCAGAGGGACTAAGCCATCTGAAGCTGACAGGCATGCGCATACAGCCGGTGCGCGCGTTCAATGGCGCGATGATTCTAAACGATGCTTATAACGCAAATCCAACAGCCGTTCGCGCCGCGATTGACCTTGTGGAGCAATTGGAAGGTTATAGCCGGAAATGGATCGTGCTTGGCGATATGCTTGAGCTTGGCCCGGAAGAGCAGACGCTGCATTTTGAGGCGGGGGCTTATATTACGCCAAGCAAGGCGGATATGGTTTTAACGTTCGGACCGTTGGCTGTCCATATCGCTGAAGGTGCGAAATCGCGCATCCCGTCGGCTGCCGCGAATGAAGCCGTGAAACATTTTGGAGACAAAGATGAGCTTGCAGGTTGGCTGCGCAATCATCTGGAGCCAACGGATCTCGTGCTGATAAAAGGTTCTCGAGGCATGCGGATGGAACAGATTGTCCAAGCATTGGAAGTGGGGTGAGGATATGGACATGATGGTCATTTTATTTTCGATTGGCGCCTCATTCCTTCTAGCGGTTTTGCTTGGACCATTGTTCATACCGCTGCTTCGCCGCTTAAAGTTTGGTCAACAAATCCGAACGGAAGGCCCTCAGAGCCATTTGAAAAAAAGCGGAACGCCGACAATGGGCGGCATCATTATTATGTTTGCGCTGATGATTGCTTTTTTGAAGTTCTCTGACAAAACACCTGAATTTTGGGTGCTGCTGACGTCCTCGCTTGGTTTTGGGCTCGTTGGTTTTCTTGATGATTACATCAAAATCGTATTCAAAAGGTCTCTTGGCCTGACGGCGAGGCAAAAGCTGTTCGGTCAGCTTCTGTTCTCCATCATCGTGTGCGCAATGCTCTACAATATGAATCACAGTACCGAAATTACGGTACCTGGTACAGGCTGGGGCTTTGATCTCGGATGGTTCTATTATCCGCTTGTCGTAATCATTATGTTCGCAGCGAGCAATTCCGTTAATTTTACAGATGGGTTGGACGGTCTGTTAGCGGGGACGAGCGCGATTGCGTTTGGCGCTTTCACTGTCGTTGCTTTGCAGACATCTGCGCATGAATCTGCGGTTTTTTCGGCTGCAATGGTCGGCGCTGTATTAGGGTTTCTTGTATTTAACGCCCATCCGGCGAAGGTGTTCATGGGAGATATGGGCTCGCTCGGCATTGGCGGAGGGATAGCGGCAGTTGCTATTTTGACGAAAACAGAGCTGCTGCTCATCATTATCGGCGGTGTTTTCGTACTTGAAATGCTTTCTGTTATTTTGCAGGTGGGCTCTTTCAAGCTGCGTGGCAAGCGTATTTTCAAAATGAGTCCCATCCATCATCACTTCGAGCTGATTGGCTGGTCGGAATGGAAAGTTGTTACAGTATTTTGGCTTGTCGGTTTAGTGCTTGCAGCAATTGGGTTACTATTTGTAATATAATGAATAGAAATGAAACGGAAAGCGGCTTCCAATTAAATTTGGAGCCGCTTCATGTATCCATAGAAGGGACTGTCAGAAATGAACCATCCGGCATCGTATGAAGGCCGCCGAGTAGTTGTTTTAGGCTTGGCTAGAAGCGGAGTAAGCGTAGCAAAGGTATTTCATCAACTAGGCGCGGAAGTCGTTGTTAACGATATGAAGAGTCGTGATTTATGTCCCGAAGCGGATGAATTGACTGCTTTGGGCATTTCTGTGCTATGCGGTTATCATCCTGATGATCTAATTACGGAAGAAACTGCGCTGCTTATAAAAAACCCTGGAATTCCATATACGTCTTCCCCCGTTCAACGTGCAGAGGAGCTCGGCGTTGAAATTATAACAGAGGTTGAAGCGGCCTACTGGCTTTCACCTGCCCCGATCATAGGCATTACGGGCTCGAACGGTAAAACGACGACGACGACCTGGCTTGGCGAGATTTTAAGCGCAGCGGGCTTAAAGCCGATCGTAGCGGGGAATATCGGCCGCCCCCTTTGTGAAGCGGCAGCGGAAGCGACGTCCGATCAGTGGATCGTAGCCGAGCTTAGCAGCTTCCAGTTGAAAGGAACGAGCGCATTCCGTCCTCATATTGCGCTTTTGCTCAACATCGCCGAGACCCACCTCGATTATCACGGCGATATGGATGATTACGTGAATTCAAAAGCCAAGCTGTTTGATAACCAAACCGAAGACGATATTGCCATTATCAATTGGGATGACCCGGAATGCAGGGCGTTATCCGAGTTTTTGGTTGCTGAGGTAATTCCATTCTCCTTATATGAGAAACTAGATTCGGGCATTTATATTGATCCTCCATTTGTGCGTGATGCCGGAATCTCGCAGGCGGGAGACGGGGATGAATCAGCCAATGTTAGGCAAATCGTTTTCAGGCAGGCGGATGGCGTTGAAACGATAATTTTACCCGTATCCGAGCTTGGCATACCAGGCGTCCACAATGCCGCTAACGCGCTTGCGGCTATTGCCGCGAGTATTGCTGCCGGAGTGGCTCTTGAGCAGCTTATAGCGCCACTCAGGGAGTTTAACGCTGTAGAACATCGACTGGAGTTCGTTAGAGAAGTGAACGGGGTTAAATATTACAATGATTCGAAAGCAACGAATACCGTTGCGACAACGATTGCTGTAAAATCTTTTGACCGACCAATCGTCCTCATAGCTGGAGGACTTGACCGAGGCTCCGATTATATGGAACTTGAGCCATTGTTCCGTGACAAGCTGAAGGCGCTTGTTGCATTTGGTCAGACTAGCGAGAAGCTGTCCCGCGTCGCGGAGCTGGCAGGTTTAGCTAAGGTGGAAATCGTCGAACCTAGTGAGGACGCCGAATCAGTCCTCAAGCAAGCGGTGAAACAAGCTGCGGCAATCGCAGAGCCAGGTGATGTCGTGCTATTGTCACCGGCATGCGCAAGCTGGGATATGTTTGCATCGTATGAGCAAAGAGGGCGCATTTTTAAAAATTCGGCGCATACCTTGTAAGTAGGGGGCATGTCCCTACTTTCCCATGCTAAGAGGTGTGTTCGCTATGGCCAAAGCACGATCTGCCCCGGATATTTGGATGCTTTCTGCAATTGGGCTTATTCTCGCAATCGGGCTAATTATGGTTTACAGCGCTAGCGCTGTGCTTGCTTTTCATGAATTTGGCGACCGATTCTATTTTGTGAAGCGTCAGGTATTATTTGCGGGACTAGGTATCGGCGCGTTACTATTTACTATGAACACTCACTATACCGTGTGGAAAAAATGGGCGCCGATGGCTTTGATCGTCTGTTTCGGCCTGCTGCTGCTCGTTTTGATTCCGGGAGTCGGCGTCGTACGCGGCGGCGCGCGCAGCTGGCTCGGCATCAGTTCCTTTGGTATTCAGCCGTCTGAATTTATGAAGTTGGCCATGATTTTGTTTCTGTCAAAATGGCTATCGGATAAGCAGCAAACGATCACGCAGTTCTCTAAAGGGCTAATGCCGCCGCTCGGACTGGTTGGACTAGCCTTTGGCTTGATTATGCTTCAGCCGGATTTGGGTACTGGAGCGGTTATGGTAGGCGCTTCTTTGATACTTATCTTTTCGGCAGGCGCCAGAATGGCCCATTTGGGCGGATTGGCGCTTATCGGTGCCGCAGGCTTCATTGGACTTATTATTGCGGCACCCTATCGTTTGAAACGGATTACAAACTTCCTTGATCCTTGGGCAGACCCGCTTGGCGGGGGATATCAAATCATCCAATCCTTGTATGCGATCGGACCCGGAGGGTTAGTGGGGCTTGGCCTAGGCATGAGCCGTCAGAAATTCAGTTATTTGCCAGAACCGCAAACGGATTTTATTTTCTCAATATTAGCCGAAGAACTTGGTTTTATAGGCGGGATTACTCTAATTCTATTATTTTTAATTGTGGTGTGGCGCGGAATCCGTGCGGCCATCGCTGCCCCGGATACATTCGGAAGCTTGCTCGCAGTGGGCATCACGGGTATCGTGGGCGTTCAGGTTCTTATTAATATCGGGGTTGTTATCGGAATGATGCCCGTTACGGGGATTACCCTGCCTCTTGTTAGCTACGGTGGTTCGTCCCTTACGCTTCTTCTAACAGCGCTGGGTATTTTATTGAACATATCTCGTTATTCGAAGTGAGGGTTGATGCCTGGTTCGCTAAACGGCGGGGAAGGCATAAGCGGCCTTTCCGCATATTATGGGATAGTTGATGGCAACTACATACAGCGGTTGGGCATGCGGATGCCTTGCGAGACAGCAATAATGTTAGAACGAATCTGCATCTTTAAACCAGTGCAATGGGATATATATTTATCAGAGGGCACTCGTCCGGCTACGAAAGGTTTGCACAATGCGAAGCAGCAGGTGCAAATGTTCTAGCCGGATTCTGCTGTTACGATGAAGAATGAAAAGTCGATTAGGTTTTAAATTCAAGCATTTCATACGGCGGGTGTCGCTTCGACGAGCACGCATAGGAATTCCAATATAACCTTACATTGAATAGAACGGGCATTTTCTGCAGAAGTGGTGGAGCTTCGAGTTGTGCCTGAATGGATAAATAGGTATGGGATCAGGAAGCTTGGTCAATACGCCAAATGGCTCTGTATAGGCCACTGTCACACAAGGGCCTACAAGGGCATAAGATACACTATATTCGTGACCGTCGCCCAAATGGAGCGGTTATTGCAGCAGAAGGACCTGGAGGCAGCCGGTTTGGGCTTGTTGACAGGAGTCTCGAATCGTTTTATTCTCATTTTTTACGGTAAGGCATCTGCTAACGTACTGGTTTTGCTTCACAAAACCTAAGCGAATGCTTACGAAGCTGGTTTTGCTTCACAAAACCTAAGCGAACGCTTACGAAGCTGGTTTTGCTTCACAAAACCTTAAGGAGGTTCTACTAATGGAAGCATTTAAAGCGGAATTGGAACAAGCCAATCTTGGCGAAGTTTTGTATAACGAACCGCTCTCGAACTATACAACATGGAAAATCGGCGGCCCCGCTGATATATTAATCCTCCCTCGAAGCAAAGAAGAATTAGTTGCTGCGGTTCAATTGGTGCGGAAGCATCAAATGCCATGGACTAATTTGGGCAGAGGCTCCAACATGCTGGTGAGCGATAAAGGGATTCGAGGTGTTGTGATAAAACCGCACAGAGGGTTAGATTACGTGCGTTTTGAAGGATCGCTAGTCATAGCAGGTGCTTCATATTCATTAATAAAGCTATCAGTCATGGCGGGTAAAGAAGGGCTGACCGGGCTTGAATTTGCAGGGGGAATTCCCGGCACGGTAGGCGGAGCCGTTTATATGAATGCTGGCGCGCATGGTTCGGATGTGTCACGTATTTTTAAATCAGCTGATATTGTACTGGAAACAGGAGAATTGGTTCGCTACGATCGCGAGGATATGAATTTCTCTTACCGACATTCTATTCTTCATGAGCAAAAAGGCGTCGTCGTTGAGGCAACCTTCGAGCTGTCTGAAGGAGATAAGAAGGAAGTTCTCGCTATGATGGCCTCTTACAAAGAGAGAAGATTGAGAACCCAGCCGCTGCAGCTCGCATGCGCAGGGAGCGTGTTTCGCAATCCGCCCAATGATTTTGCAGCTAGGCTTATTCAAGAGGCTGGATTAAAGGGTGAAAGCCTCGGAGGAGCGCAAGTATCGGAGCAGCACGCCAATTTTATTGTAAACACCGGGCAAGCAACAGCTGAAGACGTTCTCGCCCTCATGACTCATATTCAAAGCACGGTTCAGGAACGCTACGGCATCCTGTTAGTGCCAGAAGTATTGGTGGTGGGTGAGCGGTAATTCGGAGGTGATACATTGGACAAATTGGTGATTGAAGGCGGGAAACCTCTCTCAGGAACCATAGTTATCCAAGGAGCGAAAAATGCCGCTTTGCCGATTCTGGCTGCCAGTTTATTGGCTGAAGGCACAACAACTTTAGATCATGTGCCAGATTTGCTAGATATCGACGTCATGCTGAACATTTTGCGCGAATTAGGATGCCGGGCCGAGCATTCGGGAGGAACCGTAGTACTGGATACTGTAACCGCACATACGTCCCACGTGCCGGAATCGTTAATGAGACAGATGCGTTCTTCTATTTTTTTAATGGGACCCTTGCTTGCTAGGTTTGGTGAAACCCAGGTCTATCAGCCTGGCGGATGTGCAATTGGGGAACGGAAGATTGATCTACATTTAGAAGGTCTGCAGGCTCTTGGTGCAGAAATAGAAGAGTTTGGCAATCGTATTGTATGCCGTGCCGATAAACTGCGGGGAGCTGACATTCATTTAAGCTTTCCAAGCGTCGGGGCAACGGAAAATATAATGATGGCGGCTGCTTTAGCGGAAGGTCGGACAACGATCAGCAATGCCGCAAGAGAGCCGGAAATCCAAGATTTACAAGGATTCCTAAACGCAATGGGCGCGAAAATAATGGGCGCCGGAACCGACACGATAACGATAGATGGGGTACAGTCGCTAACACCATGTCGTTATAAGGTTATTCCGGACCGAATAGTTGCTGGAACAATTATGGTTGCTGCCGCAGCGACACGCGGTCAGGTAACGCTCCAGAACACGCAGCCCGCGCATTTATCTTCATTGATCCATGTTCTTCGTCGTGCAGGTGTTCAAATAGTTGTCGACGGTGATATAATTAAAGTTGGCAGTGCAACCAGACCCAGAGCGGTTGAAAGAATCGTAACCTCTCCGTACCCGGCTTTTCCTACTGATTTGCAGTCTCAGGTAATGGTGCTGCTTACGCTTGCGGATGGTGTGAGCGTATTGAAAGAAACGATTTTTGAAGGCAGATTGAAGCATGTGGATGAATTGTCACGTATGGGTGCCGACATTCGGGTAGATATGAATGCTGCATTCATTCGCGGGGTGCCTAGACTATACGGCGCAACGGTTGAAGCAACCGACCTTCGAGCGGGCGCTGCCCTTGTCATTGCCGGCTTAGCGGCGCAAGGAAAGACGGTCGTGGAACAAATTCACCATATCGATCGAGGCTATGAGAAAATCGAAACGATGCTCTCTCGACTGGGTGCGCGAATATCGCGTTATTCGCCAGTGCCTAATAACTAATACTATGCGCATGAGCTGCAAGATAGAAACAGCCGGACCCTTTGATGCTGAGCGATGGTGAAGCGAAGAGGTTAGCCGGATGTTTTTTGGGGAAAGAAGGGACAAGTTATGAGCGCGCAGATGCCTGTACTGAAGGAACCGAGTAAAAAACGAATGGGCAGCAGGAAGCTGCTGTATATTCTCATTTTATTATTTCTGGCTCTTTTAGCGGTGCTGTTTTTTAATTCCTCGATTAGCAAAATATCAGAAATACAAATTGAAGGTACAAGATTTGTGTCGAAAGAGGATATAAGCAAGACTTCTGCTATATTGGTCGGCGATGCTTTCTTCCGTACATCATCCTCTACAATAGAAGAAAGAATTCTTACACTGCCGCAAATCAGTGAAGTCAAGGTTACGAAGTTGTTTCCTGGACTTTTGAAGATCTCAATCGAGGAGTTCCCAGTCGTTGCTTTTGAGCTGTCAAAGCAGGGTGAATTGACAGCATTACTGTCTAATGGAACCAGCGTGGAAGCTGATAACGATGAAATGCAGCTAGTGGACAAGCCGGTGCTGTCAGGCTGGACCGAAGGAGACCCAATAAAAGCCGAATTGACGAAGCAATTGGGGAAAATTTCAGCAAAGCAGTTATCCGATCTATCCGAAATATTGCCGTTTCCTTCTTCTGCTTATCCAGACCGGGTTGTGATGTATACGCGTACTAAATTTGAAGTGGTCACAGCTGTTTCTGTACTGCCTGAAAAAATCGAAGCATTGAATGCCGTAATTGAGACGCAGGAGCCAGGTAAGATTACGATGCTGCTTGCGGATACTTATGTTCCTTTTCAAAGTGAAAGTCTGGAAAATATGGACTCCGAGCAAAAAGAGACTACTCAATAGCTTGAAAGAATGGTAGAATTTTATTTATCGCATTTATACTCGATGAGGCTGGATAACATTAGGACATATAGAGTGAAGCAAGGGGCGGAACTCGACACAAAGCGAAAAAACAATGAAAACTTTGTTGAAAAAAGAGGGAAAATATTAAAGGCGTTGAATAAGTAAAAAGACCTTAAACTTGTGCAATAATAAATATTTATTTGAAACGGAGGTGCCGCAGGATGAGCAGTAACGACATCATCGTCAGTTTGGACATCGGTACATCCAAAGTTCGTGCTATTATTGGTGAAGTGAATAATGGAGCCATTAATATTATTGGAGTTGGATCAGCCGACTCAGAGGGTATTCGCAAAGGAGCAATAGTAGATATTGACCAGACTGTGCAATCGATTCGCAATGCAATTGAGCATGCGGAGCGCATGGTAGGCATTCAAATATCAGACGTTTATGTTGGTATTCAGGGCAATCATATTGCGCTGCAAACCAATCGTGGCGTCGTTGCAGTATCCAACGAGGATCGTGAAATCGGTGAAGAAGATATTGAACGAGTATTGCAAGCAGCAAAAGTAGTCGCGCTTCCACCAGAACGTGAAATTATTAATTTGGTACCTAAGCAGTATTTAGTTGACGGTTTAGAAGGAATTTCTGATCCGCGCGGTATGATTGGCGTACGTCTAGAAGTTGAAGCGACGATCGTAACGGGAACGAAGACTGCCATACATAACCTTATGCGTTGTGTAGAGAAAGCGGGACTTCGTATTTCTGGCGTGATTTTGTTATCATTAGCTTCTGGCGTTGTTTCATTGACTAAGGATGAGAAATCTATGGGTACCGTACTTACAGACATCGGAGCAGGCTCCTGCACAATTGCTATTTATGATCAAGGCGGACTAGCGGCTACATCTACACTTCCAATTGGCGGTGAATATGTAACGAATGATGTTGCTTATGGCTTGCGCACACAAAGTGATCAAGCGGAGAAAATTAAATTAAAATACGGATGCGCTAATGTTCTTGATGCAGCCGAAGATGTGAAGTTTAAAGTAGTGCGGATGGGCAGCAATGTGGAGAAAGAGTTTTCACAGGTTGATCTTGCCAGCATTATTGAACCTCGTATGCAAGAAATCTTCCATCTCATTCGACAAGAGGTGAGAAGACTCGGATATGGGGAAAAGGTTAACGGCTATGTCTTGACAGGCGGCACGGTATCGATGCCAGGAACACTAGCTTTGGCCCAGACAGAGCTTGAGTCTTCCGTTAGAATCGCACTTCCGGATTATATCGGTGTAAGAGACCCTGCATACAGCAGCGGTGTTGGCATGATTCAATATGTGTCGAAATATATGGGAGCTCGTGGAACTGGAGCAGTGAAGAAAACGGCAGGCCGCAAAGCAAGTCCAGCACCTTCAACTAAACCCGGTATGTTCGAGCGGATCAAAAGCATGTTTAATGAGTTTATTTGAAAATATAAGATAATATAAGTTTCACCTCTATACGATGCTTATATTTTACCGCGAAACGTTGCTGTACCGTATCGTAGGATGCTATCAGCAGTTTACGCTTGACTGGGGGAAAATGAAAGATGTTGGAATTCGACTTTGAGCTTGAGCAGCTTGCTCAAATAAAAGTAATAGGTGTTGGCGGTGGCGGCAGTAATGCTGTAAACCGTATGATAGAGAATGGTGTTAAAGGCGTAGAGTTTATTACGGTGAACACGGATGCACAAGCATTGCATCTGGCAAAATCTGAGCATAAACTGCAAATCGGCGATAAGCTGACACGCGGTCTTGGTGCAGGAGCTAATCCGGATGTAGGCAGCAAGGCAGCCGAGGAATCCCGCGAAATCATTATGAATCAGCTTAAAGGTTCGGACATGGTTTTCGTTACAGCGGGCATGGGTGGCGGAACAGGTACAGGAGCAGCTCCAGTTATTGCTGAAATTGCACGCGAATGCGGTGCTTTGACAGTCGGCGTTGTTACTAGACCATTTACTTTTGAAGGTCGCAAGCGCTCTGGACAAGCCGAGCTTGGTATCGAAGCGCTAAAAGAAAAAGTAGATACGCTAATCGTTATTCCTAATGACCGTTTGCTCGAAATCGTAGACAAGAAAACGCCAATGCTGGAAGCATTCCGTGAAGCGGATAATGTACTTCGTCAAGCGGTACAAGGCATATCTGATCTCATTGCAGTACCTGGTTTGATCAACCTTGACTTTGCAGACGTGAAAACGATCATGACTGAACGCGGATCCGCGCTTATGGGTATCGGTATCGCTACAGGCGAGAACCGTGCTGCTGAAGCGGCAAGAAAAGCAATCATGAGTCCGTTGCTTGAAACTTCAATTGATGGCGCACGCGGCGTAATTATGAACATCACTGGCGGCAGCAACCTATCGTTGTATGAAGTCAATGAAGCCGCCGAAATCGTTATTTCTGCTTCGGATCCTGATGTAAATATGATTTTTGGTGCAATTATCGATGAAGATCTGAAGGACGAAATTAAAGTTACCGTTATTGCTACGGGCTTTGAGCATAAGTCGGCAGCTGCTCGTCGCATACCTCAACAACAGCCGGAATCGGTTGATACGAGACAAACGGGAAGCACTAATGCCGTTAAGCCATTCGGGGCTAGCAATACATCAAGCGACCAGCTTGAAATACCTGCATTCCTTCGCAATCGTCCACGCGGCGATCGCTAAAGTAAACTCAATCCGCCTCACCAGCCTTTGGTGTGGCGGATTTTTTGTTTTGATGCGTGTTAATAACACAGACTTACTTACAGAGCGAATATGGCGTATTGGAGCGCTCAAAAAGACGCATTAAGCAAGCATATGTGCTTAGAGTGCTTAGAGGGAAGAAGTAATCTATAAAAGTTGTCTATAAGCACACAGGCGAGCATAAAGAGGGAAAACGCGTGTCCGACTGCTAGAAAGGATGCTGTAAGAATAATGTGGAGCAGCAATTACTAAATAAAAAAACTATATAAGTTGAATTAAAGAACTCAAACTTCGCAGAGCGAAAATAAGCTTAAACCCTTGATATATCACGCTGCTCGAAGATAATTATTCATCTCTTGCAAAATAGAAAACACCACTTCAGTTTGGTATAGTGATTGTGT
>NZ_JAVIFU010000025.1 GCF_031157315.1 Paenibacillus sp. LHD-38
GTTTAACTACACGGTGGATGCCGAACTGCGGGTCGCACTTGATGAGTAGATGGACGTGATCAGGCATGATTTCCATTTCCACAATCTCAGCTCGAAGTTCTTCTGATTTAAGCTGGAACAGTTCTTTTAATCTTGCATCAATAGGAGGTATTAGAACTTTGCGTCTATATTTGGGGCAAAATACAACATGGTACTTACAGTCAAATGTTACATTGTGATTACTTTCATCTTCTCGCTGTGATATCGATTCATTCCAAGAAAATTATACCATAAAACAGTAGATCTAATGTCGGGTGATTAAGGCGGCTTTAGCCGCCCTTCACCCGAAGCACCTTACATCCCCATAGCTAAAGCAAGGGGTTTTTCGGCGCTAAATTATAAGGAAGATTCCAATTACCTAAAACCTTAAATGCAAAAAGGCCGTCCCCGAGGATCATCTCCATCGGGTACGGCTTGCACGTTAACAATTATTTTTTGGACGGTTTACCCGAATTATCGTGCTGCACCTTGACGGTCACGATTTGCACCGATTGGTTGCCAGCTTTATCGGTTATGGTATACGTAATCGTATAGACACGCCCCGTACCCTGCCCGGAGCGCTCCGCCCTCAAGCTGAACCGGGTATCTTGCGTTCCATAATCGGCGCCTTGAATATCGTTCGCCGTATCGCCGTCGCCAAGCCCGTCATCGGGCTCGCTGCTCGTAATCGAAGTCAGTACGACCGAGGCGATTCCGGAGGTCGCGTCTCTGAAATCAAGGGTTGCCGTAATATCGATCATTTTATGATCCGGCGGCCACAAGGTTCCATGATCCAAGCTGACGGTAAAGGTCGGAGCGGTTGTGTCCACTCGAATCGTTATCGATTGTTCCGCTTCCGCATTCCCCGCGTTGTCCACGCTGCGGTAATCCACCCAATACTCCCCGTCATGAAAGGCAGGGATCGAACCCGTGTATAAGGCCCATTCACTGTTATTGATCCGGTATTCTGTCTTGGCTACGCCTGACAAATCGTCAGCAGCCGAAAGTGTGAGAACCGCATCGACGGTATGCCATCCGTTCGGTCCAGCCGGATTAACGGAAGCTGCCGTAACCGGTGCGACCGTATCGATGTTTCCTACCGTAATCACCTTAACCGCCTGATTTCCCGCTTCATCTTCGGCATACAATGTGTAGCTGCCGTTCAACGTCACCATAAAGCTGTTACCCGTGAAGTTGTTGCCGCCGGCCGCAAAAAACTCGGCCGTCCGCTCGCCCGCGGCCCATTTCATTGCCGTAACAGCGCTGCCGGTTCCGTCAAACTCCACCGTCACGGGAATGCTGTTGTTCGTCCAATCGGCCGGGAAATCAGCCGAAATTTCCGGATTGATGGAGTCCACCGTAATGGTGAAGGTTTGAACTGCGGATTCGTTAACGCCGCCGTTTGCCGTATCCCCGTCATCCGTCAGAGCGACGGAAACCGTTGCCGTACCGCTGACGTCGTCCGCAGGCGTGAAGCTCAGCGTACCATCCGATGCGACCGCAGGCTGAACGGTGAACAGATCGTTCCGGTCATTGGTAACGTTGAACATCAGAGTCTGACCGGATTCATCAGCCGGACCGGCGGAAATGTTCGCAGCCCAAGCCGGCACGCTTACCCCTTGAACCGCATCGGTCTTATTCGCTGCCTGGTCATCCCCTTTACTAAATGACGGCGCGTCATTTACCGGATCGATCGTTACCGATACGACTTCAGGCTCGGAGTCCGCCTTGCCGTCATTTACTCTAAAGGAAAAGCTGTCGGTTCCGTTCCAGTCGTCGACGCCCGGTACATACTTAAACTGTCCCGAAGGACTAATGAAAACCGTGCCTTTCAGCGGCTGATCTACCATGCTGAAGGTTACGTTATCCCGATCCGCATCGCTTGCGTATAACTCTCCCGATAACGGCAGGTCCTCGTGCCCTTGGACGGAAGCCGCTTGCGCAACCGGAGGCGTATTCGCATTCGTAAACTGCACGCTGGTTTCCCCGTAGGCGCCCCGGGCGGCCTGCGCCTTCACCTTCGCCGTACCGGCGATCGGAGATGTCAACACGGCTGTTGCCACTCCATTCGCATCGGTTACGGCTGTTTGGGTAATCGTACCGAGTGTCGTCGAGAACGTTATCTTTTGCCCCGACATCGTTTGACCATTCGAATCCTTCACAACAGCGGTAACCGTACTCGATTGTCCGGCGTTAAGAATGGTCGGATCCGCGCTAACCACAACGTCCGCAGGCGCCGGATTTTTCAGTTCGTACAACTGCTTGATTTCCGCCTCGGTGAGAGGGTAATTGTACATTCTAAAATCGTCCATCATACCATTGAAATATTCCGTCGATCCCGGTGGATCGAATCCAATCGTCAGCTTCTCGGTTGTATTCTCAAATATACCTTTCCAAGCCAACGAAGTCTTGTATACGCCGTTAATATAGTACTTAGCCGTCGTGCCGTCCCAGGTGACAGTAGACATATACCACTCTTTGTCCGGCATTGGCGTATTCGGGAAGAGGTGCGTAAATCCGTTTCGGTCGCCGCTTTTAAGGCGCATGCCCGGAGAATCTCCCCATCCGTCATGCAAGAAGGAATACGGTCCGTAATTTTCCGTGTGGCCCTTCGAAATTATGGGAGCGTATCCTCCAGTGCCTCCATTCTCTTTGTACACCCATGCGGAGAAACTGAAGGATGTCGCCAAATCAAGCGAATCGCTGTCTTCTACGAGCACCCCGCTCCAACCATCAAACTTCGCCGCTTGGCCGATTATCCCTTCGACAAATGTCGGATTGCCGATCGCAGGCGCCCCGTGGTTGCCGTTACCCGAAGAGTCCTGGAAATTGCCATCGAACGTATAGTAAGCGATCTGTCTAGGTGTCTGCTCTGCCCGAACGGTAATCTCAAACGTATCTGTGCCCACTGCGCCATCATCATCCGTAACAGTGACGGTTGCCTTGTAAATTTTATCGGCCGAATCCTTCTCCATTACCGGATAAGCATGATCAAAGTGACACGATGTAGATGTCGTCCCGTCGTCGAAGTCCCAGACGCAAGTATGACTGTCCCAGGAAGGATCGAAAATTTTAGTAGTTCCTTCATACCTTTGACCGCCAAGCACCGTTACGTCTCTTCCTGCATCGACGATAGGCGCGACGTTCGCAGGGGTAATCGGTTTTTTCACTTGATATTTCTTTCCGTCTTTCGTCACGATATCAAGCGTAGCCATATAGGTATTGCTGTCAGTGTAATATTTCGAGACGGTCATTCCAGAGTCCGTGTAGGATCTGTCGCCGAAATCCCATATGCTGCTTGTAATAAGCCCTTGGTCTCCGCCGGCTGTCGTATTGATGAGCGAAACCTTCTCCCCTTCTTTCGGGTTTTGGGGGAGGAACTCGAAATCTGCGGGCTCAACGGATTGCTCCAACGTAAAGCTGCTTGACTGCCCCTGCGAATCCGTTACGGTCAACGTAACCGGGTAGATGCCCGGGCCTGGGAACGTATGGGTCGGTTCCTTCACGTTAATCTTCGGACTGTTATCCCCGAAATCCCATTCATAAGAAACAATATCATTGTTTTTGTCTGTGGACAGATTTTGGAAAGTGACGGTTTCGCCGCCAATCTGACCTGTCTTGACTTTCAATTGCTGAGTTGAAATGATTGAACCGTTTCCTTGAGAAGAAAGAGGTTTATACAAAATATATTTGGCTAACATCGGCTTTGGAAGCTTAAACTCCTGCAGCTCTCCATTGTTTTCCAGCGTACCGCTAAGGACTGTAGTGAATTCGGTTAAATTATCATTTGAAATCGCAACCTCGAAATCTTTCACCCGCTGCTCTGCAGAGAAAATACGCGGTCTGATCTGGATCCGGTCAATAAGGTACGAATCGCCGTCTGCCAAGCTGATCTTCACCCATTGATTGTTCTTCGACTTTGTCGCCCATGGGGTACTGTGGTTAAATTTCAACATGTTTTCTGCACTGTGGCCTGAGTCATAATTACTTGATACGGCTTCAATCTTGGCTCTCTCTTCTAACAGCGCGACGTTCTTTCCTGCCGAAACGGGATTAAAGAACGCTTGAGGAACCTCCGATGCGCCGATCCTGAACGAGACTTGCTTCACGGCCTCGACATTCCCTGCGTTGTCGGTGCTTCGATACGAAATGGTGTAAGCTCCGTCCGCACTAAATGTGACCGGAGTCGAATAAATCTCCCAATCGCCCTCATTCACCCGGTATTCCGTCTTAGCGGCACCGCTGCCCTCGTCATTAACAGTAAATGTAACAGTTACCGGGGATCGATAGTAACCGCCCGTGCCGTCAGGCTCAGCCGGCGACAATGATGCTGTCGTGGAAGGCGCGGTCACATCCTCTGTACTCCAAACAACAACTGCAGGGCTGCTGGACAGCGATCCGACCTGTGCGACGACCCGATCTTCACCCGTCTGTGTACCCGTGTATTGAAATGCTGCCACACCAGTATTATCCGTGTTTGCCGTATGTGCACCTGGGTTAGCACCAGTAATGACAAGGGAAACAGGCGTTCCGATCACCGGTTGGCCTTGCTGATCAAGGACTGTCGCTTTCAAAGTATGCGCACCGCCAAGCGAACGCGATGCGCTATCAGGAGTTAGATTGATAGTCGCCGGCGGCTGCTTCTGAACGACTTTTACCATCCAACTGATTAGAAAGGCTCCACCAAGCGGATTTGAATCCAAAACAATCACCTCAACCGCATGCAAACCGACGGAAGTCGGAACATACGTATACTTATTTCCTGTTCCTGTGCCTACGGTTGCCCCATCAACAAACCATTCAACAGCTATCGGATCGTTATCGGGATCAATGGCCGTAATTTCAAATAACGCCGCCTCCCCTACATACTGCTGTACTTGACGAGCGGGGGGTGATTGTTCCACGAGAAGCGGAGCGCGATTCACATCCGCAATCACGGTTTGCACATAATGAACCGCTTGATTTCCGTTATTGTCCATTACTCTCAATCCGACAAGCCCATTAACCGGCTTGGTGAACGTATGTGTCACCTTTACACCCTGAGCATCGTCGAAAAATCCATCGCTATCCAGGTCCCAATCATAGGCAGCGATACCGGCATCGCTAGTGGACCAAGTGCCGTTGAACGTAACGGGATCTCCTTCTTTCCCGGAGTAAGGACCACCGGCGTCCGCATAAGGAGCATCATCGACTACGGTCGGATCCTGCAGAAGCTGGTTAACGAGTCCGACCACATGGCCGCCGAAATCTACCAAGTTTGTACCGAACACGTTATTGTCTTCAATGATAGCCGCACCTTCAGCCAACATATCTTGCTTTGAAAAATCGAAATCCATAGCCGTGAACTCTGCTTTAAACTGTACAATTTCCGATTCGGTAAAGCCAAGCGAAGCAAAATATTGCATCTCCTCATTCGTGAAGCCTGACGCTGCAACTCGCTCTTGAAGCTGCCGCAATTCGGCAGCCTTCTCGTTTAACGCTTCGTCAACCTGTGCGAATGCTTGATTAAACCGTGAGAGGCTTTGGCTTGTAAACTGCAGCTGGTAGAGCAATAGATTTATGTTGTCGCTAAGCGCCTTGCCGTGTGTCAGCGCCCAATTCACATCTCCCATCGCTTGCGCTCCTTGATAACGTTCAAGCTGCGTCCACATTTGACGGGTTATCGCTTGCTCTTTGGCAATATCATTCACCAGAGCCTGCATGGCGGCATCCACTTGATCGTTACTTTGGAAATCCAGGAGGCGCCTCTCTCCAAGCGGAGTAATATGTTTATAGTCCGGATCCGGCGGGTCATCCTTGATGCCTTGATAATGTTTGGCCTGATTGGCGAGTTGAAGCAATGCCATTGTCCGCGGATCTTGAAGACCGCTGCGCATTAGGAAATCTACAAATTTCTCATTTGGATTTCTTCCGGCATCGGCTGCTTTCTGCAGTTTGAACAATTTGTCTGCGTACTTCTCATACTTCTCCCAGCGCTCCGCCAGCTTTCCTGCATCTTCCTTCAGCTGCGTCAGATCCAGCGCTGGAACGAAACCGGTAGTATATTCTACCTTGAAAGCAGGATCAATAACTCCATCGATAAGATAATCGAACTTTCCGTCTTGACATTCGTCAAACACGACGGCGTATTCACCAGGAGGAATTTTTCCATCCGGCCCTGTGTAGCCGATCGTTTCAGAGATGAAGATGCCGTTCGATATACTCATGACGGTGTTCGGTTTGCCGCCGCCCTCATCCTCCAGTTCCTTCCCGTGGGAAAGAGCGTTGACGCTTCCGCTCTTCACGATATAAAGATCGGTCCATGAGGTTAACCCGTCAGGATTTCCTTCAGAACAATGCGGAATAATTTGCATCTTCCCGGTGTGGATGGAAATGCTGGAGTTTCCTCCGAATGTTGTATAGGCATCGCCTTCATCGGTCCACCAGATCCACTGGCCGAGCCCTGAACTTGCATTCGCTGCCGGAAGGAAAGCTCCGAGTAGCAACAAACACGTTAACATCATCGCTATTAACTTACGAAAAATGATAATCACTCCCATCAATATACAATACTTTTTATGAATGCGGTCCGTATCGGTCAGCTCATACCGATTAAAAACGAATCACCCCTTTATCACTCTGTTAACGAATAAACAACGATCAAAAACGAAGGAAAATCCCGGGCGCAACCCGTAGCTGTACCACGAGAATTGTGCGTCGATCGTTCACAGATCGAAGTATACAGCGCCCCCTGCGAGCTTGGGGAGGATGAACTTTTTTCACCCTACGGAAAAAAATTACCCTACCTCGTTTCCTATTCAGGATTAAACGCTCCCCGAATGATTGGGATGGGCAGCCAGTGGCTCCCGATGCGACCGAGGCGTCAATCTTCCGGTCCAAATGCAGAAGCCCATACCGACGTAAGCGAGTCCCCAGAAGAATGCAAAGTATACGTTGTCTTCCACCGGAAGGAATGCGCCAAGGAGCATCAGCAAGTATAAGCCAGCCACCCAACGGGGGAATACCTTGGCGCGGAACGTCATAATGGCGAACAGCAGCGTGCCTCCGGTCAAGCCGATCATGCTGCCCATTCCGGTAATCGCCATAACCAAGCTGTCAGGTTCCGGAGCGGATGGCCCCTGGATGAACACGGCAAACAACAAAGCCGTTGTCAAAATGTTGCCAATCGTAATGCCGAGTACGCTAATAAATCCAAGCAAGCCGGTCTCCTTCGATTGCACGAGATAACCGGCGATCGAGCCAACCGCCATAAGAATACATGCCACATACCCGAAGGAAAGCTCCGGCATGCTGTCCGTTCCCCAGATGATCGCCGTCGGCATCATGCCGATTCTCGCGATCCCCGCCAGCAAGCAGATCATGCCCAGCCATCTCAATACTCGTAACTCGTTCATTTTCATTCTCCTCATCTTCGATTTATTTGCTTGCCTTAATCCTACATGCACGGGAATCACGGGCAACAGGGCAATGAATACCTCATTTTATGGGAAACGGCCGATTCCCGAATCCGGGAAATTCGGGAATCGGCCGGGAATTCGCAACAATCTCATATTCAAAACAACCTTCCATCGCTATAATAAAAGCATGAAAATTATAAGAGCCTATCAAGTCCTTATCGGATTGTTTTTTATCGTTACAGCTACCCTTTATGCGAGTTGCATTCCCACCTATTACGACATGCTGGTGACGCAATGCATCTCAAGCGGATGCGGTTTGTCGATTCCTGCCTTGACCTTGGAACCGGGGGGTCTCTCCTTAACGGAGATTGCATTCCTCCAAGTAGCGATCGACTGTTCCTTTACGCTGGTGTTCTATTCCTCTGCCCTGATTCTTCTGTGGAAAAGCGCCCGGGAACAGATGGGTTTACTCGCCGCATTGGCGATGATCGCCTTCGGCACTTCTTTTCCATCACTCGTCATGGTTGGATCGGTAGATTCGACATTCTCTCATTACTGGTTCCTTGGGGTAGCGGCTGCAGGTTGGATTGCGATATCGCTGTTCTGCCTGCTATTTCCGAATGGTACATTCGTGCCTGCATGGTCGAGGTACGCCATGGCGCTCATCGTCATCGTAGATGTTGCGAACATCTTCTATGATGGGAACTTATGGAAAAAACTTCATGTCCCTATGTACCTTCAGTTCATCTGGTATTTGTCAACGACGCTGCTGCTGATCTATGCCCAGGTGTACCGTTTCAGACGAATCTCTTCACCCGAGCAGCGGCAGCAGACCAAGTGGGTTGTCTACGGCGTTTCGGTCTGCTTTATTGGATTTGCGGTAATCAGTATGCTGTTCGATCCTGCTTTCTATAACGGCAATGCCGCTTACTTTGTCTATTTAAATGCGGCGCTTCACCTTTTCCTGTCGGCTCTGCCCATTACGCTTACGCTCGCTGTTCTAAGGCGGAGGCTATGGGACATTAATCCCCTTGTTAACCGGACGATTGTCTACGGTGCGCTGACTGTATGCATTGTTCTGCTGTATACCGCCGTTGTGCTTTATCTCGGAAAGCTGTTTGTCTCTTGGAACCATTATGTCGTCTCTCTCATTGCGACGGCACTCGTCGCGGCTGTGTTCGCGCCCCTTAAGGAATGGCTGCAACGACAGGTGAATCGGCTGATGAAAGGCCGTCATGATGATCCGTACGCCGTTCTGTTAGAGCTTGGCAGCCAGATGATGCAGCCGCTCGCACCTGATGCGATGCTGGCGGCGATTGCGCGTCAAGTGCAAGGCGCGCTTCGATTGCCTTATGCCAGCATTGCGATGGACATCGAAGGGCAAGAGACCATTTTAGCCGAAGCAGGCGAGCGAAAAGAAGCGCTTGAACTGCATGCCTACCCGATTATTTATCGGGGCAAATCGATCGGTACGTTGTATGCGGCGAATCGCTCGGCAGGTGAAACGTTTTCGTCGGAGGACCATATTTTCCTGGAAGTGTTGCTTCAGCAAGCCGGGCCGCTTGTGAACAATGCGGATATGCTGCTGGGTATGAGGCGGCTAGCGGAAGATCTTCAGGATTCCCGCGAGAAGCTTGTGCTCGCCCGGGAAGAGGAGCGCCGGCGAATCCGCAACAATCTGCACGACGATCTCGCGCCGAGATTGGCGGCACTGGCGCTTAACGTGGCGATAGCGCGCAAATACGTCGACAAGGAGCCTGCCGCTGCTGTTGCGAAGATGGATGAACTCGGCCAAGTCATTCGATCGACGATCCAAGATATTCGCTCCCTGGTGAACGATTTGCGCCCGCCTGCGCTGGATGAGCTCGGTCTTGTCGGCGCGATCCGCGCGCGGATGGAAGAGATGGCGAAGCCTTCTCAGCTAAACGCGGACGGTTCGTGGACAAAGCAGCTGCATATGCAGATCAACGCTCCGTCGGTTCTGCCTGCGTTGCGTGCTGCGGTCGAGGTTGCCGTCTACCGGATCGTGACGGAGTCGTTGGTGAATGTGGTGAAGCATGCGGATGCGACCGTCTGTCGAGTCGTGCTAGCCGTGACGGAGGATAGTCGACTCCTGGTGGAAGTGACAGACGACGGTGTAGGTGTAGGTGTCGGTGCGACGCAACGTCCGGCTTTGACGGGGACGACCGGCGGTATCGGACTTATATCCATGCGCGAGCGGGCTGCGGAGATCGGCGGAGAATGCGTGATTGAACGGCTGGACACAGGAGGAACGAGGGTACGCGCGATGCTGCCTTTGCAATAGAGAAGGAGGATTGGACTAATGAGAATCATTATAGCCGAGGATCACCCGATGTTTCGCAACGGCGTTCGCAGCTTGCTGGCGACGACGGACGACTTGGAAGTTGTCGGGGAAGCGTCTGATGGCGAGGAAGCGGTGAAGCTGGCAGGCGAGCTGCAGCCCGACCTCATGCTGATGGATATTCGTATGCCTGGAATGAATGGCATCGAGGCGACCGAACGGATTAGAGAACAATATCCGGCTATCGAAGTATTGATCCTCACGATGTATCAGGATGATCAGTCGGTCTTCACTGCTATGAGAGTCGGTGCCAAGGGCTACGTGCTGAAGGATGCGGATGAGGAGGAACTGCTTCAGGCGATTCGTATGGTGGGAAGTGGACGCGCCGTATTCAGTACGGGAATCGCGGAGCGGATGATGCATTATTTCGCTTCACAGCCCCCGCTGGTTGTGCCGGATTCCCATGGCGAAGAGGCGGAAGAGCAGGCGATCGGAAGGCATGGCCTGCTGCGAGATCCGGCCTTTGCCGAATTGACCCGGCGCGAAGCGGAGATTTTGGCCCGAATCGCACTCGGAGACACTAACGCTCAGATTGCCGACCGCCTCCACATTAGCGCCAAGACCGTTGCCAACAACGTGTCGAACATTTTGGGTAAGCTCCAAGTTATGACCCGGCACGAGGCAAGGAAGCTGGTCGAGCAGTCACGACATATCTAGCATTTTAACACAGCGGATTTCATCAACTCGAATAAGGCCAGATCCCTCAAACGAGGAATTCTGACCTTCTTTATGTCAATAAATTGCTACACTGCTTTTCATCTTTCGACTATTCTTCGTCACCTGTGGCAACCTGGTTACTCGGGTCCGAGCTCCAATCGCTCCAGATATATCCTGCTCACCAACACTCATACTTTTCATGGTGTCCATTGACCAATCAGATATAATAAAGGGTTCCACATATTATTCATGAATAATATGTGAAACCCTTTATATTTAACTATCGTCTCCGTTCCCTGGTCGGTATCGCTGTACTGCTATTTATTTATTTCCACCAGCATCCGGCTTGTTCACGCCTAAAATGTGACTAACTTCCAAGTCAGGCATTTTACCAGTCTATCGATTGCCTCATGTATTTTTTCAGTTGGATTCGATAGGAAGAGAGTCCGCATTCAGCGACTGTTCTTTGTCTTTCAGCAAACGTTTCACAAAAAATGTGAATAGGACCAAAGATACCGCAACGGACACGGCGCTTACCGTGAACAATACTTGGTAGCTGGTGTACTGAGAAATCCAACCCAGCATGATCGCCCCCAGCCCGATGCCAAGGTCGTTAGCAGTCGTAATTGTGGCATTGGCAACACCTTTGCGATCCGGACGGGCCAGAAGTATCTTCGCCGATTGAAAAGCCGGCTGCGCGGAGCCAAAGCCAATCCCGTATAGAACAGCCGATATCAGCACGCCGATCAAACCGGTCGAGAGACTCAAGACAACCAGGGAGCAAATCGTGATGACAAGAGATGGTACAATAATAGCCATCTCGCCGTACCGATCGGATAGTTTTCCCGAAATGGGACGACTGAACGCGAGCGTTGCGGCAAAGGTCAGGAAAAATATGCCGGAATTGACTTGAATCGTGCCTGCGAGCAGCGGAACAAAGGTTGTAATGCCGCCATAAGCGATAAACAGAAAAAAAACAGACGCCGCAAGCGGCAGGACCGATTTTTCGTACAATTCGATTCGTCTTGCTCCCGTTTGCGGTTGGAAAGGCATTTTTGAACCAAATGTCAGGAGCAGCGCTGCCACAGAGAGGACAACGGCGAATAAAAACAAAGCACTGTACGACAGGTCCTGTGCAACCCAGATACCAAGCAGCGGGCCGATTGCCATCGCAAGTGTCATGGACGAGCTGAACCACCCCATTCCCTCGCCGCGGCGGGCGGAAGGAATCATATCCGTGATCGATGTAATCATGGCGGTCGTGGACACGGCCCAACTGAGGCCGTGTAAAATTCTGAGCCCAATCAGAACGGCGATTCCCCCTACCCAACCATACAGATACATCGCCAACGTAAAGAGTAGGATCCCCCATACGATAAACGGACGTCTGCCGAACCGGTCCAGCAGACCGCCGACGAGCGGCCGGAAAAGCACGGCGGACAGCGCAAATGCGCCCATCACCAGACCGATCTGCGATTCACTGCCGCCCATCCCTTTGATGAAGGGCGGCAGTGTCGGATACAGCATATAAAACGCGACAAATAGGAATAGGTTTCCCATTGTCATGAGAATAAAAGGCTTCGTCCATAAGCGTTCCACGCTGCTCATTACTGATGACCAACAATCTGGTGGGGTAAATACGGCTCTTCAAGCGAAGCTATTTCTTCAGGTGTCAGTTTTATCGAAAGAGCTGCTACCGCATCTTCGAGATGCGATTGTTTCGTTGCACCGACAATGGGAGCGGTTACCGGTTCTTTCTGCAGCAGCCAGGCAAGTGCGATTTGGGCGCGCGGTACGCCGTATTTTTCTGCGGTGGCCGCCACCTGATCGATGATCACCCGATCGGTATCTGCAGTTGCATCGTATTTCAGCTTCACGATTTGATCGGTTTCCGAACGATGCGTTTTTTCCTGCGGATCCTTTGTCAATCTTCCTCCTGCAAGCGGACTGTAGGGAATGACACCGATTTTTTCAGCCTTACAGAGCGGGAGCATCTCTCTCTCTTCTTCGCGATAGATGAGGTTATAATGATCCTGCATCGAAACAAAACGGATCCAACCATTCTTCTCAGCCACGTGCAACGCCTTCAAGAATTGCCATGCGTACATGGCAGAAGCCCCGATGTATCGTGCCTTCCCAGCCTTCACCACGTCATGCATAGCTTCCATCGTCTCTTCTATAGGCGTATGGTAATCCCAGCGGTGAATTTGATACAGATCCACGTAATCCGTTCCCAGCCGCTTCAAACTTTTATCAATTTCACTCATGATTGCTTTTCGGGAAAGTCCGGCACCGTTTGGACCTTCATGCATGAGGCCATTAACCTTCGTTGCGAGCACAATTTCATCCCGATTTGCATATTCCTTTAATGCCCGTCCAGTAAATTCTTCACTTGTCCCGGCTGAATAGACATTCGCCGTGTCAAAAAAATTGATACCAAGCTCCAAGGCGTGTTTAATGATCTGACGACTGCTCGCTTCATCAAGAACCCATTGATGCCCCCCCGGTACTGCTACACCAAAGCCCATACAGCCAAGACAAATGCGGGATACATCCAAGCCTGTATTTCCTAGCTTCACATATTCCATCGGTCAAAACACTCCTTTTTCGGATGATAAGACGAATAACTCCAAGTCAATAAGATCATTTTTGTCCTGTCCACCATTGCAGCTGCGTTTCTCCGCAATCCGTTGCAGGTGCAGGGTAACAGAGTGTGCAGATATCTCATCGCATAACTCTTCTTATGATAGATTACAATGGAGTTGATATTTATAGGCATTCTTTGCCGCGTGCGCAGCATAAGAACGGCCAAGAAGAAGTGCAATTAAATATGAAACACCTCAAACAGCCAATTCGAACACATCTGTACCCAGGATTCTACATTTTAGACCAAATTCTTGCATTTTAGTGGCCATGCGCATTGGTTGATCTGACGGCACAAGTGCATCGTTGCGGTTATGCCAGATAAAAAGCGGTGGGGTATGGGGGCCAACATAATTTACAACAAAGGTGTTAAAGCCTTCCTTGAGGAAGGTCAAGGCAACCGGCTCCCGTTCCGTATCCGATAAAATGTAATAAGCACCACCTGGCATTAAGATATTTGCCGGACGTTTTGGGATTTGAAAGCCGTTAGGAATGTATTAGGGAATCGGATACTTTTCATGGATATAAGTTTGCATGTTAACTCTTCCATCGGTCGTAAAGTTGATTTGTTTGTGTAGCATATAGGATCCTCCATTCAAATAGAGTTAACATGGATTCACACCGCATAAGCAGAATAGAACAATCATGTTACCATGCTTTATTGTAAATCAATAATCCCACCATATCGAATACTTATAATACATGCTTTGTCATGCTTTTTTGTTATCTTTCATATATTGTATAAAAAGCTGCGTTGCGGAATTAAAAATTTGTGTTTTTTTCCATGCTAATACATGACCAGTAGTGCGTACTGGAGAAAACGGTATAAAACAAGTGTTTTTGCTACCGCGAATTTCATGAGCACCTTCGACAGAGATGGCATATCCCAACTTTTCCTCTACCAATAGTGATGCATTGGTCAGCAGATTATGAGTAGCAACTATCTGAAGTTGTTCTTCTGAGAAACCAAACCAACTGGAAATTTCGTTTCTAACAATCATTCTTCTGGGTGGAATTAAAGGCAAGCTACTCACTTCTTGTAGCCCGATTGACTCTCTTTGCGCCAAAGGATCATCTCGACGCATCACAAGCCCCCACTTTTCCACATATGGCAAATGAATGTAGTTATATTTTGCGGTTTCAATAGGTTCTAGTAGAACACCAATGTCGATGATACCCTTATCAAGTTTCTCGCGAATATCATCACCATCAGCACTGTATAGGTCGTATCGAACCAATGGATACCGTTTGGAAAACTCCCGAAGCACCTTTGAAAGCATACGCGAGGCAGTTGATTCTACACAGCCAATGGACACTGTTCCTCCAATAGAATCCTTCTGTTGGGTAAATTCATGCGTGGTCTTGTTTACTAAGGAAACTATTTCGTTAGCTCTTTGTTGAAACAGAATCCCATCATTTGTTAATGTGATTTTTTTATTTCCGCGCTTAAATAGGGTTACGCCAAGTTCTTCTTCCAACTGCTTGAGTTGGCGGCTCAAATTTGGCTGTGAAACATGAAGCACTTCTGCGGCCTTTGTGATGCTTCCCTCTCTAGCTACAGTCAAATAATAGTTTATGACTCTTAATTCCATTAAAAAAATCTCCCTCTACACGTTAAGTTAAAAGTCAATTTATTCTTTGTTCATTGCTTAAGAGAGATAATGCTTCTCCGATACGTAGTCCCGTTTCAAACAACAGCTGAATCAACAATCGATCACGAATGTTCGATCTGTTGTAATGGAATCACTTTTCCGCTTTCAAACGGATTACGCAACCACCCTACAAAGTCAGCAAGATCCTTAACTCCTACTTCTTTATAATCTATCTTCCGCTCTTCAAGATAAGTGAAATACTGTTTTTATGCGTAGCAATAAGTTTTCAGTGTGTTGTTGCTTTTACCTGTCTGATCGAGATGTTTTAAATACTTCATAACAGGAACAATTGGAACACCTGCCTCATCCAACAGCAAATATCTCTTTTTATTATCATTAAGAATTACTTCTTGTACTCTCACAGCTTCACTCCCAACGAAAGCATTTATCCCTCAATATATTAAATAATTTATACCAAGTTTTAAAGCCATAGTTAATATTTCTATTTAAACAAAAAATAGAGGAGATTAGCTCATATAATGAACTAACCATCCTCTATTTACGTTACTACAATTAACACAGTCTAATACTTTATTTTCTTTCTACACTACTCTTTAATCGTTATTTTTTTGCTTCGGTCTTCAATTTTTGACGGGATTAAGCAGCGGCTCAAAGCCTTCGATACGGCATTCCACTACATCTCCGTCTCGAATAACGACAGCGCCCGGGGTACCGGTCATAATAATATCCCCAGGAAGCAGCGTCATTACTTTCGAATGAAAAGCAACCGCATACCATGGCCGAAACTTCATATTAAACACCTTGTTCCGATGCGCTGTCGCCCCGTTAAGCGCCGTTTCCACTTGAATGTCCAGCGGATCGGGAAATTCATCCTTCGTAATAAACTGAGGCCCGAAGCTAAAGAAGGTATCAAAGCTTTTGGCTCTCGTTAAGTATCGCTGATTTCTAGCGTGGATATCCGATGCCGTTACGTCGATAGTCGTCGTATAGCCGGCGATGGCATCGTATACTTCAGCTTCCGTTATGTTTTTGCAAGTCTTTCCAATAATAATGCCTAACTCGGCCTCTGCAGTGATGGTTCCCTCCTCAGGAGGAATCCGAATGGCATCAAGCGGACCGATAATGGTCGTATCCGGCTTCATAAAGCTGACCGGCTCATCATTCGGATCTGCTGCGGCAAGCTCTGCGGCATCCTTCACGTAGTTTAGGCCGATGCCCCAAATTTTACGAGGATGTCGATAGAGGGGGCCGTAGTCTGCTTCTTCATAAGGAATTAAAGTCAGCTGTTCCAGCTTTTCCTTGCCGCCGGTATTGTACCATTCCGTGAGAGTCGCAAGCTCTCCAAGACGGATCAGCTCGAACAGCTCCGTACTCCAGCCCGCTCGTTCCGCTACGTTAATCGTTTCTATAAGGACAAGCCCTTCCGCGATTGAAATCGCGGCTTGCTCTTTACCATTTACTTTTACGGTAGATAATTTCATCTATAAGCACTCCTCTGCTTTAGCTTATGGCTCAACAATTGACGATACGCGATTAGCTACCCATTCCAGCAGCCGCAAATCTTGACCTCGACCCGCAACAAAAGACAATCCAACCGGATAACCTAACTCTCCCGCGATCGGCACCGTCACTTGAGGAAGCCCTGCTAGTCCGGCAATGCAGCTCATTTCGAGCGTTTGTACACGGCGCTGCTCCACCTCAGAACCCGACAATTGAAGCAGTGGAGCTATCGCTGGCACAGTCGGCAAAACGAGCACGGCATCTGTCCCGAGCAGTTCATTCATATGGATACATGCGGTTTCACGCAGCTTGTATGCCACGCCACTTTCCTCTTCTTTAAGCGTGCTTGCCCAAGCAAACCGCTCAGCAATTCCCGGACCAAACACAGGCTGTACCTGTGTGATCCATTCTTGATGCGCGCGCCAAATTTCCAAGCCCTGAATGGTACGAAAAGCGTCCATCCACTCCCGCAGGCCGTCCGGCGCCACGACAACATCCTCATGCTGCCGAACCCTTTCACGCAGTGCCGGGAAATAGCGGGAAGCCGCCGATTTTGTATGGTCATCCGTTAATGACCATACATCCTGAGCGAATAGCATCCGCATAAATCCCGAGCCGGCTGACGGCTCGGTATCCAGAAGCACTTTTCCCACCTCGAGCAGCGTCTGAGGATCGCGGGCCATCCAGCCCACTGTATCAAAGCTCGGTGCCAACGGAATCAAGCCGCTCGCATCCACAGTGCCATGCGTTGGTCGAATGCCATAAATGCCACAATAAGCGGACGGCACTCGAATGGAGCCTCCCGTATCGGTCCCAATCGCAAAGTCCGCTAACCCCGCCGATACCGCAACGGCCGATCCGCTGGAGGATCCACCCGGTATGCGCCCGGGCGCTTTCGGATTGACCGGTGTCCCGTAATGGGCATTTTCTCCGTTGATGCTGTACATCATTTCATCCGTAAGCGTTGTTCCCTCCAGCCTTGCGCCGTTTCGGAGAAGGTGGTCTATAGCTGCGGCATTCTCCGTCGAGGGCCCGTGCGTCCGCAGCCAATCCGGATTGCCTGCACCCGATGTGTGACCGGCAATATTAAACACATCTTTGACCGCAAACTTTTTACCGCTTAGGCTCCCCTCAGCTTGAGGCTCGAGCACCAAATGTTCATTAGCATACGCGTTCCAGCTTTGCTTCATCGTTATTTCAGCCTCCAAGTCTCTCCTATTGGATACTACCAACCTATTGCCGCACCATCACAGCGGGGGTCCGAGCCGCCCAGCAGGAATCCCTGCTCATCGCGCATAATCGCATGCGCATGCCCCATAATCCCGTCAAAATCCTTTACTTTGCGTACAATATGACCCGCTTGTGCCAACGATTCCAGAACATCCTGCGATACGCGCCCTTCGATCTTCAGTTCCTGTGTCGGTTCTCCCCATGTCCGGCCCCATACCCACCTAGGCTCGTTAATCGCTTGCTGCGGGTTCATTCCATAGTCGATCATCCGGGTAAAAATCGCGGTTTGCGTCTGCGGCTGCCCTTCTCCGCCTTGCGTGCCATACAGCACCGCCGGCTTGCCATCGCGGCACGCCATCGCCGGCATGAGGGTATGGAATGTTCTTTTGGCCGGCTTCAGGCTGTTTACATGATTCGGGTCAAGGGAGAAGAACGAGCCGCGATTTTGCAGCAAGACCCCCGTATTCCCAGCTACGACACCTGATCCGAACTCAAAGTACAGACTTTGAATGAAGGAGACCGAATTCCCTTCCTCATCGACAACTGCTGCATAAGCCGTATCGCTGCCGAGCACCTCTGATTTCTCCGAGGACGCACGGCCGAGTTCAATAGAGGCGGCAAGCGCTGCTGCATAATCTTTATCCAACAGCCGCTCAAGCGGCACATTCGTAAACGCGGGATCAGATAAGTAGGTATTCCGGTCACGGAAGCTCAGCTTAAGCGCCTCAATGCACAGCTGATAATAGTCATGTGAGCCATGCGCGATTTCACCCAACTTAAACTGTTCTAATATATGAAGAGCCATAATTGCGGAAAAACCTTGGGAGTTTGGAGGCATCTGATGAAGCGTATAACCTCGGTAGGAGCCTTCGATCGGCGTTACCCAATCCCCGTGATGATCGGCAAAGTCATCCGCTGTCAGAAGTCCGTCATGCTTGCCGAGGAAATTCGTGATTTCCTTTGCCGTTTCTCCCTTATAAAATTCATCGCGCCCAAATTCCGCCAGCCGCCGCAGCGTCTTCGCCAGCGCAAGCTGTTTAAAGCGTTCGCCGGTCTTCGCGGCTTGACCGCCAGGCAAATAAATATCCGCTGTTTCAAGCGACCTCGCAAGCACCGATTCATTATGAACCGTGTTCTGATATTGATCATTCGACATCGGAAAACCATTTTCGGCATAGTCTATGGCAGGTGCCAGCACTTCCGCCCAAGACAAACGGCCATACTCGCGATGAACCGCATCCCAGCCGTCAACCATGCCGGGTACCGTGACGATGCTGCCGATGCCCCGATTCGGTATAGCCGCAAGACCCGCATAGGCGCCGATATTTGCTTTATAGCCTGATCGCCCGCTCGCATTATAGCCGCGAACCTTGCCTTCGCCATGATGATAGCCCAGCCAAAAGGAATCTCCCCCGAGACTTGTCATATGCGGGTACACAATGGCGAGACATGCACTAACCGCGACCGCGGCATCATAAGCATTCCCCCCCTTCTCCAGCATGCGTGCTCCAGCCGCAGTAGCTAAATAATGAGGGCTCACAACCATTGCTTTCGTTCCAACCACGGACTGATTCACGTCTACCACTCCCAAAAATGATTTGCTAACAAACGTAACGGCTGTGCCATCCTGCAGCGGCAAAAGCTCGTTTCGCGGAAATATATAAGCAGATTTATAAGTGAAAACATATAAATTCTTATATATTCAAGCGTAAACGGCTGACGCCGTCTTTAGCGGCAGAAGCTCGTTTCGCGATGAAATATAAGCATTGTATAAGGTTAAAATTTATACTTTCTTATATTTTAAATAAAACTCGTAAACGGTATATTTTTTATGAGAGATAATATAACATTGTATATGAATTTAAAATACCATCTTAACAAATGATAGGCAACTAAAATGTAATCACTTTTAATAAATTGTATTGAAAACGAATGGTAATGTGTATATATTTAAACATATGGTAATTAAAACGCGATATTACAAGACACCTTGAAATGGCGAAAATAAGGATTGGAGCTGATAAACCAGTGCAAACGAGACCGGTTGACGAGACGTACACGATAGAAATAGATGACATCGATCGCAAAATCATTGCTGAACTCAATATAAATGGCAGAATATCTTACACGGATTTAGCGAAGGAGATAGGCTTGTCGCGGGTAGCCGTTCAATCCCGTATCAATGCTTTAATGGATGGAGGCGTTATCGAACGGTTTACCGCCGTGATTAATCCGGAGCGAATCGGCATAAACGTGTCGGCTTTTTTTAATGTAGAGGTTGAGCCAAAGCATTTGCACGCCGTCGCCGACCAGCTCTCAACCGAGCCGTTCGTCACTAGCCTCTACCACATGACCGGACCCAGCAAGCTGCATATGCACGGCCTTTTCCGCAACAATCAGGAGATGGAGCATTTTCTGAAGGAGAAGCTGTACACCTTGCCCGGCATCATGAGCGTGGATTGCCAGGTGCTCATTAACCGATACAAGAGCCGTATGGGAATGAGGCTGTAAATCATGGCGAGCAAAATAATGAACAACCGCTATATGCAGCTGTCGTGGGCGATGATGAAGACCGGAATTATCGGATACGGCGGCGGGCCCTCCGTCATCCCGCTTATTCGTTACGAAGCCGTAACGAATTACAAATGGATCGAAGACGAGGAATTCGGTGAAATCCTGGCCCTCGCGAATGCATTGCCGGGACCTATTGCCACAAAAATCGCAGCTTATCTGGGTTATCGGGAAAAAGGGACGCTGGGTGCGATCGTATCCGTACTCGCCCATATCGTCCCCTCGGGCATCGCGATGATCCTGCTGTTAACGACCGTCCAGTTTCTCAGCAGCGCGGCATTCATACAGGGGATGATCGGGGCAGTGACCCCTGTTATTGCGGTCATGCTTGGCATGATGGCCTATGAGTTCGGAGAAAGGGCCGTGAAGGGACTTGGCAAATACGTTGGCTTTGGTTTTTTCGCCTTAGCTTTTGGACTGCTGCAGGGCATTCATATTCATCCCGCAATCGTTATTCTTTTATTTCTAGGTTACGGCGCTTTCCACCTGAGAACCGTAGGAGCCCTGCAGCGCAGAAAGCAGCAAAAGCAGCAGCGCACCGTACAGCAGAAGGAGGGCGTCACACGTGGAATGGATTAATATAGTTATCGGCTTTTTTATTGCCAACGTGCTCGGTTACGGCGGAGGCCCTGCTTCCATCCCGCTCATGTACCGGGAGATCGTGACCAACCATGCGTGGACGACGCCGGTAGAGTTTTCGAATATTCTTGCTTTGGGCAATGCGCTGCCAGGCCCGATTGCGACAAAAATAGCCGCGTTCGTCGGCTACGACGTCGGCGGCTGGGTAGGCATTCTTCTAGCCTTAGCTGCAACGATCGTCCCTTCGGCTGTCGCGCTTATCCTGCTGCTTAAAGTACTGCAGAAGCATCGTCAGTCGCCAGTCGTTAAAGGAATGACCCTGCTCGTGCAGCCCGTCATTGCCGTCATGATGCTTCTGCTGACTTGGCAAATGGCTCAAAGCTCCGTCGAATCCATTGGCATCCTTCAATCACTCATCATAGCGGCAGTAGCTTTCTGGGCGATGCAGTTCCGCAAAATTCATCCTGCCTTCGTCATTGTTATCGCATTCGCATACGGGGGGTTAGTTATCCCTCATTTGAACGTACTTTAATTTTATTCCATGCCAAAGAGGACTGCTCCTCCGCTAAGCTTACTTTGCCGGGGTGCCAGTCCTTTTATTTTGTGAGATTCATCCGCTTGGATGCTTCTTTGTTGCGATCATGATTCCAGTTGACCAGTTCAACTTCGTTATCCATAAATCTTCCCTGGCATCCAAGTAACTTATCAGGTTTTCTACTTTTTGAGGATGACCTTCCGACCAGGTTGCAACCGGGTTTAGGTCATCAATGATATAAAGCCCTCCCGCCTTCAGTAAGTCTAATGTTTCATCCAACGCATAGAATTTCCCGGGCCAAGTATCCGCGAAGATGAAGTCAAACGCCTCGCCTTTTAACTCATTTATCATAACTGCCCCATCCATAGTGAAAAGTTGTACTCTATTATCGGAGCCTAGATGCTTTTTGGCTATGGCCTGCAACGCTTCGTCACTCTCGACCGTCAACAACGTAGATTCCTGGTCCATACCGTCCAATATCCAGCTTGTAGATATGCCCGCACCCGTGCCCAATTCTAACAGCTTGCCGTTCGCGCAGGAAGCCGCCAGCGTTCTGAGCAAAGAACCGGTTTCCGTATCGCAGGACATTTTAAAGCCTAGTTCCTCCGCATCCTTGGCAATTGCTTCGATCACAGCCGGCTGCCTATCATCATTTTGAACGAGTAACATATGATATCCCCCCAATATAATCAAAAAGATTAACCAGCTAGATTCCAAAATCCCTCAACTTTATGAAAAAAGGAAATATATTACTTCTATATACTTATTTGATTCTCCTTTAAAAACTTCGTACCTTCCATAAAAAATAAAGGATTCACTTGAATAGCATAAAACTACCACGCCTTTTTCCAATCACATTTAATAAACCTATATTTTTGCAATTAATCCACGCAAACCCTATTTCGGAAAATACCAATGTCATTTTCGTTGCCTGAGTTCTGCAGCCTATACTATGTTTAGTTAGCATTTGGAAATAAGACCTTTTTACCAGGAAGGTATGTATAATGAAAAAATTATTTGAAATCATGTTATATGGTGGTCTAACAGGATTTATTATTATGCGTATTTTTTTCTATGATTATAAAGGCATTATGTTGGCTTCAGCTTTAATTGCTCTACTCGGATTAATTGGCGGTAAAGTAATTCGATCTAGAAAAACCAGTAATTATAACCAGTAATTCTTGGTTTCAGTTCTGAAACGACTTCTGTCCCTTTTCCGATATGCCTCGCAAAATGAAATTTTGCATCTAACAAGCGTAAACGGCTGACGCCGTCTTTAGCGGCAGAAGCTCGTTTCGCGATGAAATATAAGCATTGTATAAGGTTAAAATTTATACTTTCTTATATTTCAAAACATGCCCGCCAACCTCAATGGTCAGCGGGCATGTTTTTTAATAGGTACAGCTATTTGACTATAACCTTCATCACAATGCTTTCGTTCATGCCGCTGGCGTTCTCGAGTTCCACCCGATACTCGTACGTCCCTGACCTTCTGCCGCTCACGCTGGTAAATGCGTTTTGTGCATAAGGCGTATTTGCCGTCAGCGTTTGGGTATCGATGAGCACGCCGTTCTCGAAGAGACGGTATGTGGTGCCGTTCGTGCCCCACCACAGGTTCATCGTGATTTTGTAATCCCCGTTTCCATCCCAGTTATCATGGGATAAAACCGGTTTTGCAGGCGCAGCATCCTTTACTTTGACCTCATGCGATCCGCAGAACGTTGTCCCATAAGAGTTTATCAGCTCACAGGTATAGATGTATGTGCCATTCACTTTGCCTGTGATGCTCGTTGTGGCCGTTTGTGCCGAAGGTGAACGGTCTGTCAGCACCTGCGTATCAATAAGCAGTCCATTCTCATACAGCTTGTAAACTGTGCCGTTGTTGCCGTACCAGAGATTCATCGTAATTTTGTAGCTGCCATCCAAAAGACCGTTATCATGGCCATTGTTATTGGACAGAACCGGCTTGCCAGGTACAGCTGTCGCCTTCTCGATTCCTGTCACGATAATCGTCATAGTCTTAACAGTCTCAAGGCCTTCATTGTTCACGGCCACCGCCGTAAACGTATGAATACCTGCGTTATCCTTCAATGGAAGCTGGCTTCCGTTCTCAATCACCGTTCCGTCAAACGTTAATACCAAACTGCGAATACCCGACTCTTGATCCTCAGCAGTTACTTGCACGGCATAGACGTCGGAAACCGTTAATTGCTGAGGCGGCAACCCCGCCACTGCCGGTGCAGTCGTATCCTCATGCTGCTGCGGTGCGCCAATATACTGAATATGTGGTGCAGCCGGCTCCGTCATATCGGCCCCAAGATAGAAGCTGGTATGCGGAGGCTGGTTGTAGGCTACGTTCTGCCAAGCAACGCCCAAGCGATACACAGGATCATGCATTAACGTCCGGATCCGGTGCCCCGTTACATCCGTTGTCGTATAAATGCGCAGCTCCGAGCTGTCCGATGATCGCCACATGACTTCCTCGCGCCAGTCACCGAACAAATCAGCCTGCAGGCTCGGGTTCGCTTTGGTCGAGTTATTGGACGACGCTCCTTCTGCTGTAAATAAATTGGCAGTCGTTTCACTCGCGTAGTCCCACTTATCAATGCGGTTATAATCCTGCAGCTCGCGCAGCAGATCGCCATCCCACCATACGCCGAAATTCGTAGACGTTGGGATATTCGTCGTAATTAATTCGCCGCGCGCATTGTATAGGCCGGTAATCGGGATATGCTGCTCGTTCGTGATCGTAGCCGACCATGCCTCTTCGCCCACATGGTTCGGATCAATATCGGCCGAGAGCCCGCGTCCCGTATCGATACCGGTATGCACGCCCCATAAAATTTCGCCCGTAGCCGGATCACGCATCTCCATGCCGTATTCGGAATCCGCATGCTCATGCACGTCGAACAATTCGAGCCCCGGTCTTGTCGGATCAAGATCGCCCAGATGCATAGCATCTCCATGACCAAGCCCTGTATTGTATAAAGGTTTGCCGTCATCGTCGATCGCCATGGCGCCGAACGAAACTTCATCTTTGCCGTCGCCGTCTACGTCGGCAATAGACAGGTTATGATTGCCCTGGCCGGCATAGCTTCCATAACCCTCGTCGTTCGAATCGAATTTCCACTGCTGTTCGAGCTGACCGTCACGGAAGCTGTACGCGGACAATACTGTTCTCGTATAGTAGCCCCTGCTGAAAATAACGCTAGGGTGCTCGCCGTCCAGGTAAGCAACGCCTGCCAGGAAGCGGTCTACGCGGTTCCCGTATGCATCCCCCCATCCGCCAACGTCCCCGCGCGGAGGATCGTAGGCCACGGTGTCGAGCTCCCCGCCGGTTAATCCGTTGAATACGGTCAAATATTCATTGCCAAGCAATACATAACCGCCGCTGTTGCGATAATCCGCGCTGGCGTCGCCAATGGCATGGCCTTGGCCGTCAATCGTCCCGTCTGCGGTCTTAAACGTAACCTCTGCGCGTCCGTCACCGTCCAAATCGTACACCATAAACTGCGTATAATGTGCGCCTGCACGGATGTTCGGGCCCAGATTAATGCGCCATAGACGCGTTCCGTCCATTTCGTAAGCATCCATGTATACGATGCCCGTATAACCGCCCTGCGAGTTATCCTTGCTGTTCGAAGGCGACCACAGCAGAACAATCTCATACTGGCCGTCACCGTCCAAATCACCGACGCTCGCATCTCCCGCGCTATACGTGTACGGCTGACCGTCCTTCGTATAATCATCCGCCGGCTTCTGCAAGGGAACCGACAAATATTGCTTCTGCCATACGCCGAATGCTTCGGAGGCCGATTTCTCTACGCCATTCATAACCGACGTCAATTTGTAGGAGGAGCTGTCTGTGCCCGCCGTATCGACATAGTTCGTCGTATCCGTTATGGGCGCTGCGTTTATCTTTACGCCGTCACGGTACAGGTTAAATCCAATGGCTGCCGGATCCAAGCCCAGCAATCTCCATCCAATATAGTTGCCTGCATCCTGTTTAACCGCTACCGGTGCACGGTCCAAATACTCCATATTGCGATATAGCGTGGTCACTGCAGGTGTTTCCAAGCTCGCCGATTGCTCGGAGATGCCTCCTGCGTTAACCGATGCGACTTTATAGTAGTAAGAAATAGTCGTCAATACCGTTGTGTCCGTATATTTGGCCTCTGTCGATTTGCCGATCAGCGTATATTCCCCATCCGCTTTTTTCGCACGGTAAATATTAAACATGCGTGCTTCCGCAACAGCATCCCAAGTGAATGTGATGTCGTTTTTATTCGTCGACTGCACCGCTAAGCCTGTCGGAACAGCCGCCTTTGCGACGTTTGGATCAATCATGGATACGGTAAGCACATTCGAGGCTACAGATTCAAAGCCTGTGCTTTCCACAGCTGTAACCATGTATTCGTAATCCAAGCCAACATCAGCGGTCAGGTCCGTAAAATGGGTGTCCGACGTTTCGATAAGCAGCTCCGGGCTGCTTGCAACGGTCGCTTGACGGTACACACGGTAGGCGGATGCGCCGTCTACCGCTCCCCAGGAAAGGGCTGCCGATACCGGATCGCTATTCAGGTCGATGCCGGTAAGCGTCAGGTCCGTCGGCGACAGCAGAAGCGGCGTAATTTCCAATCCGTTCAGATGAGCCGTCTGGCCGCTGAAGACAAGGTTCATCTTTCCGTCCTTCACCGCTATTTGGTTAAACATCTTTTCGGCTATATTGGCTTTGCCTGAAGCAATCGTTCCATAATCTTTGCCTTCAATGCTGACGTTTGTTCTCGTCGAGCCGATCCAGTCTCCCGTATACGTCTTAACCGAATAATAGCCATTCGGGAGATCAACCTGGAATTCATATGAGTTGCCGAAATACGCGACAAAATCTCTGCGCAAATCATCTGTTACCGATCCGCGGTCGCGGTCGATCATGCCCGTGCTCGAAGTAAGGCCGTACCCAAGTTCCGGCGTATAGAGAACGTTGCGGTTTACTTCGGTATATCCTGACGCAACTGGAGCGCCTACCGGGCCAAAATCGAAGCGGTATAGGGCCGATTTGGTCGTAATCGATACGGCATTCGACGGCTCAGACTCGCCCCGCCCGTTAACCGCTGTTACGCGGACCGTATAGGTCTGGCCCTCCAGCATGCCTCCGATCGTTAATTTCGGAACGGTTGCCGTTCCGATCAAGGCATAAGCCGTGTCCGGCTCTGATGTGAGCTTTCGGTATATTTTATAAATATCCGTTCCTTCCACGACATTCCACTGCAGCTGAGCGCCTGCGTTGCTGACGCTGCCCGCGACCAGTCCGGCAGGCTTAGCCGGCACGGCTTCAGGCTGTTCAATCTCTTGAACAAAATCCGCCAGCGGTACATTCAGCTGCTCAATGCCTCCCGCGAGCAGGCGGGCCAGCTGGATTGCGCCGTACTCCTGGAAGTGCGTGTTGTCCGCAGACCCGTTCGGGAAAGCCCCGTAAATTCCCGGCTCGACATGCAGGAATACAGACAAGGTCGCCTGCGCGCCGATGGAATCGTAATACGCCACGCTGAGCGTACTTAGATCGACCAGCTCCACATTCAGCTCTTCGGCAACATTCTTCATTGCCGCTACATATTCCGGAAAGCTGATGTTGAACTTGCCCGTATCCGCATTAAAATCTCTGCGGCCCATTGGCGTTACGAGGATCGGCGTAGCACCGCGCTGTCTCGCGCCGTTAATATAGGTTTTCAAATAATTTTTGTAGTCGGCCGGCGATGCGTACCGATCCGGTACGCTGATGGTTGCATCGTTATGGCCAAACTGAACAAGGAAATAGTCACCCGGCTTAATGGCACGCAATACCGCATCCAGCCGTCCTTCGAAGATGAAGGATTTGGAGCTTCTGCCGCCGATCGCATGGTTTTTGAACATGACGTCATTGCTGAAGAAACGCGGCAGCATTTGGCCCCAGCCTGCTTCCGGCTCCCAATATGGGTCATACGTTTGAACCGTCGAGTCGCCGGCAATATAAACGGTCGGGAGTTCGCCTGCTTGGCGTGCCTGCTGCTTCGTAATAACAAGCGCATTGATTTTCGGCGCGCTTCCGCTGAATTCCAAATTCAGCTGGCCGTCCACCAAAGCGATCTGAAAATCCATCTCCAGAAACTGTCCAGCCGCTTTGCCCGTAAGCTGTACCTTCTGAATCGTTTCGGCTTTAATCGCAATTTCCGATGCTTCCGAAGCGTCGCCTGCGATAAGCGACACGGTATAATCGCCGTTCGGAAGATCAATGCTGAACGTTGTATTTAGCGGCATGGCAAAGTCGGATCTAAGCGCATCCGCCGTCCCTCTGTCGCCAAAGCTTACCTTTGAAATATCGGCAAAGCCGTATTTCAGAGCCGCAGAATACGCCGCTGCAGATGTAATCCGTGTATAGCCCTCCGCTTGTGCCCCTGCACCAAAGTCGAAGCGCTGAACGTCTCCCTCCGGCAGCGGATCAGGCGTTGTATACACTGCACTTGCTGCCGTGCTCGACGCACCCGACTCACCGCGATCGTTGGATGCCGTAATTTGATAGTAATGCAATACGGAAGTGTCTACGCCTTCATCGGTAAACGCCGGTACGGTCGATTGCCCGATTTCCGCGAATGGACCCGCTTCCGCATCAGAACGCCAAATTTTATAGCCTGTCGCTCCGTCCGTTACCGTCCAGCTTAGCTTTACGGCTGATTCCAATACCTCGCTGACCGTTAAGCCTACCGGTGCTGCCGGCGCTACAGCAGCAGGAATTTCAACCGCAGCCGTCGGCTCGCTCAGCTCGGATTCCAATCCCGCGGCGTTCAATGCCGTTACCGCGTACGTATAGCTGCTGCCTTCCGCTACATCCGTATCGATAAAGGAAGCGCCCGTCGATTGTCCCGCGAGCAGGCTAGCGCCGCCGCCCTCTGTCCGATAAATCTTGTAGAGAACCGCACCCGCAACGCTGCCCCATGAAAGCGACACGTCATTCTTTGTTACTCCTGTAACGGCAAGGCCCGCAGGCGCATCCGGTTGAACAGGCATGACCTGTTCAATCACGAGTCCGTTCAGATAGCCATATCCGGTAGATGCAGAAATGCCGACCGTCAATTGCCCGTCATTTACCGTGGTCCGATAGGTAGCTTGCGCAATAGCCTGCCTCGTTGAGATCGTTCCAGCTGCAACGCCTTCCAAGGCGACGTTCGTTTTTGTCGTGCTTGTTCCTGTTAGAAGATCGCCTGAATAAACGGTGACATCATATTCGCCGTTAGGTAGATCCGCGTAAAAGGAAAACGAGCTGCCAAGCACAAAATCATTGGTCATCTCATCGCCGCCCGAGCGATTCCGGGACGCGAGCACCGCACTGAGGCCATAACCCGCTTCGGCCGTGTAAAGCTGAGCCTCATTAACAGCCGAATAACCTTCCTTAACTGGGCTTGCGGCAGTACCGAAATCGAATCTTTTCACCACCTGCTCTGCGCTCGCATTCGCCTGCTGTGAACGAAACGGCAGGCCCGGCATGACAGTCGAACATAGAACGGCTGCTGCCAACAGTATCTTAAAAAGACGTTTTGGTTTTTTTTGCATAAAACATGGATCCCCCGCTTTCCTCAAATAAAATGTCTCATTTAGCAGCACTAAGATGTAGTAAGCGTTTTCAATTCACTTGTGTAAAAGCATCTTTGTTGGGGCTGTGTAACAGCAAAACTTGCATACCTCCTCTTTTTCAGCGCGATACTTTATGTCAGATTTTTCAATGTAAGACCTCTACCACTCGATAGTACAGCTATATAACATCGGAGAACATCCAAAAAACCGTTAATTATTATGAAAAAACCGAGTATATTGCGGGCAGTCCCGATGCCTTCGACGCCTTATAGGACCTATGTACCAGACCTTATTATTACAAGCATCACAGATAGATTGCTTGAAATGATGACTAATCGTGATGATCGGAAACTGATTGTATTTAACAATTATGTAAGCGTAAAGCCCATTTCGGAAAACAAGAATAAACTATTAATTGCCATATAAACCATTACTTGTATTATCTATTATGTGGTCCATCTATGACTGAAAGTCATAGATTCAAAAAATGGAGGTGTAATTTTGAAGAAAAGAAGTACGAAAAACCTGCTTGTCACTTTGTTCGGAATTATAGGCTTGATGCTGGGAGCAAGCTCTGCATTTGCTTATGATGTTTGGTTTTACGGAGGATTTACGCCGTACCCTACAACGGTATATCCTTACAGTACGTTTGATGCGACAAGCAAAACGGCGATGATCAATGCGTCTGCGCAATGGAATAATGCGGGAATAGGTAATATGGTTTCGATCGGCTCCAATACCAGCAATACTACGTATCCTAACGATAATAACCTAAATCAAGTGACCAAAGGCTCTCGGGGAACGCAAACATATCTTATGCAGACGTATGCGACCACTACAACAACAATCATGAACGGAAAATTCGTTGAGAATGCAATGTCGGAAGCGGACATTGATGTAAATATATCCCATCCTTGGGGAAATGGCAGTGCGAACTTATATGACATCGGTCAAGTTTTTACCCATGAATTAGGCCATCTCCTCGGTTTAAACCATTCAAACGTTACAGGAGCGACCATGATTTCGGGTTCCTCCGTAGGGGAGACCTATAAACGAGACATCGAGCAGGATGATAAGGACGGTATATCCGTTATTTACTAATAATAGGAATGGGGGGTGAATTTCACTTGAAAAAAATAGCAATTTCTTTTTTGGTTTTGTTCATGGCGGGAATTGGCATCTACTATGCAGTTCCTAAAAATGTGGTTACCGTAACATCGGGTGAAATTGCGTTAAAAGATAAAAAAGCATTGGTTGACGAAGCAAATGTCATTGTGCGCGGCACCGTCTCGGAAATCAAGCCGAGCTTCTGGAGCAATCCGAATGGTGAGAAGGGACAGGATGTTCGCAATATCATCCAAACCGATATCGTAGTAAACGTAGAGGAAGTTTACAAAAACGAATTATTTAATGAGAAGTCTGTAACGGTCCGGATTGATAAAGGAAAGGTTGGAAATTATATTTCTAAATCGGAAGGCTATCCTGAATTTGATCTTAAAGAAGAGGTCATTCTCTTCTTATCTAAGGATGACGGCGACTTGGCCAATCCGGCAGAAAATTATTACGTTCTGACAGGTATGTCGCAAGGCAAGTTTATAAAAGATAAAGAGGTATCTGGCGATAAAATTTTCGTGAACAAAGTCGATTCCGAAAAAAGGGATAAGCTGAGCCTTCATGAAGCAAAAGGCGAAATTTCTGGAATCATGGACGATTTAAAGAAAAATCCGAGACCTAAAATGACCAAAGAAGAAATACGTCAACAGAACGAGAAAGTATTCGGAAAATAAGCTTAGCGTATATTTCCGTAAATTGTGTGTTTAAGTCGAGATGAAGTATCGGACATTTATGTTGTGAGCATGATGCCACGGAGATGACTAAACGCATTAAACAAGCAGAAAGGCCCTATTTTACCATTTTCCCTTTGTACTCGAAGAAAAAACTTCGACCAATAAAAAGAAAATGGCTTATAGGGCCTTTTTTATGCCTCTGGAGAGGTTTTGTTTATGGGATACAGTCACAAATGTAGCTGTTTTGTATGCATGTCTTTTGTTAAGCTATAGTTACCCGTTCCCTCGGTTTAGTGTAATAGCAATCCTCTATTACTTTGATGATGCTTTTTGGTATTCTCCGTCTAATTCAACCGCAATTGCTTCATTGGGACCAATCCCCTTGATCTCATATAATTTACTTCCTACTGGTGTAAAGTTTGATTCTTCATTTTTTTGTGGCATTTGATCAACCAGTCGTTTCACTGCACCGACTTGATTTCCTATGTTATCTAGAGTGACTTTTTCCACTGATAAATAAAATTGGGTGTTGTTAAAAATAATAACATTCGGATATTCTGTTGTTTTATTTGAACATCCTACTAACACAAAAACTAGTAATGCAGTTATTGCGAATATAGAAAAAATTTTCAAGTCAATCCCCTCCCTTATCAGAATTAGACGTACCTAATAACAATTAAGTTACAAATAGTTATTACGCTCTTCTGCCCATTAAGCTCAACGCCAAGCAGTATATCTGTACAAAACCCCTCATTTTGTGAAGTAGTCCGGACCCTTAAAAAGAATAACAGAGAAATTCGAAGCTATCCTAAGAAAATGAAAAAAAGGACCGGTTGCAAACGATGCGCACACGGTCCTTTTTTTACAATTGGTTTGCCTTCTCGTTATTACCTCCCGTTGGAGTGTTCCGTTTAAGAAGGCCGCGGCCTTCTCTCCTTTTGTTTATTTTTTCGCTGCAAGGAATGCATCGATTTGGGATTGCAGTTCGTTCTGAATCTTTTCGATACCTGCTGCTTTGACTTGTTTATTCAAATCTTCAAGGCCTTTTTCCACGTCTTTGATCACGCCATACTCCAGTGGAATCGCATAACGAAGCATAACATTACTTACATTGGCAACTTCTGTTTTTACTTTACTGTTATCGAAAACAAATGTTTCAAGCGGGTAGTGGTACACGTTGCTATCCCAACCGTTTTGCATAGCCGTCGCTTCCTCAGGGAATGACTCATTATCACGGTTTAGAGGGGAGTTAAAGCCCCAGAAGGAGAAGCCGGTGTAGTTCGGGCTTTTGTCTGTTGATTGGAATTTATCATCACCAACAGCCGTGTAGTGAACGCCTTCAATACCGAGATTAATTAGGTCATGCAGCTCTTTGTCATTTTGCATCAAATCAATAAACATAAGAGCACGTTCCGGATGTTTCGATGTAGCGTGTACGGATACCCCGTTCTGTGTAGCAACAGCTTGGGATTTCTTATTGTTTGGGTTAATGTCAGCAAGCGCAACTTCGTATTGATTGGTTTGGCGCATCAAGGCCATGAGAGAGCCGAGCGTACCCATATTATGAGAAATAGCTGCGGTTTTACCTTCTCTGAAATCTTGCTGATGATCATTTTTGTTGTTCAGTACGTTTTTGGACCAAGCATTATTGTCCGCAAGGTCTTTGTAATAAAGAAGCAGCTCTTTAAATTCTGGTGTTTCATAAACATTAAAGATCTGTCCCGATTCATCCGTTATTTTAAAGCCGAGTGGAATGTCTAAATCAAACAGGTTCCAATCATTTTGCTGCTTCAACATGATGCGGTCTAGGTTATGCATCTTCCAGTCGCCAGTTTCCGGTGTGAAAGGAGTGATTCCTTTCTCGTTAGCTCCCACTGTTTTCAAATAGTTTGCAAATGTTTCCGGGCTGTCGATTGCAGGCAGGTTGTATTTTTTGCGCAAATCTTCACGATATAGAATAAGTTTCTCTACTGATTCACCACTGTTTTGAGGAACCATATACAGCTTGCCGTTTACTTTAGCTTGATCCCAGTTAACATCGGACATTGCTTTAAAAGTTTCAGGCATATAAGTTTTTAGCATCTCTTCAGTCAATTCAAGAAAGCCGCCTTTTAGCGCCTGATCATTATATCCAGCCCAGTTAGCCGTATAGATAAGGTCGAAATCTTCGTTAGCCGCAAGCTTCAAAGGATATTTCTGTGCCCAATCTGACCAATCCAGAAATTCACCCTCAAGTGTTACATTGATTTTTGCTTTCAATTTTTCATTAATCGCTGCGAAAACGGAGTCGTAATCAACCGGTTTTGGTCCTACAAACACCATTTTAAGATTAACAGCCTCTGATGTATCTGCTGCGCCTTGCTCAGTATTCGTAGTTGTCTCTCCACCGTCAGGTGTCTGGGTAGCAGCAGGTGCGTTATTTTTGCTGCCGCAAGCACTGATTATCATCACCATTGCCATGATCAAAGCGAGCATAATTATACTTTTCTTTTTAACCATTTGAAATATCCCCCTTATTATTTATCGATAAACCAAGTTTCCTTGGAATCATCCTTTAACAGCACCAATCGTCAAACCTTTAACAAAGTATTTCTGAATAAACGGATACGCGACGAGTATCGGACCGCTTGCGACAACGGTCATCGCCATCTTCAAGCCTTCCGTAGGCAGCACGTTTGTAACGACTGCGCCTGAGCCCATCATCGCCTTGCGCATGCCATCCATATTGCCGAGCATTTTGTATAGGTAGTATTGGAGCGGCATCAGCTTCTCATCTGAAACAAAAAGCAAGGCGTTGTACCAGTCGTTCCAATAACCGAGAGCAAGAAATAATCCAATGGTTGCGAGTGCAGGCTTCGAGAGCGGAAGAATCAGACGAAGGAAAATGAGAAAGTCGCCTGCACCGTCTATTTTAGCCGATTCTACAATCGCTTCTGGAATATTGCTCATAAACGATTTCATAACAATCATATAAAACACGTTGAGCAGCAGCGGAATAATCAATGCCAGAATCGTATCCTTCATGTGCAGGTAATTGACCATCAGAAGGTACCAAGGCACAAGGCCGCCGCTGAATAATGTGGTAAAGAAGAAGAAGAATGAAAATTGATTACGCCATTTGAAATCTCTTCTGGACAAGCAATACGCGGTCATCGCTGTCAGAAATAATCCGATAACGGTTCCGATCGCGGTAACAGCCAGTGTCACCGAATATGCCCGTAAAATTTGCTCAGGGTACTTAAACAGAATTTTATAGGGTTCGAATGAAAATGCACTCGGGAAAAATTGATACCCTTCTGTAACAATCGTACTTTCTTCGGACAATGACGAAGATAAGATTAGAATAAAAGGCAGGATGCATAGAGCAGCCAGGACAGTTAAAGAAATATAGCCGATAACGGAAAGCAATTGGCGATCCCGTTGTTGTGATCTTACTGGTTTCACTTCAAGCTCAGTTCCACTCATATCATATTACCTCCCATTAGAATAACGCCCGATCTTTGTCATACCTGCGAACGGAGTAGTTCACGAGCATAATGGCTGTGAATCCAAGAACGGATTGGAAAACTCCCGCTGCGGCCGACATACCAATATCATTCGAGGTAATCAGTGACCGGAATACGAATGTGTCGATTACGTCGGTGGATGAGAATAGAACACCATTGTTGCCGACCATATTGTAGAACATTCCGAAATCGCCTCTGAAAATATTGCCTACCGCGAGCAGCACTAGAATGATAACGGTTGGATACAAGTTTGGAATCGTCACTTTCAGGATACGCTGGAACACATTCGCTCCGTCGATCTCAGCTGCTTCATACATTTCCGTATCGATGCTCGTAATTGCTGCCAGATACATGACCGTACCATAACCAAGCATCTTCCAAGCGGACACAATCGTCAAAATGTATGGCCAATAAGCGGGTGTATTATAGATGTCGATTGGCTCCATGCCGATTCCTCTAAGCAGGGAATTGACGGTACCAATATCGAAATTCAATAAATTATAAGCAATTGCGCCTACAACGACCCATGAAATGAAATAGGGGAGAAACAAAATGGATTGCGTAATTTTACGGAACCATTTGCCCCCAACCTCAAACAATAGAATCGCGGTAAAAATTTGCAAGATGTTATTTACGATTATAAATGCAATATTATAGAGAGCCGTATTTCTCGTAATTCTCCAAGCGTCCCCCGATTCAAAGAAAAACCGAAAATTATCCAGCCCGTTCCAAGCGCTTCCAAAAATACCGCCGGCATAATCATAATGCTTGAACGCAATGATTATTCCTGCCATCGGCACATAAGCAAACAGCAGGAAAAACAAAACAGCGGGCGTTAGCATCAGCAGAATCGTGCGGTATTTGTTCAAATCTTTTATAAATCCGTGTCGTTTCATATGCGCTCCCTCTCTCATCTCTTGTCTACGTTTATTATAAGAAATAGAAGAGAGCTGCATAATTAGGTTGATCAACTAAAACCAATACTAATTCAACGATTGGCTGTATAAGAGCAAAGCAACTGCCCGGTCCTGAGCAGGCCGGGCAGTTGTTTATTCCTATTTTAAATTTTATGCTGCTTACGATATTCTCCAGGCGACATGCCCGTTGACAGCTTGAATTGCCGGTTGAAATACACAATATTTTTGTATCCGGCAAGCTCTGCGATCTCATACACCTTTCTAGTCGGATCCTTCAACAATTCGCATACACGCTTCATGCGCAAATCGATGAGGAAATCGGTAAATAACGTATTCGTTTCAGCCTTGAAGAGCTGCCCTAAGTAGTTGGGAGTGAAGTCGAAATGCGAAGCCACCTCATTCAGCGTGATCTTCTGGTCGAGCCTTTGCTCGACGAATCGTGTAATTTCATCAATAAGCTTGCGTTTCTGCCGCTGCTTCTTCAAATACAGCAGTTCAGACAATTCGAAGAATCGTCTTCGCAGCCAGGATAAAATATCATGCACCGTTTCAAATTGAAACAGAATAAAGGGCTGATGCGATTCCCATTTCAAAATTTCATACAAATGCTCGTTCATTTGCTGAAGATCAGCATGAAGCTTGGAAGTAATCCGAATGATGAGATCATAGATGTCGCTTTTCTGAGTTAGGGGCTGATCCCCATTAAACAGCTCCAGCAAGCAATCGTCGATCGTAGTAAGGTCGTATTCGAGCATCGCTTGCAGCATCCGGTCAACCGTATCCTCCAAATTCAAAGCAATTGCCTGCTTGGGAGACCAAGCCGAAGCATCCTGTATGAGCCTGTTTTTGCCAAACACCCATTTGATGCTTAGCGCGGCTTGGGCTTGCCGATAGGAGTCATGCAGTTTATTGATCTCTGACGTATATTTACCCGTGCCAATCGTAATGGAGTAGGAGAATTCTTTGTAGAAAGCATCGATCAATTGTTCTAGTATTGCCTTTATATGCTCTTCCTGAATCGTTGTCAACAGAACGAAATGGTCGTCGTAGCTCGCCATCAATGTTCCCAGGCTTTTCGCTTTCACAAATTCTCGGATGAAGATGGTGATGCTTGCGATTAACAATCGCCGTTCCTCTTCCGCCACTTGATTGATTTTCCAGGCCAAATCATCTACTTCGATAATAGCGACTGCAGCTCCGCTTTGGAGGATGGGAGCAAGAAAACGGTGAAGATGTGCCTCTACCTGTCCTGGTGTAGGCTCCTTAAACCACCGCAGCAGCAGCTCCTGATGCACGAGGCTCAGTGTATCCGAAAGGGAAGAGCGCTGCTTCCAATCCTCCTCGATTTTGTTGCACATAAGATCCAGCATATCATGCAGTTCACGATCCTCCACAGGTTTAAGAAGATAGCCGGAAGCGTTCAATTGAATCGCTTCTTTCGCATAGCTGAAGTCCTGATGACCGCTTATAAAAACGATATGAACCTGCGGGTTGATCTCCTTCGCTTTACGCGCGAATTCCATTCCGGACATAATCGGCATTCGTATATCGGAGAGAATAAGATCAACCCGGTGCTGCTCCATAAGCTGAAGCGCTTCGAAGCCGCTTACCGCAGTTCTCACATTCTGATGCTGCACAGCCTTGTTGCTCACAACACGCCGCCGAAGCCATTCCAAATCAATGGATTCATCATCCACCAGTAAGATGCTCACTTCCATAATCTTCTGCTCCTCTCATCGTTGTCTGAGATCAGGCGTTGATATCGCCATCTTCTTTTATTTCTGAATTAGCCATTGGAAGAATAATTTGCACGGTCGTCCCTGCTCCGTAGTGGCTTCCGATTCGAATGCCGAAGTCGTTGCCGTACCGGAGCTTAATCCTCTCCTCTACGTTTTTGAGTCCGTATTTATCCGATTGGTTGTCCGGCTGCAGCGTATTCGATTGCATTTTCTTAAGGGTATCCGGTCTCATTCCGATACCGTTATCGATGACTTTTAACTCAATATGGTCGCCCAGCCGTTTCCCGGTAATTCGAATGGCAATGGATTTGCCGAACCACGAATGCTTGAATATATTCTCGACAAATGGCTGCAGAATCAGCTTAATGATCGGCGTTTGCAGAATGTCGGGCTCGATATCGAAATAGACCTTGAACGTGTCTGCATACTTGACCCGCTGAATATCGAGGTAGGCTTCAATCTGTTCAAGCTCCTTCTCTAATGAGATATAGACATTGCCGCCATTTAAGGTGAGCCGGTAGAACTTGGACAATCCTTGAACCATTTGCGTGACCTTCTGAACCTCACCGAGATTGGCAAGACTGCCGATTGTAGACAAGGTATTATATAAAAAATGAGGGCTGATCTGTGCCTGAAGCACATCAAGCTCTGCCTGTTTCTTCTGAATGCCCTGCACATACTCATTTTTGATCAATTCCTGAATGCTCGTGGCCATCTGGTTAAACGAATCGGCAATATGGACAAATTCATCATTGCCCGTGAACGCGATCCGTTTATGAAAGTTTCCTTCCTGAAAGGAACGGACCAGCGTTACGATTCGCTTCATTTTTTTGCCGGAGAGCCTTGCAACGATAAAGCCGATAAAAGCCATGACCAAAAAGCTAATCGTACAGACGGTGCCGATCACCTTTTGCATTCTGCTGGCATCTTTGTTCAAATAAGCATGGGGTACCAGAGATTCGATAATGAAAGGTGTGCCGCTAATTTGTTCTGTGATGCTGAGCTCGCTGCTTTGCTTCGAATGCGTGTCTGCCCGGCCCCTTGTGTATAGGGTTGCACCTGTCGTCGTATCGACTAACCGCAAGCTGATGCCTTGATCAATCGGAAACGTATCGAAGTTGCCAAAAAGCTCGTCGAACCTTGCTGTAACGCGGATATAGCCAATCACAGACGCCAGGCCGCTGGAGGAAACCAGCTTGCGGAAATGAGAAATATGATCCAGCTTCTTGTCTGTATCAAGTTGAAGCCACAGATTATCCTGATTCATGGCTTGAATCGATTTGAACCAATCCGTGTTTTGGATGCTGCTGGCAGGAAGGACGTAATAGTCCCTTCTGGTAATCTCCTTTTCCATATTGTCGCCTTGAACCTCGTACATTTTTTCATTCACGGTGTAGAGGACGAGACGGATGTTGTTGCCGTACAGCTGAAGAGGCGCTTTCATTTGAGGAATGATGTCATCTCTCATTTTGAGCATGACCTCAAGAGGGTCTCCCGTATTCTGAAGCGCGTTCTGAAAGGTAAGGCTGGTGAACAAGGTACTCGACATTCGGTTGATTTCATCCATTTGATATTCGATATTATTGCTTGTCTGCTTCATAGCTGTCCGAATATTCGTTTCCGCCATCTCTGTTCGGGACTGAATGAGCATCGTGTACGAAATATAGCCAATGAGCAAGTCAGTCAGCAGAACAAGCAGAAGGTAAGGGATCATCATTTTGTAGGTGAACGGGATATAGAGCCTTCCTAGTCTGAAGCGTCGCATAGGACTTCCACTCTCCGGGCAATTTATTTTTATTAAATATACAGGATTAAAAAGCCGAAGTATATTGGATAACACAAACTGGTACCCCTACAGGTACAAAAAAAGATGACTCCTGTTCAGTACAGGAATCATCTCTTACGTGCTTATTTAACCGCTTTATTAATTCAAGCTTTACACACGTCCACGAATGGCATCAATATACGCTTTCGACTGCGCCATTTGATGCTCCTTCGCTTCCTCCATGATAATGTGCACATGTGGCTTGTATTGATTGAGAAGCTTCATATAAAGCTCGTAATTCATGTCGCCGAGGCCTGCTGTCGTCGTCCCCAGCTCGCCATTCTCAAGCAAATAACGGTCCTTCGCGTGAGCCGCAATGATCCGGTCGCCGAGCAGCTCGAATGCCTCTGCGATCACCTGGTCCTGCTTAGCAAAATTAGCAGCCGTCAGCAGGTTGCCGGGATCAATGACAACCCCGATGTTGGAGGAAGGAACCTCCTCCAGCATTCGCGCAAGTTCGGGAGCCGTACCGACCAAATGGCTGTTTGCTGCCTCCAGCCCGACAAAGACGCCCCATTTCTCTGCTTCCTCGGTGAGTTCCTCAAGCGTTGCTTTCATTATGGACCAGTCTCGGTCGGTGTAGTCTCCGCCTTCATTACGGCCGGTTTCCGCTGCCACCATAGGTGCCCCGAAAAACCTCGCATAGCGCAGAAGCTCTTTAAAGCGGTTCACGTTAGCGCGGCGCAGCTCCTCGTCCCGTTCAAACAAATGAACGTAGCAGCCGAGCACTGAAATCGAAACGCCATGCTTATCGAATTGTTCGCCGATCGCATTCGCCAGTCCCGGGCTTAGGTTGCCCGGCTTGCTGAAATCGACATCGCTGATAGCCTTCCACAAAGCGAGCTGCACATGGCTAAAGCCGCTCCCCGCTACTTTTGGCGCAAGTTCTCGGTAAGGCAGGCTTCCGAATAAATGGGCAAGAACACCGACTGACATCTGATCGTCTCCTTCATATTAGACGCTGCCCTCCAGTGCGACCTCCACCTTAGGCGCGTACATTTTTTTGGCTAGATAGGATTGCGCAATCATGAATACACCGCCTGTTACCCAGTACAACGAGATAGCGGCAGGTGCCGAAAGAGCGAAAACGCCCATTAGAATCGGGGACAAATAACCCATGAAAGCAAGCTGCTTTTGCTGTGCCGCATTTGCGTTCGGCTGCGTCGTTTGCGATACCTTGAACTGTACAAAATAAACGATCGCAGCGACAATCGGAAGCACGATATCCGGCGAGCCAAGCTTAAACCAAAGGAAGGAATGGTCCGCCAGCTCCGGTGTCAGCTTGATGGCCGAGTATAAGCCCATCAGTATCGGCATTTGGATGAGCATCGGCAAACAGCCTATAGCAAGCGGATTCACTTGATGCTTCTGGTACAGCTGCATCGTTTCCTGCTGAAGCTTCTGCTTGGAAGCTGCATCCGATTTATTCTTGTATTTGTCTTGAAGCTGTTTAAGCTCTGGCTGAAGCGCCGCCATCTTTGTTTTCATTTGATTTTGGGAACGGTATTGACGCATCATGAGCGGAAGCAGCACAAGCCGGATAATGAGCGTAATGCCAATAATCGCAAAACCGTAATTACCGCCAAACATATCCGCTAAATATTGAAGCGTTGCGGAAAGCGGATAAATAATATAATGATTGAATAAACCGGGCGTATCCCCATCGATCGTACCGCTGGCCGTGCTGCAGCCGCTTACCAAAAGCAAGCCTGCCAGCATCATGCCGATTATGAATAGTCGGCCATATTTTAAAGAAGGGAATACATTGTTCGTTTCCATAAAAATCCTCCTCGTTTGTTTAAAAATGGCGCAACAAACGAGGCGTTGCAATCTGCTATGTCGTCATCGGGCGATTCCTTCCGCTTTACCTTCCTGGCCAGCCAATGATGCAGCGGCACGGTACGAATGAGCACTTGAGGCATCGCAATGTACAAAACTTTTACAACTTGGTCCCGCTCCCAGTACTCGTATGCCCCCGAATGCAAATGCGAAGCATAGGCAAAAGCTAAGGAACAAAGAAGGCTGATGGAAATGAGATACGGTATGACGTCATGCAGTTCAAACTCGAACAATGTATTCACCCCCTTTCATTAACTCGTCATTAACTCGTCATTAACTCGTTTCTTCCTATACGACTTGCTCAAATAACCGTTTCACCCGGAATGGATTCCGGGTGAAAAATAGATTTCATTCTATCTGGATATTATAACAGTAAATCTGATCCAATTACGACAGCTGAAATCACGAAAATGTTACAAATCCGTTCTTCTTGGTTATTTACAAATGAACAGTGAACACCATATAATTTTTAAGTTGCAAATGCAGACAACTATATTACGCTGCAACCTATCCATAGTCTAGAGATCAACTTAGGGAAAGAGGACAACATGAATCGAAAAAGACTCAAAATCATTTACCTATCGCTCATTACCTTTACGGTTCTGCTTGTTGCACTTGGACAAGCCTTTCCGATGGGAAAACAAAGCTCTTATTCCGTAAGCGCAGAAAGCGCGGCTAATGCCCCCGCTTCCGGCCAGAAAAAAAAGCTCGTCATGGGTACGTCCGCCGATTACCCGCCCTACGAAAGCGTAGATGCCAAGGGCAGCGGCGAGATCGTCGGCTTAGATATCGATGTAGCCAAGTATATCACCAGCCAGCTCGGCTATGAACTGGAAATCGCGAACATGGATTTCAATGGACTTATCGCTGCGCTCCAAACAGGCCGCGTTGACTTCGTAATGTCCGCAATGTCCGCTACAGATGAGCGGAAGCAGAGCATTGATTTTTCCGACACCTATTACGCAGCCCGCAATACCATCGTATCTAAGAAAGGAACGCCGCTCGAGACGGAAGCATCACTTTCAGGGAAAAGGGTCGGGACTCAGCTTGGCTCCACCCAGGATCTTTATGCTGCCACGATCGAAGGCGCCGTTCTTAAGAAGCTCAATAAAATCCCTGATCTTATTCAGGAGCTGAACTCCGGCCGCATCGATGCAGCCATTGTCGAAGATGCCGTGGCGGTGGAAATGACGGGCTCTAATCCAGAGCTAGTGATGAACTTCCTGCCTGCCGAGTCCGCGGACAACGGCTATGCGATTGCCTTTCCTAAGCAATCCCCCATCGTAGCTGAATTTAACGGTGTTCTCGCAGAAATGAAGGACAACGGCAAGCTTGATGAAATCGTCCAACAATGGTTTGCCGAGGAGGAGAATGAGTCCCGTTCGCTGCTTGGCTTAAATATTGATTTTAGTACGCTCAATGGCTATATCCCTTACATTTTGAAAGGCGTTTATGTCACACTACTCTTCACGCTCGTCTCCGCCTTGTTCGGACTCGTGTGGGGAACCATTTTGTCGCTGTTCAAAATTTCCGGCATCAAGCCGCTTGAGTGGTTCGCAACCGCCTATACATCCGTATTCCGGGGTACGCCGCTGCTGGTTCAGCTCACCATTATTTATTACGCGACCCCGCAATTGTTCAATTATGATATTCCTGCGCTAATGGCGGCCGGGCTGGCGTTTGGTCTCAACTCCGCCGCTTATTTGTCTGAGACGATTCGCGGCGGCATCATGGCTGTCGACAAGGGCCAACGGGAAGCGGCCATTGCGCTCGGCGTTCCATATCGGAAGATGATGATTCGCATTATTTTCCCTCAGGCGCTCCGTACGATTTTGCCGGCGCTCGTGAACGAATGCGTCGCTTTGCTGAAGGAATCGTCGCTTGTATCGGTCATCGGGGTATCCGATTTGATGCGCCGCGCAGACGTTGTCCGCTCGGACACCTTCCGGTCCATCGAAGTTTTATTATTTATAGCCGCTATTTATTACGTGCTCGTGCTCATCTTAACCTCGTTTGCCCGTATGCTTGAAAGGAGGCTGCGCCGCAGTGATTAATATAACCGACTTAACGAAAGCCTTCGGCAAAAACCAAGTACTGAAGGGCATCACAACGACAGTAGAACGAGGAGAGGTCGTCGCGCTTATCGGGCCTTCCGGCTCAGGCAAGTCCACCTTTCTTCGATGCATCAATATGCTGGAGACACCGACCTCCGGCACGATTACCATCGAAGGTACACCTATTACCGATCCCAAAACTGATATCGCGCGCGTACGCCAGCGGATTGGCATGGTGTTTCAGCATTTTCATCTTTTTCCGCATATGACTGTAATCGATAATATTACGTTTGCGCCCATTCAGGTTAAAGGACTGTCGGTCGATGCCGCTCGTTCCAAAGCAAAGGAGCTGCTCGCCCGCGTTGGTCTTGCAGACAAAGCGGACAGCTATCCTTCTCGTTTGTCAGGCGGGCAGAAGCAGCGCGTGGCCATTGCCCGCAGCCTTGCGATGGAGCCCGACATTATGCTGTTCGATGAGCCGACTTCGGCGCTTGACCCTGAGATGGTCAAGGAAGTGCTAACCGTTATCCGCAGTTTGGCTGACAGCGGTATGACCATGCTGATCGTCACGCATGAGATGAAATTTGCCCGCGAAGCCGCGGATACGATTTATTTCCTCGACGATGGCAAGCTTGTTGAGCGTACGGAGCCCGAGCAATTTTTCACGAAGCCGCAAAGCGAGCGGGCAGCCCGGTTTCTGGAGCAGGTGCTTTAGGACAAGAAAGAGCGGGGCCGGCAGGATTGGCATCAGCCCCAGCTGCTAAGGGTTGGCTTGTTGGCAATCTATCCAGCTGGCCACTCCACTCTCGAGAAGCGATCCCGGCTCCAGCCATTCGTCGTACAATGCAGTTTCTGCAGCAGAAAGCTTAATTTTAGCCTGACGGGAGATTCTACATTGTATTTTATACACTCGAATTTGAGGGGATCCAGCTTATTCGCCGCTCTTTGCGCATCCAAACGCTTGCTAGGTTGTTCAAAGTACATTGCAGCTCATCGCCTAGCCTTTATTCGTCTTTTTCACTGTATAAAGTACAGCGTACGCAGCGGCCTCTTACATCCACATGTGAGTGTATGAACCGAAGTACCGAAAGCTAGCTCTCTGCTGCAAGGGAGCATCTTAACACAAGCGTAAACGGCTGACGCCGTCCTTGGCGGCAAAAGCTCGTTTCGCGGTGAAATATAAGCAACGCATAAGGTTGAATTTTATACTTTCTTATATTTTCAAAAAAAAGCTCTGCGGTCATCCTGGCCGCAGAGCTTTTTCTTTGCCCGCTACTCCTGCTCAGCAAGCAGCGACTCCATCTCGACGCAGGCCATAACGAATGCGCCAACGCCGTGCAGATCATTGCTGCAGGTCGGTCTCGTAACGTAGCTCTCGTAATCACCCGCCGATGTGCCGATGCAAATATCCGGTAAGACAAAGCGCTCCTGCTCATCGTACTGCACGACGCGCACAAGCCCCTCGTACCCACGCTTCGCCGCGGCTAAGCCAGCTTCACCCACGAGACCAAGCTTATACGCTCTCGCAAGCGTGTATACGAACAAACAAGTACAAGAGGTTTCCAGCCAATTATCCGCCAGCTCGCCTTTATCCACGATCTGATACCATAAGCCGCTCGAAGCCTCCTGATACCGAATGAGCGATGCCGCGAAATCGGCAAGCACGGCCTCAAGCTCCGCTCGCCCTGCTTCGTCCTCTTTCAGTTCGTCCAGAAATTGAGCAACGGCAAGTCCGTACCAGCCGAGAGACCGCCCCCAAAACTCAGGCGAGCAGCCTGTCTCAGCATTCGCCCACGGCATCTGCCGGCTCTCGTCCCAGGCGTGATAAAGCAGGCCAGTTTTTTCATCCCTCATATAACGCCGCATCAGCCGCTCTTGATGCAGCGCCATGTCGCGCAAGCCTGCCTCTCCGTAACAATTAGCATATTTCAGCGCAAATACGCCGCCCATGTATAAGCCGTCGAGCCACATATTATAAGCATATTTATCCTTGTGCCAAAAGCCCCCGTCCGAGGTGCGATGCAGCGTATCGAACAAGCTGCGGAGCTTATCCGCCGCGATACGATATTTGCGTTCCTCCCCGCGCTCATCCAGCCTAAACAACAGCAAACCAGTCTGTATAGCATCCAACTCATCTCTCGCAAATTCAAAATTGCCGTTATCATCAACGAGCTTATCTACGTAACGCTTAATATAAGCATCATAGCGCTCGTCCCGCTCCGCCCGCCACAGCATCTCCATCCCGCAAAGAAACACGCCTTGATGATAGTGCCATCTTCCCGCAGGCGGAAGCTCTTCCGGCAAATAGCTGTCCATTAAAGAATCGCAGGCTGCTATTGCCCACTCCATCGGCGACCTTCTTCCATCGTTCAACATCCCAAATAAGTCCCCTCTCCATTTTCCTTATATGGTTCATAACAGCAGCGTGCTTCTTATTAAAACGAGTCATAAAAGGTGCTAAGCTGCTTCTCCTTCAACGCGGGCGGCTCCAATCCCGCAAGCTTATGGCATAGCGAACGGATAAGGAGCGCCTGCGTAGCCGCATTCATGTCACCCTCTGCTTTTCCTTCGCTCAAGCGTAAACAGCTGTCGCCGTCTTTAGCGGCAGAAGCTCGTTTCGCGATGAAATATAAGCATTGTATAAGATTAAAATTTATACTTTCTTATATTTCAAATAAACCGGCTTCGGCCTGTCGGGGTAATCTGTCCCCTCCTTGATTTGGGCTGCATTCGGCGCAGACGGCGAACGGGCCAGCTCACGCGAGAAGCCGCCGTCCATGCGGAGCAGCCTGCTCAGGTTAATAGCCGTCGTCTGGAGAATGAAGCACAGTTCTTCATCCGATATTTGCGGCTTTATATAAGACAATAAATGAATCCTTCTCCCCCAAGGTTAGCCTTTTATCGATCCCAGCATCGCGCCTTTGGCAAAATGCTTTTGAAGGAACGGATACACGATCAGAATCGGCAGCGTTGCCACCACGATAACAGCCATCTTCACGGTCTGATCCGGCGGCGGTACCGCGGCATCCAGATCGGAGCTGTAATCGAGGCCGCTTGCCAGCACTACGATTTGACGGAGCAGCACCTGGATCGGCCATTTGGCACTGTCATCCAAATACAAGATAGCGCTCAAATAAGTGTTCCAGTACGTCACCGCGTAAAACAATGAAATCGTAGCGATTGCAGGCATCGATAAAGGCAATACAATGCGAAACAGAATGCCAAAATCGCTGCAGCCGTCAATTTTTGCTGATTCCTCCAGACCTTCGGGGATGTTTTGAAAAAAGTTTTTCAAAATAATTAAATTAAACGCGCTTATCGCGGACGGAATAACGAGCGCGGCATAGGTATCGATCAGCCCCATCTCCCGCACGACAAGAAAAGTCGGAATAAGCCCTCCGCTAAACAGCATTGTGAATACGACCAGGAACATAATCGCCTTGCGTCCGTCCAGATCCCTTCGCGACAAGCCATACGCCATTAAGGCTGTCGTGAACATGCTGAACAAGGTGCCGAATAGCGTTATCCCGGTCGAGACGGCCATGGCACGGAAAATCGTATCGGTCGAGAAAATAAACTTATAGGCGTCAAAGCTCCATATGGTCGGCACCAGAATGAATTTCTTCATCGCCATCTCTGCGCTGGTCGTGAACGAACCGGCAACGACATGCAGGAACGGGAGCACCGTTACGAGCGCAATAATGGCCAGAAGCGTAAAGTTCACAATGGAAAAAATCCGGCCGCTGAGCGTTTTGTCCTCTACCATGCGGAAGCCCCCCTAACGTTTGCGTAGCAATATGTCCTCCAAATGCCCGTCACTTAATACACGCCCTCCTCGCCCATCTTCTTCGCCAGTCTATTCGCCGCCATGACAAGCACGAGTCCGATAAAGGATTTGAAGAAGCCGATCGCCGTGCTGTAGCTGAACTGCCCCTGTCTCAGCCCTGCCGTATACACATAGGTATCAATAATTTCAGCAACATCGCGGTTCATGGAGTTCAGCAGCAGGTACACATGCTCGAAGCCAAGCTCCAGCACATCGCCAATTTTCAAAATGAGCAAAATAATGATGACGCTGCGGATCGCAGGAAGCGTAATATGCCATACCTGCCTTAAACGGCCGGCCCCGTCCATACGCGCCGCTTCATACAAGCCGGGGTCTACGGAGGCGATTGCCGCCAAATATATGATCGTTCCCCAACCCGCTTCCCGCCAGATGACTTGAATGATATATGTCGGTCTAAACCACTCGGGACTGAGCAGGAAATTGATTTTTTCGAATCCAAAATAAGCAAGCAGCTCGTTCACGATACCGCCGTCCGACGTCAGCATGACGAAGCTGATGGACACAATAATGACCCACGACATAAAGTGAGGCAAATACACGAGCGTCTGAAACGTTCTTTTGAAAAAAGACGATCGGACCTCGTTCAGCATAAGCGCTAACAGGATCGGGACAGGAAAAAAGAATAATAAGTTCATGCCGAACAACAGCAGCGTATTGGTCAAAATAGTTAAAAAATCCGGCTCCGTAATCAATCGCTCGAAATGCTTGAATCCTACCCAGTCGCTTCCGCCTATGCCCTTAAACGGCTTATAGTCTTGAAAGGCGATCGCAAGGCCAAACATGGGAATATACTTGAATACGATGAAAAAGAACACTCCCGGCAGCAGCATGACATAGAGCCATTTGTTTTTCCAAAGCCGTTTCTTAAGCTCGCTTGTTCTAGGCTGAGGGATCCTTGCCTGCTGAATAACCGTTTCTTGCATAGCGCCTCTTCCTTTCCAAAGGAGGTTGAGAGACTGCCGGGCTGCCCGGGCAGTCTCCAAGGATCACGATCATGCGAATGGCGATGAACAAATTTTTATTTTTTGTAGGCCGCGTTGTATTCCTCGATAATTTGAGCGCCGCCGCGCTTCTTCCAATCCTCGACCGCCTTGTCAAAGCCTGCTTTGTCGATGGAGCCGTAAATATATTTGTAAGTTGCATCTTTAATAATTTCTTGAAGCTCCGTGCCCTTCTCGGTGTATGCAGCAGAATCAAGCGGCGCCGTTGGATCGGCGATGGCGATTTTCGCATTCTCCACAATGAGCTGCTCCGCATGGATCCGTGCAGGAAGCTCGTGAAAGCCCTCGTACATACCGTTCGTTTCCGGCTCGCCGATGACGCTGTCCTTAAAGCCTTTGACCTCGCGCTCTGTCAGCTCTTTGTCCGCGGACGCTTTCGCTTTGCCGTCCACTACCGTGTAATGCGTGCCTTCAATGCCCCAATACATCATGTTCGCCACTTCCGGCGTCATCAGCTTATCGAAGAAGGCCAAAATTTTCTTGAGCTCCGCTTCGTCTTTAATCGCGGATTTAGGAAACAAAGCAACGTTGTTGTAACCGGGAATGGACCACGAAGCCGTTTTTCCGTCCGGGCCGGCAACCATGCTGTGCGTATCGACAACGGCTGTCGGCACGTTTTTGACCAAGTCCTTCACCAAGGAGTCCACATCCTGCATAGAGCCGATGTACACGCCCGCCTTGCCGCTTGTGAACATATTGACTTGATCTGTTTTGCTGGTTGCCGCAAAGTCGACGTTCATCGCTTTAGCATCACGGACTTTTTTGATAAAATCCATCGTTGCCGCATATTCCGGAGTCGTAAATTCAGGCACGAGCTGGCCTTCCCTCTCGCCCCAGTTATTTGGCGTTCCGAACCAGGCGGCTACGGTTTTGAAGGCCCCGTAAATGAGATCGTTGCGATCGGCTAAGCCAATCGTATCCGGTTTGCCGTTTCCGTCCGGATCGCCGGTCGTGAATTTCTCCATCATCGCAAACAGCTCATCTACGTTAACCGGTGCGGCAATGCCCAGCTTATCTGCCCAGTCCTTGCGGTAAATCATCCCTTGGCGGGCAAGCGGCCTGCCGATATACACCGAATAAAGCTTGCCGTCCACTTTCGTATTATTTAAAATTTCTTCCTTCAGCTTGCCTAGATTCGGAAACTCGCTGAGATAAGGACCAATCTCCCAAAACTGGCCTTCGCGAATCGCTTCTTTCATTTGAACGAAGGTCGCTTGGTTTTTCAAATACGTAACCTGCGGAAGCGATCCCGTTGCAAAGGAAGCGTTCAGCTTCTCCTCATACGTATCTGCCGGGAAAAATTGGTACGTCAGCTTCGTGTTGGTCAGCTTCTCCAGCTCGTTCTTAATCGTATCCGGCGGTGTCTCTGCAATGTTGAGCGGAAGCATGATCGTAATTTCGGTTGGTTTATCCGGTTCTGCCGGCTTAGCCGTTTCTTCTGTCTTAGCCCCGCTGTCGTCGCTGGGTGCCGGCTGGTTGCCGCCATTGTTGCCGCCCGAGCAGGCTGCAAGCAATAAGCTAAACGTCAAAACCACGCCCATCAGAATCGAAAACGATTTTTTCTTCATACCGCGTTGACCTCCATATATCGTTTTGGTTGCTTCCCCTTCAAGCTACCATGCCTATTTGGAGTGCCGAAACAATCATTTGTATCTATGACCGCCCGTTTAAGGCGTACCTGAGCTAATGATTACTGCCAGTGCGCATGACACTCGCCATAACAAAACAAAAAAAAGAGCAGGGTATAAGCCTAAGCTTTACCTGCTCTCTCCCTCTTTCATTCCTGGGACTGCTTCCCAAAATAAGCCCCCGTATACTCGCTCATCATAAGGCTGCCGCCGCTGCGCTTCCAACGGTCAACCTCCTGATAGAAGCCCTGGGCGCTGATTTGCCCGAGTATATATTTATAGGTCGCATCCGAAATGATTTTGTACAGCTCCATGCTCTTCTCGTCATAGGTCTTCGATTCAAGCCCGATCGTGGGGTCCTTCACGATAAACTTATCATTGTCGGCGCTGAGCCGCTCCGCCAGCTCCCACATCGTCTCCTGCTCCGCTACTTTGAGCAGGTTCGGATTGCTTAGATCGGCAATCATAAGCGAATAGAGGGCATTCACTTCCGTGACGCGAAGCTGTGACGTCTCTTCAGGCAGCTCGACCTGCTCGCCTTCCATCCGATAATGCTTGCCTTCTATTCCGTAGCGCATCAGATTAGCTACATCCTCATCCATCGTGCGATCGAAGAAAGCGAGCTGAGCCAGCAGCTCCTCTTCCGTCCGAATTGCTTTTTTGGAGAATAAGTACAGCCCGTTATAATTAGGAATCGACCATACGCGGTAGCCGTCCGGTCCATTTATACGGTTGACCAACGTGAAGCGCGCTTCGGGATTTATTCGTTCCGCTTCATCGGACAGACGCTGCACGTCTGTCATGCTGCCGATATAAACGCCCGCGGCGCCTCTGATGATTTTGTCGCGCTGCACATCCTTGCTCGTGACCGCAAAGTCTGAGTTTATCAGCTGCTCATCATACAGCCGCTTCATAAAGTTCATCGTATCCATATACGGAGCGGTTTCGAATTCCGGAATGACCTTCTTATCGACAATGCCCCAATTATTTGGTGTCCCGAAATAGGAGCTCAGCGTCTTAAAGGCGCCAAACACTAAGTCGTTGCGATCAGCCAGCCCAACGGTATCGTTCTGCCCATTGCGATCCGGGTCCTTCAGCGTAAACTGCTTGATCACCTCATACAGCTCCTCGATCGTTCCAGGCGCGCTTAGCTGAAGATGCTCTAGCCAATCCTCCCTAATAATTATGCCTTGGCGCGACGACGGCCGCTCTGTGTATAGCCCGTAAATCCGGCCGTCGATAGCGGCTTGTCCCAGAATGTCGGCATTTAATTGCCGCAGGTTCGGGAACTTCACGAGATAGGGCCCAATCTCCCAGAACGAGCCGGAGCGGATCGCGTTTTTGACAAAAATATAATCAGTATGCTTAACGAAGGTTGCCTTCTTTAGCGAGTTGGTAGAAAGCGCTGTGTTCATTTTGTCCGTATAGATGCCGTCGGGAACCCAGTTTATATCCAGCTTTACGTTTGTCAGCTCCTCGATCCTTGCCAGCATTTCCGCGCTTGGCGGATGGGGGAAATGCAGCGGTGCCATGATTGAGATCGTTGTCGCAGCATGGTCGTTCCCCGTCTTATTTGGCGATGACGATGACGCGCATGAAGCGCACAGCAGGAGGATAAGAAACGCTGCGATAAAACGGCAGCTAATGGACAGCTTTGCGCTTGGTGAACGGTTGCTCATGGGCAGCCCCCTTGTCTAATCAGCCTTTTCTCCCCATAATCTAAGGAAATGATTATCTGCAAGCCAGATGATTATTGCTCAAAATGTATGCGTTTACTAAAATAAAGCTAATGCTCTCTCATTCCTAGACAAGGTGTTGGTAGCTGTGCGGTCCTTAACTTTTTTAAGCAAGATGACGATTTTCGGCTTTCTGCTCAGCACGCTTCCGGTTATTTTTATCGGCGCTTTCTCTTACGTGACCTCATCCAATGAGATACAGAAAAATGTAAATGCAGGAAAAATGCAGCTGATTATGCAAATTAACTCAAATGTAGAGCAGAAATTGACGACTGTCAACCACACGCTGAATCAGGTCATTAACTCGACGGTGCTGAAAAAAGCGATGAACCAGCCGCTTACCGTAAACGAATTTGTGATGTACGATGATTTGCGCAATGAAATCCGGCATATGCAGTCCTTCGATACGAAGCTGGAGGATGTTGTGCTGATCAACGAGCGGCATAACTGGATGATTAAAAATTCAGGGCTCTACCCCTTCGAGCAATACGCTTATTATGAGGAGCTGTCCGGCTTGATGCAAGTGCCCGATGGCACCTCTTGGGTTCTTAATCCCTCCCGCTGGTTTTATAGCGAGGAATCCGCGGGAAGCGCGGCTTGCAGCTACAGCATCAGCCTCGTGAAGAGGCTCCCAACGAACGGACTTGAAAAATACGGTCTGGCGCTTGCCAACATTCCGACTTGCAGCCTGCAGGAGCTTCTCGAAAGCGATGATGACCCCTTATCCTCGATTATGATTTTGGATGACCAATACCGCATTCTGCTTCATCCGGACCAGACGCTCGTCGGCAAGTCTGTCACGGAAAGCGGGCTGCGATTAGGACAGTTCACCGAGCCCTCCGGACAATATACGGAAACCGTCGACCAGAAGGAATATTCGGTAACCTATTACCGCTCCGAGCTCAATGGCTGGATCTATTTATCCGCAACCTCCATTGCAAGCATGACGAAAGAATCCAAAAAAATCGGGACGTATACGCTTTATGTATGCTTATTCATGCTTCTGCTCTCGATGCTGCTGGCTTGGATCGGCTCGCGACGCATGTATTCGCCGATACAAGTGCTCCTGAATCAAATCGGCGAGCGGCTGACGGACATTCAGAAACGGAAAACAAATGAATTTCAAGTCATAGGCGAGCGCGTAACCCATCTGTTTCAATCCAAGACCGAGCTTGAGAAGGAATTGCGGCAGCATATTCATCAGGTTCGCACCTTTTTCTTCATGAAGGCCTTTCAAGGCCAGGTCAAACAGAATGAAATGAATGAGAAGCTGATCCAGTTTGGCTATGGCACACAGCTGGCCGAATGGAAGACGATGGCCGCAATTACGCTGCAGATCGACTTTCTCGAGAACAGCCGCTATTCCAAAAACGATCTGGAGCTGCTTCTGTTCGCGGTTCATAATATGATCGAGGAGCTGATCCCGTACGAGCAGCGCCTTGCGCCAATTATTATGGATCAAACCATTGTGACCATCATCGGCAGCACATCGCATGACTTAGAAGCCTTTAGCAGCGCAAAATACTCGCTTACCGAGCATTTGCAGCAGCAAATTGCAAGCTGCCTCAACGTGAAGGTCAGCATCGGCATGAGCCTGCCCTTTAACACCTTCTCCTCGCTGGCAATGGCGTACAGGGAAGGTCTTGAGGCGCTTAAGCACCGAATGAAATTGGGCGAGGGCATCATCATACAGTACGATAATGTGAACGAGGGTAAACATTATTTGAATCTCAACTATCCGGCGCATATCGAGAATGAGCTGATGGATGCTGTGAAGCTGGCAGAGAAGGATAAATCAAAGGAGCTGCTTCGCGCCTTTTTGCAGGCGGTGTTTGCAGTCGAGCTGTCCCCTCAGGAATATCAAATTCCGCTTGCCCGTCTGCTCAATAATCTGCTGATTGTGATGCAGGAATCAGGAGTAAGCCTGAGCCAGATTCACCCGATGAAGGGCTCGCTGCTCAAAGAGCTGCTCGAGCTTCACACTTCAGCCGAAATTGAGGATTGGTTTTGGACAAAGGCCGTCTATCCAATGATCAAAATATTCAAGGACCGGCAGGAAGAGCAATATCACAATATTTCGGAGAAAATTATCGATCTCGTCCAGCATCAATATGATACGGATCTGACGCTGGAGGAATGCGCCTCGCGCCTGCACTACAATGCCAACTATTTGAGCAGCGTATTCCGCAAGGAAACGGGCCATTCTTTTAGCGAGTATTTATCTATGTATCGTTTTAAAATGGCGAAGAAATGGCTTGCGGACAGCGATATGCCCATCAAGGACATCGCCGCGCTGCTTCGCTACAATAATCCGCAAAACTTCATCCGCTCCTTCCGCAAGCAGGAGGGCATTACGCCCGGGCAATATCGCGATAAAAGGCGAAACGTGTAAAATAGTAAATCCATTTGGAAGATACTATGCTATACTCTTCAAAATGAATGGGAGGCTGGACGTATGACAAATCGACCGTCAACGGAAGAATACTTTCCTTATCATGAGCAATACATTAGCTTGGTAGCTGAAGGCGATGTAACGGAATTGCTAGCGGAGCAACTGGCAAGCACTACGGAGCTGTTATCCGATATTCCGGAAGCGCGGGCAAATTACCGGTATGCGGAAGGAAAATGGACGCTGAAGGAAGTAATCGGCCATATCTCGGACAATGAACGTGTCATGGCTTATCGGCTGCTTCGGGCCGCACGCGGCGACAAGACGCCACTCGCCGGCTATGATCAGGATGAATTCATGACCGCCGCTTCGTTTCAGGACTGGAGCTTAACGCAGATCATTGAAGATTACATATCCGTTCGCAAGTCCACGCTTACTTTATTGCGCGGTTTGACAGACGAAGCATGGCTTCGCATCGGCGTATCTAACGGAGGCAACGTCTCCGCGAGAGCTATCGCCTATATCATTGCCGGTCATGAGCTGCATCATCTGAAAATCATTCATGAAAGATATCTTACTAAATAGCCGGTTCGGCACTTGTCGGCGAATAAAACCTATATGTAAACCATAAGTTATGATAACATGGTTAACATATAGGTTTTTTAGATAAGGAGCGGTACGTTGATGACGATTCGATTACGCGGGCATCATCTGTTATGTCTGCTTGGTTACCGAGGCATGGGCTATTCGGATGATTTTTGCGTCAATATGACCGCTATCTATGAGACGCTCCGTCAGGAGCCTCAAACGGAAATCGAAATTATAATCGGTCCTGACGATGTTTGCCGAGCCTACCCGCCGGACAAAGCCTACCACTGTGAGGGCGCCGTTTACGGCTTGGATGAAGCGGTATTATCGAAGCTTGGGCTCGTTGCAGGCATAAGGGAAAGCTGGCAAGCTCTATGCAGCCGGGTAGCAGAGACCATGGTGCCGGAAGACATTAGCCGGCTATGCACGACCTGCCCGTGGGAGAAATACGGCGTATGCGCCGAAGGCGTCGGGCTCGTCGCCCTCGGCAAGCCCCTTCCAAAGGCCGGAGCGTAACAGCCATTCGCGAAAAAAATGCGGTAAGGACGGCATGCCATTGCATGGTTCCTTACCGCATTTTTTATTCACTTAGCTGACAACGAGCCGTTTCCAACCGTTCATGTAGGGCTGAAGAGCCGCCGGTATATGGATCGAGCCATCCTCCTCTTGGTGATTTTCGAGAAGCGGAATCAATATGCGCGGGCTGGCTACTGCCGTGTTGTTGAGCGTATGGCAGAATTTCAATGTCCCGTCCCCTGCTCGGTACCTTATATTCGAGCGGCGTGCTTGAAAATCATGCAAATTCGACGACGAATGGGTCTCTCCGTACGCATCGCGGCTTGGCATCCACGTTTCGATATCGTATTGCTTATACGTTTTTTGCGACATGTCACCGGTACAAACCGCCATAACCCGGTATGGCAGCTCCAGGCACTGCAGCAATTCCTCGGCATTCGCCGTTATTTCCTGCAGCATCGCCTCCGACAGCTCAGGGTCTGCCTCGCATAGGATAACCTGCTCAACCTTCGCAAACTGGTGAACGCGGTATAAGCCATGAACATCCCTGCCTGCCGAGCCGACCTCGCTGCGAAAGCAGGTCGAGGCTGCGGCAAGCTTGATTGGCTTCTCAGCCTCTACGATTTCATTGGCATAATAAGTGATCATCGGTACCTCCGAGGTGCCGACCAGCCATTTATCGTCGTTCGCGATACGGTAGGTCTGATCCTCGCCCAGCGGGAAAAAGCCGGTGTTGCTCATCGCATCCGTGCGAACCATTAGCGGTACATCAAGCAGTGTGAAACCTTTTTGCAGCAGCAAATCAACAGCCAGCTGCTGAACCGCGCGATGGAGCAGAACGCCCGCTCCTTTGAGGTAATAATTGCGGCTGCCCGCCGCCTTGACGCCTCGCTGAACATCGATCATACCGTGAAGCTCGCCGAGCGCCATATGGTCCTTCGCCTCGAAAGCGAAGCTCGGAGCATCACCAAACCGTCTCATCTCCACATTATCCGCATCCGAGCGTCCAATTGGCGTATCAGGCGAGACGATATTAGGAACCAGCACCAGCAGCTCTGCCAAATGACGCTCGACGCTCGCAAGCTCTGTTTCCGCTGCGTTCAGCTTCTCATTCGTATCCTTTACCTTCTGTTTTGCCTCCGCTGCCTCCTGCTCCGATCCTTGCTGCATCAGCATACCAATGTGATGCGAAAGCTTATTGCGCGTCTCCCGCAAAGCCTCCGTCTCCTGAAGAAGCAATCGCTTCTTCTCATCCCGCGACAGCAGCTCGGCAACCGAGAGCCGAATTCCCTTCTGATCTGCCACCGTCTGAACCTGCTCACCATTTTGCCTAATCCATTTCATGTCTAACATGACACCGCGCTCCTTTTTTATGAAAATACAAAAAACGCCCTCATCCCTATGGGACGAGGAGCGTTTTTTACTCGCGGTGCCACCCAAATTGACTGAACAGATTCTGCTGTTCAATCCTCTTTGTTCCGCGATAACGGGCGGGTCCGGTAAACTTAGGGGGAAGATGCATCCCTCCCCTTGACGAGAACGCCTCCGAGTTGGATTCTCTTCATAGGCGTGATCCGATTATTAATTTATAGTACTATAGCACAGGATTCGGAAGGAAAACAAGTAAACGCGCGGATTATAATATTTCCGGCTTATCGTATACATATGCTTTACGAGAAGGGTTTGCTCTGCTTGCCCACGAATAATACACGTACGATAAAGGGTGGATGGGAGAAGTGGATAACGTGACGAATGATCCTCATGTGCAGGAGCTTACCACGCTCAAAACGATAGCAGAAACGTTAAATCAGTCGAATGATCTTAATGATATGCTGGACACGGTGCTGGGGAAGCTGCTTGAGGTGACCGGGCTTGCCTCTGGCTGGATTTTTCTCATTCGTTCAAATCTTGAATATGTATGCGTCGCGGATCGCAATTTACCGCCTGCCTTGCTGTACAAAGAGAAGCAGCTCATGCAATGCGGTTCCTGCTGGTGTCTGGACCGCTATCAGGATGGCCGGCTAAAAAATGCGGTTAACATCTTAAGCTGCAAAAGGCTGGAAACGGCCAAAAGGACCCAAACAGGCGATACCTGCGGCTTTACTCACCATGCGACAGTTCCCCTGCGAATCGGCGAGCGTGAATTCGGCTTGTTGAATGTAGGCTCTCCGGGGAAGGCGCATTTCACGAGCGATGAGCTTGCCCTGCTGCAGGCGGTAGCCTATCAAATAGGCGTTGCCGTCGAGCGGATCCGGCTGCATGAGGCCGAGCAGCGGCGAGCGGAGCTCTTTTCCAGGCTCGGCGGGTTCAGCCGTTCTTTAACCATCGCTCTCAGCGAAGGAGATGCTGGCTGCCAGCTGAATTTATATGCCATGCAGCTGGTAGGCGCTCATTTTAACTGGCCGTTTGCGGCATTGCTTGAGCGCTGCGATGACCATTTTGTTTTGCGCAGCATGCGTTTTGGCCATGAATCCTTGACGCCTAATACGCATATATCGCTTGCTCAGGGCGAATGGCTCGAACAGGTTGGCCGTGCGCAGGGCTACCAAGAAATAACGGCATCCAGCGTATCCGTCCTTACGGAAAACCTAGAGCAGCGGGATTTATTCTCACCGCTTCAATCCTTCATGGCGGCCCCCGTCGCGTTCGGCGGCACTGCCGCATGCGGCGTGCTGGTCATTGGCCATAACGAAAGCTGCGGACTCAATCAAGTCGACGGTGCGGTACTCGAAGCCGTAGCCGAGCATTTGGCTATCGCGCTTGAAAACGCCCGGCTGGAGGTCGTCCGGCTCGATTTGGCGCGGCTGGAAGAGCGGAACCGCTTGGCGCGCGACTTGCACGATTCCGTATCCCAAATGCTGTTTTCTATCAGCATGACGGCCAAGGGCGTGGAGAGCCTGCTAAACGGGAATAACCTCGAGACGGCCACGGCTGCCGTGAAGGACATGCAAAACTTGTCGCGGGACGCTTTAAAGGAAATGCGCGCGCTTATTGTACAGCTTCGACCCGCAGCTGTGGAGAAGGGAATCGTAACCGCATTGGCGGAGTACGGCATAAGACTTGGCCTTCAAGTAAATGGACAGACGACCGTTGCCGCATCGCTGCCCCATGCTGCTGAGGAAGCACTTTGGCGAATTGGCCAAGAGGCGCTGAATAACGTTTCCAAGCATGCAGGCACGGCCAAGGTTAACGTAACGCTGGCGGCGGACCCCTATGAAATTAGGCTGAACATTACGGATTTTGGCCGCGGCATTAAGAAAAGCGGCACGGGCACCAGCAAGGAATCATTCGGATTATCAACAATGCGAGAGCGGGCTGAATTGCTTGGCGGGCGTTTTCATCTGAGCAGCAAGGCAGGAAGAGGCACAACGATTGAGGTCGTGCTCCCGCTATAAATAGATGCAACGGAGAGGCGGACGGAGAAATGACGATTAAACTGCTTTTGGCTGATGATCACGTCATGGTGCGCAGAGGCCTTCAGGTTTTTTTATCCACCCAATCGGATATTCAGCTTATCGGCGAAGCGGCTACCGGGCAAGAAGCATTGGACCAAGTTGGAGTCTTGCAGCCGGATGTCGTATTAATGGACATTAACATGCCAGGCATGAGCGGTATTGAAGCGACGAAGCAAATCAAGCTGCTGCAGCCCCATGTAAAGGTCATCATCCTTACCTCCTTTTCTGATCAGGACCATGCGCTTCCAGCCATTCGCGCCGGTGCCAAGGGCTACCTGCTCAAGGATATCGAGCCCGAGGAGCTTGTACGCGCCATCCATAACGTTCATAACGGCAAGGTGGAGCTCCACCCCGACGTGGCAGGCCAGCTGATGAACCAATATGCCGAGGCGGGGCAAGAATCATCCCCCACTGCGGATAATGCCTTGGCTGAGCTGACAGCGAGGGAGCATGAGGTATTAAGACTGATTGCATCTGGCAAAAGCAACCGTACGATTGCGGAGGAGCTCTTTATCTCAGAAAAAACAGTAAAAACCCATGTCAGCCATGTTTTGAGCAAGCTCGGCTTGACCGACCGCACACAGGCTGCTATTTTTGCGGTGAAGCAGGGACTTATTTAACTTATAAGACTATAGTCGTAGAGCATTCAGCCAATGGTTGAATGCTCTTTCAGGTTGAAAATCCGTCCTAATATGGACGTTATTTCATATTCGAAGTGATACGATAGAGTCAATCAAAGGGAATGACGAAAGGAAGATTATAATGAAAATCGTAATCATAACAGGAAGCAACCGAAAATCTGCAACCAGCACCCGTCTCGCGGTAAATGTGGGACAGCTGATTTCGCAAAAAGGCCATCATGTCCAGCTGTTTGATTTATTTGAAACGCCGCTGCCTTTTTATTCGCCTGAAGGAATTGGCTACGACCATGCAACCGTTCAGTCGCTTCAGCAAGCCATGCTGCAGGCCGATGGAGTAGTACTGGCAACGCCCGAGTACCACGGCAGCATTTCGGGCGTGCTCAAAAATGCGCTGGACTACCTGGGACAAGATCACTTCCGCGGAAAAGCCGTGCTGTCCATGAGCTCCGCCGGAGGCGCCGTCGGTACAAGCTCGCTGCTGCAGCTGCAATCCATCGTGCGGAATCTCCACGGAATCAACTCGCCGGATTGGGTTTCCATCGGCGGCGCGCAGCGAAACGAGCTCGCTGACGGATTAGCCGGCTACGAAGGAAGCGGCCAAGGGATAAACGACCGTATCCATCGCGCAGCCCTATCCTTCCTCGAGCTAGCAGCACGGGTAAGAGGAAACTAAAGTCGACGAATTGAGGCTGCATACGCATATTTGTGCTGACTGACCGCTAACTTGGCCGCTTTATTCACCGTAAAGGCCTATATGTATTTAAAACCGCTAACTAAGCAGTTATTCCCTTAAGAGCCAATACGTACTTACAAGACAACAACAACAAGGGCTGTACCCTCGCTTTAAGCGCAATTGCGTGCTTACAGCGAGGGCACAGCCCTTTTATCTGTTTCAAATGTCCAGCATTTTATGTCGAATCTTGTCCACCACGATATTCCGACGGCATCCGACCGGTATTGCATTTCTTCGATGTCTTCCTACACTTATTAAACGTACCCGCAAGCTTTCTGAATTATAGTCACACTTAGTATTTCCGAGTATCACCAATAGGAAACCCGCTGGGATGTTGAGGCAGCATTTTTACGATTTATGGTTGAAAATGCGAGGTCTGGTTTAAAATACGGTGAAGAGAGAAATGACAGACTGAATAAGTCTGCCTGTCTTGAAGGAGGTCATTATGCCGAATACAATGACGACGACGTTGCCGCATGCTAAACGCAGGAAGAAGGTTTTCACGGTTTTTGCCGCTTTTGGCATAGCCATGACATTACTGGCTGGCTGCGGACAAACAGGTACGAGTGAACTGGCGTCTGACGACACCAATGAAGACATCGCAACAATCGCGCCTACGAATGAAGCTGAAGCAGCAAATGCCATGAATGAGGAGGGAAATCCCTTCGCAGCCGCAGGCATTGACGATCCCGCAGCTTTTATCAAAATGTTCGAGATTGCAAAAGCGGCTGTAGCTGCGGATGAGAAGGCTGCCGTAGCAGAGCTTATCCTGCTGCCGCTGCAAGTAAACGGAGAAACGCCTATTACGATTAAATCCAAGGAAGAGTTTATAGAGAAATACGATCAGATCATAACCCCATCCGTGAAGGATGCATTGGCGGCCCAAAAGGTCGATGATCTATTTGTCCGAGACCAAGGCGTTATGGTCGGATCAGGCGAGCTTTGGTTCGGCGCATCCGCGGAGGAGCCTCAGGTTTACGGTATCTTGCCGTTAATCCGGTGCCGATACGATAGAGGCGAATCCATAACGAAGCTGATTTCGGATAAAATTATTGGTCCAGACGTTTTGTTGACACAAGACGATCTGGATATTTTTTGAAACAAACACAAAAAGCAAATGAAAGCGTTGACATTTTTCAATTTAAAGTTATACAATCCACTTGCAAACATAAATATTGTCATCTACTCCATTCATAATACACAATATATTTCCCAGGTAAATATTGATAAAAACTCGATACGCTAATTGTGGCTATGGGCTATTTAGCCGAGGAAAGGTGAATTTAGAATGAAAAAGGATCTTTATAGGCCGTCATATCATTTTATGCCAGAACGAAATTGGATGAACGATCCGAACGGGACGATTTTTTACGAGGGCCATTATCATTTGTTCTATCAATACAATCCTTACGGTGACAAGTGGGGAACCATTCATTGGGGGCATGCTCGAAGCGTGGATCTGGTGAATTGGGAGCATCTTCCGATTGCGCTGTACCCTTCTACGGAACTTGGCGAAATACATTGCTTCTCCGGCTGCGCCTTACATGACGGGATTGAAGCCAAGATTTTCTATACGAGTATCGGCGAGGGCGAGAGAAATCCGGCCACGGGCGCCGAACAGTGGATGGCAACAAGTACAGATGGTTTGCTGAGCTGGAAGAAGCATCCGGGAAATCCCGTCATCACGTCCGGGATTCACGGTGGTGCAGATATTAGGGAATGGCGCGATCCTTTCGTATGGCGGAAAGGCGCGGACTGGTTCATGGTTACCGGAGGGGCGTACGAAGGCAAAGGCTGCGTCACGATTTACAAATCAGCCGACCTCATTAATTGGTCATTCCTAAATTTTCTTTATATAGATCCTGAGGTCGCTCTGTGTGAATGTCCTCTTGTTTATAATCAGGATGACAGGTACGTTCTCATCTATTCTCCGGGCGGAGATGTGAAATACTTAACAGGAACACTCACAAATTCTTATCAGTTTGTTCCCGAAACGAAGGGGACGATCGACCATGCAGGCTTGGAAGGTTACTATGCGCCTAATTTGCTTATAGATGATAAAGGAAGATGTATCCTGTTTGGGTGGATGCCTGATGTTGCGAGGGGAGATTTCGAAGGCGCTGCAGGTTGGTCGGGCGTACAGGCACTGCCGCGGGAACTTGAATTAACAGCTTCAGGAAAGCTCGCAATGAGGCCCATCCCTGAATTTAAGGAGCTGCGCGGACGGCATTCCGGACAGGCAGACCTCTCTGCAGAAGGCGATGGCCTGAGGACAGGCATCGAAGGAAGGGCATTGGAGCTGATCGCAGAGTTCGACCTTACTGGCGCAGAATCACCGTTCGGCATTGGCGTACTGCGCTCCGAAGACGGCAGGGAAGAGACGCGCATCATTGTTGATCCTATCGCTCAACAAATAACGATCGACCGGAGCCATTCAAGTTTGTCGCCACTTCCTCACAGTATGCCAATCACCGGCAATTACGAGGCAAAAGAGGGGCGGCTAAAGCTCCATGTATTCGTCGATCATTCAACGGTTGAGGTATTCTGCAACGAGACGACATGCTTGTCAGCCAGGGTTTATCCGACGCTGGAGCAAAGCACGGGAGTGCGGCTGTATGGGAAGCCGGCTCATGCGTCGACTACTCAGTTCGATATCTGGGAACTTTCCGCAACGAAAATAGGTTAGTACCATACATAAATGCCTCTAATCTAGGCATTCAGAATGTACAGAAACCCAACGTTTTTTCAAACGTTGGGTTTCTCTTTATATTTTTGGATTGGTTTAAGTAAGTAAACACCAATATTATGGTGGTTGATTTAACATGATCACCCCTGTGCTTGCAGCGGTTATTCACATGTCGGCGGCTAAGAGCTGGCAAGCGCATTTCGAAAGGCTAAAATATATTTGGATTGGTCCAGCGGGTTTACGCCTCGTCGCACCCTCTCTGCCTTCACATCTGGCGGACATTCGCGATAGCCCGCGAAGAAGGTCGCCAAGGCGCCTCTCCCCTTCGTAAGCGAACCGAATCTTGCAGGAAAATCAAGTGACGTTGCTACCGGCAGCGTTCCTTCGATCTCCATTCGCTCCTGCCTGACGACCGGCGTATCAAACTCGCCTCGCATGAGAATCAATTCATTCATAAGCTTGCCGCCCGTCTCCTCCGGAATTGAAAGACGGAACGAGAGCATCGGCTCCAGCAGCTTTACGCCAGTATGCGATAAGCCATCCATAATGCCCATCGGCGTCGCCAGAGCAAAATCGAGAGGATGCGTATGCCATACATGATGCTCGCCTTCTATGAGAGTCACCTTTAGATCTGTTACTTCCCAGCCAAAAAGCCCTTGCTGCAGCGCTTCAGGCACACTGCGGGCTACTTCATGCTGATAGCGTTCGAGCAGGCGCTCCGAACGGACCGCCGCGCTGTAGGTTAGCCCGCTTCCGCGTTCGCCAGGCTCGATGCGGAACCGCAGAATGGCCCAGCATGGCTTCGGCATCGTATAAGCAATAAAACCCTCGCCTATTTGGGCAGGCGTTTCTTTGTAAATGACGGAGGGCTGACCGAATTCAACCTTTAAGCCATACCGATTGTTCAGCAGATGAGTCAGAACTTCGATCTGAATCGGACCCATCACCTTGAGATGCAGCTCGCGCTGCTCTTGCAGCCACTGCAAATCCAGCAGCGGATCTTCATCCGCCAGCTCCTGCAGCGCTGCGACGACTGCCGGGTATTCCGCCTCATTGCTCCACTTCACTTGAACGGTTAGCAGCGGCACAGCCAGCCGCGTCTCACCGGGAACATAATCCGCGCAGCCGATAATATCGCCAATACGCGCCTGGTTCCAGCCGCAAACGGCAGCAATATCGCCGGCTTCCAGCAGTCCGACATCTTCAGCCTTCTGCCCGTCGATTTTGCGGATCTGTGTAATTTTCTCCTCAAGCTGCTGCGTCTCATTGCGAACGGAATCTCGATTGCGCAAAACGCCGCTATATAAACGCACATAGGCGGTCCGCCCCATTACCGCATCACGCTCAATTCGGAATACAACGCCCGACACTGGGCCGTTCGAGACAGTTAACGGCGGGGGGAGGAGCGTTATCATCGCCTGCATCAGCGGTTCAATCCCTATTCCTCTGTTTGATGCGCCAAAAAGAACAGGATACAGCTCCCCTTTCTGCGTCAGTGAGGGCAGCTTTTGAATCAACTCCTCTCTAGGAAGCGTTCCGCTGTCCAAATAATGGAGAAGCAGCGACTCCTCCCGCTCAGCCACCGTTTCTTCCAGCAGCTGCAAAAAGCCTTGCGCATCACCCGTATCGTCAGCTGCTAAGTCGAGCACGCTCAGCGCGCCGCTAAAGCTGTCCTCTATACCGAGAGGCGCTTGAACGGGCGCTGCCTGAGGGGACAGCAAACGCCTGATTCGCTTTAACGTCCCCTGCGGGTCAGCTCCCATTCGGTCCATCTTGTTCACATAAATAAGCGTTGGGATGTTGCGTTCCCGCAGGGCATGCCAAATAACCTCCGTTTGAGCCTGTACGCCTTCAACCGCCGAAAGGATAAGGACGGCCCCATCCATGACGCGCAGCGATCGCTCCACTTCGGATAAAAAATCGACATGGCCGGGTGTATCAACAAGGTTAATCGTCACGCCTTGCCAAGAAAAGCGGGTAGCCGCAGCGCGTACCGAGATTCCCCTAGAGCGTTCAACTTCCAGAAAGTCCGTCTGGGATGTGCCCGCATCAACGCTGCCAAGTGACCGAATTCGGCCGCTGTGGAATAAAATCTGCTCCGTCGTGGTCGTTTTCCCCGCGTCAACATGTGCGAATATTCCGATGTTTCGTATATGTTTTGAAGCATTAGTCTCCATTTTGCATGTCTCCCCTAACTCGCTCGTCCTTTCCTTATCCTAACCCTGAAAGCGCCTTCCAGCAAGCGTAAACGGCTGTCACTGCTCTCTTCGGCAATTGCAGCAGATAAAGAGGACAAATAAAGCAAAAAACGGCCTATCCCAGCAATCGCCCGGATAAGCCGTTTACAAGATAGCTAAAGTTAAAATTAGCCTTGTTGGGCCGCTTCAATATCAATCGAGACTTTCACTTCATCGCCGATAAGGACGCCGCCCGTTTCCAATACAGCATTATAAGTTAAGCCGTAATCGCTGCGTTTAAGGCTGCCCGTAGCGCTGAAGCCCACTTTTTCATTGCCCCATGGGTCTTTGCCCGCGCCCTCGAAGCTAACGGCAAATTTCTCGGAGCGCGTTACGCCATGCAGGCTCACGTCGCCGACAACGGAATACTCGCCATCATCTGTTTTCGTAATAGCCGTCGATGTAAAAACGAGAGACGGATGTTTCTCTATGTCAAAGAAATCGGGTGTACGAAGATGTGCGTCACGGTCTTTGTTGCGTGTGTCTACGCTGTTAAGGTCGATTGTCAGCTGAATGTCTGCAGAAGTCAGATCATCGGCGTCAGCTGCAATATTTGCTTCGAAAGCGTGAAAAGAGCCTTTTACCTTTGCGATCATCATATGCTTTACTGAGAAATCAATACTGCTGTGCGTTGCGTCAACGATCCATTGTGATTTGGCCATGTTAAATCTCCTCCTATGAATACGTGTTTTATAATTTACTTACTTTTTACAATGTACTAACTTTTATTATGTATAATCACATATTATTGCTTTGACACAAATTTGTCAAATATATTTTTGCGTTTTCCCCGTAAATCCATATGGCCATATTTGCTCAAGCGTAAGCGGCTCATGCCGTACTCTGCAGCAAAATTTCGCGTAGATATATAATAAAAAAAGGGACACCCTGGAAGTAAAACAACTTCCTGATGTCCCTTTGCTTATAGCCGTCTATCCTTGCAAAACCGCCGGCTTATCCTTATGCTCGCGCTTGACCAGCGCATGCTTCTCCCACGCTCTGCTGCGCCAGCGGAAAAACATAATAAACGCGCGCAGCCATTCATCCGCGGCAATCGCCAGCCAAATGCCGGCCAAACCTAAATCCAATACAAAGATGAAAAAGTAACCGAGCGGCAGGCTCATCGCTACCATCGAGAACATGCCAATCCAGAGCGGATATTTGGCATCCCCCGTTGCACGCAGGGAATTGACGAGCACAATGTTGATTGTACGTCCTGTCTCCAGCACGATGCTCAGCAGCAGAACGTTTATCCCTAACCGGATGATCTCCTCGTCATCCGTAAACATTCGCATCAGCGGCTCGCGAAATGCGATGACGAGCAGCACAGCGAATAAAGTTACACCGCTTGCCCAGCGTACGCTTTTCCAAACCCGGTGATAGGCTGTCGTTTGCTCGCCTGCCCCGACAAGCCGGCCGACGATAATCGATGTACCCATGCCGATCGCAAAAGCAAACAAATAAGTAAACATCGAAATGTTATTCGCGTAATTTTTGGCTGCAAGCGAGGCTGCGCCAAGATAAGTCGCATAATATAAGAAAACGATCTGACAGGCTTGGTACATCACCTGCTCCAATGCAGACGGTATGCCGATTTTCAAAATTTTAGCGATATACTCCTTCGACAAGGCAAAATAGTAGTGCAGCTCTACCCTCACCGACATAATTCGATACAGCATCCAGAAGAAAACGACCAGCGCTAACGCGCGGCTGATGACGGATGACAGCGCCGCACCCTGTACGCCCATCTCCGGAAAGCCGAACTTACCGAATATGAGCAAATAGTTAAAGATAATATGAACGACATTCATGCCAAGCGATACAAACATCGCTTCCTTCGTAAAGCCATGCACGCGAATAATCGCCGAGATGGAGTTAATAATCGCTTGCAGGAAAATCATCCCGCCTACGATCGATAGATAGCTTTTGGCATGGACGAGGATCTCGCCCTGCAAATTCAAGGTCTGCAGCAATTGACCTCCAAACAGCACGAACGTTAAGCTTATAAGCAGTCCGACCGCTAGATTGAGCGTTACGGCAAGAGCTGATATTTTTGCGGCTTCTATAAACTTTCGAGACCCGATATATTGCGCAACGACGATCGACGCCCCGTTACCGATGACCTCCAGCAGCAAAATGGCGATATGCAAATATTGATTGGCTGCCCCGACGCCGGATACGGCATTATCCGAAATCGCGCTAAGCATGAGCGTATCCGCGATTCCCATGAGCATAAACAAAAAGATTTCCAAAAATATAGGCCATGTCAGGAAAAACAAGTTAATGCCCTTCTGCTCCTGCTGCCCTTGTCCTTTACCGGCTTCTGCCGTTGTCATGTTGTCACCTTCTTCTAATAGGAAAAGTAAAGCACAAGGTATCGTAGCATATCGAGAGGGCTATTGCACGTTAGAAATGCGCTTTTACACGAATAAAATGTTGGCAGTTTCGATATAAGCACATTGATAAATAAAAACAGAATGTCCTTATATATAAAAAAAGACTATTCTAAAGCCGTCAAAACGGCCTTCGAACAGTCTTCCTCTTTATAATTTAAAATGATAGATATCATTATTGCTCTTCAGACTCTTCTTCAGCAGCTTCTTCCTCAGCCGCCTCTTCTTCCGCTTCCTCTGCAGCATCTTCCTCTACCGCAGCAGCTGCTTCTTCCGCCGGAGCCTCTTCTGAAATGAGTTCTGCGGTCTCTTCCGCACCTTCTTGAACTACTTCTTCCTCTTGGCTCATATTATTCACCTCCTACTTCTTATTACCTTAATAATAGCGCTTTCATAGAACTAAACAAGGGGGGTAAAATGTCGCTTTATAAGAAGTATTTCCGCATTTTGTAGCGTTCGATTCCATTCGCGGTCATTCGACGAATATCCCCCGCCACAGGTCTAGGACTTCGTTCAGACCTACGGCGGTTTTTCAATTCTCGCGAACTAGATAAGATGAAATACGACTAGTAAACGGTTTCTTCTATAGAGCCTACAAACGCAGAAAAACAATTCTTCAGGAGGCTATTTCGATGTATTCACTACTCATTAATTCGGAGCTCGGCGCTTTAATGCTATTTGTTATTTTTTCCTTTATCGCCGCCGGGAAAGCATCAAAGCTTATTTATAACCCGTCGGAGAAGCAGCTTTACCGCAAAACCCGCAAACTTATTTTTTGGTCCGTCAGCCTCAGCCTGCTCGCTGCAGTAATGGCTGCTGCTGATACCATGCTTGCAGCTACTTCGCATCCGTTATTTTGGATGGACCGGCTGCTTGTTCGCACACCGCTTGCCTTGCTGCCTGTCCTCCTCATTTGGTTCTACTCCTTCCCCAGACTCCGTAAGCTCTTGCAGCGGACGGGGGGACGCTCGGAAAATGCTCCTGATGTCGCACGCCTCCGCCAAGCCTCAGATCCGGCATTTATCGTTCCCTTTCAACTAGCGGCATTGTGCTCTGTTGCGCTGTTTTATTTTGCTTTCGTACCGCCCATCCCCTTCCATTGGACAGCAATAACCATGCCGGCTACCCTGTTATTGTTCGTTGCCTGCTTGCTGTGGATGCTGCAATCCCGCCGCAACCAGCTTTCAGCGGAGGCAGCGCTTGTCTACCGCCCATGGCGGCGCCGGCTTACGCATACCGGCATGCTCCTTGCCATTTTAGCCGTCAGCAGCATTCCGTTCCTGACGGCCATGGAGAGCAGCCGGCTGCCCAAGACACTAAGCATGATGTCAGGAAAAGCAGATTACGGAATAGCAGGCCACGCTTCACTGGGACATACGCTTGAAGATCACCCGCCTCATACGGCCATGGATCAAGCCAGCAAGGAGGTTGGAGCAGCCCCTTCTGTTCCGGTCACTGAGCTGACTGGGCAGCGCACGGGCATACCCGATCGCAAGTTCACGCTCACAGCCGAGCAGACGACCGTTACGCTCCGCTCCGGCAAACAGGTAGAAGCTTGGACCTATAACGGCCAAATCCCTGGCCCTGAACTCCGTATGAGGGAAGGAGAGCTCGTCGAAGTTACACTCATAAACAAAGATATCGAGGACGGCGCAACGCTGCACTGGCACGGTCTGGATGTGCCAAACGCCGAAGACGGCGTCGCCGGCGCTACCCAAAATGCAGTAATGCCCGGGGAAACCTTTACGTATCGTTTTATCGCAGAGCAGACAGGGACCTTCTGGTATCATTCGCATCAAAACTCCAAAACGGCAGTTGAGAAAGGTCTGTTCGGCGCACTTATCGTGGATCCGCAGGAGGCGGTCACCATGGATGTCGAAGACATTACAGTTATCACGCACAACTGGCGCGGCGCAGGTATGTCGATCGGATCTGAGCAGGCTGTGCAGCGAAAAGCAATAGCACCCGGCACAACGGTTAAGCTTCGCCTTATCAATACTGATGATTGGGTCCGGCAAAACTATATTTTAACGGGGGTTCCTTTTAAAGTCACCGCGATAGACGGCACCGACCTGACTGGTCCGACAGAGCTGCAAAACCAAAGCCTCGATTTGCTCACCGGCGGCCGGTATGATGTCACCTTTACCATGCCTGACCATCCTGTCTTCCTGCGGGTAGGGAAAGGCAATTCCTTGGGTATACTAATGAGCAAAGACGGCAGCGGAGACATTCCGGAGCGTCCCGCTGTAACAACCTTTGATCCCACCCATTACGGGACTGCGGCAGCAGATGCTCCTTTTAATAGAAACAGCAAGTTTGATCGCGAGTTTATGATGATATTAGACAATCGCTTTGCCTTCTATAACGGAGGCTTTGCCGCCTACGATACGATTAACGGCGAAGTCTTTCCGAATACGCCCATGTTTGTCGTGAAGGAGGGCGAACTTGTGAAAACAACCATTATTAACCGCAGCTCCGTCGAGCACCCTATGCATTTGCACGGCCATCATATGCTAGTGCTGTCACGCAACAATGAGACTGTGAGCGGGAGCCTCTGGTGGTCCGATACGCTCGATGTCGCTCCGGGCGAATCTTACGAGGTCGCTTTCCGCGCGGATAACCCCGGCATCTGGATGGACCACTGCCAAAACCTTTCGCATGCGGCCGCTGGCATGACGATGCATCTCATGTACGAGGGCGTTGCATCGCCGTTCGAGGTCGGTACGGCTACCCCGAACCGTCCGGAGTAGATGAAACTGGACTTTAGTCCAGTTTGCAATTTTACCTACAGCAGGAGGACAGTCATTTTCATTATATGCTATGCTGAATGCAGCTAATAAAACGTGGATAGGGGTGCTTTTGAACAATGAATTTAAGAACAATTGGCGGGCTTGTCCTCCTGCTGCTCGGTGCTTGCTTATTTCTAAACCAAGGCGAAACCTTCGGCCCTGGCAAAATATTTGCCTACTTCTGGCCATCGTTATTCGTTATTCCGCTCGGACTTTTTTTCCACTGGCTATACTTCTCCATGATCGGCAGAAAAGGAACCGGGCTGCTTATCCCTGGCGGCATTTTGTTTACCGCAGGCGTCATTTGCCAAATCGCCATGCTCTTCAATAATTGGGAATACATGTGGCCAGGCTTTATTCTTGCCGTTGCCATCGGCTTGTTCGAATTTTATTGGTTCGGCAACCGCAACAAATGGCTGCTTATCCCCATCAACATTTTGAGCGTGCTGTCGCTCCTCTTCTTCGCAGTCTTCTCAATCGGCTCCTTCTACAACAAATTCGTACTCAGCCAGCCGATTATCGCCATCGCATTCATTCTTGCCGGCGCCATGATTCTTCTAATGAAGAAGAAGGACGCCTAACAGCTTCCTCCTGCTATATGGTATAATCACAAGCATCGCAACAGCTACTTCGCAAACTTTAGGTCCATGCTTACGAAGTAGTTTGCTTCGCAAACTTTTAGGAGGAAACATATGCTGTCTTTTGAACAAAAGCTCGCTGTTATCGAAGCCTTTCCCGAATTGGTACGAAAGGACGTCTCTCTAGGCCGCACCAACTTCCACTATGAAGAAAGTGCCCATGAGAAAAAGTCGGTCGTGCACCATCTGCATCCGAACGGAAACGGCTATGTATTCGCCGGCCTGGTGCCGGGTGTAGCAACCGATGACAAGGGCCTCGTCAATATTCGGGACTTTACGGAGGAAGAGCTTCGCTCGATTATCGAAAAATCGATTAGCTCCCTGGCTATAGCACCTCCGGAGAAACCGGAATCGAAAAAGAAGAAAAAGAAAAAACCAGCCCTGGAACAGCGCTGGATCGGACCGGACAACGCCGTGCTAACGCTGCTTTTCGAAGAAGATCTATGGTATTTATATGCCGATCTTAACCTCGAATCTGCCTTTGAAACGTATGAAGAAGCAGAAGAATATCTCCTCGAGGAACAGTTCACACGCGAATAATCTAATACGAAAGTCAATTAAAGGAGAACCGGACAGGTTTCTCCTTTTTTCTATGCGGATAAACAGGATTTTTGTCACCCCGTGTCTAATTGTAGTAAGTGCACCTTAGAACCCCGGGGGGATATCCAATTGTCCATTAAAACAAAACTATCATTTTCAATTTCAATCATTGTTGCCGTCATTTTATCACTGAGCTTATTTATCTATTATTTTTCCTCCAAAGCTGAGGTGCAGACCAGTCTCGAGCAGCAGGTAAACAATATTGCAAAGCAAATTAGCCTCACGATTGCAGCATCAGAGAGTGCCCGGCAATCCATGGAGGATTCCATCGGCGAGAAGCTGAGAATTGTAGCTATTGCAGCTAAGGAGCAGCTAGATCCCGATATTGATAAAGTAAAAAACGAACAGCTCGTCGAGCTAAGCCGCAAGCTTGGCGTCGATCATATTACACTTTGGAAACGCTTTGATGACGATGTTATCGTTTTAAAATCATCCGACCCCAATGAGATTAACATGAGCTCCAAAACGTGGGACTATTGGCATCGGGCATTTTTGCAGCTTTTTGAAAATCATAACGTCACCATTCCCCAAGGGCAAAAGCTGGAAAACTTTTGGTCGGGGCCGTTTAATTTCTCCACCTCAGACCCTAATAAAATAAGGAAATGGGGCGACTATTACGACGGCACGACCAACTATATGATTAATCCTTACGTGAATGCGCAAGTGCTGCTCGATTTCGACAATTCGATCGGGACGAATTCCATCGTCAATAAGATCATTGCCGATCAGCAGGATATTCTGGAAATCACCGGCTTCGATCCGCAGTTTTTCGGAAAAAGCCCAATCATAAAAATGAAAAAAGGCATTCCTGTATACAATTTGGACGTACGCGACATTCCCTTTGGACAATACACCTACAAAGACCAAGAGAATGATTCCGTTAATATACAAAAAGCGCTGGACAGCGGTAAGACGGTTACGGCGAAAAGCAATATCATGGGCAAGCAAGTCATGAAAACCTTTATTCCGATTACCATCGACAAGACCTATGTCATCTGTATCAGCTTTGACCATCAATCTATTTTGAAGCCGCTTAAACGCCAGCTTCTTATGCAATCGCTTATTTCACTATGTCTCGTTCTGGTAACAATGTTTGCGAGCTATTTTATTGCCGGCTTTATGATTCGCGGCCTGAATCAAATTTTGAATAAAGTAAATGCGATCGCAGCAGGAAATTTCGGTAAAATCATTACGATCCGCAGTAATGATGAGTTAGGCCTGCTTGCTTCACGTATCGATACAATGGGCAATAATTTGCACAGCTATACCACTCAGCTCCAGGATACGGCTGAAGAGCTGCGAAACACGAAGCAGTACCTGGAATCTTTCGTTAATCATACATCGGATGCGATTCATGTTGCAGATTTGGCGGGCCAGGTCATTCAGGTGAACAAGGCATTCGAGAAAATGTACGGCTGGAGTGAGGATGAGGCGCTTGGCAGGCCGCTGGATAATGTGCCGAGCGATTATCTCAGCTCGCAGCATGAGCTGGAGGCTAACGTGCTGCGAGGCGGCTCCGTAACCGATTTTGAAACCGTCCGATATACCAGATCCGGTCAGCTCATTGATTTAAGCATTACGGTATCTCCAATACGCGATGAGCTGGGCGACATTATTGCGATCGCCACCATTTCACGGAATATTACGTCCCGTAAGCAAACTGAGGAAATCATACGACGCTCCGAGAAGCTGTCGGTGGTCGGACAAATTGCGGCAGGCGTTGCCCATGAGGTGCGTAACCCGCTGACGACCCTGAGGGGCTTTGTGCAGCTGCAGCAGCAGACTGGCTCTTTAACGCCTTCCCATCTCGAGGTCATGCTAGGCGAGCTTGATCAGATTAATATGATCGTGAGCGAGTTTCTCGTATTCGCTAAGCCGCAGGCCACTCATTATCAGCCGGTAAACTTAATTACCCTTGTCGGCGATATTATGATACTGCTCGATTCAGAAGCAAAGATGAGCAATGTTCAGCTTGCTTTGCTCGCCGGCGCCGAGCTGCCCGAGGTTATAGGGGAGGCTAACCAGCTTAAGCAGGTTTTCGTCAATATTATGAAAAACGGAATTGAAGCCATGCCAGAAGGCGGTGTGCTTTCCATCAAGCTTGAAAGCAATAATAGAAATGCGATTATATTGCAGTTCATCGATCAGGGCTGCGGAATTGCTGAGGATGATTTGATACGCTTGGGCGAGCCCTTCTTTACGAAAAAGGCAAGCGGTAACGGCCTTGGCCTCATGGTCAGCCAACAAATCATCGCTGCCCATAAAGGATCTATTGTTTTCCGAAGCGAGATTGGCAAGGGTACCTGTGTTGAGATTACACTGCCAATTCAAGCGAAATAACTACAAAAGGAAAGAAGCTGGCGCCAAGTTTAGCTTGGCGTCAATTTTCTTCCTTTAAATCAAGAGGAAAGTATTCTTTGCTAATCCTCTCTGCTCCCCTTCCTCGTTTCAAGCTTCTTATTGTCCAAACCTTAGTTCTACTTTCACAAATTTCGACAGTCTATTCTAATATAGCAATCTGAAATAGCGAATTTTATATTATTTTGATGAAGAACGAGCTCATATGGTAAAATGTGTCCGTAGCCTATTCGCTTGCTAACGCCAGGCGAAGCTATAACGTTCTATTATTCCGCTACATTGGAGCCGCTTATGTTGATGACTATGGATACCCCTATTTCCCAGTATATTACTTTTGTCATTATTTCCGGCGTTCTTAGCGTGCTGCTTGCCATATATGCTTACAACAACAAGAAAAAATTCACAGGCATGAAAGTATTTATTTGGTCGACCATTTTATCCGCCGTATACACCTTCGCCTTTGCATTCGAGCTTGCCAGCGGTTCGCTTCGCGAGATCCGTTTTTGGTTAAATATTGAGTACCTTGGCATGCCGTTCATCTCCCCCTGCAGTTTGCTGCTGGTCATGCATTATGTCGGCATTGAGAAATTCAATACATTCAAGAAGTCATGGATCTTTTTCGTCATTCCTGCTATCACGCTGCTGATGGTTACGACCAATGAATTTCATCATTTGTTTTATAAGGATCTATATCTGCACCCAAACGTCGCTACCCCTATGGTTGATGTAGTGCCTGGCTTCTGGTATTACATTCACGGCAGCTACACCTCCGGGTCGATGTTTGCCAGCTTATTTTTATTGTGGCGTTATTGGCGGAAGACCACATCAATTTACCGCAAGCAAATCGTAACGCTCGCCATTGGCATTACTCTACCCATGCTGGGAGCGCTTGCTTATGTACTCGGGCTCACTCCGCTTGGCATGGACCCCGTACCGATATTGATGTGTATCACATCAACCTTGTATGTTACATCCATTTTCTCGACATCGCTGCTTACCGTTGCTCCTATTGCTCGGGAGCATATATTCGAGAGCATGCGTGACGGAGTGCTCGTGCTTAATTTAGAAAACCAAATCATGGATTTTAACGGAGCCGCATCAAAACTCATTCCGGCGCTTACGCCCAAGTCGATCGGCCAACGGCTGGATCATGTTTGGAAGCGCGGTGCGGATACCGGTGCTTTCTCGTTCGGCATGGATGATACCTTGGATCATGAGCAGGAACTGAAATGGGTGCGCGGCGGTGAAACATCCTACTATCGGATACGATCCTCAAAGCTTCTTAAATCAAATGGACAGATTGCGGGCAGAACCATCGTTATGATTGATGTAACGGAACACACGCTTCTTCAAAATAAGCTGCGTCATCTCGCGGAAATTGACGGGCTCACGTTTATTTATAACCGTACTTTTTTCATGGAAAAAAGCAGGGAACTGCTGACTGCCGCCCACCTTACAAAGACGCCGCTCTCTTTTATCTTGCTTGATATCGATCATTTCAAACAAATCAATGACCGTTATGGCCACAGCGTTGGAGACTTCGCGCTCAAGCACATCGTCATGATCTGTCAGCAAATACTCCCCACTAATGCTCTATTCGGCCGGTATGGCGGCGAGGAATTTGCCATCAGCTTACCGAATATGTCACTTGAACAAGCTAGACAAACCGCTGAGCAGCTGCGTGCAGAAATTGCGGGTAATCCGCTCTATAGCTCAGCTAAAGCGATAACGATCACCGCCAGCTTTGGCGTTACGCAAGCTCGTACCGCGGATATTCCGCTGGAGGCGCTTCTAAGCGAGGCGGATATCGCCCTTTACCGCTCGAAGCATAGCGGACGGAACGCTGTACATCTCTCGAACCAGGACAGTGTACATGCAAACCAAGTAAAATAACCATACTAGCATGAAAGAGATAGGTGGGGTGAATTATGCTTAAAGCAGCTGTCCTGCGCAACAAATTGCGTTTTCGACCAAGCCCGCCGCAAGTCATGACGTTCGGCTTTATTTTGATCATTCTGATTGGCGCCCAGCTCCTGTCACGACCGATCTCCTACACAAATGATATTTCTATTTCTTATTTGGATGCTTTATTTATGTCGGCTAGCGCCACCTGCGTTACAGGGCTTACCGTACTGAACACCGGTACGCACTTCTCCACCTTCGGCCAGGTCGTCATAATCATACTAGTCCAAGTCGGCGGACTGGGCTTTATGACCATGGCGACCTTATTTGCGTTGCTGTTTCGCAAGCGGATTTCATTTCGAGAGCGGCTTGTGCTGCAGGAATCGATGAACTATGGCTCCACTGAAGGCATCGTGCGCATGATTCGTAAAGTATTGCTCTACGCCCTCGTCATCGAGCTATCCGGCGCGATACTGCTCAGCAGCTATTTCATGCTGGAAATGCCGTTCGGGAAGTCGATCTATTTTGGCATATTCCACAGCATTTCTTTCTTTAATAACGCCGGCTTCGATCTATTCTCCCAATTTCCCGAACGGGCAAGCAGTCTCATTCATTATGTGGAGGATCCGTTTGTTAATGTCGTATCCATGATGCTTATTTTTTTCGGAGGAATTGGGTTTATCGTGATTTCAGAGCTCGTAACCTATCCAAAAAATCGAAAGTTCAGCCTGCACAGCAAGGTCGTTCTATCGGTAACCGGAGTTCTTACGGTCATTGGAGCCGTTGTTATTTTTGCGCTTGAATTCTCCAATCCTCAAACGCTGCAGCCATTATCGGCAGCCGGTAAAATTCTTGGTGCTTCATTTCAATCCGTAACCGCGCGTTCTGCAGGCCTGAGTACGATAGATCTCAGCATGCTGCGGGAGGTTACGCAGTTTTTCCTCATCCTGCTTATGTTCATTGGCGCGGGGCCAGGCTCAACGGGCGGCGGTATTCGAGTAACAACCTTTGCTATTCTAATCGGATCAATCATTGCCATGATTCGCGGGAAAGATGATGTCGTGTTGTTTCGTTACCGCATTGCCAAACAGCAAATTCATCAAGCCATCATGTTCACCATGATTGCGTTCTCGATTATTTGCGGAGCGACGATGCTTCTGTCCATAACGGAGACCGGATCATTTCTCGCTATTTTGTTTGAGGCGACCTCTGCTTACTGTACGGTAGGGATGTCTGCTGGATTAACGAGTCATTTAAGCGATATCGGCAAAATCATTATTATATTGCTCATGTTTGTGGGCCGCCTTGGACCGGTCACGCTCGCTTTTGCTCTCAATACACGTTCGAAGAAAGAGCTATACCGTTTCCCCGAAGGAAAAATCACAATCGGCTAGCAGCCCATTTGCATCTCTTATCAGACGGATGATACGATAAAGATAGACTAGTCAACGAGTCAGCAGCTTTAATAAAGGAGCTTTTCGTTCTCATGACGCTACATTCAACTATACATGATGGTAAAGAAAAGGTGACCGGAACGGCCACGAGCAAGCGAGTGCTGATCGTGACGGCTGTAGATGCTGAATGCGATGCCGTACTTCGCGGCTTACAAGGCATTCCGGGCATTGATGTCATTGCTGCGGGAGTGGGCATAGCTGCTGCTGCAGCTCGAACCGCAGCAGCCCTTGCTCCGTCAGCCTCAGAATACCGCTTAGTCATTAGCGCAGGCATTGGAGGCGGCTTTGCAGGACAAGCCGAGATCGGCTCGCTTGTCGTGGCCGATCTTATCGTCGCCGCCGATTTAGGAGCAGAGACGCCGGATGGCTTCCTCAGCTTGGACGAGCTCGGCTTCGGCTCGGCACGCATTACAGCAAGCGAAGCATGGAATAACCGCTTATTCGACGCCATTCATTCTGCCGGCTTAACCGTTTGCATCGGCCCTATTCTCACCGTAACGACAGCGACCGGCACCGCCGCGACCACAGCCGCTCTTGCGGCGCGCGTGAACGGCGCGGCTGCCGAAGGCATGGAAGGCCATGGCGTCGCGGTTGCCGCCGCTGGGTTTGGCATTCCTGTCACTGAAATACGCGCCATTTCAAATGCGGTTGGACCGCGTGATCGCGCTGCATGGCGTATTGGCGAAGCATTAGCATCATTAGAAGAAGCAAGTAAAGCCATACGGGAGGTACTATCATGAACATCGCTTTTTCACCCTGTCCGAATGATACATTCGTCTTTCACGCCTGGACGCATGGCCTTATCGAAGGCGCGCCGGAGCTGGACGTCACATATGCCGATATTGACATTACGAACAATTGGGCCGCACAGTCCCAAGGCCCCGAGGTAATGAAAATTTCTTACGCGGCCTTGCCATGGGTACTGTCCGACTATAAACTGCTGTCTTGCGGAGGCGCGCTCGGCAGAGGCTGCGGTCCACTCGTTTTAACGCAAAACAGCGAGAGAGAAGCTCCTAATCCCTTCTCCCTGTCCGGTAAACGCGTAGCCGTTCCCAGTGAACGCTCGACCGCCTATCTCCTTTTCCGCTTATGGGCAGCCAAGCATGTTCCGGGGGGAGTTGGCGAAATCATCGTAATGCCCTTTCACGAAATCATGCCCGCCGTTCGCGACGGCCAAATCGATGCTGGACTGGTCATCCATGAAGCCCGCTTCACTTACCCTACCTACGGCCTGAGCATGCTGACTGATCTTGGAAGCTGGTGGGAATCCGATACCGGCTTGCCGATCCCGCTCGGAGCCATCATTGCAAAACGCTCGCTGGATACCGATGCGATAACCGAATGGATTCGCGCATCCGTCAAGTATGCCTGGGCACACCCAGCGGAGTCCAGGTCCTATATTATGATGCATGCGCAAGAGCTCTCACCTGATGTAGCTGAGTCGCATATCGATCTCTACGTCAATGAGTTCACTGCCGATTTGGGCGAAGACGGTTACGCGGCGATCACCGCCCTGCTTGGCCGTGCGGCTGAGGAAGGCCTCGTGCCGAGCTTCGACCTGTCGCTGCTGAGATAATTAAGGCCGGCACCTGCATGCAGCTTCTGCTCTATTCTGCCTACACGCTCACTCATAAGCGAATATTGTTCGCGCCCGCTTTTGTGTATCACCGGCTGCCGGTAAAGCATAAACGAGCCTGCTGCATCACAGTCAATGCAATTAGTGCGACAGATACCAGGCCAGCAGCAACAATCGACACAAAACAATGCAGTTTATACAACACATGATGCAGCTTTTTAGATAACCGATTGGCAGATTGCATTTTATACAACATAATCGCCAGAAACCCCCAAACTCCATGGAATTTTGGGGTTTCTGCTGTATAAATTACACTGCCCAGCACATCCGCTAATCGGGCTATGATAACCGCCATATCTTGTCTTGTGATGGAATCATTAACGCCAAAGCTGCCATCCGGTTTCCCCGTTACGACGCCCAGCTGTTCCGCGGCAGCGGCTGCTTTGTAATACCACGCCCACACGAAAAAACGAGGCTGACTTCAAGCTGCCATAGCTCGATTGAGCAAGCTCCGTGCTTGGCGGTAAAATGGCTTGCCATGAACGAAGGGACTGTCCCTCAAGGTCTTCGACCTTTGAGACAGTCCCTTCTTTTGGGTAGCAGCCTGCTCCTGCTTTTACTCGCTGGAATCGCGATCCACTGCCTTAAGCGGGCCAAATGAGTCCGCATCCGAGGAACCTTCGGTTTCCACGAAGCGCTTAAGCGCCGACAGTTTATTTTCCCAGTAGCGCTCATAATAAGCCAGCCATCGTTTGAGCTCAAGCAGCGGCTCCGGATCGAGCCGGTAGCGCGTTTCACGTCCGACCTTCCGATCCTTCACAAGCCCGGCATCGGCAAGCACGCGCAAATGCTTCGATACCGCTGTCCGGCTCATCGTAAAATGGCCGCTAATGACCGTGACCGGCAGCTCCTCATCGCCTAGCAGATGCAGCAGTTTACGGCGCGTTGGATCTGCAATAGCTTGAAAAACGTCGTGCTTTGGTGCGGGCTCTGCCATATTAGGCCTCTACGTACTTGCGCAGATTTTCCACGAGACCAACCCAGCCGCCCGACATTTTGCCGCGCACTTCCTCGTGAGGTTGGCCAAATTCAGTAACCTTATCTGCATCCCAGCCTGCATGAATAAGAGTGAATTCCGTTTTGCCAGCCATATCGTTAAGCTCAAAAGTCAAGGACCAGTCCTTGCCCCATTCGAAGGTTAGACGGTTAGGAGGGTCAAGCACCGTGACCTTACAAGGAGAATTTCCGAAAGGCCCTGCCTCCAAATGAAACTCATAGCCCAGCTCCGCTTGAAAATTGTTCGGCATGAACCATGCAGCAATGCCTTCAGAGGTAGCAACTGCGTCCCATACCTTTTGAATCGGGGCGTTCAGTACAAGCGTCTGTCTGATATCCGGCAAAGTGCTTTGCGTATTATTGTTTTCCATGTGATAACCTCCATTAGGTGAGTAGAAGCTTATATCATCATAAATACGAAACCATTTGGTTTCGCATTTCGATTATATGACACCTTTTGGTTTTATGTCAAACGAAAGAATAGATGTCTCTGCTAGTCTTTCCCGCCAAACGCATATCAAGCCATGCTTCTCAAGCCAAAATGGGCTGATCGGGATTCAACCCATTCAGCCCATTCGCCCATCCTATGGATGTATGACTTATACACGCATGTCGAACATGCGGTCGGAATTCGCTACTGCTCCTACGGCAGCGTTAGCTGTTTGAACACTCGCTTGAACGCCAGTCAGGCCTTCACCGCCAGCAGAGCTTGCCTTCGTCCTTTGCTTCGCAATCGCTTGCTGCAATTGCCGGATTTGCTGCTGGATGACCTGCGCCTTTTTCTCTTTGACCGCTTGGCCATCTTTGCTGTCATTCACTTTCTTGAGCTCGGCAGGCTCGATAGCTGCTTCTCCAGGCTTGATGTGTCCGACGATACTGACGAATATGATGCGTAAGCCAATTGACTGCTGCTCGATACAGATGATAGGTTCATCACGTTTCTCCCTTTCTGTGATAGCTGATCACGAAAGGACAATCATATAGAAAAATAATGAACATAGAATGTACGAGCGTTTACCCGCCTCAACAAGACCAGCATCGCCTCTAGCGGTAAGAAATTTCTGTTACCGCTTCGACCCATTTTCCGCCTACCAGCTTGCCTGCGGAGAACGCGGCTTCGCGAAGAGGAGCGGAAGCTATGGCATGTTTTGCATTGGCCGCCGGAACCAGAATGAAGCTGGCAGCATCCCCCTCCTTGGGCGTTAACGGGCCCGCAGAAATAAGCGGATAGGTTTGTAGCAGCTTATCATCCAGTATCCAACCGAATTTCTCAGCCAGCTTCGAGCCTCTCGCAAGCAGATCGCCGTTGCCGAACGGACTCCAGGCATCCAGAATATTGTCTGATCCGACATGAACAGTTACGCCCTCTGCCACCAGCTGGTCAACGCGCGGCATCGGCCTATCGAGCGGGACGCTCGTAATAATCGCCACATCATTTGCTCTCAGCTGCTGCGCAAGCTCTTTCGACTCCGCCTCAGTTACCTGACCCAAGCAATACGCATGGCTGACTGCCGTTCTGCCGCCTTTGCCCGCTTGTGCCGTCAAATCGGCAAAGCGGCTAATCGTATACAGGCCGAGATGTCCCGGATCATGCAAATGGAGATCAACGCCCGCATTGAATTCAGCGCTCAGCTCAAATGTCACATCCAAGCTCCGGTCAACCTGACGATCCAGACCGGCAGGATCGACGCCGCCGACATATTCCGCGCCCGCACGCAGCGCTTCCTTCATGACCGATACAGAGTCCGAGCGCAGTAATCCCTGCTGCGGGAAAGCAACGATTTCGATTTCCATTATGCCGCGGTATTCCTCTCTTACCCGAAGCACATCTTCCAAATGCGAAATCCCGATTTGCGGATCAACATCGACATGAGTCCTAATTTTAGTCGTTCCGTGGCTAAGCAGCAGATCAATGAGACGACGGGCGCGTTCCGCTACCGTCGTCGGCAGCGAAGCAAGCATGGCCTTCTCGAACGCTAATTGCCCGGGCAATGTTATGAACGGTTGCAGCGGCTTCCACGGCTCCCCCAAAAAATGTTTATCCAAATGGATATGCATATCGGTCGTTGCCGGTAGATATTGCAAACCCTCGGCATCCTTTACGCCGCCTGTATTTACGCCTGCCGAACCGTTATGGCTCGGCGTTATGCGCGAAATGATCCCCTTTTCCAAATCTAACGAGATATCAAACAAACCTTCATTTATACGAATGCGATTAATTTGTGTTATGGACACGTTCGTCACCCTCTGCTTCATCATTTAGTTAATGCGCGCCCAAATACGCCTTGATCATACGGTCATCATGGAGCAAAGCGGAGGACAAGCCATGCAGCGCAATGCTTCCATTATCTACGACATAACCGCGCTTCGCAATGGACAGCGCCTTGTGTGCCATCTGCTCAACAAGCAAGATCGCGGTACCGTCATAGGCTAACTCTTTTATGGTGGCAAAAATTTCATTTACGATAATGGGCGCAAGCCCGAGCGACGGCTCATCGAGCAGCAGCAGCTTCGGTTTACTGATCATCGCCCGCGAGAGGACCAGCATTTGCTGTTCGCCTCCGCTTAGCGTAAAAGCAAGCTGGTTTCGCCGCTCATGCAGACGAGGAAACCGTTCGAATACCAGTTCAAGCTCCTTGTCGAATTGCTGCTTCGATACGGATCCGATTTTCTTTTTGAGCCCCATTCGCAAATTTTCGACGACTGACAGCGTACCGAATACCTCGCGCCCTTCCGGGATGAGAGATACGCCAAGATTAGCGGTTTTGTTCGCCGAAAGATGGGTAATCGGCTTGCCTTCCAGCTCAATGACTCCAGCACCCGGACGAACAAGGCCAAGCACCGATTGCAGCAGCGTCGTTTTGCCTGCGCCGTTTGAGCCGATGACCGCAACAATTTCGCCTTTGTCCAGCTCCACGTCAATTCCCTTTAATGCATGGATAGCTCCATATCGAACGTCCAGACCTTTAATGCTCAACACTTGCGGCCACCTCCTCTCCGCCCAGGTACGCCTGAATGACGCGCGGATCGCTCAGCATCTGCTCCGGACTGCCCGTTCCAATAATTTTGCCAAAATCAAGCACCGTCACCGTATCCGATATACGCTGTACAAAATCCATATGATGTTCGATCAAAATGACCGTCATGCCTTGCTTAACGAGCCCCCGCAGCAGCAGCTCCAGCTGTTCAATCTCAGCAGCCGTCATTCCAGCAGCAGGCTCATCCAGCAGCAGCAGGCTTGGCGCTGTCGCTAAAGCCCGGGCAATCTCTACCATCCGCTGATGTCCGTAAGGCAGCTGGCTCGCCGGCATACTCCTGTCCCCTTCATACCCGATGAGGTCAAGCAGCGCATGCGAGCGCTCCTCCATAAGCCGTTCCGTGCGAAGCTGCTTCGGCGTTCTGAGCAGGGACGCTCCTAAGCTGCTGTGCTCCCGCTTGGTCATGCCCGTCATCACATTTTCAAGCACCGAAAGCTCCTTGAATAACCGTGAATGCTGAAACGTTCGGGCAATGCCCCGCTGAGCCACCGAAGACAGCGACTTAGGAATAAGCGTCTCACCGTGCAGCGCAAACGAGCCTTGCTCGGCGCTGTACAAGCCGGATATTACGTTGAGCAGCGTAGTTTTTCCGGCGCCGTTAGGCCCTACCAACGAGTGGATCGTACCCGAGGCTACCGTGAGGCTCACATCCTTCAAGGCATGCAATCCGCCAAAATGCTTATTGATCCCTTCGAGCACCAGCATCCGTTTATTCTCTTCCCTCACCGAAGCGGCAAATAACCGCTGTTCCTCGCCGTTTCTTCTGGATGAAGACCTCTCTCCATTAGGGGAAAATCGTCTCGGCAGCGGCGCCAGCCATCCTGCAGCCGTACCGGCAATTCCCTTCGGCAGGAAGTACAGCACAGCGAACATAATGCCGCCGTAAAGTGCCATTCGCAGCTTCTCCATGTCGAGCACCTCAGGCAAAAACACGATAATAGCCGCTCCGATAACCGGTCCCAGCACTCTGCCCGCCCCGCCCAAAATAACAATCAGCACCAGCTGAACAGAAGTCTGAAAATTGTACGTATCCGGGCTGATAAAGCTATTGGTATGCGCATAGATCGCGCCCGACAAGCCAGCCAGCACGGAGCTGATCGCAAACCCCGCGTATTGCACCGCAAACTTGCGAATACCGAGGGATGCGGCGGCAATTTCATTCTCCTTCGTCGCAATCATCGCCCTTCCCCAAGAAGAGCGGCGCAAATTGCGGGCAACCAGCAGCGCAACGACAGCAATAGCCAATACAAATATATACATGCTCTTCAGATCGAACGTATACGCGGCAACTTGCGGCTTCGCAATGCCGGATATGCCGAGCGGACCGCCTGAGAAGCTGTCCCAGCGGATAAGCACCTCATGAATAACGACGCCGAAGGCGATTGTAATCATAGATAAGTAGACGCCGCCTGCCCGAATGGTGGGGATGGCGATAAGGCTCCCGATAATCAAGGAGACCAGCATGCCGACCAGCGCCACGGTCCAGAACGAGAGACCGTATTTGGTGCTGAGAAAGGATGACATGTAAGCGCCAATCGCCATTAAACCCGCATGGCCGATCGAAACAATGCCGCAGTAGCCGATTAAAATATTCATGCCCGTGCATGTGATGACGAAGATTCCTATCATAAACAATAGATTTAAATAATACGTGTCGACCATCCAAGGCCCCGCGGCAAGCAGCCCTACGGCTGCGAGTCCGGCCACCCATCCGGCGGCCTTGCGGTAGCCAAAGCTTCGCTCTATAAGTTGATTCATCTGCGCACCCCCTGACGATCCGAAATTACACTTTTACAATCGTTTTGCGTGCATTGAAGAGGCCCATTGGCTTCCAATACAGCACGAGAATAACTAAGCCGTAAACAAACATCTCCCGGAAAGCCGTCGAAATGTACTGCCCGATGAACGCCTCCGATATGCCCAAAATCAGACCTGCGGCAACAATCCCCTTCGGATTGTTTACCCCTGCTAAGATCGCAACGGATATGGCCTTAAGCCCGAGCGGCAGCCCGATATCAACCGAAACCGCATAATTGGTAGACATCAAGGCGCCTCCGATGCCGGCCAGCAGACCGCTCAGCACATAAGCGACCGCAACGATCTTGTTGCTGCTTACGCCCATGATCTCAACCGCGGTCCGGTTGTCGGCCGTCGCCCGCAGCCATAAGCCCCAATGCGATTTTTTGTAAAACAAGATGAGCAGCACCAGCAGGATGCCGACGACCGGCAGAAAAATAAATTCCTTCCAGTAGATGCCTGCGCCAAAAATACGAAGCATCTCGTCGCCCACCGGAGAAGGGGTTACGCCTTCGTCCGGTCCGTTAATATAAAGCGCGACGTCTTGAATAATAATGCCTACCGCTATCGTGCTGAGCACCCATTCGATCGAATTCGCGCCCTTGTCGAACTTGCGGATCGCAAGTCTCTCTATACCTAAGCTCAGAAGCCCTACGATTAGCGCAGCAAACGCGAATGAAACGAGAAAGGGCAGGTGCCCCAGCTCGGCAAAACCGAACATAAGCACCCCGCCAAGCATGACCAGCTGTCCTTGCGACATATTCAGCGTTCCATTCACCACAAACGTCAAGCTGTAGCCGAGCGCAATTAAGGCATATAGACATCCGACCGAGAGCCCGCTAATGACGAGCTGGAGTATAAGCGACATGTCCATCCCTCTTTCTATGTTAAATGACTTATTGCTTGTCGGAAATAACCAGCTTGCCGTCCTTCCACACGCACATCAGATACGAGTTCACGTCAACCGCATCTTGGTTTTCAGGCGTAAATGCTTGGTCCCAATCCTTGATGACCCCGCTGTACGAGCCGAGTCCCGTTTCGAGCGTATTTTTGACCGCTTCACGGTCCTTTGCCAAATTGCCGGTCAAGCCTGCTTTCTCAATCGCTTGGAAAATCATCATCGCACCGTCATAGCCTTGGGCAGCAGAAGCGAAGGTCGTTGGAATATGTCCGAATTTCGCTGTGAAGTCTGCCAAAAACACCTTTGCTGTCTCACGCGTTTGATCCACGTTGAAGTTGGCCGTTTGAATGGCGTACGTGCCTTCTGCCAGCTCCTTGCCCACCTCTTGCGCACCTTTGTTTGCCATGCCGTTCTCGCCTACGATCGGAACCTTCCAGCCGAGCTTATCCATCGCTTGCAATACATATCCGTTAGCCGCGCCTTGGCCGAACAAATAAATAACCTCTGCTCCCGCTTCCTTCGCCCGGTTAACCTGTGCCGTCATGTCTTTATCCTTCGCGTTATCAAAGGACTCGACGGCCACCGGCTTCAGCCCTTCGGCTTCAAGCACCTTCGTCATTGCCGCTGCCGCGCCTTTGCCGTAGCCGCCGTTCTCGTGCAGGACTGCAATATTCGTCGTGTTAAAATGCTCTTTAATGAACTTAAGCGCGTATTGCGCCGTAATATTCGCATTCATCCGCACGCCGAACGTCCATGGCATGCCCGATTCGACCGATGCGGGAACATTGGAGGTAGCTACCATGAACGGGAACTTCTCTTCCATAATGATCGGCGACTGCGCCAGCATGACCGTGCTGTGAAAACCGCCGATTGCGGCAAGCACCTTTTCCTTTTGGCTAAAATCACGGATAATGCTGATGCCGCGCGTCGGATTTTGCTCGGTATCGCGTACAACGAGCTCAACCAGGCGTCCATCGATACCGCCTTTTGCATTGATTTGATCGACCGCTACTTGAACGCCTTGGTAAAGGTTGACCGAGTTCATCGCGTTATCGCCCGTGGCTTCCGTAGACATGCCGATCAAAATCGGCTCCTTGCTTCCCGCTCCATCGCTCGATGCAGGCGCATTTGCCGCCTCTGTTTCTTTTCCATTGCCGTTGCCGCCTCCGCATGCGGCCAGCACCCACATCATGACTACAACGAGTAACCAAAGCGTCCATTTTTTGCCCGATAGCTTCTTCATCCGAAAACTCACTCCTCTATTTTTTATTTTATAAAAGCCCATGTAATTGGCTTGCGACCTTCGTATCCGCTACCTTAACGCCGCGTTTCCATACCGTTCGGCGCTCCGGCTTATCGAGAAGAATGTCGCGCTCGGTCGGTACGGAGAACAGCACCATATCCGCTTCCGAGCCTTCTTGTAGTCCATCGCTGCTTAAACCGAGAGCCCTAGCCGCTCCATTTGTGAGCATGTGAATCAGCTGACGGGCGTCGGCATCCCCGCCCATATACGAGGTAACTGCAAGCAGCCATGCCGTTTCCAGCGGATCGGCTTTGCCAAAAGGCGTAAATGGATTGCGCACGTTGTTAACACCGATGACGACATTTACGCCCTTCTCAAGCAGCAGCCCGACCGGCGTAAGTCCGCGGCGCGGTCTCTCCCGGTCTCCCCTGCCGTTAATGAACAAATCCGTCGCCGGCAGGCTCATAATATGCAGGTTCGCTTCTTTGATCCGGTCCGCAACGGACATCGCGCGCCCATGCTCGAGCGAGCCAAGCGAAGTCACATGCCCCGCGGAGACCAGCCCCTGCATGCCTGACGCAATCGTTCTATCCGCAATTTCGGCAATGGCTAGCTGCTCGGGATTATCCGAGAAATCGGCATGGTAATCGATTGGTTTGCCATGCTTCTCCGCCATATCGAACACGAGCTGCAGATGGGCTTGCAAATCCGCATCTTGGTACGTAATGCCTCCCACCACATCACCGCCAAGGCGCAGCGCTTCTTCCATAAGCTCTGCCGTACCGGGACTTTTGAGAATTCCTTCCTGCGGGAAAACAACGATTTGCAAATCAAGCACCGGCCTCACCCGCTCCTTAAGCTCCAGCGCAGCCTCAAAGGCGGAAAGCCCTAGAATCGGATCAACCTCTGCATGGCAGCGCATGTGGGTAACGCCGCTGCGAACGGCTTCCCGGATAACAGCAAGCGATCTCGCCTGCATGTCTTCCCTCGTAAAGCCATGCTTCATATCCGCAGTCATTTGAATGGCATCCTGCAAGGATGCCGCCTCATGCTCCATCCGTGAGAGTAAATAGGCCTTATCGAGATGAATATGTGGCTCCACGAAACCCCGCAGCAGCATACCGCCAGCGCCATGCTCCATGCGGATCGCATCCGGCGCACTCGCTCCGCCGCTTGGCGCTATATAAGCAATCCTGCCTTGCCTTACGCCAACATCCATGAGCCTCACTTCATTTTGCAAGCGTACCTTTGTAAGAAGTAAATCGAGCAACAGCCTCACCTCTGTTTATGCATTGTCATTTGTTCAGCGAGACAAAAAATTCGGTTACGCCCGCAGTCCCTTATGTAATGTTTATTAACATCGAATCCCTTGAAAGAAGCATAACTTCTTGGGTGCTCACTGTCATTGTTCAATAAGTCCAAAGGTTCATATGACATTTGGATCATTCGTCCAGCATACCCTTTACAACCTTCATATTTGATGTTAGTTTTTATATCATCAATGAAAATGAGAGGATGGACGAGAATGCTGCTTGAGCAATTGCTTTCCAACGCCATTTTTTCCAAATCACAAATTATCGCAGGACATAACGGCTTATCACGTTCCGTTCAAACTGTTAACATCATGGATGCCCCTGATATCATCCATTTCCTAAGACCTGGCGAGCTTCTGCTTACGAACGGTTACTTTATGAAGGAAAAGTCGGAGACCCTCCTAGAGCTGATGACCAAAATGGATCAATTGAAATGCTCTGGGCTGGCGGTCAAAACGAAACGTTTTGCGCTTGATATTCCGCAGGAGGTCATAGACGAAGCCAATCGGATCGACTTTCCGATCATCGAGATTTCTTCCGTAGAGCATTCGCTCGGGGAAATTCTGCAGCGCTCAACCAGTATCATTTTGGATAACAAAAATGATGAATTGCAATATTCCCTCACGATTCACAAACAATTTTCCGCGATGATTATGAAAGGAGACGGCATTCCCGAGATTATAACTGCGCTTACGCAGCTGCTAAACTCGCCCATTCTATTGCTGAGCAGCAAGCTGCAGGTTACCGCACAATCCCAGCACTTCAAGCAGCCGCGGATGCAGCCGCTTATTTCTGCCGCCGAGGCCATGCTGAGTGGGCTTCCCGCCATACAAGCCGCAGCGCAGCTCTGCTTGCTCGATCCTGCGTTACGCGGCTATCGCTATATGGAGCTGTATCCCATATTCACCTACAGGCATGAGGGATATCTCATCGCTTTCCAGCCTAAGCAGGCTGCGTCCAATCAATACGGCTTAACGCTGGAGCAAGCCTCTAATGTCATTGGCATGGAGATGACGAAGCGGCAGGCGGTAAAGGAACGCTCGCGCCGTTACAAAAATGAGTTTTTCTCCGATTTAATCGACGGTTTTATCGGTTCCGAGCAGGAGGCGCTCCATCGCGGCAAAAAATACGGCCTTAGGCAGCTGGGAACATGGTTAATGCTGGCCGCACGCAAGGACGAACAAATCGGCGTTCAGGCAGGCATGCCAAAAAACGCTGCGTCCTTAGCCGACGAGCGTCTTATTTCCGAGCGGGATTTGCAATATGAGCTTATCAAACGCCATTTTTCCACGCTTGGCGAGGTTTTTGTCATGTTTACCAAAAATGATTTGTTTGGCATGCTTGTCTTCATTAGGGAAAAGGTATGGGAGGAATCCCAATTTCTGAAGCAGTTGGCTGCGATGACCACCCAGCTGTACGAGCAGTCCCAGCTCAGCATCTCGCTTGGCATCGGCAATCCGGTAACGAATGTGCTCGATATCGGACTCTCGTATAACGAGGCAGTCAAAGCGCTGCAAATCGGTTATCAAATGAAAAAAACGAGATTTATCCAATCGTATCAGTCGAAGGATATCAGCTATTTGTTCCGGATGATTCCTTACGATGAACTGAAGCAGTTTTACGAGGAGACGTTCCAGTGTTTCTCTTCCACCGAAGAGAACGAGCAAAAGGAGCTGATGCGCACGCTGAATGTTTATTACGACACGCAGTGTCAGCTTGTTGAGACATCGAAGCAGCTTTTTGTTCATCGCAATACGGTCATCTATCGGCTTGATAAATGCGAGAAGCTGATGGGCATCAAGCTCAAAGATCCGGCAGAGAGCCTCCGCTTCCGCATCGCGTTCGCCATCGAGCCGCTCCTGCGGGTTGGAAGAGGTGAAGCGGCTCACCGCTAATACTCATTCGGTGCTTGCGCTTGCTTGCGAGAATGGGCAGCGTAGGGAGCGCAGGCAGCTCGCTAAAATTTGGCGTACAGTGTAGTTTCTGCAACAGAAACCCTACAATCACGGCTGTGCGCCAGCTACGCTGCAGAATGTGTAGCAGATTCGGCCTCAATCTCTGTCTCAGCCACATATCTACCCCATTCTATTGCACAAACTGCAGTGTACCTCGAAACTTTCCCACATTTCTCCCGTTCTGTTGCACAAACTGCAATGTAGACTCATCAATAGCCCCAGTCGCATCAACCCGCCCAATTGCTGTCCCGCATCCACCTCATTCCCTTCCACAAACTACAACGCACGCCAAGCTACATACACCCAAATGTTACTCTATTGCTCATACGACACACGGCAGACGAAGCAAGCTTCCTTTATTGAGCCAACCTTTGTCCTCATCCGCAGCTAGATCAGCTAGACTCATGGCTTACAGTGTAGTTTCTACATCAGAAACCTTCCTTTTACGCAAACACGCCAGCTACACTGCAGAAATTGCAGCAGATTCGGCCTCAAACTCTGTCTTAGCCACGTATCTACCCCATTCTATTGTACAAACTGCAGCGTAACCCGAAACTTCCCCGCTTTCCTCCCGTTCTGTTGCACAAACTGCAATGTAGACTCACGAATAGCCCCAGCCGCAGCAACTAGCCCAACTGCTGCCCCCGCAGACATATTATTCCCTTCCACAAACTACAACGCATGCCAATCTGCTTCCTAAAGAATGTTACTCTATTGCACAAACTACATTGTAGACCCACCAGTAACCCAAGCCGCAGCAAAAAAAAGAGACAATTACGAGGTGCAAATTGCCACTCAGAGATTGCCTCTTGAATTCTTCTTGCCTATTTGTAATGATTGATTACTCCAAATTAGCATGATTGCCGTACATCGCCTTACCGCTCAGCTCCTGCTTCTCCATCAGTCTTAATACAACCGCGTCGCATACGAGCAGCAGCATTTGCTCAAATAACGAGCCCATCGGCTGGACGGTCGAAGCCTCATGCTCCGATTGCTCTTTCGGCGCTCCCGGCAGCTTTACCACAAAATCCGCCTGTCTCCCGATGGTCGATGCTGGAGCAAGCGTTAAAGCACCCACCTTCGCTTCAAGGCTCCTCGCCTTTTCTGCCATAGGAATAAGCGATTTCGTCTCGCCCGATCCGGAGCCGATCAGCAGCAAATCGCCTTTGCCTAAGCTGCGGGTAACCGTCTCACCGACGACATAAACATCGAGTCCAAGATGCATGAGGCGCATCGCGAACGCACGCATCATCAGCCCCGATCGGCCGGCTCCAGCTACAAATACGCGGCCGGCTGAGCTGATCGCATCGGCCAAATGCTCCAATTGCTCCTTATCAAGCTGCTCCGCCGCAAACCGCAGCTCATTCACTATTGTTGAAAGCGCAGGAATGTTCTCCTTCATCCCGCTTACCCTTGTTTGATCAATTGCTGCATCTCGGAAGCCGCAGCTTGAATATCGCCTTGTCCGGTAATGCCGCCGCCTACAATAATAAGATCAGGGCCCGCTGCGATAACCTCAGGGAGCGTGCTTAGCTTGATCCCGCCGGCAACGGCTACCTTCGCATTTTTGACAACGGATTTGATCGTACGAAGATCCTCGAAGGAATTTTGGCCTTCTGCTTGAAGATCATAGCCTGTATGTACGCAGACGTAATCGACGCCGAACGAATCAACCTGCGCAGCGCGTTCTGCTAAGTTTTTCACGGCAATCATATCGACCAAAATTTGTTTCCCTTGTTTTTTGGCCTCTTCCACCGCGCCCTTGATGCTCGCATCCTCGGCAACGCCAAGAATCGTAACGATATCCGCGCCGGCCTCCGATGCTTTCATAACTTCATAGCCGCCTGCATCCATGATTTTAAGATCGGCAAGCACAGTCATATTGGGGAAAGCATCCTTCAATGCTTTGACCGCGTGCAGTCCTTCGTTAATAACGATTGGAGTACCAATCTCTACAACATCTACGTAAGACTCTACTTGCTTCACAACCTCGATTGCTCCCTGTATGTCAACCAAATCCAGCGCTAATTGTAATTTCATGTATCCAACACTCCTCATAGGTTTTGTTTTCCCGACAGCCCCTATTCTAGATCCTCATAGTTAAAAAAAACAGTACGCACTTTTATGGAACGTAGTACCCAAATGGGTACTATGAGGAGTGCTGTTGCCTTATTCACTCAGCTTTGCAACCCTTTCTTGATGCTGCTCGCCCCACTGCGACATGACGTTCAGCAGCTCTTTTACCGATAAACCATACTCGGTTAAGGAGTACTCCACCTTAGGGGGCACCTGCACATAAACCTTGCGATCGATGATGGCATCCTCTTCTAGCTCCCGCAGCTGCTGCGTAAGCATTTTTTGGGTAATGGACGGCATCTCCCGCTTCAGCTCGCCAAATCGATGTGTGCCCTCAGTCAGATGGCAAAGAATGACCGGCTTCCATTTGCCTCCGATTACCTTCAGGGTTAGTTCTACCGTTTCTTTAAAATGCTGATCTCCCAAAACAAACGACTCCTTTAGTATAAAAATGATACTATCTTACTATAAAGTTGCTACTTGATTTTAGTATGGTGTAGCATAATAATTAAATCAACGTATGTAATACTTGGTTAAAAGGATATCATATCGATGTCGCTACATACGAATGCAGAAATTCACAGCTTACAGAGGAGAGATGAACTTGGAATTAAAAAATAGATCTGCTATTATCACAGGCGCCGGAAAAGGCATCGGCAAAGCTATTGCTGTCGCATTAGCCGCTGAAGGCGTCAATCTAGGTATTATTGCTCGTACCAGTGCTGATCTGGAATCGCTGCAAGCCTCGCTTGCAAGCACCTATGGTGTAAAGGTTTTCGTTGCATCCGCGGATATTGCCGTTAAAGCAGAAGTAGACGGAGCTATTGCCGCACTGAAAGATAGCCTTGGCTCCATCGATATCCTCATCAACAATGCCGGAATCGGAACGTTCGGCACCCTGCTTGATATGGACCATGAACAGTGGGAGCGCATTATCCAAACGAATGTACTTGGCACCTATTATGTAACGCGCGCCGCACTTCCGACCATGCTGGAGCAAAGCAGCGGAAGCATCATTAACATCGCTTCGACGGCAGGCGAGCGCGGCTTTGCAACCGGATCCGCTTACTGCGCATCGAAGTTTGCGGTGATCGGCATGACCGAGGCGCTTATGCAAGAGGTTCGCAAGTCGAATATCCGAGTTACCGCGCTGACGCCAAGCACTGTCAACACCGAGCTGGCATCGAATGCCGGCCTCAAAATCGGCGACGAGGATCGCATGATGCAGGCCGAAGATATGGCTGAGCTTGTTCTCGCCGCGTTGAAGCTGCCAGACCGCGTATTTATCAAAAGCGCTGGCATTTGGACAACAAATCCGCAATAAGAGTTTAACTCGCAGCCCCACGCCCTTACCCGGCGTTGGGGTTTTATGTATTGGCCGCTATACTGCGGAACAGAGTCTCTGTTCACGCATTTCTCAGGAGGTTAATCTACGATGCCTATTCAGGATATTCCCTTTTCCATACTCGATCTCGCTCCCATTATTACCGGCGGGACACCGGCTCAATCCTTCCGCAACACGCTTGATTTGGCCCAGCATGCCGAAAAATGGGGCTATAAGCGTTACTGGGTCGCCGAGCATCATAACATGCCCGGCATTGCCAGCTCCGCGACTTCCGTTGTGATTGGCTATGTGGCGGCCGGCACAGAAAAAATCCGCGTCGGCTCAGGCGGCATCATGCTCCCGAACCACGCTCCGCTCGTTATTGCCGAGCAATTCGGCACGCTCGAGTCGATGTATCCCGGCCGGATCGATCTAGGCCTTGGGAGAGCGCCGGGGTCCGACCAGGTTGCAGCCCGTGCGCTGCGGCGCGGCCTTGGCAGCAATGGCGAGGATTTCCCGGAGCAGCTGAACGAGCTGCGCCATTACTTCAATCCAAGCGAGGAATCCCGAGGCGTTATGCCTAGAGCGGTACCCGGCGAAGGTCTCAATGTCCCAATCTGGCTGCTAGGCTCCAGCGGCTTCAGCGCTCAGCTCGCCGGGCATCATGGGCTTCCGTTCGCGTTTGCCAGCCATTTTGCACCGGACTTCCTGCTTCCGGCCTTAAAGCTTTACCGCGATAACTTCCGTCCTTCGGATGTACTCGCTGAGCCTTATGCCATGGCCGGCCTGAATGTCATTGTCGCAGATTCAGATGAAGCTGCCGCATTTCTCGCTACCTCGCAGGAGCAAGCGTTCCTTAATCTGATTCGCGGGCGCATGGGACAGTTGAATCCGCCCGTGGACACCATGGACGGAATCTGGAGCGAGCAAGAAAAGATGATGGTGCGCAAGCAGCTCAGCTTCACGATTACCGGCACGAAAGCAACCGTCAAAGAAAAGCTGAACGCGATCATCGATCAGACAGGCGCTGATGAGTTAATTGTCGTCAGCCAAATCTATGATCATTCCGCTCGTCTTCGCTCGTTCGAGCTGCTGGCCGAAATTATTAACGAAGACCGCGCCTAAACCACAAAACCTTAATCAAAGCGTAAACGGCCACCTGTCCTTTGGCGGCAAAAGCTCGTTTCGCGGAGATATATAAACAAAGGCAGCAGCTAAAGCGTAACCGCCAAAGCTGCTGCCTTTTCTACGCCCTATCCAATGCGACATCTATTTCGTGTGTAGATTTGAACCAATTCAGCAATACTAAGACAAGCATTTTTTAGGAGCGGATCCACATGGGACAAATCTTTGCGATTTACGCCAGGTGGCGCCACCCTTTTTCAAACGATTCATCCGTTCCTGCCCTTCACCTATGCAATCAACATGATGCGGGAGGCGGTCGGCAGTATCATATGGGATATTGTGGAACGTGATTTGATCGCTTTGGCGGTGTTTGCAGGCGCCGCGCTTCTGCTCGGGCTTGCGTTGAAAAAATGGATCAACCGTTATACCGCCAAAATGCTGGAAAAAGCAAAGCAAAGCGGAATTATTCATTAGATGATCATTTGACTATCTGCCTCTTTCTATGAATAATATTATTAAATAGATAAATAGAATATATATTGGCTAGGAGGAAATGAGATGTCCATCGTTCCACGTATTTTGGAGTCTAACAAGCAGTTTGTTGAGGAAAAGCAGTATGAAGCTTATTTGACTGACAAATTCCCCGATAAGAAAGTCGCTGTTCTAACCTGTATGGATACACGGCTCGTAGAATTGCTGCCCAAAGCCTTGAATTTCAAAAACGGCGATGCCAAGTTTATCAAAAATGCGGGAGCCATCCTAACACAACCCTTCGGCAGCGCCATGCGCAGCATTCTCGTCGCCGTATATGAGCTGGGCGCACGCGAGGTGTTCGTGATCGGCCATCACGGCTGCGGCATGACCAACTTGGATACGGAAGGCTTGGTCGGCAAATTTATTGAGCATGGGATCGACCCGCTCGCCATAGAAACACTGGAAAGCTCAGGTATCAACATGGATAAATTTTTGAGGGGCTTTGCCAGCCCAGATGAAGGCGTTATGCAAAGCGTCAAATTAATACGCAAGCATCCGCTTTTTCCAAAGGATATCCCGGTTCACGGTTTCATCATAGATCCCGAAACGGGCGCCTTGGATGTTCTCGTCCAGGATTACCGTGAAGAATAGAAGCTGCGCTTTCAAAATAAAAAACTCACACCTCAGTCCTGGACTTAGAGTGTGAGTTTTTTAGCATAAAATTCAAACGTACATAATGCTTCTCTTTCACCGCGAAAACGAGTTTTTGCCGCAAAGACGGCGCCAGCCGTTTATCCTTGTTTTATCGCGATATAAATTTCGATTTCCGCTTCCTCCGGGTTAAACGTTCGTCCATCATACAGCTCATAATCACCCGTGTACGCACGCTCAAGCGAGGAATTCTGGAAATAAGCCCAAATCTCGCCCCATGCCTGCGCTACAACCTCATACACAGGCCCTTTCTTCGTCTTAAAGACGAGATACCTTGCCTCTGGCACCGCTGTCTGCACCAAGCCTGCCGGCATCTCATCCACAGCATCGCTGCCGCGTTCATGACCAATAAGAGTCGTATAGGCGCCGCTTGCACCATTCTCGTAATCGGTATACAGCGCATAGATCAAATGTCCGTTGCTTATCTGGGTCCGTTCTGCGATTCCGCTTCCGAAATAGGCATTCCACAATGCGGGCAGGCGTCCGTTCGGACCGGCCTCCTCCGCATTGGTCGTACGCGTTGTTACCCCGATAATCGCAAGCGCTGGTTTGACTACGATTTGTTCCTTCATCTGTCGTTCCCCATTCCCATTGGATTTGTTCTTAGTATAGCTAGGGAAACTGGACAGCTGTCTGTCTTAATTCTCGTAACAGGCAATAATATTTTTGGCGCGCTGAACGACTTGCTCGGCTATATGGGCAGGCTGCTCCACCTTTACTTGATTGCCAAAGCTCAGCAGCATTCCGTAAAAGAATTCATCAACTATCTGCTTGCCCTCTACGCGCACGGAGCCGTTCTCCAGCACTGAAACCTGATCCGGACGGAAAGCATCCGCCACGCGGTAGCGTACCTGCGGACGGAAAAGCAGCGTCACTTCGGTTTCGGCATTTTTCGACCATTCCGTATCCCACGCATAACTCTCCAAGGAAGGTGAATCCCGGCGCTCGAAACATTCCTCAAGCAAAGCATGCTTCTGCACGCGCGATAAACGAAAAACGCGAAATTGCTCACGCAGCATGCAGTAGGCCTGCACATACCATACATTCCCTTTTAAAATCAGCGCATAGGGCTCGATTACCCGTTCCGTCTCTGTGCCATTCATGTTTATGTAGCTTAATTGCACGCTCCGGGTTTCTTCTATAGCTTGTTTAAAGAGGTTGACCTTAAGGCGCGCCGCCGGTCCCTGTCCCCAGGGATTAAGATCGAAGACCAAGCTTTCCTCGCTGCTGCCCGCCTGCTGCTTGTCCGATTTATGCAGCAGCGATTTGACCTTTTCATGGAGCTTGGCATATGCCGTATCATCCAAAGCGGTCCTAATCCCTTTTACGGCAGCAATAATAGATGAAATTTCCTCTAAGGATAAGTACTGACGCGATATCGTGTACTGCTCCATAATCTCGAAGCCGCCAGCTGTTCCTTGATGGGCAAATATCGGAATGCCGGATTGGCTCAACGTATCCATGTCGCGGTAGATGGTTTTGGTGGATACTTCAAAACGGTCGGCGAGCTCCTTCGCGCTTATTCTGCCGCGATTAAGAAGGAGCACGATCATCGCTAGCAAACGATCGATTTTCAGACAATTTCCTTCTTCCTAACAGAGTATCTCTATATAAATCTTATTTCGGCAATGGGTCCGCTCTCAACGAAGCCTACATTTTTGTACACCTTGTTAGAGGCTGGATTTTTGATATCCGCATAGAGCATCGGTTCACGGTTCTCTTCCTCCAAAATCGAACAAAGCCCTGCAACGATTGCGCTTGCATAACCGTTTTTCCGCAGCACCGGCGGAGTATACACAGCATTAATCCTTCCGTGCCGCGGAGAGCGGTATGCAATATTGGCCATAGCCACCGGCAGCTCGTTGACGGTCCAGAAATATAAATTGCCTCTTATCACCATTCCTTCCGCAGCCGGAAGCTGGCTGGCAGGAATAACCGATGTTCCGTAAGCATCCTCGGAGAAGCCAGCCATAAATTCAGCAACGAGCTCCACATGCTGGCGCTCCGCTTTAATCATTTTCCCCTTCACTTTCATCGGCTTAATCACCTTGGGGCAAGAATAAGCTTCCATCATCATATAAGCGTGGTATTTCAACTGATTAACCTCTGCATAAAGCTTGGCGAACAGCTCAGCAGTAGGCGGAGCGCCGCATATACCGGGCAGCACCGTTCCTTGATGGTACCCAATAAGCTCCTTCATCAGCTTCAACCTATGTTCATCGGTAACATCCTCTGACAGCCATAGCCAAGCATTATGTCCCGGCGAGCCGGCGAACAGCATGCGCCCGTCAGGCGCCTTCAACGCGGTTGCCCCCTCGATCGCGGTAATCAAATGAATTAAATTATATAGCAGCTCATCCCGCATAAATGGAAACTGGTTTAAAACATAATCATCAGCTTGCAGCTTCTCTAGCATATGATTTCTCCTCCTGCCAGCCGTTAAAGCTCACGATTAAGCATGGTTCGGCTAACTACTTTGTTCCATCCAATACCCATAAAGCAAGCCGCTGTAACAAACAAGAAAATAATCGACATCCTTATTTTAGCAAAAAACCGACGGTTTGAGGCGGCTGTTGTTTATAAGCGGACCCTAATCAGAGCATTTACCATCCAAAATCCTGGTTTGTCATATCGGTATTCGCTCCAATAGCCGCCTTGCTTCCCTCTCCCGCTGCCACAACCAGCTGCGCAGGAACAATAATGGAGGAATCGCCAGCCGCATATACGCCTCTCACACTGGTTCTTCCATAGTCATCGGTTATGAATCCTCCTGCCTGTGTCATGGCACAGCCGAGCGATTCTCCGAACGAGGCTGCCTGATCCCAGGAAGGCGTGACGAACCCGCCCACGCGCTTGATCTCGCTACCATTTACAAAAACAACCCGTTTAAGCCTACCGTTCTCGCCTTCCAGTGCTTTGATCTTCTGATGTGCCACTTGAATGCCCCTTTGTCCAAGCATTCCAATCTGCTGCGCGTTTAAGCTGTCCGCCCCATTCGTACATGCGAGCACATCCCTGCTCCAGTTATAGACGATTTTGGTCAACTGGAACAGATTCGATCCCTCCGAAATGACCATCAGCGGTTGATCCCGCAGCTCCCAGCCGTCACAATAAGGGCAGCTGAATAAGCTTTTACCGTAAAAGTTTTGAATGCCGGGGATTCTGGGCAAAGACTCCTTCAGTCCGGCTGCCAAGATGACAGTACGAGCCTCGTACGTGACTCCGTTACTTGTAGTCACCTGAAATCCTGCCTCACTATGCCTAACCTCGATCACTTTATCCGGCTTAATGGTTACCGACGGGTAACTCGCAATATCCAAATGGGCTAATCTGCGAAGCTCGCGCGGTTCGATGCCGTCTCTTGTAATAAAGCCATGGGACTCACGGGTAACCGCGTTTCTAGGTTTGTTGTTGTCAAATACAATAACATCCCTCCGTGATCTGCCGAGCACAAGCGCAGCGTTTAAGCCTGCCGGCCCGCCGCCAATAATGGCACAATCCAGCCTCATATGGTTCGCTCCTCTATCCCCGTAAGTTGGAAAGCTTATCATTCCTTATAACTATAAAAAAAGAATTGCTTATCCTTATTCGGCCAATCGTGGAAGGATGCATCTATTGAAGCGATCCTTTGCATTCTATTGAAATTTTGTCGAAATATAAGGTATTTTGAACCATTTTAATAGTACAAATTGGTAAGTCATGCTAAGATAAAAGTACTACATTGTGACGACTCCCCCATGCCTAAAGGCAGGGGCTTCTCAGATCATCGGGATTCGTAACCTCACCCCTCCTTGAAGGCTCCGTCCGAGCCTAATGCTTTTCATGGTTACGATACTAAAGCGCGTTGCAAAA
>NZ_JAVIFU010000026.1 GCF_031157315.1 Paenibacillus sp. LHD-38
CTCGATTGATTTGTATCCGTTATTCGTACAACCTGAAAGTAGAAGGAATAGACACATTACCAACAAAAGAATGTTCTTCACCTTTCTCACAAGTGTCCTCCTTCTGTGATATGACAATACATTTCCCATAAATTAGGACGCAAAATACTGGCGAATGTTGCGCAATTCTGCCCGTTATCTTAATGACGCAGCGTTAGACTAAGATTTTATTTTCCTAGTCTACAACTTTATTTTCTTTCAACAGCTGCATGATCTCGCTCCGAAGCAGCACTTCATTTCCATTGCGGGAGTGAATCATACATTCGACACAGTTGATCCCTATGAGGTACGACACTTCAGCAGGACGGAGCGGCTGAAGAAACGGTTCATTTTTTAAAACAGGTGTACTAAGTCGATAAACGTGATGTCACGCAGTTTAATCTGTATAAAGCAGCTATTATCCTTGTTTCATTCCTTCGCAGTACATTTAAATCGGCGCCATTTACGTCTGTTCTGGACGTATGTGGCGCCTTTTTTTTACAATTTTGCAACTAGCGTCAGACTTTGATTTATGGCTATGACTCTAGTTTTTTGGCGACGCATGGAGAATGCGGTCGAAATTTTACATTTATAGGTCTGCAAGAATCTAGTAATTGCTGGTATAATAGTAGACCTACATAGCCTAAGAATACTAAAGGAGACTTGTATGAAAAAAATTGTATACCTGATGATTTTGATCTGTGGGTTGATTAGTATTTCCGGTTATACACCAAGCCGGGCGGAAGCAAGCGGTAGTTATACAGCCAAGGTATACACCGACTCATTGAATGTCCGCAGCGAGCCTTCGCTTGAATCGTCGATCGTGGGTGCTTTGAGTAATCGCGAAATAGTCACCGTCTCGGATGAAGCGCACGGCTGGCTTCGCATCAAGTCGGATCGGGTCTCCGGCTGGGCGGCAGGTTATTATTTTAAGAAGGTCGATGGCAGTATCGTAACGGTATCGGCGACAGATCAAGATGGCAGTGTGCAACAGAGCTCAGCAGCCACTCGTGCAACTGTGCTGGCGGATTCGCTGCGAATCAGGGCCGGCGCCGGATTGAACTATAAGGTTCTTGGAGGCCTAACCAAGGGTGAGACTGTTACGATAATAGACAACCGGGAAGGATGGGTTCAGATCCAGACTCCGAATGGGCAAACCGGTTGGGTATCAGATCGTTATATCGAGAAAAATACAGTACAAACGGCAGCGGTTTCTTTGGGAAAATCGAAGGGACTGCAAGGGAAGGTAATCGTCATTGACCCCGGTCACGGCGGAGACGATCCCGGAGCAATCGGAATGAAATATGAAACGATGGAGAAAGAGCTTAATTTGAGCACTTCCTTCTACCTTGAGGATGAGCTTCGCAACCGCGGAGCGCGCGTCCTCATGACAAGAACGAAGGATGAGGAGAAGCCTAAGCTTTCCGATAGGGTGCAGATAAGCGAATCCGCTGGCGCGGATGCTTTCGTCAGCATCCATCATAATTCTTCGGAGAATAATACGTCCGGCATACTTACCTTCTATTATTCGGAAACGAAAGATCGGTCATTAGCCCGCGCGATAGAAAACAGACTTGCGGACGGCATCGGCTTAAAGAGCAATGGGATTTCTTTCGGCAATCTTCACGTATTGCGGGAAAATGATACGGTATCTACACTAGTAGAGCTCGGTTTCTTGACCAACGCAAAGGATGAATCTATCATCCGCAGCTCCGACTACCAAAAGAAAGCAGCCAAAGCAATAGCGAAAGGGCTGGAGGATTACTTTAGCATGTAACTGCATATTTGATCGGACAAGAGCAGACCGCCAGCTTTGGGCGGTCTGCTCTTGTCTTATAGGGGTATCGCCTTTGTAATGGAATGCTTATAAATCAGTCATCCTTAAGTTACTTTGAATTTCAATAGTCTGGTTTTCGTGACCATACCCGCACTCTCCAGTGTCCTCTTAGAAGCTTCGTTATAGTACCAACATCCGCATACAGGCTTAATACCCTGCTTCTCACACCATTTCCTTAATTGTAAAATGATGACTCTCCCAATTCCTTGTTTTCTATATGCCTCATTAGTTAACATCCCTATGCTTGCTAATCCTTTGAGCATCTTAGAATTCTCAACTAATCCTATTCCAAGCAGCACAGCCCCCCCTGTAGTAGGTGAAGATTTCTCCTCTGGCAATCCGCCGTTCGTATTGGTCAAGAAAATCTCCGCACACTTGTTGTATTTGTTGTAGATCTTCTAAATTCATGAGAGACTATTATTTTATTTAGACAGAGAATTTACACTATACCACTTTCTAAGCTGATTAATTTGAGCTTGATGATAGCGACTATGGTCAGCCATATGCCATAAGCCCCAACGTATGGTTGCTTGCTTTTCATTTTCATGTCCAAATGTGACAACTTTATCTAGATCAGCATCTGTTAATTGTGTACATGAATCTTTCAACATTCTTAATACACCTTCATATTTAGATATAAGTGTGTTCAGAGACATCCCTTTGACCATCGGGAGCCTATTATTTTCATCTATCATGGGGCCATATTGTTTTTTTAATGACTGAGGAAGTGGCTGTCCCTTTATTCTATAAACCCAATTTAGATCAACATACATGATATGTTTTATTAACTGAGCAGTACTATTAAAATCGTTATTAGGTCCCTTGTAATCTACTTCCTCTTGCGACATTCCATCAGTGATTAATTGTAGTCTTTGGCTATTTTCTTTTACAGCGGAATATAGTATTCCCACAATAGGTGACATATTTTCTTCACCTTGTAAATCGTAAAGCATCCTGGTTCATCCTCCCCCGTTTTAGCTTCATCCTGATACCTTGTTTTTCTAGTCTAAACTTTATTTTCTCAGTCTAACACTTAATTTTTCTAGTCTAAGACTTTCTTTCCTTCTGACACCACTCTCCTATACAAAAAGGTACCCATCGCTATAAACACTTTTTCAAAGTGTCCAAGGTATGGGTACCCGATTCAACCATGCATCTCCGCTTTTGGCGTCGAGCTCTTTGGCGGCGCATCATCCGGCACCGGCTTCGGTGCCCTCACGATGCTGGTTTCTTGCAGCCGTTCGGAGGACTCTCCTCCTGAAGCGTATCGTTCCTTCAGACGTTTCTTATACGCCGGTGAAAAGAAGGCTGATGTCCTCGTTGCCGTTCTTCGTCTTCCATCCGTTGAAGCCTGCCGCATCGGTAATGCCCGGTTTGAACGTGAGATAGTACACCTGGCCCGGCGTCATGTCCTTGGACAGCTTCAGCGTCACCTCAGTGACGACCGCGCCCGTGTTGTTCAATTCGTCGTGGGAGATACCTACGGAATCCCCTCCCTGTTCCTTCATCACGAAGTACGGCTCGTTCACGTTTTTCACCGGCTCGCTGAATACGACCTTAATCGTCGTCCTGCTCAAGACGATCACCTGTTTCGCGTAAGGAGTCTCGTTGGCGACAATGGTTCCCGCGAACGCGGATTCGTTCGCCCCGTCCTGCGAGATGAGTGACGACACGCCCGTTACCCTCGCCGTGTATACGTGGCCAGGCTGGAACAAGCCCGGGTTCGGATCGGTTCCCGTGCGGAATTGGACGGAAACGACCCTTTCCGTTCCCGGCTTGCGGACGGCGTATTTGCTCCAGCCGGACATCGAGACGTTGGCGCCGTTGTCCTTGAGAATCGTTACAGTTAAGGAACCGGCATCCGTGTCCTTGATATCTCTGTCGAACGTGATCTCGATGGTGTTCTCGTTAACCGCGGCTATGCTCTGAAGCTTCACAGGCAGGATCGGATTGGAGATGCCCCCAAACAGAAGGCCCGATTTCGTATCCATCACGTTGCCAGCCAGGTCGGGAATACCCGACACGGTAAGGCTGTACACGGTCTTGTCTTGTTGGGCAGATGTCCGCAGCGTGACAGTACGTCCCTCGTTGTCTAGGCTCGCTGCTACGATCGTCAAGCCGCCGATGCTATACCGTCCGGTCTGCACGGCAATGTCTCGATTCACCTTCTCGCTGAATTTGACGGTCAGTGACGCATCCGCATTTACTTTAAATTCCGAATCAATGATCGTCGGCTTTATCGCGTCGTCGTTGCCGACGATGGACAAATCTGACCGCGTGTCCATGACGTTGCCGGCGAGATCCTTGACGTTCTTAACGGTCAGCCAGTACCGGGCGTTGTCCGATTGATTCGAGGTGGTGAACGTGACCTGTCTCTTGTCCGAAGAGAGTTGCAGCGTCGTTAGCTTCAATCCGCCGGAGAACGCGTAATTCGCGGGACTTGTAGCTGTCTTGTTATCAACCGGTTCGGAGAACGTCAGGACGTAGACACGAGCCGTTACCCGTTCGAACGCGGTTATCGTCGGCTTCGCCATGTCCGATCTCGTCGAAGCGAACGACCACACCTTGCCATCAATGGTTAAGTAATGCGTGCGGTTCTCAATTTGGTAGCCCGTCGTGAGCAAAACCGACATCCCGTCTCCGTTGACCGTCGCGAGAATAATCGGCACGACGTTGCCGAGATCGTCCCGCAGCGAGAATCGCCCGATATCCGCCGAGTCGGTCTTCGCTTTCAGGTTCACCCGCACCGTCTGGACGTTCAGTCCTTCGACCGACTTCACATCGAGCGCAATGTTCCAGCCCGTATAGACCGCGTAGACAGCCTCCACGAGCACGCCTCGCGTGGCGTTGACCGTGTAGTCGTTCCGAGGGGCGATCCAGCCTTTGCTAAGAGCGGTTCCGACCGCAACCTTCGCCCAAGCCGATACTTTGCCAACGAATCCAATGTTCGGGTTGGCGGGGACATTGTTCACCTTCAGCAGCACAGTGGCCAACTCTTCGACCTTCACTGGGGCGGTCGGTTCGAATCGGTTACCCCCTCTGCCAACCATGATGCCTGCGCTTCGAACGGCTTGGACCGCCGTGAACGACCAGCGTGTCTTCAGCACATCCACGAAGCCTGGAGTGGAATTGGAACGAGGCAATTCGAGAAGCTTGTAGAGCACGGTAGCGAATTGTTCGCGGGACATTGATTCGTTCAGGCGGGATGACCCGTCCTCGAAACCGGTCATTATTCCTTGCCGCTTCAGGACTTGGAACTTCTCCTCCGTCGTGAGCGTCGCCGCTCCCGCGGCCGGGACGGCCAATCCAAGCAGCAATAATAACGAGAGCAATGCCAGACCGATTTTCCTCATCATTGCAGTCCTCCTAAGGGATTTCTGCCGGAACCGCGGAAGAAGAAAAGACTGTAAGCGGATGCGGGCCGGCGAATATACCCTCTTTAACGACGCTACAGAGGAAAATGTTTCTGTCGAAGGCTGTCTCATCCAAAACTAGTCATGATTCGAGCAAACTTCTGGAAATCCGCCGCGAGTGGCGTGGATTGTACATCGTTCCGTTTGGCGAAGTAATTTTCGATGCCCGCTATCGGGTTATCGAATGTACGTTACAGTGTCCCGTTAGCGTAATTTTGACAGGATCATGAATCGTTCCTTGTTCGACTAGCTTTAACATTTTTAAGTTGGGCAACGATGATGACGCTAATGATTACCAGAAGGAACCACGAGCTGATCTTGCTGAAACTAACCAGTTGCCAGGTTTGGTGCTGATCAGGGTATTTCCAAGCATCAAAAAATGTGGCTATATTTTCTGCTAACCAGATGAAAAAACCTACAATGATAAAAGCGAGCGATAAGGGCATTCGATAAGTTATAGTCCGTACCCGATATATGATCCGTGTTTTCCAGAAGACAATAAACACCAGTGCCGTCAACCACCATCGAAAATCGGGAATAAAATGATGTGTGAAAAAGTTGAAATAGATGGCTCCGCCTAACAAAACCGATGACGTAAGCCCAGGCCAGCCGGTCATGTCCATCCGCAGTCTCCGCCATACCTGACACATAAAGCTTGCTACACTTGCATACATAAATCCGCTATAGAGCGGGACACCGAGCAGCTTCGTATACCCAGGCTCAGGATATGACCATGATCCCATCCATACCTTATATAACTCCAGCAACAATCCAATTAAGTGAAATATACAGATTACTTTGATTTCATCACGTGTCTCTAATCCGCTGCGGTACATGAAGTATTGTACTCCAAGCAGTATAAGTAAAATGGCATCATAACGATAAATGAAAGGTAGCGCTATTACGTTAGAGAGAGCTAAAGTTCCAAAGATCGCAACAGGAAATATGCAGCTCATCGCCTGATGATAGCCAAAATGCAATAGTTGAATGAATGACTTCAATTATGTTTATCTCCTCCCCATTCCCATTTAAACTTACGACTCATCAATTTATATTCTGGTCATCAAAATTGATTAGATTTGGTATGTGTTTCAAGAATAAAGGCGAAATCCCTAATTTAAAATAGAAATTTCCTCATTTAATATTTCTTATTTTCGGTTGCTCCACATAGAAGGAGCCGTCGCCGTTGAACTGTAACCCGAAAAATAGACACTTTAGAAAAGTGCCTTCTTTCAGATTTTTGTGACTTAAAAAAAATACTATTTTACTGCTGCTAAATTAAATTCTTCTGTATACTGATTGAAAGTTTGTCCTTTTTTTGGCCATACAAAAATCCCCTCCAAGTTCACTCTATCCTTATGAAATCATAAGGTTTTTCTGAGTGTTTACCTGAAGAGGAGAATAACAGTGTAATGCCGATCATCGTGATCCCCACACCAAACCATTGCAGCCAGTTGACGGACTCATTCAGTACAACGTATGACATAATGACGGCCGTCGGCAGTTCAGCTGCACTTAAGATTGTAGCTAGTCCGCCGCCAACACGCGGTACACCAATGGCATAGAATAACGGCGGAATGACGACGTTTACGTTCAACTACTGCTTCCAGCAGGATGCCCATCCACGTAAATTGAAACAACAAGATAATCGCGAATGAAGCCGAAATATATTGGAGCGCTGTATAATAAAGCATTCCCGTTAAGCCTGTCGTCGTTCCTACGGCCATGAGCGTGAGTGCTTGACGCCATGTTACTTTCAATGTATGCGACGTTGCGGTTGCTTGGCGGGTTTCGCGGACACGAATACCAATATCCACAGCATAATCACACCGAATAGGTTTTGGCTGCCGACGACATCGCCGACATTGAAACCAGACTCATAAGCTTTCTTTACAAACGCAGATAATAAACCGAAGCTGCATGCCCCACATAAAACTAATAAAATGTATTTCATGATGCCTTTTTCTGTTCTGACTTGCCGCCCTCCAGAACGATAAATTCTATTTTCATTTTTTGGTGGGAGTGCATCCCAAAACCAGGATGACTTAGAACAAAGACTGTATGAAGCCATGATGATGCTGGAACTATTTGTATCATTGTCACACCCGATTCCGGTTTTTTTACTTTTAGAATTTAATTTATTAACTTTAGAAGCTTTTGGCTAGTTCGATCGCTTGTTTCTAAAGCTTTTCTTATAGAATTTTACTATTCTCAATAAGCTTCTCTTTACTCCTCTTCAGGGAACATCCCCGTGGAGATGGCAATTCGATTCCATGCATTAATGGTATTGATCGCCATAATGATTGCCACATATTCTGCCTCATCCACGTGTGCCCGAACTCTTTCATACAAATCCTGCGGTACGCCTTGCTCAGAAATACGGGTTACAGCTTCCGTAAGCTCAAGTACCACTCTTTCTTTCTCGGAATAAAAGGGGGCTTCGCGCCACGCGCTTAGCAAATAAATCCGCTGCTCCGTCTCGCCCATTTTCCGCGAATCTCGGGTATGCATGTCCATACAAAAAGCACACTTATTAATTTGTGAAGCTCTGATCTTAATTAATTCATATAGCTTTGCATCCAACCCGCTTGTCTTAATAAAACCTTCCAGCTTCATCATCACTTGCAAAGCACCTGGGCTTACACTGATATGATTTAATCTAACCTTCATAGTAATCTCCTCCGTGAACTATATATTTATCTTGTCTTATAAAGTGTATCAGCGATAAATATTATCGTCGATTAATATTGTCTGTAATATAACTCTTTAATTTATGTCTGTCAACTAATAATCATGAGCCATTTCGTTGAAAATACCCAAATACCCACATTTGACAAGGGTTTTAAATCCACCTAAGATGATTAATAACAATCTTTATACCTAGAAAGCAGGTGTTTGCATGCAGTATAGTATTGGCGTTGAATATGGCCTGCATTGCTTAGTATATTTAATTGATATTCCTCCTGATTCTACTATTGGGATTAAAGAGCTCTCCGCTTTTCAAGGTATTTCGGAGACCTATCTTTCGAAGATTTTCGGTAAATTAACAAAAGCTGGTATCGTTAGCTCTGTCCCTGGTGTAAAAGGAGGCTATAAATTAGCCAAGCCTCCAGCGGAAATTTCTTTTTGGGATGTAGTTGAAGCTGTTGAAGGTGCTACCCCCATTTTTCAATGTAAGAACATCAAAGATAATAGCTATCTATGCCGTGATGAAGACTATGCAGCGTGCTCTCTAGCTTCTCCCTGTGTGATTAAATTAACTATGCTCGAAGCTGAAGAGAGTATGCGCAATCTCCTGCGTAACAAGTCACTTACTTGGTTGAATGAAGAGCTTGATCGCGTATTAACTCCTCAAGCGCGCAAAGATACTCGTGAATATTTTGCTAATAGCAACAATGTTTAATGGTGAATTTAATTAGAATACGAATTGAATAAATACGCTTAACGCTGCGCATCCTTCATGAGCTGAATGCTGGTCTTAGCAAATTGACCCAAGGCCCTTGCTTGAGCAGCAGTCTTCCATGTTGTCTGTCACCCGTACTTCGGCCAGACTCCCCTACCTTGACATCCTGAAACAACCGAATTCATTTACACATGTTCACATGTTTATTTGATGTCCCGCTGGTTGTTTCCCTCATATACTTGTATTGAGTCCATTCTCTTCATCAGCAATAAAAAAAGCCACCTGGAAGGGTGGCTTGCATTCAAGAAGAGTGCAAAAGTAATTGCTTATTGTATAATTCGCTATTCTCCCCAACCAAAACCCCAACCTTTTCTAAAGTCATGTATTCTATTTCCTTCTCTGTGGGGTATGTTTGCAACGAAACGAAATTGATTTTACTTTCATCCATGTCTGCAATACGATTAACTACTATTTCATTACCTTCAATTTTTAATATCAAATCATAATTTCTAAAATCCTTTCTTTCTGGCATATCTCCAACATGATGCTCGGTAAAACTCTTTAAATCTATCCACGAAATAACAGAGCGATGGATACCTGAACCAAATGAATATGCATAAACTACATCCAAAGTTCCATCCTTATTGACATCGTAAGGCACAGCACTTGTTACACCAAAACCACCGAATCCAATACCTATATGAACAGCTTTCTGGTTTGTTACGATAAATGTTTCCAAGCTTGAATTCTTAAAAAGCTGAAGCTTTGTTTTATCCCAAATATCAGAGGGAGTAATTTCAAGCAGGTCATTTTCCATATTACCCGAATGAGAAAAATCTTGAGTTGCTAAAATTAGTTTATTGGCTTCTTCAATTGATAACTTCTTTTTTGATTCCTCGATTGATTCCTTATTGGAATCACAAGCCGAAAATAGAAAGCATAAAGTCAGCATAATGAAGAATCCCATTAGCATCTTGTTGTTCATTTAAATTTTCACCTCCGAAACATAAAATATTTGCTATGTAAAATTTCATATGTTTCCCCCATCCGTTTACTACTGTTCTCCGTTAGCTCAAAATGGCATGAATTACAGTTACTTTATTCCACTTCCCCTTTAAATTCTTTTGTACGATTCGTTTTTCATAAATCTCAGCACGATCCATGCATTCTGAAAAATAAGGTGTTGGCCTTATAATCATTTTGAGAACATCGTCTATTCCGCAAGGGGCAGTTAATATTACATTATCCTGATCGTCTAACTTAAGGCCTAAAGCTGTTGCTGTCTCTGGAAACTTAGAAATGGCATCCACTGAAGACAAATACGGCGGGATGTTATTGACTAAGTGCATCCTTGCTTCATTTTTAACAGACCAAGGTATGTCTGGAATGATTTGTTTCAACTGCAATTCAAATTGTTTCTCAGCGTCTTCATTTTTATTTGAAGGATCAAAATAAATTACATCTACATCAGGTAATGGTGTTCGCACCGTGAATCCATGCAGGGTATCCCAGATTTTTGAACGCACAAAGCCTGCACAAACCCACCAATCAGGAAGTCGCAGCGATTTAGCAGCCTTGAGGATGTCCATCATCCATTCATCTGCATTAATAAGGCAAATAATATCCTCTCTACTATTAATCAAATTCATCCTCCTCATATAAGAACATACCAATGATGTCCCTGTCTCAAACTTAATACTTATTCGGAAAAAGCGGCTAATTACCTTTTATTATCCCTACGTTTTAATTAAGACTAAAATTGCGTCATTTATGATCTCTTGTGGTAAGAAGGAGAACGGATTCACGAAGGGAAAACCAGCGATGGAGCAGTTACCGAAAGCACAGCTGAAGCAATTAAACGAAATGCTCACCAAGGAAAAAAAAGGAGCTAACGGCTCATTTTGAAAGCAATATCGATTCAAATAGCGATCTAGACGATTCGCTTACAACTTCTACCGGAGAGTTGTCATCATACGATAAACATCCTGCCGATCTTGGAACCGAGACATTTGAGAAAAGCAGGGACATGGCCAGAGGCGGATGCTTGGAGCTCCGTTGAAGAATACGGAAATGCAAGCGATACAGTAAAACCCGATGCCAATTAGCATCGGGTTTTTCATTACACCAGCAAGAAACGAATTAATCCCAAAATAGCGAAGCAAAACAGAATCGTACCCGCGCCAATACCCGTGATTGCACTATTTGCAACGCGTAGTTTTTTGGATAAAAATAAGGAAAGCAATGCGACACCAACAAGGAGGATCCCTAAAATATTCAAACTTGGATCCTTAAACACATTTTTTAACCAGAAGAAATGAATGCCTACGATAAAAACAATCCATGGAGCAATATAATCCTTTTGTTTAAGCTTAATTAATAGGATGGCACCAATTGCTGCTAAAAAGAATTCGATAAACACGAAAAACAAATAACTTTTGAAAACGCTCGAATCCGAAAGCGCAGTAGCCTCCTCCCAATTATTCACACTTAAGTAGATGCCAATTAAACAGATGATTAGCGGAAGCGAAGAAGCCATTCCGATATATTTCCGCCAACTTTTCCTAGGATTCTCCTGCGCCCAGCCAAACCAACTAAAGCTAAAAAATCCGAAAATAGCAGCATACATCGCGTAATCCCTAATGTATTCCATTATGCCCCCAAATCCCCCATTTCCATCGCAGTCTGCTCCCTTCAATATTCCCGCATCCCAGCCGCTTCAATAAAATAGAAATACATCCATGATATATGACAAATGATATCAAATATTCCTTTCCTGCGGGCAAAAAAAGGAAACGGGCTCCATGTGCCAAGGCGAAGCAGGCTTGAATATGCTATGAACAAGAAGCACGGCATAAGGCTTCAAAGGAGGAGTTACCTTGGACGTCTTGAAACAAAGTTATGAACAGCTCATCTTCCTCCAAGATCTCTCAATCGGTTTTAAAGCAATCATTGCCATACACAATACGAAACTCGGACCTGCCCTTGGCGGATGCCGGATGTGGCAATACGCCAGTGACGAAAGCGCTATTCTTGATGCGCTTAGGCTAGCTCAGGGAATGACTTATAAATCTGCCGTTTCGGGGCTTCCTTACGGGGGAGGCAAGGCGGTCATCATCAGCCATGCTGATCAAGGTCCGCGTGAAGTGCTGTTTCGCGCGCTGGGTCAAAAAATCCATGATTTGCAAGGCACCTATATTACAGGCATGGACCTGGGGACAACGGTCACCGATATGGACTGGGTTCGTTTAGAAACCTCGTTCGTTACCGATACGACCGGATCACTCGGGGCTGTCAGCGAGCTTACTGCAAAAATGACGGCTTACGGGGTATTTCTAGGAATCAAGGCGTCTCTCAAACGCGCGTATGGCAGCGAAACCGTCAAGAACAAAATCATTGCAGTTCAAGGTTTAGGGAAAGTAGGCTACCAGCTTTGTCGTTATTTGAAGCAGGCAGATGCTACGCTCGTCGTTACGGACATTAATCCCAAGCTGTTAAAAAAGGCTGTTGATGATTTTGGAGCAAGCCCGCGCAGGCCGCATGATATTATTTCCGCGCCATGCGATGTGTTTTCACCATGTGCATTAGGCGGCATATTAAACGATACTACGATCGGACAGCTTAACTGCAGCATCATTGCAGGGGCCGCCAATAATCAATTAGCTGAAAGCCGACATGGCGAGATGATCCATGGTCTCGGTATTTTATACGCTCCCGATTATGTTATAAACGCTGGCGGCATTATCGTTACATCCGTAGAGCTGGGCGGTGGAGATGCTGTGGCAGCGCAAAAGGAAGTGGAGAAAATCAGCGATACGTTGACGTACGTGTTCAGCGAAGCAGACGCGCAAGGCATCTCGACTGCAGCAGCAGCCGATGGGGTGGCCGAGAAGCTGCTCGGGAACTGATCACATTCGAGTGTTCCTCTAGCTGCTGCTGCAATAGGATAATGCTACCATGAAAATCCGCAAAATTAAGAGCCCGACTCAGGTGTGGCTGTGGTGTCGAGCCCTATCTTTTTCATCCTTCATTATCCGGTTGTAATCCCTTTGCTAATTAAGCCTACAAAGATTGTCTCACGATTTCTTCCAGCGGCGTCAGCGTGCCGATAAGCTTCTTTAAATCGGCAGACGTCCGGTTTCCGGTTGTAGATGCCAAGCCTATTTAAGATGAATAACCCGGCTATCGTTTGCTAGATTTTAAATATATTAATACCGCGGCTGCTTATTTGAGGGACGGATTACATGGGCATATGGAGGACGCTGATCCTCGAGAATAACGGGCTGGAATCCTCCCGGTGGACCCTTGCGTTGATAAGTGAATAATAAGCAAGGGCAAGCATCGCTTTTTCTGCGGACAAGCTATATTGCTATTGGTCTTCCTTAATGAATCGCGGGGATGCCTTTAATACCCATTCTGTGGTCCATTCAGCAAAAGCGACCGATCGGATATCAGCATAGCCGAGTGTTTCCAGCTCCTGAAGCAGCCAAGTCTCATCATGGCGGATTGCGGCAAGCCCTTCAGGCTGCGGAACTCCATCTTCGACCAGGCTGCACGACATATGAACCGGATACGAATGGAGATCGAAATCGCTGCGCTGCACGGTATCGTACGCATGCTTTTTCAAAATGCTGAGTGCTCCATTCGTTTCATAGACAGCATAAGCCACCTCGCTGACCGAGAAAACATCGCGCTGCCGAAGCATCATACGCATCTCATCGAATGCAATGCTGTTGCGGCGCAGCGCGTCAAGATCAATTTCACCGCGGATAATCAGAAGTTCCGGTTTGCCTTCCAAGCTTCTGCGAAAGGGCTTGCTGAGTTCCATTATTTTTTCGAATAGATACGAAAGACCCGCCCAAAACGCCAGAGCGAAAATGAGCTTCCAGAACGAAACCTGCCCATCGTAAATCGTATTTCCAACAAGCTCGCTCAATACTAGAGCAGATATAAAATCAAAAGGCGAAAGCTGAGAAATCTCTCTTTTGCCAAGCAGGCGCGTCAAGCACCAGAGTCCGGCATAAGCGATAAACAGCTTGATTACTATGGGCAAGTATTCCTCCATTTCTGTTCCTTCTTCCGCGTTTTATCATTTAATACCCTTCTTTTGAACAATGTTAACTTTGTTTAGTCATTTCTAATAGAAACGCAAGCGTAAACGGCTGCAGCCGTCCTTTGGCGGCAATAGCTCGTTTCGCGGAGATATATAAGCACTTTCATAAGTGAAAACTTATAAATTCTTATATATTAAAAAAAGGCTCTTGTAACTCCTGAAAGTGCCGATGCATATAAAACTAGCTGCTCATATAAATAGAGGAACCAGTCTTTTACTATGAAGGGGCGCTGAGGCATCTATGGGCTGCTGCATCGGACGGATTACAATCGTAAATAACCAAGGCACTATTATATTTGGTAATGTCAAATCCATAGAAGTCAATACGACTTCTTCATCTCAAAGTGATTCATCCGGTTCATCAAGCTCATCGAGCACCGCGGCTGCCGACACAGGTTCCGATGCGGCCGGAGCTGCCGGGGATGCTGCCGAAGCTGCTGCGTTAAATAATAAACGGTCAAAAAATCGGAACCAAAACAAACGGAGTCATTCCGCGGTCGAAGACTATCGGTATTTTAATCGCAGAAAGCGCAGACGTAAGCGTAGGCGTTCTTAATTGGCACGGGTACGGCAGCACAGCGTTTAGAACACCTTCCGATATAAAAAGGAGCTCCCTTGGCGATTGTGCCAAGGAAGCTCCTTTTTTTCAAGTGATTGCATGCAGCTCATACAAGCTGTTGACATTACACCCCACCGTATCGGCTATGGCTATCGCAGCCTTTAGCGGCATAATGCGCTTGTTGTCGATATAGTCGACAATTCGCTCAGGCCTAATGCGGAGTGTCGCCGCAAGCTGCTCCTTCGACATCCCGCATTCCGCCAAGCGCTGCTCAAGCAAGCAGCTGCCAAGCTCAATTCTCATCGGATGGCACCCTCCATTAATTGGACGTACAAATCCAGTTTAACCAAGCGTGCCTCTCTATACCCTCTGTTCGAAGCTCGAACTCCACCGCTGAACAATCTGCCCGACTAACACCATTCCTGCTCTCGTTCCTCCAGCAGCGTATAAATCGGACTCGTATCTATTCGATTAGCTGTTTACTTTCTCTTTTTCTTTGGTATAGCGGTTAGTCGGAATCCGCAAGCCTAAATTGCCGCGCAGTGTATCGGATTCATAATCGGTACGATAAATTCCGCGTTCCTGTAGGATCGGAACGACCAACCCAACAAAATCGTTCAAGCCGCTTGGAATGGATGAATGAATAATGAAGCCGTCCGCAGCGCCTTCTTCATGCCACTGCTGAATGAGATCGGCCACCTTCTCCGGCGTGCCAACAAACTGTCCGCGCGGCGTAGCGGATTGAAGCGCAACTTGGCGAAGCGTCAAATTTTGTTCCTTGGCTGTTTTTTTAATTTTATCCGTGCCGCTGCGGAAGCTGTTATGTCCAAGGTCCCCAAGCTCAGGGAAAGGCTCATCAAGCGGATATTGCGAGAAATCATGGTGTTCGAAGAAACGTCCCAAATAGTTCAGCGCATTCTCGATCGTAACAAGCCCGGCAAGCTCTTGATACTTACGCTCAGCTTCCTCTTCCGTCCGTCCGATAATCGGCCCAATGCCCGGAAGAATGACAATATCGTCAGCCGAACGGCCTTCCGCAACCGCGCGGTCCTTCACGTCCTTGTAAAAAGCTTTCGCATCCTCGATGTTCTCATGACCAGTGAAGACCGCATCTGCTGCTTTACCTGCCAGCTTCTTACCGCTCTCTGAGGAGCCCGCTTGGAAAATAACCGGATGCCCTTGCTTCGAACGCGCGATATTAAGCGGACCTTGCACAGAGAAATACTCGCCTTTATGGTCAAGACGGTGCAGCTTGGAAGGATCGAAGAATACGCCCGACTCTTTGTCTCTTACAAAAGCATCGTCCTCCCATGAATCCCATAATCCGCGCGTAACCTCAAGGTACTCTTCCGCAATTTTATAGCGCTCGTCATGCGTAGGATGATCCGTTTTGCTGAAATTGCTTGCCGAGCCTTCAAGCGGAGACGTAACCACGTTCCAGCCTGCGCGGCCTCCGCTAATGTGGTCAAGCGATCCAAACTGTCTGGCTACCGTAAACGGTTCGCTATAGGAGCTGGATAGCGTACCCACGAGACCTATTTTAGAGGTAACTGCAGCGAGCGCGGACAATATCGTAATCGGTTCAAAGCGATTTAAGAAATGAGGAATCGATTTTTCGTTAATGTATAGACCATCCGCAATAAAAACTAGATCAAACTTACCCGCTTCCGCCTTTTGCGCCTGCTGGGTATAAAATTGAAAATTAACGCTCGCATCGGCCGGCACTTCCGGATGCCGCCATGCCGATACATTACCTCCTACGCCATGGATCAATGCACCAAACTTAATTTGTTTGCGATTCGCCATATTAAACTACCTCCCGATTTATATTGGTTTGTTGCCCGACTTCTGCCAATACGTTTATCCCATTTCCCATTTCCCTTATCTCATATCTCATATCTCGTATCTCGTATCTCATATCTCAAATCTCAAAGCAGGTAGCTTAACTGAAGCAACGTCACTCCAGCGTTTTGCCGACAGGCCTTATAGTGTACTTTCTGCAACAGAATCTACCACGAACCAAACCTAACGAGTCTACATTGCACTTTGTACAACAGAATAAGCCTCCAAGCCTGCAGAACGGGCAGTTTACGGCATTTCTACTGCAAAAACTGCAATGTAGTCGGTCAAATGTTCTCCCTGTGAGGTTTCTGTTGTAAAAAGTACAATATAGCCTGTTCGTCCCTCATCTCATTGAGGTTTCTGCCGCAATAACCAATTGAGGAACCTGCTGCAATAGCACCCTATAACCTATTTATGCGTTTGCCCTATGAGGGAGGCAGCTACTAAAACTCAGCTGCTTATTCTCCCATCCGTACGAGGCCCCTGCTGCAAACAATGCAGTAAAGCCTGCCGTGTGCTCCTCCGCTATTGGGCCTGCAGCAAAGGAGCTTCGTTCAACAAGAGCCGGTAGCTCTTCACGAGCGTTTCCCCGTTTTTCAAATCCTTATCAAACGCACGCTCAAAGCCAAGCCGCTCATACAGCCTAACGGCCGAATCCATCATATCCGAGGTGTGGAGATGCAGCGTAGCCGCGCCCCAATCTCTTGCCAGCTTAGCGCTGGCGCGAATAAGCTCGGTCGCAACGCCGTAGCCGCGCGCTTTCTTCGATACGGCAAGCAACCGGATGATCGGCGAATGAATATTCAGGTCGGGCAAGCCGTAAGCTGCTTCCGAGGAATCGAACAGGAACACACTCCCGACGACCTCCCCATTCAGCACCGCGACCAGCCGCGCCTTTGTAGCTGCGCCATCAACAGCCGCAAGGATGCTTTCTTTATACTGTTTCCAGGCCGGCTCGGGCAGCTCCAGTTCATATTGCCCATAAGCATCGAGCAGCACCTCCCGGGTCGCCTCGTGATCCGTCAGCTCGGCCCCCCGTATAACCACTGCATTTTCTGGCATGCATCTTCACCCGCTCTTTCTGAAAATAATAGCAGCCGCTTTACAGTCTAAATTGCGCAGCTGGAGTTAAGCGATCCTGATTCGCCCTGCTTAATCCTGCGAATTTGCGCCAAGTGAACTTGAACATGCGCGACAAAGGCCGGTACGATAGCAGCTATCGCTACGGGCTCGCCTTTAAAGTTAATGCCTGCTTTGCTCCATTCCTCAACCGTCAGACGATTAAACAGCAAACTGTTATATTGAACGAGTGCCCTTGCGGCTGTCAGAATATCTGTCGCATCGCCCTTATTTGCCTTCTGGCCGGATACCCATGCATCCTGGTTGAATAGAGGCAATTTCACTTCGGACCCTGCCAATATTTCACGTACGCGGAAGGATACCACAATACTGTGATCCACAAGATGCGCGAGGACCTCCGTTACGCTCCATGATTCAAGAGCAGCTTTCCATTTCAGCTGTTCATCCGTTAATCCTTCGATTTCTTTCTCGATTTGATCGTACGCCTGCAAATACGCTTGAACATCGACAGTTGACTGGCTCATGTAAGCTCCTCCTTATGAATGGGGCAAAAGTGTACTTCTTTATTACTTGCTAAACCGGCTAATCTCGAACAAGCGAAGATCATAGCCCGTGTCTTTTCTTTCCATTTTGTCAGCCAAAATCTCACCAACCACACTGGCAAATTTAAAGCCATGCCCGGAAAACCCTCCGGCAAGCAGCACATTGGCATGCTCCGGATGCGAATCAATAATGAAGTCTTCGTCGGGCGTAAACTCATATTTGCACACCGCGCTTGTCAAAAGCTTACCCGCTGCTCCAGGCACAAACGCATCGAGCGCACGTCGCAAGTCTTCCTCATCCTCCGGAAATGCGCCAAACGGAGCAATCGGCTCGCCAGGCAGCCATTCGACTCCCGTATCATGTCTGCCGATTTTGATGCCTGCGCCTCCGATACTCGGGAAGCCATAATAACCGCCTGCCGCTCCGCCCCAGGTGAAGCCGGGAAAAACGCCGGCATCAAAGCGCGGCGAGCTCGTTTCAAACCAGCCGACCACCTTGCGAACCGCGCGGATCGGGAGCTTGACGTGATTCGATAGCATTTTGAACCAAGCACCGACGGTAATAATGATTTGCGGGGCCGTATAAGCTGCACCCTTCGTATACACGGTGACGCTTGTCGCATCGGCCTTGATGTCTGTAACGAAAGTATCCGTGAGAAGCTCCGCTCCGGCTGCCAGCGCCTGCTGCTTGTAAGCAGCTACACATTTCTCGCTGTACAGGTAACCTGCATTCGGTTCATACATGCCTTGGAACGAATCGTCCAGCTGAATGCCGGGAAAACGCCGGTTAATCTCAGCCGCTTGCAGCAGCTCGACCTGCACGCCGTTCGCGACCGCATCATTCAGCCTGCCCTCGTAATTGTAAAAGCTCGTCTCCGCCATGTTCAGCACGCCGGATCTCTCCAACAGCTTTTGTCCGGTTGCCTGCTCCAGGGCTAGCCACCTTTCGTCCGCGCGCAGCGCCATCTTCACATACGTATCGCCGCCGTGGTAAGCATGCCTGATCAGACGAGGCTCGCCATGATGGCTTCCATTGTTATGCGGTGGATTAAAGGCATCGATGAGCAGCGTCCTGACACCGCGCGCCGCCAGCTCATAGCCTGCGCTCATCCCCATCGAGCCTGCTCCCACGACGATGACATCATATGATTTCAGAATGCTGTCGTCCTCCTTGCGTACGCTCAGCCGCCAGCTTGCGCAAAGCGTCCGAAGCCAGTTTGGCAAAGAACGTAGCTGCGATCGGCAAAGCCTTCTCGTCCAAATCAAAGGCTGGATGATGCCACTCCTGCGGTCCTGCCGTACCGAGAAATACGAACAGTCCCTCCGTTTCTTTCAAATAGAAAGAAAAATCCTCGCCTGCAGGCGAAGGGATCGGCTCCACGACGGTAAACCCCGCCGCTTCGGCAGTCACTGTCGCTTGATCCGCCCATTTCTGATCATTCAAGACCGCTGGCGGACCTTCAATCCATTTCACATGCGCCTTTGTTGCAAAAGCTGAAGCTACACCATTAACAACCTGCTCGAGGCGCTCGCGCACGGTTAATCGCACCTGCTCGTCAAACGTGCGGAGCGTGCCGTCAAATACCGCCTTATCGGAAATAATATTCCATGCCGTACCCGCATGCAGCCGCGTCACGCTAACGACCGCGCTGTCCAGCGCGCTCACATTGCGGCTTACGATCGACTGCAGCGCCGTAATAATATGTGCCGCTGTCACGATCGGGTCGAGGCCTGCCTCAGGCACCGCCGCATGACTGCCTCGCCCTTCCACTTCAACGATGAAACCATCTGCTGCTGCCATAAGCGGGCCGCCCTTGATGCCAATCGTCCCGACTGGCAAATCAGGCTTATTATGCATGCCGAATACCGCATCCACGCCTGCAAGCGCTCCGCTTGCGATGAGCAGCCCCGCTCCCTTCGCTTTCTCTTCGGCGGGCTGGAATAGAAATCTTACGGTGCCCTGCAGCTCCTGCTCCCGCTCCTTTAATAGAAACGCGGTGCCGAGAATCGAAGCGGTATGGAAATCATGGCCGCAAGCATGCATTTTTCCCGGTATTTTGGAAGCAAACGGCAGCCCCGTCTCCTCTTGGATCGGCAGCGCGTCTATATCCGCCCGAACGGCAACGGTCGGTCCGCCATGCAGACCGCCAACCTCCGCGATTACCCCCGTTTTCAGACCATGCTCTACGATCCGAATGCCAGCTTCCGTCAACCAGCCAATAATGGCGGCTGTCGTTTCAAATTCCTCATGGGACAGCTCGGGATACTCATGAAGCTGCCTGCGAATAGCTACAAGTTGCTGCTCTATCGATTCTGCCGAGAAGTCGCTCATACTAATTCCCCTTCAAAGGCTTCCTTCAGCAGCTCAAAGGAACGAATGCGTTTGGCGAAATCAGGAATGATTGTCGTAAAGACGAATTCATCCACGCCGTATTGCTCTTGGATCTCCAGCAGCCGTTTTCGAACCGTTTCCTTGGTGCCTCTCGTAATATCCGCATCCCGCTCTTCGGCGGTGTAGTCCTCGCCTGCTTGCCGAGCAAACTCCTTCGCTTGCTCAAGCGAGCCCACATTAACGGTTTTACCGCTTGCCAGCGTAACTCTCACGCTTTTAAAATGCCCGGCTAACGCATTCGCTTCCTCCTCTGAATCCGAAGCGATTACGGACAAGGCCAAAATGGTTTTCGGCTCTCCGCCAAGCGAGCGGTTAAAGTTATTCCGGTACGTGTCGATCGCTTTCCCAGCCGTATCCGGATCATTATTAATAAATAAGGCAAAAGCATACGGATAACCCTTCTCCGCGGCCAGCTCCGCGCTTGAAACACTCGTGCCGAGTAAATAAATATCAGCCGGGTGAACAGGCAATGGACTTGCTTCTAAACCGGCAAGCGGGTGCTCCGCTCCAGTCGGAGCAATGAGCAGCTGCTCCAGTTCCGTCAGTTTTTCTGCCAAGGTCGCCGCTTCCGCTGCGCCCTTCTGCAAAGCTTTTGTCGAACGCGGCAGCCCTCCGGGTGCACGCCCAATCCCGAGCTCTACCCGCCCGGGCGCTAAGGAAGCCAGCACGTTGAAATTTTCCGCTACTTTATAAGGGCTGTAATGCTGCAGCATTACGCCGCCTGAACCGATACGGATGGATTTGGTTTGGGCCAGCAAATAAGCGATAAGCACCTCCGGCGAGGAGCCTGCCATGCCTGGGGAATCATGATGCTCCGATACCCAGAAGCGCTCGAAGCCCAGCGTTTCTGCGAGCTGCGCCAGCTTAACGGTATTTCCTAAAGCTTCTGAAGCTGTCTGCCCGGGGAAAATAATGCTTTGATCCAGAATGCCAAATTTGAGTGACATATTGATTCGCTCCTCTATGCGTTAGATGGAATAAACACCTTCCGGTGTGATTCGCTTCAAAAATTGCTTTGTCCGTTCTTCCTTCGGATCATTAAAAATCTCATTCGGCTTGCCTTCTTCGACAATGACGCCGCCGTCCATGAACACCACATGACTGGCAACATCCTGCGCAAAGCCCATTTCATGCGTAACGATAATCATCGTGATGCCTTCCCTCGCGATTTTGCGAATAACGCCAAGCACCTCGCCGACAAGCTCCGGATCAAGCGCCGAGGTTGGCTCGTCGAACAGGATCACCTCCGGATTCAGCGCAAGCGCACGGGCAATGCCAACGCGCTGCTGTTGTCCCCCGGAGAGCTCGCTTGGGTAGGCATCCAGCTTATTGCCGAGCCCGACTTTCTCCAGCAGCTCCACACTTCTTTTGCGTGCCTCATCCTTCGGTATTTTCTTAACGATGACGAGCCCTTCCATGACGTTCTCGACGGCCGTCTTATGCTTGAATAAATTATATTGCTGAAACACCATCGCGCTCTTCTGGCGAAGCGTATGAATATCCTTTTTATCCGGACGTTTGCAGTTGACCGAAAAATCATCAATGGAGATTTGGCCGTCATTCGGCTTCTCCAAGTAATTGATGCAGCGCAGCAGCGTCGTTTTGCCGGAGCCGCTCGGCCCGAGAATAGCTACGACTTCTCCTTTCTCTACGGTAAGATCGATGCCCTTCAGCACCTCATTGCGTCCAAAGCTCTTCCTAATCTGTGTCAGCTTAATCATGAGACACCGCCTCTGTTGTAAAGGTTAAAGCGCTTCTCGGCTAATGCGGTCAGGCGCTCGATGATAAAGGTCAATCCCCAGAAAATGATGGCTGCCGCCAAATAAGCCTCAAAAAACTTCCAGTTCGTCGTCGCAACGATTTGCGCTTTCGCGTTAATTTCCACGACCGATACGGTAAAGGCCAGTGTTGACCCGTGCAGCATTCCAATAATCATGTTCGATAAGTTCGGCAAACTTGCCGCAAAGGCTTGCGGTAAAATAATTCTTCGCATCGCCTGCGAAGTCGTCATGCCGATCGAGTAGGCCGCTTCGATTTGTCCGCGGTTGACGGCCAGTAAACCCGATCTCACTACCTCTGACATATATGCGCCAGCCGTGATGGAGAATGATACATAAGCGAACCCGATCATTGGAATGGAGACCGATCGAAAGGATAGTCCCAAGGCGCCGGCGACAGCGTCGACGATAATCGGCAGCCCGAAATAAATGAGCAATAAATGCGTCAGCATCGGCGTACCGCGGATAAACGTGACATAGGAAGCCGCGATCGGATAGAGGACAGGCACTTTGTAGAGGCGTATAACCGCTACGGTAGTACCAATGATCAAGCCGCAGAAAACGGAGACGGCCGTTATCGCGAGTGCCGTCGGCACGGCGGTTAGCAGTTGAAGAAAAGCCGTCCATATAAATGCAAAATCAAGCTTCATTTTCCCGTCCCCCTCTGCCAAAGCCCGGTCCTATTGCGAGCCACCTTGCTTTCCCTTTTTTCAAACGAGGTTCTTTGTCCTCAGACGCTATACGGCGTTCATGCTTTAACAGCTTGTGTTCAATGAAATGGAACAGCTTCTCAAGTCCAAAGCTGATTATAAAATAGATGATTGCGAGTGAAATGTACGTTTCAACGAAATGCCTGGACATCACGGCGAGCGTTTGCGACTTGCCCGTCAATTCCATAATGCCTAACGAAAAAGCAAGCGAGGTGTCCTTCAGGTTCGCGATGACTAGATTGGCAAATACCGGAACCGATATCGCCATGGCTTGCGGAAGGACGATCCGCGTAAAGGCTTGAAACCCTGTCATGCCTACCGAGTAAGCCGCTTCAACCTGCCCGCGGTCCACCGCTCCTACAGCTGCGCGAATCATTTCCGCCATATAGGCTCCGCTGTGTAGGGCGTAGGTGAGGATGACAAAATATAAGGCCGGCACCTTTGCGACATCTACGTGAACGAGCTTCAATATTTCAGGAAGACCATAATAAAACAAAAACAGCTGAATCAAGATCGGAGTGCCTCTGAAAAAGGAGAGATACACCTGAGAAAAACGTCTTAAAATCGGAATCTTATAAAGCTGGGGAAGGGCGACGATAAACCCGACGCCCAGCCCGATTACGATGGAACTCACTACAATAAGAAGAGTGACTTTCAAGGTAGGCAGCAGCTTTACTAGATATTCGAACACATAACTGATATCAAATGGTTCTCCCATCCAGCCATCTCACCTTTCACCCGCGTTTATTTTTCTTCGGAAGTAAAGTCATTGCCTAACCATTCAGAACTAAGCTTTGCAAGCGTGCCGTCTGCTTTAAGCTCTTTAATCGCTCCGTCAACCGCGTCGGAAAGTTTCTTTTGCTCCGGATCATCTTTACGGAACATGAACAAAATGTCTGCTTCGCTAAGCGCCGGTCCTACTGCTTTAAGCTCTTGCTTTGAATCGATAAGCGATAGGGTGAAGTCGGCTGCCAAAAATGCGTCCACGCGGCCGGAGGTTACTTGTGCTACGGAATCGTTAGCTCCGCCGTTTTGGTACACGATTTCAATGGCGTTATTGTTTTCTTTGTTATAGTTTTCAAGAATGGTCGATTGCGCGCTCGTTGCCGTCGTCAACACTTTTTTGCCTTTTAGATCATCAAGCGTTTGAACGGAATCATTGTCCTTTGCGACGATAATTTTGTTTCTCCAGTGCGCGTACGGTTCCGTGTTAAACAAATATTTTTGCTCTCGTTCCGGATTTTTCTCCATTTCATGGGCAACCAGGTCGATTTTTTTCGTTTCCAAGCTCAGCAGAAGGTTTGTAAATTCAAGCGTTTGGATGTCAAATTCGTAGTCGGCCAGACGTTTATCGATTTCTCTAACCAACTCAACATCGAAGCCGGTTAGCTTACCGTTCTCGTCAATAAAGCAAACGTTAGGGAATTGTGTCCCCGTGCCTACAACGATCTTCGTTACTTCTTTCGAGGCATTTCCGCTTGCTGCTTCCGCATCGGCGCCAGCGTTGTTTTTGTTGCTGCCGCAGCCTGCAAGAGTTAGTGCCATAACGATTGCGATTGATAAAAAGAAAGCTTTTTTCATTTTCTTTTCCCCCAATGTATGATGTAATTCTAATCCTTATAATTCCTACCTGTTAAGTAAGGATTAACGTTGAATTCACTTTACCACCTGAATGCAGATTTCGTCAATCCTATTCCTTATAGAGATCTTCTATAAGTAAATCGATTTGTCTGATCGGTGGTTTCGGCAATAAAAAACCGCTGCTTCAGAAGGAGCAGCGGATGAACATGTTTAATCACACTATTTCAATCGGCTTTACTGACAATTTAACTTTACCATGAGTGCAGCTCTTCGGATAATAGAGCATTTCTATAAAAGCTTTCAATTTACCGATAAGCCCAGCTTCATCTCAGCTAACTGCTTTCCTATCTCCGTAATCGCCTCAAGAAACGCGAGATGCTCTCCGTGATGCGAGATGAGATTGGTTTGCAAGGAAATGCCTTCCGTCTCCGGAACACGGATCTGATAAAGCTTCCCTTCGCGTATTTCCTGCTGGGCACATAAATCGGGGAGAAAACCGATGCCCGCCTTTTGGATGACCAGCTTCTTAGCCAGCTCAGAATTGTCTGTTTGAATTTGAATATTGGGCGGCATGTCGAGATGCTCGAAAATACGGTGGATGCGCAGCCAATCTAAAGAGCCGCACTCAAAAAATACGAGCGGCTGCTCCGCAATCGCTTCGATCGTCACGCTCTCCGTCCTTAAAAAAGGATGCCCGTCATAGGCATACAGCCGGATCGGATCCTCATAGAACTTCGTCGATTGCAGGTTGGGATGGTTCACGTTGCGAACAAAACCAATATCAACTTCCTTGCCTAGCACCTTATTCATAATTTCATCCGTCGTGCTGGTTACGATTTTATAATGCGTATTCGGAAACCTTTGCTTCAAGCGAGGCAATAAATCCGGAATGACATAATTGGAGACGGATACGGTACAGCCAATTCGGAACTCGTCGGGAGACGACTTCTTCTGATTAATATGAAGCTTGCCCTTCTGATAGATAAGCAGCAGCTGCTGCGCGTAGGGCAAAAACCGCTTCCCATCCTCCGTTATTTGTATCTGTTTTCCCTGCCGGTCGAACAGCTTGCAATCAAGCTCCTGTTCAAGCGATTTAATTCTAGCCGTTACGGAAGGTTGTGATAAATACAACGCGTCTGCTGCTTTATTAAAGCTTCCGCAATGAATGACATAAACGAACGCTTCGATATTTTCAATATTGATCTCCTTCACCCCCTCAATCCATTTAAACCAACTAATCCAATAAGAATTTATTAATTTAAAAATAACAAATGAGAGGGCTGGCTGTCAATCGTCTTCAAAGCAGCATGCCGCATTTTTCTAGTGCTGCTGCGATCACTGCCACGCTCTGCGGTACCGTGTCATGTTCCGTATCCGCTGCTAAATCTCCTAAGGGATTAAACAAGCGTAAACGGCTGTCGCCGTCCTCAGTGGCAAAAGCTATCGTTTCGCGGAGATATATAAGCACATTTATAAGTGAAAACTTATAAATTCTTATATATCGAAAAAATACCCCTTACGGGGTATCTAGCAGACTTTTATTTAGGCCAAGGCAGAGAAAAATGAGCTGTATCTTCCGGCTGCTGTTATTCTACAGTCATAATAATTTCTTCGTACTTTTCGTCGAAAGAAATCCGCAGCGATTTATTTTCTAAATACCACAAGTTATCTTCCTCTATAAAATACGTTATGCCATCTATTTCCTCGCGAAGTCCAATGCTTCTTGGCTCATCCTTGGTGACGCCAAGCGAAAGCCCTGGATGAACACTGCCGCAGCCGCCCAAACGGACATAGATGCGAATCGAGTCACCAACGGTCAAACCCATTTCCTGCTTATACCAGCGAGCCGCTGACTGCTCTACCACTAAATTCATCGCGGTCATCTCCTTCCACTACCTATTCTATTCCATCATTACGAATATGCGAACCGATGTCAACACTAACAAATGTACAAATGTGTTCAGTGAAAATAAAGGATTATAAGGATTAATCCAATACCTCAACAAGAAAAACTTTGTTAGCAAATCCGCCTCTTTCAGAAGCCTTCTTCAAACGCATAGTCTCTGCATTTTCGAGGCTTACTCCGTGAATCAAAGCATACGCATGGATTACCTCTAGCACGTCTGCTAGTTCTTCAGTAGCATCCTCCACATTCGCTGCCTCTATATACTCTAAAATTTCTTCATCTAATTTCTTTCGTAACTCTACTGCATATTTCTCGTCGTCTAAAATTTCGTAAATACATTTTTCTCCTTTAGACTCGATTATTTGCGGAATTCCATCACGCACCAATTTTTTATACAACGTCATTTGTCCTCACCTCATCATTACTTATAGCCTCTCAGATAGTATAACTATAGCAATTATCCGCTACTGCGCAAACCTGCCTAATAAGCCATGGATCCTTCAAGAACTTTCTTAACCAATTTGGCCCCTGCTGTATTTCCTTAGAGAATGCCGGCAGTTTAAACACAACCTCCGCCGCATTGTTCCACATTAACAAATCTCAGCTTCGGTGCTTACGTATTCTACTGCACTTTCTACAACAGAAACCTGACTTGGCACCCGACCACATGAGCTACGTTGCAGTAAGTACAACAGAATTCCCCCAACACGCCCCAAAACTGCTCCATGACACGGTTTCTATTGCAGAAACTGCATTGTAGTGAGATAAATGACGTTTAAGCACGAATTACATTGTATAAACTGCAGCGTAGGAGGCGAGATAGATTGGTGGTTGATTAGTGGTTGATTAGTGGTTGATTGGTGGTTGATTGGTGGTTGATTGGTGGTTGATTGGTGGTTGATTGGTGGTTGATTGGTGGCTGATTAGAGGTAGTTTGGTGCTTGATTAGAGGTAGTTTGGTGCTTGATTAGAGGTAGTTTGGTGGGTGATTAGAGGTAGTTTGGTGGGTGATTAGAGAAGAAGCCGAATACGAATATACCCAATACAAATTGCAAAACTAAAAAAAGAAGACTGCCGTCTTCGGCAATCTTCTTTAATCTGTTTTATTCGTATCCCGCTCCAACCCGCCTGCATCCATTTCTAGCTTCACTTCTTCAGGGAGCTTCTTCGAAGCGCTCGGCACCTGCCTTTTTTTCGCTATGAGCTCGTCGGACGAGCAAATGACGATACTGACCTGTCCGCCGCTCGCGTAAGCACGGATCAGAACCGGCTGGTCATATTTGTTTTGAAACACAAAATCGGGACCATACCAGCTAACCGTCGCATCGCGGCCGGGCGGCACATATTTCACATTTCGGCTATGGGAATACCGCTCGATAATTTTCAGCCCCGCACGGTCTACAGCGTTGAACAGCGTCGACGAAATTTGGCAGATGCCTCCGCCAATATCCTCCGACATTTCTCCCCTTACGATTACAGGAGCACGCAAATAGCCCGTTTCCTTCGTCCGCTTACCAACAACTTCATTAAACGAAAATCTCTCATTAGGGAATACGACATAATTATTAATCGCTTTTGCGGCCAAACTAACGTTATGAGAGCGATTTTTGTTATTCGAATTGTAATAAGTCGCATATTGGCCAATTCTTTTTACTTTTATCGTCGAGAGCAGCTCGCTGTCTACCCTTGGATAAATCGTCAGCATGGGAACCTCAAGCTGCGAAAACCCGCCTTCAAAAATAAAGCTGTAAAATTGCTCCTCAAACAATTTTCGGTCCAGCTGGCTTCCCGCATGCTCAGGCAATATTCTCCCGCCGCCGTCCAGCGTCGCGTTAACAGCCGGTTTCTGCACCTGCCTGTCTATCGCGTCCATCCCTTTGTTTAATTTATCCCGAACCACGAACGGTATGCCGGTACGCGAATCGCTGTACTGAGCCCGGCTCATTTCCAGAATAACTTGTCCATTTCGCTCAATGACAAGCGGATCGGGATAATGCCCCTGCTGAAACATCATCAATATGGCTAAAATCCAATACAGACCCATTGTCGCTAATCTCCCCCAGACGGTAGTATCCGTGATAGTATGAATCATTTTGGGCTTATCCATTCATGAGCAGTCGTTCACATATTTAAAAGCTAAATAGCTGAATCTAATAAAAAATAATGATGGAGGAGGAGCATAGCGAACATGAACTTCTTATGGAAGCAGGCATTATTGGTTTTCACCTCGATTCTTATCTCGCTGTTGACGATTCAGCCGAATGAGGCACAAGCACTATCAACAATTCAGAAGCCAATATCCTCCCCAAACGAAAAGCAGCAAAGCAGCTTTATCATCACGGTCCGTTCCGGGCAGCAAGCCGCTTTCGTCAGCGACCTTCGCATCGAGAGCCGCGAAATGAATGCAGCTTTGCGCCAAGCGAAGCAAGCGCCTGCTTCTGCGGCAGAGGTAGACGTTTTCTCAGATATCTACATCACGCTGCTATCCCCCGAAGCTACGTATTTCCGTTTGGAGCGAAGCGGTCAGCTATGGGATGAAACAAAGATGGAAAGAACGATTTTGCCGACAAAAATGGCAGAGAAGCTCATCGGACTAGCAGAAGCAGTGCGGTCGCAGCATTACGGAAAGCTTCTTTCCTGGCAGCAGTCGACGCAAATTTTGCCTAACAAAAGCATCTTTTCCGTAACGGAGCTGGAAACGGGCTTAACGTTCAATGTACAGCGCCGCGCTGGCAGCGACCATGCTGATGTTCAGCCCTTGACGAAGGATGACTCCCGCATAATGAAGCAAATCTATAACGGTAGGTGGAGCTGGAAAAGAAAAGCGGTGCTTATCCACTCGGGCGATGCTTGGATCGCGGCTTCCATGAATGGGATGCCCCACGGCGGAGACGGCATTCCCGAAAACGGCTTCTCCGGCCATTTCTGCATTCACTTCTATCTAAGCAGTACCCACAAATCTGATCTTCCTGATTTGGCGCATCAGATCATGGTACACAAGGCAGCCGGGAATTTGAAACCTTTTTTCGATTCCGCATCACCGCTTGTATTAGCTAAAAGCTTCATTGAAATAATGAACCATCAGGATCAGGGGCTGCTTCAGCAGGTTGCAGAAGGCATTTCGAAGGAGAAATTCGCGTATTTCGTTAAGGAAATGGAGTCGCTCGATTCCATTCGTGAAAAAAAACAGTCGAAATACAAGGGGGCAAGCGACACAGATGATGGGGATTTCGATGAGAGCTTGTCAGCAGAAATCAGATTGCCAATTACGATTCATAAACAAAACCATGCTGAGCGGAACACCGGTTATAGGTTTATTTTCAAACGCGAATCTAAGCAATCGCCTTGGCGTATCCAAAACATTTTGACAGATGAAGATAATATGGATTCGAATATTCAATGAAATAAACAAAGGCTGCCGTTCTAATCTCCGGCAGCCTAAAGTGTTATAACAAACCGTTGCTCAACGAGACTACCCGATTCTCCTTGGCTGAAATATAGGCGCTATCGAGCAAGGAAACCGAATGCAGATTATCTCTTGCACTATTAGCCGCCTCTATTCCCGTTTCAATCCAAACGAGCAGTTGGTCCAAGCCGTCAAACACGGCTTCATCTATCGGCATCACCGCTTGCCAGGTTTGAACAGGCGTCGGATTCCAATTCGGGACGCCTGAGGGATCGAGACGATACAAACCGATCACATCCGAATTAGAGCTTATTACACCCTCGCTCCCGAGAACGACCAAATCATTTTTAATAAAAGGGCTGGAGAAGCTTTGCGTGAAATGTGTGCTAACTCCGTTAGCAAACGTCATTTGAACCGTAGCATCGGTTTCCCCGATACAATCGACTGCATTTGAAGAATAGGCGCTGCAATATACCGACTCCGCTTCCGAATTTGCCATGGGGCGTATACCGTCAAGAAAATTATTAATGAACGGGGCGAAGGTGCGAATGACTTCAGCCGCATCCTCTATACCGGATTTAACCAGATGGGCAGTATCCACAGTCAAGCCGACTGCTGAATCAGCTTGAAGTTGATCAAAAAAAACGTCAAAATCTATACGGTACATAAGAGGTTGATCATAGTGATGGTGCAGGGAGAGCTGCAGTCCGTGTTGCTGTGCTTCCTTACCCATTTCTTCAAAAATCCCGGCATACCTTGCGATATGCTCGTAAGTTATGCTCTTTCTCGATACGCTATGGCAATATACGATTATCTCCGTACCTACTTTTCCCGCAAACCGGAACAGCTCACGAAGCTGAGCTTTGCTTTCATCGTCAAGCAGCGTTCCACCGGTAATTAGCGCAGAAGCGATACCATCCGGTTGTCCCCAACGTTCAATAAATCTTTCAGGTTCTTTAATATAGGGGGTGTATTGGCTCCATTTCAACTGAAGTCCATCATATCCCGCCTGGCGGTACCCTTTTATCATCGTGTACTCATCTTCAAGCGTAGACGTTGGTCTGGAAAATGCATATTTGATGCCCATTACCTTCCTCCTTCCTATAGCCCGGTTCATTCCCCAATCGTCTGTCTGTCTACAGCCGAATAAGCGATAATCATCCGGCAAGGCTCCCAGCCCGTTACTTTTGCATGATGGGGTACGCCCTGCGGAATGCTAAGCGCCATCCCAGGTTTGAGATGGAACATCACATCCCCTAGCGAATGGTCGCATTCCAGCGAACGAAGAGACAAGCTTATTCAGCCTTATTTAATAACGGCAAAAAAAGGGGAAGTCAGGCAGCACAGCTTTACTCATGAAGGTGAGGAGTTCATTTATATGATAAGCGGTACGATGAACTATAAGGTAGGAGCAACCGAAATTTTGCTACAGCCAGGGGATACGATCTACTTCAACTCTCTTGAAGAGCATCTTCTTAGTCCCCTATCAGATGAAGTCACATATATTGCCGTTTTCTCGCAAAAATCATTAGGGTCCTAGATCATTCGCCCCTTCCGTTTCATCATTCTATCAGATGCAGACAGCTGTTAAACATGCTATAATTATCTTTGCGCTTACTAGAAGGATACTAATAAGGTTTAACTGAAAGAACTACTATACATATAGGTGTTCGGGAGGAGGACAGAAGATGTTCGCGAAGCGATTGAAGCAGCTGCGTAAAAAGAGGAAATTGACTATGCAGGAAGTGGCCGATTACGTCGGAGTTGCAAAGAGCACGTATGCGGGGTATGAATCCGGTTACCGGCAGCCGACGATCGAATCCATTCAGACGATTTCCCGAAAGCTGCGCACGTCCGCGGATTATCTTCTAGGACTTACCGAATTTCCGGAGCCGCCAACGGAACTAAACCATAATGCAAAAGAATATTTGAATTACGAGCAGCTTCATTGGGATGGTGTTCCTTTGGAAAGGGACGATCTGGAGCTGATTCGCAGCTTGCTCGAACGCGTGCTCCGTGACCGAGCTTAACCCAAAGAAGAATAAACCACTCTCTAACTAACAGGTCCGTTAATGGTGAATCACACCATGAACGGACCTGTTTTTACATGTAAGCACCCCATTCTAGGGTCCGCCGGCAAGTTTCGAAAGCGCTCGCTATTCGGAATAGAACATCTTGCCCGCTATGTGAATATGATTACCAGAACGATATATCAAATCAGGCAAGATTTTGTATCCGCTTTCATACCTTATATTAAGGGGGATTCTCCCTTTGCTGCCGCTAGTTCTGAAGATGTCGTTCATATGGATGGTCATGTGAAAATAAGGAGGAATAATGGCATGAACAAATGGTTGAAACTCGTCACCTTGGCCGTTATGCTGCTTACGTACGATTCTTTTTTCAACTTATGGCCGGCTCGTGCTCAAGCGGGATTTACAGACTATATCACGCGCAGTGGAGATACGTTGATGGAGGGAACGTCCACGTTTCGTTTTACCGGAACCAACGAACCTTTATTGAATAGAGCATGGACTGATCCGTCAGAAATCGAAGATGCGATTCGCGCGGCCAGCAGCTCAGGGATTAACGTTATTCGCTTGTATCCGTTTGAAGTGAGAATGAGCAGCGATCCCGCAGGAACTTTTCGTCATGTGATGGGGTCTAATAATTATAATGAAAGCGCATTTAGACTACTGGATAAAATTGTGCAACTGGCAAACCAGTACAATATTCGGCTTATTGTGCCTTTCGTGGATAAGTACAACTACATCGGAGGGATTGCCGATTGGTCGGCTTTCCGCGGGAAAACGGTGAATGATTTTTGGAGCGATCCTACCGTGAAGCAGGACTTCAAAAATTTCATTCAATTTGTAATTAATCGGACTAATACGTATACGGGCGTGCAGTATAAAAGCGATAAAGCCATTCTGGCCTGGCAGCTGGGAAACGAGCTTCCCTCCACGGATAGCTGGGTAAGCGAGATGGCCGCGTATGTAAAAAGTCTTGATTCCAACCACCTTCTAGCCGATGGAGGATATGTTCGGGCACAGGGAATAAGGACCAATGCACTGAATGACATTAATATTGATATTATTGTTCCGCACATTTACAAATATCACAATGTCGATATGGTTACAAAACTCAATGAGTGGAAAGTCAAAACCAAAGGAAAAAAAGCTTTGATTATTGGCGAATTCGGCGACTATTCCCCCACGGAAACCGAACAGCTTCTTGACATCGTTCAGAACAATGAAACATCAGGTGCCATGTTCTGGGGCAGCATGCACCATCACAAGATGGGTGGATGGCATTGGCCTCCGGTTGGAAACTGGTCCTATTTGCGCTATCCCGGTTTCGCAACCGGCGATTGGGCGAACGAATCGGCCACCATCGACTTGCTGCGCAAATATGCCTACTCAATGAAAGGCCTGGCCGTACCTCTTTGGCCGACACCCGATGCGCCTGTTATGTTCCCTGTCGATTCCGTTCATACCCTCTCCTGGATGGGTGTCTCGGGAGCAAGCACTTATGACGTTGAACGTTCGACAAGTTCTTCCGGTCCATGGACAGCAGTAGGCAGCGATGTGACGGACGATGTTACCGCTCCGCGTCATCATACGTTTACCGTACCGATTTTCGACGATGCATCTGCTCAGGACGGCACAAGCTATTACTATAGGGTGAGAGCGAAAAATGTGCACGGTTCCTATTCTACGTATTCCAACATCATCGGTCCAATTAAGGCAAAAAGCGGACTCATCGTCGACGAAGAAAGCAGCGGCTATAACGAGACGGGAACATGGGGTGCTAGTACGCTGGGCGGCAGTTACAATGGCAGCTCCCGTTACAGCAGTACCAATGGAAGTACGGCTACGTGGAGGCCAAACTTCACGACGCCGGGTTACTACAATGTGTATGTCCGATATCCTTACCATCAGGGTTCAACGAAGTATGCTCAATATTCGGTCTATCACAATGGTATAACGAACACTGTAACCATCAATCAGACGAATATAGCGGGCGGTCAGTGGCGTCTGATTGATACGGTATATTTCGCTGGCGGACCGGAAGAATATGTGAAGTTGACGACCGTTGGAGGCGGTTCCAACAGAGCCGATGCGGTCATGTTTGAACCGCAGAACTTTGGCGACAGCTTTCAAAACAATAGTATCGGCAGTTGGACTCCTCTGAGCGGCAGCTGGTCTTTAACCAATGATATCAGTCACGACAGCATTCCCCTCGACAATAGCGTGATGAAACAATCGGGCACAGGCATTGCCGAAACCGTTATCAATTCGACCTACACCAACGCCACCATAACCTTAGCCTTAAAAGCGTATGACAATCATATGGCCAACGCTTCTTCCGGATTGGTAGCCCGGGCAAATTCAGATTTCTCCTACATGTACACCCTGCGCATCAATTATGATCTGAATAAAGTCCAGCTCTACAAAAAACTTGGCAATAGTTGGACCAAAATCGGGGAATCGGGTATGATAGCCACTCCAGGCACCTGGTATCAGCTTAAGTTCGAGATGAAAGGAAGCTCATTGAAAGCGTATGTAGACGGCGTGAAAAAAATCAGCGTTAGCGACTCCAGCTTAACCAGCGGGTACATTGGTTTGCGGACGTACGATCAGACGGCTGTTTTCGATAACATCCTTGTTTCGTCGAACTGATCTTGGCACACAGAACGCAAAAAGCGCCATAGAGGATCACAGCGTAAGCTGAGGTCCTCTATGGCACTTTTTGATGTATCAGTTAAAAACGATGAATCCTAAGAATCATAGACGTCTACGTCTACGATCTTGCCGTCAACATAAGTAAAGTCCTGTTTCGTTGTACCGAAACCTGCCATAGTCTCCGATACATTCATCACTTCCAGTGAAAGTGCTGTCCATTGTTTTTTCTCCATTACACTTCACCTCCTTTAAATGCAAAAAAGCGCCGTAAAGGCACAGCATAAGCTGTGATCCTCTACGGCTCTTTCCGGTGCATCAGTTAAATACGATGAATCCTAGGAATCATAAACGTCGAGGTCAACGAGCTTGCCGTCTACATAAGTAAAGTCCATTTTCGCTACGCCGAAACCTGCCATTGTCTCAGATACATTCATCACTTCCAGGGAAAGTGCAGACCATTGTTTTTTCTCCATTGTATTCCACCTCCTTTCAAGTGCAATTCGTATGCCGATTTCTGCCGTTGGAGAAACCGATAGGCTATCTAGCTGTACGTAAGTATATTTAAGTATGGGTCATCAGCCTGCTCCGGCTTTAGGGCCGTAGAAATCTAGGAATCCTAGGAATCATAAACATCGAGGTCTACGAGCTTGCCGTCAACATAAGTAAAGTCCATTTTCGCAACACCGAAACCTGCCATAGTCTCTGAAACATTCATCACTTCCAGGGAAAGGGCTGTCCATTGTTTTTTCTCCATTATACTTCACCTCCTCTCAAGTGCAGTTCGTATTTCTATTGCAGCCGTTTGAGAAAACGATAGGCAATCAAGCTGCGCATAAGTAACTTTAAGTGAGGGTCATCAGCCTGCTCCGGCTTAATGGCCGAACCTACCATGCTCATCGATTCCTTCACCTGCATCAGGTTCAAGTAGCGGGAAGCCTGCTCATCCCTGCACAGCGTACGAAGCTCTTCTTCTATAGACGGCCACCGGGGTATAATCCGATGTACCCAATCCATGCCTTGAACGCCTCGTGTCCGCTGATTCAATCGTACTTTGTCCGGCAAAATATTTTTGGTGGCTCTTCGGATAAGAGAACGCCCGAAGCCATTCTTCACATATTGCTCCACGGGGATCGACAAGCAAAACTTAATAAGGCGTATATCGCTGGTTGCATCCCGTTCCCATATGCCCAGGCGATAGGATGACTTCGCCGAAATGGTGCCCTGCATGCTTAAAACCGCCTGATTTCTGAAATAATCCTCGCGTTCCCGCAGCATTTGATACGTTGACTCCCGCAAACCGACATCATACTGCGACAGCTTCTCGAGTACCCCGGAGCTCCTTGCAAAATCAGCTTGAATGATGGAAGGTACTCCAGGTTGAAACGAAGCCGCTTTTTCCGGAAAAACCTGCTGTCTAATCGCGCGAACGATTCGTTTCCGGCCAGTGCCCAGCTGTCTGCCGTACATTGAAATCTCACGGTATAATTGGAGCCATTGGAGCTTCTTAAGCATCAAGCTGTAATAACCGATAGCTGAACCCCAGGATATCGAGTAATTCCCTCTTGCGCCCGTGAGCAAGACACCTACGCCTTGACGCGCCGCTTCTTCATGAATGCCTTTAACCCAGAATGCATTTTCGAAATTTTTGTATGGCCCTTCTAAACTGTCGATCCATTCATCAATCTCAGTAAAAGGACTTATCCCCGGGAAATCTAATAAGTTCGCCTTAATATTTCCTACATAATCGACGATGGACTGAATATAAGGACTTTCATCCGCAAACATACTTCTGGGCGTCCAATCTTTGAAATCACGTTCGGGAATGTAGCTGTAGGCCTGTAAGCTCTTGCCTTCCTTGGCGAGCATCCTCGCTGCGAACCCTGACACCGAGCCGGAATCAAGTCCCCCGCTAAGGGTAACTCCCACCTGCTTGAAGGTACGCAATCTGGAGCGAACCGATTCTTGGAAAATTTCCTGAAAGGCCTCCACATATTCGTCATCAGAGCCCAAGGTTAGGCTCTTTTCCGGCATTAATGAGCCATACTTTGCAACCGTAAGCTTCCCCTCTTGCAAAGTAAACGTGTGTGCCGGAGGCAGCTGCAAAACATCTGCATAATAGGTCGTATGGACATCGACAGCATCCAAGAGCGTCGGTATCGCCAAAAATTCGGCAAACCTCTCTTCGCATAGTCTCTTATCTATTCCCGCTAGGGAGAATAGCGGATGGATTACACTGCAGAACGAGAATTGATTCGAACTGTGGTGATAATAAAGGGTCCTGCTTGCAAGCTGATCTCTCGCCCCATACAGCAGCTTTCTGCTTGCATCCCATATAACGAAAGCGAAGTCTCCAATTAGATAACGCGGCGTCTCCGGACCCCATTTGCGATAAGCCAGCAGAATGAGCTCACTGTCCGTTATCCCGCTTCTTCTGTCTCGCCCAATCTCAAGCTGCTCGAACAATTGCCCGCGATTGTCAATAATTGCATCAGCGGTTATAACCAGTCCGGATTGCTCATCCCGAAAAGGAAGCCGTTCATTAACCGATTCCGGTGTAATCCATTGAGCCCGGCAGCCGAGAAGAGCCGACGCATCCTCCCATGTTTCAAAGCTATTTCCTGGAAAATACTGTACAGCTTCCATGAAATCTGCAGTACCATCGGCTGAACGAAGAGGCCTATCGAATTGTATAACACCGGCAATAACGCTCATGCAATCACCTCCCATCGACTCATATTTCATTACACCTATTTCTTCCTTACCTTCTTAACGATAAAGGAAGCTTCCGTGAACTTAAACCTTCTTTATCGTTAAGAAGGGCCCTTATACGTTATAAAAGTATAAGGGCCATGAAAATAATGGGACTAGTAGTAAGTCATCCTAAGAGTCCAAGTCCTCATGAGGGTGACCATTATTGTTACCTTTACCATTTCTGTCAGGATACACTCCATTTTTTCCACCCATGGTCGCGCTGACATCAAGGAGTTCCAACGTCAGTTGCTGCCATTCTTTCTTCATTTCCTTTGTCATTTGTATCACCTCCTTTCATACGGGGCGTTATGAAAATTGCCTTATAAAGCGGTAAACAATTAAGCTTTGCATTAATAATCTTATATTCGGATCAAAGGCTAATTCAGGTTTGGGTGAGTTTCCAATTTTCGAAAGTGATTCTTTAATTTGTTTCACATTTAAAAAATACGAAGCCCCGGAATCACGACAAAGCTGATGAAGTTCTTCCGTAAAAGCACTCCACGATGGAATCATGCGATGGATCCAGTCCGCCCCCTGCACACCCCGAACGCGAAGATTGAACCGGACTTTATCGGGTAAATAATTTTCGGTCGATCTTCGAATTAAAGAGCGGTCCATACCATTTTGGACATACTGTTCTACAGGCACGGATAAGCAAAATCGAACCACCCTGGGATCACAGGTCGGATCCCTTTCCCTGACGGCATAACGTAACGATAATTTCGTTGATGACGTCCCCTGATGGTTTAAGAACGACAAATTTTCGAACTGATAGAATCTTGCCGCAAATTCGTTCATTGAAAATTCGGTCAATCCTACATTATGGTTTTTAAGTTTATCGAAGACTTTGGTTCGTTCCGCTAAATCCGGTTGGATTAAAAGCGGGGTATCCGACCTAGGCTTCGAAAAAAAAGACGGATCCAGAAATGGAAATGCCAGTTTGCCGATTATGGGCAGCAATCGGGATCTCCCTATTCTCATATTTCTGCCATAGAGCTTCAGTTCATGGTTAAAACGTATCCAGCGCAGCTTTCTTAAAAGCTGAGCGTAGTAATCCAGCGCCGGACCCCAAGAGATAGTGTAATTTCCACTCCCTCCATTCAGCAATACTCCGACTCCGTGCTTCTCCGCTTGCTCGAGAATCCCTTTGATCCAGAATGAATTTTCAAAAAACTTATAAGGCGCCTCCATCAGCTCGAGCAGGTCATTCATTTCCTCAAATGAGTTTCGACCCGAGAAGTCCAAATTGTTGTGCGCGATATTTCCTACATGTTGAACCGTGGCTTGGATATAAGGACTCTCATCGGCAATCAAGCTTTTTGGTGTCCAATCCACAAAATCAGAGGGAGGGACATAACTGTAGGTTTGTAATGTTTTCCCTTCCTGCCGCAACGGGTTTGCGGCAAAGCTTACGACAGCCCCCGAATCCAACCCTCCGCTTAAGCTTGCACCAACTTTCCGGTATGTCCGGAGCTTCGATGTAACGGCTTCCTGAAAGACTTCACGAAATGCTTCTTCGTATTCGCCGTTTGTTTTTAGTTTAAGCTTCCCGCCAGGCGTTATGAATGTCCCGTATTGCTCCAATGCAATGTTTCCGTCCGCCACCGTAATCGAATGGCCGGGAGGAATTTGATCGATATTATGATAAACCGTGGAGTGAACATCGATCGTATCCAAAATGATAGGGATCATGAGAAACTCGGTCAACCATGACTCATTCAGTTCCTTCTTGACACCGGAAATAGTAAACAGCGGATTCATCACCGTGCAAAATGCAAACTGTCGTGAATGATGATAATAATACAGCGTTCGATTTCCCGACAGATCACGCGCGCCGAAAAGATGGCGTTTTTGCTCATCCCATATGATGAAAGCAAAGTCTCCTATCAGGTATCGCGGGGCTTCCTTCCCCCATTTCAGGTATGCCGCCAAAATAAGCTCGCTGTCCGTCATCTGTTTCCGGCGGAAATGCTCCACCTGCAACCGGTTAAATAATTCCTCCCTGTTGTCAATGATCGCGTCTGCGGTAATGGCAAGCTTATGTTGTTCGTCGTAAAAGGGCAGCCGTTCTTTAGTCGATTCGGGTGTGATCCATTGCGCGTGACAACCTAAAAATACGAAACGGTCATGCCAAACCCGCACATCATTGGCAGGGTATTTTTGCAAGGCTTGCATCATATTTCCGATCGTTTCGACAGATACAGGTTCTTCATTACAATTAAAAACACCGGTTATCGCACTCATTATTTCTCCAATCTTTCCGGTTATGTTTGATAGCGGTTGTGTTGTCGGAACTAACTGTTAACGCCTGTTTGATAGTTGAGCAGTTGTCTGAACTTTCCTTTGGCCTCTTGAGACAGCTGTTTATAGCCGCCTTGCTGAATAACCTCACCCTGCTCTATGACAATGACCTGATCCGCATTGCGGATGGTCGATAATCGGTGTGCAATGACAATAATGGTCATGCTTCCCTTTAGACGGTCAAGCGCCTCCTGAATCAGCCGTTCATTCTCACTGTCCAGCGCGCTGGTCGCTTCATCCAGCACTAGAATGGAGGGACGCTTCAGTATGGCTCTAGCGAGTACAATCCGCTGCCGCTCTCCCCCGGACAACCGGATGCCCCTGTCACCGATGACCGTATCCAAACCTTGCGGCAGCATGCGTACAAATTCATCGGATACTGAGAATTTCAAAGCGTTCCACAGCTCGGTGTCCTCGGCATACGGGTCAACCAGCTTCAAGTTATCCCGAATGCTCGCATTAAAGAGAAAGGGATCCTGTGCCACATAGCCGATTGCACTCCGCAGTGAGAGAAGCTGCTTCTCGTCTCTCAGCGTAACGCCGTCAATCAGCACTTGCCCTCTCTCCGGTTGAATAAGCCCCATGAGCATATCAATCAGCGTGCTTTTCCCCGCACCGGACATACCAACGATAGCCGTCATGCGATTCGCTGGAATATAGACGTTAATATCACGCAGAGCAAATACCGGCTCTTTAGGGTCGTACCGGTAATTGACTTGTCTGCATTCGATTCCTTCCTGCAATTGAAATTGCTTTCCCCTGTCCGAAGAGCCTGACAAGTTGAGCTCCTTCTCCTGCTCATATTCCTGCTGCAGCTTACGCATTGCTTTAAAAGCGGGCAGATTGGTCGCCAGCTGTTCGATATTCGACTGAATCCCGATAAATCTCGGCCAAAGCCGCGAGAAGATGAGAACAACCAGAATCAATTGCTCAGCCGGCGTGTGGAAGACCTCTAAAGCTAAATAGACGAATCCGGCAATAAGCGTTATGGAAGAGATCCGGTAGATGAACTGGGACAAAGAATTGATTCGTATTAATTGGTTAACGTTGCTCTCCAGCTCCTTGCTCATGTTGTTGAACCAACTGATATGGGAGCGTTCAAGCCTGTTGCTCTTAATATCCTTGATGCCGTTGAAATGATCGCTTATTCCTGCAAAATAGCTCTGAGACAGCTCTGATGTCTTATCGCCAATATGTCCCGCCTTCTTAATAAACCTGCGCGAGAATAGAGCGAGTATTCCGCCGCTTATAAGCACGACGGCCGTTAACAACGGAGACAGCCAGAAGGCCAGACCGATTTGAATAGCCGTAAAAATAATGGCTGTGACCATCTGCAGGAAGAGGGAAGTGCCGTAGCTGACCCGTCCGAGCTCGTTGACCATGACATGATGAAAATCCGACTTCCTCTTGCGGAGGAAGAACTCCCACTTCGCCCCAAGCAGCCCCTGATACGTTTCCGTCCTGAGCGAACGGACGAAGTTCTGCAAAATCCGTGAGTTCAACACCATCTGGCTTCGCTGAAGCAAAGCTTGTCCCCCTACGATCATCACGTATATCGCTAGTACGATCGGTAAGTTTAACTCGATCGACGATGACTCGATGAATGTGAATAAGGAAGAGACAAGCGGCACTTCATCCATATTCATTTGAAATACACCTATAATGCTAAGCATAGGAACGATCATATAGATTCCGATGCCGTCCAGACAGCTGATAACGAATGTAGTGAACATATTGAGGTACAGACGGAATCCTGAAACCTGGTGCATTTTTCGAATAAAATAGAATAAATCCTTCATAAGAAAAACCCCTAATGCGGATTACCGCTCAATTGTCGACAGAACCGCAGCTTCTGTGTGATTCCCGAACACGGCAACGACAGCATACCGTTCCAGTCTCTCATTGCCGGTTACATAATACGACCCGCTGCGCAGCCAAGCGTGAGCAATCATTTTCCCCGTCTCATCCCTGCCGCTGCCCAGATAGAGCGTACTCGCGATTCCTCTTCGCTGCAGCATCTTCATCGCCGCGACAGCCTTAACCATGCACTGACTTTCCCACCATGTGATGCGGCTCATCGCATGAACGGCCTTGGATACCTTACGATGGATGAGATCCTGCTCCATAGTGCTCGTATATGGTGTCTCCCTCATATGCTCGCCAAGAGAAGGTGCTACTTTTGCGAATGGCAGCAGCTTAAGCACCCTCGCCAAAGCTAAATAAAAATAAGCTTCCACATACATCCGCTTCAAGTCTGCGGGGTAAGCTATAAATCTCTTAACTTTTCTTATCGCTTTCCTATACAAGTCCATTATTCCTTCCTAACTTGTATGAGTCCTTCTGCTGCAAGCTTCTGCAAGAAATTGCAAACTTGCTGTTCGCAATCTCCCGGCTCTATCTCATACTCGGTCACTAGTTGCTTAACCATATCTTTTATGGACACAGGGGATGCCATCAGCTCCCACACTCGGCCCCCGAGCTGGCCTAAGTTGTAGTACTTGCCGTTCTCGATGCTCAGCATGATCTTCTCCCCGTTCATTTCGCTTACGAGGTAACCATCCGACTGTGCAACAAGTTCGTTAGCGGTAATTAATTCAACGCTCATGAAATAACAACCTCCCTTTTATTAGTCAAACTGACAATTTGATCAACCAAGTTAAAGGCAGAAAAGCCGTCTGCCGGGCGGCGGAGCTGGTACACCGGGAGCCCGGAAGCAAGCCGGGCAATCGATTGAAATTGCCATTGCTGCAGGTTCAACAGATGGAGAAGGGAATTCCGATAGGTATGCACATTTAAGACATGAAGCCCTTCTAATCTGTTATAAGCTTTAAGAGACGGTTCTGGTTCGGAAGCTTTGATAAGCTCAACTACCCCGGCGAGAGGGAGAGGCTCTCTGCAAAATTGGGACCGTATAGGCACCGCGTATTTGTTAACCCTTTGGTAAATCGATGAATAGTTGTGAGAAAGCAATCCTAATTGTTCTATGCTTTCCTCCCACAGCTTCTGCTGCGGATAGGAAGGATAGACAGTAGCTGCTGCCGAATCATTGGATAAGGAGACCGCGATAACGTCATCCGTCATTAATGGATATCCTGAGTGAGCAAACGCTGCGGCAAGAGTCGATTTACCGGCACCCGATTCCCCGACAATTGCGTAAACCTTCCCATCAATGACGACTGCACTCCCGTGCAGGGGTAGAATCCCTCTCTGCATGAGCAGTACACCCATACAGGTTCCGAGCAGGTAAAGCCGAATTTTTGCCTCATCCGCTCCCGGGTATGGATTTACCATTATATGGCTGCCGGATGTAATGCTGTAAACGGCTGTGTCTGGTACATGAAAGTGAAATCGACCATTGTCGAAGCGGTAGCTCGTCGATGCAAATTGATCCAGGTAATCTTGCTGCGGTGGATTCAATTCAATTTCTACATCAAATTCCGAAATAATTCCATGTATTTCATATGCTTCAGGCAGAACAATTTTACTTTTAATGTTCAAACCAAATATTCGATAATAATTCAGAGTAAGCACCCCGTTTAATAAGTAGTATAAACTTTGTATTTATTTATACTATTCGTAATTAAAATTCATTTTATGTCGCTTTTTTCTAAATAAAAATTAATTATTTATGATATTTCTCCAAAACCATAGAAACGGCCGGAGCGGAACATATAGAAAATGAAATGGTTTATATAGCGGCAGCAGAGACATATCTTTCACGTTAGGTTCCAGGTGATTCAGAAGATACCTCGCTCTCTGCCTGCCTGTCATCAGCGATAGAGTGTATCGAAAATAATGCCAAACGACGCTTTTCTCCGGTACCGGGTTTAATTTAACTATTTTCTTGATAAAAAACAAAGATGCTTTCGCTAGCCGAAGAGCCTTCTTATTATTCGTCACTTGATTCATAGAATGAGGAATATTTGAATCAAGCAGATTGAAAGCTAATATGAAAGACTGCCCTGTGAATGTTTGTCCACCGTACTGTTTAAAATAAACATGCATTTTCCCGCTATCCATTTTAGGTATCAAACGATCTATATCCATTAACCAGCGTAATCGGAACCAGGCATGCCTTGCACCATGATCAGCAAGATAATAGAGCAGGTCTTCATTGCCTAAGCAATAAAATGACTGATTCAATAAATGAACTGTATTTCTACGTTCCCACAGTTGATTGAATGAATGAGAACCAATGGAATTAGGATTTATTCGCCAATGAATTTCAACTTGTACGGCATGTTCTTTATGACGGAAGGAAAGATGATGCAACTTCTCTTTCCAATTATGATTTAATGAATGCTCATCCTCTAATTCATATCCAAGCTGTGTCATGACTTCTTCTGCTCTTTCCACATCTTCTGCATCGAGCAGAATATCCAGATCTTTGGAAGTCCTATGCGACATATCACCGTAAAGTTGAATCGCCAGAATGGGGCCTTTCAACAAAATGGTGCGTATACTGTTGTCTGATAATTTATCGCAAATTTTATTCATCTCTCTAGTTAGCTGCATCATCTTAATGATATTGGAATTGTAATGATAGTGGAGCGTCTCCATAATATCGGCAGGAATAAGAGATGAACGGATTTGATTTAGTTTCAAGTAAACGATCGGATAAACACGATGATGCAAGGTTAATTGTATAAACGAATTCCACTTCATATTTGAAGTGTATTCTCGTATCCTCTTCTCATCCAACTCTTGAACGTCGCGCAGAATGAATAGCATAAATGACAATTCATTCGAAATATCGCTTAAATCAATTTTCTCTGCTTTAATCATGTCAGAACCCCACTATCGTTAGAATTACAATTGCATAACAGGAATTTGCTGTTTGACGCCCTTATTCAGGCTCGGGCGGCCGACGGAATAATAAACGAATGCCGTTCCGAGCAAATCTTCCTCTTTAAACACATTGCGTCCGTCGATCAGAATGGCCTGCTTCATGACGGATTGCAGCAGATTCAAATCCACTTCCGCGAATTCATCCCATTCCGTCAGTAAACAAAGCGCATCAGAGTCTTGTGCCGTATCGAGCGCCTGATTGCACCAAATGACGCCTTCCTTGCCGTATAAGGCCTTGAAGTTTTCCATAGCAATAGGATCGTAAGCTTTCACCTTCACGCCGTTCTCTACCAAATATTGAATGATTTCTAGTGCCGGTGAATCGCGGACGTCATCGGTATTCGGTTTAAAGGACAATCCCCATACCGCGACTGTCTTACCTCGCAACTGGCCATTAAAGATCGTCTCCAGCTTGCGGATCACATTAAACCGTTGATCTTGATTTACTTCCACAACCGACCGCAGCAGCTTGAACTCGTAATCGACGTTACCGGCGATTTGGATAAGGGCTCTGGTATCCTTCGGAAAACAGGAGCCTCCATAGCCGATTCCGGCTTTAAGGAACGACTGTCCAATGCGCTTATCGTAGCCCATCCCTTCCGCAACCTTCGTCACGTCTGCGCCTACTTTCTCGCAAATGTTCGCAATTTCGTTGATGAACGAAATTTTCGTAGCGAGAAAAGCATTGGAAGCATATTTAATCATTTCTGCGCTTCGGATATCCGTTACGATGATTTGCTCCGTCAACGGCCGATGCAGTTGAACCATCGTATCGGCTGCGCTCCCAGTATCAGCACCGATGACGATCCGGTCCGGATTCAGCGTATCCTTAACGGCAGAACCTTCGCGCAGAAATTCCGGCAATGAAATGCTGTCAAACGGCTCGGATGTGCGGGTGCGGATCAGCTCATGGATTCGTTCATTCGTGCCGACCGGTACCGTGCTTTTTATAGCGATGATTTTATAGCCGTTCATCGCTTCGGCGATATCAAGGGCGGCTTGATTGATATAGGCCATATTCGCCTCGCCGCTTGGCATCGGAGGCGTTCCGACAGCCAGAATGATAATGTCCGATTGACGCACCGCTTCGGTCAGATCGGTTGTGAAAGCGAGTTTCCCGGCGGAACTGTTCTTATCCGCCAATTCCTTCAGCCCCGGCTCATAGATGGGAATCTCTCCAGCCTGCAGTGTCTCAATCTTCCCAAGATCCTTGTCGACACAGATGACTTTATTCCCCAGCTCCGCATAACAGACACCCGATACGAGCCCGACATAGCCGGTGCCAATGACTGTAATGTTCATTCTCATCACTCCCTATATTGAAATCCCTTCACTTATACGGCACATATTTCAATAATTTCATTCCAATCGAAGGCAAGCCGGACAATATCCTCTTCAACAAGCTCCGACCCGGTTTGCACCTCAATGATGTCCATTTCCGTCTCCGCCCGCAAACTGTGCTTGCTCTGTTTCGATATAACAAGCACATCTCCGGCCTTAACCGGAAACCGCTTATCGTTCAGGACCATCTCCCCGTTACCGGAAACGACGGTCCATACCTCGTCTCTAAGCAGATGGTATTGGTAGCTTAAATTATTGCCAGGCCCTATGCATATCCGTTTGGTCAGCACTTCTTTCCCGTCCGGATATTTCAAGTAATCGAGCACCCTGTAACGGCCCCAACGCCTCTCCTCGTACATAGGACGTTGATCCGAATGCTTCATAACCTCCTTAATCATCGGGCTTGATGCTTTGTCCGAGACGAGAATGCCATCCGGACTCGCCGCGACGACGACATTGGATAAATTAAGCAGCGTAATCGGAATATCCAGTTCGTTTATAATATGCGTATTGATTGAATTGTCGGTAATGATTCCTTTGCCGATCAGCGGGGTCGCAATTTCCTCCGTCAGCGTGTTCCACGTTCCAAGGTCCTTCCAATCCCCCTCGTATGGCAGAGCGACGATTAGATTGGCTTTCTCCACCACCTCGTAGTCGAAGCTGTTTTTCGTTAGCTTGTCGTACTGCTTCACCATCTCGTCGTATTGGATCGGAAGCCCGTGCGATAGCAGAATATTAATGATGAAATCCAGTTTGAATGCGAAAACCCCGCAGTTCCAAAGTGCTGCCTGCTCAATCATGACCGCTGCTTCTTCTTCGCGGGGTTTCTCCCGGAAGCTTTGTACATTCATATATGGCGCGTCATGCGTGGTCCCGTTTTGCGGAACGATATACCCGTATTTCTCCGAAGGATATGTCGGTTTTACTCCCATAAGCGCCAAATCCGCGCCCGACTCGTTCAAGACCCGGTCCAGTTCTTTGGTCTTGTGGAAGAACGACTCCTCAACGTAAGGATCGACCGGCATGACCACTACCGTTTCATTCAGGCTGACGCCTTTAACCGAATACAAATAGGTAGCCGCCAGCGCGATCGCAGGATACGTATCCCTTCTTTCCGGTTCGACAATCACTTCAATCTCGCTTCCCAGCTGGTTGTAAATCATTTCAACCTGCGGCTTGCTCGTTGCGATAAAAGCATGATCGCCAAGTCCGGCACTCGCAATCTGCCCCCAAACCCGCTGTACCATCGACTCAAGCTCGCCTTCCGAATTCCTCAGCACCTTCAAGAACTGCTTGGAACGGGAATCGTTCGACAGCGGCCACAGGCGTTTGCCCGATCCCCCTGAGAGTAGAACAATTTTCATGGTGACTCCTCCTATATATATTAGTTAACTGATTTGCGAAGTATTTGAATTTGTTTTTTGCCCTTCATTCTTCACAATCAATTGGGCGGAGCCTATGCCGCTTGTCCATGTATGATAATAGTTGGAGTTCTTGCCGTACGAATTGTCCAGCAGCGTATTGGGCTTGTCCATCAAGCACGATAAAATATGGCCATGCAGCCTTGACGTCTGTACCGTCTGGTAGCCGCTGAAGCGCTTGACAGCTTTATCTACCAGATAATCGGTATACCTGCCCCAAATCGCCTGCATCGGCAGCGGACTGCTGCCTTTCTTTATCATTCTGACAATGAGATTAATCGATTTCTGCTCCACCCGGTTATACAAGGAGTTCCAATCCAAATAATCGCCGCGACCCGCCGATTCGAGCTTCTCCTGCTCAATCGTTTTCTCTATATCCGTACGGAAGAAGCAGAGCAGATCTTTGCCCGGGCTGCCTTTGTGCCGGATCGGCCATAATTGATGGGCCATGTCGGGAGATAAATAAACGTTGCATCTATGGAATTTCTCGGATGCAGATTGATAGGACAACGTGTCGCGGACATAGAGATGAATATCTTTATGTCCATTGAATATTTGCGCCGTCCGGTCGAATTCAGACTCTTTCTTATAAAATATCGTCTGTGGAAGCATCACGATCCGATGGTACGGATAGCTGGTAATAATTTTCTCGCGCAGCTTCTGATGCGCCGGATACAGGTCGCCGAAGTTCCCTCCCCCATGCAGCACGATGATATGATCTTTCGGAATCATCAGCGAATCGGGAAAATCAAGCACGCTGTAGCGTGCACGGACGCGAATATTATAGTCTTTGAAGAACGTTTCCGTGCCTTTCATAATGAGCAGGTCGCCGCCGTTGCTATGAACGGGAATATCGATATAGTAAATGTTGGAGCCCGGCGGAATAACATTCAAAATTTGGCGAAGCTTATTTTTGAGACCATCCATAGGGTGAACATTCGGGGTACTCTTCATGACAATCCACTCCTTTATTGTTTTCTCTCTTTCATTCGCTAGATCAAAAATTAGAAATCATTTCTATCAAGGAGCCGGATGGTAGAATCAATCCAAACCCTAGAGACTCCACTTCACATTCCGTTTGACTTCCTTTGCCGGAACTCCCGCCACAAGCGTATAGGGCTCCACATCCTTCGTTACAACAGAGCCCGCCGCAACAACGGCACCATTACCAATGGTGATGCCTTTTAAAATCGTCGATTTACAGCCGATCCACACCCTATCACCAATGAAGACCGGCTTCGTCGATTCTGTACCAAAAAGTTGATGATAATCGGTGTCTATTATGGATACATCCCAGGAAATTGCGCAATTATTCCCTATTTTTACTTGCTCTTTACACCTGATTTCAGATCTCCGGTTAATAAATGTATGATCGCCAATTTCAATCTTCGCTTTTTTCGATTCCAAATAAAAACCAGTGTCTTTATGCAAAATGACATTTTTCCCGATAATTAATTTAGAATCTTTAGCTTTGGATACAATAACTCTGCCGCACACCCGAAGCATGCTGCCTCCCTGTTCCACCTTCATTCTAAACATCATGCCGAGCAAAATACGGTATCCATATCTGACATATTCCTTTAGGCTTCTCTTTCTTTTTTCCATGATGTTCACCTCCATGTGGTGGGATTCCATCCTTGAAAACGGCCAGCGCCGACGAGAAGATCGAGAAGAAGCCGCGGTTTACTTCACGCTTATTTCCTTAACTCGTAATAAAATTTCGGCCGTTCCCCTAGAACTAACTTGTAGATGTCGTAGTTGGTGTCCATGATCCCTTCCAGGTATTCCTTATAAGGACGGTCGGCGACATTCACAAGGCCTGAGTTATAACGTTCTCCCCAAATTCCCTGCCAATATCTTCCAAGGCCTGCCTGGTCCACGTAATTGAATACATGAACGCCTACAATGAAGTCCAGACTGGCTGCCTCCTCCATATAATTCCGGTAACGCATTGCTCTCTCAAACTGGTTCGCGGCCGAATTTGGAAGGAGAGGATCCAATCCTTGTTCCGCTGTACCGTAACCGAATTCGCTTATCAGAATCGGTTTGCCTCCCGACTTCTTGTGCACATCCTCCAATAGATCAGGTTTGAGATGATAACTGTAATGGTTGATACTGATAACATCCACGTATTTCCCTTCGATCTCCGCCATAACGCTCCGAAACTTCTCATTGTGGAAAGGAGTCGTTAGCCAGCGGTCTCCGAGAAGGAGATGATTCGGATCATATTTGCGGTAGATCCGTGAAACCGTTCCGAAGAACGTCTCCAGATAATATCTAAAAAATGCGTCCATATCACCCCAAGCCGACGATGTATTGATCGGCAGCTCCGCTTCCTTCAAATCTTCAAAGGATTTAAAGCTTGTCTGCCAATGGCTGTTAAATTTGTCTATGTCTTGATATTTATCCTTCAGCCTTTTAACCAAAGTTCCTTTGATCGCTGCTTTGCTTGCCTTCAGCTTCGGCACATGGGAATAAAACTTATGGTACTCGTATTCGTTGTCGATGAAGTACCCGATCAGCAGCGGATCATCCTTGTTTGGCTTGAGTACATTTGCTAACGTCTTATCGAGCTTAGCTTCCGCATCCGGCGAAAAAATGTCGAATATCGAAATCCCGCCAATATTAGCCCAGTTCATGCTCGTAAGCGGAAGCATCCGCACGTAAGGCAATTTGGTTTCATTGCTGTATTTTTCAGGCGAATAGCCACCCGCACTGTTAAAACCCCATTTTCTGATGCGCTCGGCCGCTTCCGAATAGATAGCATGCTCGGTTGGAACTTCCCCTGTTTTCCGGTATTTGTTCGCCAGATAGAACGAGAAGTTCTCTAACCCCATAAATGCCGATTTATATTCCTCTTGATTAGAAGGCATCGATTCGAACAGTTCCTCCCGACCCTTTACCATCGTATAGGTTTCATTGGCTGTAAGACCGTTCACCCCTAAGCTGAAAAAGAGATTGCCTCCCGGAGTTGTCATCACTTTGCGGCTTCCTATCTGTTGAATTGTAAAAAATCCCGTTTTTTGCAACCCGTATTTTTCCGCACTGCCATTCAGGCCGCCGTATTGGTCGCGATCCGAAGGCGGTGTTAACCCCCCGTAATAGGAGGCGTCTGCCGCGGCATCCGCTTCCAGCTGCTGGTCATTTGTCACCTTCCCGGGAAAATTCGCAGAGGTCAATTGACCGAACCTGTCCACTTTAATTAGATTGCTTGCGTTGAGCGTATATTTACGGATGGGGCTTGGCTCCATACCATCCTTGACCGCATAGGTTTCCAGCACGTTATAACCTGTGAGTTGAAGCGGTTCGGAATAGGACTTGAAGCCGAACCCATTATTCAAACGGTAAAAAATCTTTGCCTCACCCGAAGCCGTTAACTGCACATCGTGCAATGTTTCGGCGCTTCTGGTTGACTTAATGTCCACGGAAGCGGTGCTTCGATTTAAAATCACATTTGAAACCTGAGGCGACCAAGACGCATCCGATCCGTGCAGCTCGATTTTCAAATACCTCGTACCCGCAGGCAGTAACGAAGCTTCGTAAGCGTACTTCTGCCAATTGCCTACTGGATGGCCTACCGAATAGGCTTTAGCAGAAATTTCGGAATAATCTACTCCATTCTCCGAAATGAAGATCCGATGTTTCTCAATGGCTTTTCCAGTAAAAAAGTAGCTGTAGACCATAAAGGAAGAAATATCGTAATCCGTATTATAAATGATGTTCCCTGGCTTCTTTGAAGTACGCACCATCCGGTTTGAGTCGTTGCCGAAGAAATAGGGTGTATCTCTCAAAATATAAATACTCGATTTGCTGTAAAGCTGTTTAAAATTTTCGAGCGTGTCATTCATTCCGACTGTTGTATCCAAAGAGCCATCCGGCACATACCGGTAGGTGGAAACCCTGCTGGCCGCTGATTTGCCCGATGCCGAATGGTTTACGGCGGAAATCTTTATCAGAAGTTCGTTCACCACTTTGATCGGTGAAGTATAAAGCTTGCGTGTAAGAGATGTTCTGGGGTCGCTGCCGTCCGTAGTGTAATACACGGTATCGCCGGCAGTTGCTCTTTCCAACATGACCATACTGCCGTAAGGGACGGACCCCGAAGGCAGGTTGGACCTTACGCCCAATGAACCATTCAGCACCGCTTTCCCAATTACCGGTGATTTAGCAATATCGCTGCCAGTGTATTGTATTTTCAAATATTTTGCATCTCCACGAAAATTCCGTACTTCGTACACGACAATGTTCATGTTATCCGCGTCTTTGTAAATTTGCGGAGTCACTTCCTCGTATTCTTGTCCATCGTGGGAAACATAAAAATTCGGATGATTGTAAGGCCCGTTGTCCGCACGATAGTACGTGTATAAGGAAAAATTCCTGAGAGGACCATCCGACCGGTACGTCATGTATTCGTTAGATCGAAAGCTTCGGATCACCCGGGTAGGATCATCGGAAGCCTCAGATACTTGTAGAGAAAGAGTCTCCGAATGCTTGTAAACTTGACTCCAATCCGTGAGATCATCAACTACTATTTCAGCAGAAGTAGAGTTGCTTGCAAAAGTGTGTGTCGGCATTAGGGTTATAAGTAAACTGAAAATCAACAACAAATTAATCCGTGTACGATTCTTTAAGTTTGCTTTCGTCTCCACCATGCTTCTCCTTTTCCTCTTTCTCTAGTTATAGGTGCGCAATACACCGCTGATCAAACCGTTATTGTATATAATTTTGCTTATATTGCGGAATATCCGATTCTTATCGAAGAAAAAAATGATCGTCAAAAGCAGAAACACCGGAATCTTCACGACGGATTTGACGATAATGCCTTTTTTCTGCTCCGAGCTGACTGCACTGCTCACTCCCTGCCAATAGATCCTGCGCAGCAGCCATTTTCTGCTAACTCTGCTTCGCGCAATTTTGTGCCGCACCCAGGCATGAGGTGTGTAATAGACGGTATAGCGGCTGCGGATTCGATCAATGAGCTCAGCTTCCTCGCTTGAAAGCAGGTTACTCCCCACTCTGCCCAAATCCTCGCGAAAGGGTTTAAGCGAATTAAACACGGATTTGCGGAAAGCTACATTGGCTCCAAATGGTATGGCCGGCTTTTGCATTTCTACAATTTCATTGGAATAATCCAAAATGGTATAGAGCGTCCGGTTTTCCGGCAAAAGCCAAGTCGGCTCCGCCCCTTCCCATGCCGGTTCGATTCTGCCGCCGACGCAGCCGATCCGGTGATCGGTCTCAAATAAGGAGACAATTCCACTGATCCATTCCTTGGAGGCCACTGCATCATCGTCTAAGAACAGCACATATTCGCCCTTCGCTTCGCGAATCGCACGATTCCGGGCTACGGAGAGCCCCAGCCTTTCTTCATAAACATAAATAATCGGGATGCTTGTCATCTGATTGACTTCTTGAACAACCTGTTTGGTGTTGTCGGTGGACCGGTTGTCAACCACAATCACCTCAAACGCATCCGCAAAGTTTTGTCGTAAGAGACTTAAAAGTGCTTCTCTCACATCCTCAGCTCTGTTATGGGTGCAAATCGCTACTGTCGCTTTCATGCATTCACCTCGTACCGTTTTGTTCCGGTATAAACTTTTATCATTTTTCCGGCTATCCCCTGCCAGTCCAGTTCTGCCAATTTTTTTGAAATGTGCTTCTCTACCTCGTTCATATTCATATTTACCGACATCGCCAGCGCCTTGCGTAACCCGTCCGGGTCAGCAGGATCGTATAAGATTCCGCATCCTTCGGAAACATATTCGCTGAGCGAACCGAGCTTGGGCGCAACGACTGGCTTATAATGAGAGAGAGCCAGAATCGCGCTTCCGGAAGTTGTAATCTGGTTATAAGGCAGAACCATAACATTGCCCGCCTGTAAATAGTCGACAAGTTCGTGATCATCCACAAAATGAGGATAAACTTTGATTCTGCCGTCATTAATCGGATCGATATAATCCAATGTATAACCGGTATCCACTTTTCCCGCTATCAGCAGTCCAACGGAGTCCGACTTGACCGATAAAAAAGCTTCGACTAGCTTCTCAATTCCTTTATAAGGGTTGATTCTGCCGATAAATAAGAATAGGAACTGTTCCGGCGGAATGCCGAACCGCTTACGGATATCCGTCCCTTTGCCGACATATGCGTCAACGTAATGGCCATGCGGTGTAACAATCAGCTTATCAGAGCTCACCCCGAATGTTTCGATAACCTCTTGTTTTACCGTTTCACTCATGACGAATCCTTTGTTGCAGACTGACAAAATAAACTTTCGCATCATATAATCCCATTTCGTTTTGCCTGTCGAATGCGGCCAAATATTGTGAACGGTCCAAAACAACCGTACTCCCCTTACTTTCAAAAACAAAAGAAGTCCGGAAAATAACAGCGACTTCACGATCGTTAGGGGGAAATTTGACGCCTGATACGAATAACTGGGCCAATGCATATGGACGATGTCTCCCTTTGCAGGTTTAAGGGTGTTCTTTGTATCGTAATGTTCCACCTGCAGACCGTTATCTTCGATGGACTTTGTCAGCAATTCGGAATATTTGTTATATTCGCTAACTTTAGGCCACATGTAAACTGTTGGGTTACTCATCCATTCCACCTGCTCTTCCAGCTCTTTTAATGATCTTTTTTTCTCTCAGACGCCCGATTAAAAAGCGGAAATCGTCTTTATCAAAAAGCATACCGGCAAACCGCACCTTAAACACGACCCGCATCGCGGCTATCGTGATCAGCATTCTCACCAGCGCACCGATTAATAAAGATAGGGCAATTCCGTTCAGACCGTATAAAGGGGTAAATACAAAGAATAGTCCGATTGTAATCGCAAGTGCTATAACCTGCCTGATTAGTACGAGACCGGGACGACCCAATGCGTTGAACGAAGCTGCCAGAATCCATGAGCCGCCCCCGAGAATGCATTCTATAGAAAGAAGATAAAACGCGGTGCTGGCCTCCAGAAATTCCTTACCGAATAAAATTCCCATCAGGAATTTGCCGATGAATATACTCGGTACGACCACGATCGTCATCAGAATAAGTGACAATCGGAAAGCCCGGCCAACCGTTGAGATAATCTTGTCCTTATCTAGCCCTGTCAATTTCGGAAAGATGACGTTCGAGATGGCCATCTGTACCGTATTGAACACGCGGGACAGCGCATAAACGACGCTATACAAACCGAAATCCCGCGGCGTGAGCAGCGATAATATAATGATTTTGTCAAACTGCGAATACAAGGTTCCCAGCAGCTCGACGCCAAATACCCTGCTTCCGTAACCGAACAATGACTTGGCCGCCGCCCGGTCAACCATACGTTTGAACCAATCGATTTTCAGCTCGCTCCTCAATTGGAACAAAGACAAAATGACGACCAGCAGCGTCGTGATCAGGTAAACGAACGAAGCAGCGTGGATATTCAGCACTCCAGTCATAAAGAGTACTAAGATGCCCGCCAAATTAAAAAGCGGAACAAACAACCTCACACCGTTATAGATTTTGAAGTTGTCCGTGCTTTGCGCAAGCGCCGCAATCAGATTGACCGCAAGCAGCAGCGGCAGCGTAAGCACTGTGTACCATCGGGCGGTCTGAATGACGTCTACAGAATAGTTGCCCAGCCAAGCCGGAAGATAGATCCATGAAATCACGCCGACAATTATGCTGATCGAGAGTTGGAACAGAAAGCCTGCCCTGATGTATTCCGCTCCTTTGCCGGCATGCTGCTTCATGTTGTAAATAAGGGAAGTGGAAAGTCCGAATCCAACAATCCCTACTAAGAAGGTCGGCCAGAACAGAATCGCTGAAAATTCCCCTTTGCCGGCGACGCCGAACATTCTTGCCGTCACGATGGAGGTCAGCGTGGTTATGACCATCACCATAAAATTGGTTGCGCTTGTGCGCATAATCGTTTGAACAAGACCATTCCCTTTTAATACTTTACGGATTGCCAATTGTGCCATAGACTACCTTCCCACATCGGCCTTTATTTTTTTTCTATTTGAAAAAGTCTTCTCCGATTGTGCAGTACCGGTTACCTGAGTCAGTACCGATTTATATAATTCCGAATACCGTTCAAGTTGCGATTGTTTGGTGAAATTGCGGCTATGTTCCAGACATTGTCTTTGAATCGTTCGTTTTTCTTCAGCCGAGAAGGAATAATATTCCTTTAACTTATCTTGAATCGCTCCTGAACTTCCCGGTGCAAACAGATGACTGCGATTCAATACGACGTCCGGAATTCCTCCTACTGCAGAGGCGTATACGAGCGTGCCGACTTGATAGGATTCGATGATGACCCGCCCGAAAGGCTCTTCCCAAATAGAGGGAACCACTGTGACATCTACCTGGGCCATAAGCTCCCGCGCCTCTTTCGGCTTCACTTTACCGGTGAACACGATGCGGCCGTCATTCCGGCACGATTCCGAAAGCTCCTCTTTCAGCTTGCCTTCCCCGCATACATATAGCCGCTCAACCATCTCTTTCGGTAACGAGCGGACAGCATCGATTATTTCACGAACACCCTTCTCCGGTTCGATTCTGCCGAAATAGCCAATACGCAGCGCCTTACGCTCGAAATCTTTCTCTCCCGCGGCGATGTCGCCATCCACTACGTTCGGAATGACCAGCTTTTGAGCATTCGGAAACAATCCCGCCGCTTCCGTATGACGCTTTAAAATATGCGAAGATATACCGACAACCGCGGATACCCGTTTGCTGAATCCAAGAGAAGTCAGCTTGTATAACCCCGCAATTAGTGGATTGGATATCGGCGAGCTGACAGGCGAGATGAGCGAGTAATCTCTTAATGTATGAACGATCGGTACACCCGCTTTGAAGAAAGCAGTCCATATCCCAGCCCCGAAACCGGACAAATTCTGAGTATGAACCAAATCAGGTTTGATTTCCTTCAATAGCTTCGTCACAGTCGCGATTTGCACAGGATTATAAAAATCGAGAAGTCTGCGAGCCACCTTATGCAGCGTGCCGTGGTTTTCCGAATCGCCGATCCAATACAAATTGTTGTAAGGAACACGATGAACCGTAACCCCATTAATCAACTCAGACGTTATACCGGCGTTTCTCTTTTGCCCTCCAGTCGTAAGCACGTGCACATCAGCTACTGTATTAAGTGTTTCGGCTAAGATTTGAGTCGATATTTCCGCACCGCCAATAATATGAGGGCTGTACAAACTATTTACAATAACGATCTTCATGCCTTTCGTCTCCATTCGCTATAGATGGGTCTAGCGGGAATTATCGGACCTTTACCCCTAACGGGCATACGCACAGGCATTCCGGTACGTATGGCTTCCGTTTCGAACCCCCCCCCGCGGATGAACCCGAACAACAACCAGAAATCCAGAAAAGCATATGAATCAAAATTCATTACGAGTGCGATGCATAACGCAAAAGCGAATTTCGAATACGAATTTGCCCCACAGCTGCGAAAAATCGAAACCAGAAATCCTCCAAAAAGGATAACCCCGATAAGGCCTTCCTCAGCGAACACCTTCGACACCATATTTCTTGACGTTGCGTCATAGGGATTAATAAATACCAGATCGTGCACTTCACTGAATTTCAATCCGCTGCTGAAATACTGCTGTAGGAGGGAGGCAAATTCCGTATAATAAAAGCCGCCGCCTACTCCAAAAATCGGATGTCTGGCAAATTCTAAAAAACCGATGGCCGGAAACACCAGCCTGATAAAAAATGAATTATCATTATTTATTAATTGTTTGAAATCGAACTGAAACCGCTGCGTAAAATAGCCGCTTACCTTGAACGTTTCGATCAGATAAGGCACGCCTACAACAACAACAAAGGCGCAGACTGACAGAACGACCAGCATCCGTCCCCTATTCTTGTTCGTTACCAGTACATAAATAACCAGCGCAGTCAGAAGCACGGTGTAAGCGTAAGCGGAGAAGGAAAGTACCATAAGCAGCACAACAGCGATAAGCAGATGCATCTGCTTTCGGAATCCCTGTTTATACAAGAAGAACATGATTAGCCCGCCGCTCAGCATATGGATCGCCGCCCATGAAGGCTCGCCCGACAGCATCTGAATTCTCCGGAGGTACACTTTATCCGCGAATAGTCCCGTAAAGGCTCCGGAAAATCCGTTGCGGATGAAAAATGCATCGACTAGCTGCAGAAAACCGGCTGCAAGCGGAGGAATAAAGGCTATAGCAATACTTTTAGCGATGCCGCTTCTAATCTCCGGATCTTCTTTCGCTTGTTCAGCGACATATACCGTTACCCGGTACATAGACAGACCAAACAGAAGCGTGATAATATGCGACGCACTGCTGGCGATATCACCGTTTCTCGTTGCCACAAGCAAGGAATGCCCAATGCTGTACATCACGAAGATGAGAAAGAATGCATCCCCCTTCTTGAACCTGAAGTCGGTAAACAAGAGGAGGACGGAAGCAAGGAACATCGGAAACATGGATACAGGCCTATAGACCGAGAATGGTATATATGGCAAGCTGTCGTACGTCAAAAGCATCAGGGATAACATAAATAGCGCAATAACAAGATTTCGAATAACCAACACCTGCTCTTTGCGCAATTGCCCTACGATAGAATCAACTCCAGATTTTTACGGGTCACGGAGCTGCTGAAATGATGGGTCACGTAACGGATCGAATTGCGCGATACTTTTTCGTTTATCTCATCGTTGTCCAATAATAGGAGTACATTTTGTACCATCTCCTCATCCGTTTCACAGACGAACAGATCCTCATGATTAATTGCATTGATGCCTTCACTGCCGATCGGATTGGTTACGACCGGTACTCCCCAAGACATCGCCTCGACGATCTTCGTTTTAATTCCTGTGCCAAAAAGCAGCGGAGCGATCATTAGAGCGGCATCGCTTACGACCCGCTTAACGTTATCCACTTCCCCGGTTACGATAATGTCAGGATAGGTCTCCTGCAGCTTAAGCACTTCGGCAGTCGGGCTTTTACCGACGATATAGAACTTTGCTTTCGGTGCCTGCTGTTTTATCTTGGGCCATATCTGCTCACAGAAATAAACGACGGCGGAGCTATTGTGAGGGATGTCCATTTTCCCTACAAAGACGATCTTGTTCCTGTCGTACAACCTTGGATTCCCCGTCATTTTCCTATCCGGGTCGAATCTCATCGGGATGCCGAGACAAGAGCGATGACTGACAATTTGCCGGAAGCTCTCCGCTTCTTTGGGAGAAGTAAAGATAAGATGTTCGAAATTTTGGGCTGCGCTTTTCTCGTACTTGTGCAGCAGCTTGCTTTCGAAAGCGACAAGCCATTTTTGAATGAACTTCAAATTTGCAAACCGCTTGATGCCGGATGGGAGCTTGTCCGAGAAGCCGCCGAATATGGACGGAATGTACTGAAACCACTGCAACTGCCGTTCATAACGCAATGACAGCAGATCATCGTAGCTGAGCACCTTTTGCGAGGTTCCGTCCGAACGGTATTCCGCTACGCGCACCATATCGTAAAAGATGAATTCCGGCTGCTCTTCCTCGATCTTTTCTTTGATCAGCCGATGCGTTCTCCGGGAGTAATAAACGGATACTTGCAGCGGCCACCTTTGCATGAGCAAGGAATAGACCAGCACATTGAACAGCTTCTCGGCCATACCCGGCAATTCCAGACTCACCAGGCGAGAAATCGCATCCGGCTGATCCTTCAGATACTTCTTGTCATCAACAAATGACAAGTTCACAATCTGGCATTCAGGATAAATATCTTTGATTTGCCCAATGTATTGCTGAAGCAGATTTTTTCTGCCGTCCGTATTTGGAAATGGCAGCCTGTTCGTAATAAACATCATCTTTTTCATTCATTTTCCGCCTTAGAAAGCATCTTTTGCCCCAAGGAGCACTTTGAATGTCTTGAATATGATTTTCAAGTCAAACCCAACGCTCCGATTTTGGATGTACTTCAAGTCCAGCTCAACCATTTCTTTAAAACTTAATTCATTACGGCCGCTTACCTGCCAAAGTCCTGTACAACCAGGTTTAACCGTTAAACGCAGCTTGTCGTAATCTGTATACTCCGCAACTTCCCTTACAAGAGGAGGTCTTGGGCCAACCAAGGACATTTCGCCCCGGAGCACGTTGATCAGCTGCGGGAGCTCATCAATGCTTGTTTTCCGTATGAACTTCCCGATTTTAGTAATGCGCGGATCGTTCTTCATCTTGAACATAGCGCCTTCAATTTCATTCTGAGCGAGCAGATATTTAAGCTTTTCTTCCGCATTGCTAACCATGGAGCGGAATTTATACATCCGGAACGGCTTCTCGTTCTTGCCGATCCTTGTTTGATAGAATAATACGGAGCCTTTCGGATCCTCAAATTTAATCAAAATAGCAATGATAACAAACAGCGGACTTAACAGAATCAATCCAAACAGCGAACCGGTTACATCAATGGTACGTTTGAACACCGAATTCAGGGAAAACCTATAGTCATTAGGAGTGTTCAATACCACTTCATCGCGATATTGCGGATTCATCATGGTTATTCACCCCCTATGCCTATTAATTGCTGTTTCACATGCTCCCGTTCCAACAATTCTCCAAGCTCGCTCATGAGCTTGTGTCGAAGTTCGTTATTCCGGAGCGCAAAATCGACCGTTGTCATAATAAAGCCGTGTGTTTCACCCACATCATAGCGCTTGCCTTGGAAGTCATAAGCGTAAACACCTTTATCCATATTGAGCTTTTGAATCGCATCGGTCAGCTGAATTTCTCCGCCTGCGCCAATCTCTTGCTCCCCTAAATAATCGAATATATCCGGGGTCAGAATATATCGGCCCATAATGGCCAAGTTGGATGGAGCCTGTCCTAGAGGCGGCTTCTCCACAAAACGGTTCACTTGATACAGACGGTCCATCTTCTCGCCAGGATCGACAATCCCGTACCGGTCTGTCTGATCCGCACTGACGGTTTGAACGCCGATGACCGAACGTCCGGTACGCTCATACTGCTCGATCAGCTGCCTGATGCAAGGCACTTCGGCTTCTACGATATCATCGCCAAGCAGAACAGCGAACGGTTCGTCTCCGATAAAATTGCGTGCGCACCATACGGCGTGCCCGAGCCCTCTCGCTTCTTTTTGCCTTATATAATGAAGATTTACATTGGAAGATTTTCTTACTTTTTCTAAAATATCAAGCTTTCCTTTACTCTCTAAGGTATATTCCAGCTCAAACGCAATATCAAAGTGATCTTCGATCGCACGTTTACCTTTACCAGTCACAACGATGATGTCTTCTACCCCTGATTCAATGGCTTCCTCTACGATGTACTGAATGGTGGGCTTATCAACGATTGGAAGCATTTCTTTCGGCATCGCTTTCGTCGCCGGCAAAAACCGGGTACCAAGTCCTGCAGCAGGAATAATGGCTTTTCTCACTTTTTTCATTTGATTTCACCCTATCCTATTTATATTTTTTTTATTCGCATTGTACCGAGATGCTAAAAATGCGAGCTATGCTTTCCTTGTCTGAGAGCATAGCTCGGATTTTTAGAAAAAAACCCGAGGTAAAATAAAGATTGCTAGGGCATTTAACCCTTCCTCACGTCACGCCCTTGACGATAAACGTCTAAGGTCCTTTGACCCACAGCATGACCGAGTGCCTCCGGTGATAGAGGTGCAGGAGGCATTACCTTCCAAACCAACTAGCTATTATTCGGTATAATGACGTTAAGCCTCGTTGCTAGCTCCGTAATAGTAGGAATAGGAATCCGAATGATTTCGGTTAATGTTATTGAGAACAACGCCGATAAGATTGGCTTGCACATGCTCGAGAGAGGTCTTCGCCTTGAGCGCAACTTCTTTTTTCACTTTTCCCGAATCGATGACAAGAACGACGCCATCGCTTTGGGTCGCAACGATTTGAGCGTCCGTTACGGACATGATCGACGGTGTATCGATGATGATCACGTCATAGGTTTCCCTCAACTTCTCAAGCAGCGCCCCCATATGATCCGACGATAGCAGCTCTGATGGATTAGGCGGATTCGGGCCTGCGGCAATGACCGACAGATTCTCCGTATTCGAATGCTGGATGACATCCTTCAGCTCTTGTTGATGGAACAAGGCGGACGTCAAGCCTTTATGGTTGGATAGTCCAAAAATGTGATGCTGCGCCGGTTTTCGCAAATCCGCATCGATCACCAGCACCCGTTTGTTTGCATGAGCGAAAGAAACCGCCATATTGGCGCATGTTATGCTTTTCCCTTCGCCCGGTTGGGATGAGGTGACCATAATGATCTGCAGTTTATGGTCGATCGTCGAAAACTCGATGTTGGTCCGCAGCATCCGATAACCTTCGGATATTGGCGAATTTGGGTTTCTTTCCGCAATAAGGTTCCATTTACGTATCAAGCGAGACATTGCTTCCCCTCCCGGCTCTTGGTGTTAGCTTGGCTTTGCTGCCCCGATCTATGGCATCACTCTCTTTAAACTTCGGAATCGATGTCAGTACCGGAACCCCCAGCAGCATCTCGATGTCTTCTTCGTTCTTGATCGTGTCATCCAAATATTCCAGAAGGAAGGAAATGCCTACGCCCGCCATTAAAGACAGTATGAGTGCGACGGCAATATTCATAATCGGATTCGGAGCCATCGGGCCATGCGTCTCTTTCGGATCGGCTTGGTCCAAGACGGAAACATTGTCAACCTTCATCAGCTCAGGAACCGATTTTTGAAAAACGATCGCAACGGCGTTGGCGATATTGGCTGCCTTCTCATAGGAGTCTTCCCGGGCGGTTATGGTCATGATCTGCGTTTCATTAACCGAGCTGACGGTTACCTTGCCAGCGAGCTCTCCGTACGTCTTAGCAAGCTCCGGATACTCATTGATGACTTTTTTCATCATACGTGGCGTTTTAATGATTTCTTTGTAGGTTTTGATGAGTCCGATCGTGGAGTTAATGGAGCCTACGTCTATGCTTGGTTGCATCGAGCTGCTGCCCTTGTAGTCGTTGACGATTAGTGTAGCGGAAGCTTGATACTGCGGTTCGATGAAGTTGAAGGAGTAAATGCCGATGGTCAGACAACTTACTGAAATAATTAAAGCAATCCATAAAAGTCTTCTTTTGATGATCATCCAATATCGTTTTAATTCCAACTTGGTTCCTCCGTTACTAGTTAAGTCATCTTGTCGTTTATGTTTGTGATAAGTTATTCCTAGTGAATACTAATGTTTTTAAGTTATTCAAAACGCGAACTTTTGGGCACGGTTAATTCAGAGAAGCACCCAGTCCGATGCTTCCAATCATGTTTATGTAACTCTGCTATGTAACTGCTTATTTACTTATATTCATAAACTCATCGACCGTTCCGCCATTCATGACGTGCTCCATCATATCTTCCGAGCAAGCCTCATGTCCCACCTTCTTGAGCAACAGCGATACAAGTTCAGCCATGTCAACGGGTTCGTTCCTTGGCGTATATCCAGTAACCATAAGAAGCTCAGCTAACGATCTCGAATCCTCTTGTCTCTCCTGATTCATTAGAGAAGGATCTTCAGATAGTATTTTCAAAAATTGCTTCAGCCGTACTCGCTTCTGCTTCACATTCGAAACATTCATCTTTGACACCCTCCATTTTTCAACCCTCTCGTTCACTTAAGATTGCTACAAATCGACAAATAACACAAGCTTCATTAAAAGGTTTTAATATTAGTAAAATATAATTTTTGCTATAGCATTTGATTTTTCTCCTAACTGGTTTCAGGAGTCATGTTAGCCTTGCTTCCACCGTGAATCTAAGTATGACACAGATTTTTGATATTCTTGAGGGAATAAAGACATGTTGTCGGTTAGACATTCCTGCTCATTTTCAAAATGGTTTTCATAAGCACGGACTCCTAATTTATCGAATTAGTTAATTTTAACTTTTCTCATTATTAGTGCCTGAATAGATGAATTTGTCATTTGGAAGCGCTTTATGTATGTTTACAAATATTCCTTCTTCAGACTCATTCAGTATATAGTTAAACTAACTCTTTTCCTTGTAAAATAAAGGTTTTTGACTGTTCATCACTATGTCTTTCATTCAAATTTCATTAATAATTACGCTCTATTTTTTATAAAATAAGGGACTATTGACCAGTGTCCTAGAAAAGTAGGACCCAAAAACACCATTCGACAACATTCGCATTTGCTTGTTTCATGATCATTTTTGTACATGGAAACGTCTTTTTTATCTCTATGTAATAAAAAAACAAGCATTTCCGCAAAAAACGGATCTGCTTGTTTCCAGATATTTCCTTATTGATGTTCAAAAAAAGTCATTTTAGCTTCTCTTCCACGCATTACTTATTTTGAAAATAGGAAAATAGACGACTCCATACCCCCAGGGATGAAAGCGCTTCGACAGGCATCCTGCCGAAAGTCTTATTTCCGACTACACACTGCGCATTGTTTAGAAAAAAACTCTCCCACGCCTCTCCCATACTCTCATGGATAGCATCATAGACCTCGCGCAGCCGAAATCCTCTGCGCTCCAGATGATGCGCGTCCGACGAAACGATGTGAATGAGGCCGCTGCTGCAAAGCGACCATGCTGTTTGTTCGATGCGCCTGCCAAAGCCGCCAAGTAACGAATGGGTTGTTACTTGCGCGAAGGCTCCCTCCCGAATAAGATCAGCCAGCCGCTCCGGGTGCTTCACAATTTCCGCATTACGTTCAGGATGAGCAATAACGGGTCTCAGCTGCATCACATAGAGCTCATGAATCAGTTCATACATTTCTCTCGGTATATGAGAGGATGGCATCTCTATTAGAACATAGCTATATAAGTTGAACTTACAAACTTCTTAGAAGGATTTTCCAAGATCGGACGTCGAATGAGAATATCAAATCTCATTCGAACGGGTGATATATCTTGGAGAATAAAGAAACAGAGCTACAAGCAGTCGAGAAAAGAATCAAACAAACAAAAGATCGTCGGATGTTTGAACGTTACCAAACCATTCGCCTCTACCTGATTGGACAGTCGGTCAGTCAGATTGCATTCATTCTTGGTCGAACGAGCAAAACAATCAAAGCTTATATTGACGCTTACAAAGAGCGCGGATTAAACGGTTTAATCATGAATCACTCGACAGGAAAGCCCACGCGTTTAACCAAGGACCAGCAAACCCAGCTCAAACAAACCATTATCGATCATGTGCCCCATGAAGTGGGCTTTACAGCAAAATTCAACTGGACTCTGGATATCATTGCGTCGTATATTCTCCGTGAATTCGGGCATACCTATTCGATTCGCGGTGTATCCAAACTCATGCACCGGATGGGCATGAGCTATACGAAACCAACGTACACCTTAGAAGCTGCTGACGAAGAAAAGCAAAGAGAATTTGTCGAAGAAACCTTTCCAGGGTTAAAAAAATTATGATAATGGCGAAATTGATCACTTATTGTTTGAAGATGAAAGCATGATCCGTGATTATCAAGCCTTGCAGCGAACTTGGTTTGCCAAAGGACAGCAGCGCATTATTCAAACAACAGGTAAGCATCGCGGTGTGAAATTGCTATCCACGGTTGACTATGTGACTGGGAAGATCGTTTGGCGTGAAGATGAAGAGTACACTGCTGAAACGTTTTTAAAATTCCTCAAGCAAATTCTGGAGGTCTATCCTACCGGGAAAATAGTGATGGTTTTAGATAATGCCCGCATCCATCACGCCAAACTGTTGCAACCCTTATTGGAAGAGAATACCCGCATGAGCTTTGTATTTTTGCCTCCTTACAGCCCGCAACTCAATATTGTAGAAGGGCTTTGGAAGTGGTTGAAATCCGATGTAATTAATAACGTGTTCTATCACACTGTCGATGACATCCGCAAGAACGTTCGAGCCTTTATGGACAATATCATGCTCGATCCTATGAAGATCATTGATCGACTCTGCGTTCGGATGGAATCGGGACAAATAGTAAATCATTAGTTCAACTTATATAGATGCAGCTAAAGGAAGCTATTCCCGCCTAGCCGAAGAATAGCAAAGCAAGTGCCCCGATGACAATCGCAACGAAGAATACGGTGAAGATTGTTGTGTTTGTTACCTCTTTCGCCACCAACAAGCCTACAAGGTATGGACCGATTATGCCCCCAATACGTCCGAAGGAAGCCGCAAGTCCAACACCGGTAGAGCGAACCCCGGTCGGATACAACTCTGGCGTGTAAGCATACATAGCCCCCCAATTGCCAAGGTTAAAAAAGGATAAGCAAATGCGTGCCGCTATCAGCATACCTTCCGTTTCGGCATTACCGAACCATAATGCGCTTGCTGCCGTCAGCAGTAAATAAGTGATGAGCACAAACTTGCGGCCGAATTTCTCGATAAAATAAGCGGCGGTAAAATATCCAGGCAGCTGAGCCAAGGTCATGATTAAGACATATTAAAAGCTTTTTACTAGATCGAACCCTTTAAGAACCATTACGGTCGGAAGCCAGAGAAACATTCCATAGTAGGAAAATACTACAGTGAACCATAAAATCCAAAGCGTTAAGGTGGATCTGCGGTGTTTAGCTGACCACACAGCTGCTGCACGTTCTCCGAATGACAGCTTCTGGCTAGGCTGCCCGGTAAACCTGGGGGAATCTTGAATGGCTCGTCTGAGGTATAAAGCATACAAAGCCGGCAACGCACCGATAATAAAAGCGGCCCTCCAGCCAAAGGCGTGCCAAGCAGTAACGCCCGGCGTCCGTAACGGTCGGCAAGCGAGCTACTGCCGCACCGACGGCCATGCCGATCGAATTAATGGCTGCCAGCAGTCCAATCTGCTGTGCTCCCAAATTCCATTCAACAGCTAAGGCGGCTACGATAAACGATATGATCCCTACGTCCATCGCGTCGAACAACCAGTTGATTCCCGCGCTGAAAAGCAATTTGCGTTTTTTGGATCACGCAAAATAGTTGCTTTATCCATGTTTAAATCTCCTTTTTCTGATATAGGAACATCTTGTCCTATTTTGCCTTTTGCCTTACATAACTAGAAAAAAATCATTCTATATAAAAGAAGAAAACCACTCCGTATGAAGTGGTTTGAAATATTGTTTGGCGAACCCCGGGGTTCGCCTCCTATAACAGGAATTCCTCCAGCTAAATATTCTAAATTATCGATAACGAAATCAAATAAATGGAAATCCTCATGTTAATTTAATCCGATTCGGTCAATGATCAAGAAAACCACCTATTTAGAAGGAGATTTTCCAGTAAGATGTATCTGTAATGAATTCAATGCATATTAACGGTAGGAATTCCCTTTAATACCCAACATAAATTCCTCTGGTGACATAAATCGGGACGATCCCCATACGCATGGAAAGAATAAATACTGTCTAATGAAACCAATCTTTTTGCCAGTGTCAATTGTTTGTAACGGTAATACGGGGATTCTGGATGATTGTACTTAGCAGGGGGTGGAAAAGACCAATGCGGATGAAGAGATTCTCCTTCAAACCATTTGAATATTGCCGCGTACCCCGAATTAACCTCAAAATAATTGATTAATTCAATTAGGGAGGGATGGCTCAATTCATAATAAAGATTAACCGCTTCTTTTAAATTATCAATTGCGTCAGGACTTATGAAGTCCGTTGTTCCATCGATTGGTTTTATTATTTTGAAGCAATAACTGCGTAGATTCCAGGGACCTTATCTTCAGTCCCCTCCGGCATATCTTTGAACACCCATTGTTTTATTTGCCCTGATTCTTCATGCAGAGCTTTAATAGTGAAACCCGCATTGATGATAGCAGTCACAACTTCCCCTAAATTCCACCGTCTTACTTTCATTTCTTCGCCGATAACTGACTGATCAAAGTAATTTCCACTGGCTACATACCGGCCATTTTCCGGTTTTAGCAGCTTCCAAATGACGGGGTGATATTCTCTAAGTACGAACCTTCCCCCTTTACTAAGCAACCGATACGCTATTTCAAATAATTTATTAATATCATATATGTAATGAAGTACGCCCATTTCGAAAAAGACAATATCGAATTCCCCTAACTCTTCCGGAGCCAAATCCATTATATCAGTAACAATATAATCGATTTTAACATTGCAGGCACCCGCCAGATCATACCCGAATCTTGCATTTTCCTCTGCTATATCTACAACCATAACTTCCTTTGCTCCCATTAATGCCACAGAAATTGCTTTTGTCCCGTTTGAGCCTAAAAGATTTATAACTCGCTTTTCTCTTATATCGCCAAGGTAGTCGGCTAAGATCTTTAATCGCTTCCTTGGATCGCTAATGATCCTTTGAGCTTCCTGTTCAATAGATCCAAACTTATTAAGCCATGCTTGGTACCTGTCTTTATTCCAGCTGTTTCGATTTATTCCGCTCATTTCCTTCTGCATCCAAATCCCCCTCTCAAAGTTTACGCATCAAGAGCCGTCAGCGAAAGATTGGCCCTTGGCGGCGAGGGCGCGACGGATCTGCTCCAGTGCTTTTGGTCCCAAACCATGCAGCTTTTTGACCTCGGCTTCGCTGACCTTGGTAAACTGCTCAAGCCTCTTGTATCCAGCCCCAGCGAGCGCCCGCAGTGCCGGCTTGGCTAATCCGGCTGGAAGGTCGCTTTCCGGTTCATCCCGAACTCCGTTCTTTTGCCTTCTTCAAGATATTGAATGCTAGAACGCTCTTTCTATTTCCCAGCTGCGGTATACTCCTCCATATTTTTTAGAATATACGTTCATAAGCTCACTCTGATAATCAATGAGCGCCAGCGCCTCGGTCTTTATAACGTAGTAAACGGAAGTATCCTGATCATTGCTTTGAAGCCTCAACGTGAATCCTGTTTCCCCAATCTCCTCTTCGAAACGTTTGCATTGGTCATTTGGTATCTCGAGCATGTGCGAAATATGACAAGTGTTATTTCTATAAAGATTAATGTTAGTTGATTGCACTTTTAGCTCATCGGCATATTGACGTGTTGCCCGCTCTGTCTCTGTCTCGAAAACACCTGCGAGCCCTTCTTCAAAAACATTGTCTATTTGTATCCGATTATAATCAAGGATCCAACTTCGGTACTGGTGATACAATGGCAGTAAGCTTTCTTTACTCGCCCCATATACATCACAACCATTACTTCATTAAAGTATGCTTTTTCCTCAAGGCCGCTTATTCCAAGTTCAAATCTTATCCAGTATTTTTGCTTGAACAATTGATTAACTACATTGGTTTTCATGTGCTGTCCCTTCACTAACAGTTACTTTTTTTGTGAGCTTGTCGACTATAGGACAATTTGATTCCTCCTTTAATAACAAGCCTGCTCAAGCGTCTCAAGCATGGATAATAACTCCTTCTTTAGTTCTGGATCCGTTATAACGCCCTCTTTATTCAGTTTCAAATTGATGTGCGGTATGATCACTCTTTCTACAATTTCAGCATTGATCATTTTAAGGGTAAGCAGCAGTGAAGCATGGGCTTTATCACCGCCCATTGGAGTTGGTGAGGCGCTGATTGCCACTGTTGGTTTATTCATAAACTCGGTTGTAGATACGAGCCAATCCAAGGCGTTTTTCAACACACCAGGCACGCCATTACCATATTCCGGTGTACATATAAGCACACCATCCGCTTCCTTAAGCTGTGTCCGAAGTCCTCTGACCGGATCAGGTCCTTCGTCAACGTCGATGTCAGGGTTAAAATGTGGAAGGTCGCCCAACTCCCCATAGATGGTAAAATTCATGTTTTCCGGGGCTAATCCGATGATCGCATTCAATAATGATGTATTTGACGATTGTTGACGAAGACTACCCGAAATAGCCAAGATTTTAATTTCCTTATCCATTCAACATCATCTCACTTCTTCTGTGGATTTAATATTTAATTGCATGTATCTATAACCATTGAGATTATCAGCATGTAAATGCAATAATTCACTGTAGTCCGTATCTGATTTTAAAATTGCCTTTTCAATTTGAACATACAGAGATTTGTTTTGTTGCAGCAACCAAATGAAAAGGATGAAGGAAATAAAAATTAAGAGAATTATGATGGTTGGGTAAAGAGCCTTATTAGTCTTCATTTTCTCCTCTTTCACAGGGAATAGTAATCTGTTGAAACGTTGCTGACTGAAAGCGTACAATCGAAGCGTTCGACTCCCGGATACTTTTCCCCCAAACTCGTTATCGAGAAACCATTTTTTCTATAGAAACCAAACCAACAGCATCTTTATCGGTTTCCGCCTTTATTCTTACGATTCTTTTCGTTTTTATGAGTTCATTTATCATTTCACTGCCTGTACCCTTACAGCGGTAATCGGTTTTAATTGCAATATGCTTTATCACTAATCCTTTATATTAATCAAAAGAATGCACCCTCTCTTTTTAGATCGAATAACAAAGACTGCCGCGTAATAAACGTCGGCAGCCTGCTGTGCTATGTTGTGTTTATGTTTGAGGTAAATTTTCAATAACTTGCAAGTATTTCTCGTGCTTTATTTTCCATATATCCTTCCGGGACTCTATTGTCCTGCTATCCAGAAGTGCCTCGATTACATCCAGACATACATCTCAGCCGGCAATATCCTTGGGTGTATGGTTCGTTATCTTCTTAATCTTTTCTATTAGAACCAAACGACAGACTTCCGGTTCCGGATACAGCTCAAAACGAACAACGTCTTCTCCCCATGTATATTCCAATACGGAATACATTTTAAGCTCGATAATTTCAAGTTCCTCAAACGTACCATCCTGCATGTCGAACTTAATGATCCCGCCCTCGCGCAGGTCGTCGACCCTAAGCTCGGAGAACCATTTCGCCAGCTTATCGTTCTCCGTCAACGAAGACCATACCTTTTCAACGAAATGCTTCAAATGACGCTCGAATCGGGCGATATATCCGTTTTCAATTTGTTGTATGACAGCTAGCATGTTTATCCTCCTAGATATCATTTTTCACTCACGCTATTATATTACCATAAGACTCAGCCAACTGATTAACTGATCATCTTTAATGGTCTGGTCGTGGTGCAAAGCTCTTAGATTCATGATAACATGATTAAAATAAAGTCGGGGATGGGGCAATTACTTTAGAAAAGGAACAGATTTTTTAAGTGGAAGCAGTATGAATAAGAGATAATCTTGCTAATAGTAATTGGGCAGAAACTAGGAGGATAGAGATGGAGGGAAATAATAAGTTCATAATCAGCCGGAGAAAGCTGTTGGCGGGAATGGCAGCAATGGGCCTCAGTTTTATGAGCGGGGGTGTTATTAACCGTCTTTCCGACAAGAGCTCGAATACAGGAGTAAGTGTAAGAGATTACGGAGCCGCCGGCAATGGAGTTAAAGATGATACGGCAGCATTCCAGAAAGCAATCAACGATTGTGTAGCCAAAGGTTATAAACTATATGTTCCCGCAGGTAAGTATCTCATCAAGGGAACTCTCGATAATTTTGACAATCTGATTATGGAAGGTGTTTCGAATAATAAATCCTACTGGTCACAGACCGATTATGACGATTTCGAAAAGGGGTCCGTTCTGCATGGTTCCGGGGATAATGTACTGATCGGAGGAAGCATAAAAAGGGCTCAATTTTCAAATTTATGTTTTGAAAATTTTGATCTGGTCGCCGGTGTATCCAGTCCCAGATATGTCCTTTTTGATTCATGCAGCTTTAAGGAGATTCGTCGAGTACTCAGCGCACCAGGCAACAAGAAGGGTGCCTATCATAATTACAAATTCAGATACTGCTCGTTTACGGTTTATGATACAGACGTGCTGTTTGAAGGCAGAATCATTGACAGTTCATGGGATCAGTGTGTCTTTGTAGGAACAAAACCGTTTGATTGGGTACAGGCGATTGCCAATCAGGTGACAAACTGCCGGTTCGAATGGATTGACAGGGATGCCGCGATATCCATGTATGCCTGCCGCATGATTCAAATCTCCAACAATTTCTTTGACAGAGTTAGAGGAGCGGCTATTGAAATCAAGCAGAAAAATAGCGGAATTGTCATTTCTGCCAATCAATTCAACCGGTGCGGCAGCGGCAAAAATTCAGCCGGCGACGGTACGAACATGAAGGAATTGTATAAATCTTTTGTGGTGGTGTATGGTGACTTCTCGGATGTGAACATCATTCAAAATACGTTTCTGAAGAGTCAAAGCAACGACCGATCGGGTGAATTATGTCCCCAATATGTGATCGCCAAGCGTGCAGCCATACCGAACTGCCAATTCAAATTCCAAGGAAACGTCGTAGTTAATGGATTTGTCTCCTCATTGATTTTCGATGAAGATCAAACCTATGAAAATATTAAAATCGATGTGGATTATGTATTTCCCTCCCTTGCCGATTATGTGGTCAACTTGGCCCAGTGTGCTTCTCACGAAATTCAAACGTCCTGCGATACGGATACGATCGTGGAAGAAATACCGGCGCAGCTGACGGTTCGGAATAAGGCGAACATCCAAATTGCCGGGGAACAAAAGGGAGCGGTATTCGGCGGCAAGGTTAACGGTTTTATGCGTTATGACCGTGGAGAAGTCATTTTTGAAGATTACGCGTATCATAAAATCGTATCATTAAGTATGGATTGGAATAAATCTTATGACATCCCGCTGTCGCACATGGTGAAAGGAGTTTATTTGCACCTTTCCATTTTGTATTCGACGAGCGGAAATCCGGATGGTGGAGTGACTGTTTCCATGTCTGGATCTTCTACGTTAAGCTTGCCGAAACTTCCATTAAGCGGCTTTGAGAAAAAATTATACACGGCTAAATTTTATATTCCTTTCCAGTCATCAAGTGACTCAGCCCGAATATACGTATTTTCGGACGGTTCTTCGAACGGGACGGGATCCATTTTTATTCATGCACTCAGTGCGACTTACACATCTTTTACACCAAAACAGATGTATGATTTAATGAGTTAATATATTCTCGCTCGATGCCCACGATGATCCCGGTCAGAGTCGGAAATACGTGTGGTATAAACTGGACAGCTGCACGCAAAAAGTGCCTGTTTCCGAAAGGAAACAGGCACTTCTCCTTGATCAGTTGGTTACTACAGTCAGCACCGGCGCATTACTTCCATTATCCTTTGTAAAAAAGTCGATGCCGATATTGTTAGTCGCAATCGGATCCTTCACATGGAGGCTAACGATTTTGTCCCCCGCATTTTGGACCTTTAGTCTAATGCTCTACAATGCTCCCCCTAACTTGAATGGAGGTACATAATCGTTGGAGGAATGTGTTCTCCGACGGTTATAAAATAGTTCGATATATTCAAATACGGCCTTCTTAGCTTCAGCCCGAGTCTTAAAAGTACGATCATTTAGCCATTCCATCTTGAGCTTGCCCCAAAAAGATTCCATTGGAGCATTATCATAACAGTTACCTTTAAGACTCATGCTACAGATGCTTGTATGAATGTCTCTGATCGTTTTCAATAACGCCCGATTCTCTACACTACGCTTGCTTTCTGGACGATTGATGTAAGCATAATAGCCGCTTCTTGATACATTAAGGGCCTGGCACATCCTCGCAATCCGAAACTCGAAGCGGTGTTCATAGATAAACTTGAACGTATTTATTTCAGATTTTTCACGAAGTAGGCCGCCGCTTTTTTTAATATTTCATTCTCTTCTTTCAGATCTGCTAACTGCTTACGTAATTTACGCATCTCATCATCATCAGCTTTAAGGTTCCCGCTGCCAGGGAATGCGCCTGCACCATCACATTTATACGTTTTCACCCAGTCTCGGATGGTGGTGTAATGAACTTCCAGCTCCTTAGCTACTTCACCAATCGTTGTTTCCTCGGCTAAGATACGTAATACCACCTGTTCCTTATATTCCTTGTCGTATTTCTTTCGTTGCCCCATGTTGTATCCCTCCATGATTTATTATAGAGGTTTTCTCTGTGTCTATCTATTCCGGGCAGGGTCATGATTTTCAATCATATCGCACAACACGCCACTATCTATACCACACTGGCGACAAGCGACGTGCTCCACATACTTAAGGAAAAAATGTTCGTATCCTTGAAGCAGACCATTATGGAGGAACTCCTCCACGAAGCTCATGATTTAGATCAAGAACTGCTTGTCGTCTACACGCTGCATGAGCTGCTTGGACTCATCTTTCACTGGATCGAGAGCGATTTTGCGCATTCTGCTGCTTACATGCAAGAGCAGCTTGTGAAGATATTGCTTCACCGTCCCTCAAACATGACAATGACGATAAAGACGACATATTAATCTGGCTTCGAAAATATAAATAGCGGCGGTTCAAGGATCAACTTGTCCTAAACCGCCGCTGTTACTTATCTCCACGTTCCCAATTTACGGAAATTACAATCGTTAATCAATTTCGTTATCTTGCTATTCCATTCCCAAATGCGTACATACGTTCACTTTCGGGGTTATACTAGTGGTGGAGGTGAACCAGCATGGTAAATCAAAGCAAGCACAACCTGAACCAGCCATTTTCTGTTTCTCAATCCTCAGCAGATACAACGCCCTTAGAATTGGGGCTTGAGGAAAAGTGGAATGCCGTCCTCGGCAACGATGCTTCCTATAATGAAACATTTCTTTATGCCGTCAAGACAACGGGAATTTTTTGCCGGCCATCCTGTAAATCAAGACCGCCGAACCCCGATAATATCACTTACTTCGATACGGCCGAGCAAGCGGAATCTGCCGGGTTTCGTCCATGCAAACGCTGTAAGCCAACCGGCCAACGGCTGCCCGATGACGAATGGATCGCTTCCGTGACTGACTATATCGACCATAACTATAGAAAGGCCCTAACCTTAGAGCTGCTCGCTGAGATTTGTCACGGCAGCCCTTACCACCTGCATCGGACTTTTAGGAAGTTGAAGCAAATGACCCCCGTTGCCTATATCCAGCAGCAAAGGATTGAAAAAGCGAAGGAGCTGCTGCTTTCTTCGGATCATCCCGTTTCAGATATTGGTGTTCAAGTGGGCCTAGCCAATACGCCTTATTTTATAACCCTTTTCAAAAAATTAACCGGACACACGCCGGCAAGCTTTCGGAAAGAACAAACAATAAAATGAACGGAGGCTTCATCCTATGGAAAACAAGGCAATCCCCCAATTGTATTGGACGCTTTTAACGCATGAAGATTGGAATATTCACCTTGCCGCTACCCCTGCGGGCCTTTGCTTCGCCGGCTCTCAAAACCAATCGATGGAAGAGCTTGCTCTATGGGCGAAAACAAAGCTTCCGGGCAGCGTCTTGATTCAAAATGACCAGCTGCTGCGGCCGTACAAAGACGAGCTGATCGAATATTTTCAAGGCAAGCGCACAAGCTTCACCGTCCCGTTCGATTATCATGGCACCGACTTTCAGCTTAAAGTATGGCGCGCGCTGAACGACATTCCTTATGGCCAAACCAAATCCTATTCGGATATCGCCAATCTCATTCAAAGGCCGGCCGCGGTCCGTGCAGTAGGCACCGCGATCGGCGCAAATCCGATCCTCATTACGATTCCCTGCCACCGCGTGATCGGGAAAAACGGCTCCCTAACCGGCTATCGCGGCGGCATGGAGATGAAAAAGAAGCTGCTGCATTTGGAGAGCGAAGCGGTAAGCAGGGAAGGAGTCGAATCCTTTGCTTGAGCGCCTCAACCAACGTATCGCGAATCTCGACTTCGCAGCGCTTCAGCAATCATTAGAAGAACAAGGATTTGCGAAGCTTCCCGTCTTATTAGACCATTCGGAATGCCAAGAAATGATTGGCACCTATAAGAACGAAGCGCATTTCCGCAGCACCGTCAATATGGCGAGATACCGGTTCGGAATCGGAGAATATAAGTATTACAGCTCTCCGCTTCCCTCTATGCTGCAGCTGCTGCGTGAAGGCTTATATCCCTATCTCGCAGTCACGGCTAACCGCTGGCTTGAACAATTAGGTAAAGAAGCCGCTTATCCGCTGGCCTTCAATGATTTTCTGGCTCATTGCCACAACGAGGAACAGAGGCGTTCTACCCCGTTAATATTGAAATACGAAGCCGGCGGCTATAACTGCCTCCATCAGGATTTGTATGGAAAAGTGTACTTCCCGTTTCAGGTCGTATTTGCATTGAACCAGAAGGAGACCGACTTTACGGGCGGTGAATTTCTGCTCGTCGAGCAGCGCCCGCGAGCGCAGAGCCGCGGACATGTCATTACGCTTGAGCAAGGCGAAGGCCTTATTTTCCCCACCCATCACCGTCCGGTCTTAGGTACGCGCGGCTATTACAAGACGACTCTTCGGCATGGCGTAAGCACCGTTACCTCAGGTACGAGGTACAGTCTCGGCATTATTTTCCATGATGCCACGTAAACGCAGTCCCACATTCAAGGAGGTTTATCTCATGGCAATCATTGCAAAGCTTATTCACACGAAGGTATCCAAATGAAAACCGAGTATTTATACAAGCAGCCTAAGACGCTTCTGAATAAGGGAACCGGTTTTCTGACGGGCTACAGCCATTCGCTGAACCCTTATACCGGCTGCGCTTTTGGCTGCTCCTACTGCTATGTCCGGAAAATGCCGGTTTCACTGTTTAGGAACAAAGAATGGGGGACCTGGGTTGATATCAAGAAGGATGCTGCGGAGGTTTTTCGGAAGGAACTGCTTAGAGCCCGCACCAAAGGACCCGTCACGATCTTTATGTCCTCCAGTACCGATCCTTACCAGCCTATTGAGCATAAGGAAAGGATTACCCGCTCCTTGCTGGAGGTCATGGCTCAGAATCCGCCCGACTTTCTGCTCGTGCAAACGCGCAGCCCGCTTGTCCGCAGAGATATCGATCTTTTGCTGCGGCTCGGGGAGAAGGTCCGCGTGAGCATGACGGTGGAGACAGATCTCGATGAGATCCGAAAGCATTTTTCGCCGCAGGCCCCTCCGATTCAAGCCAGGCTTAAGACTCTTCAATTATTGAAGGAGGCCGGCGTTCAAGCGCAAGCCGCAATCGCTCCAGTACTGCCAAGCAGCGAGGCATTCCCGGACAAGCTGCGGCCGCTTGTTGACCGTATCTGCATTGATGATTATTTTATGGGCGACGGCAGCAGCGGAAAACGAACCAAGCAAATGGGCATTCATAAATGGTATGAGCCGCTGGGGCTTGAAGAATGGCATGATCCTTCCGCATATCAAATCGTTTATGAACGGATGAAGCGTGTTTTCTCCGCAGAGCAAATCTATATCAGCCAGCAGGGCTTTGAACATTAGCCGCTGGCTAGCGCTTTCGTTTCATGCCGCGGATCCGGTTTTTCGTTTCCGGATCTACGCGGTATGATTCTATTATTTTTTGCAAAGCTTTGTTGTATGTGAAATCGTCCAGAGAGCTGCTCTCCAAATAGGCTTGCGTGATCTCTGGCAGCTTCACATAACATATTGAAATCGCCCAAGCCACCGCCATCTTGACATAGTAGCTGCTGCGATCGGTCTCGTCTAGCAGCCTCAGTACACGGTGAATGTAACCTTCTTCAATATAATAATCAAGAAGCATAACGACACCGAAGCGTATTTCATACTCTTTATCTGAAACAAGATAAGGCTGTAAAAAATCCCACATGGTATCCTTATTCGTTTTCGTGATTTTCAGCCCGATGCAGAAGCTGTCGCACACCGACCAGTTGTCCATTTTAGGCACAAAATCAGCGATATAGGGCAAAACTTTCCCGATGTCGGCCTGAATATATCCGATCACCATCCCCTGCAGCATGATTTCCTCAAAATACTCGCTTTCGGCATGTTCCAAATAATGCTGCCAATCGCCCTTCGCAATGGTCTTGGCTAGCTTGCGCAAATGGGGCAGCCGGACACCTAATACGTTATTAATGTTCGGAATAAGCGCAGCAGAAAATTTCCGGTAGTCCTCCTCCGCCCACGCAAGCAGCTGTTCTTTTACGGTTATATCCATGTCCTTGCTCCTTTTTCCTTAATCAAATGAAAGGTCCCACAAATAAATGGAAGCTATTGACCCATACGGTGAATACTGACGACTATAGCCATCGAATTGCTCTTTTGTTATCGAATCAAGACCATATAACTTCATCATTCCGCGGCGTACGGCGATATCTCCCCAGCTGACGATATCCGGACGCTCCAACGCATGAATGAGCAGCATTTCGGCCGTCCACTTTCCGACTCCCTTTAGGGTCATCAGTCTCTTAATGACTTCAGCATCCGGAAGCTGTTTCAGTTCCTCCAATTGAAAGTCACCCAGCGTGATCGTCTGTGCGATAGTTTTAATACATACGGCCTTTTTCATTGTCATGCCGCAGCCTTGAATATCTTCGACAGACTGCGCAGCCAGATTGGCCGGCGTTATCTCACCGAGCCTCTCCTGCATTCTCTCCCATATGGTGCGGGCTGCCTTAGCTGAAATAAGCTGGCCGACAATTGCATTCATGAGTGCCGTGAACAGCTCCGGCATGATGACCCGTTCAATCTTGCCAAGTCGCAGCATCGCTTCACCCAGCACAGGATCAACGCTTTTTAAATAATCGATTTCCTTTTGGCCATATTCAAAATACTTCGTTAGTACGCCTGGCATCCCGCTTACCTCCACTTCAACCTTCATCGGCTCTATATGGCTTACGAGCTATCGATGCTTATTTCGGTTATCCTTGTCCTCTTACTATACATCACTAGGCGACGTCCGGCTGAATATGCGAATAGATTAGCAATATAATGAAGTTTTTGCAGCAAGATGAAGGGAGCTGAACTATGAAAAAGCAGCCTTCCCGATAGTCAAGGAACGCTGCTTTTGTATTCGTATAAGCTTAGTATATGCGGTGTTTCCAGCCGTTCAGCTTGGCAACAGCCTCAATGTAATAATAATCGCCATAGATTAAGGAGCCTTCGGCGTTTGCCGATACGCTGCTCGAGCCATGTAGAAGAATAGCCTCATGCTCTGGGTTTTCCCAGGTTGCGTAATTTTCAGTAAGCGAACGCAAAATGCGCTCGGCTGCTCCCGCATACAGACCTTTTTCACCTGCCGGAACAACCTCTGCAATCTCAAGCAGGCCTGAAGCTGCTATCGCCGCCGCAGAGCTGTCGCGGAACCGGCCTTCCACTGATTCAAATCGGAAATCAGAATAAGGAACATAATCCTCTGGCGAAGCCGCAATAAAATAATGCGCGATTCGTTTGGCCGTTTGCAGGAAACGCTCATCACCGGTATTGCGATACGCATTAATGAAGCCGTACAGCCCCCAAGAAGTACCACGGCTCCATGAGGATTCAGCTGAAAGACCTTGGCCGCCAAAGTTTTCAATATAGGCTCCCGTCTCCGCATCAAAGGAAATAATATGTTTTGTTGAGCCGTCTTCGCGAATACCGTACTTCATCGTCGTTTCCGCATGGGCAGTCGCCATATGCTTATAGCGAGGATCACCCGTCACCTTGCTCGCCCAGAAGAGAAGCGAAATATTTAGCATGCAGTCGATGATTACCCAGCCATGCTTGTCTTCATTCCAGGCACGAATAAATCGGCCCACAGGATTGTATCTTGCCGCCAGAAAGTTCGCTGCTTCGATACCGCGGCGAAAAGCATCCTCGTCGCCAGTAATCGTATGCTTGATGACCGCTGTGGACAGGAATTGAAAGCCAACATCATGATGCATCTCTACCGTCGGTTTAATGAACCATTGCTCGAGTTCCTCATCCCAGCGCCATGCCGCCTCTTTGTAATGCTTCTTGCCCGTCATGTCATGCATAATCCAGAGCATGCCCGGCCAGAAACCGGTTGTCCACCAGTCGGTGCCAATATCATCGAATTTTCCGTCTTCTTTCGCAAAATGAGGACATTTATCGCCCATCTGCCCAATCGTCCGCGTCACTTTTTTATCGAGTCTGTCCATAATTTCCTGCCAATATGCTGTGCTCATCTAATCAGCCTCCACCGTTTTTCTTGATTATAGCCGGATGAAAGCGCTAAATGTATTGCATTAATGCTTAAAAATGTTGATATCTTGTTGTGATTAAAAATCTAACGTTGCTGCCGCTGCGCGAGCAGATCATTCTTCCGATCGCTGTTGCAGCCGGATTCTTTGATTTTCTTATCCCCTACAGGGTAAGAATCCGGCTGCAAAGGCGAACACTGCGTTTCTCCAGAACGTTCTTCTCGCTTCGCTTCTACCAACATGTTAAATTTTACAATCCTTTACATTGTTCATCAAGCCATGGTATATATAAATAAATGGATCCAATTCTAACAAAGAAGGTGATCGGGATTTCCACGAATCCAGAAGTTACCGCATTTATCGAAAGCATGAGCCAACCCTGGCAAATCGAGATTAGCAATGAGCTCCGTCAAATGATTCATCAATCGATCCCGGATGCTGCTGAACGTATTCAATACAAGAAGCCGCATTTTCTCAAAAATGGGAAATACGCGGCCGTTATCTCTCCTTCCAAGGATGCGTTAAGCTTTATGATTTTTAATACGGCTGAGCTTGAGCTGCCCGCTGGCGTTGTTTTCGAAGGGCCGCCTGAACGAAAATGGATCAAAATTCGCGAGGGACAAGCTCCGGACTACGCTATGCTTAGTAATCTTCTTATTCAAGCATCAAGCTCGCTTTAAGGGATCAAACCGGGCTAGAAGACGAAAAAACATCGCGAAGCTCGCGATGTTTTTTCATTTATTATAGACTGCAATCTATTATTTCTTATATTTCGCAGTTCTTGCGTCTTGGATCGTTCCGCTCCAGTTCAAGCCGAATGCGAAATCATAAACGTTATTCTCGGAATCCACATGACAATCCATATCATGCGCAACATCCTCCAGCTGCTCTTCGACTGTCTTCATATTAGCCGGCATTTGCATAGGCAGAAGGCCGGACGGCTCTACGTTCCCGGTCAAAATCTCCATGATAGCCTGATCCTGCACGCCAAAATTAGCAATGATCGCATCAACCGCCGATTCAAACTCCTCGACGACAGCCGGATTAGCCAGAAGAAGTGAAACAACGACAGGCTTGCCTTTCATTTTCTCCTTTGTATCCAGTACCGCATCTAAATCACTCGTATTGTGAGCCGTGACGCTTTTTCCTTTATAGGAACGATTAAGCACATCGTCTTCTCGCGCATCGCCTGCCAAACTGTGCTCACGGGCATGTTCAGCTGTGTACGTCTTATATTGGAGACTGATAGGCATGTATCCGTTACCGCCCTGATCAGCATCCTCTTGGCTGTAACCAACGCCAGACTTTGGATTGCTGATGAATACGAGAGCAAAATCAGCCGCATCAGGATCCTCCGTTACGTTAAAGTATTTGCGGACGATATCGAGATTAACCGGATACTCCAGCGTTTCCGGCGTGGGAAAGCCGAACCAGTCCTTCCCTGCGGGGGTATATCTCTTCGGAATATATACCGTGCTTTTCAATGGCAGAGGCAGCAGCTGCGCTTTGTTTTTTAGCAGTACAATCGATTTCAGCTGGGCCTCATAGCCTTCTTTCATAAAAGCAGGACTGCCCACGATTTGCGCACTCTCTTCCACCTGCAGGTAAGGATTCTCGAACAACCCAAGGCGGAAAATATTTTTCAGCAAGCGTACCGCCGATTGCTCAAAGCGGCTGCGCATAAAGGCTTCGCCATGCTCTGCCACTCCCATTTGATAAGCTTCCAGCACGGGAGCAATCTCATTATTTCCGCCAAATTGGTCCACGCCAGCCATAAGCAGCTTGTAATGGCGCTCCGCCACGGATAGTCCTTCCACGCCCCATGGCTTTCCGCTTAGAAAAGAATCCTTGCTTGGCGTTTCATCCGCCGTAATTAACCAATCCGTGCATACGACGCCGTCATAGCCGTACTTGCCGCGAAGCAGATCCTGAATAAGATATGTGTTGTAGGAGTTGCCTACGTTCTCGCCGTTTACGCCGTCCTGATCTACCGAGATCGTATAATACGGCATAACTGCCGAGGCTTTGCCCGTCTTGCCATCCAGCTTAAAGGCCCCATCCACGAATGGGATGAGATGCTCTTCAAAATTCCCACCCGGATATACGGCATATTTGCCGCATCCATAATGCGCATCGCGTCCCGCTTCACCAGAGCCGCCGCCCGGCCAGTGCTTCACCATCGCGTTTACGCTTTCGTAGCCCCAGCCGTCTGCAATCTCATTGTCACCGGCTGAATTCTGAAATCCATCCACATAAGCACGCGCCATATCCGCGGAGAGCCTGGAATCCTCGCCGAAGGTTCCGTTAAAGCGGAACCAACGCGGGTCAGTCGCGATGTCAATTTGTGGGGAGAGTGCAGTGGCAATGCCTAATGCGCGGTATTCCTTAGCCGCGATTTTACCGAATTTCTCCGTTACCTTCGGATCAAAGGTTGCAGCCAGCCCCAGCGTCTCTGGCCACATAGAAATGTGACCGCCCGAGCCTGCGTTAAATTCCGAGCTGGAATCCGAGCCATGTCTAGGGTCTGAACTGTTATTTGCGGGAATGCCCAGACCCGTTCCTTCCGCAAAGGACTGTACGGCATTGTTCCATCTCGCCGCTGTCTCCGGAGATTGTACCGTCATAATCAGCACATGCCTTAGGTGATCCCGAGCTAGAAATTGCAGCTGCTCATCCGTAAGCTCCCAAGGCTTTGCTCCGCTTTCTTCAAAGCTTTTGCCGCCATACGTACTCGAGAACCAGCCATGGGATGCCGCAGGAATCGATTGATGCCTGCTGTACAGCATCAGCCCCGCGATCTGCTCGACCGACATTTGGGAGGCCAGGTCCTTCGCCCGCTCCTCTGAAGGCAGACGCCAATCCTCATATTTATCCAGCGATCCATTTTGATTCAAATCCTTAAAGAACAAGCCATCCTTCTCCACAATCTTCACGCCGGATACAAGGGAGTAACCAAGCGTTGGTCCTCCGTCATTGCGAACATAACGTATGCCATCTTGGAGCTTTTCTTCGGTCATATCTTGTTTCATCGCTGTTCCTCCTATTTATTTACCGTTATTTATATCTTTGTTAGCTAATTATTCGCTTTTATTGCTGCCCGACTTCTGGAAGCGGCTTGATTGCGAGCATTCCAACCACTACGCATACTGCGAGAACGATATAGAAGAATGACCAACCGCCCAGCGCGAGCAATAGAGGCGCAATCGCAGGCACAATCGACTGCGGCAGCGCATTGGCTACGTTCATAATACCGAAGTCCTTGGCTGCATCCTCTTTACGAGGCAGAATCCTTGCCACGAGCGCCAAGTCTACTGCGGAGAAGCATCCATAACCAAGCCCGATAACCGCTGAAGCCACGACATAAGCCAAATAATGAGGAACAAAAGCATAAACGAGAATACCAACAACCATAATTAAAGCGGATACATACAGAAACGGCTTTTGCTTGCGGAATTTATCAGATAAAACACCGCCAAAAACACTGGTAAGCGCCATAGCCAGCATCGAAATGATGTTAATCGTCGCAACGCTTGCGGTAGCTGCGTCTTCCGTATAGCCCATCCGGTTCACAAGCATGACCGTCAGGTACATGGTGCTGCAATAACCCATCATAAGCAGGAATTTGGATACGACTGCCCAGGAGAACGTTGGAAATTTGCGTGGGCTCGGATAAACCTTGCTAAGCTTTTCTCCCCATGAAACATGCTGTTTTGGAACTTCGATGATCTCTACTTTCCCATCCCGGATGAGAAACAAACTAATGATTGGGCCAATAATACCGATCGCAGCAAGGAGCGTCCATTTGGTTATGGAAGTCGCGTTCGGCATCAATGTCATCAATACCATGCCCACGGCCATCGCAACCGGCAAAATCAAACCGACGATTCCTGATATCGTTCCTTGGTTTTCTTGCTTTACTTGATCCGGGATCAGTGCCGTATACGCGGCCATTGCAAAATTAAAAAACAATTGCGCGATCGCCCAAGCTATGATGACCTGCCAGATCTCGGTTGCCATCCCCGCCCATAACAGCGCTGCGCAGCCAAATATCGGTCCGATCAGAATCCATGTGCGGCGGCGGCCGAACGAGAGGTTCGAACGATCGCTCAGCGCGCCACCCAGCGGATTTCCGATTAACGCGAAGAACGCGCCGATGCCCGCAACCAGACCATAAGAAGACGTATAGCCGTCAGGATCGATTTCAATCATCTTGAACGTGAGCAAAAGCAAAGCCGGCGTCATTAAAGCGAGCATCATGCAGCCATAGCCGATTACAATTCCTATGGTCAGTCTGCGGAGAGGAGTAGCTACCTGTCCCTTTATTGTTGCGTCTGTCATTGTCTAACCTCCAGTAATCCATGAATGATAACGTTTACAAACTTATTATAAGCAAAACTGCCTATATCAAATAGGCAGCAGCTTGTCGACTTTTATAGTCATTTTTAATGTGTTTTTGTAAGCGTTTCAATCAGGCTAATTATTCGAGGTTAAAAAATGACCCATTCGCTGAAGGTTTGCTTAATAGAGGGGAGTCAGCTCTACCAGCGCCACCTCATGCGGCTCCAGCACCGTATGATAAGTAAAACCATGCTCTATTTCGACCGTTTGCACCGATCTTTGAGGAACGGAAGCCGTCTTTATATAGTCGATATCCTCTGCCGATAACGGCTTAGGGGCCCCCATCTCCACCCATTTATCATAGGAGCTGCCATGCTTTCGATTAATCCTATGCGTAATCATGCGATATTTCCCGTTCGGAATAGCCTTTAGCTCAAAGGTCATTTTCAAAACCTTCTCGTCTTTAAAGCCGTTGTAGCGATTCGTCTCATCAATAAAGGAGGTATCGCCCAGCGCATACAAATCGTCAAAGTGGCAATAGTTATACGCGAGAACCTGGTATCCGCTGCTGCCCGCTGTCACAACATAACCTTCCCCGCGCACAAGCAGCTTATCGCCCAGCTTGGCCAGTAAATCATAGGCATACATGGCTGCCTTCGGAATCCCATGCTGGGCGATGAGACCAAGGCCGCCGTGAAACAGCTGCGGCGATGCAACGGTTTCTTCGATGTTGTCACTCAGCACCCAATAGCCGAAGCCTTGAATATAATCGAGATTATCTATAAGATTTTTCACGATATACGCGGCTTTATACAAGGTATCATTCGTCAATTCCCTGTGATACGCCGTTGAGTTCCATTCCGTCAAATAAACCTCCCGGTCGGAGAGGCCTTGCTTCTGCAGAAATCCAACCTCATGAATGAGCTTCTCCTTCAGATAGTTCGGATTAGGGGAGATCCGCCGGAAATGATCCTGCAATTGACGGTAAGGGGGCAGCTGCAGCAGGTGGTTATCCAATTCATCCATCATGTCCTCAATATGCTCATGCGGGTAAAAATGCAGCGGTATAAAGTCCGGCAAGCAATCGTTTTGTTTGCAGAAAGCAAAAAAGGCTTCACTAAACTCGAATGTGCCCAGGGTGATTATTCGGCCCGGTGCCCCCATTTGAAGCTCGGTGGAAATGCTTTTGATTGCTTGGTAGGTTCGTTTGTACATCTGCATATATTCCGCGTCAGTAGCAGGCCAGAATGCCGAAAACTCCGGTTCATTCCAAAATTCGAATTTCCAGCTCTTCACTTGTGCTGCTCCGTAGCGATTCATGCAGTGGCGTACGAATAAACTAACCATGTCACACCATCGGTCCAGTGATTTGGGCGGGCTCGTATAGCTGACTCTAGAGAAAACCGTCTTGCTTGGGTCAGCCGCCAGCTTCGAGGGCATAAAACCTAATTCTACAAACGGCTTTAAGCCAATGGACAGCAAAAAATCAAACAGCTGGTCAACAAATCGAAAATTATAGCGAGGTTCTCCTGCCTCATCCTCGTCATAGATCATCATGGCATCATCAAAAATACCGTGGAATCTGATATTCGAAAAAGGGCATCGCCGCTGTAAGTCACGCAGCTGCCGCTGTAAATCGGCATGCAGGCCTTCTTTTGCTTTGCCGATCGTTATGACCGTTTTCCACGTATGCTTAATCGGCTTGCCGCTTGCTTGCATATCCACCTGATGCGTCACCGACTGCAGCGGCTGCACGGGCTCTTGATTAAAGGAATGCCCCCGCTGCAAGTATTGATTAATAATGCCCAGAGCGCTCGATTGGTTGAACGCCAAATAATTGGAGGACCACTTCTCCTTCTGCTCATAAATGTCAGGCCGGTACTGTTTGCGGTATTCGGTTGGCGTCATCTCATACCGGTTTTTAAAAGCTGCATAAAAGGACTTGGCATTGGGAAAACCATGCTGCATAGCCAAATCGGCAATCGGTGTCTCTACATGGTGCAATAACGCTTCTACCGTATTTTTCAGCCGTATATTCGTCAAATAGGATTGAAAGTTCAGTCCGATATTTTCACTGAAGAACTTGGATAAATACGGTACCGACAAAAACTCGCGCTCTGCCATATCAAGAAGAGAGACCGGTTCTCTGTAATGTTCATCAATGTAGGTAATGATGCGCATCATGCGTTCCATATATTTTTCATTCATGGCGCCGCTCACCGCTTCTGCCTTGAATTGCTTCATTAATATAGATAAGACACCCAGCATCCTTACCTGCATGTCCAGCTCATACGATTCGCCCTTCTTGTGAATCAGCTGTACCATTTCGGCAAGAAGCTGACGCATGCGGTCCATGGCTTCTCTTTTGTTTGGGCCCAATAAGCTGGAATGACAATCAAATTGAATCTGCTCCATCCCGCTGATATAGGTTTTAAGAAAGGAGACCGGAATCTGGCAGGTTGCAATAATGTTGAGATCACGGCCAATGACCTCATGGACATGCCATGAATTGATTACCAGCACATCACCCTCGGATAGTGTGGTTTTCTCGGCTCCTACGGTAACCTCCAGCTTTCCGCGCAGCACAAAAATAATTTCAACGCTGTTATGCCAATGGCTGGGTACATAATTCACGCTATGCAGCGAAACGTCGAACTGCAGCTTTGCGCCTGTCTCTACCAGCTCGTACATGGAATTACCCATCTTATGGCTCCTTTCGATCTTTTCCCGCTAAATATGCACCGATTTATGGTTAATTATAACTCATATCCTTGCCCTTGCTCCTATTTTCAAACCTCTATATATGGGAAAAGCCAGCAAGATCATTAAGATGACCTTGCTGGCTTTGGTTATTCCCTATTATTGCTCTTGTTATTTGGAAACCGACTTGAACCATTCATTCACTTCGGCCGTAATTTGGTCGCCGCCGTTTGCTTTCCAATTGGTCACGAAGCTGTCAAAGGCATCGATAGGCAATTTGCCGTAAATGATTTTGTTGAACGTCTCCAGCTCGGATTGACGCAGCAGGCTCCATTTTGAAATCATCGTTGGCGTCGCTGCGCCTGTGAAGAAGTTTTGCTTGCGGATATCGATCTGCGACATCACGACTTTTGCGGAATACCAGTTTTCCGGTTTACGGAATTCAGCAGTCTGCTTCTCGTAAGGCGTTTCCGGTGCCGCGCCGTCTGCAAGCTTAACCAGTGTTTTCATATAAAGGTCTGGAATACGAGCCGGACCGGTAATAAAGGCAAATTCATTGTTGAAGTCTTTGATTTTGTCTTTGTTGTTGGTCGGTTGTCCGTCCACTTCATCCCAGTCATACCCTTTGGCAAAACCGTATTCGAATTTGCTTCCAGCTGCAGGGTTAGCCAAATTATCGAGCAGGTAATTGTAATACAGGAAGAACGCTTCCGGATGCTCGGCATCCTTGTTAATCATAAAGCTGCTGTTTACGCCTGAATTTTGCCATTTCGTACCGATGAGGCCATCTGGACCTGCAGGGATCGGATAGGCTTTGTATTTAGAACCTTTTACGTTTTTGAGCAGATCCGGTGCCGGCCAGTCAGGAACCCAGTTTGCGCCTGGCAGAACGCCCGCTTTTCCGTTTGTCCAAATTTCAGCTGTTTTGCCTTCGTCCCATAAAGCCGCATCCGGATGAATATAGCCTTTTTCCATCCATTCCTTCAGCTTGGCGAGCGCTTGCTTCGCTCCCGGGTTAACGGAACCGTACTCAAGATTACCGTTTGCGTCCTTATTCCATTGCTCTTCCACCGCGCCATATGCGCCATATAGCCAGTCGAGCGAGCCCATCCATGTATTCGTGTTGTTTTTCAAAGAAATCGCGATCGGATACACGTCCTTAGCAGCGAGTCCGTCTGGATTCTGATTTTTAAATTTGTCCAAAATATTATCGAGGTCCGCAATCGTTTTAGGAGCTTCCAGGTTCAGCTTCTCCATCCAATCCTCGCGCAGCCACAAGAGCGTGTCGTCATTGTCGGTATATTCTAGAATCGGTACATTCCACTTCTTGCCGTCCTTCGTGAAGGGATACCATAATTCCGGATGCTGTGCGGCATGGTCTTTCCATGTCTGGTTGGCATATTTATCGAACAGCTCGTCAATCGGCAAAAATTGTCCGGAATCGATCAATTGATTCGTCAAGATCGCGTCGGTCGGCACAAAAACGAAATCCGGCAGTTTCTCGCCAGAGGCAATCGCGAGCTGAAGCTTCTGCTTGTATTGGTCGTTGCCTGCCGGATACCAAGTATCCTTATGCTTCATGCCGAACTGCTCCAGCATCCAGCGGTCATGCACATTGTTTTCCTTGGTGTCGCCATTGGTATACTTTCTCGGCATAATGACCGTGCTGATTTCAATCGGCGGATCATATTTTCCTTTTGCAAACGCGGTATCAGACTCTGACTCAGCGGCTGTATTCGTCGCTGTATTCGTCGCTGTATTCTCTGTTCCTTTATTCTCGTTCTTGCTGGTATTTCCGCTGCAAGCACTTACGATGAAGGCCATAGCTACGAGCAGTACCCATGCTTTTCTCAGTTTATTCATGTTTCAGTCCCCTTTGAAGTAAGATGATCACATAAGCTACTTTACCAAGCAGCAGGGGAGGGCATCTATATGACTTTGTTAGTTTCCATAGGACTCTGTCATGTTGTTAGGACCCGGTCCGATAATCCTGCGGCGTCACGCCAAACTGGCGTTTGAACACCTTGATGAAGTAAGCCGGCTCCAAATATCCGATTTCCGCGCTGATTTCATACACCTTTTTGTCGGTCGTTTTCAGCAGATGGCAGGCCCGCTCCATACGAAGCCGGGACACGTAATCGCTAATTCCTTCGCCGGTTTCGATTTTATAAATTTTGGATAAATGCGTCGTGTGCAGGTTCACATGATCGGCTAGCGCGCGCAATGACACATCCAGGTGAAGATTTTTTTCAGTAAACGCCTGAACCTTCTTCACATAATGGGAACGGATGTCGTTCACCTCATTGGCTGTTCCCACTTTCAGCTTGCCAAGTCCCACCATAGACCAATTACGCAGCTTGCTGATGGAGCTGAAAGCCTCCCCGTTCTGCAATAGTTCCATGTCCTCTCCTAAAAGCTTAGCCAGCGAATACCCGTTTCGATGCGCGTAGTGCGTAAATGCCGACGCGATCAGAAAACCGGCCTCCATGCAGTGCTCCCACGAATCGGACCATTTGAGATCAAGCTCATCGAACACTAGCTGCAGCTTTTCCTCTAATGCGTCCCAGCGCCCGGCCTCCAGCAAATTGTTCAAAGACGGCGGGCTGTGGATCGCATCCAAAGCGCCTTCGGATACCGTTTGCTCCAGATCGCTGACACGCATGACGAATTCACGTTCATCCCCGACAATTTGGCGAAAGGAAGCGGCAGCCTTCCGGTAAACATCCGCAAGCTGCTCGGGAAAACGGAATGGCTCCGTGATGACAATCGAGAGCGAACCTTTCAAAAACTGTTTGACCTTCGCCTGCAGCTGCACGGCCAGCTTCTCCAGCAGCATTTCCTTCCTGATAGCCGGATCGTCTCCCTTGAACTGAAGCAGGAAAGCCAAATAGCCATGCTCCTCCCTGACTCCCCAAACCTCCGTAAATTCGCCGAAAATTTCTTCCGCAATGTTGATTATCGCATATTCCATCAGCTGCTGGCCGTTGTTGCGGTACTGCCCGAACTCCTCCTCCAAACGGACGAGCAGCAGCGCGCAATCCCCGAACCGGATCGGCAAATGGTAATTTTCCAGCTTTCTGCTCCACTCGTCGGCGGGAAACCTCGTTCCGCGCAGCGCATCAAGCAGCAGCTGCCCCCGCAGAAGCGGAAGGTTCTCCCGCAGCGTATATTTCGTACGTTCATGAGAGCTGATGCTCTCCCATTCCGCTTTCAATTGTTCGATCGCCGTCTTGACTGCTCCGAACAATTCTTGATCGGTCGGCGGTTTCAGCAAGTATTCAATGGCTTGATGCCGCACGGCCTCCTTTGCATATTCAAAATCCGAATGCCCGGATAAAATGATGCATTTGATTCTCTTATCGCTGGCTCGGATTTTCTCTATGAGCTCTATCCCTGTCATTTCAGGCATTAGAATATCAGATATGATAATATCAATCGGCTGGGTCGCTATAATTTGCAGCGCTTCCTGCGCGGAATAAGCTTTATGAACCTGTTCAATACCGAGCGTATGCCAAGGCTTGTGCATCGATAAATTATCTACCCAGTGGGCTTCATCATCTACTATGATCATTTGCATGTAATGGGTCTCCTTGTATGTTAGGATGATGTCGCTGCTCTTCTTCGAGGGGCATCTGCCACATGATTTCGGTTCGAAATCCCCCTAAAATTGATTTGGTAAAATAGAGATAAGACCCTTCTCCAAACTGATGCATAATTCTTTGATTGGTATTCCAAAGGCCGCAGCCCATTTCCTCCTGCAGCGGCTCCTTCATTTTCCGGTTAAGCGCATCCTGCAGCACCGGGTTCATGCCGGGACCGTCGTCGTCGATATATATTTTGCATAACCCTCCCGAAACCTCGCCTCGAATGCGAATTTCGCCCGAAGAATAGGTTTTGCCAACGCCATGAATGACGGCATTTTCCACAACGGGCTGAATCAGCAAACGAGGAACCTGCTGCTTCAGCATCTCATCCGGTATATCGATCGTATAGTAAATTCTTTCATTGCGCAGCTTCTGAATGTCCAAATAATTGACGATTAGCTTGATTTCTTCCTCCACGGAGCCGGTTTGCCGTTCCATTCGAGTCGTATAGCGGTAATAAGCGCTTAAATTATAAGCCATCGATACGACCGCCTCCTCCTCCTTCATCTGTGCCATATTAATAATATAGCCCAGGCAGTTATAGAGAAAATGGGGATTGATCTGCGCCTGCAGCTGCTTCAGCGTCGCTTCCCTTGCCCTCAGCTTCTCGCCGAGCACCTTCTCGACCAGATCCTGAATTTGCCGCGACATTTCATTGAACCGGTAAAAGAGAAAGGCAAACTCGTTGTTGACATTCTCTTTGATCTGTACCGAGAAATCTCCGCGCTGCACACTCTGTAAGCCGCGAATCAGCTTGATGATCGGACGCTGCACGTTCCGGTAAAGCAGTACGGATGCGGATATCCCGATCGCGAACAGCAAAGCCATCGACAAATAAAAGAGATTCCGGCTGAACGATATCGGTCCGAGCATCTGGTCCAGTGGCACGATGTCGACCAAATACCAATTGAGCTGCGGCGATTTCACCGCGCTTACCAAATAGTTTTTACCGTCCAAGCGGACAATCTCCTGCTCGGTCCCCTCAAGCCGCGTGCCATCCAGGAAACCGACCAGCTCGCCTGCAAGTTCCTTGGAAGCGCTTCGATTCAGGATCGGCGGTTCGCCTTTGCGGTAAAAGATTGGGTCCCCTTTATAATGCTCCCATAGGTTGAGACACGGGAGGAAGAAAAATAAGTTATAATGAAGCAATGGAAAAACGGAACCGATATACCTCAGAGTTTAAGACGAAGGTTGTACTGGAGGTCCTCCG
>NZ_JAVIFU010000027.1 GCF_031157315.1 Paenibacillus sp. LHD-38
TCCTAAAACGTTGCCTATTCAGCTAGCAGCTTAACTTATATTCTACCGTTTCGTTGTACGAGTTTTGGCTTATTCGCAGGATTTCAAAGAAAGCACGGAGTACCGGATATATTCAACCAAAGGGCACCGACCCGTAACGATAGCAAGACCGGCCTCCACCCCTTGGATAGGCGTAACGAAGGAATGAGAGGGCACTGACCCGTTAAGACATGGGAGTGAAAACCTCCAAGGGCGGCGTGGAGAATGCGTGCAGTAAATGGAAGTATATGGGGCGACAATTATCCCCCTTTATTCCCGTGCGCCTTCATGTTGCCGAAGTCTAACACGGCGTTCCCCTTCTTGTCTTTCAGTCCTTACCAACCGGTTGAAATCCTGCGAATAAGCGAGCATTCGTGAGAAAAACATATCGTACCAAGGGAGTTGAACAATCAAGGAGCAGTTTGCTGCGCCAGCTGCTCCATTTCTTTGTTAAGCTAACGGGCAGGATAACGCGACAAGTTTTTCCAATTTACGTATTTGTAATATTGGAAGGCATTATTGCCGAGAAGAATCTATCTTTTGGTAGGATTGGACTTCCTCGAAATGATTTAGATTCTGCATTAAATAAGAGGTAGGGGGAGACGAGCGTCAAATGAGAAAGATCCTAGTGATTTTGCTGGCATGCGTACTACTGCTTAGCGGCTGTGAACAGATGGAGAATGATGCATACATTGGAATGGAACGCGATAATATTCAGGATCTTGTGGCAGGTGGAGAAATGGAATACGTTCAAGAGTTTCGTGGGCATTCGGAGAATTGGGCGGCTATGTATATCGTTTATAAACCGAAGGGGGAGGAGAATCACACATCACGAATCTTCATGAAATATATCGGGAAGGACCCAAGACCGTCGGGTCAACTCCGTTACAAGTATGACACAGTCGGAGGCGGGGATGGAAGTGGGACACTGCCTGGCGTTGATGAGGCTGACCATGTGTACAACCTTGGCTCCTCGGGTGGAAACGGTGCATTAGCCAATCCAGATACCCCCGTGAAAATGCAGGTTTGGTGGAACGATTCGTCGGAGATCATTCAGCTTGACCCAATAACGGATTAAACTAACGGGTACGATAGGTGAACAAACTAGGAGGAGTTTGCTGCGGCAGCTGCTCCTCTTCATTAAGCTAACGGGCAGTTTACCGCAGTAAATTGGAGGGGGATTAGAATTAAAGATTAAAGTTATGTGACGGGTTTGTACATGAAAACAACATATAAAAAACTAAAAGATTATCACTTGCATTAATTTGGTATTCTTAGGGGGTAAGAAAATTTGAAGAATAAATCACTAAGAAAGAGGAGGAGTAACCTATGAAACTAAACCATCTTAATCTCACGATCACTGACGTTAAAGCTATTGTAGATTTCTTGGTCAAATATTTCGGATTGCAAATCGGGAACACACGCGGCAATGCATTCGCTGCACTATTTGACGACGGTGGGTTAGTGCTTACCTTGATGAAAGGTAATCAAGTCGGTTATCCCAATACCCTTCATATCGGCTTCATTCAAGAAAGCGAGGATCGGGTAAACGAGATCAATCAACGCATGAAGGATGATGGGTTTGACGCTTACCTAGTACCTGTACTTAAATACCTAACCATACTCCGTTGAATGGTCGATCGGTAGTCTAATACTTGATTTTCAGTCTAATACTTGATTTTCTTTGATCAAAAAGGAGTAGTTTGCCGCGGTGAGGCATAACCTGAAGTAAAGACACGGAACAGACGGGCGTAAGCGTCTTATACCGTGTCTTTTTTTTGTATTCGGCCGGCAGACGCTGTCCTGTTTTTCAGAGCCGTTTCGGGAGCGGCAGCAGGCATCGGCATCGTGCTTGGGGGCAGCACAGCGATACCCAGGTGAGATATCGACCGAATCTGGAGGTAGTGTCATGTCGTGAAGAATGACCGTTGCTCCCGGCGGGATAGCGACGGATGACGTAAGTCCGCCTCGCTGGGCTGCTTGCTCCACCGCTTCCAAAGCGGTTTCAAAGGAATAACGCGTAGATAAACTCTTGCATCGTTTGCAAGGTTGCATTCCAACCAGTTTCGTGCGAAACGTCTCGGGAGGTTCATCATGAATTTCGCTGTTATGCAAAGCTCTTGGATTACGCATATATACGAATTAATGTTATACGAACGTCCACGGTATAGGTTCGCTGTTTAGCGAATAAGCGAATGTGGGCACTAATCTCAGCGCTTAGGTAACGAGAAAATTACTTGCTCCTAAACTCTATGACAGGTTCTGTAGGTCCATATACCGGCTCAGCTCCATGCACAGGCACAGCCCAACGCACAGCATTAGCTATCACTCTCATAATTTCTTTATTGTAATAAGTGGGGTTCGTTTCATGTCCCGGTTGGAAGTAAAATACTTTGCCTAACCCGCGATAATAGGAACACCCGCTGCGGAACACTTCCCCGCCTTCGAACCAACCGACAAACACGAGTTGATCAGGTTCAGGAATATCAAAAAACTCGCCGTACATTTCTTCTTCCTGCAGCACAATATACTGACCGATTCCATGCGTGATCGGATGGGCAGGATTGACAACCCATATTACTTCCTTCTCATTGTCTGTTCTCACTCTTAAATTACAGCTCGTACCCATCAATTTCTTGAATATTTTTGAAAAATGAGCCGAGTGAAGCACGATCAGCCCCATCCCTTGAAGTACTTTGTTGTGAACCCTTTCAACAATCACATTTTCAACCTTATCGTGAAATTTATGCCCCCACCAGATTAAGACATCCGTTTGATTAAGAATCTCATCCGTTAAACCATGCTCCGGTTGTTCTAACGTGGCTGTTTGGATTCGGAAGCCGTATGGCGCTAAGCCTTCAGAAATGGCAGTGTGTATCCCTCTTGGATATACGTTAGTTACACTTGGTTCCGTTTTCTCCTGCATATATTCATTCCAAATGGTCACTTGAATCGGTTTTATCTCTACCATCGTTCTATTTCCAATTGTCACTTTCATTAAGTTTATCCGCTCCCATCCAAATAAATTAATTTATGCGTCAATTCGATTTGTAATAACAAAACGGTAATAAACAAACGAATTTTTCATACATAGTATAAAGATTTAACCATAAGGATGTGAACGCATTGAGGTTATATATAGCGGATGCTGGAGAAACGCTCAGAAGGGTTGCGGTAAAACATCATATCCATATCGATGAACTAATATTCCTAAACCCGCATATTACCGGCCCTGATCTCAACATTGCAGGAAGACAAGTAAAACTCCCTTCTTCGACCATTGTAACTAGATTCTTTAACAACCGTCCTGCTCCATTTCCGTCTGAGCCGCCATTGGATTTCAGAGGTCATTGGATTCCTCTAACGCCTTTGGAGCAAATGGCTCAAACCGAATACGATGTTCTGATCGTCGGCACCGGGGCCGGAGGGGGAGCCGCGATCTGGAGGCTATGCGAACAGTGGGGGGGGAATGAAAAACGGATTGGTGTCATTGAAGCAGGTGATCTCGTGCTGCCGACCCATGTGTTCAATATCCCAACTAGCGATCATTCGGGAAATGTATGGAGCAACCCGAATGTCTGGAGAAATATCGGAAGATTTCTTCCTGAATTCCCTGCTGGAAATATGGTATTTGCCCTGGGGGGACGCACTTTATATTGGGGAATGGTCAGCCCCCGTATGGATCCTTCCGAAATTGCCGGATGGCCCGTGCCGTTAGAAGAAATGCATGTATACTACAACATTGCCGAAAGAGCCATGAATGTTAATCAAGAATTTACTAAGGGCTCATCGCTTCAAGAAGTTCTCCTCAAGCGGCTCCAAGAAAACGGATTTCCCGATGTCATCGATTCTCCCATGGCCATAAACCTTCAACCGTCATCCTACGGAGTGATACATTCCAATGTAGCTTTCAGTTCCATCTCCTTTCTTGGAAATGCCTTGAACCATAAACCCTTCGATTTGGGCGTGAAGGCCCGCGCCGTGGAGGTATTGACCGAACAAGGTAAAGTGGCTGGCATCAAAGTGCTGACTCCGGATAGAACATCCTATTCGATCAGGGCGAAGACCATTGTTTTATCGGCGAGCACATTTGAAACTCCGCGTATTTTGCTTCAATCCGGAATTCCGGGCAGAGCGATCGGCCATTACTTGACGGATCATGCTTTTGTAAGAGGCGTGGCAACCGTAGATCGCAATGAATTTCCGGGCTTTATCGGGGGATTGCAAATATTCGTCCCGCAGACGGAGGAGCGTCCTTACGGTATACATTTGTGGGGACCGGGAGAGTCTGAACCAGAGAAATTAGAGGTTTACTTGCACGGTTATGGCAATGCCGAACCGCGGTTTGAGAACAAGATATCGCTCGATATAAACAATCTGGATGAGTACGGGGTACCGCGTATCCAGGTGAATTTCTCCTACAGCGCGAAGGATCAAGTTGTAATTGACCAAACGACGGAAGGCGTGAAACGAGCTTCACTAGCCATGAAAGCCCCCTTGAGCAGTCTCGAACTGTTGCCTCCGGGAAGTGACGCCCATTATGCAGGAACTTGCCGTATGGGGAATGATCCCTACACTTCGGCAACCAACAGATACGGTCAAATACACGGAATATCCGGTCTCTATGTGGCCGATAACAGCATTTTGCCGAGCATCGGAGGTACCAACCCAACATTATCGACAATTGCCTTGGCGATACGCACGGCAGATTATATCATCGGGCAAGGCTAAAGCGGTATGTTCGCAATTCCAACGTTTAAGTGATAGGATGTGAAAGCATTGAGGATCTATATCGCGGATGCTGGAGATACGCTTAGATCAATTGCGACGAAATATCAGGTAGATATAGAGACGCTCATTTCCCTTAATACACCTATTGCAAGTCCCGATCTCCATATCGCCGGCAGACAAGTAGAACTCCCTCCCATAGCAATACCGATCCAAAACCGGATCACCGATACTCCTTTTGAACCTTTCAATTGTCCGCCGCCCTGGATTCCTCTTGCCCCGCTTGCGCAAATGGCTGAAACCGAATACGATATTCTGGTCGTCGGTACAGGGGCTGGAGGTGGAGCAGCGATCTGGAGACTATGTGAACAATGGGGGAGAAATGAGAAACGGATCGGGGTCATTGAAGCCGGAGATCTTCTGATACCGACACATAGAGATAACATTCCTACTGCCGGTTTTACCCAAGCCATTTGGTCCGATCCTGAAGTGGTGGTGGAGATCGGGAAATTCCTTCCTGAATTTTCAGGCGCCAAAAAACTGTTAGGATTAGGGGGGAGAACCTTGGTGTGGGGGACGGCCAGTCCCCGAATGGCTGCCTCCGAAATGTCAGGATGGCCCGTAACGGCAGAAGAGATGGAGAAATACTTCAATATCGCGGAAGAGATCATGAACGTTAACCGGTTACATTCCAAGGCGTCTGCTATGAATGAAGTTATTTTAAATCGGCTTCGGGAAAATGGCTTTCCCGAGGTAATACCAGCTCCGGCGGCTGTCGATTTGGATCCAGAAAAAGCGGTGCCTTCCTACGGGTCTTTCAGTTCTATCCTTTTTCTTGCCTTAGGCTTGGTACGTAAACCGTTTGATCTGGCTGTTAAAGCCCGTGCCGTTCAAGTGCTTGCCGAAAGAGGGAAAGTGACAGGTATCAAAGTCATGTCCCCGGATAAAACACCGTACATCGTTCGAGCAAAGACGGTTGTATTATCTTCAAGCACGCTGGAAACTCCGCGTATTTTACTTCATTCGGGTATTCCGGGAAGAGCTATCGGCCATTATTTACAACCTCATGTTTTTGTGCAGGGCGCAGCAACAGTGAACATCAAAGATATTTCGAATGGTGTAGGAGGGGTCTCCATTTGGGTCCCGCAAACGAACGATCAGCCCTTTGGAATACATATGTGGGGCGGAGGATATAAAGAATCGCCTTTGGAGGCGGAGCGGGAGATCGTTATGAACGGTTTCGGCAAGGTTGAACCGCGGTTTGAAAACAAAGTCACGCTTGATCTGAGCAATCTGGATGATTACGGAGTACCGCGGATTCGAGTGAATTTCTCCTACAGCGCAAAGGATCAATTTGTCATTAAAAAAACGTCGGAAGGCGTGAAGCAGGCTTCCGCGGCCATGCAAGCCCGGTTGACCAGAATCGAATTTCTGCCTCCTGGAAGCGATGCGCATGAGTCGGGAACGTGCCGAATGGGCGAAGATCCTTCCAGTTCAGCAACTAACCATTATGGTCAAGTCCACGGGGTATCCGGCCTCTATGTAGCTGATAACAGTGTATTGCCGACTTTAGGAGGGACCAGTCCAACGCTTACGACAATTGCCTTGGCGATTCGTACGGTGGATCATATCATTGGACAATTGAAATAAATATCACAATTTTACGCTTGACGCGGGATGCGATCTATAAGTTGCGGATAATAGAGTTCTGATCCGTATTTAGGTGAACCAAATATCCTTAAACTGCACCCACCCGAGCGATTCCAGCGAGATGCCGCGAACAGACGGGTGGAGGGTGGTCTTCAGATGTTAATGGTAGAGGAACAGCAGGCTGTTCCTCTCTTTGTGCTGTCTTTCCATTTGCCTGAAAATAGCGACCCGCTGTTTAGGCTCGAGCTCGGCCAGAAACTGGCGGATGCTCTACTCCAGCATGTCATGAATGTACTGCAGCGCATGCATATTGCAACGGCGAGCCGCATACTAAGGGATTTTACTGAGAATCCAATTGATGATGTACGAAATGATTTAAATAACTATCTATCCCGTGGAAGAGTGACTTACTTAGAGATGGAAAGGACAGTAAAATCCAATTCAGACATTGTCATCGAAGGTTTATTACCTATGGCTTTAATTGCGCCAGGTCGCGGTTTGGCTTTAAATGCTGATAGGAGGCCGAACGTATAGTGATTTTTGCGCGGCTGTTAGCAGTCTTCACTGTGCGGGCAAACTGAAGATAATACTCATACAGCGCTTCATTCGATTTTACCGTATTCGCACGAATGCAACCTACCTCAGGGATGAATTGAGCACATTGCTATCAAAATGCCTGCCACAGTATTGAAAGAGATATGCGTCTTTTCCGAACATACTTTTGCGCAAACTATATTCATACTTGACTGTTGGCAAAGGTTCCGTTTTGCTCAAGTTGTAATGTTCTCGCAGCAACTTTATAAGTTCACCCATAAATCCGAATATATCTTTTGGAATGTAATAGTTTTCAGGCTCATCTCGGCCCTCTTCTCTTGGACTACTTCCTCCTCAACCTGCAACTAATTACTGGAACTGAACTTACTCATTGCAATTTAAGTTCACATGTAGGGTAGTCTTTTCTTTCTTGTACGTTCTTGGGCTGCTGCCGTAGGTTTTGCGGAATAACGCTGCAAAATGATTGTAATTATTAAAGCCGACATCGAGCGAGGCTTCTGTCGCCGTGCGTCCCATATGTTCCATCAATAGCGCCGCTTGCTGGAGCCGCAGGCGATTCAGATGCTCCAGGACGCTTTCGCCCGTCTCCTGCTTGAAGAGATGAGAAAGCCGCGATAGAGAAAGTCCAACGCTGCGGGCTAAATCCTCGAGGTGAAAGGTCTGATTCATATTCCGTGAAAGATATTGCAAAGAAAGTTCAATTCTCGGATCGAGCCGCTGTTCGAGAAGCCGGGCAGCGAGCAGGATGACCTCGCGCAGTGAGTTTTCGCAAAGCATATGCCAGAAGCTGGCTTGCTCCCTTGAATCCGTTAAAATATCGCTAATCGCTTGCTGTACCCGATTTAGCATAGTGCCCTCGGGAATGGCCGCGATAATGATCTCGTCATTGGGCAGGTAGTCGATTTCAGGTAGTTTATGAAAATGCACCCAGTAAAAGTTCCAACGACTCCCTTTTGTTGTCCCATACTCATGCGGAATACCGGAACGAAGCAGCGCAATTTGACCCTTGCTGCAGAACTTCTTGGCCCCAGGCGTACGCAAATACCCTTCGCCCTCTAACGTAAAGAAGAGAAGCCATTCTTTCATCCCATTTGGCCTTCGATTTTTGTACGAATCGGATTCCTCGAAATGACCGCTTATAATAGAGGTATAAGATGAAAGTTGATCGGATTTTGGATTGCTGTACCTGGTCATTAAACGGTCCCCCTGATTTATAAAAATAGCAGAATACCGTTACTTTTTAGCAGTAATCTTGCTTCCCTAAAAATAACGAAAGTTCTATGATTATGTCAAGAAGAATCCATGTTTCCAAAGGAGCGAAATGCGATGACCAGAGCATTGAATGTCTTGAACGAAGAGCAAATTAATCATTTTCTTAAAGAAGGCTATCTGATAGTGAAAGGACTTTTCTCGAAAGAGGATGTTCGTACGATAGAAGAGAAATTCGAGGAAATCAGCCATCAGGTAATTCCCGGGCTATTTGAGCCTGATTTAAATGGGAGCACGGATGATCCTTTGAAACGTTATCCGCGTGTGATGCATCCGCATCGATTCGATGAAACCGCCAAGCAATATATGCTTCATAAGCCGGTTATGGAGGTATTGTCCGATTTGTACGGAGAGGAGGCGCTGGCAGCTCAAAGCATGTTTTACTACAAGCCGCCAGGCTCGCGCGGCCAGGCGCTGCACCAGGACAATTTTTATTTGCAGGTGGAGCCGGGCAATTGTATTGCGGCATGGACGGCGATTGATGCGGCCACAGAGGAGAATGGCGGACTGCTAATCGTACCGAAAACAAGCGAGCATGAGATTAGCTGCCCGGAGCTTGCGGATTCAACGGAATCCTTCACAACCCATTATGTGAAGCCGCCAAAGGATCAAAAAGCGATGCCGGTTATTATGGATAAAGGCGATGTATTGTTTTTCAACGGGAATCTTATCCACGGCTCTTACAGAAATAAGACGAAGGATCAATTCCGACGCGCCTTTATTTGCCATTATGCAAACGCTTCTGCCACACATATCAGCAATCATTACCGCCCGCTGCATCGTCAGGATGGAACGCTGGTCGATCTGGAAATCAATACTGACGGAGGGCCGTGCGGAGTGGAGTTCGATATGGCGTATCCACACTAATGACGGATACAAAACAGGATAAATTGCTAGTCGAGATGTCTTGGTGGGGAATGAATGGATTAACAGGAACAGCGGGACATGCGTCAACCATTCAGGAAAAGGTGAAGTTAATTGCGGAAAACGGCTTTGATGGCATAAACGCGTTCATACCAGCCACGGATGAAAGTACACACTGGAAGGAGCTGCTTGAGCAGTACAGCTTGTCCTTCAGCGTGAACGCATACCCGTCTTCTATTGAGGATATGGACAAATTTATGGAGAGCGCGGTTGCTTTTGGCAATGTCGGCTATATAAACGCACAGGTGATGAGACCCTTTCTGATCGGAGACCAGGCGCTGGAGCTGTTGTCCGGCATCGATGCGCTGTCAAGGCAGGCGGGTATTCCGGTTTTTGTCGAAACGCATCGCGGCACCATAACGCAGGATTTGATTCGCACCAAGCAAATTTTAGAGGCGCTTCCAACACTCAGGCTGACGATTGACTATTCGCATTATGTGGTAGCCGGCGAGCTGCATACGATATCTCCCGAAGCAGAGGAAATGCTGCAAGGCTTGCTGCCGAACGCGTACAGTATCCATACGCGTATTTCAAACGGGGAACAGATTCAAATTGATCCCGGCGCAGCGGGAGAGCACCCGATGCTTCCCCATTTTGCAAGATGGTGGGAAAGCGCAATGAAGCACTGGCGTATGGGAAACAGGCGTCCAGGCGATAAATTTCCTGTTGTAATCGAGCTAGGGCCAGCGCCATACGCGATCACAGTGGATGAGGCAGCTTCCAGGCAAACCGAGGTAAGCGACCGTTGGTCTCAGTCTCTCTATTTGAAGCAATTGGTGAAGCAGCTTTGGCGGCAGGAACGATTATAAGGAAAACCCGACTAGGACAAAGCAAGTCCGGTCGGGTTTTTTTGAAATATATAAGAATTTATATGTTTTCACATATAAATGTGCTTATATATCTCCGCGAAACGACTGCATTTGCCACAGAGGACGGCGACAGCCGTTTACGCTTGCATACCGAATATTGGAGAACTACTCATCATCCCCTTCTACCGTTACTTCTAACGCAAAGGATTCTACCTCGCCGCTAAAGCTCCGTCCGCTTGCGTCATAGGTAAGGCCTGCTCACAATAATTGTCTGCTGCATACATAAATAAAGCTGCTTTCGACACAATAGGCGTGACAACGATGCTGCAAATCATCCGGTGGTTTAATATTGTCCAAGCGCAGGAACTAATTTTGTCCAATTAAACGCTTTCATTTAGAGGTTATAATGAAAAAAACGCTTACAAGGAGTTGGATTTGCGGTTATGAAGCAGAACAGGATACAATGGTTTTCAAGCACGGAAACCATGCCTTGGTTAGAGAAGCCTATTCTTGAATCGGAAATAGAAAATGCCAATCTGACGATTACGGACGAACAATTTCAGCTGCTGGAGGGTTTCGGGGGCTGCTTTAACGAGCTGGGTTATGCGGCGCTCCAGCAGTTATCTGAGGATGACCGAAGCCGCGTGATGCACGCGCTTTTCCATCCGGACGGCGAGCATGGCTTTAGTATTTGCCGGCTGCCGATAGGCGCAAGCGATTACGCGTTGGAGTGGTACAGCTTAAATGAAACCGACGGCGATTTGGCCATGGAGCATTTTTCGATAGATCGTGACCGGGAGTATCTGATTCCCTATATTAAAGAAGCTTTGAAGCAAAATCCTGACTTGAAGCTGTTTGCTTCCCCATGGAGCCCGCCAACCTGGATGAAATTTCCGAAATCCTACAATTACGGAACGCTGCGCTGGGAAAAGGATATCTTGGAGGCGTATGCCCTGTATTTTGTTCGGTTTGTCGAAGCCTATGCAGCTGAGGGGATTACGATACACCAGGTGCATGTTCAAAACGAGGTAGTGGCGGATCAGAAGTTTCCTTCCTGCGTTTGGACGGGTGAGCAGCTTCGCGAGTTTATTCGTGATTACTTGGGGCCATCCTTCGAGCGGCATAATCTGGATACGGAAATTTGGCTGGGCACAATCAACGCGCCCGAGGCTTGGGATGAATGGCTGAAGAAAAAGGAAACGGATTTCAACGGCTACGCGAATACGGTACTAAGCGATCCGGAAGCCTATAAGTATGTGAAAGGCGTAGGTTACCAATGGGCAGGAAAGCATGCGATTCAGCGGACGGTTCAGAGCTATCCGGAGCTTCGTTACATGCAAACGGAGAACGAATGCGGCGATGGCGAAAACACATGGTTCTATGCAAGATATGTGTTCAATCTTTATCAGCATTATTTCACGAACGGTGTTAACGCTTATATTTATTGGAATATGGCGCTTGAGCCGAAAGGAAGAAGCACATGGGGGTGGGAGCAAAATGCCATGCTTACCATCGACAAAGAAACAAGATCCGTAACACAAAATCCGGAGTATTATGTGATGAAGCATTTTTCACATTTTACAACGCGGAATGATAGACGAGCCGGTTTAATGGGATCGTGGGCAGGCAATGCGATCGTCTTCAAGAAGCCCGACGGCACGCATGTTTTGGTTCTGACGAATCCATTCAAAGAACAAAGAGAACTGCGCCTAGCCGTAGGCGGCAAGGTGAAGCTGTTCCAGCTTGAGCCCGAATCCTTTCATACGATCGTAATCCCGTGCGGATAACGAGTGCATACCGACTAACGCCAGCAAGATAGGGCGTTAGTTTTTTGCGCCATTGGGCAGGAAGAATAGAAGGAGGTGGCGCGCCGCCATGTTTTCTAAGCTTATGAGGACGTTGTCGGATCCCTTTCGGAGAAGCATCCGCAATAAATTGATTTTTACAATGATCATTTTATCCGTTATACCGATTGTAGCCGTTACCGCTTTGGCAGCCGAGAATAACCGGAAGTCGATGGAAACCGAAGTTATTAGCACGAATTTATCCAATATGAAATGGACGGGTATCTATTTGGGCGAGCAGTTTGCGCAATTAAACAATCTCGTTTATACCGTTCTGATCAGTCCCCATCTCAGCGAATATTTGTCGAGTATAGAGGGCTCGCTTCTATATAACCAGTTTGCCGCTCAAAAAAATATTATGGACACGCTGAGCAATTTATTTTACTCCGCAGGGAACCATGTTATCGGAGTCGAGCTGTTTCTGAAAGAGCCGAGTAAATTGTTTACCATCAGCTCCAACCAATATGATCTTGAGTCGTCAACCGGGATCCCTTCTCCTTACAAGGAGCTCTTTGAGGAAAATAAGGATTTCATTATACAAACGAAGAGCGGCGATCAGAGCGAATTCCAGCTTATTCGAAGCATTAACCGCTTTGAGAACCGTGAGAAGCTAGGCGGTATCTCGCTGAAAATCCGATGGTCCATGCTGGATCAGACGCTTAATTTAATTGGAAGGGGCGAGGAGCATAAAGTTCTTATCGCCGGCGATGACGGAAGTGTTCTATATCAGCCGTTTGGCGAGAAACCGTCGCAAGAAATCATGGATCAAATCAAGCGAACGAAAGAGGATCAAGGTTACTTCCGATCGCCGGAGGAATATGTCTTCTATAATACGATCGATCCCGTCGGCTTAAAGCTGGTTACGATTATCCCAACCAGCTTTATAAATAAAAGCGCACAATCGACCATGCATTTTGGAATAATTGTAGGCGCGATTTCCATCGTCATTTCGATCTTGATCGCGATATTGCTTGCCTGGCGGACAGCGACGCCGATCGTAACGCTTGCAAGATCGATGCAAGGTCTCGGCATTATCAAGGAAACCGAGCTGCCGCAAAGCAATCGCGTGGATGAGATCGGCTTGCTAGAAACGAAGCTGTATAATATGTCCTACCGCATACGAGAGCATATCAAAACGGAATACAGTATTAATTTGGAGAAGAAGACAGCGGAGCTTAAGGCGCTGCAAGCCCAAATCAATCCGCATTTTTTGCAAAATACACTTCAAATGATCGGAAGCATGCTTTTTACCAAAAAGCCTGTAGAGAGCTATGAAATTATTCGTTCGTTAAGCGATATGTTCCGTTATGTCATCCGTGACCCCAATGATCTTGCATCCTTAAAAGCGGAAATCGAGCATCTAAACAACTATATGCTTATTCAATCGCAGCGATTTTCATCCAAGCTCAGCTATACAACGGAAATCGACGAGTCGGCAATGGCTTGCTCCATACCGAAGCTGACGCTTCAGCCGATTGTGGAAAACGCGTTTTTTCACGGGCTCGAGAATAAACCGGGCAATTGGGAGCTGAGCGTATCCGTTATATGTGAGCCTGCTGCCGTGCGTATTCGCATTCAGGACAACGGTGTTGGAATCCGCGAGGACAAGCTTGCTGATCTCAAACGGCGGCTCGATCACCAGAACGGGCAAGTATGGACGCACGGCAATCGGATCGGCATTCAAAATGTCGCTTCCCGCATTCGGATGCACTTTGGTTCCGCGTACGGAATTGCGATAGAAAGCACGCTCGGAGCGGGGACGAAGGTTACGGTTACCATTCCTAATGAATCAGGAGGTGAGCTTCATGATAAAAGTATTGATCGTGGATGATGAGAGCTGGACAAGGGATATTATTAAGGCATTCGGCAACTGGGAGAAGCTTGGCATGGAAATCGTCGGTGAAGCGGAGGACGGACAAGAAGCGCTTCGTAAAACAAAGGAGCTTCAACCGGATATTGTCATTACGGATATGCGGATGCCGGGAACAGACGGTGTCCAGCTGCTTCAGCTGCTTCAAGACCAGTACCCGCAGATTAAGACGATCGTCATTAGCGGCTACGATGACTTTCAATACGCGAAGCATGCGCTTCGCTATAAAGCGATGGACTACCTGCTTAAGCCAGTTGATCCCAAGGAGCTGGATTTGGCGCTGTACAATTGCAAAAACAGCTTGGAGTCCGAACAAACGGAGCGAGGCGTTTTGGCGCTGGATCTTGATATATCCTATTTGCTTGCTGCCCACAAACAGCTGCTGAAGACTCATTTTAACGAGTTAAATACGGAAGGCGTAACGGCAACGCTTATCCAAATGAAGAATGAGCTTGAGCATAACGGCATTACGAAACCCGCAATGCTGGAACAGGTAGTACAGGAGCTGCTCCTGCTGCTTAAGGAATTGAAGATTGCCAACTCGCAAGACAGCGAGGGGCTGCACGCTCCATATGGACAAGAAACGGTCGAGTCCTGCGCCAACACGGCTTCGTTTCTTACTCATCATTATGTCACAACAATCGATCAGCTTACGCAGCAGCGTAAGTTCAAAAATAAATTAAATCTGGACGAAGTCCGTCTTTATATGGATAAACACTATACCGAACCGGTAACACTAGACCAACTGGCAAGGGCTTTTTTCGTGAGCAAGGAATATCTGAGCAAAATGTTCAAGCAGGAGTATGGACGTAACGTCACCGATTATATGCTTCATTTGCGGATGGTGAAAGCCAAGGAATGGCTGCTGGACGAGAGCATACCGATCAAAGCGATTGCCGAAATGGCGGGCTACGAGGATATTACTTATTTTTACCGTGTCTTTAAGAAACATTTTGGGGTTGCACCGGGTGAAATGAGGAAGAACGGCGAGGTTTAAAATTGTCCAAGGAAAGAGTCTAATTCTGTCCAATTAAACGCTTTCAAAAATTAGATACAATGAAAGCGTAAACAAAACAAGCTTCTGGGAGGTCAAATTAGATGAAAAAAATGATTAAAGGCTTGCTTATTACCGTGCTTGCTACATCGCTGCTAGCTGGCTGTGGAAACAATGCAAATAATACGGGCAGTACAAATGAAGGGGCAGCAACCGGCGGCGAAGCAAAGAGCGTCAAGCTCAAAATGTTTATTGCTCAGCCAAGGTTTAAGGAGCATTACGATAAATACATTGCAGATTTTGTCGCAAAAGAGAAAGCCGAGAAAAACATCGACGTATCGGTTCAGCTTGAAATGCCGACTGCCGATAATGCCGCGCAAATTTTAAAAACACGTTTGGCATCCAACGATGCCCCGGATATTTTCGCGATTCATGCAATCAATGAGATTCCATCTTACTATAAAGCAGGTTACTTGGAAGATTTGTCCGACCAGCCGTTCGTAGGCAAGCTGCTTGACAGCGTAAAACCATCCGTTACGACGACTGACGGCAAGGTTGTAGCCGTTCCTTTGGAAACTTTGTCGTGGGGATACTTGTACAACAAAAAAATATTTGCTGATAACGGTCTAGTGCCTCCAACGACGCTGACAGAAATGAAAGCGGTTGTAGAAAAGCTGAAAGCGAAAAATATCACGCCATTCGTGCTTTCCTATAAAGAAGCTTGGATTCCTCAACTGCTTCTGCCGCTTGCTGCAGGCGCAATCATCAACACGGAGGATGCTGATTTCATCGAGCGTATGAATAAGGATGAAGGCTCATTCTCGGAAATGAAATCGATGTTTGACATCTTTGACCTCATTAACGCAAACGGAACGGAAAAAGCAACAGAAGTGGGCGGCGATGACGGCGCCGCGGCATTTGCAACAGAAAAAGGCGCAATGTGGCTGCAAGGTCCTTGGTACGCGGAAACGATTCTTAAATCTAACCCGGATCTTGATTTCGGCGTAGCGCCATTGCCAATTAATGATGATCCGAAAGCAACGTTGATCAATCTAAGCGCTTCGACTTCATTGGCTGTATCCAAAACGACTAAAAACAAAGAAGTTGCTCTTGATTTCATCAACTACGTATTGGATGACACCGCTTCTAACGATTTCTTCCAAGCACTTAAGTTCAATCCAATTGCAACCAACCACACGTACGAGAGCTATCCGTGGGTAAATGACGCAACATCGTATGTTAAAGAAGGAAAATCATACCAAGATCCAGCTATTCCACAATCGGTTAAAGACGAGGTAGGTAAAGGCTTGCAAGCTTACTATGCGGGTCAAATTTCACAAGACGACGTCATTAAGGCGCTCGATAAGGCTTGGAAATCGTTTAATAAAGTAAATAAGTAATCAATGGAACCGAGGATGAAGGGGAGAAAGAAAGCCGTCTTCTCTTCATCCCTTATTTTTAGAGACACATAGGAGAGGGGCGGATACTGTGCCGATCAAGAGCTACAAAAAATACATCTCGTTGTTAACATTCGTCGGACCTGCTTTTATATTATATGCCATCTTCTTGCTTATTCCGACACTCGGGGGAATGTTCTACAGCTTTACGGATTGGAACGGCTTAAATCAAAATTACAGCTTTATTGGTATCGGAAATTTTATCGAGGCGCTTAAAGAGGATCCGGATTTTGTTGGATCGATCCTGTTTACTTTGAAGTATGTACTGTTTATGGTGGTGCTGCAAAATGTTTTTGCTTTGCTGCTAGCCGTCTTTATTGAATCTCGAAAAAAGAGCAAAGGCTTCTTCCGTACTATCTTCTTTATGCCAAACATGATCAGTACAATCATAAGCGCATTCATGTGGACGTTTGTATTTGCACAGGTGCTGCCTCAGCTGGCGGAGAAGACAGCGCTTACGTTCCTGGACCAAGCGTGGATTGGCGATCCAAAAATCAGTTTCTTCTCGATATTGACCGTATCGCTTTGGAATGGCGTTGGCTATATGATGATTATCTATTTAGCCGGTTTGCAGGGCGTTCCGCAAAGCTTGAAGGAAGCAGCAGTCATTGACGGCGCAACCGCTTTCCAAACCTTCCGCAATGTAACGCTTCCGATGATTACACATGCGATTACGATTTGTTTCTTCCTTACCTTAAACGGTGCTTTTAAAGTGTTCGAGGTCGTGTACGGCTTAACAGGCGGCGGTCCTGGACGGAGCACGCAGGTCATTACGATGAATATTTATGAGGAAGCTTTCTCGAATAACTTTCGGTACGGGTATGCAAGTGCCAAATCGGTCATTCTCTTTATCATTATTCTCGTATTTACATTGATCCAAATTCAAGTCATGAAAAGAAGAGAGGTAGAAGCATGAATCAGAAAAAATCAACCTCCATTCTTATTACGGTTTTGCTGGCTATTGGAGCAGCCATCTCGTTCTTTCCAATTTATTTAGCTGTCATCAATTCATTCAAGACGCAAGGCGAAATGTTCGAATCATTTGTTTCGTTTCCCACAAGCTTTCAGTTCGATAATTATGTGAATGCTTTCCGCCAGCTCAATCTGCTTAACAGCACGCTCAACTCGATTATTATCTCTGTGCTCGGCATTGGGGGAATCATCCTTTGCGCATCATTGGCCGGCTATAAGCTTTCCCGGACGAGCGGGAAAATCAGCGGCATTATTTTCTTCTTGTTTATTTCATCGATGCTCGTACCTTTTCATTCCATAATGATTCCGTTGACAAGAATGGCCAAAGCCTTGTCTGTTCAGGGCAGTACGTACGGTCTTGCAATTATATACATTGGTCTCGGCGTCAATATGGCCATTTTCCTTTATCACGGTTTTGTGAAATCGATTCCGAGAGAGCTGGAGGAAGCTGCTCAAATCGATGGCTGCAATGAATATCAAACCTTTTTCAAAATCATCTTCCCGCTGCTTGTTCCAATTACGGTAACGATCGCGATTTTGGACTTCCTTTGGATATGGAATGATTTCCTGCTGCCGCTGCTCATGCTGACGGACGTTGACAACTATACGCTGATCTTGTCTACTAACACGCTGTTCGGTGAGTATAATAAGGAATGGTCGCTCATCTTGGCCGCGCTCGTGCTGACGGCAATTCCAGTCATTATCATTTATTCGTTCTTCCAAAAATTTATTATGCACGGCATTGCCGAAGGTGCCGTAAAAGGTTAACCTACGTCAAATCCAGCTGAAGAAGGAGCTCTTACGATGGAAAAATTGTTGTACGGCGTTGCCTATTACGACGAATATATGCCTTATGAGCGATTAGATGAAGATATTCGGATGATGAAAGAAGCAGGCATAAACGTCGTTCGGATTGCTGAATCGACTTGGAGCACGCATGAGCCGCAAAACGGCGTGTTTGACTTCTCTTCCGTCGATAAGGTGCTGGACGCTATGCATAAGGCCGGCATTGCCGTGATTGTCGGAACGCCGACCTATGCCGTGCCTGCTTGGATGGTAAAAGAGCATCCAGACGTGCTCGCGATTACCGCCAAAGGACCTGGCAAATACGGTGCGCGTCAAATTATGGACATTACGAACCCGGCCTACCTCTTTTATTCGGAGCGGATTATACGCAAGCTGATTAGCCGCGTGAGCACTCATCCAGCCGTTATTGGTTATCAAACGGATAATGAAACGAAGCATTATGAAACAGCGGGGCCGAATGTCCAGCTGCAATTCGTTAAATATATGCGGGAGAGCTATGGCACGCTTGAGCGCGTGAATCAGCTGTTCGGACTGGATTATTGGAGCAATCGCATCAACAGCTGGGAGGAATTCCCTTCCATTGTCGGTACGATCAATGGCAGCCTTGGCGCGGAGTTCGCAAAGTTCCAGCGTAAGCTGGTGAATGATTTTCTCGCATGGCAGGTTGCCCTTGTAAATGAATATAAGCAGCCGGGACAATTCGTCACGCAAAACTTTGATTTTGAATGGCGCGGTTATTCGTTTGGCGTCCAGCCTTCCGTTGATCATTTTGCTGCCTCTGAGCCCTTCGATATTGCAGGCGTCGATATTTATCATCCCTCTCAGGATGATTTAACGGGGATTGAGATTTCATTTGGCGGCGATATGACGCGTTCTCTGAAAAACAGCAACTACTTGGTTCTCGAGACGCAAGCGCAGGCGTTTCCGCATTGGACGCCGTATCCTGGCCAATTGCGGCTGCAAGCGTTCAGCCATCTCGCATCCGGGGCGAATATGGTCGCTTATTGGCACTGGCATTCCATCCATAATTCATTTGAAACGTACTGGAAAGGTCTATTAAGCCATGATCTAAAGCCTAATCCGGTTTATAACGAGGCGATGACGGTCGGAGCCGATTTTGCTAGGCTCAGCGAAAAACTCGTTAACTTGAAGAAGCGCAATCAGGTTGCCGTTATGGTAAGCAATGAAGCGTTGTCCGCGATGGAATGGTTTAAGCTGCCAGACGGAAAAATCTATAATGACGTCGTTCGCGCCTTGTATGATGAATTGTATAAATTAAATGTCGAGGTTGATTTTATTCAGCCGTCATTTGAGCAGTTGGATAAATATAAGCTGATTATTGTTCCAGCGCTCTACGCGGCACCTACTGAAGATTTGGAGAGGCTTAACGCTTATGTTAGCGGGGGCGGCCATGTCATCTATACGTTCAAATGCGGATTTACAGATGAGGTCGTAAAAGTTCGCGATACTGCGCAGCCTGGCATCATTAACGAGGCATGCGGGATCACATACAGCTTGTTCGTGAAGCCAAATCAGGTTGGCCTGAAAGGGAAGCTGATTAAGGAGAGCGACGAGCTTGGCTCCGTTGAGATGTGGATGGAGCTCATCACGCCAACGACGGCCGAGGTGCTGGCTTATTATGAGCATGCGCAGTGGGGTGAATATGCAGCCGTTACGCGAAATGAATATGGTAAAGGGACGGCAACCTATATCGGATGCATGCCAAGCTCAGAAATCGTGAGCAGAGTATTAAGCGGCGCGGTTCGTGAAGCGGGATTATGGGGCGCGGAGCAGGAGCTTGCATTCCCGGTTATCGTGAAAACGGGTGTCAATGGCAACGAGCAGACCATCCGATATTATTTCAACTACTCCGAAAATGCGGTTTCCTTTAACTATAGTCATCCGAGCGGCAAAGAGCTGTTGTCAGACCGAAGCATATCGAGTGGAGAGTCATTGGATCTGGCGCCTTGGAGTTTTGCAATTATTGAAGAGTAATGAAAGAATAAGGTTGAGGCGAGCATGACTTGCTTCAACCTTTTTTGCGTATGCTAATGCTCAAAAACATACTTTGATACCATTGTGCTATACTTGACGGAATTAAATTACTTATGTATCATTACTTACTATAAGTAACTTAGGTGCGAGCAAAGCGTTATGTTTCAGCGCTTGAATAGATTAGTATGAAAGTGGTGTTTGTCATCAAAGAGGATACACATTCAGAAGGCTTACTTCGCACAGAGAAGCAGCCTGGCGATTTTGAATTTGGTATTTATACGTTGGGTGATCTTAGTCCAAGTCCCGTTAATGGAAAAATGCCAAATGCGAGAGAACGAATAAAAGAGATTATAGCGGCCGCACGGCTCGCCGATGAGGCCGGCATCGATATTTTTGGCGTGGGTGAGCATCACCGATTGGACTTTGTGATTTCATCTCCCCCTGTTGTACTTGCGGCAGTTGCGCAAGCAACAAAAAACATTCGGTTAACAAGCGCAACGACTGTACTTGGCACGTCTGATCCGGTTAGGGTATTTGAGGATTTCTCGACTTTGGATTTGTTGTCGGACGGGAGAGCGGAAATCATTGCGGGCCGCGGAGCGTATGTCGAGTCTTTCCCGTTATTTGGCTTTGAGCTGACTGACTATAAGGCCCTGTTTCTAGAGAAGCTTGGCATGCTGCTGGAATTGAACAAGAACGAGCGAGTAACTTGGGACGGCTATTACCGGACAGCGCTGCAAAATGCGGAAATTGCACCACGTCCAGTGCAGCCTGTCTTGCCCGTTTGGGTCGGAGTCGGAGGCACTCCGCAAAGCGCGGAGCTGGCCGGAAATTTAGGGGCAGGCATGGCACTCGCGTTACTAGGCGGCGACCCTGCGCGGTTTAAGCCGCTCGTTGATGTATACCGAAACGCAGGCTTTCAGGCTGGCCACAAGCCGGATGCGCTTAAGGTCGCGATTACAAGTCATGGCTATATCGCGAAGACCGCCGAACAGGCAAAAAACGAATACTATCCCTATTATGCGAATTATGTGAGCCGGTTCATGGGCGGGGATGCCAGGGGCGAAAAGCTCACGCGTGAGCAATTCGAGCTGATGGCAAACCCGATCAGCGCATTGGCAGTGGGAAGCCCGGAGCAGCTGGTGGAGAAGATATTAGCGCAGCATGAGCTGTTTGGGCATAATCGCTTTATGGCCCAGTTCGATATCGGCGGAATCCCTTATGCTAAGGTAGCAGAATCGATAGAGCTGTTGGCGGCAAAGGTAGTACCGAATGTTCGCAGAGAGCTGCGGAAATCAGCGATGCAAACCGTGTAATATATACAAGACTGGTTACAGCCATCATAATGGCTGCTGCCGGTCTTTTTTGTTTTACGGTATCGGACGGCGAGAGCTATCTATGTTTAAATAAGCAGTCATAGTATATGTCCCATTTGGTTCATTTTTTATTCGGAACGAGGCTCATTTCGTTATTCATTTCAACTACGGGGCGTACTATACTCGGGTTATTAGATGGCTAAATAGGAATAGGAGTGTTCTATGATGGAATTTATAGATCTATTAACCAATCCGGACAATGTTGAAATTGAATTGGACGGCGGCTGGATTCGCGGTGTTTATCGTTCGCGAGAATGGTGCGCAGGAGAGATAGTCGTTACTTGTAAGGTAGAAGCAGGAAGGATGAGCGTTCAATTAAATGCGGGCCAAACGCCGGTAAGGCGTCTTCACCTACGATGGAAAAGAGAGCTTGGCGGTCCCGTGCAAGTATTAGGCGATCACTGGGAACGCGGATACGGTGACATGGAGTGGAGAGGACTGGTTGCAGAACGCGAAATGCCTTGGTACTTTCTGCTTTCAGGGGGCGGACGGACGGACGGCTATGGCGTAGAAACAGGAACGAGCTCCTTTTGCTACTGGCAGGCGGATGCGGGCGGCATAAGCCTAACACTCGATGTGCGCTGTGGAGAAGCTGGCGTCCTGCTTGGAGCACGGACGCTGGAAGCAGCAGTAATCGTGACAAGACGGGGCTTAGAGAACGAGACGGCATTTCAAGCAGCGACAGCCTTCTGTCAAACGATGTGCAACAAACCGCTGCTGCCCCAGCAGCCGGTATATGGCGGGAACAATTGGTATTATGCTTACGGAAAAAGCTCGACGGCAGATATGCTAGCAGATTCGGAGCGTGTGTCGAGCTGGGCGTCTTCGACAGAAAACCGTCCCTTTATGGTCATTGATGACGGCTGGCAGCTTTGCAGCGGAGGCGGAAGCTGTAACGGCGGGCCTTGGGAGCCTAATTATTTGTTTTCCGATATGCAGCAGCTAGCCAGCGATATGAAAGAGCTTGGGGTTCGTCCTGGTATTTGGTGCCGGCCGCTCTTAGTCGCTAACAGCATTCCTTATCACTGGAGACGATATGGGAGCCAGCAGGGCGGTATTTTTTTGGATCCAAGCGAACCGGATGTGCTCGATTACGTAGGCAATGAAATCCGCAAGCTGCATGATTGGGGCTATGAGCTCATCAAACATGATTTCTCTACCTTTGATATATTCGGCAAATGGGGGTTTGAAATGGGAGCCTCATTAAGCTCGCATGGATTAGCCTTCTCTGACCAAACGAAGACGACTGCTGAAATTATCGTTGCTTTGTACGAGAAAATTACCGAAGCATCCGGAGACAGCCTGATTATTGGCTGTAATACGGTTGGCCATTTAGCAGCAGGCGTAGTTGAAATTCAGCGAACCGGAGATGATACGAGCGGGAAGGAGTGGGAGCGCACCCGCAAAATGGGAGTCAACACGCTAGCTTTCCGCATGCCGCAGCATAATACCTTCTTTGCCGCAGATGCGGACTGCGTAGGCTTGACGCAGGATGTTCCATGGAGCTTGAACAAACAATGGCTGGAGTTGCTTTCAGAGAGCGGGACACCGCTGTTTGTTTCCGCGGATCCAAGCGCGATCGGAGCGGAGCAGGAGGCAGCGATCCGCAGAGCGTTCGAGCATGCAGCGAAGCCCCTGCCTTCTGCCGAGCCGCTTGATTGGCTTGAAGATCGCTGCCCTTCGCGCTGGAAGCTGGCAGGTGAGGAACGACGTTTCGATTGGTATGGGGATCGTGGTGTGCAGCTGAACATGCGTCCTGAACTTATTCTAAGGTAGCTTTCGCATGTGGGCGCTGCCTATCACCCGAATAAGACTCGACTTCGAGCGGAGTTAAATAGCTGATTGTTGAATGCTGCTGCTTGCGGTATGCGCCAGGAGTCAATCCCGTCCATTTGGCAAACTGCCGAATGAAGCTCTGCGCGTTCTCGAAGCCGATTCGATAAGCAATCTCTTCAAGAGGGACGTTTTGCATAACAAGCATATGCATGGCTTCCTGCTGCCGAATAATCGATAAATATTGGCGGGGGGACATCCCGTACGCCTGCTGAAAGACACGGCCGCTATGTCTGCGGCTGATGCCAAGCTTGGCTGAAATGGTCTCCAGCCAGTTGCTTGTGGAGGAGTCTGCCCCTATTTCTTTGAATGTGCTGAGCAAGGCTTCGATTTCTCTTGCGATATGATCCGCAAGCGGTTGTTCCGGTGTATCGAAAGAGGCGATTGGAGCTTCTTTGCTAATATGTTCTTCCAAATGAACGAGCATGGTGTTGCAGAGCATAAACACGCGATGCGTGGAAGATCCCTGCTGAAGGCTCGTTAGCAGATCCGCGAGCAGCGGACGCAGCAGCTGATTAAGCGGATGCTCGCTCGTAAACAGATGCTCGCCGCTTTTCCGGAACGCATACAGAAGCTTACTGTCTACATTTTGAATATGGATGACAAAATAACTCATCGGCTGCGGCTGCTCGGCCAGAAAGTTATGCAGCTTCATGGGAGGAATGAGCAAGATGTCGCCTTCCCGCTGTACAAGCCGTTTATTTCCGATATGCGCGGTTTGCTCGCCTTTCAAGACCAAATTGATTTCGAGCAAACGATGATGCAGATGAGGCTCGCATACGGGGCCTTGTTTCACCTGATAGGTATGCATGCCGTATAGGAAAAGTTGTTCTTTATAGTTTGGAAACGATTGATTAGGCGTGGAGAGCGGATGGCTCATAATAGCTCCTTCCAAGACGAATGATTTCCTGACTGTATTATCTCTCTTACTCTAATAAATTTGCAAACCATTCCCATGGGAGGAAGCGATTATTTTATGAAAATCGTATTGATTGGCGGTGGCAGCTTCGTATTTGCACCCACCGTTCTGGAAGACATTATTGTGAAGCAAAGATTAACAGGCTGCGAGCTCGTACTAGTTGACCCTAATCTCGAAGCGGCGGAAGCTATGGCTGCTGCGGCAAGACATATCGCAGGCGAATTAAAGGTCGCCATGCGTACCTCTGCAACCTCCAATCGCCGCGAAGCGCTGGCCGGCGCGCAATTTGTAATCATATCCGCGTCTGTGCAGGGTGCGCACCGCTGGCAGATTGATTATGACATTTTATCGGCGTTAGGCATGGCTGACCAAGCAAGAGAATGCGGCGGGATGGGAGGCTTGATGAATGGATTCCGTTCGATCACGCTGCTTATGGACATTTGCCGTGACATGGAGGAGCTGTGTCCGGAAGCCTGGATTTTGGATGTTACCAATCCAATGCCTCGCGTGGTGACTGCTGTTGCGCGTTACTCGACGATTCGCATCGCCGGTTTTTGCAACATTGCATACCGGGGAGCGGAAGGGTACACGTTTTTACCAAAGCTGCTCGGCAGAAAGGCTGCTGACGTATCTATCGTATCTGCGGGACTGAATCATTTTGCATGGCTGCTGCAAATAACGGACAATGCTACGGGTGAGGATCTTCTTCCGGGACTGAGGGCATATATTGAGGAAGGCAGCTGGGCGGAGCAGGACGAAGAAACCCGGCGAGAGCTGCGAATCATGAAGCGCTGGCTGGAAGAATACGGTGCGATCGCTGCCGGTCATGCGGATCATCATGCGGAGTACCTGCCGCCGCAGAGGGATATTCATTACACGACGAGTCCTCCGTACCACGGCTCTGCTGAAGAGCGCAGCAGGAGGATGGAGGAATTGCGGCAGATCGGAGCTGGCGGAGTGAATTGGAATAGCTTGTTCGAGCATGGAAGCTGGGAGCATCCTGTTCTACTCGAGCTGGCGCTGCATTCGGGCGGAGAGCTGTCGCTTGATATTTTGAATGTAAAGAATGAAGGCGCAATTCCAGGGCTGCCGGCAGACCGTATTGTTGAGGTGCCCGTTAAAGTGTCAAACCGCACCATTTTGCCGCTTGCTGTTCCAGCTCTGCCGGACAAACTTCTCGAGCTATGCCGAGCGGTTTCCGACGTTCACGAGCTCGTTGCCGAAGCCGCCGTTACAGGAAGCAGGGAGATTGCGAAACTAGCGATTGACGCAGATCCTGCTATCGTGAATAAAGCTGTCGCGTATACGGCTCTGGAACAAATGCTTGAGGCGCATGCGGACTTATTGCCGCAGTTTAATGGTTCTAAACAATGTTTCTAAACAAATCTTCGAGTCTAATTTTAAGCAATGGTAAGCCGAGGTTCTCTAGCAGAGAATATCGGCTTTCTTTTTTTAATATATAAGAATTTATAAGTTTCACTTATAAATGTGCTTATATATCACCGCGAAACGTCAGCTTTTGCCAAAGAGGACGGCGACAGCCGTTTACGCTTGTGACAGTTAAACGATCGGTTTGATGAAACGGCATAGCCGATTCGGTCACGGAGATGGTACAATTATAATAAAAATGACAGATAAGGGAGAGGCACATGAAGGCTTCCAAACTAGATGAGTTAAGACAAAGCATTGATCAATTAGATAACGAGATTATTTTCTTGCTCGCGAAAAGGTTTCAATTAACGGAAGAAGTGGGTATTTATAAAGCAACTCACAAGCTTGCAGCGCAAGATCCGGGCCGTGAGTCCAAACAGTTTGATAAAATTACGAATCTTGCTGCGGATCGAGATTTGAATCCCGACTATGCAGCTGTCATATACAGATGCTTGATGGATTTAGTCATTGCCAGACATAAAGAAATAGAGTTGTCCCATCAGAAAAATACGCCAATTGGACAAATAGAGGTCTGTTAATCAGCCGTTTACTTCAAGTGGGAAGGGATGATATCGATGATCGTTTACGAGAAGGAAGATGCATTCATCATGATTGCTCAGCAAGATCACGCCCGAATTTCGGGAGATCTTGTTTCTGCGTGGCAGGACTCGCTGTTCCATAGTGCCGAGCGCAGGGAAGAGCTAAACCTGGCTGCTTATGAGCATGACAGCAGTTGGATAGATTTGGATCGGATTCCGCTTTGGAATGATGCGGTTAACGCTCCTTTTTCATTCCGTGATTTTCCGGGAAATATTCGCTTTATCTTTTACTCTAAGGGACTTGACCGTGTGCAGGAAACGAGTGAATATGCCTCGCTGCTCGGCAGTATTTTGTACACGACGCTTGCTGAACAGTTTAGAAACGAGGATACGGTTACGTTCGTCGAACGTGAATTCGCCCGGCAGAGTGCGATTATAGAGCGTTTGCAGCTTGACGTAAAGCTGCTTCAGCTGCATGCAAAGGCATTGCTGCTTTGTGATGAGTTGTCGTTGTTCGCATGCATGGAGCAGCCAGGAACATTGCGAGAGAATTACGAGTGGTTTGCAAATGGACTATCGTACTGGTTCGATCGCTCGGGGCAAACGCAATTGATTCCCGAGTGGATCGGTGAATCGACGATAGAGCTCGATCCGTTTCCTTTCCGTGGAGCAGTAGAAACCGCCATTTCCTTCAAGGAGGTTCGCAAACCGGATATTGCGCGATATGGCATCGCTGAAGCCTATAGGCGAGAGAAGCTTCAAGAGCATAAATTATTTTTCCGGCCCAAATCATAATCCCGAATGAAAATGAGGAGTTTCCCTATGGATAGGGGAACTCCTCATTTTTACATCCTCATTTATTTAATCGGCCCCATAGCCCTAATGATTAAATCAACCTTAATGCGCAGCTCGGCTTTGGAGAAGGCTTCGCCCCAATCATCTTCCACCTGCTTATATTGTTTGTATTGAAAAGCTCTGGCATATAGCCTAGCCCGATGGGGTCAATTTTATGCTTTTGTATCTTGCGAACAAGCGCTTCGATTTGCTGCTGCATGAGCTCGGAAGTCAGCTTTTCCAACTTATCCGCGTTTTGCTCTACGTCAAAAGGGAATAGATGCTCCGAGAGTCCCACCTTCGATTTAATGTGAATATCAAAGATGAATTTCTCGTTTTTATTTTTCCGCATAGGGATATAAAATAAACGTGGCTGCCAGACCGAGGCTAGGATACATAGTGGCTTTGACCGCTGATAGGACGGGCAGCAAGCCTTCTTTGAAGAGAGGCAGCAAATTAAGCCAATGGGTGTATTTTAAGGTGAATAAATAAACAAAGGGCAGCCAGCATGAAATAACAGCTACCAGCTCGGCTGTTCTTTCATGCGGTGTGTTCACCTTCCCGCTTTCCCATTCTCATTTGCCTCTTATTTTGCCACGGTTTTCCATGGTTATTCACGGCATAAGAAATACCCCCTTGCACAGAGCAAGGGGGTAAATGATAGATAGTTTAGCAAGAAAGCATGCGAATGGTTTTAGATACCTGCTTTGAACAAGGTGTTTATCGAGCCGCCTTCTGTAATAATTTTAATCGCTGTAGCCAGCAGCGGCGACATTGGCAATACGATAAACTTATCGGATCGTTCTTCTCCGATTGCGATCGTGTCCGTAATGACGACCTCGCGAATGTTCGGATGGTCAAGCTTCTCGAGCGCATTGGCGGAGAAAAGCCCGTGCGTTGCGCATATGTAAGAATCATGAGCGCCTTTTTTCTTAAGCGCTTCTACAACGTTCACGATCGTGCTGCCTGTATCGATTAAGTCCTCGATAATGATTGGTGTCATATCCTCAACGTCGCCGATAATATGCGTAATTTCGGATTGGTTATGCGCAGGACGGTTTTTGATCATGATGGCGAATGGACAATCGAGAAGTCCCGCAAGTTTCTCGGCTGTTGTTGCACGTCCTGCATCGGGAGATACGACTACCGGGTTCTTAATCTTCTTGGCTCTTAAATATTCTATGATCAAATCAAGCGCTGTTAGATGATCGACCGGAATATCGAAAAAACCTTGTATCGGATCTGCATGCAGATCGACCGTAATAATGCGGTTAGCGCCAACTGTAGTCAGCACATCTGCAACCAGTTTAGCCGAAATCGGCTCGCGCGGCGCTGATTTTCTTTCTTGTCTCGCATAGCCGTAATAAGGCATGACAATATTGATGGTTTTGGCTGACGCGCGTTTTGCGGCGTCAATCATAACCAGCGTCTCAATCAAATGCTCGTTAACGGGATGCGAGAGCGATTGAATGATAAAAACGTCACAGGTACGAATCGATTCTCCGTAGGATACATGGATTTCTCCGCTCTGCTGCCTCGAGATAACGACATTTCCGAGCGGGAGCTCAAGTTCCTTGCAAAGCTCTTCGGCCAGCCGTTGGTTCGAGGTGCCGGAAAAAATTTTAACCTTTTGCATTTGTTCCTCCTTAAAGGTTTGCGCAGCAAACCTACTTCGTAAGCATGGGCTTAGGTTTGCGCAGCAAACCTACTTCGTAAGCATGGGCTTAGGTTTGCGCAGCAAACCTACTTCGTAAGCATGGGCTTAGGTTTGTGCAGCAAACCTACTTCGTAAGCAAAATTCATCGATAAGCGGTATTCTTTGCTCAATCATAACAAACAAAGCATAGGAGAACAAATATTTGCTGTACTGTTTATCATATTGTAACGAATAATGAAAGGCGACTTTTAATCAAAAAGCCTTACCGGAAACGTTGATCATTAAAAATGCCGTCATTTGAATAGAGAAATTTATGAGGAGACGGCTCTTTTTTTGCTAATTATGTACGTGTATAATGTGTGCTTAGAAGGGAGTGGGAGCATGTCCGCAGAGATAAGGGCTTATGAGCTGGTCGCGTTGAAGGAAATCGCCGAGACGCTGAACAGCACCAACGACATGGAAGAAATGCTGAAAGACGTGCTTGCCAAGCTGCTTCAAGTAACGGGCTTTACGACCGGCTGGATCTTTATGATCGATAATCATAGCGAAGATTTATGCGTGACAGCGCAGAATTTGCCGGAGGGACTTCGGGCAAATAATCAAGCGGTCATGTGCGGATCAGGATGCTGGTGCGTAGAGAGATTCAAGCAAAAAAAGCTGGAGCAAGCGGTTAATATTATCGAATGCTCCAGAATTACATATGCAATTAACAATGAGTTGGGTGATACGGAGGGCGTTTCCCATCATGCGACAGTGCCGCTTCATGCCGGCTCAGACCGTTTCGGGCTGTTAAATGTCGCGCAGTCCGGCAAGGTTCATTTCTCCGAGGAGGAGCTAGCCCTGCTGCAAGCGGTAGCCTATCAGATCGGCACGGCAATTAAACGGATACGGCTTTACCAGGTACAGGAGAAACATGCCAGTCATTATGCCAAGCTGGGCGATGTTATTCAGAAAATAAATGCCATTCAGGATATTAACAATTTGCCGCTTCAAGCCGTCAGACATATTGGCGATACCTTCAATTGGCAGCATGTATCGTTGTTTATGTACGAGCAACAGCAATTATCGCTGCGGGCGCATTATACGGATAAGCATGTCAAAAAAGAGTGGCTTTCCATGGAGATCGATCAAGGCGGAACGGTAAGCACAGCTTTTCGCGAGAATCGGATTGTAACTTTGTCCAATTGCCATCAGGTGCCGAGCTCATCTTTGTTGTCCATCGGTATTCCTCCGTTCTCCTCGGCCGTGGCGATTCCGCTCCGTGTTCGAAGCAAACCGATAGGCGTATTGTTTATTAGCAGTCAGCTCGGCAGGCAATTTGATGACTATCTCGAGGATTTTTTATACTCTTTAGGGGATCATTTTACGCTAAGCGTAGAAAATTTACGGGTGTACGAGCAGCGGCGCGAATTGGCTAGAATGGAAGAGAGAAACCGTATGGCAAGGGATTTGCATGACTCGGTCATCCAAAAAATATTTTCATTATCCTTTCTAGCCAAAGGCGCAGAAACGGTTCTTGCGGGCAAAGAGCCGATCGTAGAACGATCGCTTCAAGAAATAAGGCAGCTGTCTCAGGAAACGCTAAAGGAAATGCGAACGCTCATTTGGCAGCTTCGTCCGGCAGGCTTAGAGCATGGATTACTTACTGCGTTGAAGCAGTATGGCAAGAACATCGGTTTAACGGTATTCGAGCAGGTTGAAGGCGTAAGAGAGCTGCCCCGCGCGATAGAAGAAGCCTTCTGGCGGATCGGGCAGGAAGCAATGAACAATGTAAAGAAGCACGCAGATACCAATATTGTACATGTTCGGCTAATAAAATCGGAGCAGTTCGCAAGCATTGAAATAAAAGACCAAGGCCGGGGGTTTTCGCCTGAGAAACGAAAAGGCAAGATGACGATGGGGATGCTGACGATGAGGGAGCGGGCGGAAACGCTAGGCGGCGAGCTGTCGATCATAAGCGCGAAAGGGCGGCCCACCATCGTGAAAGCGACAATTCCGGTTGCGACAGATATGGAAATGTGGGATGAGGAATGAGGAACAAACGTGAAGATCAAAATATTATTAGTTGACGATCATCAGATTGTACTAAAGGGTATTTCTTTTTTTCTAACGATGCAGCCGGATTTCGAATTGGTCGGAGAAGCCCATAACGGACAGGAAGCAGTCGAGAAGGCAGCCGAGTTAAATCCGGATATCATTCTTATGGATTTGAACATGCCGATCATGGACGGGATAGAGGCGAGCACACTGATCGCTAAGCAAAATCCTGAAATCAAAGTGCTCGTATTGACGAGCTTTTCGGATCGCAGCCATATCGTCCCTGCGCTGCAATCCGGCGCTATCGGTTACATGCTGAAGGATGTCGAGCCTGATCAGCTCGCCGAAGCCATCCGCAGCGCATATAAAGGAAATATACAGCTTCACCCGGACATCGCGAGTGCGCTGCTTGCGGAGGTGGCACCGGAAAATGCACCGGCGAAGGAGTTGCCAGCCCGGGAATTAATCGAATTATTGACCCCGCGAGAGCTTGAAGTGCTTCAGGAGCTTACCAAGGGGATGAGCAACAAAGATATCGCCCGAAACCTGACGGTGGCGGAAAAAACGGTAAAAACACATGTTAGCAGTATTTTAAGCAAGCTGAATATGACGGATAGAACACAAGCTGCTTTATACGCGGTGCATCTAATGAAAGAAAACGATTAGATAACCGTCTAAGACTATAGTCGTAAGACTGGATCTCGGCCTTGAGCGGTTTATTTTTATGTTTTTTTCGGTCTATTTACCGATGTTTCCCTCCACTAAACTATATACAATAAAGGTACTTACCAAAAGTAAATCATACATTGTGGAGGGAAACAAATCATGAGTACAGTTTTATTTGTTAAAGCAAACGACCGCGGAATCGAACAGGGCACTAGCGTTAAGTTATATCACGCTTTTCTAGATAGCTACAAAGCCAGCCATCCTGAGGATGCTGTAGTTGAGCTGGATTTGTTTAAAGAAGAATTGCCATACCTGAATGCGGATATGATCAACGGTAACTTTAAAGCAGCCCGCGGCTACGACCTGACACCAGGAGAGCAAGCGGCAGTTGCGGTATCCGATAAATATATCAATCAATTCCTTGCTGCAGATAAAGTCGTATTCGCATTTCCGCTTTGGAACTTCACTGTGCCAGCAGTATTGCACACTTACATCGACTACCTTTCTCAAGCAGGCAAAACATTCAGTTATACAGCTGAAGGCCCAGTCGGCTTGATTACAGACAAAAAAGTAGCGCTGCTTAACGCACGCGGCGGTATTTACTCCGAGGGTCCTGCTGCTGGGGCTGAAATGTCCTTCAACTTCATTCGCAACGTTATGGGTTTCTTCGGCGTAAGAAACCTGGAGAGCGTAATTATCGAAGGCCACAACCAACTGCCTGATCAAGCGGAAGCCATTGTTGCAGCCGGACTTGAGCAAGCGAAAAAAGTAGCAGCAAGCTTCTAATAGCAGCTGTAAAGCCAAGGCAGCCGGACATTCGTCCGGTTGTCTTTTTTTAATATATAAGAATTTATATGTTTTCACATATAAATGTGCTTATTTATCTCCGCGAAACGACTGCTTTTGCCACAGAGGAGAGGACGGCGACAGCCGTTTATGCTTGTTGCAGAGAGCTTTTTGTAAATAAAAAATGGTTGACTCCAAACGCTGATCGATGTTTATATTATATAGACCGATCGTTATAATCGAGGAGTGAATGAATGTCAGAAAAACAAAATACACGGCATGCCATTCTTGAAACGGCAGCAAGACTTTTTTTTACAAATGGGTATCATGCTACTGGTTTAAGCCAAATTATTAAAGAGAGCGCATGTCCGAAGGGCTCACTGTATTATTATTTTCCCGATGGTAAAGAAGAACTGGCGCTTGAGTGCATCAACTGCACGCGCGATCTTGTTATCGAGAAATGGAATCGTAAATTTTCCGCCTACGACGAGCCGGCAGAAGCCGTGCAGGCATTCGTTATCGATATGGCGGAAGATGCCGAGAAATACGATTACCAAGGCTATATGCCGTTTAGCTTCTGGATGGCGGTGGAAACCTCATCGATCAGCGAGAAGTTAAGAGCCGCCGGACAGGAAGTGTTTGCCGCTTGGCAAGCAGTCATTTCCGAACGGCTTGTCGCTTATGGAATGGCTGAAGCCAAAGCAAAAGAAATTGGCGTCGTCGTTGTTTCACTGCTGGAAGGCGCGCTAATACTGACGTTGACGAATCGGGATAAACAGCCGCTTCTGACCGCAGCAAAGTGTATACCTTACGTCATTAACAAATGCCCTTCTTTCTGAGAAGGCATAAATAAAGTTAGATAGATATAGGAGAGTGGAATGCTTGCAAGCAACAATGGCAGTATCGCAGCAAAAAACGGAGCAGAAATATAAAGTATTTCCGATTATGATTTCCTTGCTTTTGGCCGGCTTTGTCGGCATGTTCAGTGAGACGGCGCTAAATGTAGCGCTAAGCGATTTAATTCGCGTTTTTAACATCACCGCACCGACGGTACAATGGCTGACGACCGGCTATTTGCTTACACTTGGTATTTTAGTTCCGGTTTCGGGCTTATTGCTTCAATGGTTCTCAACAAGGCAGCTGTTTATAGCTGCGGTAAGCTTTTCGGTGCTAGGCACGCTTGTAGCAGCGCTTGCTCCAAGCTTCGAAGTGCTCATGACTGCGCGTGTCATTCAAGCCATCGGGACGGCACTGCTTTTGCCGCTTATGTTTAATACGATACTTATTATTTTCCCGCCTGAGAAGAGAGGAGCGGCGATGGGTGTAATCGGGCTTGTTATTATGGTTGCCCCCGCGGTTGGACCGACGATTGCCGGACTACTCATTGAAAATCTGAGCTGGCATTTTATTTTCTGGCTGTCGCTTCCCTTCTTAGTCATAGCCCTTGTTTTTGGAATCTTCTATATGCAAAATGTGTCCACGATTACTAAACCGAAAATCGATGTTTTCTCACTTGTGTTTTCGACCATTGGTTTCGGCGGCATCGTGTTTGCATTCAGCAGCGCAGGTGAAGGCGAAGGCGGGTGGAGCAGCACGAAGGTTGTAACATTTATGATCATTGGTATCGTCGCGCTTATCGTTTTTGCTATTCGCCAGCTGACGATGAAACAGCCGATGATGAACTTGCGAGCCTTTAAGCATCCGATGTTCGTTGTGGGAACACTGATGGTATTTATTTGCATGATGGTTATTTTATCCTCTATGCTCGTTTTACCGATGTATTTGATCAGCGGGTTGGGTCTTAGCGCTCTCACGGCTGGTCTGGTCTTATTGCCGGGCGGACTCATCAACGGCATTTTGTCGCCGGTAATGGGCAGCTTGTTTGATAAATTCGGTCCAAAATGGCTCGTCATTCCGGGGCTTGTTATCCTTGCAGCCGTGCTTTGGTTCTTTACCGGTATTACGACGGCTTCGACGCTCGCGCTCATCATCGTGCTTCATTCTTGCTTGATGATAGGGATTTCGATGGTATGGATGCCGTCGCAAACCAATGGCCTCAACCAGCTTCCGCGTGAACTGTATCCGGACGGCACAGCAATTATGAACACGCTGCAGCAAGTGGCGGGTGCCATAGGCACAGCGGTAGCGGTTAGCATTATGACTGCTGGGATGAACAGTTTTATGAAGGATGTAACGGATCCGGCTGATCCGGCAAATGCACCCCTAGCATTAACGGCGGGCATTCAGGATGCGTTTGTTTTTGCAATGGTCGTTGCGGTCATTGGTCTAATTGTCGCTTTCTTCATTAAACGGGTTCATGTGGCCAAGCAGCATTAAATCCTGTATAGACAAACCCCCTTAATCCCGATATGATTGATTAAATAATCGAATATTTGTTAAGAGAAGGTGCAAGCGGAAGCTAGCTTTTGTTTGCTTAATAGGGAAGTCCGGTATCACGCCGGCGCGGTCCCGCCACTGTATGTGAAGAGTGTTTCTCTGAATTTACCACTGTCTGCCGTTAGGATGGGAAGGTAGAGAAACGCGTTGACGCACGAGCCAGGAGACCTGCCTTTTCTTATTTTGCTTCTCATTCTTCGGGGGTAAGAATGGCGAGCGCGACCGTTAGGCAAAGCGCATGATGTTTATTTTATATGCAGTTGCTAATCTTTCATTTGACATGCAGATCCCCTCTAAGCAGGGGATCTTTTTTTTGTTTTTGCAGCCAAACGGCAGTGAGACGAGGAAGCGTGTGCATGAAATAAGAAATGGATAAAGGGAGTAGGAAGGCAATGATGGCAAAGAACAGCAATCGATGGTTACCCATCTTCTTCATTTGGCTGCTAATCGTGGGCGCGTTAGTCGGCTGCACGAATTCGGGAACTAATGGAAATACGTCAAGCAATCAAACGCAGGCGGGCAATGCTTCACAAGTGACGCAACAATCCGATGATGCCGGCGGCGGTCAGCCAAGCGGCGGTGGTAAGGAAGAGGAAGAGGCCAGTCCGTCTACGTCTGCGGAACCGACGGCATCAACGCCTGCCACCGCGGATCCTGACGCGGATAAAAAACCAGAAAAGGATAACGCAAGCGAGAAACCTGCTGCATCTGTGAAACAGGCGACGCCGGCGATTTCACCGGGAACTGGTGATCAGAAGGTGACGCCTTCGCCAAAGCCGCAAGTGGCGGAAAAGCCTGTCCAGGCATCGTCTGCCTCACCGGCCGAAACTGCGCAGCCGATTAGTTCGGTTACATTATCCATTGTAGCGGACGAAGAAACAGGCACTGTGCTTGCAGCTACTTCCGTCGAGCTAAAGAAAGATGATACCGTGCTTGAGGTGCTGAAGAGAACCACCCGGAAAAACAAAATTCAAATGGAATATAGAGGCGCAAAGGCGGCTGCATATATTGAAGGCATTGATAATTTGTATGAATTCGATCTCGGCGCAAAGAGCGGGTGGATGTACAGGGTGAACGGCGAGTTTCCAAACAAAAGCGCAGGCGCCTATAAGCTCAAAGACGGCGATGTCATTGAATGGCTGTATACCGTTGATCTCGGCAAGGATCTGGGAGCTGAAGTGGAATGAACAATGCCTTCAGCTTCATTCATCCGGTTACCAGCTTCAGCTATTATGCGGGTGTCATTACATTCAGCATGCTGTTATTTCATCCGATTTTCCTCATGACCTCGCTTGCTGCGATTACGGCTATTATTGTCATTCATGGAGAAGGGAAGCGGCTGCTTAAGCTGCTTCCCTATTATGTTCTTATGGGCGGCTCCGTTGCCGTTCTCAACCCGCTGTTCTCCCACCGGGGCAGGCATATTCTATTTTATTTTATGGATCAGCCGATAACGCTGGAAGCGATCTTGTATGGCGTGACGATGATGCTCTCGTTATTATGTATTTTGCTTGCCTTCGTTTCCTTTCAACAAATCGTCACCACAGATAAATGGATGTACTTGTTCTCGAGAGTCGCTCCGCGCACGTCGCTGCTAACCTCCATGTCGATCCGCTTCGTGCCGCTTTTCTTACGCAGGCTGGAGCAAATTACGACTGTGCAGCGGATGAAGGGGGTGTCCATTCATGAGGGCAGCCTTAAAAAACGAAGCAAGGACGGCATGCTGCTCGTTCGCGTTCTGTTGACCTGGTCTTTGGAGGAGGCGCTGCAGACAGCGGATTCTATGAAAGCGAGAGGGTACGGCGCAGCCAAACGAAGCTCTTACGTAATCCATAGAATGGATCAAAGAGATTGGTATGTGCTTGGATTTTTAATCGTGTTGGGAACAGCTTGCGTGTGGGGCTGGATGCAGGGCTTCGGCGTATTAACCATCTACCCGCGTCTGGAATCGATTGATTTCCGCAGAGGAGAAGGCATTTCATTTGCTTGCTATTGCGCTTTTTTATTAACGCCAGCTGTTCTTGAAGGAATGGAGAGAAGGACATGGAAATCATTCGAGTAGATCAATTATCGTTCTATTATCCCGATACCCAGGCAGCCGCGCTCGATAACGTTTCGTTATCGGTGAAGAAGGGTGATTTTGTCGTCTTATGCGGTGCGTCCGGCTGCGGAAAAACAACATTGCTTCGTCACTTGAAACAAGAGGCGCAGCCAACCGGAAAACGCTCAGGCAGCGTTTTATTTAACGGAATCCCGCTCGGGGAGCTTCCAGCGGTGGCCGCTGCAGAGCAGATCGGAATGGTTTTTCAAAATCCGGAAAATCAAATTGTAATGGATCAGGTGTGGCATGAGCTGGCTTTTTCGATGGAAAATATCGGCTATGCCCAAGCGGTTATGCGCAAGCGCCTGGCTGAAATGAGTCATTTTTTTGGGTTGGAGGATCTGCTTTACAAATCTGTGCATGAAATATCAGGCGGTCAGAAGCAGTTGATTAATCTGGCTTCAGTGCTTCTGCTGCAGCCGAAGCTGCTGCTGTTGGATGAGCCGACGTCACAGCTTGATCCAGTCGCTGCGCGTGATTTTTTGCAGCTTATTTATCGCTTGAATCAAGAGATGTCAATGACGGTCATCATTAGCGAGCACCGGCTTGAGGATGTTATTCCGCTTGCGGATCGTATCATTATGCTTGATGGCGGTAGGGTGAAATACGATGCTGAGCCAAGGGAGCTGTGCCGGCTCATAAGCTCTGATGATGCGTCAACGGATCTCCCTTATCTTCCCAGCGTGTCCAAGCTTTATTTATCAGCCGAATCGGCAAGGCTTTCTCCGAATGCGATTGAAATTCCGCTCACCGTGCGGGAGGGGAAGCAGTGGCTTGCCGGGATAGGCGGAATACAGTCGGATCCTGCCATGCAAGCGGACGAGTTGACAAATAAGCGGAATGAAAAGAAAGAACTGCTGCTGGCATGCGAGGAAATGACGTTCAAATACGAGAAAGACGGCCCTGAGGTGCTGAAGAAGCTCTCACTTAACGTATATAAACATGAGTTTTTGGCAGTATTGGGCGGCAACGGCACTGGAAAGACGACGATGCTGCAAATGATGGCCGGGTTATTAAAGCCGCAGCGCGGCAGGCTGAAGCGGGAGAAAGGTGTTAAAGTCGGTTATTTAGCTCAAAATCCGCTGCTCTATTTTAGCTTTGATACCGTCGAGGAGGAGCTCCAAAGGATGGCTGATTATGCCGGACTCGCGGAGCGGGAGCATAAAATAGCAAGCGTTGCGGCTGCCCTACAGATTGCCGATCTTATGCCAAAGCATCCTTATGATTTAAGTGGAGGAGAACAGCAGAGAGCAGCGCTTGCGCTGGTTCTGCTTGGAGAACCGGATATCCTGTGCTTGGATGAGCCGACGAAGGGACTGGATCCCATAGCCAAGCAGCGAACGGCGGAATTGCTGCAGCAGCTATGCCGATCCGGCAAAACGATTGTCATGGTCACGCATGATATTGAATTTGCGGCGGAGCACGCTTCGCGCTGCGCGATGCTGTTTGACGGGGCCATTTCAGCCGAAGCGGCTCCTGCTCCATTTTTTGGTACCAATTATTTTTATACGACAGCAATTAACCGTACGGTGCGCGAGTGGCTGCCGGAAGCGCTGACGACCGGGGATGTGATGGATCAATGGGTAAAATAAAGCTTTGGTTTCTCGCCAGTATTGCTTTGTTCGTTGCGGCGATGGCGTTGTCTTCGGCTATAACTGATGAGCATTACCTCATGCTGAGCATGGTGCTGCTTTTCGTAACGATGCTTCCATTTTTCGCTCGATTCGAGAGACGAACCATCGAGGCCCGCGAGATCGTTATCCTTGCGGTGCTGGCCGCTATTGCGGCGGTTAGCCGAGTTCCCTTCGCGCCGCTGCCAAGCGTGCAGCCTACATCCTTCGTCATTATTATTGCGGCAATCGTATTCGGAGCGGAATCAGGCTTTATTATCGGTGCGATAGCAGCAGTCGTGTCCAATATTTTTCTTGGACAGGGCCCATGGACGCCATGGCAAATGTTTTGCTGGGGTATGATAGGGGCTACTGCGGGGTGGCTGCGTCATACATGGCTGATAAAGACAAAGACAGGCTTGCTCGTATTTGGCTTCGTCTGGGGATTTTTGTTCGGATGGATTATGAATATCTGGTATATTATAGGCTTGCCCGACGCCTTAAGCTGGAAGCTGATTTTTATCGCCTATATACAAAGCTTTTACTTTGATCTGGCGCATGCTTTGTCAAATGTGTTTTTCCTTGCGGTGTTCGGCAGCAGTTGGATCGCGATTTTGCATCGGTTTAAGAGGAAATACGGCTTACTCGAGTCATAGCATGATAAGAAAAGCGTAAATTCCCGCCAAGTCCTAATAAATGCTACAATGGTAGAAAAAACATGAGGGGAAGTAATCGGGCGCTTACGTTAGGGTATGCCCCGGAATAACCGATGGATGAAACAGAACCCCTTGCTTCCAAGCTGTGTGCAAGCTGTAAAGAGATGAAGCCGCTCTCAGAGTTTTTACGCCGAACGGGAAGACGTTCTAGTACGGGATCGCGGCGCGGCGCTTGCTGGTCTTGCCGAAAGGCGAAAGCAGCGGCAGCGCCCTTGCCGGATCCAATCGATCATAAACAGAAAGCAATACTAAGAAGAGCACAGGCCAAAAAGCCGAGTACATCTCCGCCTATGCCAACCATTCCCCTGCCCAATGACTCTGCCGCACTTAAGAAGACCCGTCAAGGAACGGTTTGGATGAGGGGGAAAACAGATAAAGGGCGTCGTTGGTATCAGGAAATAGAACTGGAGCTAGCGGTTATTCTCGTAAATGAGCATGCCGCCGTACTTGTAAACCGCCACACGATCCGGCGCTTGTTCAGTAACAAGGAGTTCAGGCGTTACATCTTGGATCGAGACAACCATACCTGTTTTTTTTGCGGCGAATATGGAGATACGATTGATCATTTACTGCCGCGCGCAAAGGGCGGGCACACGACACCCGTGAATTGCGTATGTGCCTGTCATGCATGTAATCAATCCAAAGCGGATCAGGATTTGCAAGCGTTTATGAAAAACGAAGACAGTATCACTTAATGCAATTTAAACTTTTTCTGCAAGGGTATGAAGAGGGGAACTGCTAAAACGATCATTATCGTTCTAGCGGTTCCTCTTTGTTTTTGTGCAATAGCTGACATCCAGATTTGCAAAGCTCAATAAATGGATAACAAAAAACAAAATGTTATGCATATCCCGCTAAATATTATTATTGCCAAACTTATGATCCATAACACGATAATCGTAGACGGATCGGGCTGGGGACAAAACTCTTCACCAATAAAAGCATACGGCAATGCGCTTCTCACGCATGACCCGGATCATAACGTAATGTTCTCCATTCATATGTATGGCTCATGGAACGATTCCAGCCAAATCGGAACCGAGCTCCAAGCGATTAAAAATCTAGGCTTGGCTGTCATGGTAGGAGAGTTCGGCTATAACTACAATAACGGAAACAATAATCTGGGCAGTCAGGTTAATGCCCAAGAGGTTATGAATCAGAGCCAAGCAAAAGGAATTGGTTATATGGCTTGGTCCTGGACCGGGAATGATTCGGGCAATTCGTGGCTGGATATGACGACAAGCGATTGGCAAACACTTACCGCTTGGGGGAATCTCGTTATTAATGGAACAAATGGGATTTGGGCCACATCCACAAAGGCAACTGTATTTAACGGCAGCAGCACGGCTCTATATGATTTTGAAAGTAGTATTACGGAGGGGTGAACGGCCCTAAATGTTACGGGCGGACCAATGTCGGTAACTGAATGGGCGGCAAGCGGCAGCAGCTCGTTAAAGGCTGACGTCACGCTAGGCGGTGGTCAATTTACGCTGAAATATACCGGTTCGAACAATTTCAACGGCAAATCCTCGATTTCCGCCAAAGTGAAGCATGCCGCTTGGGGAAGCGTAGGGAGCGGTCTGCAGGCGAAGCTGTTTATTAAGACAGGCTCTAGCTATACTTGGTACGATTCGGGAACGGTGAACATAAATTCAACTGGCGCATCAACGCTTACATTAAGTCTTTCCGGAATATCCAATTTGGGTGATGTGCGAGAAATAGGCGTTCAGTTCCTGTCACCAACGAACTCCAGCGGAACATCTGCAGTTTATGTAGATAGCGTAGAGCTGCAATAAGGATTAAAAAAAAGGTTATTCTTTAAGGAGCAATCTCTCTTAAAGAATAACCTTCTATTAAATGCATTAATTTCTAATCATAACCTCAGCCTGAATAAGTGTTTTTTCATAGCTTGTGGCGGGATTGAGAATGCGCCAAAGAATTTGATCAACGGCCCGTTTGCCTAGCAGCTCCTTATCGACATTTACGGTTGCCAAGAACGGAATTTGCGGATGCGTATTGTCGAAGCCGGTAAAAACAAGATTTTCAGGTATTTCCATACCCATATCCCTCAAGGTCTCCAATGCGAATAATGCAAATATATCGTTGGCGCAGACAAATACCTCAGGCAAGCCATGCTCTAAGATCGCAGCCTTAAAGGTATCATGGAAGGTTTCGATCTCTGGTCCCATAAGTGATGGGATCTGCTTTAATTCGATATCATGGTCTTCAAGGGAAGAGCGGAATCCAAGATAACGTTCATAAAAGCTTTGAGCGTCTCTGATGTTACCCAAAAACTGATAGCTTTTGTACCCTTTTGAAATGACGGAGCTCATGATTTCTCTCATACTGGATAGGTTATCCGTAAAGATCGAATCGCAATAGAAGCTCGGGTCATAATGATCGACCATGACGACTGGAATGCCTAATCTTTTGATATCTAACAAAACAGGAGTCGAAATAGATCCGACTGTTATTATTCCCATGATCGCTTCTGGATTCAATAGTGAGAACATGGAGTCACCCGTCGGCTCGGTTAAGGTTAAAATGTTAATGCCTTTCTGATTAAGCCTTAGGGATATGCCGTTAAAGATCGGACCCCAATATAAAGAATCGGTATTCTGATACCGCACATTCGGAAAAAGCACAAGAATCGTACCTGACCAGCTCCTCGCTTCAATGTCCATAAGCTCACTTGGAACGGGTGCAGTTTGTGCATCCTTAAAGTATCCGAGCTGTCCTGCCGCTCTTAATATTAGCTCTCTTGTTTGCGGGCTTACGCCTGATTTTCCGGATAATCCTCTTGAGACTGCGAATTTTGACAATCCAGTAAAATCAGCAATAGATTGAATGGTTACTTTACGCCTCATTATTGTCATCCTACCTTATTTTGTTTTTCGGAGTTTGTGAAATGATAACTACATCAATGAATAATTCATGTCATTACATTAATGGATTTGCGTTTTGTTATTTTGTTATGTGATCTAATATAACGGGTTTTTTTGTAGATTACAAGCGGTTCAAAAGAAAAGGCAAGCATGTCAGCGAAAAGATATTATGTTATTTTGAATAACAAATAAAAAACAATTGACCGTGTTTGTTTTTGGTGATACATTTGTTATGCAATAAAATAACAAAACAAAAAAACAAAACAAAAAGAGGTGGTTGCAGGTTAAATGAATGGTGAGAAATTTTTTTTTGCATTTTATGCAAGCGCTTTAAAATGGAAGTTATTACTTTATACCAACTGATGAATGTAAAAACGGGAGGTTCGGTCATGAGAAAAATACAAGGGTTATCCATTTTGGTGTTATGTTTCATGCTTATTCTTACAGCCTGCAGCGGCGGAAACGGTGAAAATAAAGGAACGAATAACGCTCCAAAAGAGAGCGCTACAACGGAAGCAACGTCAGCTCCTGAGGAAACTACCGCGACGCCGGAGCCAGTAGATATGGGTGGCCGTGTTATCAAAATCGCGGCATGGTGGGATTTGAAGCCAGCTGGAACAACAACCTCTGAGAAAGAGCGACTGGCAAAGATTGAAGAAGTAGAGAAAAAATATAACGTGAAAATTGAATTCGTAAACGTTCCTTTTGAAGAATATATGCCGAAATTTACGGCTACCGTTTTGACAGGCGAGCCGTTTGCCGACATCGTTCAAATGGAGTATAAAGCAGCGCTGCCGGCAGTTTTGAAAGGCCAACTGCTGCCGATTAGCGAATTTACGACTACAGCTAATAACATCAACAATGAAGAGAACCTAATGGCAAAAGCTCCTCCGATTGCCGGCGAGGTTTACGCATTCGATAACCCAGGCTCAGGCGGAACAGCCATGCACTACAACCGGGATTTGTTCAAAAAGCTTGGACTTCCGGATCTTCAAGAACTATATACAGGCGGGCTTTGGAACTGGGATAAATTTTTAGAGATCGCCAAGCTGGCTACAAAGGATACAGACAATGACGGTAAAATTGACGTTTATGGCTTTTCCGGCTGGTCGACTGATATTTTCCGTAACTTCACTGCCGCAAACGGCGGGAAAATCGTTGACGAAGCGACTGGCGTTCAAGGCTTAACGGATCCAAAAACGATTGAAGCAGCTGAATTCATAAACCGTTTATACAATACTGAGAACGTTGTTAAAGTAAAAACGGGGGACAGAATGAATTATGAAGAATTTAACACATTTAAAGACGGCGACGTAGCTATGTTTCAAGCCCCGGTTTGGAACATCGGCGAATTAACCTTTGATATCGGCGTTGTGCCAATTCCAAACGGTCCGCAAGGAAGTCCGGAAGTAACCTATGCTAACCCGGGTCAAGCAGCCAAATTTATTCCTAAAGGAGTGAAGGACGCGCAGCTGGTTTACCAAATTTATGAAGAAACATTTGACATCACCCAAACGGAAGAGTTCCCTAGCCAAGAGTGGCTGGAAGGTCTTTACAACCATGAGGAAGACGTAGCCATGCAGCGTGATCATGTCACGGGCACTGGGCAAATTTTGCTGGACGACGCTTATCCTGAATTTCCTACCGGGAAGTTTCTTACCGATATTCTTGTGAATAATCAATCGGTTACTGCGACTGCCGAGAAATATAAGCCGGAAGCAGAAGCTTCCATAGCCAAGCTTGGCAAGTAATCATACGCAGCGGTTTTAATGTACAGGCCGGGGGATGTCTACGTGACCTCCCCAGCTTGTATGAATACGAGGAAAATTAATGAATGAAGATATATGGGAATATGGGCTTATACTTCACCATAAAACGTAAGCTTCCCCGCCTATGGGCGGAGAAACCGTTTACGCTTGTAAGGAGGACTTCTGGTGATTAGCAATTTGCGGCTAACCAATATGGCAAGGAAGATAGTCCCTTTTGTTTTGGCGGTATTCATTGCACTTCTTTCAGTACCTAAGGTACAGGCAGTCGGAAGTCCGAATCTTGCTTTAACGGAGGATACAGTCAGCTCTGAATCTAACAAGGAATCGTCCTATAATGAACAAAAATATCATGATTATTTATCGCAATACGAAGCGGCTGCGAGACCAGAACGAGAGATTGTATTGGAAGCAGCAAAATATTCCCGTGTGGAAGGGACTGAATTTAAGAAGCTTGAAGATTTCGAGGGGATGGACGGAGACTCTCTTTTAACAGGGGAATCAGGCAAAGTGGAGTGGTCTTTCGATGTGCAAGAAGCGGGATTATACCATTTGTCATTGCTCTATTATCCTATTGAAGGGAAAAGCTCGGCCATCGAACGGGATTTGAGCATTGATGGAAAACGTCCTTTCAGGGAAGCTGCCTTCTTACAATTTGACCGTATTTGGAACAATCAGAAGTCTCAGGTTGTAAGAGACAACCAAGGCAACGAACTAAGACCGAAGCAAGTGGAAAAGCCCAGATGGAGCGAAAAGTCGTTTCAAGATTCAGACGGTTATGAGAACGAGCCATTTTTGTTTTATTTTTCACAGGGCAAACATACAATTACGCTTGAATCCACAAGGGAACCGATGGTCGTTAAACAATTGAAATTATTTCAACAGCCTTCGCCTTTATCCTACGATCAAGTGCTTCAACAATATGAAGCGGATGGCATGAAGGCGACGGATGGACAATTGATAACGATTGAAGGGGAAGCCTCGATCGCGAAATCATCGCCAACCTTATATCCTCTCAGCGAACGTTCAAGTGCTGCTGTAACCCCGTATAGCGCTTCGAAAATAAAAATCAATACCATCGGCGGCCTTAATTGGCGTCTTCCGGGTCAATGGATGGAATGGGAAGTCGACGTTCCTGAAACGGGGCTTTACAATATTGCTTTTAAAACACAACAGAATTACGTCAGAGGCATTTATTCCACTCGAAGATTGACTATCGACGGCGAAACTCCTTTTAAGGAAATGGAAAAGGTTGCCTTCCGCTATAAAAGCGCTTATCGGCTTGATGTGATGGGCGGCGATTCTCCCTATATGTATCGTTTAGAAAAAGGCAAGCATACGCTCCGGCTTGAGGTTAGCCTTGGCGAATTTGCGCCATTAATCCGAGAAGTCGAAGGCAGTCTTTATAATCTGAATGAAATGTATCGCAAAATATTGATGATTACGGGAACGAAACCAGATGAATACCGCGATTATCAAATAGACAAGAAAATTCCTGACTTGCTTAGGGTGTTTAAAGAAGAAAGCGAACGTCTTAAAGGCATTGCCAAACAGCTAGTCACATTATCCGGACAATCAAGCGACCAAGAAGCCCTTCTCAAAACGATGGCCGTGCAATTGGACGAAATGATTGAGAAGCCAGAGACGGTTCCGAGAAGGCTGACGGCTTACAAAACAAATACAGGCGGACTTGGCACATGGGTTCAGCAGGCAAGGCAGCAGCCGCTTGAGATCGATTCGATTTATGTAGCATCACCCGGCAAAAAAATGCCGAAGAAAGGGATGGGATTTGCTTCTAAACTAAAGCATCAGACATCAACTTTCATATCCTCGTTCTTCACCGATTACAACCAAATCGGAAATATTTCTGAAGATGACGAGCAGCAATCGATTACGGTTTGGATTGGAAGCGGACGAGATCAAGCCAACACCATGAAGGCCATGATAGATGAAACTTTCACTTCGGTGACGGGCATCAATGTCAATCTGAAGCTTGTTAATATGGGTACGCTTCTGCCTGCTACGCTGGCGAATCAAGGACCTGATATCGCAATGCAAATCGAAAATGATTTGCCGGTCAATTTTGCGATGCGCAACGCTTCGGCCGATTTGACTCAGTTTGCCGATTTCGAAGAAGTAAAAGAACGGTTCCGTTCCAGCGCTATCGTACCTTACAGCTATGATGGCGGAGTTTACGCGTTGCCTGAAACACAAACGTTCAATATGCTCTTTTACCGCAAGGACGTGCTTGACGAGCTGGAATTAGATATCCCCCAAACCTGGGATGATGTGTCGAACCTGCTTGCCGTACTTAGTAAAAACCATATGCAATTTGGTTTGCCTGTCGTCGCGCAGGCTGCTGTGCAGGGGCAAAATATTCCGCCTAACTCGATGTACACAACGCTGTTGTTTCAAAACGGCGGGGAGCTTTACCGCAACGGCGGCAAAGAATCCGATCTCGATTCGCGGATCGGAATCGAAACGTTTAAGCAATGGACCGAATTTTATACGGATTACAAATTAGAGCGTGAGTATGATTTCTCAAATCGCTTCCGTACAGGGCAGATGCCGATTGGGATCGCGGATTATACCACGTATAACCAGCTTTCCGTATTCGCTCCCGAAATTCGCGGCATGTGGGGCTTCGCGCCCGTTCCCGGAACGATTCAAGAGGACGGCTCTATTAATCGCGATGTTCCAAGCGGGGGCAGCGCGGTTGTCATGATGAAAAAAGCCAAAGACAAGGATGCGGCATGGGAGTTCATGAAATGGTGGACAAGCGAAACGACGCAAACGGTGTTTGGACGGGAAATGGAAGGTTTAATGGGCGCCGCTGCGCGTTATCCGACAGCGAACATTAAAGCATTAGACAGCTTGCCATGGCCTGTGGACGACTATGAAAATTTGAAAGCGCAATTTGAATGGGTACAAGGCGTTCCGGAAGTGCCAGGCGGTTATTTTACGGGGCGGCATCTATTTAATGCCTTTTATAAGACGGTAGTCGGGCAAGTGGAAGCTCGCGAATCCATTATGGACTATGTCCAATATATGCAGGATGAGATCAGCACGAAACGGAAAGAGTTCGGGTTACCGCAATAATGAGGGGAGGGTCAAGCGTGCAAAATTGGTGGAACCTGAAGTTGCGGGAAGTGAAAGCCAATAAGCATTCCTATTTTTTACTGGCGCCGTACATGGTGTTGTTCGCCGTGTTCACCGTGCTGCCGGTTTTGGTGTCGGTTGTACTTAGCTTTACGTACTTTAATATGCTCGAGTTTCCAAGATTTGTCGGATGGCAAAATTATACGCGATTATTTCTAGAGGATGACGTGTTTCTCATTGCAGTGAAGAACACGCTGCTGTTCGCCGTCATTACCGGGCCTATCAGTTATATCGCTTGTTTTGTTTTTGCTTGGATTATTAATGAACTGTCACCGAAGCTCAGAGCGGTCATGACGCTCGTATTTTATGCGCCGTCCATTTCCGGAAACGTATATTTCATATGGCTTATGATCTTCTCCGGTGACCGCTATGGCATTGCCAACGGACTTTTGCTCAAGTTTGGCTTTATACTGGAGCCGCTGCAGTGGTTGAAAACCGAGGATTATATCTTGCCGATCATTATCCTCGTCCAACTGTGGCTCAGCTTAGGAACAGGCTTCCTTGCTTTTATTGCCGGACTGCAAACGGTCGATAGAACGCTGTACGAGGCGGGGGCCGTGGACGGCGTTAGAAACCGTTGGCAAGAGCTTTGGTATATCACATTGCCTTCGATGCGTCCGCAGCTCATGTTCGGAGCCGTCATTCAGATTACGACCGCCTTTGCGGTTGCAGACGTTTCAATAGCTCTCGCAGGTTTTCCAAGCGTGAACTATGCGGCCGAAACGATTGTTACTCATTTGATCGATTTCGGAACTACCCGTTTCGAAATGGGTTACGCCTCTGCCATTGCTTCTGTCTTATTCATGATTATGGTGGGATCGAATCTCATCGTTCAAAAACTTCTACGCAGGGTAGGTGAATGAGTACATGAACTTCTCTCTTCGAATCCCGAGAAAACGGGTCAATCGATCGTTTTGGGGCAGTTTCTCGTTATTCGTTTTACTGACCGCGTTTGGAGCATTCATGATTGTGCCGCTTATCTACGCCATCAACAATGCTTTCAAACCGTTGGATGAAATCTTTATGTTCCCTCCAACACTATTTGTCCGCAATCCGACCATGAATAATTTCATTGACTTATTCAGTTTGCTGGGCAACTCATGGGTTCCGTTCTCGCGATACATTTTCAATACCGTTTTCATTACGGGCATGGGAATAATCGGGCATGTCCTGCTCGCTTCGGCTGCCGCTTATCCGCTTGCCAAGCATAAGTTTCCGGGTAAAAACTTTTTGTTCAGCATCGTAGTTCTATCACTGATGTTCACGCCAGCCGTTACCGCTATACCAAACTATATGATTATGTCATGGTTAGGCCTGATCGACACGTATTGGGCAGTCATCATTCCGGCATTCGCTTATTCGCTTGGTCTTTATTTAATGAAACAATTCATGGAACAAATTCCCGATGTGCTGCTTGAAGCGGCAAAAATCGACGGAGCGAGCGAATACCGCATTTTCTGGACCATTGTCATGCCGAATGTAAAACCGGCATGGTTGACGCTTATTATTTTGCTGTTTCAAATTCTTTGGGGCAGCGACGGCAATGGTTTCATTTACAGCGAGCAGCTTAAATCGCTTCACTTTGCCGCTAACCAGGTTGTAGCAGGGGGCATAGCCCGCGCGGGTGCCGCAGCAGCGGTAGCGCTTATTCTGATGAGCGTTCCCATTACGCTGTTTGTATTCTCGCAAAGCCGAATCATTGAAACGATGGCTACTTCTGGAATGAAAGATTAAAGGGGGAAACGCACATGTCAGCGAAAAAATGGTTTCTCGTCATCGCGGCGGCTTCCCTATTGTTCATTCATGCAGCGCCTGCACCGGCGTCTGCTGCGTCGACGCCATATGAGAGCTACAATTATAACTTTTGGGAAGAAGCCGTTCCGGCTCCTGCGGCATACGTACCTAAACTTTCGATATCCGGAGCAGATATTGGCATAGGCGACTTTGTCGAGCCAAGCGATATGGTCGTCTCTTCAGGCGGCATGATCTATGTCGTAGACAGCGGTAACGGTCGCATCGTCAGCTTAAACGACCAGTGGAAGGTTCAACGCTTGATTAACGGGTACGAGAAAGACGGGGAAACGGTAGGTTTTAAAAATCCGTCGGGGCTGTTTGTTGACGACGAGGAAAATCTTTATATTGCAGATACGGATAACGGCCGTATTGTCGTGCTTTCGAAGGACGGCGAATGGCTAAGAACCATTGAGCAGCCTACTTCCGATGTTTTGCCAAAGGATTTTAAATTCATCCCGCTAAAGGTGACGGTGGACCGAGCCAAAAGGATCTATGTCGTAGCCCAAGGCATTTACGAAGGCATTATGCAGTTTGATGAAAAAGGTCAATTTATCGGTTATGTCGGTACAAACAAAGTTCAGCACGACTATACGGAAGTGTTGTGGCGCTTGCTTTCGACCAAAGCCCAGAAGGCCCAAATGGTACTGTTCATTCCAACAGAGTTTTCGAATATTGACATTGATGCCAAAGGGTTTGTATATGCAACTAATATTGATCCGGATTCCAAGGAACCGGTAAAAAGGCTTAATCCTTCAGGTGAGGACGTGCTGAAGCGGTTTGGCTACTTCGATGTCGTAGGCGATATTCGTTACCGTATTTCCGTCGGACCGTCGAAGCTAATCGATGTAAAGGTGCTAGGGAACGGTATGTACAGTGTCCTTGACGCGAATCAAGGTAAGGTATTCACCTATAATGACGAGGGCGATTTGCTCTATGTATACGGTGGCAAAGGAAACCAGACTGGTACCTTTAAAATTCCGGTAGCTGTCGAGCATTTGGGAGAAAAACAGCTTGTGCTTGACCGCGGCAAAAGCAACATCGTCGTCTTCGAGCCGACGAAATTTGGCTCCAGCGTAAATGAGGCCGTGAAGCTGCACTACAACGGCGAAGATAAGCAGGCGGTACCGTTATGGCAAGAAGTGCTGCGATTAAACAGTAACTATGATATTGCCTATATAGGCATAGGCAAATCTCTGCTAATGGAAAAGAAGAACGGCGAAGCGCTGAAATACTTCAAGCTCGGCATAGACCGGGAGAGTTATTCTGTTGCGTACAAAAGATATCGCAGGGAAGTTATGAAAGAGCATTTTGGAACATTTCTGACGGTACTGATGGTCATAGCAGCAGCATGGCTGGCGTTCAAATTGGTAAACTCGCGCAGAAAAAAGAGGAAGCTTACCATTTCGAACTTCGCTTCGCAAACCCTTAAGGAGGGCAAAACGCTATGAAGCAGGATTTCATCAAGTTTCCGCTGCACGTCATCGTACATCCGTTCGACGGCTTCTGGGATATGAAGTATGACAGCAAAGGAAAAGTAAAGGTTGCCTTGACTTTTTTGCTGCTGGTCATCATTGCCGTTATTTTGAGAAATCAGTTTGCCGGGTTTCTCGTCAACTATAATGATCCGCGTTATTTGAATAGCTTGACGCAGCTGGTGACGATCGTATTTCCTTTCTTTCTGTGGTGTTTATCCAACTGGGCAATTACCACATTGATGGATGGGGAAGGAAAGTTTAAGGAAATCGTGATGGCAACAGGCTATGCGCTAGTTCCACTAGTGATCATCTACGTGCCTATGACGATTGCCAGCCGGTTTATGGTTAAGGAAGAAACGGCTTTTTATTATTTGATGATGACGATATCAACCATATGGTTTTTAGCGCTGCTGTTTGTGGGGACGATGACCGTGCATCAGTATTCCGCGTTAAAAACGATGATAACGATGGCGCTGACGGTCATTGTCATGGGAATCATCGTATTTCTAGGAACGCTGGTGTTAAGTATGCTCCAGCAAATGGCGGATTTTTTCATTAACATTTACCGAGAACTCATTTTCCGTACGTAAAGGAGGCCGCCCCGTGAAAAATCGTAAAATGCTGGTTGCGGTGCTGGCCTGTACCGCAGCCATTTGTATTGCCGTCTGCTCCGCAATATGGTTTACGAGTCGTGGAGTTAAAGCCATTGAAGCAGCCACTTATATGAAAATGACAACCGAATTAGAGACAGGAAGCGCGATAAAGGCATTGCCGGATTCATCACAAGGCTTACCGGGAATGAAGCTTGTGGCAGACAACTCTGAATTATCGTTGTATTTTAACGCTGAAACGACGGAGGTGGCTGTAAGGGATAAGCAGCAAGGCCAGGTTTGGTATAGCAATCCGCCTAATCGGAGTGCGGATACTGTCGCTTCAGGCTTTGAGAAGGAGATATTATCATCGCAATTGACGGTTTTATTCCGTGATGCCGTCGGCACATTGGATACCTTCACCAACTTCTCGCAAAGCATCGGCAATAAGCAGTTTACGGCCGAAAGCATTGAGAACGGGATTCGCATTACGTATACAATTGGCGATACTTCAATCGGCGTAGATGCTTTGCCGAAATATATAAGCAAAACCAGAATGGAAGAGAAGGTGCTCTCCAAGCTTGATAAAACTACGGCCAAATATGTCGGGCTTCGCTATTATCCGAAAGAGGATAATCCGGAAATATTAGAGCGCTTGGACGCGCAGGTCTCCAAGCAGCTCGTTCTGAACAAAATGACGGCTGCTTTTGCGAAGGCGGGCTATACCGAGGAAGATCTAGCTTTTGACAATGAGGAAAATGGCGGCGCAAGCGCAGGCGTATCGTCCAAGCCGAATTTCGTTATTCCTTTAGAATACCGAATTGACGGCGGCTCGCTGGTTGCATCCGTTCCGGTCAATCAAGTCAAAGAAAGCGGAGAATATCAAATTCGCAGCATAGAACTGCTTAACTTTTTTGGAGCTGCGGATAAAGAGAATGAAGGCTACATGTTCGTGCCGGACGGGACGGGCAGTCTGATCCATTTAAACAACGGCAAAGTGAAGGAAGAGCAATACGTGCAGAAGGTGTATGGCTTTGATCCGAACGATAACAGCTTCAGGCGGGGCCAAGTGAGCGAGAGCGCCCGAATGCCTGTATTCGGAATGAAGGCAGGCAGCGCGGCATGGTTTGCCGTTATTGAGGAAGGCGATGCGGTCGCCAGCATATCGGCTGATATCAGCGGCAAAAAAAATTCCTACAATTATATTCACAGCAGCTACGCGCTGCGCGGTGAAGACGAGCTGGAACTTTATACGGGTTCTACCATCCAAGAGATCCAGCTGCTGAATGAAGAGATTTATAAAGGCGATATTCAAATCCGCTATAGCTTTCTCTCGGGCGACAAGGCGAGCTATTCGGGAATGGCAGAGCTTTACCGTGACAGACTCGTAGAGGAGGATAAGCTTCAGCCTATAAAGGAAGATCAAAAACTTCCTTTCTATCTGGATATTCTAGGAACCGTCGACAAAAGAAAATCCTTTCTTGGCGTGCCTTACAGCTCCGTCATTTCAATGACCTCCTTTGAGCAAGCCTCGCAAATGGCTGAGCAATTGAAATCAGACGGAATCGAACGGCTGATGATGCGGTATACGGGCTGGTTCGGCAACGGCGTCAATCATCAAACGCCTGTTAGGCTGAAAGTAGACCGCGAGCTTGGGAACAAATCGGATTTTATCGATTTATCCAACCAGCTGGAACAGTCGGGCGGGATGTTGTTCCCGGATGTCGCATTCCAACAAATTTATCATGACGACGGCGGGTTTGCGCCTTCCTCCGACGCTTCAAGGTTCGTTACGCGCGAAGAAGCGGAGCTATATCCATACAATAGGGCGCTGAGTCGAATGGACAGGATGCTAGGCTCCTACTATTTGTTATCGCCGGCAAAGCTTCCTTATTACGTGGATACTTTTATGAATAAGTATGAATCGCTTGGCATGCAAGGATTAGCGCTTCGCGACCTCGGCGGCCTGCTAAGCTCGGATTATCGCTCAAGCAGAGTGATTCAACGCGAAACGGCCAAAAAAATTGTTCAGGATCAGCTTGGAAACATCGAAGAGCGTGTCGACCAGACGATGCTTTCCGGAGGCAATGCTTATGCTTGGCCATTCGCAGATCATCTGATTAATGTGCCGACGGCATCGAGCGGTTTCGTCATTACGGATGAGGAAGTTCCTTTTTATCAGATGGTCATTCACGGTTATTTGGATTATTCCGGCGGCGCGGTTAACCTGGATGACGAACAGGATTTGCAGCGTCAGCTGCTTCGGTCTATCGAGCTTGGCTCGGCACCGCATTTTGCATGGAGCTATGAATCGTCTTCGAAATTGAAATTCACTCATTTTGACGCGTTGTTCTCTACCTATTACAAAGACTGGTACGAGCAAGCGGTGTCGATGTACAAGGAAGTGAGTGGAGTCCTCTCCGGGGTAGAAGCCGAACAAATGGTGAACCATATCCGCCATCAAGAAGGCGTAGTTGAGGTGCAATACAGCAATGGGCAATCGATTATCATTAATTACACCGACAAAAAAGTCAACGTTAATGGCAATACGATCGAAGCTCAAAACTATTGGGTAGGGGGTGAGCGTTCATGAACGGATATAAGCTAGCCTTACGGCACAAGCGCTCACTTCTAGGAGTGGCATTTATTTTCCCATGGTTGCTTGGATTCGTATTCATGTTCGCGACGCCGCTGATCCAATCCATCCGATTTAGCTTTAGCAAATTAACGGTAGATCCAAGCGGTTTTATGCTGGAGCCGGTGGGCTGGGCCAACTTTAAAGAAGCCTTGTTCGTGGATGCTACTTTTAATCGGATTTTGACGCAATCGGTATCGGAAATGGTGCTAAACGTGCCGATGATCTTATTTTTCAGCCTATTCTCTGCTACGCTTCTAAATCAGAAGTTCCGGGGCAGAGTAGTCGCCCGAGCCATATTTTTTCTGCCGGTCATACTCGCCTCCAATGCGATATCGGCAGCCGAGACGGCGGGATTAATCAATTTGGTTGGCGATTCAACCGTCGTCAACGAAATGGGTGAAACCTCTTCTACTTACAATATCATGTCAATGGTCATGATCCTAAGCGATATCGGGCTGCCGATTTCTTTCGTTGACTATATCGTTCAAGCCATTACAAGAATATATGACATTATTACGAGCTCGGGTGTTCAGATTCTTATTTTCCTTGCTGCTCTGCAATCTGTTCCAGGAGCGATGTATGAGGTAGCCAAGATGGAAGGGGCGACCGCCTACGAATCGTTTTGGAAAATTACTTTCCCGTTAGTGAGCCCGCTCATCCTGACGAATGTCATCTATACAATTATTGATTCATTTACAGGCAGCGCAGTGACCGATATGATTTTCTCCACTGCATTCACGACGCAAAACTTCGGACTCAGCGCGGCAATGTCTTGGATTTACACGATAATCATAAGCGTCATTTTGGTCATAATCGGCGTGCTGCTATCGAGAAGAGTGCATTACAACTGAGTTAATTGCAAAGGAGGAAGCTGCATATGGAAGCTTCACAAGCCGTTCGTACTGAGGACAATAAATATCGGCTGCTGAAAATGAAAAATAAGACGATCGATACCTTGTACGCCATTTTTCGTTATGCACTTGTTATCGGAATATCGTTCATCATTATTTACCCGCTGCTTATGAAGTTTTCTGTAGCTTTCAAAGACAAAATCGATATTTACAACCCAACGATTTACATGGTGCCCGTCAACTTTACACTCGACAACATAAAGATGGCCATGGAAATCCTGAACTATTTTCCACTGATCGGGAATACATTGGTATTCGTCATCGTGACCACGCTGCTAACTACTGCTTCCTGCGCACTGGCAGGTTACGGCTTTGCCCGGTTTTCCTTCCCGGGCAGCAACGTGTTGTTCGCTTTGGTCATCCTAACGATACTTGTTCCGACAAGCACTCTGATGGTACCAATGTATCTTCATTTTAGAAGTTTTGACATTCTTGGATTGCTACATTTATTTACCGGCAAGGAAGGCGTTAATTTGCTGAATACGTATTGGCCTTCGATCATTACTTCGGCGACCGCGATCGGACTGAAAGCAGGATTGTTCATTTATATTTTCCGTCAGTTTTTTAAAGGAATGCCTAAGGAGATCGAGGAAGCCGCATTGATCGACGGTGCCGGCGGCGTGAAAACATTTTTAAAAATCATGCTGCCAAACGCAGTGCCGCCGATTATTACGGTCGTATTGTTTTGCTTCGTTTGGCAATATAACGATACCTTTTTCACTTCCTTATTCATGAGTGAATCTGCTCTCATGCCGATTAAAATATCGACGTTATCTGCCCAAGCAAATGCATTGATTCCAGGATTGATAGGTGTGGGAAGCGGAGCCAACGTTAAGGCCGATCCGAACCATGTGGCGATGATTATTGATACGGGCATTTTACTAGCCATTATTCCGCTCATCATCCTGTATTTGGTCGTTCAGCGTTATTTTGTTGAGAGTGTCGAGCGCAGCGGCATTATCGGTTAGCGCATCGCTTGCTGTGCATAGAATGATAAACATGAATAGAAGACAACGAGAAAGGTGAGAAAGCATAAATGCTGAATGCGGAGAGACAATCTCGTTTTAATGTAGTGCCAGAGCTTATAAATCCGAATGCTGATGAAAATGCCAAAAGGCTGATGACGTATTTGTGCGACATTTATGGAAGCCGCATACTGACCGGCCAGCAAATCGGTGTAGTGTCTACACCGGAGCTCGAAATCTTGCATGAAGTTACGGGGAAATATCCAGCCGTATACGGCTTCGATTTCATGAATTATTCACCCTCGCGCACAGAGCGCGGGGCAGAATGCTCCGATACCGATATCGCCATCGATTGGTGGCAAAGCGGAGGGATTGTCACCTTTTGCTGGCATTGGAATGCGCCTAAGGATTTAATTGATTTGCCGCCGGACAGAACATGGGGCAGCGGCTTTTATACGAAAGCAACGAAGTTTGACGTTCAGAAGGCGATGACTGATGAAGATTCCGAGGATTATAAGCTGCTCATAAGGGATATCGACGCGATTTCCACCCAGCTGAAAAGGCTGCAGGATGCAGGCGTGCCAGTGCTGTGGAGACCGCTGCATGAGGCATCGGGAGGCTGGTTTTGGTGGGGGGCGAAGGGGGCGGACCCATGCGTTCGGCTGTGGAAGCTGATGTATGACCGAATGACGAACATGCATAAGCTGAATCATTTGATTTGGGTGTGGAACGGCCAACATGCGGATTGGTATCCGGGCGACGAATACGTCGACATTATTGGTGAAGATATTTATCCTCCTGATCGAAATTACGAGTCGCAGCTCGAGCGTTTTCAGACGGCTCTTTCTTACACGAAGATGAACAAAATAATCGCTTTGTCCGAAAACGGGCCGATTCCTGATCCAGATCTCATGCTGCGGGATCAAACCCTTTGGGCATGGAATTGCACGTGGTACGGCACTTTTGTCTACGATACGGTGGATGGCCGCAGAGTGTATGCCGAGAAGCATACGGAGCGAGATCAGCTTATTAAATTTTACCATCACCCGTTTTCCTTAACGAAGGACGAGCTGCCAGATCTTCAGAACTACCCGCTGCGGGATTAGCGTATGGCGGCAAGGCTCGGTAAGGCCTAATACTTCTTAAGGAGTTTGTCATTGATGACTTTGTCTATATGGAATCACAGGAGCAAGCTGCAACACATGCGGCGCAAAATCCTAGAGGGAAGCTTAACAGTGGGTTTTATCGGAGGCTCGATCACCGATGCAAGGCCTCGCCACAACTGGCCGGAGCCGGTCATTGCCTGGCTCACGGAGGAATTTCAGGAAACGCGCATAACGGTCGAAAATGCGGCAATCGGAGCAACGGGCAGCGATTTAGCCGTCTTTCGCGCCAAGCGGGACTTAATCGATACCCGTTGCGATTTGGTTTTTATTGAATATGCGGTCAATGATGAAGGCGAGCCTACCTTGAAGCGTAACCGTACAAGAGAAGGGCTGATCAGACAGCTGCTTGCTGATGGTCATCGCGATGTTGTTATCGTATACACGTATTCACAGAGCATGTATGATTCGATTCAGGATGGCTTGGTACCGGATACGATTAGCGAATTCGAACGTTTAGCCGAACATTATCAAATCGGCTCGATATGGATGGGACTATATGCTCTGAAGGAGGTGAGGAAAGGCAAGCTCCGCTTTGAAGAATGGCTGCTTGACGGACTTCATCCGACAAGCAGAGGCAGCTTGAGCTATGGTCAAAGCGTCATTTCCTTTCTCGCGAAGGAATTATCGGAAGGAGAACACGCCACGCAGGCCGACCAGGTTTCACGCCTGCTTTCAAAGCCGCTTGATGACCTGTGTTGGGATGAGGTTTCTGCACTGCCTTTCGAGCATATCCAAACGAATGGTCCTTGGACGATTCGGAGATGGCCGCATCTGGAATGGATCGATCAAGTGCTTGAGACGTCGGCTGTCGGGGCGAAGCTCTCTTTCTCATTTGAGGGGAGAGGGCTCGTGCTTGGCTTCGATTTTGGGAGAAGCTCTGCAGAATTTCGGTATCGAATGAACGATGGGGAATGGCAATTGACGGAACGGGAAAGACCGTCATGGGTTGGAGACGACGGCTGGTATCGACTTAGCTTTTTTGGAGATGAATGGCCTCTTGACCAGCACCGCTTCGAGCTTGAGGTGATTCATGGCAACCGCCCCGATTGTACAGGCGCCAACTTTCGTCTTGCGAAGGTAGGGATTATAAAGTGACCGCTGTGAAGAACAAGCGAATCGTAATCGGCATCACGGTCGCTGCAGGTATAGCACTGTTAGGCTCAGCTGCAGTGTTTGGGCTTCCTGATCCGCTAAAGAAGCAAGAGCCCGTTGCGATGATCTATGAGGCTGAGGTTGGGCAGCTAACGGGAACCGTGGTTTCTCAAGAAGCAGAGGGCTTCTCTGGCACTGGATTTGTCACCGATTTTACCGATGAGCAGGACCAGTTAACGATGCAGGTTGAAGTGCCCAAAACGGCATTATACAATGTGTGGGTAAGCTACCGTTCTCCAAATGGAAATAAAGTGGCTGGTCTCACCTTAAATGAAGAGCCGCATGGTGAGTTGGTTTTACAGCCAATTGAAAGATTCACGGAGCTCAAAGCAGGGAAGATGCTTTTGAGAGAAGGCTCTAATACGATTAGCTTGACTCGCGGTTGGGGTTATTATGATATCGACTATATCAAGCTGCAGAAAACGAAGCCTAAAGTCAAACATCAGGTCACCGATCAATTAGTTAATCCGAACGCTTCTGCAGAAGCGAAAAAACTAATGAAATATTTGGTGAAAAACTATGGCAAGTCGATGTTATCGGGTCAAACCGGGCTCGATAACGTTTCCTGGATTGAGGAGGTTACCGGCAAGAAGCCTGCTATTGTCGGTTTTGATCTCATCGATTATTCCCCAACCAGAGCGGAGCACGGAGCAGTATCGTATGAAGTGGAGAAAGCTATTGGCTGGCATAAGCAGGGAGGCATTACGACCTTTTTATGGCATTGGAACGCTCCATCCGGCCTGATTGACGAGACGGGAAAAGAATGGTGGCGGGGTTTCTACGCGGATTCTGTAACCTTTAATTTGGAAAAAGCTTTGGATGATCCCGAATCGGAGCAATATAAACTTCTTATCTCAGATATCGATGCGATCGCCGAGCAGCTCAAGCGATTAAGGGATGCCCATATCCCTGTACTGTTCAGGCCGCTGCACGAAGCGGAGGGGGGGTGGTTCTGGTGGGGAGCAAGGGGGCCTGAACCTGCCAAGCAGCTGTACCGAATAGTATACGACCGTTTGGTTAACAAGCATGAATTGAACAATCTCATTTGGATTTGGAATTCTGTGCTGCCCGAATGGTATCCGGGAGATGATGTTGTGGATATCGTAAGCGTAGACAGCTATCCTGCCCCGGGAGATCATTCGCCGGTCATCAACCATTATGATAACCTCGCAGCTCTAGTAAAGGACAAAAAGCTGGTCGCTTTAACGGAAAACGGTTCTATTCCTGACCCGGACTTAATGAAGGCCTATGGCGCGAAATGGAGCTGGTTCGTGACCTGGCAGGATGAATATCTAACAGATGGAAAGCATAACAGCCAAGATCTATTAAAGAAAATTTATAACCATCCAGAGGTCACTACGCTGGATGAACTGCCAGACTTATTCGGAATGAAAAAAGAAGCAGATAAAGAAGATTGATAAGCGATAGGAAGACACATATTTTTAGGAGGACAAAATGAGAGAAACAAAACTAGTGCTGGATAATTGGAAGTTTAAGGCTTGTCAGGAAAAGAAATGGATGGAGGCGGCCGTTCCGGGCTGCGTACATACGGATTTACTGCGGAATGGAATTATCGAGGATCCTTTTTATGCAACAAATGAGCATGATTTGCAATGGATCGATAAAATAGATTGGGAATATGAATCACGGTTTGATGTCGCGGAGGAGCTGCTGCAAGCATCCGCTTTAGAGCTGGTATTTGACGGTTTAGATACGTACGCTGATGTCTATTTGAATGATCAGCATGTGCTTTCTGCCGATAATATGTTCAGAACGTGGAAAGCCGATGTTAAATCGATCGTGACGGCTGCAAATAATCATTTAAGGATAAAATTCCGTTCGCCCGTGCAGGAGGATCTGCCGAAGATCGATAAGCTGGGCTATAATTTGCCGGCTTCAAACGATCAATCCGAGCTGGGCGGACTGGGCGCGCAGAAGATTAGTATTTTTGCTAGAAAAGCGCCTTATCATTACGGCTGGGATTGGGGTCCGCGATTTGTTACGAGCGGAATTTGGCGCGAAGCTAGACTGGTAGGCTGGTCTGAGAGCAGGATCGTTGACGTGCATGTCCAGCAGGACAGCGTAACGGCATCGCAAGCAAGCTTATCTGTCAGCGTGGAAATCGAGTCCAAGGAATCATGGAGTGGAATTGTAAGAATTAGCGCGGACGGACAAGTTTGGGAGCAAGAAGCTATTTTGGGTCAAGGAAGCAGCATCGTAGAAGTGAAGGCAGTTATCGAGCAGCCAAAGCTTTGGTGGAGCAGAGGGCTGGGCGAGTCCCATATGTATACCTTTACGGCAGAGCTTATTAAGGAAGATAACGCTGTCGCGGCGAAATCTGTTCGCACCGGCTTGCGGTCCGTCCGCTTAGTGCGCGACAAGGATGAGAAGGGCGCCAGCTTCTATTTCGAGCTGAACGGAGTGCCTGTCTTCGCTAAGGGTGCGAACCATATTCCAAATGACAGCTTTATAACGAATGTGACCGATGAACGCTACAGGCATGAAATCGCTGCGGCAGCAGAATCAAACATGAATATGCTGCGCGTTTGGGGTGGCGGGATCTACGAGCAATCGGTTTTCTACGAGCTGTGCGATGAGTACGGCATCATGGTATGGCAGGACTTCATGTTCGCTTGCAGTATGTATCCGGGCGATGAAGCATTTTTGGAAAATGTTCGGCTTGAAGCCATCGAGAACGTAAAGCGCCTCCGCAATCATCCCTCCATCGTGCTTTGGTGCGGCAATAACGAGATCGATTCGGCATGGGCCGAATACGATGAAGACGGCGGTTGGGGCTGGAAGAAAGAATATACGAAGGAGCAGCGTAAAGTCATCTGGTCAGATTACGAAGCAGTTTTCCATGACATATTGCCTGAAGCGGTTGCGACATTTGCGCCCGGCACGCAATATTGGCCATCATCGCCTCTTATTTCGTTGACTGGCGACATTAATCAGCATGCCCACCCGCTCTCCGCAGAAGGAGATATTCATTATTGGGGAGTTTGGCACGCGGTTGAGCCATTTGAGAATTACAATATAAAAGTCGGACGTTTCATGAGTGAATACGGCTTTCAATCCTTCCCTGAATACGATACGGTAATGACCTTTGCTACCGAGCAGGATTTGGCGCTGGATTCGAAAGTGATGCGCGCCCATCAGAAGAACGGCGACGGAAACCGGCTTATCAAAGAATATATGGATATTTACATGAATCAGCCAAAGGATTTCCCTGCATTTCTTTATATGAGCCAAGTTCTGCAAGCGGAAGCGATGAAAATGGCAATCGAAGCCCATCGCCGCAACATGCCATATTGCATGGGGACACTCTATTGGCAGATGAACGATTGCTGGCCGGTTGCTTCCTGGTCGGGCATGGATTATTACGGCAAGTGGAAAGCCATGCAATACTATGCGAAAAGAAGCTTCGCCGATACGATGCTTTCTTTTGACCGCACGGATGACGGTATGGTGAACGTACATTTGGTTACCGATTCACTTACGCCGATTAAAGGGGAGCTTAGCCTAAGGCTGTATGATTTTTCAGGCGCACTGATTAAGCAGACTTCAACCCGTGTTGCCATGGATGGCAACCGCGCAGCCGTAGTCAGCTCGATCAATGAGCAGGAGTGGCTGGACGGATACGAAGCAGGGAGCGTCGTCTTGTATGCTGAGCTTGAGCAAGACGGCCAGCTCGTGGATAACAAGACTTATTATTTCGCTAAAGCGAAAGACCAGAAGCTGACGGACAGCGTTATTCGCATCAAGGTGGTTGAGGGCAGCAACGGCACTGCATTTACGCTTACTGCGGATGTCCTCGCCAGGCAGGTATGGGTTACAGCGGAACATGAAGGCATGTTCACTGACAATTTCTTTGATCTTATACCGGGTGTAACGAAAACCGTACAATTCATGTACCGTAATGAAGGTGAGACGGTAGGGAAACCAACTGCTGCCGGCAAGGTGCAAGTTCGTTCCATGGTTGATTTTTTGGCTGATCGCAAAGCAGAATAGAATGAGGGTTGCCTCAATCAACGTGAATAAAATATAAATTTTTTGAGGCGCATCCCGCGCCTGCAGCAGAATAGTCGAAATGTTTTAACAGGGTTAAGCGGTTTGCGTTATTAATGAAAGGGGCTCACTCTTAGGAGGGGCTCCTTTTCTATTTATAAGTGTGTAAAACATACATCAATTCTTTACCGTGACAAAGGATTAATGTATTATAGTGTTAAAGTGTTAAAGGTTTGTATTCTAATGATGAAGGTGATTTTATTTATGCGAGAGAATATCGAGGTTCGCGCACGTAAAGCAATTGAGCAGCTAAAACCTTACTCACCTGGAAAGCCGATATGGGAGGTGCAGCGCGAGCTGGGCTTGGAGCGGGTAATCAAACTTGCCTCCAATGAAAATCCGCTGGGACCGTCACCTAAGGCTGTTGAGGCTATGCAGGCGGCTCTAACGGAGCTTCACCGATATCCGGATGCTCAAACCTTGGATTTAAAGCAGACCCTTGCGACTCATTATGACCTAAGCCCAGAGCAAGTTTTGGTTACAAATGGCGGAGACGAACTCATCACCCTCGTGTCAGAAGCGTTCTTGGAAGCCGATGATGAAATTATCGTACCCAGCCCAACATTTAGCGAATATGCGTTTGGCGCTCAAATCATGGATGCTAAAATAGTCGTCGCACATCTAAAAGCGGATTTTCAATACGATTCGGAAGCGATCCTTACAGCTGTGACAGACCGCACGAAAATTGTGTATCTGTGCTCGCCCAACAATCCGACGGGTACTTTTTTGCCGCGAACAGAGCTGAAGCATATTCTTGATTCGCTTCCCGAGCAGGTGCTGGTTGTGCTTGATGCCGCGTACAGCCACTATGCCACAGACGAGCATTATTCGGATGGTACTGAATTTGTGCGGGCAGGTTACCCTCTGCTTATATTAAGAACATTTTCCAAAATATACGGGCTAGCTGGCATACGCATCGGCTTTGGCATTGCGCATCCGTCCATAATCCAAAACATATTGAAGGTTAAAGAGCCGTTTAACGTAAACGCATTGGCCCAAACTGCGGCCGCAGCAGCTGTTGGTGATGCAGAGCATGTGCAGCGGTCACAGACGCTTGTTTTTGCGGAGCGGGAGCGGTTTTACAAAGCATTAGAAACGCTTGGCTGCAGCTTTACGGTGAGCATGAGCAACTTTGTGCTTGTGGAGATGGGAGAGAAGTCGGCAGTTATTTATGAGGAATTAATGGCTAGAGGCATTATCGTAAGGCACGGAAAAACATGGGGATTGCCGCATCATTTGCGGATTACAATCGGAACGCCGGATGAGAATGAATGTTTTCTAAAAGCGTTAAGCGATATTTTGGATACAGGTAATATGCATGCATAAAAAATGAGCAGCCTGTTCGGGAATAGTCCGGAACAGGCTGCTTTTTGCTTAAAGAGGTTAGCCAATAAACTCTTGTACCCATGAGCCGTTGTAATGAGCAACACCGATTTTATTGAAGCTGCTGTTCAAAATGTTGGCTCTATGCCCCGGGCTGTTCATCCAGTCGCTCATGACACGCTCGGCTGTCGGTTGGCCTTTGGCGATGTTTTCGCCGGCTGAGTTATAGGTAATTCCAAATTGCTTCATCATATCGAATGGAGAACCGTACGTCGGCGAATTATGATCAAAGTAGTTGTTGTTGGCCATATCCTTTGCTTTAACCATTGCCATATTAGCAAGCGGGCCATCCATGCTTAGTGCGCCTAATCCGGCTTTGGACCGCTCGGCGTTGACGAGCTGAAGCACTTGCTTCTCAAATTGGCCGACAGCTGCGTTTTGTCCGTCCGGCTTTGGATTAGCCGGGGTTTGAGGAGCTGGCCTCTGAGTAGTAGGGTTTTGTACATTAGGGTTCTGACCCGTTGGCTGCTGAACTACCGGATACCTCGTTGCTGGATTTTGGACTTGAATATCGCCAAAAATCCAATCCGGCAAATTGATATTCGAACCCCTCATCGAAGATAACGGTTTTGCTGCATTTGGTGTAGTAATGGATGAGGCACGCGTAATAATTGGCGCAGCAGTAATGACAGGAGTTTTGATTTGGGCATGATTAAGAGCATTCTGTTTGTGCATGTCATTGGAATTCGTGTTGGTCGAACAACCTGTCACAACTAATAATGCTGCGATTGCAATGTACTTTTTCAATTAAGAACACCTCTGATTTTAGGATAAAGTGCTTGCCACGCCTTTTATAATCTCCCGTCAGCGCGGCTGTTATCCTGTATGAAAATAAATGATTATGGATTTTGCTTGGGGACTTGCTTATTCCAAATGCCTATGGTATATTATCAATACAAATAACAAATTTAAACCTTGAATTCACATATTGAAAAGGGTTGTCATTTGTATAATGATACTTTTCTCAATATGTGATTTTTAGTTTTTCTGGAAAAAACATGTTAAAAAAATTATTGGAGGTTTTTATAATGGAACAAGGTACAGTGAAATGGTTTAACGCAGAGAAAGGTTTTGGCTTTATCGAAGTAGAAGGCGGCAATGACGTATTCGTTCATTTCTCCGCTATTCAAGGCGAAGGCTTCAAATCCCTTGACGAAGGTCAACGCGTTGAGTTCAACGTAACTCAAGGCAACCGTGGACCACAAGCAGAAAACGTTGTAAAACTGTAGTATTTACAACATCGAGAGCCCTTAACATTTGTTAAGGGTTCTTTTTTATTACAAAGGAGGATTAATCAATGTATTTTCGCAGAAAATCGTTAGAAGATCATCCTCAAGAAAACACAATTATTTGGACTTGCCAAGAAGAAAGCTGTACGGGCTGGATTCGCGATGACTTTGCATTCGATCACATACCGGCGTGCTTTCAGTGTCACTCTCCCATGGTAAGAAGTGAAAAGATGCTTATCTCGCTAAACAATTCGAATAAAGACATGAAGTCTTTAAAACCAGGCAAGTTAATTTCCTAAAAGCTTATAATGAAAAACAGCAAAAAAGCCGTCGGTTCGGACATACGAACCAACGGCCTTTTTCTTTTTAACGAAGATTTGTAATATTTACTTCAGGATTTACGTCTGCTTCATAATTGATGCCGTCGGTTTCAAAGCCGAACAGCTGGAAAAATTCCCGGCGATAACCTGCAAGATCGGAAAGGTCATAGACGTTTTCGGTGGACAGCTTGGCCCAAACCTCTGCTACCTCTGCTTGAATCTCAGGTCTCATTTCCCAATCATCGACACGGATCAGCCCTTTTTCATCGACGAGTGTTTCGCAGTTGCCATACAGACGCTCAGAGAATAGGCGATACATTTGCTCGATACAGCCCTCATGAATGCCTTTTTCCTTCATTACTTTGTAAAGCGCGGATATATAGAGCGGTACAACAGGGATAGCCGAGCTGGATTGCGTCACTAATGCTTTGTTTACAGAAACGAAGGCACGACCGCCATTTGTGCTTAGCTGCTCATTCAAGCGCTTAGCCGTTGCTTCCAAATCGTTTTTCGCAGCCCCAATTGTTCCTTCACGGTATACCGCATGCGTAATTTCAGGCCCGATATAAGAATAGGCTACGGTCGTTGCGCCTTCTGCAAGTACGCCAGCCTGTTCCATATCATCGATCCACATTTGCCAATCTTCGCCGCCCATAACAGCAATCGTCTGACGGAGCTCATCCTCGGTTGCAGGCTCGATTGTAGCTTGCGATACCTCGCCGCTATGGAAGTTCACGGTTTTGTTTGTGTACGTGCCTCCAAGCGGTTTAATGACGGAAGAAAAGGTTTCGCCTGTCTTGGGGTGCGTACGGCGTGGAGAAGCGACGCTGTAAACAACGAGATCGATTTGCCCAAGCTCCGTACGAATTAAGTCAATCGTTTTTGCTTTTATCTCATCGGAGAAAGCATCACCAACGATGCTGTAGGATTTGCGGCCAGCAGCTGCAGCAGCTTCCTCAAATGCCGCGGAATTGTACCAGCCGGCAGAAGCTGTACGAGCACCCTCAGCGGCTTTGTCGAAGTAGACGCCAATCGTATTAGCGCCGGCTGCGAAGGAGGAAACGATGCGTGAAGCGAGCCCGTAGCCTGTTGAGGCGCCGATGACCAGCACATTGCGTGGTCCTGTGATGCTTGGCTGCGCGTTTACGTAATCAATTTGGCGCTTTACCTGTTCGGCGCAGCCCTCTGGATGAGCAGTGGTGCAAATAAAACCGCGTGTTTTCGGTTGAATAATCATATTAGAATATTCCTTTCTTTAATGGAATTTGCAAGTATGCGTTATGTACGGGACAACTCTATCCCATTTTACCGACTTTTGGAGCAGAAGGGAAGTTCTCGTCTCGCGACAAGAGCATTTATTTACACAAATTCATATGTTTTGTCATAAATAAATAAGCGCCAAGACAGCAATTCTGCTCTCTTGGCGCTTATTTATGAAGAAAATTAACGACGACCTGATAGCTGCTGTTCTGCCATTTGAACGAGCCGGCGAGTAATCGATCCGCCGATGGAGCCCATGTCGCGCGTAGTCATATTTCCATAGTAGCCGTCTTGCGGAAGTTGAATGCCAAGCTCTTGGGCAACTTCAAATTTGAGCTGCTCAAGCGCTGCGCGGGCTTGGGGTACAAGAAGTTGATTTGTTCGGTTTGCCATCTTTTCTCAGCCTCCTTCTTGGAATTATTATGCGGAAACAATCAGGAGATTATTCACCAAATTCACCTGAAATTACCGCCGATTTTTGGAGTAGGATCATGTTAAAATGGTTACACGGAAGGGGGCGCCGTTATGTTTGTGAAACCTATGCTTTTAACCGAGCACGAAAAGCCTTTTGATGATGATAATTATCTGTTTGAGCCCATTATTGACGGACATCGTCTGCAGCTTTCCTTTATTGGAGGCAAGCCGAAGTTATATACCAGGCACTGTAATGAAGTTACAAGGCAATATCCTGAATTACATAATGTACCTTTGCGAGAGCCAGCCGATGTTTTGTTCGACGGCGAGGTGGCTTATGTAAATCCAATTTCGGGAGCATTTGAGTTCCATACTCTGCAAGAACGCTACCGTTTGAAAAAAGAACCGAGCATCCGTGATGCGAAGCGTTCGAATCCTGTCTTATTTTTTGTGTTTGATCTTTTGTATTATAACGGAGTGGATTTGAGACAGCATCCTCTGCTCGAGCGTAAGCGGCTGCTTAGTTATATTTTGGAGGACAATGCTTATTTCAAAAAGATGCTGTACGTCGAGAAGGAAGGCTCCGCCTTGTACGAGCTTGTGAAAAGCTCTGATTTAGAAGGCGTGGCTTGCAAGCGCAAAGACAGTGTTTATTCCGAAGGCCGCAGGGATAGTTGGCTTAAAGTGATGAATGGTGAATATAAAAATTTAGCAATGGATGCGGATCAAAAAAGCTTTTTCGTATCCTAATCGGAAATATGTTAATGAAATCATTAATTAATTTTCTCCTCGCTAAATATAGGGATTTGACTTGAGAGGGATACTGCCGGCCACTGCCGTCGGTATCCTTTTTTCTATTTTCATGAAGTGTGAATCCTAATAAAACAACAGTATAATACATCTCAGAAGAAATTTTTATATTGACGATATACGGGCGATATCGTTACAATATAATCATTAACATTATTAGTAATCAGTTAATAATTATATTCTTGATATTACTATTAATGTTTGTGCTGCAGGGAGGATGAGATCATCCTTTTTTCGGATACAAATGAAAGCGCTTATTTCTCGGATTGAGAAAGAACAGACAGAAAAGAGGTGGAATGAAAAGGTTAGTGTATTTAAGGCATGCAAAATTGTTTTGCCAATTACGAATTGGAGTCGGAAGGGGATATACGAGGTGAACAAATCAATGAACAAATGGATTGCGATTGCCCTTACAGCCGCATTGCTAGTCCCTGGCCAGCTTGCTATGGCGGCGGGCGGAAGCGCGAATGCTGAATCCGGCGTCAAAGATAGCTTGTTACAAAGTACCGTTAAGTCTGATGTACAAGGTCACTGGGCAGAAAAGGACTTTAATTCCTGGTACGACAAGCAGCTGATTAAAGGCTATGGAGACGGAAACTTTAAGCCGGACCAAGCGATTAGCCGCGTAGAATTTATGACGCTGATCAATCGGGTTTTTAATTTTGTTGAGGAAGCAGATGTATCCTTTCTTGATATTACAGCCGCGAACTCTTTTTATAACGAAGTAAAGAAAGCGGTTGCAGCTGGATATTTATCCGGATATAGTGACGGAACCATTCGTCCAAACGCTCCGATCACTCGCCAAGAGGCGGCCGTTATTTTATTTAGAGCGTTCCAGTTGATAGCATCGGGAAGCAGCGAAAGCATTCTAACCGATACCGCTGGTTTACCGGCATGGAGCAAAGATGCTGTAGAAACCTTTGTGAGCGAAGGTTATATTACCGGCTATAACGATCAAACCTTCAGACCTGCTAACAAAATCACAAGAGCGGAGTCGCTCCGACTAGTCAATAACATCTCAGGAGAGATTTTGACCCAAGAAGGTACGTACACAGGCTTGAAAAGTAAAAATGTAATCATCAATAAAACGAATATTACGTTGAAGGATACGGAAATAGAAGGCAATCTGTACTTAACCGAAGGAATTGGCGAAGGGGATGTCATACTTGAGAATGTAACTGTAAAGGGCATCATTCGAGTGCAAGGGGGTGGACAGAACAGCATTAAAGTGAATGATTCGGATATCGCGAAGATTTTTGTTGATAAGAAAAACGGGAAGCTGCGGATTTTGACACAGGGCACAACAACAGTCGGCCAAGTATTCGTTCTATCCGGCGTAAAGCTGGAGGAAGAAGCTGCGTCAACCGGTACTGGCTTCAGCAAGGTCATTGTCGACAAAGCTGCAGATACGAATGCAACGATTGTGCTTTCTGGAGATTTTGAGCAGGTTGAAGTTGCTGCGTTATCTTTCCCGACTATCCAAGTGCTAAAAGGCATCATCAGCAAAATGGTTCTGGAGCATAAGGCTTCTTTGCATGTGGATGAAGCCGCAGAGATCAAAGATATCGTCATTCAGGTGGACGGTAAAATCAAGGTTACAGGCAAAGGGAAAGTGACAAGCGATTCGCAAAACGGAACAAAGCTTGACCGTGAGACGACAACGCCAGCTGTTCCAAGCCAAACGCCGGCGCCAACACCGGTGCCCACGGCGACGCCGCTTCCAACGGCAACACCGGCTCCTGTATTCCATAATGTATCCGTACATGATCCGTCGGTCGTTAAGGTTGACGGTACCTATTATGTGTTCGGCTCGCATTTGGCCGCTGCCAAATCGACGGATCTTATGAGCTGGTCATTAATTGATTCCGGCGTTACCGAAACGAATAAATTGTTTAAAAGCGCAGAGAGCGATGTCAAAAAAGAGTTGGCAGAAGCGCTCGGATGGGCAGAAACCGATACGTTGTGGGCAGCTGACGTCATTCAGCTGGCAGACGGCAAGTTTTATATGTACTATAACGCATGTAAAGGAGACCAGCCGCTTTCCGCCTTGGGCGTAGCGGTAGCGGATAACATTGAAGGGCCTTATGTCAATAAAGGCATCTTCTTGAAATCAGGCAAGGGCATCAGTGCAGACGGTACGGCTTATAACGGCACTCAGCATCCGAATACGGTTGATCCGGACACTTTCTTTGATAAGGACGGCAAGCTGTGGATGGTGTATGGCTCATACTCGGGAGGTATATTCATCCTTCAGATGGATCCGGAAACGGGCTTTCCGTTAGCGAATCAAGGCCATGGCAAACTTCTGATGGGTCAAAATCACAGCCGGATTGAAGCGCCGTACATTCAATACAATCCGTCTAACGGCTACTATTATTTGTTCGTTACGTTTGGCGGTCTGGATGCGATCGGCGGCTACAATATGCGGATATCCCGTTCCTTGAATCCTGACGGTCCTTATGTCGATTATGAAGGCCAGGATATGATCGATGCTCATGGAGCAGCAGGGACATTCTTTGAGGATGAGGCCATTGAACCTTACGGAGTGAAGGCTTTCGGCAACTTTATGTTCAGCAACCTGAACGGAGAAACGAACTTTCCAACCTATGGTTATGTATCTGCAGGGCATAACTCGACTTACTATGATGAAGCAACGGGCAAGTGGTTTAACATTTTCCACAGCCGCTTCCCGTTCCGCGGGGAAGGCCATGAGGTTCGCGTGCATCAGATGTTCTTGAATCAGGACGGCTGGCCAGTAGTCGCGCCGCATCGATACAGCGGGGAGACGATCGTTAAAATTTCTGAAAGCGATGTTGTTGGCGCTTACCACTATATTAATCATGGAAAAGAGATAACAAAGGATATCAAGCCTTCTGTTTATGTGAAGCTGCTGGCAGATGGAACGATTGCCGGATCCGTAAGCGGCACATGGGAAATCGACGGCGACTATTATGCCAAACTAACCGTTAATGAAACAGTCGATAACCAGGCAGTGCAAACGACGTATAAAGGTGTATTCATTCGTCAATGGGATCCTACAACCGAAACCTACGTGATGGCTTTCAGTGCATTGTCTGGAGAAGGCGTTGCTGTATGGGGCAGTCAACTGGAAGAGCTGTCTAATCAAGAGATTGTGACTAACGCTGTCCAAATGTTAACGATTGGCGATACAAGCCGAATTTATAAGGATATCGTGCTGCCTGCTAAAGCAGTAAGCAATTGGCCGATCACTTGGGAATCCTCAAACTCTGCTGTAGTAAGCGCAAGCGGAGCAGTAACACGACCAAATGCGGGTGCGGGAAATGCAGAGATACAATTAACAGCAACCATTACTTTAGGAAACGCGACAGCGTCCAAGACGTTTACAGTCATTGTACAGCAGCAAAGTGATAATGCTTTAGCTGACGGATTAGTTGCGCAATATGATTTTGAAAATAATTTAAATGAGGCTGCCGACAGGTCCGATGCAGGTGAGGTAACCGGCAATCGAATAAATAATACAGGCGGAGAAATTGCTTACATTGAAGGACTGAGCGGGAAAGGCAAGGCAGCAAGCTTGAGTGGTTCTACAGGCGTGCGTTTGCCAGACGGTTTAATTTCTACAAATGAGTATTCAGTTTCAATGTGGTTGAACCCAACTGAGGCAGCTAACCTTGCCCCGGCCTTCTTCGGCGCTCAATCTGAGGAAAGCTGGATCAGCTTCTTGCCGAGAGGCCATGATTTCGCAACAAATAACACGATGCTTTGGTCAGGTACGGCTTGGTTTGATGCCTCGACAGGCATGAAAATAAAATTGGGTGAATGGACGCATGTCGCCTTTACGGTTCAAAACGGCGAAACCAAGGTTTATATCAACGGCGTCCAAAAATATAGCGGAACAGGCATGACAAACGTATTTAACAACAAACTAAGCGTCTTTGCGCTTGGCGTCAATTATTGGGATACGCCTTATAAAGGGCTGATTGATGAAGTTCGTATTTATGAAATGGCGTTAAATGCGGAAAAAATCGGTTGGCTAGCATTCGGTGAGCCGGATGCTTCAGTAGTCGTCAACGACATTCAATTTGGGGCTTCTCAAAAAACGATAGCTATTGGTACGGCTTATACGCCTGAAACAACTATTCTGCCAGTGAATGCTGCGAATAAAACGATTGTTTGGTCAACTGGAGATCCCGACATTGCAGTTGTAAACGAATCAACAGGACAAGTGACGGGCGTAGCGGTCGGTACGACAACGATTACAGCAGCAGCAGCGGATGACGGACATCATACAGCTGCTTATACGGTACATGTGACCGATGGCGATTTGGCGCATTACGCGTTCGAGAGCAATCTCGCAGATTCATTGGATAGCTCGGCAGCGGGATTAATAACTGGGAACCGCATTAATAACACAGGTGGGAACATCACCTACAACGCAGGTATTGCGGGAGCGGCGGCTGTACTAAACGGTACATCGGGCATACGGCTGCCAGACGGAATCATCAACGGTAATGTTTACTCCGTATCCATGTGGCTGAATCCGGCTGAAGCAACTAATTTTGCGGCCGCTTTCTTTGGATCTTGAATGAAAGCTGGATTAGCCTTGTCCCGAGAGGTCCTGGCAATAATGATACAATGCTCTGGTCGGGAACGGCTTGGTATGATGCCAGTACCGGCCTGAAGATCAATCTTGGTCAATGGACGCATGTGGTGTTCACCGTTAATAACGGAACGGCAAAGGTTTACATTAACGGTGTCCAAAAGTTTTCTGGAACTGGCTTTCCGAACGTGTTTACGAATGAGAACGGCGTGTTCGGAATAGGCGTCAACTACTGGGATACTCCATACAAAGGTTTAGTGGACGAATTGAAACTCTATAACAAGGCGCTTACTGCTCAGCAGGTAGCGGCGGATTTTGCAATTGGAAACACGGTTACTCTTGATCTAGCGGCAAAATCGCTTAAAATAGGCGAGAATGTAACGCTAACCGCCAATCGGTCCGTTACATGGAGCTCGAGCAATGATGCTGTGGCTGCTGTTGATACAAACGGACTGGTGACCGCTGTATCTATAGGGACCGCTGTGATTACTGCCGCTTCAATAGCGGACACGACACAGAAAGCGACTGCAACGATAACGGTAACCGAACCTTTAACAGTTTTTGACGAAACGGATGGTCTGCTCGTTAAACTGGATTTTAACGGCAACGTAAACGATAGCAGCGGAAACAATAAAAACGCTGAAATCAAAAATAATCGGGTTGAATATGTAGCAGGGCGATCGGCGGATAATCAAGCTGCTCAATTTTTGAAGGCGGAAAGCGGCGCTGCGTTTGACAACATCCCTGTTAAGCTGCCAGACAATCTCATTGCAGGCGATCAAGCATACACCGTGGCGGCATGGGTCAAATGGAACGGTTCGTCAGAAAGCTGGACGCAAGCATGGTCGAGTATTTATTTTAGCGATACATTCGTAGCTGCGGATAGCCCATTAAATTATTATTTAAATGTAGGGCTAAGCGGTACAAATCAGTTGTTTATCGGGAGACCAGCTGCTGCATCGAGCAACCAGCTGCCTGCTCAAGAGTGGGCACATCTCGCGATGACGGTAGTTCCTAACGGGAAAACGACGCTTTATCTAAATGGTATTCAGATTGCGCAAGCCGATTCCGATATCAGAACAACGCAGGGTTTCAATGAACATTTTATCGGAGGAAACTTCTGGGATCAGAACTTTAACGGAGCATTGGATGAATTCCGGATGTACGGAAAAGCATTAACGTCTGATGAGGTTTTGATTTTGGCTGAAGCAGCAAATTAACAACAAAAATGACATGCAGATCATCATATGATCCTGCATGTCATTTTTTTTAATTCATTTTAACTGTTCAAAAGCTCAGAAACTTGCAATACTAGATAATAAAATGTTGAGATCTTGTCCTAATAGGAGGCCATATGAACTTTTTGTTCGATCCGGTTAAATTTGATGGCCAGACGATGCTGTGGTCGCATGTCGCCAAATCAGATACCGCTTATCCCGGCTTTTATCACTGGCATCAATGCATGGAGATGCTCTATGTCCATGAAGGGGAGGGGAGCATTATCGTGAACCAGCATACGTATGAAATGCGTTCAGGGATGCTCTTCCTGTTTCAACCCTTTCAGTTGCATAAAGTATTTGCCAATGTGAGCAAAGAGAAGCCGTATACACGCACGATTGCGTTTTTTGATCCGTCCGTATTCTCGGATAGCCTGGCGCCTTTTCCGCTGCGTCATAGCCTGTTTATGAAGATATGGCAGGGGAGAACGACAGGTCCTGCATTCGATTTATTCCAGGAAATCAAGCAAATAGAAGACTGCTTTATTCATTTCGATGAGATGAGCAAGCAGGGAAGAGGCCAAGAGCAGGAGGAGGTCACGATGCTGCTTCTGCAGCTGATGGGGACCATTCATAAAGCAAAGGGACATCTGCAGGACCTTGAAGCAATCGAAACGGATGGAAGAGCATTGCGTTATTCGGAGAAAATCATGCAATGGATCGAAACGCATTATGCCGAAGAGGTTAGTCTGGACCATTTGGCAGAATGGCTGCATCTATCCAAATTTTATGTATCGCGAGTGTTTCATGAAGAAACTGGGAGCCATATTACGGATTATTTGACCGCAAGAAGAATTAAGCAAGCAAGCAGGCTGCTGCAATCTTCTACGCACTCTATCGAACAGGTCGGCATACTCGTCGGATATCCTAATGTTTCATATTTTATTCATATGTTTAAGAAGGTAGTAGGCGTTACGCCGCTAAAGTATCGGCAGCGGCATGTAGGGAATTCGAAATGAGAAATGAACGTCAATATAATAAACAAAAAGCTGCTGTCGCAATGGGCGACAACAGCTTAGGGTAAACGCTTCGTGAAAAAGACGGAACTAGCTTAAGACACGTCTTGCCGTGACATACTTCTTTGACCAATAGCTGTTATTAAGGTTTGTCACCGAAACGCCTTTGCTTGAGGAGCTGTGAATAATTTTGTTATTGCCCGCATAAATGGCTACGTGGCTGATCGACTTGCCGTTTGTGTTGAAGAAAACAAGATCGCCCGTGCTTAAAGAGCCTTTCGCAACCTTCTTGCCGACTGTAGCTTGAGCTCCAGAGGTGCGTGGAAGGGAAACATCTAGTCCTTTAAACAGAAATTGGGTGAAGGATGAGCAGTCAAAAGCGTATGTAACGCCAGCAGGTGCACCGAATTTATAAGGTGTCCCAAGGTATTGTTTGCCTGAAGAAATAAGATTTAACGTTTCTGGTGTTGCTGCATGCGCTTTAGGCGCAAAAGATCCGAATGTGATAGCCGACATGACGATCGCGCTGCAAATGCCTGCTTTGGCAATCGATTTCAAAAAGTGTGATGTTCTCATGCTGTCAGGATGTCCCTCCGCGTTTCGTATTATGTGTATGACTATAACACATCTGAAACACTCGAAATTTCCACATGAGAGCGAAGGGTTAGCTGTTTCAAGGATTCTGAGCGATTATGAGAAATAAATGAAAAAATATTAATAAATTAAGGATTGCAACTTGCATTAAGGCATGTTTACGCCTCTAGCGCTTACGAGCAGCGAGTACCATTGCTCTCTCGTCATGATTTCGGATTGCCGAACCGCGTCCTTACAAGCAATAATACGCTCTGGATTAACCGTGCCAATAACAGGCTGAATGCGTGCGGGGTGCTTCATGAGCCATGCGAGCACGACGGATTCAGGAGTTGTCTCGTTCTCGTCAGCAATTTGCTTAACCATAGCGGCTGTCTGAATCTCCGCTTCGGATGCATTCTCCGAAACCCTTCCCGAAAATCTTCCTTGCGCAAGCGGGCCCCAAGCTTGAATTTGAATGTCTTCCATCTGCATGAATTCCATTAGACCCTCAGCAAAATTATCTTTTAAGCCAGCCTTTTGGTTAACATGAATGCCTTGATCGACCCAGTCATGGCGAAGCAAGCTAAGCTCAAGCTGGTTTACGACGATCGGATCTGGCAGCGCGCGCTGGAGGAAACGGATTTGTCCGGGGCTCATATTCGACACGCCAAAGCTCCGTACCTTCCCAGAAAGCTTCAGCTTCGTAAAGGCTTCAGCGATTTCATCCGGCTCCATAAGCGGATCTGGACGGTGAAGCAGCAATACATCTAGATATTCCGTTCCAAGACGCTCTAAAATACCGTCCACGGAAGGCAAAATATGCTCTTTCGAAAAATTGAATCTACCAGGCAATACACCGTCAGAGAGCTGGATGCCCACCTTGGATTGAATGACGATTTGTTCACGAAGCTTTGGCTGCTGCTTCAGTACTTGTCCGAAGACAGACTCTGCTTTGCCTCTCGTATAAATATCAGCATGATCATACATGGTAATACCAATGGATAGGGCAGCTTCAACGGCTGCTTCAGCCTGACGAATATGATTTGTCGTGATGGGGTCTGCAAGATCCCAGCTTCCGCCGAGCCCCATGCAGCCTAGCGCCAATCGGCTATCAGATATCCCGCGACGCTCTAATGGCATCAATTTCATTTTTCATCAACCTCCGCATATTTATATTCAAGCTCAGACGGTTACTATTATACCTTGCTATCAATTTTCATATAAGGACTGAAAAAAAGTTCACTAAGTAACTTTGTTACGCGCGAGGGAAATGGCGGTATCTTAGATTGCAAGCGCTTCATATTGATGCTACATTACTAGTGATGAGTACAGTTTGTTACTATTATATTTTGGGAGGTATATCGATTGGCGTTTATTACTTGTAACTTTTTCTCTGAAGCATTAGGTCTAAGCACGTCGATGACCGTTATTTTACCTCAACAAACCGCCACGCAAATTGGTATGAACAGTCGAAGCAGCCAGAAGCTGCACAAAACATTATATTTATTGCACGGTTTCTCCGATGACGATACGATATGGACGAGAAGAACGTCTATCGAACGATATGTAGCCGAGCTTGGGCTCGCTGTTGTCATGCCTAATGTCCATCAAAGCTTTTATACGGATATGGAATACGGCAATAAGTATTGGACCTTCTTGACTGAAGAGCTCCCAGCAATAGCCCGTTCCTTCTTCCCTCTATCAGACGAGCGTGAGGATAATTATGTTGCAGGTTTGTCGATGGGAGGATATGGCGCATTCAAATGGGCGCTAAGGCATCCTGACCGGTTTGCTGCCGCGGGAAGCTTGTCAGGTGCTCTTGATATGGCTAACCATATCAAAGACCCGGCTGCGCCCCATATGAAGCCTTATTTCCATCTGATTTATGGAGAGAAAGATATTAAGGGTACCGATGAGGACTTGCTGCATCTCGTAGCGGAGCGTAAGGATACATCTTTGGCAAAGCCATTGCTCTATCAGTGCTGCGGGACGGAAGACTTTCTCTACCAAGATAATGTCGCGTTCCGTGATGCCTGTGAGGCAGCTGATTATCCGCTGACTTATATAGAAGGGCCGGGAAGCCATGAGTGGGGATATTGGGACACGCATATTCAGTCTTTCTTGCAATGGCTCCCGATAGAAAAATAAGGAAATGATTCACAATAAAAAATCACGCGCGATGATAGACAATCGCGCGTGATTGTTTTTTTACCGACAGAAGCATTTTTCGATAAATATTTTATGGTTTATTGCAGATAAGGGTTGCAAAATGAATCCGCTCCCATTATGATTTGAGTAGGATTAACATTTACATTTTTGGATAAACAAATATATTAATCCAATGAAATGATGAAGTCATTTTAACCCAACATACGAAGCGAGGATGATTCATTTGGCAAACCGTATAACGATTAATGCCGATTTGGCAGCAGGCACGATTAACCGCAACATTTATGGACATTTTTCTGAGCATCTTGGACGCTGTATTTATGAAGGAATTTGGGTAGGCGAGGATTCCCCGATTCCGAATACGAACGGGATCCGCAACGATGTAGTCGCCGCGCTTAAGCAGTTGAAAATTCCGGTTCTTCGCTGGCCGGGCGGTTGTTTCGCCGATGAATATCATTGGAAGGACGGCATCGGTCCGCGCGAGTCGCGCAAACGGATGATCAACACGCACTGGGGCGGCGTGCTTGAGAACAATCATTTTGGAACGCATGAGTTTTTGATGCTTTGTGAGATGCTGGAATGCGAGCCGTATATTTCGGGTAACGTGGGAAGCGGCACGGTTCAGGAAATGTCCGAATGGGTAGAGTACATGACCTTTGACGGCGTATCGCCTATGGCGGAGCTGCGCCAAGAGAACGGCAGGGAAAAGCCTTGGAACGTCAAATATTTTGGTGTAGGCAACGAGAACTGGGGCTGCGGCGGCAACATGCGCCCTGAATATTACGCTGATCTCTATAGAAGATATCAAACGTATGTCCGCAATTACGGCGAGAACAAGATTCACAAAATCGCATGCGGTCCAAACGTGGATGATTACCGCTGGATGGACGTCGTGATGCGTGAAGCGCACTGGATGATGGATTCAATCTCCTTGCATTATTACACGATTCCAGGCGAGTTCTGGACAGGAAAAGGCGCGGCGACTGGTTTCTCCGAGGATGAATGGTATATCACCATGAAGAAAGCGCTTTGGATGGACGAGCTGATCAAGCGTCATTCTACAATTATGGACCGTTATGATCCGAACAAACGCGTTGGCCTTATCGTAGACGAGTGGGGCACTTGGTTCGACGTTGAGCCAGGTACAAACCCAGGCTTCCTTTACCAGCAGAACACGATTCGCGATGCGCTCGTTGCGGGCTTGACGCTAAATATTTTCCACGATCACTGTGATCGGGTTCAGATGGCGAATATCGCTCAGGTGATTAACGTGCTGCAATCGGTTATTTTGACCGAGGGCGAGAAAATGGTTCTGACGCCGACTTATCATGTTTTTGATATGTATAAAGTGCATCAAGACGCAACGCTGCTGACAACATCGATTGACAGTCAGGATTACGCGCATAATGATCAGAAGATTCCTCAGGTATCGGTATCGGCATCCAAAGATGCAGAAGGCCGTATCCATGTTAGCTTGTGTAATCTGGATAACCATTCCGGCGCCGATATTGAAATTGATGTTCGCGGCCTCATTGGAGCGGGACTTCAAGTTACAGGCACGGAGCTTACAGCGGCAATTAAGGATGCACACAATACCTTTGAGCAGCCGGAAGCGGTAGTGCCGACAGCTTATCAGGCGTTTACGGTCGACGGCTCAAAAATCAGCGCGAAGCTCTCGCCAATGTCCGTTACGGTGCTTGAGCTGATCTCGGAATAAGGCAAGCCTCAAGATGAACAGCAAAAATCAATGCAAGGGATGCCGGGATGATTACCGCGTAACCGATGAGCAGATTGACCGTATTTTGGCAGCGCCGATGTTTCAGTCCGATATTAGCGTACCGGATGACGTATACGAGCAGCGTTTGCTCGCTTGCAGAGCCTGCCCAAAGTTTCAGTATGGCACAACTTGTACTGTTTGCGGCTGCTTCGTGCGTATCGCTGCCAAATATAAAGACCGTGCTTGTCCGAATCCCGGAGACAGCCGTTGGAAGAGGTTTGCGTAAACATAATTAAGTTCGTTTAAAAGGCCGCTTTCCGTTATTACGGGGAGCGGCCTTCGTTATATTTAAGGAGATCAATGGCAATGAACGGCGGAAATTCATAAATTTTAACCTGATATTGCAAATACATTCCGAAATCATCTTTGTAAAATAAAGCTTATGAAGGGATGGCGCACTTATCAGAACTTAGGCTAAAGGAGCTCTTTGCTATAGGGGCGCCTTTCTTCATAGATTAGATGATACATTATGTATCATTATTCCGCATGCATGCTTCTTATAGCGATCATGCTTATCTCTCAATATCACATCTTGTACTTGGAAGGGACGATTTCAATGATGAATTGTAAGCGTTTTATGTCGGTTGGTTTAATTGTTTTACTGCTGGCCATGGCTGTGCCTAGCTTTGCTTTTGCGGCTGAATCTCCTGTATTTACGCTCACGCAGGAGAAGTCGGACAACAATATCAAAATCGTCGTTACCGCGGATAAATTAAAGGATATGTACGCATTTGAAGTAAAGCTTTCCTTTGATGCAAAGAAGCTTCGTTTAAAGAGCGCAAGCAGCGGTATCACGGGTTATTCGATTTCACCGATTGTGGAAGGGAATCAAATTGTTTACGCAACGACAAAAATCGGAAAAAAACAGGGAGAAAACGGAAAGAGTATGTTATCCAGCTTCTTATTCGAAGGCTTAGGCAAAGGGGAGACGGAGGTCAAGCTTACCGATGTAAAGCTTGTAAACAGCGTACTCGAATCGGTTACGCTTAAACCAAACGTTAAGATCTCGGCCGCTTTGGCAGATATCGCTGTTTTATTTAAGGATATTACAGGACACTGGGCAAAAGCGGCAATAGAACGAGCGGTCAAACTGGGCTTCATTAATGGTTATACCGACAGCACCTTTCGTCCGAATGCTCAGGTAACCCGTGCTGAGTTTGCGGCAATGCTCGTCCGGGCACTGGATTTGCAAGCAAAAACGGGAGATAAAGCATCGTTTACGGATGCAAGCAGCATACCAGGCTGGGCCTCCGGGTTTGTAGCCACGGCGGTAGAGGTGGGTATCCTAAAGGGTTATGAGGATCATACCTTCCGACCTGGCAAGCCGATTAACCGCAGCGAAATTGCCGTGATGATAACGAGAGCTCTTGCTTGGCAGGCAAATCCAGCCAAAAAATCATCTTTTGCTGACCGTGATTTGATTCCGGCTTGGGCGCATCCTTCCATTGCGATGGCTGCTGAAGCAGGCATCATCAAGGGCAGAGGCGCGAACCAATTTGCACCAAGCGCAAATGCGACCCGAGCGGAAGCGGTAACTCTTTTGCTTGCCGTCATTGATTTAAAGGAGTAAGCAGCCCTGCTGCCGAGCGGCAGGAAACAGATGCATGAGGAGTAGATCAAATGAAAAACTCGATTTTGATTATTGGCGTTTTTCTTCTAGCTACGGCCTTCGGTTTGCTCCTAATTTTGAAATCGGATAAAACGAGCGGAACGGAAGGCGGCAAATTGAACGCTTCCGCGCTTGAGAATATATTAAGCGTGGATCAGGAAGCCGCCTTGCATCGTACAGCTACATCCGGTGTCAAGGCGCCTGCCTTTACTTTGAAAGCCGTAAATGGAAAAACGTATACCGTTGCTGAAACAAATGACAAACCGATTGTTTTGCAATTTTGGGCCAGCTGGTGCGAGGCTTGCAGCGTAGAAGCCCCTACCTTGAAGAAGCTGCATGAGACATTTCGGGATAAAGTCGATTTTTATGGCGTGAATTTATCTTCAGAGGAGAAGCAAGCCGATCAAATAAACGCATTCATTCAGAAAAACGAATGGGGCTTCACCAATCTGCTTGATGCTAACAAACGTGCCTCCTATTTATACGAGCTGCATGCATTGCCTACCACATTCATCATCGATAAGGACGGTACTGTGCTGGATACATTCCATCTGATTGATCCGATGGAATTCGAGAGCAAGCTGGAAATGTTAACGGAGGGGAGGTGAGCACGGGCGACAAGGACGAAGGAGGAAAGTTAAACAAAGAGTCCAATTTAACCGCTATTCATCGTGACCAAAGTTTGAGGGAGTGAAGCAAGATGAGGTTCAGCGCAAAGCTGAAAACAATGATCGTTTTACCGCTTGTTTTCACCATGTACGTAAGCTCCTTTTTGCCTGCTGTGCATGTAGAAGCATCGGCGGAGGCAGAGCCTGGATTTTTCGAGGATCATTTCAATCGGTCAATTATAAATGACAATTGGAATGTCATCGATGGAGCATGGTCGATTTCAAACGGCAAATTGACAGCAGAAAGCAGCACGGCCTCTAAAGCGCTGGTAAAACAAACGGAAATTCAGGACGGCAGCGTCGAAGCCGACATCAGCTTTCCTAATCGGAACGGGGATGCAGGCTTTCTGATTCGTACGGTCAGCGCAGCGCCGGGCGCAGACAATGTGAAAGGCTATTACGCGGGCATTTCCGCCCAAGGCTCGGGCAGTGTATTCCTGGGACGCATGGATAACAAATGGACGGAGCTGAAGCGTGCTTCAATTGCCGTTAATCCAAATGCGGCTTATCACTTTAAAGTCAGCGCTGTAGGCTCGCAAATCAAGTTTTATGTAAACGGTGCGCTTGTTTTAGAGCAAACGGATACAACCTACGCGAAAGGCCAAGTAGGCGTTAGGCTCTATCAGTCCCAGCCGGCCTACGATAATTTACAAGTTTCCGATGATAAAGGCGAGGCTTTATTCACGGATGCATTCGACACTTCCGTACCAGGATTGACTTTGCCTAATTGGCAATCCTTGCAGGGTGATTGGAAATTGCAATCGGGCGGGATCACTGTAAATGCCGGTCAGGAGCAATCGCTGCTCGTGAAAGAAACGGTTTTCAATGATTTTACGGTGGAGACGGATGTTAAGCTCCAGGCAGCAGCCGGTATGGCGGGACTATTATTTCGCAGTCAATCCGTCAGTCAAGGACACGAGACTGAAGGTTATTACGCCGGTCTGCGCGGAGACGGAAATCTCGTTCTTCGCCGGTTAAATGACGAATGGACCGACCTCAAGGTCGTTAAAACCTTGGATACGGTAACGGCGAACAAATTCTATCAGCTGAAGGTCGTAACCTATGGAAACGGAATTAAAATCTATTTGGATGATATGCATAACCCGGTTCTAGAATACAGCGACGAAAGTGCGGATAAATTCACTTCCGGAGGAGTAGGCGTATGGGCGGATGAGGTTCAGCCTGTATTTGACAACTTTATCGCAAGCGACTATGCCGTCCCCGCAGAGACGTTCAAAGAGCCGGTGAAAAATAAGGACCCATTGGTGCAAACACCGTTTGTACCGCTTCCGCTTGGCTCCGTAAAGGCAGATGGCTGGCTGCTAAAGCAGCTGGAGCTTATGAAGGACGGAGCGACCGGCTATGCGGAGGATCTATACGGTGAGCTGAACACAAATTCGGAATGGCTGGGGGGAACAGCGCCAGAGTCGAACTGGGAACGCCCTATCTATTATGTGAAGGGTCTAGTCTCCCTTGCATATACGCTGGACGATCCGGAATTGATTGCGAAATCACAAAAATGGATCAATTGGATGCTGGAGAGCCAGAAAGATGACGGTTCATTCGGTCCTGCCAGCGACAATGATTGGTGGCCGCGCATGGTCGCGATCTATGTGTTAAAGGATTATTACGAAGCGACAGACGACGAGAGGGTTCTTACCTTCCTAACAAGTTATTTCCATTATCAGCAAAACAACCTGGATCAGCGTCCTTTAAGGGATTGGGGTCAAATTCGCAGCGGCGACAACTTGAATGTCGTGTTATGGCTTTATAACCGAACAGGCGATCCATTCCTGCTTCAGTTAGCCGAGAAGCTGCATAGTCAAGGCACTGATGCGACCGATGTTTTTGCTAATAATAACTTCTTAACAGCCGCTAAGAGCAACCCCGATAACTTCTACACGCAGCATACGGTCAACGTAAATCAGGCGATTAAGACACCTGCCATTTATTATCAATTATCGAACAATGAAGCGGACAAAGAGGCTTTCCAAGCCGGCGTCCAGCATTTGAACCAATCGCATAATCAAATTACCGGCATTAATTCCGGTACAGAAATGCTTGCCGGGCTGGCATCCACGCAAGGCGTTGAGCTTTGCGCGATCGTGGAGCGGGTACATAGCAACGCGGTTGCTGCCATGATTACCGGCGATCCGACGATCGGAGACGCGCTTGAGAAGATTACCTTCAACTCGCTGCCAGGCGCGATGAGCAAGGATATCAAGACGCATCAATATTACTCGCTTCCGAACCAAGTGCAAAGCGGGGTAACGGATCACGGTTTTAAGCAAAATTACGGTAATGGCACCGTGCAGTCCCCTTATTCGGGCTTCCCGTGCTGCCGATTCAACATGCATATGGGCTGGCCTTATTTTGTGAAGGACATGTGGGCTGGTACATCTGATGGAGGGCTTGGGGTCATCGCATACGGGCCCAGCCGCGTTTCATCCAAAATTAAAGGCGCGAATGTCACGGTGAAGGAAACGACGAATTATCCATTTGAGGATCAAATTCGCTTCACGATCGAAGAGGCGTCCGAGAGCGTGAAGTTTCCGCTTAAGCTGCGTATTCCGGATTGGACGGAAAATGCTGTTATCACGGTAAACGGTCAGCCGCAAGCTGCGGTTAAATCGGGGGAGTATTTCACGATTGACCGGCAATGGGAACAAGGAGATACGGTTGTATTGACGCTGCCGATGGAACTGAAAACCTCAACTTGGGTTAACAATTCAATTGGCATCGAACGCGGACCGCTTGTTTTCTCGCTAAAAATTGAGGAGGACTGGAAAGAGAAATCTAATCCAGCACCTCAGATTAAGGCGCCCGGCTTCAAGGAATACACCATCGATGCGGAATCTCCTTGGAACTATGGTTTGCTCCTTGACCGGGATAATCCAGCGGCATCGATTGAGGTTGTAACCTCTGAAATGCCAGAAAATCCATTTTTACAGGAGACGACCCCGATTAAGTTGATCGCGAAGGGCAAGCGTATTCCGGCATGGGGCAAAGCGCCGAACGGTGTCTCAGCCGCAGAGCCTCCCGTCGGCCCTGTATATTCAGCTGAGCCTACGGAGAATATCACGCTGGTGCCTTTCGGAGCCGAAAACCTGAGGGTAACGTATTTCCCTGAGGTTACGGGAGACTTAAGCGTTATGTCGGCAAAATATGAAGCGGAGAATGCTCAGCTGTTTAAGGCGACCGCCCGCAGCAATAATGTTCATGCGTCTGGAGCGAGCTACGTAGGCGGCATGGATTATGCGGACAGCTACGTTGACTTTAATCAAGTGGCGGCTCCGGCGGCAGGGACGTATAAAATGTTCATTTGGTACGGCCAAAACACCGGAAACTACCAGCCTGCAACCGCCAAAATTATTGTAAACGGCGGCGAAGAACAGACGACTGAGCTCGCAGGCACGATTAATTGGGGCAGGTTCATGGCAACAAGCATAAACGTTGAGCTTAAGGAGGGGCTCAACTCGATTAAATTTATGCGGGGCACGGGACCGAATCCGGGTTTCTATGAGCTGGACTATATCGCATTGTCCAAAGCAAGCGATACAGCCGTTGAACCATCGGATGAACCGACAGCTGCATGGACGGGGACCGCGAGCATCCCGAGCGGTGAGCAAGCCGAGCTTGTTTTAGGGGTCCGCAATGTGACGGACAGCGTGTATCAGAGCGTCTACGCACAGGATGTAACGGTTACCTTTGATCCAAGCAAGTTAAGTTTCTCGGGTGCCGTCTCCTTACGGGATGGTCTGAGCCTACTGGAGCCAAAGGTGCTGGAACCGGGGAAAATCCGGATTCTAGCATTCGGTGAAGGAGCAGGCTTGTCGCCGAACGAGGAATGGCTGAAGCTTACCTTCCAGGCCGGAATGCTGGAGGAAGCGGCAAGCACGACCATTGCCGTAACCGACATACTGCTTGCTAACGCCGAGGGACAGGAGCTTCGCCTTAATGCAGCGGAGCATCTCCTGCAAATTCAAGCTGCTCCAGCGGATAAATCAGTATTGAACGCGGATATTACGGCAGCGCAAGGCTTGCATGACGAAGCAGTGACAGGTACACAGCCAGGTCAATATCCAGCGGCGGTTAAGCAGCTGCTGCAAGCAGCAATAACCAAAGCGAAGCAAACAGCTGACGATGACCAGGCAACCAAAGAAGAAATCACTGCCGCTATAGCGAAGCTGAGCGAAGCAGTTAATATCCTCCGTGCAAGCGTAATCGGGCAAAATACGGGTGACGTGAATCAAGATAATAAAATTACGATTGGCGATCTGGCCATTGTGGCCTCCGCTTATGGCAAAACCAGCAGCGATCCGAATTGGGCGCTGTACCAGAAGGCTGATTTAAACCGTGATGGGAAAGTAGACATAGAGGATCTTGCTATGGTTGCAGGCCGGATTATCGACTAAACGGACCATGGAGGAAGGAGCATCACTTCCTCCGCCAAATTTAAGTTTCTTATTATGAAATTTTGGAGGTTCCATTCATGTTGAAACGAAGCAAGGCAATAAGCACGCTAGTGGCATTTTCAATGTTATTTACCATGTTGGCTTCCGCTGTCTCTTTTACGCCGCGCGCTGCGGCCGCAGAGGGTGCGGAAGAGCCTCAGTACCACGGCTTAAAAGCCGAATATTATACAGCAGGCGGTCCGCCTAATTTCACTTTTGGTACCTTTAAAGGCACCGGTTATGATCCGAGTCTGGATATATCTAATCTTGAGCCGTCTATCAAAATGTATACAGGTCAAGAGAACCGTGTCGGCATCAGATGGACCGGATTTATTCAGCCTGAATTCACCGAAAATTATACCTTTTATATTTCCGGCGACAACGGCTTCCGCCTTTGGATCGACGATAAGCTCACGATTGATCACTGGATAGCTGACTGGGACAAAGAACAAACCTCGCTTCCGGTTGCTTTGACCGCTGGCCAGAAACACAAAATTAAGCTGGAGCTATTCGAGGATAACGGCGGCTCGAATGTGCATGTGCGCTGGTCCAGCCCAAGCGTCACGAAGGAAGCGGTTCCGACGGAAGCCTTTTATTTGCCGGACGGCTTTGCGCCAGGCGGTACGATACTCGAGGACGGCCTCAGCGCCGAGCTTCCATTTGAGGAATCGCTTAAGCCCGTTACTGCCGAATTCATTAAGCATTTGCAGGTGAATATCTCGACGGGCAGTCTGGCTATCGACTCGGCGGCTTTGAAGGCAGGCGATGATAAGGTTGTCGTTGTCAACTTCAAGGAAGCGGTCTATTCCAAGGACGTTGGCAATGTAAAAGTGGTTTACGACGGTCAAGGTGGCCTGGAAACGCTGGCAGGTGCAGTCGTAGCGAGCTTCGATAAGCCGTTGCTGAATGGTTCGAAATATCAAATCATGTCGCCGTGGGCGGATGACGTAGATAAAGAAAATGTACTTCCTGAATATCCTAGGCCTCAATTAGTGCGCGAGGATTGGGTGAATTTGAACGGGGAGTGGGAGTTCCAAGCAGCGAAAAAGGGAGAAGCTATTCCGTCAGGCAAATCGCTGGAAGAGAAGATTCTCGTACCGTTTGCCGCCGAAGCGAAGCTCTCGGGCATCAATCGCGTAGAGGACTTGATGTGGTATAAACGCAGCTTTTCGGTTCCGGAGAACTGGGACAGCCAGCGCGTGAAGCTTAATTTTGGGGCGGTCGACTATTTGGCAACGGTGTACGTGAATGGTCAATTGGCAGGCAGCCACAAGGGCGGCTACACCTCGTTCAGCTTCGATATTACGGATTATCTTGTGCCAGGCGATAATGAACTGATCGTCCATGTGCTTGATGAGACGGATATGGGCGCGGATCAAGCGGTCGGCAAGCAAACGGTGAAAAAGCTTGGGGGCATTTGGTACACCTCCGTTTCGGGCATCTGGCAGACGGTATGGCTCGAGCCGGTTGCCGAAGCGCATATCGATAAGCTGGATATGTCGACGGACATTCAAAACGGTGTTTTGAAATTAAACGCAGCCGGCATCGGCATCCAAGGTCAAACGATCGAAGCTGTCGCGATGGCGAACGGGGAAGTCGTCGGAACCGCAGCCGGTGCGGTTGGCACAGAAATAGCGGTACCCGTACCGAACGCTAGATTATGGTCTCCTGACGATCCATTCCTCTATGATTTAAAGGTTTATTTGAAGGATGGCGAGCAAACTGTAGACGAGGTAACGAGCTACTTCGGTATGAGAGAAATTAAGCTGGGCAAGGTCGACGGCATTACCCGTCCGCTGTTGAATGGAAAGTTCGTGTTTCAAATGGGGCCGCTTGACCAAGGCTTCTGGCCGGACGGCATCTATACGGCTCCAACGGATGAGGCTCTAAAATTTGATATCGAAACGGTTAAACGCGTAGGCATGAATACGATTCGCAAGCATATTAAAGTGGAGCCTGCCCGCTGGTATTATTGGGCGGATAAGCTTGGCGTGCTCGTATGGCAGGATATGCCGAGTTTAGAGGACCGCCAAGGCAACAGGGGCTCGGATATTACGGCAGATACGAAGACGCAGTGGTTTAAAGAGTACAAAGAGATGGTTGACCAGCTTCGCAGCGTGACATCGATTATTGTTTGGACGGTGTTTAATGAAGGCTGGGGGCAATTCGACCAAGGCGGACAGCAGACAAGGGATGCTACCAGCTATGTGAAAAGTCTTGACTCGACTCGTCTTGTGAACAGCACGAGCGGCTGGTGGGATGCAGGCGCGGGCGATTTGCTAGATATGCATCGGTATCCTGACCCAGGCGCACCAAGCCCAAGCGATACAAGAGCGGCTGTTCTGGGCGAATACGGCGGTTTAGGCCTTCATGTACCGGGGCATGAGTGGAGTCCGCTCGTCTTTTCATACCAATTGATGAACAGCAAAGAACAGCTGACTTCGACTTACATCACGTATATCAATAAGGTGAAGCAGCTGAAGGAAACAGGCTTAAGCGCTGCGATTTATACGCAAATCACGGATGTGGAATATGAAATTAACGGCTTGATGTCATACGACCGCAAAGTTGAGAAGATGGACTTTGACCGCATAGCGGCAGCCCATCGCGATCTTATCGGCACAGCTACAAAAGCGGATCTGCTCGCAGAAATCGCTGCTTCTGAAGCATTATCAAGCAAAGCGAAAGTCGGCGAAGGAACGGGAGAGTATAAGCAGGCCGTTGCGGATGCCTTCCAAGCGCTGATTGATTCTGCCAAAGAGACAGTCCAAAACGAGAACGCATTACCTGCCGATATCCAAAATGATTTAAAGGCGCTTCAAGCCGGACGCGTCCAATTTTTCACCAACGTAAACGATCCGATTCCGGCAGGCTCATCGGTCGACTCGTTTGATGCAGCGGTGTTAGATTCCGCGTGGTCGGTCTTTAAAGCGGATAATTCCAAATGGTCACTGACGCGTAAACCAGGGTTTCTAAGCTTGGATACGTCAGCAGGAGATACCTATCAAACGTCAAATAACCTGCCGAACATATTCCTTAAAGACGCACCGGCAGGGGATTTCGTTATTACGGCAAAAGTCGACGCTCCCGTACGGAAAAACTTCCAGCAGGCAGGACTTTTCATTTGGCAAAATGAAGACAATTACTTCAAGTTTGGCCATGTCTGGGATACAGAGGGGGCTACCGGCAAAAGTCTCGAAACCGCTTATGAGAAAAATGCGGTCTATGTCAAAGCGACAAATATGGTGAAGCATCCCGGCTACGATACCTCGTATTTGCAAATTAGAAAGATCGGCAATGTTGTAACTACTTTCTATTGGGATGGGACGGCTTGGAAGCAGGCAGCTGACCCAATGACCGTAAGTTTAAGCAGTCTGAAGATTGGGTTTTACGGTCTGTCAGCAGGAGATCAAGGCTCCATTCAGGCTAATTTTGATTACTTCTCGGTTGGACCTGTCGCAGTGGCGGCTAAGGCAGCACTCCAAGCTGCCGTTGCGGCCGCTGAAGGGCAGCTAGCCGCTGCCGTAATTGGCCCCGAGCCCGGCCAATATCCGCAAGCGGCAAAGGATGCATTTGCAGCCGCAATTGCTGAAGCGAAAACGGTGGCAGCCGATGCGGGAGCGGTTCAAGCGGCAGTTGATGCTGCTGTGGCAGCTTTGAATCAAGCTTCATCAGCGTTCGCCGCCTCAGCCCAGCCAGCTGCAGACGAACCGACTGCAACGATTGCCGGCGCAGCACAGGTTAAAGCAGGTCAAACCTTTGATGTGACCATAGGTTTGTCCAATATTACAGCCGAGAAATTCCAGACGCTGTATGCTCAAATGCTGATCATAAGCTTCGATCCTACGAAATTGGCTTTTGCGGAGGCGACATCCTTAAAGCAAGGGTTTGGTATTCTTGAACAGAAAACGCTTGAGCCAGGAAAGGTTCGCATCATTGCAGCAGGTCAAGGAAATGGCGTGGATGCGAACTCTGAATGGCTGAAGCTGAGCTTTTTGGCTAATGTAACGGGAACGCCAAGTACTGCAGCAATCACCCTAAGCGGTGTAGAAGCGGCAAACGGTGAAGGCGAAGAGCTAAAAGCAGAAGGTGCTTCACACAGCGTACAAATCAGTGCCCAAGTCGATATGACGGGTCTGAATCAAGCGATTACAGCTGCAGAAGCGATCTGCAATAGTGCTGTAGTCGGCAATCAGCCGGGACAATATCCAGCAGCTGCGAAAGCGGCCTTTGCTGCGGCGATTGCGAAAGCGAAAGAGGTTGCAGTCAACCCGAACGCGAGCGACATTCAGGTAAATGAAGCGATTGCTGCGTTAAGTGCTGCCGTAACTGTATTCCAAGCTTCCGTGTTATCTGGCGATATTAACAATGATCAGAAGATAACGATCGGCGATCTTGGTATCTTAGCGGCTGCCTACGGTAAAACAAGCGCAGATCCAAACTGGTCGCAGTATAAGAAATCTGATCTCAATGCAGACGGAAAAATCGATATTGAGGATATCGCAATGCTTGCAAGATGGATTCTTGGGTAATTCTTAATCGTTGCAGTTTTAACAGTGCGACAATAAAACAGGTGACCGGCAGCGATAGGGCTGCTGGTCACCTGTTTTTGTTGAACGTACCGTGTTTTCAGTATTGCTGTATGCGATGATGATGGCCATATTTCTGGTTCGCCGCCTGATGCTCGACAGGGGCTTGATTAACTGATTGCTTATGGGCCGTTTGAGCATGAACGGGATTGTAGCTGCAGCCGTTCGGCGGTCCCAAAACGACGGTGTCTGTTAACGGAGCAAGCGTATCTTTTAATTTAGCTTCATCCAGGCAATAGGTATAGGCCAGCACATTGGTAGGGGTTAAACGCAAAATGTCAGATCCGTAAATAACATCAGGAACCGGGGCATCGAAGATCGCCAGCAGATGCGTGTTGTCGAGCGTAGCGATTTCGTAATGCCACCAGCCCTGCGGTAAGTTGACGACTTGACCGGGCACTACATTGAAATGGAGGAGCTGCTTGGTAAATGGATTTAAGAGAGAGATCTCTGCTGCGCCAGAAATACAGTATACAAGCTCCGCGGCATTTTGATGGTAATGCGGCTCTACCACGTTTCCTATGCTGAGGAAAATATCGAGCAGCGATAAATTGGTCAAAGTGTTTAGCTGTTTAACGGATAATAAATTTAAGTAGTTGTAAGGATCTTTTTTGAAAATCGGATTGGTGTTTACATCGAATGCAAATTGCGTCCCCGGGGACGTGTAGTCTATATATGAATTCATGCGAATGGTATGCTCCTTTTCAATAAGGTGATTAAATTCTCATGAAAACAGAGTATGTGTTTGCCTAGTTCGGTGTGAGTTTATTTACAAACTCAAACTTCGCAGCTTGAAATAGGCAGATAAGCCTTGAGATAACTGGGCAAACCGGCGATCCATTGTTGTAGTTGACTTTTAATTAATTTTGAAAGTTTTTTGTTTGCCGTTGCTGCGACTTCATTGATCAAGTCGAGCAGTTGCTGTAACGCGATCACCCAATCCATGGTGCCGACCTCATCACATAGCAAATAAAACAACCCGCCTAGAG
>NZ_JAVIFU010000028.1 GCF_031157315.1 Paenibacillus sp. LHD-38
ACCAAGAAAGCCAATAAGAAGATCGCAGCACTCATCCAAACGCAACTCCAACAATGGATGGCCAGTTTACCCAGCTACATCAAGGGCTATCTGCCTAATTTAAGCTGCGAAAGTTGAGTCACTGAGCTCTCTTTTCTTCCGCCATAGGAGTTGTCGCATCTGAAACATCGTTGAAGAACAAAGCCTTTACAGAGGTGGATCTGGAAGAATGATTTCCATGTATTAAAGAGAATCTCAATTTGCCAGCGTAAGGAATACAGGTCATGCAAGTGTATCCCAGGTACCCAATTCCGTTGGAATATTGGTAATATAAAAGTTCAACGCACTGAGCTTTTTGCTACGTTCGGAGTACGTAATCCCTTTCTTTTTCTCTCGAATTTCCTGATCTTTGTCTCTTTTTTTGATCTGGGTTTCCGTTAGGCGGTAAACGACAAGTCGTGCGGGTAATTTTTCATACCTGCCGATATAGACATCGGGAATTTCTAACGTTTCCCCTGGTTGTAGACGTTCCATGATGTCTTCCATCGACAGGAGAGGTATTCCGATTTCTTCTTGAGCGTGCCATCCCGAAAATACTCTGGATTTTCGTTCCTTTGATATACCCGTGTGTTGAGTTTTAAGCGTGAAATGTAATAAGCCTCTTTCTCATGAATGGTATGTAAATCTTCTAAGCAGAAATAGCCTAAATCCCGAATGAGGGGGATGTAGTCACACCGCTGGTGTTAAAATCCAACTAGAATATGATCTGCAGAGTGGACGTACGGACAGTGACCTGGAAGCAGCAAAGCATGCAGCTGACCTTGTTCCGCGGGATTTCATTACGCTTAACTTGGATTACCGGCAGAATGGTTTAGGCAGTAACAGCTGCGGACCTGTGCAATCACCGGCAAACACAGTCACGTCAGAGCCATTCCGTTTCCGCATGCTGCTTAAGCCTTATTTTATCGGAAGACACGGCTCCCTGGCGGCTCAGCCATCATATGGCTTCAGAAGCGAAACAACTACAAGAGGAGGAAACAAACCATGCTTAGCGCACAGGATGTTTTGAATTTAACGGGGAAAGTGGCGGTCATAACCGACGGAGCGTCAGGCATAGGCCTGGCGACAGCCGAGCTGCTGGCCGGCTTCGGGGCGCTCGCCCTCCTGCTCGATATTAACGAGTCGCAGGGGATAGAAGCGGTAACGGGCATTAAGGAAAAGGGCGGTCGAGCAAGTTTTTATCGCTGCGATGTGTCTTCCTCTGAGGATTGCGAGCGGGTCGCATCGGAGATTGCCGGGTCCTATGGAAGAATCGATATTCTATTCAACAATGCCGGAGTCATACGTCGCAAAACGGTCGTCGAGCTGGAGGAACGCGATTGGGATCTCGTCTTGGACGTCTCGCTGAAAGGCGTATATCTGCTTTCCAAATATGTCATTCCCATCATGGAGCGTAATGGTGGGGGCAGCATCATCAACTCGGGCTCAGGCTGGGGCCTAAAGGGCGGAGACCGTGCTGCTGCTTACTGCGCCGCCAAAGCCGGTGTCGTTAATCTAACCCGGGCGATGGCGATCGACCACGGCGCTGCCAACATCCGCGTGAACTGTGTATCGCCTGGCGATACAGACACGCCATTGCTGAGAGATGAAGCCAAGCAGCTCCAGCAGGACGAAGCTGCATTCCTGGTAGCCTCTGCAGGCGGACGACCGCTTGAGCGGCTCGGAACACCGCGGGATATCGCCAATGCGGTACTGTTTCTGGCAAGCGATATGTCGTCTTGGGTAACCGGAAGCGTACTTGTGGTCGACGGCGGAGGGATTGCATAAGACCGAAGACATTGCAGCTTGGCAGTTGCAAATCTATGTCCAGCAACTAAGATCAGCGATTTAGCTGTACAACATAACCTATCTGATCATTATGAATGGATTCCGGACAGTCTGAAGCTGAGGCGGGAGATGAACCTGCCGCCTGCAATGATGGAACACGAGCTTCGCCGGCATATTGACGGCTTATTGGCCAAAAACAAGCATGGCGCTGCTTATCTCAATTTTCTCGGAGCCGGCTGCTGGCAGCATTTTATACCCGCCATCTGCGACGAAGTCAATCAACGGTCCGAGTTCGTGACGGCTTATGCGGGTGAACCCTATGAAGACCATGGACGATTCCAATCCCTGTTTGAATACCAAAGCCTAATGGCGGAACTGGTCGATATGGACGTTGTCAATGTTCCTACCTTTGACTGGGCGCAGGCAGCCTCGACTGCGATTCGGATGGCCGGCCGCATCACTGGCCGCACTGTCGCATTGCTTCCTAAATCGGTTGATCCCGACAAAGTTATGATTATTCACAACTATTGCACGCCAGTGATGGAGCTGCAGTTCGTTGAAATCGACGCTATGACCGGCCGCATAGACTTGGATGATCTGCGAAGCAAGCTTTCCAGCGAAACGGCAGCGGTATACTTTGAGAACCCGGGGTATGGTGAAGGATTGGGCTATGGACATGGAAAGTGTATGGCCTGTGATGGAAGCGGTTTAATTGAATGCGCGCAGTGTGATACAACCGGCAAAGTGAGCCTGTTCCGATGGATGAATCTCAAAAAGGCCGAATAATTTCTATGATCCGCTCTATAAAAAAACAGCGAGCGTATGATTGACATACACTCGCTAAGATTGATGACTAAGCCCCGTGACCCGGGGCTTTTGCTTTTAAACGTTCTTCTGCTCCAGCGACTCAAATGCATTCCGAAGCTGTGCAGCCGCATTATCGATTGTCTCTTGAGCCGCATCCGCTGGCAGTGCATTCGCTTCTACGACCGCTGCCTCAAGCGCTTGCCAGCTCGATTCGGTATATAGCGCTGCATCGAGCGCAGCAGCTTCTTCCAGCAAGACATTGACCAGGCTGCTTGTTGCCAAAGTCGAAGATTCGCTGCCATGCATTTCCACCCTTATTTATATTTCACAATTAATTCAGGTCCATATTGACCAATGATGCTGTTACCGGAAATATATTCTTTCGTAACCGGGTTCACTTCGCCGCTAGGAACGGATAATAGGAATGTTGCTCTGTTCCCTTCGTTGGCTTTCACTATTTCGGTCACATCAAGAGTCCAGCTCCCATTAATAGCATGCATCGTGTACGCACTTTCCGGTTTAACAACGGCTGAAGCAGACGGTCCTGCCAAAAAGGCTGTGGCCGCTTCCCAGCTTCCATTAAAGTACTCGCTTTTCAATTCCGCTCCAAGCGTACCGCCTGCGCCCGGCTCCTTCCAGTTATCCCACTCCATATGCTGCGCACGCAGAGTCGCCGTTCTTCCATTATTCCGATACATTTTTAACGATACGGATTCAATATTCTCATCCTCGAAATCCGGTACGTTGTTAAATGTAACGATGCCAAATCGTTTAGCCCCTTCGTCCGGTCCATTGGAAAGAATAACTAACTGTGGATCTCCTCCAGGTGCAGTAGTGTTAAACCGCAGCGTGGCATCCTTCTCCGCCAACAAGTTAATCAGTCCGTTCTCACCGGGGTATGACTTGGCCGTTCTTGCGCTCTCCATCTTGCCCGGAGTTGTTGCGGTTACATACAGAATGCCGGACTCCTCACCTATTTGAGGGATGCTGACGGTTGCGTAGGTGCTTTCGGCAACGGTTTTGCCAAGCACAGCAAGGTCCGTAGCCGTTCTGTATACCTTTACAACATCACCTGCCGCCAGACCGGTCACTTTAACCGTATCTGCAAGTCCTTCAAGATAGTTGGATACCGTAATGCCGGCTACGGTAGGCGGCGCCGTTTCAGCGGGAGGATAGACCGTATCAGAGAATTCTCCCAACGTTCCGTCCGCATACCTGGCAACTACCTTATAGCCCGGCGAATCTTCAAAACCCGGCTCCGGGTCAACAAACGACAACACCATCGAATCCGATACGAGGGCGGTCCAAGGCGTGCCCTCCGCCAGCTCCGCAGTGCCTTCCTTAAATACCGGGTTTGTTAAGCCGGCATCCTTGTCATAGGTACGGTACAAATTGAAGCTTACCGCATGCTTCGGTTTGTTCCAGGAAAGAGAAATGCCGTTGCCGCTATCCACTCTTTGAATATCAGGATAAAGCTTGCCGCGAGCCGTTTCTTCGACAGTGACCTCGCTGAACTGCGCTTGCTCCGCAGCCACGACGCCCGTATAGATGGCGTAAGGGAATGGGGTGAACATTTTCTCCACCATGATCCAATCCGCACCGTCCCTGGACGCATAAGCATGAATATAATGCGAATCGTAGTCACGCACCAATTTCAGATACGGAAAATCATCTACATTCAATCCAATGAGTTTCGCATTCATCGGACTTTTCTTCTCTTCCGAGAACGCGTGTCGGGAATCCCTTGTACGGTTCTGCAAGACAAGATTGCCGTCTTGATCGGCTCCGAAATAAATGTACCGGGTATTGGACTGCAGCAGATCACGCATCATAATTCCGCTGGCGTTCCCCCTGTGACTGTCCAATTTTACACGGATGGAGCTGCTGCCGGCTGCGACCTGATTTACAAAATGCAGCGAATCGTTAATATCTCTATCGAACATATTCAAGTCGTCGCCTTCACCCAGGCCCGTGCCGTCAGCACCATCGATTGCAATGGTTGTGCCTGTACTTGTTGAGCTCCCTGCTGTTGTGCCGATGCGGTCATCACGCCATTTCGAGCCCGGATCGATTAAGGATACCGGTGCAGTCAAATCAACCTTTGCGCGATAGGAGTCATCTCCAGCACCCTCATCATTTACTGCAGCGACTTTATAGTAGTATACTTTTCCATTTTGAACCGTCGAATCTTTATAGTAATTGCCTGTTACTCCAGACGCAATGGCTACGTACTTGCCATTTTCCGTATCAGAACGCTTAATAGTGTAAGACTCCGCTCCGGCGGTCGTAGTCCAGGTAATTCCTGCATATCCGTTACCCGCTAATGCTTTTATGAAATTAACGGTAAAAGGCTCCGGATCCTTGTGGACATCGGATGTTAATTTCAACACCATCGCAGATTTCGGCGGAATCGTTACCTTTCCATTTTTGGTAACCGGAATTTGTTTTCCCGATACAAGGTCCAATACGGTACTGTTCCCCTTATAATCTGCCGGCATTTTCACATCAAAGGATCGTTTATTTCCATGTTCGTCACGGGTTGTATTGAAAACCATGAGATACTTCCCGTACCTTGCCGATAACAGATCAGGATAACCGGCATAAGGCGTGTCCGCCTCAAAATTATCCCGTTCCGTCTGGCCGACACCAGGCTGATAAGTAATCGGTATAATTTCTCCCGCAAGAGCTTGAGGGGCGTCAGCACCATTCGTTATTTGATCTTCTATGAAGATCATGTCGATATTATCCATACGCATCCAATAGTCCTGATACTGAAATTTACTGTCGGTTGCAATTTGTACGATATTGTCATAGTTGTCGTTAATCACATGAAGTCTGCCGTTGCCGCTATAACCTTTATTAAGCTCGTTCAGGTTAGCGAACATACGAAGGTCGCCATCCCGGATCGAGAGGAACATATTATCAATGTCCGCCCAGGCAAACTGTTCGTAGTCGGCCGGGTTCGCATCAAGCGCCGCGATTTCTTCTTCCGTATAATAATTGAAATCTGTTTGCGGAAGGACGGCGCCAGCCGTCACCTGACCGCCGAAGCGGCTAAAATCGGCACGCTCGCCGGAGACGTATTTATAAGTTTCTGCCAGATGGTAATCCTCTCCGCTATTCGTGCCTCTAGTTCCGAAAGTGAAATTGAACAGTTGATGATCCGCAAGCTGCTGCTGCGCGAAACCGACCGCTTCCTTCGCATACCGCCAGTACTCGTCCCATTCCGGACCGCTGTACCTTTGCTCGTTATGGACCATCTCCATTTCCAGGGAAGCGTACTGCAGCGACATTCCAGTTGAAGTTCTCGCGCCATACGCGTAGAAACCTGGCAGAGCCGTGTTCCGCTCATCCGTGACTTGTTCCGCTCTCATAATTCGTTTCCCGTCGTCATCCAAAGACGTGTACCGGACAAACCCGCGGGCATGCATGTTTTTCAAAGCCAGTTTCAGAATTTTATCGTTCAATTCCTCATCGCCGGGGTGGTTTAACGTTTTGTAGAAATTCTTCAAAAGGTAGTTGGCCGCCTCTCCGTAATTGGCGACATATCCGTTCTCCCTAGTCAGCCCCGCTTCCGTCAGGCCGTTGTAATGCTCGCCGTACGGCAGCCGCCTGACGATGTTCCCGTTCGCATCCAGCTTGCTCTTCGCGAGCCCCTTAGCAACAATTTGCAAATAATCTTCCGTAAATCGAGCCGTCTGGTCATGATAGAACAAGGAATGGTACAAATCCAATTCTTCGCCGTTCGGGCCGACCAGCACTTCTTCTCCGAGGAACGGTTGCCCCCCTAACGCTTCAAGAAGAATCTGATGGCTGCGCTCTCTGCCTTCATAGAACGGAGAACCGATCAGGCGCAGACCTTCGTGCGCTTCCCATGCGCCTTCATACGTATACACCACTTGATTATAGATGTAGGACAGTCGTGTACGGGCAAAGTCGAAATTCACTTTCAGCACGCGCTCCCACGCTTCACGGCGAGATAAATCTCCGCCATTCCAGTCTACTCCCGCTAGCGAGTATAGTCCATCGACCGTTCCCGTCGCAAATGGCTGATCGAGGAATGCGTTGAATGCCGCCTCGCCATAGATGGCGTCATCCTTGATAAGCTGTTCGACAATATACAACGCCTCGCCTAATGCGCCGTAATATCCGCCCCAATCGCCTTGATGTCCACCCCGTGTCACCAATCTAATATTTCCATAATAATCCTTGACATGATTGTCAATCACTTTAAAAATCCGTCCAAGCGCCGCTTTCTTTGCTTCGGCCGTTTGAGCCGGCGACCAATCGTAATGAAGCGCGTTCGCATAAAACTTCAATTCATCCTGGTAACGCACAATAGATAATTTGCCGGCTGCGCTGGCATCCACCCGGTTGGAATAATCATTAAACATCTTTACCAGACTTTGCGTATAGCCATTAATGAGGGCTTGCTTTTCCTCATCCGTCAGATCCTCTCTAAGCATTGAAACCGGATCTTCGGCAATATCGCCCTGGGTTTCATCCGATACATCCAGATGAGCCCCCGTGTGCGTATAGGCGTTGTAATATCCCCTGGATGGCGTGTTCACTTTATCGCCGAAATTTCCGCTGTACGTTCTGATGGTGATTTGTACGGTATCTTGTCCATACGTGCTTACCAACGGTAGCATGGTTGTATTATAGTAAAACCGCTCCGGCAAACCTTTGCTAATACCCATATTGATCGGTTGGTAATCTCCAACGCGGCGATAGCCGACTTGCTCGCCATCAATGAACACCATACTTTTGTAGAATGATTCATCGCTTCCCCAGAACTTCATGGTGAAATAGTTTTGAGCGGCAGGATCGACTTTCATCGTAAAAGTCAATTCTCCACCTTGAATATCCTCTGGTATACGCTGCAGGGATACCCGTGCGGGCTCACCCAATGCGCCGACGATAGCGCTGGTAAATTCGCCCTTGAACTGGTGTTGTTGTTCTGACTCTGAATGACCAAACACCAATTTATCGGTATATGCATTAGCCGCTGCAATCGGTTCAGCATGCACGGCCTTTGGTTGCAACGGTAAAACTGCCGGCAGCATCAGGGCGACGCTCAGGCAAACAGCCAGGACACTTTTGAAATGTTTCGTTATCATGTTAATCTCCTCGTTCTCAATTGGATTGACCATATGCGATTTACGAATATGATGCTGTTAAATCTTGCAAATGAGTATGTATCGCCCTCCTTGCTTCTTGCCTCGTAAAATCATTCGAATAAATTGTTAATAATCACCCTCCTTTAAATTAGCTTTGAAAGCGTTTACATCCATACTTAAAAAATACATTACCTGTCATTTGAATACAATGCGGTTTTTTTAAGGTTGTACTGTAAGTTTTTAAACAAAAACGTTTGGAATAGCGAGAATTAATAAATAAACCTAACGAAAACGTAAAAAAAATTAAAATTGGCTTTTACAAACTCAAACTTCGCAGCTTGAAATAGGCAGGTAAGCCTTGAGGTAACTGGGCAAACCGGCGATCCATTGCTGTAGTTGACTTTTAATTAATTTTGAGAGTTTTTTGCTTGCCGCTGCCGTTACTTCATTGATCAAATCGAGCAGTTGCTGTAAAGCGACCACCCAATCCATGGTACCGACTTCATCGCAGAGCAAATAAAACAAACCACCAAGTGTTCGCTGATCCGTGCTTTGACGATGCTGCCAGGCAAGTAGAATATAACGAGAAAATGCAATGGTCGTATGGCTAACGAGCAAACCATAGGAGAGGCCTTGAAACTCCTTTTGCAAGCGTAACATAGATTTTGCGCACTTAAAGAAGACCTCAATGTCCCAGCGCATGGAGTAGATACGGATGACTTCCTCGACCGTTAAGGTCAAGTCAGTCGAGAGAATCGCCAACCATTCCTTCTTCTTCGAGCGATGCCGGATAAATACCACGAGAACTGGAATTCCTGGGACCAACTCTGTTCGAATGGCACGAAGGATATCAGACCGCTTTCCTTCAACTTTTGGAGCCGCTAGATACAATCCCTTTAGATCTAGTCGATTACCATTTACCAGGTAGCGCTTGTTGTCATTTTTAATCATACCGATGACATGAAGCCCTCGATCCAGAACTTCTTTAATGAGCGGTGCATGGGTGAACCAACTGTCCATTAAGGTATAAGATGCAGAGGCACCAGCAGCTATAGCACGGTCAATCATAGACGCAATCACCTTTGGTGCTGAGAGTAGCGCTTCTTCTCGACGTTTATAGCCAATGGTACGCTTATCGATGCCATCTGAGGTGCCATTAATTTGCGACTTCGTTGAGCTAAGTAAAGCGAAATCCATGGGAATAAACGAATGGCTGTCGGACCAGCCCATCGTCAGCATACGGAAGCCTTTGTAGTAGGCACCGGTAGCGTGATCTTTGAATCTTGCGAGCAATTCTACCGCTTTGCTGCGGTTACGATCAAACATCGAATCATCGAAAATGAATGCAGTCACGCGTTTGTCGGAAGTAAGTGTCTCGACTTTCTGAATGGTCGCAGCACTCAACGATAGGAGGAACTGCCGCCAAGCAAATTTCGTATGATTCAAAAACCGGTAAACGGCATCCTTGCCTGGAAACGACTCAGCTTTCTCACTTTCAAGCAGGCGAAACCAATTCTTCTGATGAAATAAAAGCACGAAAACAAGCTGAAAAAGATAGGCTGCGGGATACCCGAATTTCTTGTTGATTTTCGCATCTTTTAAATGCTTAATCACTTGGAGTTCTTTAAATGCGGGTTTAATTTCTTTTGGTAGTTGATTGCACGGCTCTTTTTGCTCTATCATATAGAGGACACCTCTTCTGTGTGGTAGTGGATTGCTCGACACAATCACTATACCAAACGGAAGCGGTGTTTTCTATTTTGCAAGGGATTAATTATAATACCGATTCAGCCATATTCAACAAGGGTTTAAGACCAATTTTGAACTGCGAAGTTTGAGTTCATAAAATAAATAATGATAATGCAGGTGATTACAATCATTAATACAATAACAATCATACTAAGCGTGATTTGACTTGTTTCAGAGTTTATATATGAATAGGGCATCAAAGATATAAGATACCAGCCAATTTGCTCATTATAAATATATGAAATTTGCTGGTCAGCATTATTTACCAGTCCAGAAAAGGAAGAGCGATTGTTTTTCTGCTGCTCCTTAATCATATAAAAAAGCGTAGGATCGGAGTATCGTTCACCTAACGTAATCTCGTTATCACTTGATGAGAATACCGTCCCGTCTCGACCCATAATAATGAGCTTCGACCCTGTCCCTAGATCAACACTTGATAGTATATTTTTTGAGAATAAGTCTGTGCTGACGTACACGAAAGCATATCCGATCTGCTCTGAGCTATCATGCTCTGCATGTATCTTTCTTCCTACTGCGATCGTGTCGTATGATCTGGTCGTTCTCACATAAGTAAGTCCGTCATATGGCGCATTTTTATTTACATCAGATATTGTCTTTTCCAGATATTCATTGCTGATTGTTTCATATCCAAGCTCGTAGAATGGATCGTGATTCGTATCATAAATGCTAACGGTTACAACATGCGACGGAAATATCGTTCGAAATATAGCATCCATAGCAGATTCTTTGGATGTTTCGGTAACTACTTGTTGTGAACGCTCGTTAGATAAGTTTGCTTGTACGAATTCATTCGTAGAAATCGATCCGTTAAGAAATTGATAATTTTGAAGCTCTGTAAGCATATTTTTATTAACCAAAGTTATCGCTTGAAAGGTAGATGCACTAAGCTTATCGCTAATCGAATCCGAATATAACTTGTATGCATTGTATCCGAGAAAAAGTATAGGAATAACCGATACGATTAAAAATGTTCCAACTAATCGATGCTGAATCTTAAATTTACGCAGCAAATAACAATCTAGCCATCCTCATTCCTATGAGAGCGAACAAATTTGGGTCGAAATGCACTCGGCGGCATGCCTGTCCACCTACGGAATTGTCTAGAGAAATGGCTTGCAGACTGAAATCCAAGCTGTTCAGCTAATTCCTCCATCGAATAGGTCGAATGCACAAGCAAATGCTTCGCCTGATTAAGAACAATTTTACTCATATACTGTCGCGGCGATTGCCCATAAACCTTGGTAAATATATGCGTGCAACGTCCGCGACTGATCCCTAATGAGGCTGCAATTTCAGCTATTCTTCCATTATTTCCATTCCGTAGTTTTTCTTCAATCGCATGGGCTAGCTCAGTTTCAAATACGGAGGCGTTCTGCATATTGTCATCACTCATCGGAATCGGACTAGGAGCTTCTTCGCTATACTTTATAAATTCACTAATGATTCCTAAGGTGTGAGATTGGATAATAAGGCGATTCAACGCTTTGTCGCCATCAACGGTATCTATGCGATTATTGTGCAAAATCGCATTTTCAATAGCGCCAAAATGTGTCGGTAACGATAGCCCAGCAGCCTCTTCTTCCTTAATGATCACGTAATCGGCCTTGCATAACCGTTCACGTATGATTGGATCATCCAGATCGAAATGCAAATTAAAGAAACTATAATCGGAAGTTGGGCCATTCTCAGATGCATGTGATATACCGGACTTTATTAACAGCCAACTCCCACTACTAAACGTAAAAACATGATCGCCTATCGTTTGCCTTATTTCCCCATGTTTACAATGCAATAGTTCAAAAAGATAATGATGATGTCTAGGAAAAGACCAATTAGGATGAAAATTCCCCACATGACAGCCAATAATCTGCAGCGTACTCGTTAGGTTAGGGAGTGAATAATTAATATCCATTTTACATGGACCTCCTATAGTTCAATATTCTAAAAATATATTCTAGCGTAACGCTATTTCAAACAAAAGGTCAAATTTTATCTTCTTTTGTCCATTCGTTTGAATATTCTTTCCGCTTAAAATGGTAAGTATCACGATTAGCGCACAACCACATAGAATTGGAGGGCACTTTAGATGACTGTATTATCTGTACAAAATGATCATTTTTATTTCGATAACAAGCCTATTCGCTTGCTTTCCGGAGCGATCCATTACTTTAGAGTCGTGCCCGAATATTGGCAGGATCGTTTGTTAAAGCTGAAGGCATGTGGCTTTAATACGGTAGAAACCTACATTCCATGGAATTTCCATGAACCTGCACCTGGTAAATTTAACTTTGGAGGTATGGCAGACGTTGAAGGGTTTATTCGATTAGCAGGCGAACTAGGTCTGCATGTCATCGTGCGCCCGAGCCCGTACATTTGTGCAGAATGGGAATTCGGAGGTTTACCTGCATGGCTACTTGCAGATCGAGAGATACAGCTTCGCTGTATGAACCGCCCATATCTTGATAAAGTAGATGCATACTACGATGAACTATTGCCTAGACTGAAGCCTCTGCTTTCCACAAATGGCGGCCCTATTATTGCCATGCAAATAGAGAATGAATATGGAAGCTATGGCAACGATACAGAATATCTTCAATATTTGGAACGAGCTATGATAAGTCGTGGCATTGACGTGCTATTATTCACTTCTGATGGACCAGAGAATCATATGCTTCAAGGAGGTATGGTTCCAAACGTATTAGAAACTGCAAACTTCGGTTCAAGAGCAGAAGAAGCTTTCGAAATGCTTCGTCGTTATCAACCGCGAGGCCCGCTGATGTGTATGGAATACTGGAATGGCTGGTTTGATCACTGGGGTGAAGAACATCATGTTCGTAACGGTGAGGAAGTTGCTCAAGTGTTTGAGGATATGCTTTCTCTAGGCGCCTCTGTGAACTTCTATATGTTCCATGGCGGCACCAATTTCGGTTTCACCAGCGGCGCGAATGGCTTGGAACGAGATCACTACGAGCCTACGGTTACAAGCTATGATTATAACGCACCATTGAATGAAGCAGGCGATTCTACTGAGAAATATTTTGCGATACGCGATATTATAGCTAAATATACAGATCTACCTGAGATGGAAGTTCCTAAAGCTTTGCCTAAGCAAGCCTATGGAACTGTGCTTGCAACTTGCGATGCAGTATTGTTTGATCAGTTACACCAATTGTCAGAGCCAATACATTCTGTCACTCCAGAACCGATGGAACGTTACGGACAGAACAATGGATTTATCGTGTATGAAACATTTATATCCGGACCACGTGAAAAAAAGGAACTAATTATTCAAGATTGCCATGACCGAGCACTGGTTTACTTGGACGATGAGTTTAAAGGGATCATCGAAAGATGGGATTCCAGTAAAAAAGTTCATTTTGAAGTACCAAATGGTGGCGCGCGTCTAAGAATTCTCGTTGAAAATATGGGACGCATCAACTACGGACCATTTCTAGCTGATCGTAAAGGGATTACCGAAGGAGTTCGCCACGGCAATCAATTCCTATATGGATGGACCATTTGGACATTGCCACTTGATAACTTGAAACCTTTATCCTTTGCAGCTATAGAGAAAGAAACCACAAATGGCCCAGCATTTTATCGTGCAGAATTAAACATTGAACATGCACCGGCAGATACGTTCTTGAAATTGGAAGGATGGTCTAAAGGGGTCGTTTACGTCAACGGATTCAATTTGGGAAGATATTGGAAAGCTGGCCCTCAGCAGACGCTTTACATTCCCGCACCGCTTCTACGTCAAGGCAGCAATGAAATCATTGTATTTGATATTGACGGAACAGAAAGCTTAGAATTACAGTTTGTAGACCAACCTCAATTAGGATAATATTAAAAATCGACAACCTCGAAACTTTTCAACTATAACTTGTGTTTCATCATTGAAGAAGGAACGATGACTGCATCACCATATGTAGCAATCGTTCCTTCTTCTCTCCAACATCTCCTAAACAAATTTTTCAAACCTATTTCACACCAACTCCCAATTCAGCATCAAGAAATCCCTAGACAAAAAACCTTGCTGCGCAAGGCTTTCCAGTCGCACACTATATTCTTTTCAAGCACACCGCACACTCCACATGTATCGAGTAAGTAACTGGGTTAGCTTTATCTATTCCCACTTTTAGTCAGAACATAAGGGATAAACTTGAAATAGACAAAATGTCTGAGATCTCCATGAAAAGAAGCCCTATCTCTTTAGTTGTCTACGAGATGACTATTTTTATGCCCCATAAAAGGTAAAAACCCGCTCACTGAGCGGGTTTTTGGTATGGAGGCGAGGGGATTTGAACCCCTGCCCGAAAATCACGCCACACAGGCTCCTACGGGTGTAGTCATATTTTTGATGTCACCCTTGCATCGACCCGTGGTTTAATTACATTGACAGCGCATGGAGTCTTTAAGGTCAGGCGTTACTATATAGGTTGAACTAAAGAATCGCTTGATTAGAACCTAACACAAAGACGATCGATGATCGACCACGGAGATTTCATGATTTCGTCCATAAACTGCTGAACATTGTTGCGAATTTCAGCAACTGTGTGATAGAACACATTGTTAATCACATCGGACTTCAGCCATTTCCATAGGCCTTCAACAAGGTTGAGTTGTGGGCTGTAAGGAGGTAGGAAAACCAGTTCGAGTCGGCCTTTCATCTCTTTCAAAAACGACTGCAACAGCTTGGCATGGTGAATTCGCGCGTTATCTAACACGATGACGATTTTGCCGTTTGGATAGTGAGCGATCACCTTTTGAAGAAAGCTCAAAAAGGTCTCCGCTGTATACTGCTCATCTTCCTGCCAAACAATCTTGCCGGTGGAGTAGTCAACCGTCGCCAGCAGTTTGACACCGCGATGTTTGCCCGTAGTACGGATGATTCGCTGCTTGCCGCGCAGAAACCATCGTTTTTTAGACTATAATTACAACAGACTGCCGCATAAAGATCGGCAGCTGTGAGCGTTATCGAAAATTGCATAATGGTTTTAAAATAAGGAGAGAATGATATTATCATTCTTATCGGAATGCAGGAGCGGTTCTAATTAGAGGTTTTCAAACGGATTCCAGGTGGAGCAGCATCTGGGCCAACCGGAGCGATTACCGAGTCCAAAGGATACGTGGCTTTCGATCCTGTCACCCCGCTTGCCAAGAAATTAACGTTTTCGTATTGGTATTAGCTGCCGGAAAGCGATCAACGACAAGGGACAAATTACGTTCCCTTACCGGCCGGATGAAGCGATGCCTACCAAGATCAAACAATCCGTAAATGTTACCGTTAATGGCCAAACGATAACCATCGGCACGATTACCGCAACTCCGAGGTTTTTACGAAATCCTCGTTATAATATCGCGGGGATACAGGATATATAATACTACAAACCTATCCCTTAATCATTGCTTCTCAATCTATCAACCCCATCAAAACTGATCTTCTCAAAAAACGGATTTATCGATCTCACGTCCCTCTACAATGACCGGAAATCGCTCGTACTTTTCCCCGTGTAATCTTTAAATTTTTTATAAAACCAGTCCAATTGTCGATATCCAACTTCTAAAGCAATTTCATAAACCTTTTTCTCTGTTGTTTCAAGCAGCTTTTTAGCCTGCTCCATTCTGATCCGCATCAAATAATCATTGAAAGAAATCCCTTCGTACGATTTAAAGATTCGTCCCAAGTATGCAGGGTTGATAAACATTTGTTCTGCAATGCTTTTTAAGCTCAAATTACTGCCGTATTCTTCATGAATGATCTTTTTCACTTGCTGCACCATCCTTAAAGGCGGTGAAGATGGAGATTTAGCAACATAATCCATGATGCTTAAGCATTTCTGTTCCGTATATTCAAATAGCTTCTCGATTGTTCTATATTCCATAATGCTGCGATAATCTGTCATGCCTTCATGGAAAATATCTTCTTCCTCACGCGCTTTTTCCTGAAGAAATTGAAATAGATGCACGAATAATTCGATAATGAGCGACTGAATTCTTTCCTTCGGCGTATGCATGTCAATGAGTTCACTCATTTGATGCCATAGTAATGCGTGAACAACGGAACGATTACCTTGTTTGACGGCCTCCAATACCGATTGCATCCAATGCGGCTCAATCCCTTCATATTTAACGTGTGTTCCCGTAAACTGCTCCGATAAAATGATGGACTCTGCACCGATTAGAAATTTTCGTTCCAGCATATGTTCAGCAGATCGGTACAATTCCACGATATCCAGCGTATTGGCTACGCTTGAAACCCCGATGCTCACCGCTAATTTGGCATATTGCGCAGTGAAATTACGGATGGATTGCGCCATCCCTACCATTTCAGACAGACTGAACGCTTCAGATTCTCCGAAAAGAACGATCCCGAACCGTTCAGGGCTTTCCTCGAACACGTATCCTTTACTGCCAAGCACTTCCTCAATGACATTGCGGACTGCGAACCATCCCACGCGAATTTCCGACTCTGTCCAATAGGCGTCCGTAAGATCCGGAAATTCTACTTCGACCATCATGCAGCCGATTCGATCGTAGCGATCCATCTGTATATTTAAAAACTTGAATTGTTCTGTAACCCCATCGGGTCTTAAGTAGCCTCTTACCCAATTCTTAAGCAACTGCTCCCGAATGGCCGGAATACCTAGATGCAGCTGTTTTTCACGTAGATGTTCATTCTTTTGTTCATGTTGGACATTCATGAGTACTCGCATGAGATCTTGCTTAATGACGGGTTTCAATAAATATTCCTTCACGCCGAGCCTAACGCATGCCTTGGCATACTCGAATTCCTCATAACCGCTCAAGACAATGACTGGAACATTAGAGATTTCGCGAATAGCGTGAATCAGTTCCAAACCGTTTAATCCCGGCATACGAATGTCCGTAATTACGAGTGAATAGTGGGCATGCGCGAGCATTTCTAGAGCCTGATTACCATTATTCGCTTCGCCGGCAATCGCAAATCCGTACGTTTCCCATTCCACCAAATGTCTCATCGCATTCAAAGCGCCCGGCTCATCGTCGACTAGCAGCACATTCAACATTAAGGGCAACCTCCTGTCATTCGATTTCTTTTCGGGGCAATTTCATTGTAATTTTCGTTCCGATTCCGATCTCACTTTCAATCTCTAATCCATAGTTGTCCCCGAACATTAACTGCAATCGTTGATGAATATTTCGAAGTCCGATTCGCTGTTCATCTTCGATATCGGATTGCTCTTGCAATTTGGATTTAATAAACGTACAATCATCGCGTGTAATGCCTGAACCGTTATCTTCCACAGAGATGATGCAGTCTCCAGAATCGGTATATTTCGCTTCGATGAGAATGACAGTAATGCCAGGTTTCTTCTCCAGAACATGAATAATAACATTTTCAACGAGTGTCTGCAGCGACAATCTTGGAATCAGAACCTGCTGAAATTCCCATGGAACGTTCAATTCATAAATAAGCCGTTCTCCAAACCGAATTTTCTGAACACGCAAATACGTATTTACCATTTCCAATTCTTCGCTTATAGGCACAATTTGATCCCGCTTTTTGAGTAAATTCCGAAAAGATTGGGCGAACAATCTAATGATCTCCGCGTTCTGTTGATCGCCTTTATTGAGCAAGTTCCCCCCTATCGCGTTCAGCGTGTTAAATAAATAATGCGGGTTAATTTGCGCCTGAAGCGCATAAAGTTGAGACTCCTTCGTCTTCAATTGGAGCTCTTTGCGTTTCAGTTCCGATTTGTATTCTTCTTCGATCATTCTGTTGAGACGCAGAATCATATCATTAAAGACGCGGCTTAAATATCCAATTTCATCATCTCCTCGAATGCCGGCCAGCGGCTGCAGCCGTTCCATGTTCATACGCTTCATTCCATTTGCCATCCGTATAAGCCGTTTGGTCAAACCGGTCGAAATCATATACATCAGCACCAAAGAAACAAGCAGAGCAATGATGAATAGGTATACAGCAATTCGCTTCAGTTGATTGACCTTTAACAGCAAGCCGTCAACCGGAATTAAAGAGATTATTTTCATCCCCTGAACACTCTTATGGGACTCTAGTGTCTGGAATTTCAGCAGATAAACTTTCCCCTTGTCCTCAATCATTTGACTGCCAGCATTCTGGTCTTTAATTGCCTTATAAAAAGATTCTTCTTGAAGATGTCCCCCATATCTCAGATTGCGGCCCTGGCCGTCCATCAATACCGCCCCATCCGATAAGGCGACTACAAATCGTTGATTGATATTTTCCTTCGCAATAAAATTATAAATAAGACGATTATCCACATCCAGCGTCATATATAATTCCGCATTCGCGTTCAAATTGTTCAAGCGCTGCGACAAGCGGAGTACCCCGGTATCTTTTTGCGCTTCGAATGACCAATTCCTGGATTCCTTGGGATGGGTCTTATAACCGATATACCATGGCTGCTGACGCACCTTCTTGTCAATCGGCCGGACGATCCCAAATTGCACATCTTTATTTTCCGTATATAATCTCAATCGAAGGATTTCCTTTGAGCCGAGAATGGATCTGGATAAAGGTTCGATAAAATCTGCATACATATAATAGGCTGTTGGGAACGATGGATACTTGATCGACAGACGATCTTGAATTTCCTCATTGGAGTACATAAAGTCGGCTATTTGCTCATACGACTGCAACAGGTAATCGATATTTTGGGATAACTGGGATACGGAATAATAGGCATTTTTCTCCGTTTCTTCGTAGATAATGTTACTGCTGTATTGCTGCATCACATAAGCCAGAGAACCAAGCAGAATGGTAACTGCCAGCGTGTTAATGAAAAACAATTTCGTTCGAATATTCATCTCGTATGGGACATCCTTCCTGCCAAATGCGAAAACAGCCTCACGCTTACTCGATAAGCGTGAGGCGGTCTTCGTCTTTAATTACTTACTCCCTACTGCTTGATTATATTGTTCCATATAACCTTTCCAAAGCTTTGTCCACGTTTCTTCGACTTTCTGGCGTCCCGCCGCATCGATTTGCCCCGTGTAGCTCGTCCACAATTGTTCGAATTCAGCATCGTTTTTCGCAAATATAATTTTCGGGAGTTCTTTCATATAAATCTGTACAATTCGCTTGAGCTCCAATTTATGTTCTTCCGGTTCGTTCAATTGCCAGAGGTACGCAGGAACAGTTTCCAATTTCGGAAGGAAATCCGCCCATACTTCTTTGCCGTATTTCGACAAGATTTCATTCGTTGCCGGATCATACTTGCTCTTCACATAATCTTTCGTCAATGGCGTCGCATAGTCACCGTCATCGAGCATGGAACCATTTCCGAAGCTGAATACCGTGTACGGACCCGAAGGGCCATCTTTATATGCCGCATCCGGATTTTCCGTCGTTTTCTTCACGTATTCTGCTGTAAGAGCACGCTTTCCGTCTTTCACTTCATAGTTCGCTCCTTCAAGTCCCCAGTTAATCAACTTCTGCCCTTCATCGGTAAACAAGAAATCAATCATTTGAATAACCCGTTCCGGATGCTTGGCATTTTTTGAGATGGCCCAGTTATTGTTGGAGTTGGTTGGTGTTTTCGTATTATTATGATCTACCGTTTGTTCATCGAACAGGATCGGAATACTTGCGTACTGTTTGTCGCCTTTGCCTGATGCCCTTAGAGCTGCTTCAGAGCCGCCGATTGTCCATCCCGGGAAAAATCCTGCCAGAACCGTTCCTTGCGCCAATTTCGATTGCGACATTTCCGCATTCATGGTGAAGAATTCTTTGTCCATTAGACCAGCGTTATATACTTTGTTCAAGAATTGAGTATAGCGTTTCATCGGTTCTGACACAAAGTTAAGGGAAAGCGTGTTATCGCTGTTCACAAGAAATCTCGCATGATCCGGCAAGCCTGCAGCTGTAAAAGCAGGGTTGTTCGTTAAAAAGTCCGGTTCTGCCGATCCACCGTATCCTGAGAACGGAATTGTCGGTTCACCATTCTCTGTCGTCGGGTGTTTCTTATAATAATCCTGGATCAAATTGTATAATTGCTCTAACGTTTTGATTTCGGGATAACCTGCTTCTTTCAGTACATCGTAACGAATGATGAAATTCGCTTCGTTACTGGCAGGGGTTTCAGTTGCCATGTTCGGGCTATACAAGGAATAAATATGACCATCCGTGTCTTTTAACAGATTGAAATACTTGCCGAATTTCTTCTTGATATTCGGTCCGTATTGGTCGATGAGATCCTCTAATGGAATGATTGCACCGGCATCACGGTACTTTCCAATATGTCTCGGCTGCAAATACAGCACGTCCGGATAATCTTCACCAGCAAGCCAAAGGTCCATCTTCTGATTGCGGTCTCCTACGATCGGAACGTAATTGAAGGAAACACCGGTCTGTTCCGCCAATTTCTGAGAAACATTATTATCCCATGTTTCTTTGGCGTTTAGTACATTGATAGAGTAAGTGATTGGCGCCTTATCCGCCGTCTCTTGATCCCCGTTAGCTTGAATGTCTTCCGACTTTCCGCTCCCGCAGGCTGCAAGAACACTCATCATTAGGCATAGGCACAACAATAAAGCAGCTGTCTTTTTCATAAAATGCATACCCCTTCTCTTTTGATATTGCATTACTCTTTCATCGCGCCGACCATGATGCCCTTGATAAAGTATCTTTGCATAAACGGGTAAACTAGCAAAATCGGAACGGTAACGATAATCGTCATACTCGCGCGAATCGATTGCGGTGTCGTTACTTGAAGCACGTCCTCATCAACGTGACCGGATGCACTTGCGGTAACCTGCTGCATAGATTCCGTGAGAATTTTCATTAATTCGTACTGCAATACCGATAATGACTGCTTACTATTATACAAATAATTATCGAACCAGGAATTCCAATGGCCGACAGCGACAAACAAGGTGATCGTTGCGATAACGGGCATACTGATCGGAATTAATACGCGGAATAGAACCTGCAATTCACTTGCGCCGTCAATTTTCGCGGATTCGATCAACCCTTCCGGCAATTGCTCAAAAAAACTGCGGATAATGATCACATTGAACGCGGCAACAAGACCCGGTATAATGTAGACCCAAAACGTGTTATTTAAATGCAGATTTTTGATCAGTACATAGAATGGGATCAGCCCGCCGTTCACATACAGACTGAAGATAATAATGATATTGAACAGCTTCCGAGCCATAAACTCTCTTCGGCTGAGCGTATAAGCAAGCATGGTCGTGCATAGAACAGATAGAAAAGTTCCTACGACAGTTCTAATAATCGATATCATGGCCGCCGAATACAATTGGTCATTCTGAAAAATAATTTTGTAATTATTGAGCGAGAAAACCCTTGGATAGATGTAAATGCCACCTCTGATTGCATCTACGGAGTCATTCAATGAAATCGCAAGCAAATTGACGAAAGGGTATAACGTAACAACGCCAAGGACCGCCAAAAATGCATAATTCATGAGATTAAACAATACATCCGTTGTGTTTCTTCGGATAGGCATCGAAAGCCTCCTCCTTTCTACGGTTAAAATACGTGAGCTTGCCCGAATTTCTTGGCAATTTTATTCACACCCAAGACGAGCAGAATGCTGATAACAGACTTAAACATGCTGATGGCAACACCATAGGAGTATTCTCCAATGCCAAATGAATAATCAAGAGCATACAAATCGAGTACTTGGGAATAATCTTTCACCAAGCTGTTGCCTAGTAACATCTGCGACTCATACCCGCCTGATACCAAGTTCCCCGTATTCAGAATGAGCAGCATCACCGCAGTTGGCATCAGTCCAGGAATGGAAATGTGAAGCATTTTCTGAAATCTGTTCGCGCCGTCAACTTCAGCAGCTTCATAGGTCTCCGAGTTCAACCCTATGAGAACAGCCAAGTAGATAATCGTACTCCAACCGAGTTCTTTCCATAGACCAGACAGCGTATGGATGATCCAGAACCATTCTCCCTTGGACATAAAAAGAATCGGCTCGTTGATAATCCCCCATTTCATGAGCAGCTCGTTCACGATCCCGCCACTCGGTGACAGGGACACCATCACGATATTCGCAATAACGACCCAGGATACGAAATGGGGAATGTACGTAATGGTCTGAATCGTCCGTTTAAATAACCGTGACCTCACTTCATTGAGCAGCAGCGCTAGAGCAATCGACCCGATAAATCCCGTCACGAGACTCATTAAACTCATCGCCAGCGTGTTTCTTAGCACCTGAAAAAATACGCCGTCCTGGAACAACTGCACGAATTGGTCGAAACCTACGAATCGGCTTCCAAAGACTCCTTTTCCCGGTGAATATTGCTGAAACGCCATGATCCAGCCCCAAAGAGGCACATAACTAAATAGAATGAGAAGCCCTATAAATGGCACGGATATAAGAAATAACTGGTATTGAGAGACAATTTTTTTGAAAAACCTATTTTTACCTGCCTCTTGTTGGCTGTTTTGTGCTGTCCGATGCACAGCCGTATTTTTGATCATGTTTGATCACCCCTTTCTTTGTGATATGAACGCATTTTTTATCGAACCTGAAGGATTATATTTTCCACGCGTAAATTCGAACATTGGGCAGATAACATGATTTCACCTTTACCCTGTGCTCGAACCCATACGGCGATGCAGCCGCCAATGAGTGCCGTTCGATTCGGTCCGATGATTTCTCCTGGACCCGAGATAGTAAATTCGATATATTCTGGAATGTAGGAGATGATGTTCCCGGTTTGGTCGACTAATTTATACACAATTCTAGTCGCATCTGGGCGTGTTGAATCGAGCTCCAAGTCATCCGGCTCGGCTGTGAGCTGGGTAGGAACCGGATTTCGACTGAATTGTCTGCGGATCACTTCTTTACCGTGCACATAACCGACGAACTCTCCATCGTACCAGCGGTCGCCCCATTCACCTTCTATGTTGGAAATGACCACAGGCGGATATTCGACACCTGGGTATTGATCTTGCTGAGCGCTGAAGGTTCCTTTATAGGTCCCGCCAACATAGAGCTTCACTTCATCGCAATTGGTAAAAATAGTAAGAGGCATGATTCCGCCCATACTTCGCTCACCGCGTGTCCACAGCGTCATCGGTTCAAGCACGGCCTCTTCCTCCGGATTGCACTGACTGCGGTAGAACGCGGCTGCAAATTTCGGGATGCGGAACATGTCCATGACGCCATGGTAGCAGATCCGTTCTCCTGAACCGAAACCGTGATGCGTATTATAATCGAACGCGCACCAGCCGATTGCGCCGGATATATGCTCGTCGATCCCTGCCGCATTGTGAACTCGAAGATGGCGCATCGCGTGTTCAATCAGTCTTTCTTCTTGGTCGAACCGTTTGGTTGGATAGATATGACCATTGAATTCTGTGACCATATAAGGCACATGCCGATTTAATTCCGTTACTTCCTTTTGATCGCGGAGAACAATTTCAGCCCCGGTATGAATGAAATCATTCATCGTGTACACATCTTCCAGAAATTCGCTATTCGTGATGCAGCGTACACCTGCCGTTTGCCGACTTGGATCCAGTTCGCGGGCGATGCGGTTCGTATCCGCATAGAAATCATGGTCGTCACCTGATTCGTTGATTCGAACGCCCCACAGAAATACCGACGGATGGTTCCAATCCCGTTTAATCATTTCACGGACATGATTACACGCAACTTTCTTCCATTCATCGTCCCCAATATGCTGCCAACCGGGAATTTCTTCGAACACCAGCAATCCGATTTCATCACAACGGTCCAAAAAATGCCTGGATTGCGGATAGTGTGACGTTCGAACCACGTTCAGCTTCAATTCATGCTTCAGAATATCAGCATCTTTCCTCTGTACCCGCTCCGGCATAGCATAACCGACATACGGAAATGATTGATGGCGGTTCAAGCCTCGCAGCTTGAGCGTACGCCCATTCAAATAAAAACCGTCTTCCTTCACGACCGCTTCGCGAAAGCCTGTTCTTGCTGTGTACATATCACAAGCGATGCCCGGCACCGTACATTCCAATTCGATCTCATATAAATGCGGATAGTCTGGATATTTCGCTATTCATGAATAACGGATCTTCGGAAGAAGTGAATGTGGAGGTCTGCGTTCGACTGAAGGGACCTGAAGGTTATAGGATGGAGCGTCAGGTTCACTTGACAGCGAATCAAGGTAAAAGTCGAACGGACTTTTCAATAGACGGTTTAACAGGGATTCAGTTATGGGATTTGGATACATATACTTTCGCATACGAAGCAACGCCCTCAAAATCAACAAAGATCCTCTTTCCTTTGAACTTCGAATCTATTGCAATCGTTTTCCTATAACAAGAAACAAATTGATAGACCGTTTCGTCGAAATAATTGTAGGGGAGCATAATATTGGTATGCGGCAAACTTACGGTCTCAAAATTTGAATCGTCCCAATCTTTAGCGATAAACTCCTCTTCGAAATCGTTACAATATTCCCAGTTATTATTTAAGTTTATGATCGTACTGCTCATATTCTGTGCTTCCCTCCCCTTATTTTATACACATTATCTATCACCCCGTTAACTTCGACAACCCTATGAATTATTACTCCATACCTTAGTAAATGCACTTTTGATGCAGCCGCGCATGACAAAAATCCCTGCACGACTGAACGAGAAGTGCAGGGATCCTTTGTTTATTATTTGGGCTTACCTTCAAGTCACCCTTTGAGGAAGGCAACGTTAAATTTAATAAAGCTCATTTCGGTGTCGGCGGTCCCTTCATAGAAAAGGCCTATTTCGCCATTCGCCAGATTGGCAAGACTCGAATATGCATAATGGCCTTCTTTAATCAACTTCGAATATTTCCAATCGAATGTATACTTCGTTCTGCCGTTGGGATGTATTCCGCTTTCGTTAATGAGCCCGACGTTGACCGTGCCGTTAATCCGACGTGACGGGTCGCTCGGGTTGGCGAAAATGACCGCCTCTTTGCCGTCGATCCGTCCGTTGTATCGGATGGCGGTCATTTGGCAGTAAGGGGCAACCAGCGCTTTCTCGGTAACGATATGGGCATCCCAAGTTTCGCCTCCGTCATAACTGGTGGCGATCTGGGCATAGCCGGAATGGTTCCTCATGAATAGCTTGAGCTGTCCGTCCGGCATTTCAACAGCTTGCGATTCGGTAATTTCATAGGATGTGTTCGTAAAATCTTTTTCGTGTATAATGACCCCGCCTCCGACATCCCGTCCCTCATTCGGAGATTCGCCGCGATGCCATGTTTGGCCGTGGTCGTCACTGTAAATGACTGCGCTCGCCTGCTTATTGTTATCATTTAAGAAATAGACGGGGAACACAAGTCTGCCTTTGTTAGCCCCTTGAGCCAGTTGAATTCCCGTGCCCGGTCCGGTGCCGAGAAAGATCATCCATTCCTCCTTGACATCATCGTTCAAGTCGATAGGGCCGGTCCACGTCGCACCTTCATCATCGCTGTAATAAAGCTCGAGATACGAGGTTTTATAAGCTTTCAACGGCGAGCTTTGGCTAAATACGTTATCCACTTTTATTCCTTTCCGATAAAGGTTTCTTCTCATATCGACCGTAAAGTCGGTCAATTTCCCCGCAGAGTCGTATACCTTGCCCCCTTCTCTTATGGTGTATTCTAGGCCTGCTGCGTCGGTAAGAAACATATACTTGCGGCCGTTAATCATTCTGAAGCCGGTACCTTTGTAGGCGTTAGCGCCAAAACCGCCGGCCAACCCTCCGCCATGAGGGAAGCCGTCCACAAGCGAGAAAATTCTCCCCGTATGTTGATCCTGCAAAAGATCTTGGTCAATATTCGAAGCTTGATCGGGGTAATCGTTGATGACGAAGCCGCTCGCTTCCCATGTGTTCCCTTGGTCAATGCTTCTTCTTATTACGGCATCTATATTATTGGGGGAATCCCCGCCGCTGGACACCCGGCGATCTATGCCGGCAATCAACGTCCCGTTCTTTGTGTACAGAAGAGCGGGTATTCGATAGTTGTTGGACCCCATAAAACCCGGATAAAAGATGTTTACAGGAGCCGTTATTTTGGCCCCCTTCGCCTTGGTTATTTGCCGACTAGCCATGATATTTGCCGGTATCATTAGAAGCAGCACAGCAATCACTAGAAATAAAGCTGTTACTTTTCTCAATTTTTACATCTCCTCTATAAGTTTGCAGGTAAACTTAGTTTTACCTGTATATTAGAGGATTATTTATCTGACGTTTATGCCATTAGCCTGTATGCTGGGTAAATCCTTATTCCGCCAATCCCAAAATTCAAAGGCGTTAATTCCGATTGTTTTTATGGCTGTCATGCTTTGAACGGGATCCTTTTTGGAAAATACGCTATCAAGGCAAACCGAAATTGCCCCCTCCCCCGGATATAAAGTCAGTAGTATAAACATAATCGATTTTAACGGAACATATTCTTAAACAATGACAACGAAGTAGATGAGGGTGATGTTATGAGGATTCATAATACCGAGCTACGAGAGTAATTAATTATGTGGCACCAATCGATTTTAGATACTCTATGCTCATCTTCGCGCTTATCAGCGGATGCTCGCTATCGTCCTGTTCTACAAAGTAATACTTGACTCCTATCCGCTTCGTAACGGATAATATCGACGGCCAGTCGAGTATGCCGCGTCCCACTTCCGTAAAATTGCCTGTCGGATCCATGTCCTTCACATGAATTAGCGGGACAAGTCCTTTGTAATATTCAAGAACGGCTGCAGGATTCAACCCCGCTTTTTTCACCCAATAAACATCAAGCTCCAGCTTCATCAGATCGGTCCCTACTTCTTTCAACAGACGATCCAGGACGAATGTACCCTGTATCACTTCGAACTCGTTGATGTGGTTGTGATACGCAAATTGGAGCCCGTTTCGTTTGATCTCCTTCCCGACCTTTTGAAAAAACGAGACAAGCTCGTTAAACTTGGCTATGTTCAAGAGTGTGTCTCTTGGCACAACGGGGCAGACGATATATTGGGCGCCGAGGGTTAATGCGTATTCGATTTGCTGATTCAGCTCGACTTTTAGCTTGTCGATGGGGACATGCGTAGATATGCCCAGCAGCCCCAGCCGATCAAGCTCCCTCTTCATTTCCGCAGCCGGGATACCGCCGTATCCCGCAAATTCGACGGTTTTGTACCCCATCCCGGCCACTTTTTCCAAAGTTCCGAAGAAATCGGCTTCCGTTTCTTCCCGCACTGAATATAGCTGCAAACCCGGCGGAATGTTGGACATTTCCAGCAGTTTATTTCCTACAATCAGGAATTTCATTCCGGTTCCTCCATTCGTCACATCTGTCCGGCGATATGATCGGCGGTCCGGATAGCCAAAGCCGCGATGGTAAGCGTCGGATTGACCGCGCCATAGGGAGGCAGGACGCTGGCATCTGCGACGTAGAGTCCGGGTACGCCGTGGATTTGTCCGTACGGGTCGGTCCCGGAATTGGCGGGATCGATACCCATACGGCATACGCCGGCCACGTGATCAAGCGTATGCAGGCAAGGGTCGGGGGGGGCCACGCGGCCTCCGATCGCAGCTGCGTATTGATGGATATCCTGGGCCATTCGGGCCATGATCGCCCGGTCTTTCTCGCTAAAGGAGAAATCGGCTTGAAGCAAAGGTACCCCATACTCATCCTTTAAATGAGGGTGAAGATATAATCGATTTTCGTACCGGGACTCCACCTTGCCGTAACCGGAAAATCCGATTCCCAGTTCTCCTTTTTGTTCCAGCATTTCATTCTGCCTTCTGTAAATCTGCATCTGATACGGCCGATCAGCCGTTTGGGGAATCAATAAGTATAAAGGCCCCAACGTTGCCGGCAAATCCCTTCGATTAATAACGGTGGAGAAAATCATGTACGAATGTCCAATCAAATAATGTCCGAGCGCCCTTCCCTGGACGCCGGAATACAGCAGCAACCGAACGGTTTCGAAAATGCCTGCCGACAAAATGATGTTTTTCGCGCGCAATATATATGGCTTCTTGTCCGGTGTCATCACCTTGACTCCAGCAATTCTGCCATGGTCCCCCAACAGCTGAACGGCTCTTGCCTGTACGGCCAAATCAAATGGCCGAGCCTCCAACCCTCCCGCCAAAAATGAAATGGAGCTGAAATATACGGTAGGATTCACCCCGCCGTAATTGACGGGTTCAAAGTTAATCGCACGCGGCGTAATTTCCGCCTCGGGAACCCCGTTCTCCCAAAAGCGATTGAGCAGGATCCGGCTGAGCGGGGAATCATAGGCGTCAGGTTTGTTCACTTTCATGATTTGTTCGGCAATATTATAATAGGTTTGCATTTCATTATAAGGGACGGGTGTTTCGGCAATTTGAGACGGGGGCATGCGGGGAGTCACCATATCCCAGAACAACGTTTTACCGCCTAGCGCAATGGCTTGCCTCGAATCTCGCAAATCCGGCATTGTGAGCCCGATGGGTTTCGTGATTTTCGGATTGTAATAATAATTGCTGAAGTTTTGAGCCACCGTAGGAAGGTTGTAGGAGTGGGTTTGCAGCATGATCGGACCGGCTTCGACAACACCGATCTTCTTGCCGGTTCCCTTCAATTGCTGGCATAGTCTCCAGATGGCCGCTCCCCCGCCGCCTCCAGTGCCGACGACGAGCACGTCATATTCAGTGCTTGACATTTGCTCGAGTGAAGTCAGCGGAATAAATTGATCCATGAAGGGGCCTGTAACGACAGGCGGGGGACATGGAGGAAATGATTCATAACGTTCCTTCAAGCGCACCACTTCCTTTCGATCTTCATTAATGAAAGCGGCCGATCATATAATCTGCGGTACGTATCGCCAAAGCTACAGTAGTCAAAGTCGGGTTGGCGGGGCCGGTCAGACGCACCACGCTGTTATCGGCCACATATAAACCGCTGATTCCGTGGATTTGGCCGTAGGGATTGGTTGCCGAAGTGTCGGGATCAACGCCCATCCGGCAAGTTCCGCACTCATGGTTATCTTCCCCGGGAGCAATGAGCAAGGGCGAACCGTCAAATTCAAGGTGCATACCGTTAACCGCGCTTTGCATCGAACCGAACATTTCGGGTATCATCGCTCGGTCCTGATTGCTGTAAGAGAAATTCACCTGCAATTGCGGAACGCCGTATTCATCATGCGTACCGGGCATGAGGAATACGCTGTTTTCATATTGCGCCTCGACGGTTCCGATACAAAAAAAACGGAATTTCAATTCCTCCAGAAGCGGCTTCTCCTCATAGTTGTACCAGAAGTATTCAAAGGGGGATGTGCCAAAACCGTAAATGACCTGCCTTCTGTCCTTGGGAATGGGAATCCAGAGGTTGGCTACGCCGGCTACTTCGCCAAATTGGCTGCGATTCGCTTGGGCATCCGCTACGACTTTCAGATGATTGACCAAATAATGCCCAATGGCCTGCCCGGGAATATCGGAAGAAAGAAGCAGACGGGGCGTCTCCCATGTGCCGCAGGACAGGATGACCCTTTTGGCCCGGATCGTATACCTTTTTTGGTCCGGGGTCATGACCGCAACGCCTTCGACCTTCCCTCTGTCTGTAAGCACCTTGACAGCCCGCGTGTTGACAGCAAGGTCGAAGGGTCTCTTGTTTAATGCATAGGACAAAAAGATAATCGAGCTGAAAAAAACGTTCGAATGGACATGTCCGTACTTCGTTGGCTCCATATCAACGGACATGGGGGTGTCCGCAGCGGACGGAAATCCGTTGGCGCGAAGCCTGTTAAGCAGCACTTGCTGTATCGAGGATCCTTCGGCATACCTTGTGTTCACATTCATCATTTGTTCGGCGATGAGATAATATGGGATTAGCTGCTCGTAGGAAATGGGCCATGACAAAAACCGGTCCGGTGTTAAGCGAGGGGACAGCAAATACCATTGAAGCGTTCTTCCGCCAAGCGCTCTTATCATTTTTGCGCCGGGATAATCGGGCCACTGCTTCCCGATGTACTCCGTATGCAGTGGATTATCAAAGTATTGGACGAAACGTTCATGATTCATAGTAGGGATATTCCGCCCATGCGTCGGCAATAACAGAGGACCTGATTCAATCATTCCGATCCGTATTCCGTTATTTCCTAATTGCTGGCATAATCTCCAGAGCGCGGCCCCTCCTCCCGCGCCGCTGCCCACGATCAACACATCATAATCGGTTTGCGCCATCTTCTCGGGTGAGGTCACAGGAATCCAGTCATTCATTGGATCAATCACAACCCTTCCGATTAGGCATTATCTTTATAACTATGTGCCAATCGCGATTCCTATGTGCTATGAATAATTGTTCCATTGTTTGCAATAATAACAAACACTTATTCTAATGATTACCGAAAGAGAAGTGCAACCGATATGGAAACAACGCCCCAACAACCCATTTCGCCGAGCTTAGAAGACAATCTGAACCGAATCAAGGACACGTTTTCGGATTGCAAAGATCTGGCCATTCTGCCATGGAGCTACGGACCTAATCTCGAAAGCAAGGCTTTTTCCGTCTATTTTTTTACGCTTGTTCAGGAAAAACATATGAACTATTTGAAAACCTCGCTGCAGGATCTTGTTATGCATGAGTTTGGACCTGCAACAACGGTTACATTAGAGGATATCGTACAATTTTTTAGTTTGAATGGGGTTTCTTCTCAATCCGTCGTACTGCTGAATGATTTTGAACAAGCGGTGCACAAAGTGCTCAACGGGCATGCTGTCATTTTCTTTGATGGATGGGAGCAAGCGATCAGTTATGCGGCCAAGAGCATCGAAGCCAGACAGGTCGCTGAGGCCATCAATGAAGCAACGGTACAAGGCCCCCGTGAAGGAACTGTTGAATCGCTGGACAAAAATATTGGCATGCTTCGGGCACGAATTAAAAGTCCCGATTTCAAGATAGAATGGTTCACCGCAGGAAAAGAGTGCAAAACGGATATTATGTACGGCTATATGAAAAATGCTGTTAATCCGGCTACATTGCAGGAATTTCAAATGCGAATCGATCAAATTGACAAAAGTATCGAAATAACGGACCCGTCATATATTGAGGCGCTGATTGAAGATTCCACCTATTCGCCTTTCCCCCAGTACCGGCATACCGAACGGACCGATACCGCTGCAACAGCTTTGATGGAGGGGAAAATAATCGTTATGGCTCAGGGTTCTCCTACCATCTTGATTTGTCCCGGTCTGTTTGTCGAGTTTCTGATGACATCCGAGGACTACTACCAAAGAACGATTTATGCCTCCATGATTCGGCTAATAAGAGTCGTATCGTTTTTTATTTCCACGATGCTCCCCAGCATATATATTGCGTTTACCACCTTTCATCCTCTCAATCCTGCCATCCTCCGTCAAATCGATAGCTATCGCTTGCACAAATCCCCATTCGGTTATTTCGAGCTTGTCCAGCAGCAAGCCATATCTATAAGCCGGGCGGAGAAGAAAGCGCTGGCGGACAAATGAAAGGGGGGGCTACTTCTCTCAATATCAAAACAGAAGCGGATTCCGTATTCCAAAACAGCAACGATCTCGCATACTGCCAAAAAGTAAGCTTGGAGAAGCCATCACATACAGCTGGAATCAATGGGATAAACTGAACGTGTTTTTGGAAGATGGAAAACTTGAAATCGACAATAATCGAAGCGAACGAGCAATTAAGCCTTTTGTCATCGGTCAGAAAAACTGGCTTTTCTCGAATAGGGTTGAATCCGTTCAAGTTAGCCTTCATCTTGTCGAATAGGTGGGGGCTATTTGACGCTTACCGGGTTAAAACAAAATTGGCTGGCTTAAGTCCAGTACAATACCGAACTCAAACCAGCCAATCAACTGCATAATAGAAACTCTAACGTTAAGAGGTCACTCCCCTTCACTGTAACCCCTTAATGGCAAGATACCTGGCCTAGATCAGTCCTGAATTTTGTAACAGTCTTCTGACAATCACTACAACTTCTGCCCTACTGATACTGTCATCAGGAGCAATCAAACTGCCATTTCTGCCCAAAATCAATCCTGCCTTTATGCTGGCAGTGACACTGCTTCTTGCATAATCTGCAGTATTATCCGCATCACTAAAACCTGCAAGAATTTTATCCATCTCTCCGTTTGCAAGCTCTACCTTCAGACCTGTTATGTCCATTGCCATTGCTATCATAGTCATCGCTTGTTCACGGGTTAAAACATCGTTTGGTCCGAATTTTCCGCTACCATAGCCAGATATAATGTTATACTCGGCTGCTGTTACAATATAGCTGCTATACCACTCGCCACCCTTAATATCTGTAAACGGTATATCTCCGTTTTCCGGCTTGAGTCCCAATGATCTGACGAGAATTGCAACAAACTCGGCGCGGGTGATATCCTTATCGGGATCAAACATATCATTGCCCACACCGCTGATTACCATTCTTGAACCCATGTCATTAATCGCATCTTTGGCCCAATGGCTTGTTACATCGTTAAATTCCACCGGCTTCCAAATGACAGAATATGAACTGTTTGTTAGGCTGCTGATTTGTGCATAGTATTTGCCGTCAATAACCATAATCTTCGTCGGTACAGGCCTTACCGTTCCGTCAGGATTTACTACAACCCCTGTTGATATTTTTGCCGGGTCAACACCATCAGGTATTGCTATCATCCTTTCTACATATGCACTGAATTTCGAAAGTTCTACTGTCCTACCGTCGTTAGTGAATGTGATTATGAACTCTACAGGTTTTACCAAAAATTGATAATTGTTTTTGTTGGCTACATCCTCAACCAGTTCAACTATCCCCTTAGCTGGTTCTGATATTACAATATTTACTGAAATATCCTTCAGTTCAACCTGTTTCCCAATCTGTTCTAAGATTGCATCAATGTTCATTTGTGAAGCCGGAAGCGTATAAGTACCCTTTTCAGTTTTTAATTCAAGAACAGCTCTCTTGTTTTCCATATTTTTAATAATTTGTCCGTTCAGTTTTCCAATCACAACGTCAGTTTTGGCATTAACCGAGATGGTTAAAACTGCATTGTTTCCTTCCTGTAGCAGTATTTCCTCTACTTTTTTGTCATCTACTTCAACCGTTATAACTGTTTTGTCTCCTTCTTTGGTAGTGGTTGCTGTAGCAGCAGTTCCAGCTTTTCCATTGACAAAAATTTCGACTCCAGTTTCCTCTGGCTTTGTCGGCGTTGTAGGAGTACTGTTTCCTCCCGAACTTCCACCACTTGAAGTTCCGAGTGGCGTTACCGCATTGGATGCTGCTGATTCCTGCCCACTTCCAACCTCATTTACTGCTTTTACGCTAAAGGTATAAGCAGTACCATTTGTCAAGCCGGTTACCTCAATGGTTGTGCTTGTTCCTGTTACTGTAACACTACCCGGAGTTGAAGTGACAATGTACCCTGTAATAGGAGAACCGCCATTGTTAGTTGGTGCTGTAAAGCTTACTGTAGCCTTACCATTGCCGGTTACTGCATTTACGTTCGTCGGCGCTTCTGGTACGGTCTTGAGTTCTTCTTGCACTTCTTGCAATCCTGCAAAAGCAACTTGAAGTGTTGAATTAGCTTGATCAACTTCAACTTGAGTAGAAATGTTATCTTCCTTAACTATGATTGCTTCTTCTAAAGCTTTAGCAAAGGTTTTCCAACTTTGTATTGTATATTTTGCTTCCTCAATGTTAGATACACTTTGAATTGTCGTTATAAGCTCATTTCGATCTACCAAAAGAAGTGCATTGTCGACAACACCTAGTTTAAATTTGGCTTGAATAATATAACTTAAATCAGTTGTCACTCCGCCTTTCCATGCTTTAGAGAATTCCTCATCCCAATGTCCGTAAGAATTCATGATAAGGGTACCATCTGGTTGTACGACTATACCAGCGTATCCTGTATCCCCTGAATAAAAGTTCTGTGCAAAATCTTCTTTTAACATGATGCGATATTGACCTTCGTTTTGCTGCATCAAATCTTCATAAGTTCCAACCCAGGCTACCCATTCGCCCGCTCTCCAATCGCCAGGTTCAATGATACCGTTTTGATTATAATCAAGAATAATTTCTCGGAAAGTTACGACGAGACGGCCGGTAATTGGTTCGTAGACTGCCTTATGTCTTTCCCCTTGCAATGCTCCTTGGACCTCTTCCGGTTCACTCCACGTCTCACCTTCGTCGTCAGAATAGAACATAACTGACTTGTGTTGATGTGACTGGCTTCTAGCCAAAGCTACAATTCTGTTACCATCCGGTGATCGGAACATTTCCACCTCGCAGATTTGGTAGCTGCTTTCAATCGATCTGTATTCGCTTAAATAGGGTACTGGCTTACTCCATTGTTCATTGCCATGTTCATCATAAGTTAAATAAGTTTTGTAATTGGTGAAACCATAATCGTGATAAACTCCCATCCATTTATCCATTAAATTCCCATTCTCATCCTTCAACTGGGTTAAACTTGCCATAGCTACTATAGCGTTATTCGGCTTATTATCAATATTCGTATACCAATGCTGATACTCTGTCCAAGTCTCTCCACCGTCATCAGAATACGATGTGTTCCATCCTGTCGAACCATCTCCCCACCCTGGACAACCGGTAATCAAGATAAGCCTCTCTTTGCCGTTACTCATATTTAATTTATAGATAGTAGGTGTTTCTTGAGATCTTGCCCATGAGGCCGGAGTCTCCTTTTCAACCCAGGTTTCCCCCGCATCATAGCTTATTTGTAGGACAAGAGGACCTTTACCATGACCAATTGGATACGCTGTAATCAATGTTTTATTATCGCCCAGCATAACCATATCCGGCTGCCCCAAATATTGTCGCTCTGTACCTTTGCCGTTCTCAATCGTTGTAATAAATTTATCGTCTAAATGATATTGCGGGATTGAATATTGAATATTCAAATGTTTTGCTACCTTAATCCCTATCGTTTTCTTATAACCGCCAACCACATTTTCAACAGTAATTGTAGCATCGCCTTTATTTATCGCATTCACTTTACCGCTTTCACTTACAGTTACAACTTGTGGATTACTAGAAGTATAGGTTAACGATTTATCTGGATTATCAGATATGAGTTCAGCTTGAATTTGATAGGAATCTCCGATATATAGCTTTTTACTCATTTCAGAAATATTCAATCCATTCACGTAGCTTATCGTTTTTACTTCATCTGGTGTCAATGTACGATTAAATACTTTTACTTCATCTAACACCCCACTAAATCCACGTCCACCAATTATTTTTGTTGGAGCCAAAAGCGGTGTCTTCACATTTTGATTCCAAACAATCGTTGATTTTAAAAGGCCGTCAATATAGAGATTAAGATTGGATGCGTTGCTAGTTACCGTAATATGTTTCCAACTATTTTTCTCTAAGAGATAATTAAAAGTTAAGAAACCTTCTGGTACATGTATAGACATCTTACTTTCTGTACCATCACGGCGTACATCAATGGAAGTGGAACTTAGCTGATTACCAGTAAACGATTTACCATCCCATAGTGCGGATGCGGTCTCATTACTACCGGCATCTTTTACCCAAAAGGATACTGTCCAATCTTTTGTCAATGTAACTGGCGAAGTAATCTCGACCTTGTCTTCTTTTGCAAATTGAATCGCGTTGCCAGACATACCTTCAACAATTGTTCCACCTGTTAACGTTCCGTTTGCCGATCCCCAACTATCAGTTATCGTATTAGCTGTAACATTATCAAAAGAATAATAAGACACCTGAGCCTCAGGATCAACTTTTGGCCGACCTACGATAACTTGAATAGAAGTCGTTTTAGTTGGATCAGCTTGGGAAGTGACCGTGATTGTCACAGTTCCTATGCCTTTACCAGTAACTAGTCCATTCGAATCTACACTTGCGATACCTTCATTAGACGATGTCCATGTTACGGTTGGGTTACTAATGTTGTCTGGTTTCAATATTGCATGTAGCTGTTTTGTTGCACCAATACCAACAGATATTTCTGCACCTTCTTGGATTGCTATAGATTCTATCGCAACCGGATTATTTTTAATTTGAATATATTTTGATGTTAGAGCTTTTAGTTCTTCACGAATTTGATCCATGTCTGCCGCAATTTGAGCCTTGCCAGCCGTTGATAAGTAGTAACCTGATGAACTATAATTTGGTTTTATTTTGGCTAGCAATCTATCCACATCAGCATTCATGGCAGGAACTTCTTTTTTGATAAGCATCAATTTATTCACATCGCGTACACCTTCGGCCATTTTCTCAAGTCGTACACTTGATTTGGAAGAGGGATTTGTAGCAGTACGCTCATCTGGGAATATTAGGAATGTATCCCCCGCCTCGAATGCGTTATGGGTCGTATCCTCTAACGGGTTCTTTACCCAAGAATCATAGGCCCAGCGTAAATACCCTTCTCCTCCCACAGCATAAGAATACATCATAGTCCAATAACTTTCTGCTGGTGTACTAAGTGAGAAATTTCCTGGTGTATGACCCGTACAAGAATAAATGGTGGTCCTAAGGCCAAGTGCTTTACGTTGATTAAGAAATTGAGCAAATTCTGTTGGATGAGCTTTCACTGCTATCGTTCCAACACTCAGATCATCCACACGCATTCCTAAATCTTTCTTTGCCACAAAAGCATCCATAGCCCCTGCTGTTTTCAAGCTATCTCCGTGAATCCCTTTAACACTCTCAATCAGATCAAAAATTGCCCCGCTGAATCCTCTCTCGTCAATCCCCAGATAGGTATGATCAAACCATCCCTTTTCTTCTAGATGTTCAACAAAACTATTTAAAAATAGTTTCCAAATGCGCGTGTATTCACTCGTACCCACACTAGAAAACGAAGCACTTACATTACGACTTGTAGCTTCGTCATAGTAGGTAAAGGAGTTATGCCAAGGAGCAATACCATAAGCAACAATTTTATCTCCAAGTCCTAATGTTTTATTAAAATTTACCCATGCATCAAAATCAGAATAATCAAAGGTAAACGTACCATCCGTCTTTTTTGTCCATTTGATCATGGATGGGTAGTGAATTTCGTTTGCACTATAAGTCTGACCATCCCATGCATCATCAACAATTGTCGTGGTAATTGCATGCCCACCCAATTGTTTATATTTCTCCATATGTGGAAGTAAAATTTCTAGATGCTTTTGTGAAAAAGGCTCCACACCATAGTATTCTGCTACACTATACGGAGCCTGCCATAATTCAATATCAAAACCATCTTTAAACTCTTCTGCATCAGGCATCGTTGCATCTAATACTTCTAGATTATATGTAAATTCTATCGGTGTATCTACTCTGTCTGCTGTTACGATAATTTTACCAACATAGGTTCCAGACTGTGTATCCTTAGGTACATCAAATTCAACCCAAACTGGCTGTACCGCATTAAATGGAATCTGTATTGGTGTCGTTTGATATAGAATATCATTACTTTCTGCGCGATTCCCCTCTGGTACAGGCCTTGTTTTGCTACCATACCCTGGCATACCAGTATAAGCTTGTGTAGATTTAATAAATGTTGTAGTGATATTATTAGCCGATAACGTGTCGGTTCCGCTTACAAAATCCGTTGCCTGTACACTTATATTACTTAAGCCAGATTCTAATGAAATCAATGCAATTTCCGATACTGCTTTATCATTTTTCCATGCATAAATTGATTTATTTACTACACCTAAGTTCTTAACTTCCGTATAACGATCCTGTGTGTATTGAGTATTTGTGTCAACTATACTTCCATGAATCTGCGTATTCCCCTCGGTTACAATCACTGTAAGCGTTTTAGACAAGTTGTATTTTAATGAGCTTATTGTAATAGTTGCAGTTCCAGCAGAAAGTGCTTGAACCAATCCATCGGCACTTACTGTGGCAATGTTCGTATCACTTGAACTATACGTACGATCGCTAATATCCGCATAATCTGGTACCACCGTATAATTCATTTGATATTGTGAACCTTCAATGAGAGTAAAATTGTCTTGTGATAGTACAATATCACTCACTTGGTATGGCAAATGATAGACAACGACTTTCGCACTATCGATGAGTGTCCCTGTAGCATTTGGCTCTTTCTCGCCTGTTGCCTCTGCCCGCAAAACATGAGGTCCGTCCGTCAATCCACTCACCGTGGTAATCAAGGTAGAATTGATATTGGAAGGATTGTATAAACTAAATACACCTATTTCTACTCCATCTATCAGGTATCGCACCTTCCCCATAGGCTTATTTTTGCCTGCATAAATATCAATTTTATTACCAAAAAAATTCACTTCGTAATAGGTATCTCTTGGATTAGCACCTAATGGATTGGACCAAGTATGTGCAGCATCACCTGGTGACCAATTGCCCGAAAACGTGAAGTAATTATTAGTTCCCGTAGTTTTCGTATGCGGGATCACTGTAGTCTCTCCTTCTACTTCTAAATCATCATTGTACACACGTGCGTAACTGACTTGTAAGCCTGTACCTCCATCGGGTAAAGTGACATTTACTGTATGAATTCCATTAGTTAATCCTTTTTTACTATACAATAGCGTTTCTGTATTAGCAGCACCTGCAATGAGTAATGTTTCAGGAGCATTATCATCCAATTGGAACGTATTTTGCGGGTCATTTTTGACACCGTACAATTCTACCCCTGTTCCCTTAAATGTGAACGAATAGGTGTGCTTACGGGCCTCTTCATAATTCATATTCCACACCCAATGTTGCGTCTTGGCTTCTTCAATTCCTATAATAGATGGCTTCCTATCCTCTGCCCATCCAGTTAATCCATTTACATCCGTAGCTGTCGTGTAAGTAAAATAATGATCACCTGAGGTTACGGTATCATCCACGACAATACTAGATGTGGATTCGGCATATCCTACTACCGGATTAGCGGTCAATACTGTCGTTAATACCATAACGCTTGCCAAAACAATGTGAATAAATTTATCCGTCACTTTTTTTAATTTATTCATTGTGCATACTCCTTTTACTTTTTATAATGTTTTTTGATGATCGTATTACCTTTTACGCTACAGGACTTATACACTTCGTGTTGATTCGAGGATTTTTCAATAATATCTATGCATGAGCTATTGATTTGGTAGACGACTTTTTCGGCCCTCATGGGTATATTCCTTTACACCAAAGCCTTGAAATTTCCAATTGGCACTTAAAAATGTATAAATTCTGTGTATTAAATCGTGTTGTAAAGCACCTCCGCACAGTGAATCAACATTTGCGCCGTACCATAATATTCCCTCCTTCATAGATAAGATCCCACTTTCCGCATGAATAAATTTCCAAAAATTCATTAACACAGTCTTATCTAATAGGAATCACCCCCGTCTGTGGCGAAATCATACGGAAACGTCCATGAACGGAGGGATTTTCATGCAGTTAGAAGCCATGGTTTCCATTGCCGCTGGTCCGAGCCAGCTCATCGCTGCATTATGCGATGAAATCGGCCTGGAGAAACTCATTAACGATGCTGTCGACTGGCACCCATCCTACTGCAAGGTGTCACCAGGCACGCATATCAAAGCCATGATCATCAATATTCTTTGCTCACGCATGCCCCTGTACCGGGTATCGGAGTTCTATCACGAACTGGATGTTGAGCTTCTGTTCGGGGGTGCCATCAAAGCGTCAGATTTCAACGATGACGCGCTGGCTCGAACACTTGACCGGCTGCATGATGCCCAAGGCTGGAAAGTCTACTCTCAGCTGTCTCTCTCCGTTCTCCGTCGGCTCAGCCTCTCGCTGAACGTGGTTCACAGCGACACCACTTCCTTCTCTGTACAGGGCAAGTACGCGCAGCCTTCCGACGATCTGAACATCACCTATGGATACAACAAAGACGGCCCTCCAGATCTGAAGCAAATCGTTATCGGTCTCGGTGTCACGCTCAGCGCTTTCCGATCATCGGCAAGGTCGAAGACGGCAATTTGGACGACAAAACGTGGAATACCGCCTTCATCGCCAAGCTCCGCGAGGTGCTGTCCGATGAAGAGTGGAGCGGTCTGACCTACGTGGCTGACAGTGCGCTGGCTATCATGGATAATGTACTGCTAATGAAGCAAGAAGGCTTGTCTTTCATCACGCGGCTGCCGGATACGTTTGGCCTGAGCAGCGAATTGAAGGAAGAAGCAGCCTGGCGCGATCAGTGGGCGGACGTCGCCTTAGCAGATGACAACGAAGGCAAATCCCGCTACCGTGTGCAATCATTCGAACGCACACTCTATGGCCAATCCCTGCGCTTCGTCGTCGTACATTCGAGCCACCTTGAAGCGAAGCAATAAGAGACGCTCATACGCCAAATGAAACAGGAACACGAAAAAATGGAAAAGGCGCTTCAGGCGTTCGGCAGGTTGCACTATACCTGTGCACATGATGCAGAGCAGGCGATTGCCGCTTTCCGCAAGCAGCACAAATGGAAGTGTCACGAGGTCGTCCTCACGTTCGAGGAGGAACGTTGTACACTGCCACGTAAGCGACCCGGACGCCCAAAACAAGGCGAAGAACCAGAGGCCACCACTCGCTGGCCTGGCGGATCGTCGCCGGTGACATCGTGCCAAGCGAAGAAGCACTGCTGCCGCTGACGAACAAGCAAGGGATCTTCGTGCTGATGACCAGCCATCGCGAGGACGCCAAATGGACGAGTGAAAACATCCTGCTAACGTACAAAGGACAAGCAGCGGCGGAGACGCGATTTCGACTGTTGAAGGACCCGGTATTCCTGGATGCGATCTACTTGAAACAGCCAAGGCGCATCGAAGCGCTCGGTACCGTGTTCATCATGGCGCTGCTCTTGTACGGCCTCTCGAATGGCGTGTGCGCGAGAAACTCAAAGAGGAGAAGGAGCCGATTTTGCTGCCCGGCAAACGAAAGAGTTTCACGCCTACGGCGGAAATTCTGATGGCCATGCTGAAGAGCATCCAGGTTATTGTCGCTACAAAGGGTGAGCAGAAGATTCGCGCCGTATCTGCACTTGTCCATGACAACGTTAAACGCATAGTGCGGCTGGCCGGCTACGATATCAGCATCTATATGACGCAAACTGTCGAAAAAAGCAATCACTAGAGCCTTTCACACGCGGAGTCTGCATATGTCTTGTTGATTGGTGTCGGAAACAGGAGAATGTCCTCAGGTATTGTTGAACTTCGGACAGCCATAACTGGCCATAACAAAATGGCTAATATATTTTGTTATGTGAAATTATTTCATGCGAAATATGAGTGCCTAGAACCATAGCTAAGCTAGAAATGCGCTTATTCTCTTCCTAATTCGTAGCTGTTTTAATGTTTAACCCCCTCATTTTTGAATATGAAGCGTTTCCATTCCATCGTATACAAACCGTTATATTTTTGATATACCTTTCTTTTTACATTTGGGGTCTTATTTTGACAAGATTAATACAACATGACAATAGGAATTCCGGTTTTCGTCTGTATCGGTACTTCGATCCCCTCTCTGAGCTTCTTCAGTTGGATTGAAGCGAGTTTCCCCCCACAATACTGCCTTAATTCCAATGCCATTACTGAAATCGGAAAATTCCTCTGCATTACGCCTCTTTTGTTACCAAAAGTTCATACCTACTTTGCGGGTAGTGACAGCTACGCTGGTACTAGGCCAAATAACTAAAAAATGCTTACTGGCAGCAGCCTTTCCGACTACTCGTAAGCATTCCCCCAATTTAACAGGTCCGTTCACTGTTAGGCGTTACAACCACGTCAATAAACTGGTCCAGAACGCAATTTCGCATCTTATCCAATCGACCATAAATTCAGACAAGCAGCAGCAGGAGCTGGCTCGTATTCATGAACGTGAAGGAAGTCCGCGCTATCTTGACCAAATATGATTTACGTTACTTTTTTCTATTACAAAACAAAAAAGTCGCCCGGCGTTGGACGACTCTAGCGACCAGCTTTAACGAACTACAAATGCCCTACCGTCCTTATTCATCCAAATTCGGTTCCCATCACGAATTAATAGCCTTGTTCCGCACCCCTCTGTCTTACAGCAGTACATAGTCACATCGTCCGGATCTTCCAATACAATTTCCATTGATGGTTCCTTGCAACTCTCACATTTTATCACTTCGTACTCCCCCTAATTAAAATCAAAAAGCACTAAATAGTCCTCAAGCTCGGGATCAGATCCTATTTGAAACAAATTATTGCGTATTCCCCCAAACTTGGATATGATTGCGTACGACATAGTTTTTACTTTTAGCAAGGCTACCTTTACGGACTCTTGCTCTTTTTATGTCAATTGCGTTATGACCAGTGTGACCGCCAGCAACAGGTACAATGTACCCATTCCAAGCAGAGGGGCGTTGAACTGGAACCGTGTTTCTTTCCAATCCTTGAATGTGTTGACCAGGGCAATTATCCCTAGCGTAACCAACCATGCACCGATCAGCACGGTCAACGTTTGTCCCACGTCCTCTGTAAGCAACGCTACACAGTAGATCAGAATTACGCTAACAGATCCAGTTGAAAAGGCTAGAATAGCCGTCTTACGCGATACATTCACTTTCCAAATCTCCACCACTTCTTTTTAGCCTGAATTTCTCCCTTACTAGCGGCAATCTGCCGTAACCCCTGCATCAATTGTTCATCCCGCACCTTCAATGAATCTTCTATGTATACATGTTGAGCCACCACAATATTTTCTAATCTGTCCATGCGTTCGATCATGGATTTTTCTAGTCTGGATAAGGCTTCAGGGATATTGAGCGCCACGACTTCACCACGGTCGTTCACGTCATCCACGGTCATAATTATGGGCACATGGGCAGCCGCTAACGCTTCATTAACCTGATCTGTCATCATTCCAGCGGTTGCGTATAGCTCCCGGATCTTAGTCAGCAATGGCAATGATTCTTCCGCTATTTGATAGACATTATGATTTTTTCTTACCTGGATGTGATGCCCATGCTGCCGAACATATCGCCTAATGGTCGCATCTGGAATTTTTAGCGTATCCGCTAGCTCCGTAACTGAGTACCATTTCACCCGTTCATAACCCCCCTCACGCATCGTTCATCATGACTATTTCCATATGTGGAAAGGGATTTCCTTCTTTTTCCGTGACTGATCCCACGCAATCGTTCACGTCATTCATGAATAGGCTGTCAGATCGTTTTAAGCCATTTTCCTTATCACGGTAAGCCGATAGCCCATCTGGTAGCGTCAGAAGGCTTACCGAGGCTCCGGGATCGGATCCCCGAATTCCAGTTTGAACTCGATATAATCTCGTTTAAGCAGCTCCAGCTCCGCGAGAAACTCCTCGACCGTCTCTCCATCCGTTTTACAGCCGTCTAGCTCTACGATTCCGCCGTAATAATAGCCTTCGGGATATTTCTGATCGTCGGTTACGTGGCGATATTCGACGGTGTACGGCAGCGCCATGTAATAGTCGATATCTTTAGTCATATGCAAACACTCTCCTCATTACGGTAGCTTTATATCAATCTCGCCTCATCCATTACTGGATAACAGTACTCTCTATTATAAGTGGAATTGGGATTCTGGTGGGCTGGAGAGTTCTTTTTTATGGGGTCCAACCACATGCCCATCAAGCTAAGAAAAATGCTACCCACCCAAAACGAAATAAGCTATTCTTTTTTGGTAGAATCATCCACGAAAGGATAGTTTTTTTATGAACCTAGGTATTACAGAAGATCTTCATTTCTTTTCACAGGAATTAACACGGCATCTGTCCCCTTCATCCCTTGCTGATTTGGCAAAGGCGATAGGCTTTGTTACTCGGTCAAGTAAATTTCGAGCCCAAGATTTAGTGGCATTATGCGTTTGGCTAAGCCAACATACAAGGGTGTATCAGAAAAATGAACATCCAGAGACCTTTCGGAATGGAATTGTGAAAAAACAATCTGAGTATATTCAGCTTTCGATGGAATCGATAATGGAGAAACTTCAGCTAGGAGAAACAAGGGAGATATCTGATGTGTATATTGGAATGTATCAGAAATTACCGGCACGCTTAGTGGTGTATCGTCTGTCAGAGATTCAGATGAGGAAAAGAGAGAAGGATCAGGCCGTTCGTGAAAAGAAAAAAGGGATGACGTATTCCGAGAAAAGCAAGAAACTTAGTGCTTTGAACTTCTATATCACCAATATCTCTTCGGAAATTGTACCGGGTACTCATTTGCACGAACTATATTCGTTACGTTGGCAAGTGGAGATTTTGTTTAAGACGTGGAAATCATTCTTTCAAATTCAGCAGTGCAAGAAAATGAAACTGGAACGCTTAGAATGCCATTTATATGGTCAATTAATTGGAATCTTACTGTGTTCCACCACGATGTTTCAGATACGTCAGCTCCTTTGGCGAAAGAAAAAAGAGCTAAGTGAATATAAAGCCTTTTATATGATCAAAGATTATATGCTGCTTCTACATCAGGCCATACAAAAAGACACCGAGGAAATATCGAAAGTTCTGCTTCGTCTGTTCCACTTGATTGAGAAAAACGGACGAAAGTCTCACCGCTATGAGAAAAAAACAGTCTTTGATATTTTAGGTGTCGTTTACGAATATACCACATCGCGAAAACGAGTGGCGTAGATCAAAATTTTGAAAATGGCCAGATGATGGCTTATTGGGTGTGCCTATTTTTAAAAAACGGAGATTAAAGATTTCCTAAGATTACAAAAATATTAGAACATATCATGTGTTTATCTACAATCTGCATCTTAGCTTGATGGGCATGTGGCTGGACCCCAATAAGGAAATAACTGCGAACAATCCGGCATGAACCAAGCGTAAACGGCTGGCGCCGTATTTGACGGCAAAGGCTCGTTTCGCGGTGAAATATAAGCATCGTATAAGGTTCAAATTTATACTTTCTTGTAATTGTAAAAAAGAGGCTTCACACGAGTTAGTGCACTCGCGGGAAGCCTCTAATTTTCAACTGTTGCGGACATACGGCACTTTCTTCTGTCCTACCATTCGGCCACCGATCCGTCCTTATGTCTCCAAATCGGATTTCTCCACCGATGCGGGGATTCCGACGCCATTTTGCGGAGATACTTCTCATTAACTGTAATGCCGAGTCCCGGACCCTGCGGAATCATCACAGCAGCACCCGTGAATGACGAAGACCCTCCCTTTTATCTAGCGGTTGCATCCTTCAATGATCCAGAAACGATTGCTCCTCCGAATAAAACCGCCTCGCGCTTCGCCCGTCTCGCCACCGCTTCCGCGGAACAGCTTGCATGCACGAATACGACGTTAGCTTCATCGCCGACGGCCGGCCATACTCTCTTCCCTTCTTGATTCAGGACGGTTCGGCCGCCTGTAATGAAGCCGAGCGCTTGGGCCAAGGACAATTCGTCAATATAACGGTACAGTTCCGCTAAACGTCCGGCCTTCTCCAAATTGTCGCCGATGCCGAACGGCGACCAGTGGTCGGTGATGCTGTCATTGCCGAGCTCGACCTTGACTCCTTTCTCGTGCAGCATCGGAATCGGCATCTGAGCCGCACCAATCGGAACGGTGGATGTAACCGAAATGCCGAGTGCGGCAAACCGCTCCGCAAGCTCGGCGGCCGCTCCCGCAGGGGCCCCCGCAAAACCGAAGGCGTGGCTCACCGTCACTCTCCCTTGCCAGCCGGCTTCCTCCGTCAAGTCGGCGAGTCTGTTCATTGTGAAAATGCCCAAATGATCCCGGTCGTGAATATGGACATCGATCCCCGCGTTCGCCTCGACGGCAATGTCCATGATCGTCTGCAGCGATTTTTCGATGTTCTCGTCCACGGTTGCCGGATCGACGCCCCCCACGAAGGCGGCGCCTTGACGCATCGCTTGCCTAATTAGATCAGTGGCCTGGGAACGCAGCAGTCCGTGTTGCGGGAACGCGACGACTTCGCAAGATATTTTACCGGAGAACGACTCCAGCGCCCGCATCGTAGCTTCCAAGTTTTTCAGACCGATAACAGGGTCGATGTTGCAGTGGGTACGGACATGTGTGGAACCGAATCCGAGCAGCAGATCGAGCATTTTTTCGGCTCTTTCCTGCGCCGTAGGCAGCAGCTTCGGAAGGAGCTCCCTCTCTTCTTCAATCCGCCCGAAAATGCCCGCTACCGGTCTGACCGCTCTCCAGGGTCCGCCATAATACGTTTTGTCTATATGGATATGCATCTCTTTAAACGACGGCAGCATCAAAAGCTGCTTTGCATCCTTGATCGGCAGGTCGCCCCATTGCGGAGGCGCACCGGATACGATTTGCGCGATTTTTCCGTCTTCAATCCGAATATGGCAGATTTCCGTCTCCGTGCCCGTCACTCTGTCGTTCTCGTATTGATATCCGCTCTCCAACCGAACATTTGTCAGCCAATAAGACAAGCTCATGATTCCATTCATCCTTTCACTGGTAAATTGGTTTTAATCTGGGAGACTTTCTCGACCCGTCAGACAAAGGTTCCCGAAACAAGCTTCCCCTTGTACATGACAGCGGGCCGATTCGCCCTTCTGGCTACGGCTTCCGCGGAGCAGCTTGCTTCCGCGAACACCATGCTCGCTTCGTCCCCAACTTTCGGCCAGACACGCTGTCCTTCTGTATTCAGCGGAGTTATACCGCCTGTAATGAACCCCAGCGATTGCGATAAAGAAAGCTCGTCAACCCAGCGGTAACGTTCGGAAAGATGCCGCGCTTTCTCCAAAACATCGCCATTGCCGAAAGGAGCCCAGGAATCATAGAACCCGTCGCAGCCTAGCGCAACCGGGACTCCCCTTTCCCGAAGCAGAGGTACCGGAGGGATCAGCCTGTTGATGGGGGCCGTGGACATAACGGAAATCCCCAATTCCGCAAAAATGTGCGCCATTTCGTCCGCACGCTCGTGCGGCACTTCGCCCAGGGCGAATGCATGGCTGACGGCCACTCTGCCCTGCCAGCTGGCCTCTCGCGTCAGCTCGGACAATTTTTTCATCGTATACCATCCCAGATGGCCCGGATCGTGTAGATGCATATCGATATCCGCGCCGCTCTCCACCGCAATGTCCATCATTTGATCCAAAGACGCTTCGATCCGGCCGTCGACTCCAGCGGGATCAAGCCCGCCAACCAGTGTGGCCCCCTCGCGCATGGCTTCTCTCATTAAACCGGCCACCTGGTCGCGCAGCAATCCATGCTGCGGGAAAGCGACGATCTCGTAAGTGAGCTTATCTTCGAAATGTTCCAACGCCTGCCGCACAGACTCCAAATTCTTAAGACCGATGTACGGATCGATATTGACATGCGTGCGCACATGGGTTACTCCCGATTTAACGAAAAGGGTGAGCAGCAGTTCCGCTCGTTCATTGATGGTCTTTACTAATATCGGAAGTTCCTTGGCCTCCAGCTCCAATCGTTCGATCAGATTTTTCACGGGCTTACACGATTTCCAAGGTCCTCCCAAGTACGTCTTATCCAAGTGATTGTGCATTTCTTTAAACGGCGGAAGCGCCAAATAGTCTTTTGCATCCAGTTTGGGAAAATCCGTTTCAACGGCATGCGCGGCGGAGACGATGCGGGCAATCTTTCCGTCTTCAATCAGTAGATGGCACGTTTCGCTCTCCGTCCCCGTGACGATGCCGTTTTCGAGCCGATACCCGCTTTCCAGGCGAACATTCGTTAACCAATATGCGATAGGCTTCATGCGGCATACGACCTCCTTTAGCTGAACAGACCTATATTCGTCCAAGTGTAAACGGCTGGCGCCGTCTTTAACGGCAAAGGCTCGTTTCGCGGTGAAATATAAGCATCGTATAAGGTTCAAATTTATACTTTCTTATATTTCAAGTGAACCGGCAACGATCTTCCCTTTGTACATAACGACGGGCCGATTCGCCCTTCTGGCCACCGCTTCCGCGGAGCAGCTTGCTTCGGCGAACACCATGCTCGCCTCATCCCCCGCTTTCGGCCAAGTCCGCTGTCCTTCTTTGTTCAGCGGCGTTATACCGCCGGTAATGAACCCCAGCGTCTCGGCCAGCGCCTGTTCCGTGCTTCTTCCGAAACGCTCCGCCAAACGGCCCGCACGCTCCAATAGATCTCCGTTTCCGAAAGGAGACCACGAATCGAAAATGTTATCGCACCCTACCGCCACCGTCACCTTCTTCGCTTGAAGGAAGTTCACCGGAGGAATCGCTCTGCCGAACGGCACGCTCGTAATGATCGTGATTCCGAGTTCGGCAAGCATTTGCGCCACTTCATCGGCTTCCTGTCCGGCCATATCCCCCAAAGCGAAAGCGTGGCTCACCGATACTCTGCCCTGCCAACCCGCTTCTTCCGTGAGCGCTGCCAGTCGCTTGATGGTCGCAAGACCTAGCCCGCCCCCATCATGCAGATGCAAATCAACCTCCGAGTTCGCTTCCACGGCCAGCTCCATCATCTGTTGCAGCGATTTTTCCATATCGCCGTCCACGGTTGCCGGATCTACGCCGCCGATCAACCCGCATCCGTGGCTCAGCGCCTCCTTGACAAGCCGAGCGGATTGCGAGCGGAGAAGTCCGTGCTGTGGAAAAGCGACGATCTCGAAAGACAATTTGCCCTCGAAGACGGCGAGCGCTTCCTGTATGGCCTCCAAGTGACGAAGCCCGACTTCCGGGTAAATGTCGACATGAGTGCGAACATGCGTCGAACCGGCCCGCAGCAAGATGCCGAGCAGCGTTTCGGCTCGTTCCTTCATCGTTGTTGCCAGCTTGGGCAGCGTGTTCTTCTCGATCTCGAAACGTTCAAATATCGTAGGCGCCGGACGAACAGGCCGCCAACGGTCACCGAGCAGCGTCTTGTCCAAATGGCAATGCTTCTCCACGAAAGACGGCAGCGCGAGCAGGCCGCGCGCATCAAGAACGGGCAGCGCTCTATCTGATTTCGCTTCACCGGGCTTTGCTCCATGCGGCGTCTCGCTCGCGGACGCGATTTCCGCAATCGTGCCGTTCTCGATCCGCAGATGATATAAATCCGTCGTCGTTCCCGTGACGGAACCGTTTTCTTTTAAATATCCGTTCTCCAAACGGACATTCCTCAACCAAAAATCCTCATGCATGTCCTTCGCCTCCCAATGTGCGTACATTCTAGCGGGTTTGTTCCGCTTTCAGCAAAACTTGCTCGATCTCGCTGTAGCCTCGCATCTTGGCATGCGCGAGCGGCGTTACGCCGTCTTTGTCCGCAATATGCACATCGGCCCCATGATCGACTAACAGTTGTACGATTTTTTGATGCTTTTCACCTCCGTTACCTAAAATGACCGCTTCCAATAATGCTGTCCAATGCAAATTATTGATGTGATTGACATCCATATCCGAATGAGTAAGAAGTTCATTAACCACTTCAACATGTCCACGTTCCGAAGCAGGAATAAGAGCCGTCCCCCCATACCGGTTCGTAAGTTTTGTATCGGCATCGGCATCAATTGCGAGTTTTACGATATCGAGCAATCCTTCCGCTCCGGCATACAAGAGAACATTATTTAAGATGTTGTCGCGAATGTTAATGTCCGCACCTTTTTGGATCAGTGCCTTTACCAATTCTACCTGATTGTTGTAAGTCGCTGCCATGACGGCTGTTCTTCCGCGTTCATCCGTTGCATTGATATCTGCTCCGTCTTGAAGCAGTTTCAGAACGGTTTCAGTGTCTCCCTTCTCTGCGGCAATAATCAATTGTTCGTTCATCATTTCCACCTTCTTTTCTTTTGATAGCGTTTCTTTCGGTAAATTCTGCGAGGAGTTCGGAACCGTACGACATGCGGCAAGCAAAATAACAACTAAAATCATGAAGAGACGATACATCGTCAGACTCCTTTTTCGCTCAATACAAATATGCTAACATGAAGATAACTATATGAAAAATATATAATCAATAAGTTTCACTTAAGTTTTTCATATATAAAATTGAGGAGTGTTTTCGACGATGGATATCAGACAACTGCGATATTTTATAGCGATTGTAGAGGAAAGGAAAATTTCCGCTGCTGCGAAAAGACTCCATATCTCTCAACCGCCGTTAAGCCAACTATTGAAAGCAATGGAAGAGGAACTCGGCTCAACATTAGTAGAGAGAAGTGGGAAATTTTTAGAAGTTACAGAAGCAGGAAAAGCTTTATATAAATATGCCTTGCAGATGGATCAGTTAATGGAAGAAGCCAAAATGGAAGTGAAGGAAGTTGGAAACGGGGTAAACGGTAGTCTAAAGATCGGAATCAATACGTTTTCGGTTGCTGAGTTGCCTGAACTCCTCCATCGATTTCGTATACAATACCCGAAGGTGACTTATAAAATTCAGCAAAATGAATCGGCTCATCTTTGTAAATTAGTGAGAGACCGGGTAATCGAGCTGGCAATTATTCGCATGCCGCTTGAACTAAGTCATTTTTCAGTTCTTCACCTGTACACTGAGCCGTTTTACTTTATTACATCCAAGAATCAGAAACTGTTCGACCATGAAGTGTCGCTTGCGGACATTCAAAACCATCCACTCATATTACCAAGTACCCAGGGATTGGGAGTGCATTATTTAATTTTGGAGGCATTTTCCAGGCTTCATCTGCGCCCCAACATTGTTGGCGAATGTTCCGACATTATGCTTTTGATGGACTTAATTTCATCTGACTTTTGCGCATCGATCGTTCCGGAAACACTGCTTAAACGGCATAAAGGGTATTCTATACACGTTCACAAAATTTCCAGCGTTACTGAGATATCTTCCCCTGTCGGATTCATATGGCTAAAGAATCATTGCTTATCCAAGGCTGCTCAAAATTTTGTCGATTTATTCAAAAAAGAAGGAATGTACACACAACGGCATGAGCTTAATGATATCTATTGAAAAGATATGGCCATCATTTAATGGCCATTATGAAGCAATTGACGACAATTTTCCTCCCAACCGTCTAACCGAAACGAAGCTGCTCACAAGCAGCACGAATGCACCAAACAGATAAGGCAAATCGATATGGATATCGTATAGAATACCTGCAAGCATCGGTCCAAATATCGTACCGAGGCTCGTATAGGCATTATTCATTCCTGCTACGAATCCTTGTTCCTCCCCAGCCTCTTTGGACAGCAAGGTATTGATCGTCGGACGTAAAATATTATTGAACGTAAAGAATAGCATCGTTACGAACATGACATAAAAGAAATTGCCCGAGAACAGCAAGAACACGAGGGATACAGCCGATAACAAAAGCATGGCGCCGATAATCTTTTTTTCCCCGAATCGAAGTGAAATCCGTTCGGTCAGTACAATTTGATTAAACGTGCCAATTAACGAACATACGGTAAGCAATATAGCGATTTCACGTGTAGTGAATCCGTAGCCCTGTACGACAAAAAGCGGAAAAATCGCTTCAAAATGCGTCAAACCGAACGTAATGGCGAAAACAATAAGCAGAAGAATGAAATAGCGATATTGCACTGAAAGCGCGATTTGACGAAAAACATTGTCCTTCTTCTCTTTCGTATGTTGGCGCATGAGGCGAATTTCCGGCGGCAGCGATTCAGGCAGCATCCACAGGCTGCATACCATGGCCAGTAGACCCACAAATGCGGATGCATAAAATGGTGCTTTGATCCCTAGCTCAGAAAGAAAACCACCTAACCCCGGTCCGATAATGAACCCCGATGTCATCGACGCACCTAACCACGACATGGCCTTACTACGCTGATCATCCGTTGTAATATCAGCAATATAAGCGACAATGACTGGGATCAAGGCAGCTGAGCCCATTCCGCCAATTAATCGCGAAACGAATAATAAGGATAAATCGCCTGCTAAAGCAGCCATTAAGTTGGAGATAGCGAACAAGATCAGTCCAGTGATAATCATCGGTTTACGACCGTATTGATCAGACAAATTGCCTGCAATAGGTGAGAAAAGAAACTGTGTCAGACCGAAGCAGGATACCAAATATCCTGCTGCTTGACCACCAGCCCCAAACTCCTTGAGAAGTTCGGGTAATATCGGAATGACAAGACCCATGCTTAGATTAGCGAGAAACATCCGTCAATCGTTTCCGGAAATGCGTCATCATCGAGTGATGAAATGGCTGCTTCTAGAAGAGAACCCCAAAATATCGGTCATTTCGAAAGCTGATATAGAACCCTTTTTGGAACAGGACGGTAATTATCGGGTCTACCCTATGTTTCCATTTGATCAACGAAAGGGATTTGAGATTTATACGGTGCATATGGCCCCTGGCTGCAATCATATTTCCGAACCTCATAACGATGGCGTCGAGGAGTACGTTATCATTGTCCGAGGGAGCCTGGCTATCAAGTTCAACGATGAGGTTTACAACATTACAGAGGGCAATGCTATACACTTTCCCGCCAACCAGCCCCACTCGTATCACAACAAAACAGATCAGGAGATCTCTTATATTGCTATGATCCATTATTCTGCATAGGCTAATTGACCGATAGCATTTTTTTGCACGAGACAGTTTCAGGGCTTCCGCATGGCCGATTCCTGCCTAGTCAGGAGCCTTTTTTATGCTGAAGCAAAAAAGTACTATTGAGACTCAGGCATGATCAAACGGGAAGGCAAAAACTTATCATTGTGAGAAATGACGCACGTTTGTAAAGTTAAGCGTATGTAACGAGATACTATTAAGGAAAGAAGGGGGCCCGTTGATTCACATGTTTCGGAGGTTCGGAGGTTCGGAAAAATCTGAAAGCGCTTCAAACGCCGACCGCGGCGATCTGGTTTGATCTGAAACGTTTATCCCGGTTCTCCTTGTTTCGTTTGGTGGTGGCCGGATTCACCGTGACAACGTTCTTGTCCTTATCTGCTAACCAGTTGGCCAAGTTAAACCAATAATGGCCGGTTGGCTCAATGCCGATTATGAGCATGAGCTTCTTTAATCGGTGTTTCTGTTGTAACTCCGTGATCCATCGGTTCAATTTTTCAAAGCCTTCAAAGCTATTTGAGAATGAGAGATGTCGTTTGGAAACCACGATCCCTCGGAAACTTGTAGCTTGTGCGACATGCGTTTCTTTGGCCATGTCGATCCCTACGACGAGATGCGAGGTGATAATTCGTTCAATTCGTTAATTTTGTGCGTCTGATTGCTTAAACTTCATAGTAAGAGCGCCTCGGTATGATGTGTTGTGGACAAACCCATCATACCGAGGCGCTCCCTTTTTTACAATGCCCATTTCTTAGGCTTAACAGGAATGTTTAGTTGCAGTGTGAGTAAAATTCGTCAATGTTACAAGTAAAGGATGAAAAAGAACAGCGCAGCCATAGCAAAACGATAATATGCAAACCAAGATAATTTTACCCGTTTAATTAAGTTTAAAAAAGTCACGATTGCAATCATTGCTACTATAAAAGCTGCTGCTGAACCAATAAGAAACGATCCAATTTCCAGATGACTAATGTATCCCCGGAACGCAAGTACGCTCACATCCGGATACCTTCAAAGAATCAATTTGTAAATCCATGGACTGATCAGCAGTCGAAACACGTGCATACCCAACTTTAGTCATTTCCCAATCTTTATCACGAATCCGAAGCCTTTAAGATACGTTACCGGATGAGGTACAAAATTGAACAGAAGAATCATGAATTAAAGAACCATCATGGCCTGGCGATTTCACAACATAGCCAAGGTCTTCTTGGCATGCGAATACAAGCTGTCTTAACGGCAATTGCCGTAAATGCGAAACGAATGGTGAAGTTGGCGGAGCCCAAAGTGGCCCTTTAAGGGACACATCCCCGATCCCATTAAACCATAAATGCCAAAAAGTCGTTGTTTCGTTGCTCTAAGCAACAAAACAACGACTTTTTCAGTGCTCTCCCAGTGGGGACAGGCGCTGTCGGATGCGGATATTTCGGTATCGGTGAAATTAAAATGGAAAAGTTACGGACCTGTGGATTGATAAGTGGTGAGTGATATGACAAAAGTGTAAGGATGAATGTTCCCTCACACGAACGCCGGAATAGAAAAGCAGAATATTCTGCAAGCAATTTATCCCTAGCCCGATTATAATGGTCTGTATGCCGAACTTTCGGAACATTAACCATTACGCAGGAAGAGGGAGCGCGACATGAAACCGAATATATTATTGATCACCGTCGATCAAATGAGATTCGACTGTCTCCATTACTTGAATCATCCCGTCATCCAAACTCCGAACCTCGATCATTTGGCCAAACGAGGCGTCACCTTCACCAGTGCCTACTCGGCTACGCCTTCATGCGTCCCGGCAAGAGCCTCCATCATAACCGGCATGAGCCAACGAAGTCATGGACGAGTAGGCTATCAGGACAAGGTGCATTGGACGTACGAGCATACGCTGCCGGGCGAGCTTGCGGGTGCCGGATACCATACGCAGTGCATCGGCAAAATGCATGTCTACCCTACCCGCAATCTATGCGGGTTCCATAATATCGAGCTTCATGACGGCTATATGCACTATAACCGCAACCGCTCCCGTTCCTCCGCTCTGGAATGGTGGGACTACACCGACGATTATTTGCCATGGCTTCGCGAGCGGGCCGGATATGACCAGGATATTATGGACCATGGGCTCGACTGCAACGCCTCCGTCGTATCGAGGCCTTGGCATCTTGAAGAGAAATATCATCCGACCAACTGGGCGGTGACGAGATCGATCGATTTCCTGCGCAGAAGAGATCCGAGCAAGCCGTTTTTCCTGTGGACCTCCTTCGTTCGTCCGCATTCGCCGCTCGATCCGCCGCAGGCTTACCTTGACCTGTACAAAAACATCGAGCTGCCTGAACCTCCGATCGGAGATTGGGCGGATACGGAAGATGCGGACAGAGCCGGCTTCAATCCGACGACCGGCAGAGGCATCGTCCATGACCGGATGAGGAAAGATGCATTAGCCGCCTATTACGCGCTTATTACCCATATCGACAATCAAATCGGCAGACTTCTGAATGCGCTGTTCGAATTCGGCGTAAGCGACAATACCGTCATTATGTTCACGTCCGATCACGGAGATTTGATGGGCGACCACAATTTGTACCAGAAGCGTCTCGCCTACGAAGGCAGTGCGAAAGTGCCGTTTATTCTGTGCGATCCTACCGGCAAGCTGGGGCTGGAAAGCGGCAAGATAGCGGATCAGGTCGTCGAGATGCGCGATATTATGCCAACCTTGCTGGATGCTGCGAATGTCGCGATTCCAGACAGCGTCGACGGCAGCAGCGTGCTCCCTCTGAGCGTAAGAATCAACGGCCAAAAGCCGGAATGGCGGGAATACCTGCATGGCGAGCATGCCCATGGCCAGCTGTCCTATCATTACGTGACTGACGGAAAGCGAAAATATATCTGGTACTCGCAGACGGGCGTGGAGCAATATTTCGATCTCGAGGCGGATCCGCAGGAGCTGCGAAACTTAATCAAGGACAGCGGCTACGCGAATGAAATTAGCGGCTGGCGAGAGCGCATCATTGGGGAGCTGACCGGCCGCGAGGAAGGATATACCGACGGCGCTCAGCTCATCGCGGGACGTCCTCCGCTGGATGTGCTGAGCCACATTCTTTAAGGAGAGAAGCAGGTGTACCGCACGCTAAGGAAATGGCTCATGACATCGAGCATCCAGCACAAAATTCTCGCTTCCTTTATCGCCATAACGGTCTGCTCTCTCTTCTTCTTTGGCTATATTTCCTTGTCGCTGTCCAAAAAAAGCATGGAAGAGCAGATCAAGATGTCCAAAACGCGCAATTTGGCCGTCGTGACGGAGAAACTGAACATTATGTTGGACAACCTTGTTTCCTTGTCCAACATTTATTACGGAAGTCCGGAGCTTCGGTACTTGCTGATGTCGAATTCCACAAGCAACTCCTATGAGCAGAAGCTTAAGAAGGAATTCGTCAATCGGATGATCGTCAATTACAAATACGCGTTTACTTGGCTCGATTACCATGTATCCATACTAGGGTATAACGGGCTGGAGCTACATTCCATGTATGAAGGCCACGTCGGCTTGGACAGCCTGACGAGCCAGCCATGGTACAAGGAAGTCGAGCGCCAAGACGGCAACGTCTACATCCTTCTCGACGATTCCCCCGAGCTGTCCAAAGCGATCGGCGAGCAGCATTACGTGACGGTAGCGCGCATGCTCAAAGATTACGAGAGTGGACGGAATATCGGCCTGCTTCTTATTAGCGTGAAGGAATCATTTATCTACAATCAGGTCAAAAGCTCCATTGAAGATTATGAAAATATCATTATTGCCGATGCGGCGGGAGATATATTGACGGCGAGCGACAAGTCTCTGCTCGGCGTTCCGATTGACCGCACGCCCTATCATGCAAGCGAGAACGGACGCTTGACCGACAGCGAAGGCGTCAATCAGATGGTGAGCACCTATAAGATGCCGGCCACCGGCTGGCGAATTATGATGCTGTCGCCCTATGACAATTTGTTCGACAAGCTAAACCGCGTGCAGAAATTAAATTGGGCTATCTTCGCTTTAATTATCGGTCTTGGCATCTTCCTCTCCTATTTCATAGCCCGGAAGCTGTCCGTACCGATCAAGTCCTTATACGTCGATATGATGAAGGTAGAGAAAGGCGATCTCTCCGTCCGCTCGAAGCTGGCCGCAGGCGATGAGATCGGCTTCCTCGCGTTCCGGTTCAACCATATGATCAGCCGAATTGAGCAGCTGCACCAGCAGTTGTTCACACAGCAGGAACAGAAGCGGCGCGCGGAGCTGGAGACGTTGAAGTCCCAAATCAATACGCATTTCCTGTTCAACACGTTAGCTTCGATACGTTCCATGGTCGTAACCGGCAACGCGCAGCAAGCGGATACCGTCATCGTCTCCCTGGTCAAGCTGCTGCGCAGGACGTTGTCCGCGAAGAGCGAGTTCGTGCGGATTCAGGAGGAGCTTGATCATCTGAAGCATTATTTTACGATTCAGAAAGCAAGAATGAAAGATTCGTTCGACGTGCAGTGGGAGCTGGACGAGGATATATTAAGTTATAAAACATTGCATATGCTGCTGCAGCCGCTCGTGGAGAACGCGCTGTTCCATGGGATCGAACCGATGAAGGAAAGAGGCCTCATTATTATCCGGGCGTACTTGGCGATAGATGCGTCGGAATGCATCGTCGTCGAGGTCGTGGATAACGGGATCGGCATCCAGAGCGGCAACGAGCGGCCCACGCGAACGAGCGGCACGGGTACGGGACTTCAAAATATTCGCAACCGATTGAACATGCATTTCGGCGAAGACGGAGAGCTGCGGCTCGAAAGAATGTACGACCGGTTTACGAAAGCGACAATCCGCTTCCCGGCATTTCGCAACGAAAAGGAGCTGAAGCTGCGATGAATATCATCATCGTAGACGATGAGCTGCAAATCCAGAACTGGCTGAAGCTTCTTCTTCAGAAAACCGAGTTTCCGGCAACGCTCATGGGAATGTTCGGGAGTGGCTTGGAGGCGTACGACTATTGCATGAACAATGCCGTGGACCTTGTCATTACCGATATCCGGATGCCGCTTATGGACGGCCTTCAATTAATCGGGCAGCTCAGGAGCAGGAAGCCGGGCATACGGTTCCTTATCTTGAGCGCCCACGAAGAATTCCATTATGCGTCGGAGGGCATGCGGCTCGGAGCAAGCGATTATTTGCTCAAGGCGGAAATAACGGTAGACGATCTTCGCGACGTGCTCGAGAGAATCCGGCTCGATTTGAACAAGGAAACCCGGATCGGCAACGAAATGAACCATATGAGGATGACCCTGAACGAGAACCAGCAGGCGCTGCGAGCGGTGTATTTGAAAGAATTGATACAGGGCGAAGCGAATGCTGTAACGAAATACGTTCCGAAGAGAGCGCAGCTTCAATTGAACTTCGATCCGAAGCATACGGTTATGCTCGCGATCGGTTTTGCACCTCAAGACTTCGAGCGGAAAAACGCGCAATTCCAAAGCCGCGATCTGCTTGATCTAGCCATCGTGAACGTAACCGAGGAGACGCTGCACTCAGAGTTTGGGAAGGGCAATGCGTTTCCGGTCGATACGGCTCTATTCGCGGTCATCGTGAATTGCCCGGCTTCCGGCCGGAAGTCGGTGCATGAAAGCCTGCTGCATTACGCAAACCGGATATCCTCCAACCTGTGGAATTACTTGAACATACATGCGGATATCGGCATCAGCGAGCTCTACGGCGATTTGTCGGAGCTCAAGCTGCGGTGGCGAGAAGCGCGCCAGGCTATGGGGCAAAATTTATTTTACGGAAGAAGGGCCATTGTCAGCTATCAAGATTTGCAATTCGATTCGCAATTCGATTCGCCCGTAAGAAACTGGGACGCGGCCGAGGCCGCATGGCATGCCCGAATTATTCGCCAGCTGGAGCTCGACTACTATGACGGAGTGCGGGAAGAAGTCCATCATCTCCTTCGCGAGATCGAATCGAGGAAACATTTGTCCGCAACGCAAGTGAAGGCGGTTATGCTGGAGATCGTCTATGCGATGCGGCGCAAGCTACAATCGTTGTCCGTTCCGTCTGAAGGCGAACCCGCCATCATGGACATTCATCACGCTTCGACGTTCCAAGAATGCAAGGAGTGGCTGCTTGCGCAGTTGCATGCTTTCATCGAATCGATCTCGATCAAGAAGAGAAGTCCGGCTATCGTCGAAATCTGCAACTACATTGCAAACAACTATTCCCGGAACATCTCACTGCCGGAAGTGGCCGGCCTTGTTCATTTGAACAAAACGTATTTGTCGGGATTGTTCAAAAAAGAGATGGGCGTAAACTTTAACGACTATTTGACGAACTATCGATTGGACAAGGCTAAGGAGCTGCTCGTGCTCGGTCGGTGCAACATCAGCGAATTGGCCGAGAAGGTCGGCTATACGAATTCCAGCCACTTCGCCAAAGTGTTCAAAAAGACGACAGGCCTGTCTCCGCTGGAGTATAAAAAAAGCATGAACGTCACTTCCTCCTAGAGTGGCTTTTATCACGACATTAGGCCCCATGAGAGCTTGCCGAATTACGGCGGCGCCTCATGGGGCTTTTTTTCAAGAAAAACAGAAAATAAGAATGAAACAACAGAATAATCCAAATTTCTTTTTTGAACCTTTCCATTAGAATGAGGGTTGACCGGCATGCATGACATGACATTCAGACCCGCAAACGCTATGCGGCCTTAAACCATCGATACGGAAAGGAGGCTATGACGGACGGGCATCTAAGTTGAAGACATAATGATCAAAGCTCTTATACCTAATGAAGAGGTGAAATTTGACATGATGCGATTGTTAACTAGAAAAAATGTATGCTTTGGCATCGCTGGACTTCTGCTTCTGCTTGGGACGTTATGGTTCAACGATTCCGTACTGTTCGCCGAGGATAATGCCGCGACCGGAAATGGAAACGCTTACTACGTCGATTGCTCGCTTACTACGAACGGCAGCGGCACTTCAGCCTCGCCATTCTCGACACTGGGAGCCATTCATCAGCTCGTGCTGCAGCCTGGCGACTCCGTCCTATTCAAGCGCGGTTCGGTTTGTCTCGGCCAATTCGGCCCTTCGGGCTCCGGCACGGAAGCCGACCCTATCGTCATCGGCGCATACGGAACGGGCACGGATAAACCGGTCATTAACGCAAACGGGCAAACCAATGCCGTATTGCTGAAAAATATGGCCTACGTGCAAATCCAAGATCTGGAGCTTACGGCGCCCGGCGACAACAAAACGCCGAGACGCGGCCTGCATGTTCTCGGTGAAAACGGCGGCGACCTGAACGGCGTCGTGGTCCAAAACTTGACCGTGCATGACGTTCGAGGCGTTATGCCTTCCTCCTTCAATGAAGGCGCCTCTTCGAGCACCGGCAAATTCGGCTACGCTTCGGGCGGCATCATTATCGAAGCGCAAGGTACGGTCACGCCGACTGCATTCCACGATATTCAGATCCTCGATAATGAAGTATATTCCGTCGACCGCCAAGGCATCTACTTCTGGTCGAACTGGTGCAAGCGGCCTGATCTGAAGCGCTGGGGCAGCGACTGCTCCGCGAACTGGTATCCGCATACGAATGCCCTGATTAAAGGCAATCAACTGACGGATATCGGAGGGGACGGCATTGTAATGAAAATGGTAAGCGTAGGGCTTGTGGAGCGCAATACGCTCGACGGCTTCAACGTCCGCTCCAGATCTTATAACGCGGGCATGTGGGTCGCCAATTCGGACGATGTTACCTTCCAGTACAACCGTGCTTCCGGAGGCGTAAGCACGCTGGACGGCATGGCGTTCGATATCGATCACGCTACCAACCGCACCGTCTTCCAATACAATGTGTCCTCTAACAATGAAGGCGGCTTTTTCCTGTTTTGCCCGGATCCGACCTCTCCTCCCAATGTCAAAAACTTCACGATCCGTTACAACATCTCCATCAACGACAAAGCCGAACATTTCATGATCGGCTGCGGCGGCACAATAAGCAACGGCGAAATCTACAACAATACGATCTATGCAGGAGACAACATTTCTGCCAGAGCTTTCGGGCAAAACACCGGAACGATCAGCAATGTGAAATACTTCAATAATATCGTCTACAAGACGGGTGCCGGCACGATAAGCTGGGATGTCAAAACCGGAGAAAAAACGGTCAACTTTACGCTCGACAACAATGTGTTCTATAACATCGCGCCTGCGCCAAGCATGGCTGCGGGAACCATTCTGACCGATCCTGGGTTCATGAATCCGGCACAGCTGAATCCTCACGGGTTGCAACTCGGCGTAGGCTCCTCCGCGCTTGGGGCCGGCAAGCTTGCCTCGAATAACGGAGGATTGGATTACTTCGCCAATGCGGTATCCGCCACCGCGCTTCCGAACATCGGGGCTTACGAAGGGGACGGCGTTCTCCCGCTGCCTGAAACAGGCTGCATGCCTGCATTCTCCGCCGCCCTTAACCATATCAATCTCAGCAGCGGAAGCGCGACAATAACGGCGACGGTTCAAAACCCTTGTGCAGGAGCGCAAACGAATATCTCGGTGTCGGCTGCGGGACCTGCAGGGGTGCAAATGACGCCAAGCCTCCAAACGATTCCTGGGCTGGGTGCTCAGCAGAGCGCAACGGTAGAATTCAACCTTACAGGCGATAGTCAACAACCGATTGCTTCTTATCCGATCACGGTTACCGCGTCTACCTCGCAAGGTGAGCCAATCGGAAGCGCCGCCTTAACGGTGGATCTCATCACGGCATTGTGGGATGCGGCGGCAGCAGAGAACTTCGAGGCGATGACCGTCGGCTCCGCGCCTGCAGGCTGGGAGACTAGCGGCAACGTTACTCCGGTCGTTGCGAGTCAAGGCGGCGCCAAAGCTCTGAAGCTAAGCCAATCCGGCACGCTGAACAGAGGCATCTGGACGTTCCCCGAACAGGCGGGAACCGTGAAGCTGTCGGCCAAAGTCATGGCCGGCCAAACCAATACGCCGCTTGGCCTGCATGTTCTCGATGCGAGTAATGGTGAAGTGCTCAAGCTCAGCTTGAACATGAGCGGCAACGTCAGTTATACGCGAGGCGCAAGCTTCGTCGATACGACCACCCCGTATGCGGCGAACAGCTGGATACTGCTGGAGGTGTTCGTGGACCGCGAGACATCGAGCTATATCGTGTTCCTTGACGGGGTCAAGGTCGGCGTCGGCACACTCGGGCCAAGCACGAACGCGATCAGCAAGCTGCGTCTGCAAGTTCCGAGCGGAAGCGCAGGCGGAGTATTCTATGTCGACGAAATAAGCGTCTCGACTCCGGGCGAACCGGCAGAAGTTCTGCAGACGACTGTAGACGGTCCGGATGCTATGATGTCCGGCGAATTCATTGCGCTCAGCTACGGTATCATGAATGCCGAGATACCTGTCATGGGCCAAGATTTTGTTGTCCGCTACGATACTGACGTACTCCGATTCGTCGATGCGGAATCTTTGGTACCCGGCATATCGATTATTAGCGAGAAGGCACAGGAGGACGGATCACTGCGGATTCTCTTGGCGAGCCTGGGACTGGAGAATGCGATATCCGGCGACCTTCCGCAGCTGCTGAATCTGACCTTCGAAGCCAAGACGGTCGCGGAGCAGGCTTCCGCCGCGGTCTCAGTCGAGTCCGCGACTTTGGCGGGTGGCGACGGCGCGGAATTCGCCGCGGCCGCATCGGCACATACGGTTGCCGTAGCGCCTGCGACCGGCAGTAGTGGCGACTTGAACGGCGACGGCAAAATCAGCGTCGGCGACCTCGCGATGGTATCCGCCCACTACGGCAAAACAAGCTCCAACCCGAGCTGGCAGACAATTAAGGCTGCTGACATCGATGGCGACGGCACTATCGGCCTAGAGGATCTGGCCATCCTCGCTCGCCGCCTGCTCGAAGCCGCCGCTTAGGCCGCTCTCGCTGTAAGGGCCCTTTACACCTCTGCAGCCCGCCAATCGGCGGGCTCACTCAGCGCTGCCGCTTTTTCACCGGACGAGAACTGAATAACGGAACAAAACAGCAGAATAAAAACGAAATCGGCGGGGAATCCATCCTTTATAATCAAAACTATCAGCACCAGCAATCATAGAGAGGATGAAAGGAATGAAGGGGTTAAAATTTCAATTCACCACGATTCTGCTCACCCTGATCGTAGCCTTCTCCACCGCCTGCGGAAACGGCAACGGCAATGGAGGGAACAACAGCAACGAACCGGCAAAAACGAATAACAGCAAAGGTGAAACAAGCGGCGGCGAGGTAACCGAAATCACATTCGCAAACTGGATCTCCGTGGAGGATGCTACCAAAGCGGCTTACGAAAAGATGATTGCGGATTTCGAGACAGCCAATCCCGGCATTAAGGTCAAGTCGCTGGGCATTCCGTTCAACCAATACAAAGACCAAATTTTGATCAGCTCAACCGGCGGCAACCCTCCGGATGTCATGATGGCGAACCAGAACTTCTCCGCCGCTTTCGTCGGCGCGAGCATTGCGGCTCCGCTCGAAGGACTTGTATCCGCAGACGCGCTCGGCGACATTGTGGAAGGAAGCAAACAAGGCGTCACATACGACGGCAAAATTATGGCTTTCCCTTGGGCGCCGCATCCGAACGCTTTGTTCTGGAATAAAAACTTGTTCAAAGCTGCAGGCTTAGACCCGGAGACGCCTCCGGCAACTTGGGATGAAATGATCGAGGTGGCCAAGAAAATTGCCAGCCTGAAGAAGGATGCAAACGGCAATCCGATCTATGGCATCGGCATTAACAATGCTTCCCTCTCCTATTCCGGCAACATGCTGTTCCGCGACGTATTGACTTACGGTGGAACGTTCATGAACGATCAGGGTGAGGTCGTATTCGATCAGGGCGACGCTCTCAAGCAAGCGCTGACGAATATTCAAGATCTGGTCAACAACGGTGTAGCGCCAAAAGGTGTTGAAATCAAAGATCTTAGAGGTATGTTCGGCGTGGGAACGCTTGGCCTTCATATCGACGGCGACATGGCCCGACAAATCTTCCGCGATGCAAGCGGCAAAGGCGAAGCCTTCGATGCCGAGTGGGGCGTTACCGTCGTTCCTCCAGGAGCGACAGGAAAAAGCGAGACCGTATTCTCCGAGCATCAGCTTCTGATTGCCAAAACTAGCAAAAAACAAGAAGCCGCAGCCAAGCTCGTCGAATACTTGGTTTCGAAGGAAGCCATGATCACGTACCACCAGCTGAACGGCGTCATGTCGGCTAGAACGTCGGTCGCAGCGCTTCCAGAAATGAACGAAGACGACTACGCTGCCGTGTTCAACAAGCAGATGTCATCGGCCAGCCCGTTCCCGGCGAAAAACCCGGTGTTCGACAACGCGATGAAAACCGCATCGGATATGATCATCCTCGTTACCGAAGGCGGACAAACGCCGGAAACCGCTATCGAGCAGGTTATGCCGAAAATCAAGGAACTCTACGTCAAATAATCTGATTCATCCATAGAGTCCGAATTCTGTCTCTGGAGTTCGGACTCCTTATTTGCCAAGGCGAAAGGAGCCGCGACCCTATGACCCAGCATGCTAAATTTAACGTGAGACAATTCGGATTTTTATTGTTCCTAATGCTCCCCGCCGTCATCTTGTTGGCCGTTACCATTATTGGCCCGCTACTGAATGCCATATCCGTCAGCTTTCAGGATTATTCCCTGCTGAGCAGCGAGCACAAATGGAACAACTTCCAAAATTACATCGATATTTTGAAATCAGAAGACTTCTATCATTCTTTCGGCATTACGCTCACTTATGTCTTTTTCGCCGTAGGTTTGGATTTGCTGCTCGGCCTTGGCATGGCGCTATTGCTCAATCAGCAGATCAAGTTCAGGACGTTCTTCCGAAGCATCGTCATGATTCCTTGGGCGATTCCGACCATTGTAACCGCGCTAATTTTCCTATGGATCTACCAGCCCGACTTCGGCGTGCTCAATTACGCCCTAAAATCCATAGGTCTTATAGAAAACAATATCACTTGGCTAAGCAGCTTCGACTTCGCTTTGGGCGCGATAATCGCCGTTGCGGTGTTCAGACAGACTCCATTGGTCGCCGTTATGCTTCTGGCAGGCATGCAAAACATCTCGCGCAGCTTATACGAAGCCGCCAAAATCGACGGATCTGGCCCTTTCCGTATTCTGACAAGCATTACGATCCCGCTCCTGAAGCCTGTCATAACGAGCGTAACTTTAATGATGATCGTACAAAACTTCCAAATGTTCACGTTGTTCTATACCTTGACGGGAGGCGGGCCGGCAGACGCGACCAAATCGCTGGCTATCTTGACCTATGAAGTGGCATTCGAACGCTACGACCTCGGCAAAGGTTCGGCTATCGGAGTGATCTGGCTCATTGTGCTGCTAAGCTTCTCCGTACTCTTTACGCGGCTAATGAACAGAGAATCTCATAGGTAGCAGGAGGGAAAGAACATGACGATTACGATGAAAAAAAGATTGCACCTCGGCTTCATTTATTTCATACTCGCGATTCTGCTTGTAGTGCTCATGTTTCCCGTCTACTGGATCGCGAACACTTCCCTTCAGAGCAACGCGGATCTGATGCAGATGCCCATCAAATGGTTTCCCGCTGACATAGACTGGTCGAGCTACTTGTCGGTCTTTACGAATGCGCAATTTCTAACCTTCTACGGCAATACGTTAATCGTCGCGGCTGGCGCAACCGCGCTGTGTATCGTCGTAGCCGTGTTAACCGGCTTCGCCTTGTCGCGTTACCGCTTTCCGGGCAGCGGCCTCGTGCTTCTGATCCTGCTGTCGACGCAAATGTTCCCGGCCGTCACGCTTGTTATCGGTATGTATGCGCAGTTCCGGGAAATGCAAATGCTCAACACGCTGTTCGTGCTTGTGCTGGCCGCCACAACGACGGCATTGCCGTTCAGCGTCATGCTGATGAAAACGTTCTTCGACGGGATATCGAAGGAGCTTGACGAAGCCGCCCAAATCGACGGCGCATCGAGACTGCGCACGCTCTTCGGCATCGTCGTCCCCTTGTCCCTTCCAGGCATCATCTCTATTGCGATCTATACGTTCCTGATTGCATGGGATGACTTCTTATTCGGCTTGACGCTCGTCAGCGACTTGGATAAACGAACGATCAGCCCCGGCTTGTCCCTAACTTATTTGGGAGAATTCACTTACAACTGGGCCGGCGCTTCGGCCGCCGCCGTCGTAGCCACTTTACCTCTACTCATTTTGTTTATGTTTTTGCAGCGGTACATGGTGGAAGGCTTGACGGCAGGAGGAGTAAAAGAATGAGAGGAACGGCAGAAGAAGGTTATCCCTTCCTCTGCCGCTTTTTGAGGTGAATGGCGCCGTATGCGGCGAATCCTATGACGCCGGCCGGAACGGCGGCTTCAAGCCATGGGAAAGTGCCGACTTCATCTTGGCCGTCGGCGCCCGATACCGCATCCGCGACAAACGGTGTGACTTCCGTGGATAGCGCTTCGGCTCCGGTGGATATCGCGTCGCGCGTCATTGCTTCGCCCGGTGCTGCTTCCAAGGACATTGCTTCGGCTGCCGCTCTTCACTTCACCTTCCGATCACCGCCCGGCTGGTCGGCGGTACCGGCTTCATCCGGCCAAATTTCCTTGTCCCGCAAATAGTCCAGCTCTTGCACGGCATCCGCAGCCTTCATCGTCGGCGAACATAACGGCAGCTCCCATTCGCCGTTGTCCGATTGTTGCAGGAAAAATAAATATCTCTCCCCTTGTTCGCTCGTCCCCCAGCTCATGTCTTCTTTGATGGTTAACTTCTCGTCCTTCACGCCCTTGAAGCTCTGCTCTACCGTCAATGCCACGTCACGATGATCGGAACGGCTGGCAATCTCGTCGACCTTGGCGACAACGACCCCGTCATATTGGTCGTAGGCCTGCTCGACAGCGGGCGGCTTCATACATTTGAGCGCATCTGCATGGCTTGGGATGAGGAAGTATCCGCATACCATGATTAACAACCCTAAACATAACCTTTTTTGCAACCGTCACAACTTGTAATATTTCTAAGGTTTTAGCATGAATCGTAAATAGGTTGTCACCATCTTCAAACAAGTAATGCTCACCGTTCGGTTGACTCTGCCGGAATGGAAGTATGGATCATTAATTTAGCTCAAGGGACAGAGAATAAAATATATGAAAGCAAGCAGGCTCGAAATGTCTTAGGTTGGACCAAAGACGATCATCTTCTTATTCGGGAATTTAATACAGATGGATCAGGCTATACAATAAAAGAACTTTCACTAAAAAGTGAAGCCGGTTTGAGTCTGCTACATAATGTCGATATTTTGGACTTGTCGAGTGATGGAGGAAAAATACTGTATTCCCCTCAAAGACCCAGCTCCGAAATCTGGACTTTTGATATAGCTAATCAAGAGAAGCAACAAGTATTGTCTCTTGAAGACGGAATACAGTTTGATCCTACGGCAACCTTTTCACCAAAAGGAGACAGAGTTGTTGCGTTGGATTATACTGGAAATACTGGCGAACGTACTGTGAGGGTTATTGATCTTAAATCCGGGGAAATGTCAAACTTTAAAGCAGCTGATAATGTAATTTACACTTCAACTGCTGAATGGATTATTAATAACCTACTTTTGGTAAATGGAAGACAGAGTGGGAACAGCAAAGCTTGGACCATATCGTTAAATCCCGGAGGTGATTCGGATGAATAAAAAATTTTCTTTCACCATTGTAAATCTTACTTTGATTCTTATACTAATCGCCACTTCTGTTTCAGCCGCTCCATATGACATTAGCTTCGGTGGAGTTGGACCCGCAGCTGATACGCTTGATTTGGCTACTTCAATATCCGGTTTTCCTGTTGTTACTTCACAATGGAATCAACCTCGAAGTACAGGCACCAATCCACATCAAGGCATTGATATTCGGGCTCAAACACCTACTGATGTTAATGCCGTTTGTGATGGTTGGGTTACTAGTCAAAACGCGACTTCAACGTATCATTTAATCTTAAAATGCGATACCAATGGCGATGGATTAAATAACGATAATCTGAAAATTTATTATGATCACTTATCGGCTGTTGGATTTATTACTTCAAGTACTACTAAAATAACGGAAGGAACAAAAGTGGCTCTATCTGGGAACGAAAATGGTGGAACAAGTTATCACCTCCATTTTGGCACAAGAACAAGTCGATCAGGTACAATGGTATGGACCAGAAACGAGCCATATTACAGATGGACAAGTAATTGGAACTATGGACGCGATTTGGATTTTATTTCACTTGTCACTTGGACCAACAACATCGCTAAAGTAGTTTCTTACGAAGTAGCATCAGGTATTAAGAAATCCCTAAATTCCAATTCTGTTACCCTCTTTCATCGTAAAGACGGAACTGCCTCGTGGTCCAGTGTACAAATGACAAAGTCTGGTGACGAATTTAGCTATAATCTAGGGAGCTTATACACAACAGGGGAAATAATCAACTGGATGGTACGTTCACAGAATCCATATACTTCAGGTTACAATTACGCATTCATGATTCCTAAGTATGAACAACCCACAACCCAATAGCAATCCTAATGGCACAACCAATAAGGTCATAAAGTGGCCTGAGTGACAGCCCTGTTTTTTTGCTCGGAATAAACAAAAAGAAACCGTTGCTTGGTAAAATGGAAGTGCGACCCACCATTTTCTAAGTAACGGTTAAAGTGTAAGGAAATTGAATAAAGACTAAGTAATAGCGACGTTAGGTGACCAAGACTCAATATTTCGGGGGTTTAGCCGGTTTGGACGATCAGATCTTCAGGGATGACTATCCTGGTGGAGGACGAGACTGTTCCATCCCAAACGTTTACCAAAGTCATCATTTACGCTTATACGCATCGAGTCTACTCCTCCCATCAAATCGCCAAAGCCGTCCGCGAGAATGTCATGTTTATGTGGATTGCCAGCAGACAGCTCCCAGATTTCCGTACCATTAATCATTTTCGTCCCGAGCGTATAAAAAGAGGTGCTCAAGACCGTCTTCACAGGAGTGCTTCAATTTCTTGCCAAGGTGAAGTGGTAGCAGCAGCGTTGCTGTCACGAAGTGCAAACTTATGGAGACATCTGGTAACTACTATGCAAGTTATAACAGCTTTACCGGTTCCTTAGAGTTATCAATTACTCGAATCAGACTCCTACAAAAACCTAAGCGTACGTTTTCCGCGTTTTGTTGGCGGAACCCCATGTAGTATTAATGCCTACCATGCCGAATCAGCTCCCAGTTGATCATCCACAGACAGAAGTGATACCTATTGGTTATGGAGAGGAACGAAATTTTGATAAATGCTAATTAAGCCGAAGAATCAGGATAAGAAAAAGGGTACGGGTCACCGTACCTTTTTTTCAAAAAATGATGATTATTTAAAATTATCGTAATATTTTTGATAGATACCCATCAGCTCGTCATAGCCCATTTTATTCAATTGATCAACGTAAGCATCCCATCCTTCATCCGCTTTGCCTTGAATCATGAATTTAGGGATCATTTCTTTGATGTAACCGTCGATATCTGTTTGTAAGATGGACAGACGTTCTGCATCTTCTGCGCTATACATAACATTCGGATAAATTTCTTCCGGCTGATATGGAGCATACATTTCTGCATACTTCTCTTTCTCTTTTTGTCCATCGCTCTTCGTCACTTTATTCAGCGTTTCCTCCAGGTTTGCAAATACACCGTAGGAGCCTGGCGTCGTCTTATGTCTAAATTCTTCATAGCCTACTCCTTCAGGCGCATTAACAATTGAAATCGTGCTATCGGCTTCTTTGGTCAGGTTTTCACCGAATGGCCCTAGAGATATCTGAATGCCTGTTTCTGGTTCAAACATTTGATCTACCCATTTGATTGTGCGCTCTGGATTTTTATTGGCATTCGTAATTGAAAATCCGGAAGCACTGAAGGTTCCAAAGTTACGATTCCACATCTGGTCGCCGTTCGGTCCTTTCAATGGTTCAATTGCTGCATAATCTGTTTCTGATTTACCAAACATCGCAAAGTTGGACCAATTGAAATAAGCGCCTAAAATTGGCGTGCTGCTCTTTACTTTTGAATCGTATACCTGTACATCATGTGTGAACGCCTCAACATCAATCAAGCCTTCCGCGTATAATTCATGCATGAATTTAACGTATTCCTTGTATTCCGGACGTGTCGGTGCATAATACACCTTACCGTCTTCAACTCCGATATTACGCCCGACAACACCGAAAGAGCCGCTCAATGAATGTGGTCCTCGGATATCATTGTTATACATAAAGCTAAATGGAATTTCATCATTTTTGCCATTGCCATTCAAATCTTGGCCTTTAAAGGCCTTTAATACGGCCTTGAATTCTTCTGTTGTTTTTGGAATCTCAAGATTCAATTGATCAAGCCAACCTTTATTGATGAAGAAAGCATCATTTGATCTGCCTGCTTTGGAACCGTCATATTGCGGCAGCGCATAGATATGGCCGTCCGAAGCGGTAATCATCTGCTTAATTTCAGGCATCTTTTCAAAAAACGCCTTAATATTTGGAGCATGCTCTTCGATTAGGCTTTCTAATGGGATCAACTGACCGTTCGCCCCATATTTCACAATATCATTGGACCCCATCGTCCATGCGGAGAAGAACAGGTCCGGCAGATCGTTGCTGGCGAACATTAAGTTTACTTGCTCCTGGTACGTTTGCGTCGTTGCATTCGTCCACTCAATATCAATATTTACATTATCCTCAAACTGCTGCAGGAACGGCATATCATTCCAGTCTGTCGTAGCGGCTGGAGCTTTAACTCCAAATCCCTTAAATGTCACTTTTTCCTCGGCGTTATCCTTTGGAGTCTCTCCTGTGCCGCTAGTTCCGGTGTTGCCGCAGGCGCTTAGAACAAGTGCCAGCGTCACAAATAAAACCAAAAACTGCTTCTTCATTTGTTTTCCCCCTCAATCTAATTTTTTATATGAACGGGCCCTTTAACCTTTAATAGACCCAATCATAACACCTTTAACAAAATGTTTTTGAACAAACGGATAAAGAATCAGCATCGGCAGGCTTGCCACGATCACAATTCCATACTTGATCAATCCCGATAAATTTTGCATTTCGAGGCTGCCTTCCATCAAAGCGCCCGAATTTTCAAAGACCTCCTGCGCCTGAGTTAAAATCAAGACTTCCCTCAACACCAATTGAAGCGGATAGAGATCTGCATCACGCAAATAAATCAATGCGGAGAAATAGGTGTTCCAATGGCCCACTGCATAGAAAAGCACCATAACTGCGATGATTGCTTTGGACAACGGTAAAACGACACTTAATAAAAATCTCCAGTTCGTGCAGCCATCCACGATTCCCGCATCCAATAGTTCATCAGGGATCGTGCTTTGGAAGAATGTCTTCACGATGATTAAGTTATAAGCGGAGATGGCGCCTGGAATAACCAAGGCCCACATCGTGTTGACCATACCCAGATCCTTAACCAGTAAATAGGACGGGATCATACCGCCGCCGAAAAACATCGTAAAGGTGATAAAGAACATGAATACATTTCGCCCTACGAGATCCTTGCGCGATAAGGCATATCCACCGGTGATCGTCAGTAAGATATTAATAGCTGTGCCAACCACTGTATAAATAATCGAGTTTTTATACCCGTTCCAAAGCTTATCGTGCTCCAGAATCATTTTGTAGCCTTCAAATGTAATATCCTTCGGCCAAATCCAAATTTCCCCGTTGTTTACTGCCGCCGGATGACTAATTGAAGCGATAAGCATGAAATATAAAGGATAGATGGTAGCCAATAAAACGATGACAAAGAAAGCAGTGTTCGCAAAATCAAAAATTTTATCTCCTTTGGTGCGGCTAACTGTATTCAACCGAGCACCTCCTTTCTTACCACAAGCTGCCTTGTCCAGCTTTTTTCGCTGACTGATTGATGACGATAAGCAAAATGAAATTAATGACCGAGTTGAATAATCCGACTGCAGCCGCATAACCATATTGGGCGCCTAACAGACCGGTCTTATATACATGAGTTTGAATAATTTCCGATGAAGACACATTCAATGAATTCTGCATCAGGTAAACCTTCTCAAATCCAATATTCAGCAAGCTTCCGAAGCTGAGGATCAGCATAATAATAACCGTAGGCAATATTCCCGGGATATCAATGTGCAATATCCTTTTTATCTTGCTCGCTCCGTCCATAATGGCCGCTTCATGCAAATCCGGGCTAATGCCGCTCAGTGCTGCGAGATAGATGATCATTCCCCAGCCCATGTTTTGCCAAACACCGGAGAAAACAAACAGGGATTTAAACCATTCTGGTATTCCAAAGAAAAAGATCGGCTCAAAGCCCAGAATGACCAGCAACTGATTGATGATTCCGCTTCTTGGCGATAGAAACAGATACAGCATTCCGACCATGACCACCACGGAAATAAAATGCGGCGCGTACGTGATCGTTTGTACAACCTTCTTAAACTTCTGGCTCATCAATTGATTCAATAACAGAGCCATAATAATAGGAATCGGGAACATTGCCATTTCAAAAACCGCTAATCCGATCGTATTTTTCAATACAATTGACAATTGATAAGAATTGAAAAATCGCTCGAATTGATCAAAACCAATCCACGGGCTATTCGTTATACCCTGCACTGGATTGAAGTTTTTAAACGCAATTTGAACCCCATACATAGGTAAATAGTGAAATACCAAAAAGTATAGAAGCGTTGGCAGAAGCAATAAATATAAATCGTAGTTCAGCCATATCTTTTTTAATTTTTGGGGTAGTGGCTTTTTCCTGACTGCCACAAGCTGATTTTCTTGAATTGCTGCATTTCCTTGCACCTCCATTATTAACCCCTTCCTTTATCATTTTGCATAGTCCGGATGTCGTAAGCGATTACATTTTAGAGCCGACACCTCAAATCCATTGATGTCATCATAAAATGGATTTGAAGCGTCGGCAATCAGTCAATTCTACAGGCATGTGCGAAAACCGAAATGAGAAGAAATGAAGGAAGTAAGCCAAAACTGAACCGTTATGCAATAAATGAACAGCAGAAAAAACACTCCTGAATGCAGCCTATAAACAACTGCTTTCAGGAGTGGATATTCAAAAATCAGTCAGCATTTTGATTCGCATATTGTTTTCTGTACTCTCCTGGCGTGAGCTTCTCCGATTGCTTAAACTTCCTGATAAAGCTTGATACATCACTATAACCAACCTGCAGGGCAATATCCTTGACCGGCAAATCTGTACGGATCAGCAGCTCCTTCGTGTGACTCATTCTTAATCGATTCAAATGCTGCAGAACCGTTTCACCCGTTTGCTTCTTCACATAACGCATAATATACGCTTCGGATAATGAAAAGTGACTGGCCAGCGCTTGAATCGAGAATTGCTCATCCTGGTAGTTGGCCCGAATATAGGATAACAGCTCCTCCAGCAGCTTGTAATCAGACAGACCCTCCTCGTTCAATGCGAATACGGTCTGAATCAACTGCTTAACCGTCTCCTCCAATTGTTCCACCGATTGAAAATCATTAATTTGCAAAATGTCCGGCAGATCATCTTCAAGCTTATGGTTCACATTATGCATATGATGGACAACTCTCATGACGGTGCTTGATACATCATAGATCAGGCACTTCGCCATAAATAAGCTGGTGGCCGGAGCTTTAACGATCTGGATGATCTGTTCCATCACCAGCTCGACCTCGCCTTTCATCCTTTGTCTCAAAAATAACTCAAGGTCTGCCACCATTTTTTTATCATACCATTGCAAATTGAGGTTGTCGGCGAACGTCTCCGTAAAAAAGATGATCTGACCGACGCCTTTGATCAATTTATAATCTAAAGCTGCCGAAGCCTCCAAATAAGACTTCCCTATTTGAGTGATTTCGCTGTAGCTGTTACCAACTCCGATTGTTGTCGTAAAAGAATTGGATTTGATAAACTTTTGATGCCACTGGCTCAGCAGCGGCACCTTCACATCTCCCGACAAAATAATCGCAATTTTGGACGCTTCAAACAGCTCAACCTGATATTTTTCCATAATCGGCAGCTGAGTCATCCACCCCTCCACCAGCGCGGCACACTCTTGGGCAGGCGGAGTATGATCTCCATGAAACTCTACAAGCACAACATAATAGGTGGACTCTTCGAACGTAAGTCCAAGATCTTCCCCCAGCAAATTCAATTCATCATAATCCATGATCTCTCCTCGAAGCAACCGAGTAAGCAAATGCTTCTGAAGGACCGGTCTGCTGTTCTCAACACGTTCGCTTAACATCTGATTCCTGGACTCGGAGTAATGAATCGCCTCCCAGACTTTATCGAGACCGTGGCGGTTTTGTACCGCTCGAGACCATTTCTCTTCGGCATGATGGATGAGCTTGTGCAATGGTTTATAATTTAAATGCATGCCCAAGAAAATAAGAAGTATTCCCGCTCCAAAAATAATGACATAGGCGAGCAGCACTTTATTCCTAACGGCATTTACTTCCTTCATTAGTTCTGATTCCGGCGATATGGTGATGAACGTCCAATCCAGAAAATCTGATTTGATAGAAGACAAATAATATACCTTTCCTTCTATCGTTAAGGTGCCGCCCCCATTCAAAATTTCATTCTGGTATTCATTTGAAATCGTTGAAATTTCGGAATCCCTGTCAAATAGCGTTGCAACCGCCTGACCATTCTGATCAAGGATGAAGGCATTGCCTTCTTGCGAGCTCACCACATTGTTCAGCATATCTTTAATCATTTGCTCTTTAATAAAGAAAATCAGCGTCCCATACGGATTTTTGCTATTAAAGGGGACTGGCGCCACGTAAGTAATCATATGGAGCAGCTCGCTATTAAATGTATTTATCTCTTCTGCATTTCTTAAAAAGGGCTGTTTACTCTCATTGATATCCTTGTAGAAATCATCATGTGACCAATTCTGATATTGGTAATAGGAGTTGATGAAGGAGTCAAGCGAATAGCTTGAACCGCTCGAAAATAAATATTGATCGCCTCTAATATAATAAAAAACTTCATAGATGAAATCATTGCCGACTTTATAGTCTAGTATCTGTTTCGCCTTAAAAACATCAAAAAAATTATTAAAAAAGTAAGGCGTCAATTCATGCTGCGTTGATACCTGCATCGATATTTTATGCAATTCGGATAGCTTCGTATCCATCATCGTCTTCATTTGTATCAATTTTTGCTCATTTGATTCGGTTACCTGTTCTTTTAAATTAGTCAGCAAGGAATTATGGAAAATATACCCCATTATGATGACTGGAATAATGAGTAACAGGATATAAAACGATAAATGCTGTATAACAAGAGGAATCCTTACACTCTTCTTCATCCATTTTTCATTCCTTTTTCGTGATGCGGTACCAGCAGTTTAACAGCGCTTACAAAAAAGAAGGTCACCCAGAACTGCAGTTCATTTCTATCATAACATTGCGTTAATCATATTTATCGCCTAGTGTACGGCAATACTTTTGGACTTCGTTTTTGAGCGCTTCCGTTATTAAAATTCGACGGGTGTTCCCAGTCTTCTTCTCTCGTACCTTAAGATGCGCGGCCGCCTTCACCTCACATACTCGCAGAGGTAGAATGTCACTGACCCACTGATTTGCATCAAGCTCGACAGGGTTAAAAATCGAAGAATCCTCGTCTCCCATTCCCCATCCATTGTCTTCTTCCATTTTCTGTATTGCCAGTTGACGTTCCGAAGGTTTAATTTGTGCCGCAAGCTCAAACAGCTTACGATAACCATGCATGTAAACGAACAAACTTTCGGTTTTCCTCTATTTGATTATACGGAGCTCGAAGCCTCCCTGGATGCCGCACTGCTTGCCGCCTACAATGTATTTGTAACAGGCGAATACGGTGTTTACAACTATCAGCTTCTGTCCCGCTGCACGCTGCTTCTGTTGTTGAACAATTGGGTCTGCTTGGACTACATTCCTTTCCATATGGTTTCCCGATAGGCTGTTGGCGTCAGTGAAAAACGATTCTTAAACGTTCGTGTAAATGCATACAAAGAGGAATAGCCGGTCGTAAAAGCGACTTCCGTAATCGAGGCGTTCGTCTCTGCGAGGAGCCGTTTGGCTGAATCCATCCGAACCTGCGTGATGAAATCGTTCGGTGACATTCCCACCTTCTTCGCAAAAGCGACCGAGTAATACGTCCGGTTCATCCCCGCAGTTCTAGCTGCTTGCTGAACAGTGATGCCTTCCAAAGCGTGCTGCCGGATATAGGACATGCTTTGCTTAACCCAGTCCGCCGTCTCCAATGATTGCGCTTTTGGAACTGTCCGGCATAACGCGGCAAAGAGGCAATAGAGCAGACTTTGCATTTCGAGCGACAGCACATTGGCGGTTTCCGTCTCCGTGCCGCGCATTAAGCGAAACAGGCCGTTAACTGCCAGCTCCGCTTCCTGCGTCCATTTGCCCTCCAGGAACGGATTCTCACTGCTTATTCCGGTAGGCTTCAGTATCTCTGCTGCACGCGGACCATCGATGACAATCCAGCTCATTTTCGGTGGTGGTTCTCCCTCGATCGCGTAGTAGGTATAGGTACGCATCGGGAACAAGCAGAAGATGTCCCCAGAGGATAACGTCACGCTTTTTTCAGGATCCCACTCCACACGGACCATGCCTTCCTTCACTATGTGCAAACTATAGCTTTCGATCCGCCTTGGTCCAACATAGTAGCCTTGCTTCGTCTCCGTGATGCCTCCGCGTACTGGCCAAATGGAGCATTGCTTGTCCAGTTCATTCAACGCGTAATACAAATACTCGGCGGTTTCGTAGCCGCCCGTTACAAACGTATTCATCTCAATCCGCCCCTCAACCTGACAAATTGATAAATCAACCATACATAATGCTATTTTACGACCACTTCATTTACATTACAATAATTGATATGGAGGCGATTTTTTCTTGAAAAAACCAAACATTTTGTTGATTACGAGTGATCAGCAGCATTGGAACACGCTAGGTTATTTCAACAATGAATTAAGCACGCCAAATTTGGATCGACTCATTCGATCAGGCACAACCTTTACCAGAGCCTATTGCCCCAACCCGACATGCACACCTAGCCGGGCTTCCATTATCACGGGACAATACCCGAGTCAGCACGGCGCATGGACGCTGGGTACGAAGCTCATGGAAGACCGTCACTGTGTGGGAGAGGACTTCAACGCTGCCGGCTACAAAACGGCACTTGTAGGCAAAGCCCATTTTCAGCCGCTTACATCAACAGAACAATACCCGTCGGTGGAGGCCTATCCGGTTCTGCAGGATTTGGAGAAATGGAAGCATTTCCATGGTCCCTTCTACGGCTTCGAGCATGTCGAGCTCACGCGCAATCATACAAACGAAGCCCATGTTGGCCAGCATTATACCTTATGGCTGGAGGAGAGAGGCTGCATGAATTGGCGGGATTACTTCCTCCCGCCTACAGGCAACATGGATCCTGCCATTACGTACAAATGGCCAATACCCGAGGAATACCATTATAACACATGGATTGCGGAGCGCACGAACGCACTTATGGAGCAGTACAACGAAGAAGATAAACCTTTCTTCCTTTGGTCAAGCTTCTTCGATCCGCATCCAGAGTATTTGGTGCCGGAGCCATGGGATACGATGTACGATCCTGATTCCCTGACTATTCCCTCTCTTGTACCAGGCGAGCATGACAAAAACCCGCCTCATTTCGGCTTAACGCAAGAGGACGATCCGGACTTCTCTCCATGGGCTGAAACCGGTAAAGGCATTCACGGTTACCGTTCACACCATTATTACGAGTACGGGGAGAGGAAGAAGCTTACCGATTACGACAAGAAAAAGCTGGTTGCCGTCTATTACGGCATGATCAGCTTAATGGACAAATATATCGGTAAAATTCTGGATAAGCTTGACGAACTCGGTATCGCAGACAATACCATCATCGTATTTACGACGGATCATGGTCATTTCTTCGGCCAACACGGTTTGCAGGCAAAAGGCGGCTTCCATTACGAGGATCTGATCCGTCTGCCGTTCATCGTGAGTTACCCGGGACATGTTCCGGCAGGAGTAACGTCCGAGGCTATCCAATCGCTCGTTGACCTGTCGCCAACGTTCCTGTCGCTCAGCGGCATTCCTATCCCGCATGCGATGACAGGCGTAGATCAAAGCCAGGTATGGAAAGGCTCGGCTTCTTCTGCCAGAGATCATGCTATATGTGAATTCCGTCATGAGCCTACGACGATTCACCAGAAAACGTACGTCGACCAACGCTACAAAATCACCGTTTATTATAACCAAACCTACGGTGAAATCTTCGATTTGAAGGACGACCCGAACGAGCTCAATAACTTGTGGGACGATCCAGAATATTCGGCGCTGAAAATCGAACTGCTGCTTAAGTACATTTGGGCAGAGCTTGGCAAAGAATCCATGCCGATGCCGCGTATTTGGGGGGCATAAATGGACTGAGAGATAAATAGATAGGCGGCAAGGGATTCGTTAATCCCTTGCCGCCATTTTAATTGAAAGATGTCAGGTGTCGGGAACGAGAGCATAGACGGATGGTCAAGAGCACCAAAAAACTTTTTTCTTTTGCTTTGAATTTTCCAAATGGAAGAAAAAAGTTTTTTGCCCCTTGACGATCCGGCTACGGCACTTAGAAAAAAACGTGTTGGGCCGGGGCCGAGGCCACTGAAAAAGTCCAAAACTCTTAAACAGGATACCATTTCCGTAATTTTAAGCGGAAGGGTGCCCTGTATTCTTGTATAATAAAGGTAATAATAGCTAGGCGGTGACCCGAATGATTTCAAACCAACAAACCTTAAACCTCAGTCCATATATGGGCATATACGATATTGTCGTACCTAAAGATAATATGTTGCGTCAGATTAATGACCTTGTAGATTTTTCGTTCGTCCATGAAGAATTAGAAGATAAATATTGCCTCGACAATGGTCGTAACGCAGTGCCTCCCATTCGGATGTTTAAGTATTTGTTATTGAAATCGATCTTCGATCTATCGGATGTGGATATCGTAGAACGTTCTAAATATGATAGGTCTCCAAAATATTTCTTAGATATGGCACCTGAAGATGCGGTCATCCATCCGAGTTCACTCACGAAGTTTCGTAAACTTCGCTTGAAAGATGTGAACCTGCTCGACATGCTTATTCAAAAGACAGTTGAAATCGCATTAGAAAAAGAACTCATTAAGAGCAAAGCGATCATTGTGGATTCTACGCATACGAAAGCACGATTCAACCAGCAAACACCTAAAGAATTTTGGCTCAACCTCAAAATCATTGCTTGACGATTTAACTCGGAATACGTTTGCGATTGCATTCGACTAAAATGTCTGCTTTGTAATTGTCTCGGTTTCGCGTGAAATGATGACGGCGTTGAAAAGCCAGAATGCTGCAGGGCATAAGCACGTAATTCCTCTAGCTTTCGTCCGGGTAAAATATCGAGTAACGTTCCACCTCTCAGATCATGAAAACCCGTGTTGTAGGTATGCCCTTTCTTGATGGCGAAGTCATCGACACCCAAGACCAACCCAGTGCTTTCGGTCGCTTGTTTCCATGCTCGCTCGGAAAGTCGTTCGCTTTCCAAAGGAACAGCCTCGTTATGCATCCGTTGTACGGTGCTTGCGGGCGTTTCTTGCATACGGGCGCTAAGAACTGCTGTATAGCCAAGCGCTTGCTCAACTGTTCGCTCTCGAAAAAGCTTACTGTAACGTCTTTTAGCTCCTACAAAATCGTATACCCAAACAAAACCCAAATGGCATTGCGAACAATGCATCCGGATGCTTGGAACCAGAAGATACACGTTTTTCTCAAAAGCAGGAAGGTGCCGAACGGTGCGCATACCGTTTCTTCCTTTAAGCGTAACAAATTCGTCTGAATGGCAAACTGGACAGCATTGCTTTGGGGCTAAGGGCTTTACTTCTATATGAATTTCATCTGCACTCATCAGCAGAATCTGATGAATCGTTAGCTCTGGTATGTTAAGCATTTCATTGATATACTGGATCTGCATCTGTTTTTCCTTTTTGTTGTTTGGTAGGACTTACAACAATACAGGATTAGCAGATGTTTTTCCATTTTCAACCTTGGATTATTTCGTCAAGCACTGATTTCGGTTTTGAGCCTCTTATTTAAGCAACTATTTCAAAGCGCAGCTGAACCGCAATATATCGGATTATGTCAACGATCTCCGTATGACGAAGGTCAAAAGCGAACTTATTCATACCGACAAAAACGTGCAGGAAATCGCCCAAAGCGTAGGCTACTTGAATCAATCCAGCTTCATCCGCAAATTTAAGCAAACGATGGGCATTACGCCCGGGGCATATAGGGAGCTTCACAAGAAGAAAGCTTAAACAACCAAGAACCGCAGAGCCTAACCGGATAGTCCGGCTAAGCTCTGCGGTTATTCGTTCGACGGCTCTATTCGGCCCGATGCTTGCGGTATTTATCCGGCGTCATTCCCGTCGCTTGGCGGAAGTGGCGGATGAAGTAGCTTGGCTCCATCCCGATAAGACCGGCAACCTCCTTGATCGTCATGCTTTCGGACTCTTTCATATACTTGATCGCTTTATGAAGCCGGATTCTCTGTACGTACTGATGCATGCTTACGCCATAGTTTCTCCGAAACAATTGATTCAAGTATTGCTGCGTATACCCGAATGTGGAAGCTACGTTGGATATCGAAATGTTTTCGTTGTAATGCTCGTTCAAATAAGAAGCTGCCTGTTCGGCCACCGCTCTGCCCGAATCTCTATCCTCAGGGGGCGCAGGCTTCGGACTTCGTTCGGCTCCGCTTAACACTAACCGGTTCAGGTCCGTAAGCAAGCCGTAATATAAACGGACGGCCTCCCATTCCGCTCCCGCCAAGTTGGCGTCTCCGATCTTCCACAACTCGTCCAGCATGCTCCATATGCCGCACATATCCCGCAGATCATGCGGTCTGCACAGCTCCATACCGAAATGCGCCAGAAGCTCCTCTACCTTATCGCCGAGAAAAGACACGTACCCCACTTCCCAAGGCTCGCTCGAAGTCGTGTAATACTCGTGGGGCAAATCGGGCGGCAATACGAGATATTGCATGGGCCCGAAGTCGAACTCTTCCCCTCTGGACAGCCGAAATCTGCCTTGCCCCCCTCTGGCGAACAGAAGCTGGAAGGCGGAAAAGCCTTCCGGGCGATTCATTTGCTTCTGAACGTTGTAGCCGGTCGTATGCACGTACATAGGCATCGGCGCTTCGGGCAGCTTGAAAAACCGGATCGTACGAATGTCCACTTCATGCTCCCCCTCTATTGAACCGGAAGTCGTTAGATTCATTATGTTATATAAGCATTCAAAAAGTATGATTTCTTAAATCCCTTTATTATTGTAACATTTAACTAATCAATCAACAATAACAAGAGAGGAACACTCATTATGTTATACGGAGCATGTTATTATCCCGAGCATAGAGAAGCCCATCGGTGGGAGGAAGATTTGCAATTGATGCGCGAAGCCGGGATCAATGCGCTGCGCATTACCGAATTTGCATGGAAATCGATGGAGCCAAGCGAAGGCATTTATGATTTTGAATGGCTGGATGAGTTTATCCGTCTCGCGGACAACTATGCGATCCAGATTGTCCTCTGCCCTCCGATGCGTACCGTTCCCGCTTGGCTTGTGGAAATGGACCGTACCGTTCTTATCCTTACGCAGGAAGGACATCGGCTCGAATACGCCAGCCGCTACACCTTCTGCGTCAACCATCCGCTTCTTCGAGAGAAAGCGAGCCGGCTTGCGTCCGCCATGGCCACCCAGTATGGCCGGCTTCCTTCCGTTATCGGATGGCATCTCGACAATGAGATCGGCGATGAACCGGATTGCCATTGTCCGGTATGTCTGGCCAAGTGGCGGAGCTGGCTTAAGCGGAAGTACGAGGGGATCGACGCGCTTAATACGGCTTGGGGAACCGTATTTTGGGGACAGACCTTCGATCGCTTCGAGCAGATTGCTACGCCGCGGCTGACCAAAGCGGACTACAATCCCGCTTATATCCAAGCCTGGCGCCAATTCCGCAGCGACTGCAACGTCAATGCCGCGAGGCTGCTGGCCGAAGCCGTCCGCCCGCATATCCAAGACACCAAGCAATACGTAACGACGAACAACCAAATGCTGTGGAACAATCGGACCGATTATTACGAGATGGCGAAGCTACTCGACATTACCGGCACCAACTATTACCCGCCGTTCGGCGACCGCTGCCGATCTATCGAATTGGGACTAGCAGTTAACCGCAGCCTGAAGAAGGCGCCGTTCCACGTCTATGAGCTGCGTAATGAAGGCCATGCGATTCTAGGGGCGGAGGGCAATACGCCAGCGCCGGGCGAGCTGGAGCGGCTTGTGCTGCATACGATTGCCAATGGTGCGGACGGCGTCTTCTTTTTCCCATGGAAGAGGTTCCCCTTCGGCAGCGAACAAAATCATGGAGCCATTACCGATTTCGATGGACAGCCGACTCGAATTTACGATGAATGCCAAGCTCTGGGGAAACGGCTGCATCGCATATCGCAATCGATTGAAGGCTCTCAGGTCGTAAGCGAAATCGCCGTGCTCTATGACTTCCCAAGCCGCTGGCATATTGAGCATCCATCAGCTTGGACGGGCAACCCGAATGTTTATGTCCAGCATATCAATAAGCTGTACCATAGCGTCCGCAAGCTCGGATATAACTGCGATGCCGTCGGAAGACATGGCGACTTCACGGCGTATAAGCTGCTTCTTGTGCCGATGCTTCCTATCGTCGACGACGGTCTAGTCCTTAAGCTGCAGCAATATGCGGAGAGCGGCGGCGTGATCGTCTTCCATCCTTTGATCGGGATCAAAAACGAGGAAGCCTCCTATTACAATGAACGTCTGCATCCCGGCATCATTCAGCTTCTCGGCTCGAAGCCTCTCGAAGCCGCCACTTCGGGGGCGCAAACGCGCGTACAATTCAGCTGGCGTGACCGCCTATACGAAGGGGATATGCTTCACGAGCTCGTTCAGGCCGAATCGGCGCAAGTCGCAGGAGCCTTTGCCAGCCAATGGTACGAAGGATTTCCTGCTGTGACGGTACAACCTGTCGGGAATGGCCATTCTTGGTTCATCGCCACATTTGCGGAAGAGCGCTTCTACCTCGATTTTCTGGAGGAGAGATGCCGCGAGCTTCGGATTCCAACTCTGTTAGGCACAATGCCCCCTGCACATATCGAAACAACGATGAGGCAGCACGCGGATGGCACCCGATATGTCTTTGTACTAAACGGCTCCAGCGACACTGCGGCCATGAAGCTTGATCGCCAAATGTACGATGTATGGAACGACGAATGGCTCGAAGGAGAGTTACTGCTTAAGCCGTACGGTGTACGGGTATTAATCGAACGAACATAACCTTGATGCCGAAGGGGCTCCCGCTCATCGTGGGCGATGAACAGGAGCCCCTTCTATATGCTAGCCTTGATAAACGAATCGTTCGTCTCCTACCTCCTCCTGCAATCGATGCAGCTCCTTCTCCAGCACGGCGACAACTCTCTCGTAATCGGGATCGTTGTACACATTAATCATCTCGTACGGATCCTTCTTCAGATCGAACAGCTCCCACTCCGGCGTCTTCGGCTCGTCCTCCGATCCAAGCGTGCCAAGCGCGTCGGCATAGTAGTAGATAAGCTTATATTGCTCCGTACGAATGCCGTAATGCGCATACACCTTATGTTCCGACAGATGCATCCAGTACCGGTAATACATCGAAGTGCGCCAGCCCGCCGAATTGTCTCCTTCCACTATCGGATGGAAGCTGACTCCTTGCATCGACTCGGGCACTTCAATATCCGCATAGGTTAAAAATAACGGCGCGAAATCGACGTTCAGCACCATATGATTGCTGACGGTGCCCTGCGATATTTTGCGCGGGTAACGGATCACGAACGGCATGCGGAGCGATTCCTCATACATAAAGCGTTTGTCATACCAGCCGTGGTCTCCAAGGAAAAACCCTTGATCCGACGTATAGATGACGATCGTATCCTCCGTCAGTCCTTCCCGGTCCAGATAGTCCAGCAATCGGCCGACATTATCGTCTACGGATGCGATGCACCGCAAATAATCTTTGATGTAACGCTGATATTTCCAGCTCTTGAGAGCGGCTCCTTCCAAATGAGCGGGCGGCTCCATCTTGAAATCTCTCGCCGTCAAATCTCTGTCGATTCGCATTTCCGCCGCGGCGGCGGCGCTTGCGCGGTTGGAATAATCATCGTTGAACGTCTCCGGCTCCGGAATGTCGATATCCTCGTACATATGTGCATGCTTCTCGTCCGGAATCCACGGGCGATGGGGCGCTTTATGATGGCACATCAGAAAAAACGGCTTCTCCTTGTCCCTCCGCTCTATCCAATCAATCGATTTATCCGTAATAATATCCGTCGCGTAACCTCGAACTTTGATCGTCTGGCCCATCTCGATAAATGACGGGTCTATGTAATCTCCCTGCCCAGGAACAACGCTCCAAAAATCGAAGCCTGTAGGATCGCTGTCTCCACCGTGACCGAGATGCCACTTGCCGACGATGGCCGTCTGATACCCATTCTGCTGAAGCAGCTTAGACACGGTAAGCTGCTTGCCGTCCAATCTGTCGGACAGCGTCTTTACGCCGTTCACATGGTTGTACGTGCCGGTTAAGATCGCCGCTCTGCTCGGTGTACAAATCGAATTGGTGCAGAAGCAGTTATCCAGCCTCATGCCTTCATTCGCAATTCGATCGATGTTCGGCGTTTCGTTAATCCGGCTCCCATAACAGCCTATCGCGTGAGCGGCATGATCGTCGCTCATAATAAAGATAATATTCGGACGTTTCACCTGTTGCTCTGACATGCTGACACTCTCCTCAATGCTCAATTAATTATATTTCACCCTAACTAAAATAAGTCTCCATACTCTAATTAAATTATATTACTTTTCGAGTTATCAGGACAATGTTTAAATATGAATATTCAATTCGTTATATTATATTGCATCCGGTTTTTATTCATGATTATACTCTCCTTACAAGCAAATTAATGATGTAGAACATGTTTAATTATAATGTTATATTTTTTCTCCAAATTTCGTCTTTTGATATATGGATATTACAACAAAATTCTAGCGTACCTTTTTGCGAATACTTCCAACAATCGGTTGGTTGTTGTATTGCATGATCACGGAAAAGCCTATTATCCCATGGTTAAAGAAGAAGTCGAAGAAAGAAAAAAAGGCCCCGAACGATCGAAAGCCTGATCTGGAATTGAAAATCAGTTTGAAAAAATAGCTTGGTATCAAGAACTTTTATGGAGATCTACTGGAACTTCGAGAGGATAAAAAGGGTGTACGAGTATTTGTCGGCGCCGTAAAAGCAGAGCCCATTAATTATCTTCTGATATCCATTGAAGAACAAAAAGAAACAGATCACGCCTATGAACATATGGTCGCTTCTATCTCGCTAGGTCCTGGACGTGAAGTGGATACTGCCACGCATATATCATCTCGCCCAATTGATTTGGGCAATCAGTTAAAACCATATGAAGAAGCCTTTCCGCAATTGGATGTAGGCCCATTATCAGCGAAGCTGATACTGACCGCAAAGTAGATTGAAATATATGGTAAATCCTAACGAATGCAGTAAAACCACAAGGATTTGAACATGTTCCGAATTTATTTTTGGAATTGGAACTTGTTGATTCGGCACGCCATAAGTCCACTCAATCAAGCGGAAACCACCCTCGGAATCGAGAATTTGTTCCGGTACTCATAATTTCGGAACTTTCGACGTCAAATCACCAGTGTTTTATAGGTGTTTGCGGGTGGTGTCAGCTACGCTGGTACTACCCGCAAAGTAGATGTTATTAAATGAGAAATTATTTTTGACTTCGTTATATTCCTGCTTTTCGGCTTTCGTGACCAGAATACGGTTGTATGAGCACGTCGTCGATGCCCTGCTTTTTGAGCCAGGTCAGCAGGAAATGTCGCAGCTTATGAGTTTACAAAAAATTCTCGTCAGACCCATACCCAACCATAAACTACCCTTTAATGCCGGTCCCCTTGACATTAAAGGATGGCTTTTTTTTAAGTCCTGCTGCAGCCCTGGCATTCAAATTGTCATGTTATCGTTACCTCGACGGTATCTGCATAATCATCATTTGATTGGCTGCTGTAACATTTAGAGCCGAGTTTTCATGAGATTGATTGGCTCCCGCCGATCGGAGACGGACGAGGTTACAGTCTTATTACAGTAATTAGTTACAGAGATTTAGCGTTTTTTGCCTGCTACCCATATTTTCAATTCACTCACGCTCCTTCGCTTGAGGTTGGAAGACGCTACAAATAACCTCCGCTCCTCCCCTTTCCCCGCCGGTAACGCCCGGTCCAATGAAGACCTGGATTCCGCTGACGCCACTCGAACAAATGGAAAACACGGAATACGATACCCTAAACATCGGTACCGGCGCTGGAGGAGGAGCCCTCCTTTGGCGGTTAAGCGAACACTGGAGGAACAACGAAAATAAACTCGATCGGGGAGATTTAGTCATTCCTACGTATGTCCGCAACCTGCCGACAATGAATCCTTCCCGCTTATGGGACTATTATTTAAATAACTCAAGGTAACTGCCCGGATCCTACCCGGATTACTTGGGGGCAAGGCAAGTTTTCGCCCTGGGTGGAAGAACGTTGTTTTGGGATGCTGCCGCCACTCGAATCGAATCGTTCCTGCAAGAAGAATGGCCAATCCCCCTTCATGAGTTAGAATCGTATTACGAGACCGCAGAGCGCATCATGAAGGTTTCCGATAATTTTTTCGAAGGCGCGCAGTTAACAGAGATTCTGCTGAGTCGTATGAAGCAGAATGGTTTCCCTGAGGCGGTTAGGATGCCGATGGCAGCTGATCTGAAGCCGTCCACCTTGAGAGAGGTGCATTCCGACGTCATGACCAGCTCGATTTCTTTTTTTTCGAAAGCGTTAAATGCCAGACCGTTTGACTTGGCGGTTCAGTCCCGTGCCATCCGCCTACTCGTCGATCACGGAAAGGTAACCGGCGTACAAGTGATGTCGCCGGATAAACGTTCCTTTACGCTAAAAGGAAAGACGGTCGTGTTGTCGGCAAGCACGTTCGAAAGACCGCGCTTACTGCTTTATTCGAATATTCAAACAGGGGCGGTCGGGCATTATTTGATGAATCAATCGTTTCTTTCCGCTAAAGGAACAGTGGATCGGAAGGCGTTTCCCGAATAGCTTGGCATGCTTGGGATTTATATCCCCCAAACGTTGGAGAGGCCCTATCAGGTTCGTTTGTACGGACCGGAAAGTTTTTGGTATTCCGCTCATCAAACAAGGCCGCTACCGGAGGAACTGGCCGTCGAAATGCTGCTTTTCGGCGCAATGGAAAATCGCTTTGAGAATCGGGTTGAACTGCAGCCGGACAACAAAGATGAATATGGGGTACCTGGGGTCACCTCACGAAACGGAAAAAATCGTATGCTGAGCAATTCATTACATGAAAAAACCGGACCCTTTATTCTACAAAGGAATCCGGTTTTCGTAATCAGGTAGCTAGAACTCGTTGAACTAGCTATGATGAACGTAAAACAGCCCCGTATTTACTTCGAATCGTAGGTTAAAAATGGATAGTGTAAACCACACCATTTTCAGAACTACAAGCAAAAGGAGCTGTCTACTATGCATTCTGCCACAAAATACGTCGGTTTAGATGTGTCGAAAGAAAAAATTTCGGTTGCCATTGCAGATGATGGGCGGGAGTTGCCTCGTTACTTTGG
>NZ_JAVIFU010000029.1 GCF_031157315.1 Paenibacillus sp. LHD-38
CTGACCTGTGAAGCCAAACATCTCGTTCAGATCACGCAGGAAGCGCTCATGAAGCGCCAGCTCTTTGATCAAACAGATAAGCCTGTCATACGTTCCGATAACGGCCCACAGTTTATCAGCCATCGATTTGAAGAGGCCTGTACGGAGTTTGTCATGATCCACGAGCGTATTCCGCCTAAAACACCAAATAAAAACGCTCATATTGAATCCTATCATGCGATCATAGAACTAGAGTGCTATCGACGCCATGAATTTGAGTCCTATCCAGAGGCGTATGAGATCGTTAGTCAGTTTATTCAAGATTACAACCGCATTCGCCTACATGGCAGCATCTACGACTTCTCTCCATACGAATATATGAAGGTGCTCAAGGATGGGACTGTGAAACCCAAGCATGTTAAAGTCTAACGCGGTTCAAAAGTCCATTTTGGAGAAAATGGAAGCAATTTAAAGCAATTCTTTGACCAATGTTGAATAAGAGGTGCAGTGTCCGCAATAAGGGTGTTTAACCGCTATGTTGGCAAAGTGCACGCGTTCACGGAACAACCGAAAAGTGGTGACACGACATATTTGGGAAGAAAGCAAGGAGCAAGTACGGTTGAACCGATTGAGTAAATCCGGTAAACGACTGTACAAAAAACGAAAAGAAACGATTGAGCGAAGCTTCGCGGATGCCAAACAGCTCCACGGGTTTCGCTATTGCCGTTTGCGGGGGTTGCGGAATGCGACTGAGCAAGCGCTCATGACCGCAGCCGTTCAGAACATGAAAAAGATTGCCCTTCTCCTAGAAAGGAGGGCAATCTAGGAGAAATCCCTTTAAGCCCTCTTCAAACCATGTCTCAGAACAAAAAGAGAAACCCATCGCTTCGGAAAAAGCGTGGGTTTCTCGACATTCTGAGGATGCCTTATTAAAAGGCATCCTAATTCTAATAAATTAATGCTGTTACTATCCTCTTTTTCAATTGCAATTTCATTTGGCATAATATATTAGCAGTCTGCACTTTTTATTAAACTTCCTGGTAGAGCTGTTCAACGGAGTATAAAAAAGGAACGTTCACAAGGCAATTCGCCTGTAAACGTTCCTTTTATTACGAATATATAGTTTCCAATGCGTTTCGCTGTGCAGGTTTAATATTCAATATTGATCGAATACTTTGGGCTTTTTGCTCGGCATCTTCGATGGTATTGGCTAATCCTAACTCAAGAAGTGTACCATAAGCAACTGTACCAGTTCGGCCTTTACCGCCGCCACAATGGAATGCCACCTTTTTGCCTTCTTTATACGCGTCTACAACAGCTTTAATGGCAGAATGAAGCAGTTCTTCTTGGGGTTCATTTGCCTTGTCTCCAAGGGGAACCTTAATCCATCGCAAGCCTGCGCTGGAAGCAGCACATTGATCTGCCTCTTCACGAAGATCAACTACAACTTCAACACCTTCATTATCCACTATTGTTTGTACGTCTTGGGCACCGCCCATATAAATTTGACCAGGTATTAATTCATGATAAGCTTTATTCATTTTGATTTCTCCTTTGACTTAAAATAATTGTTTTTTAAACGATGTAAACTCCACTTGAACTGGTGCAGAAGGAGGGGCACAGCATAATGAAAGATCACGTTGATCGCCAGCAGATTCAAATTCTGAATCCTCTTTGGTATAAAAAATCTCCCAGGCATTACCGTCCGGATCGTACACCCATACTTTGTCTTGTACAGCATAGCAGCAGGTAGTATTCATTTCGTCAATAAGAAGAAGATCAGCTTGTCTCAGACGCTCACCCATCGCGAGTACGTCTTCGGTGTTATCTACTTGAAAACCAAGGTGATTTAGAACACCGTTTTTTTCAAATGGGCGTACGTTTAGTGAAAAGTGTAGGGCTGGATTATCTAATTCAAACTTCGCGTAATTTTCCTTTACCTTCGTTGGCTCCACTCCAAAAAATTGACGGTAGAAGCCGAGTGACTTATCTAAGTCAGAGCAGTTCACGGCAACATGCATTCTTTTGATGTGGGACATGTTATTGTCCTACTTTCACAAACTTCTCGATCCGTGCTTTAATCGCATCGCGAACGATTCTGAATTGATCCATGATTTCTTCTTCTGTGCCTGTTGCTTTAGCAGGATCTTCGAAGCCCCAATGCCATTTCACTACATCCGGATTGGAAATAACCGGGCAGTGCTCATCGGCGTGGCCGCAAAGGGTAATTACATAGGTAGCACGATTTAATATCTCCGAATCGATAACATTAGAAGAGTTTTCGCTAATATCTACGCCAGCTTCTTTCATCACTTGAACCGCTCTTGGATTCAGGCCATGTGCTTCGAGTCCTGCGCTTTTAACTTCGTATTGTTCACTACCTATAGCATTCAGAAAGCCATCTGCCATTTGACTCCGGCAAGAGTTACCCGTACACAAGAAATAAACCAGTTTCTTTTCCATTTTTCATATCTCCTTTGAAATTCATTTAATGGATGATGCTAAGCCATAAGTAAAGGCAAACTAACGTAATAAACAACACGGGAATCGTTAGTACGATTCCAATTTTAAAGTAATAGCCCCATGTAATTTTCACGCCTTTTTTGGACAGCACATGAAGCCACAATAAGGTAGCTAACGAGCCTATTGGCGTAATTTTAGGACCTAGATCAGAACCAATCACATTGGCATAGATCAGAGCCTCTCGTATTACACCATCCGTGTTCGTTCCCTGGATAGCCAAGGCATCGATCATAACCGTAGGCATGTTGTTCATAATGGAAGAGAGGATGGCAGCGATAAATCCTGTACCAATCGTTGCCATAAATAAACCTTGATCTGCTGTCCATTGAAACACTTTTCCAAGTTCATCTGTAAGACCAACATTACGGAGCCCATAAACCACGACATACATGCCGATGGAAAAGACGACAACTGACCATGGGGCTCCTTTGATTACAGCGCCGGTATGGATTGCCGGACTTCTGCGTGCTGCAAAAATAAAGACAATTGCTGCAATTCCAGCTACTATCGATACAGGAATATGGACGAACTCACTTACAAGGTAAGCAATTAGTAGTACGGCTAATACAAACCAGGATAGCTTAAACATGCGCATATCTTTAATCGCTTCACGAGGCTGTTTTAGTTGGTTAAGATCATAGCTCTTAGGTATGCTTCTCTTGAAAAACAGGAATAAAACCAGCAAACTTGCACCAACCGCAAAGAAGGTTGGAATAATCATACGACTTGCATACTCGGCAAATCCAATGCCAAAGAAATCAGAAGAAACGATATTGACCAAGTTACTGACCACAAGCGGTAAGGAGGCCGTATCGGATATAAATCCGCTTGCCATAATGAATGGCAGAATCATACGATCGTCAAATTTCAAGGCTCTGACCATGGCAAGTACAATCGGTGTAAGAATGAGTGCAGCACCATCATTTGCGAAAAATGCAGCAACAGCAGCGCCTAACAATACGACGAAGGTGAACATGAGGTAACCGTTCCCTTTTGCAAAGCGTGCCATATGGAGTGCTGACCATTCAAAGAATCCTATTTCATCTAGAATGAGAGAGATCAGGATGACAGCGACAAATGCTAACGTTGCGTTCCAGACAATGCCGGTAACATCCCACACGTCATTAAAATCAACGACGCCAACGAGTAGGGCGAGTATAGCTCCGCCAACAGCCGAGTAACCAATGTTCAAACCTCTAGGCTGCCAAATAACGAAAATCAAGGTAATGAGAAAAATAATGGATGCGATAACTAACATATTTCCTCCTAAATTAACTACAGCAGTCAGTACTCAATTTTTTTAAATGATCATTCATTGAAGGAAGTACTTCTAAGATGCCATGCAAAAAAGGTTTATCATCAATATTTAAAGAATAATAAATCCATTGCGCACGTCTTGTCTCATTAACCAAACCGCCAACTTTTAATTTTTTTAAATGCTGGCTTACATTAGGTTGTGTTGTTTCAAGAATCGTAACAATATCGCATACGCACATCTCTTGCTCCTTAAGCAGAGCAAGAATAGTAAGACGAGTCTTGTCAGACAATAGCTTCAATGTCTCGGCAAGAGTGTCTATCGGTTGAATCATGCAATCACTCCTTTAAAGCATTGTATTGTGTTTAGTGGGTGTATTTCGGATGGATGTAAGTCAATGATTACATCATCTCTTGCCATATCTTTAGCATAAGCTTCTGCGATTTGACTTCGACAACGATTTTCACCACATAAAAAGTAAATACGAAGTGAGGGCTTCAAATAGTCTCACACCTTTCAATGTTATTATACACAGCTGATTATATAAGTAAAGTATTATATAAGTGTTAACGCATATCAACGATGAAGTGAATTTTAACTTGCAAATTACAAGTAAATGATTTATAAATAATACAGACAGGGGGAATGAATAATGAACAACCCACGAGAATTACTACAAATCCTTGCTAGGCAGTTTGGTTTGTTGAACAAGAACTGTTGTCAGATCAGTGGTCTGGATATATCTCTCATTCACAGTCATATCCTTTACGAAATTGATCGCCAGAACATGCCTTCTATGCAAAAGGTTGCAGAAACGCTTGGCGTGGATATTACGACCTTTAGTCGACAGATTCAATCCTTAAAAAAGATGAATTTAGTTAAGAAAACTTCTTCTCCAGAAGATGGTAGAGTGTATCTATTATCATTGACAACAGAAGGGAAGTTTGTGGCGGGCTCAATTGAAAAAATGATGAACGATTATTTAGACGAAGTCTTTTCATTCATGAATGAGTTTGAGAAGGAAACCGTCATCCGATCTCTACAATTACTAAACACAAGCATGCAAAAATCAAAAATGTGCTGCACACCTATGGGGTAATGAGATTACTCCATATCTTTTAATCTCATACTTGCAAAATGCAATTAAATTCGTTAATTAAGGAGATAGTATGAGCGAGTTATATGATGTAATTGTCATTGGGGCAGGGCAAGCAGGTCTTGCTGCAGGCTATCATTTGAAGAAAAATGGATTTCATTATGTCGTTTTAGAATCGAACACCGAACCGGCTGGTTCATGGCCACAATACTACGACAACCTGAGGTTATTTTCGCCTGCGAGCTATTCCTCATTGCCAGGGATGCCATTCCCATTAAAAGCTGATATCTACCCGACAAGGGATGAAGTCATCTTTTATTTAAAAATGTATGCCAAGCACAATAACTTTCCGATCCATTTTAATGTTCGGGTGGATCGAGTGGAAAAAAACGAGCTTTTCTACTTGCATACAACAGACGGTGAGGTATACAGAACTAAAAACATCATTTGCGCTACAGGTTCATTTAATCAGCCATTCGTTCCAAAACTGGAGGGAGGCGAAGACTTTAAAGGGACAATAATTCATTCTTCTCAGTACAGGAAACCAGATGCCTTCCGTAAACAACGCGTTATCGTAGTGGGCAGAGGTAATTCAGCTGTGCAGATAGGAGCTGAGATCAGTGAAAGGGCTTCAGTTACTACTCTTGCAGTACTTCAGCCTGTTCAATTAGTACCTCAAAGATTACTTGGGAAAGACGTTCATTTTTGGATGAAGATCATAGGGTACGATGCTTTTCCTTTTTGGCGGTTCGGAGTGACAGTAGGTAGCCCAGGCGGAGCCATTGATGTAGGAGGATTCAAAAATAAGTTAAGGGATGGTCTTCATGGAGTTGAGGGAGCACTGGATGATCGAGGGTATGCCGTTCAAAAAGGAGGTTTAAGCAGTACGGTACCTGGATTATATTATCTAGGCTTATCCGGTCAACGTTCATTTGCTTCAGCAACAATTCGAGGTGTAGGTTCTGATGCTAAATATGTAGTGAAGCATCTTAAAAGAAGGGGTCTTGGTTAGACCCCACTCAATTATGCTTACCCGCAGCAAGTGCTCTTTACGATTATAGGATTGCTCAGCGGCGTTTTAGTTGAACAACCGCATCCGTCCTTGCCTGCTGACTTCGCATCTGCGTCTGCTATACAGCAAGATTGTGTGTTCTCTGGGGCCGGTCCTCCGCAGCAGTTGTCGGAACCTTGTAAAATGTTGTCACTGATCATTTTGTATTCCTCCATTGTCATGTATTGTACTAACGTTCATGAAGACGGAGAGAAGTTGAAATAAGTCGCAATTTATAAGTTGCAGTTGCAAGAGGACGTACATGATTCTGTTTGAAGAGGCCCTTTGATTTCATAATCCTGTATATGTCCCAAAAGATCTTTATTGACGTGACAGCACGCAAGAAGCAGTTCCTTGAGTTTCAACCTGCCTCTTTGAACCCTTGATTTTGCACCAGAAAGAAAAATACCTAATTGCATGCTTAACTCGACTTGTGTATAGCCTTGCAGCTCGGTAATCGTAAGCGCCTCTCGGTATTTGAGTGGCAATTGTTCGATCATCGGTTTTATGCAGGATGCTAGCTGGGTACTGATTTCAATTTCTTCTTCAGTGGAAGGAAGGTTGAAGGGAAGTTCTTCGAAAGATCGTTCGCGCCTGTAATAATCAATAATTGCGTTTCGTGTTATTTGATAGACCCATGGTTTTATTTTCTCTTCGTCCCTAAGGTTTTTAATATTTAAATGAATTTTTATAAACGTATCCTGCACAATGTCATCAGCAGCAATAGGATCTCCAGTACGATTGATCACAAATTGCTTCAAAGGTTGATGAAAAAGCTGCCATAATTGAACGATTTCCATGTTGCGCACCTCTTTAAGTTCTTCTTTATAGTGCTGACGTTATCTTTTCGTGAAAGGACGCAGCGTATTGCAAAAAAACATAAATGCATCTATTTGATTAAATGGATCGTCACTTAGAGTGTAATCGAATTCGAGGAGGAGTTAAAATGAAAAATCAATTACCTGTAGCTATTATTGGAGGAGGACCTGTGGCCTTGGCTGCTGCAGCACAATTAACAAAAAGAAAGATTCCATTTGTTTTGTTGGAGCAGGGAACATCAGTTGGAGCTTCTGTATTGGAATGGGGCCACATCAGAATGTTTTCTCCATGGGAATTTAACATTGATTCTGCGGCATCAGAGCTTCTTACTGAAACAGGATGGATAGCACCTCCTAAAGAGGAGTTGCCAACCGGAAAACAATTATTTGATCAATATTTGTATCCACTATCCGAACTCAGTAAATTAAAGACGAACATTAGGACGGAGGCACGTGTTGTAGCCATTCACCGACAGGGTTTTGATAAAATGAAAACGGCCGGAAGGGAGAAGGTACCTTTTGAAGTCGTGTATGAAAGTAATAACGTTGTCTATCGTGTGGAGGCTTCAGCCGTAATTGATGCTACAGGTACATGGAAATCACCAAATCCAATTGGAGCTAGTGGGGATTATGCAGCTCAAGAGGCCGATTACAGCTCACATATTCATTATGGTATTCCAGACATTAAAGGTGCACATGCAAAGCGTTACACTGGTAAAACAGTAGCTGTCGTCGGTAGCGGACACTCAGCCATCCATGCGATTCTATTGCTGCATGAGTTGAAGCTCCAAAATCCTGCAACGACTATTCATTGGGTTTTAAGAAAACAATCCATCGAGGACGCTTTTGGAGGTGGTGAGCTTGATGGACTGCCAGCTAGAGGAGTACTTGGATCACGTGCGGCAAAACTTGTGAGAGAAGGATTAGTAAATGTCCATACACCCTTTTATATCCATGGTCTCGAACAAGAGGGCGAGAAGTTAAACCTAATTGGAACCGGTGCAACGATTAATGGAGTGGATGAGATTATTGCTGCTACGGGAGCAAGGCCGAATTTCTCATTCATCAGAGAGCTTCGATATGCAGCTGATTCATCCATTGAGTGCGTACCGAAGCTGGCAGATCTCATTGATCCTAACATTCACAGCTGTGGTACAGTTCGGCCGCATGGAGAAGCTGAACTTAGCCAGCCGGAGCATCGTTTTTATATCGTAGGGGCAAAGAGCTACGGACGCGCACCAACATTTTTACTTGCGACGGGTTATGAGCAAGTTAGAAGCGTTGTAGCAGCTTTAGCAGGAGACTGGGACTCGGCACGGGAAGTGAAGCTCCATTTGCCGGAAACGGGCGTTTGCAGTGTTTCGCGACCAAAGACTGCGTTAAAAGTTACTAATTCTTCGTGCTGTGGACCGGCCGTTGGATGCGAATAAAACCAAATAAAATAAAAGCAGAGACAAAAGTTAAACTCGTTGCAGCGATAACGGCTGTTTGTCTGCTTGGAGATACGATGCTTTATGTAGTACTTCCTATCTTTGGTGAGCAGTTTGGCATTCAGTCGTTATGGCAGGTGGGTGTATTACTTTCGATGAATCGATTTGTTCGAATTCCGATTCACCCATTGATTGGTTGGTTTTATTCTAAGTATCAAATTAAAATGGGTATTATCATCGCCATTCTTCTTACAGTAATGTCTACATTTTGTTATGGATGGTTAAATGGATTCTGGATGCTTCTCATCGCAAGATGCGTTTGGGGTGTAGCTTGGGCTTTTCTTAAACAGGGTGGACAATTGCAGGTGGTAGCTGCTATCGAGGAGAACAGCGAGAACGGCGGAAGGTTGTCAGGCATTTATAATAGTATTACAGGAATAGGAGCATTATTGGGAATGTTAGTTGGAGGCTTTGTTTCAACCTTCTATGGACCTGATAATATCCTTATCGCATTTGCTGTACTGGCATTTTTGACTTTATTTTTTGTAGGAAGGTTAGAGGGATCAGCATTTGTTGAAATTCAACATGTTGAGAAGCAAAGAACCTTCAATAAAGAATTGATTTCGCTCATGATTACGGGGTTTATACTCACTCTGATCTTTCAAGGTTTTCTTAAATCAACAATGAGTTATTGGGTTGGTATGCAAAATTATGAGTGGATTCCTTTTATGCAAGCGATTGGAGCTGCGACCATTACCGGTTTACTCATCACTGTGAAATTAAGTTTAGATCCACTCCTTGTTCCTTGGATCGGGAAGATAAATGATCGAAGTATAAATGGGAATAGATATCTTACTATTTTAACTATAGTGGCCAGCAGCTTGTTATTCTTGTTTCCAATGAGGATGAATGTTGTAATTTGCCTAGGTATGACAATGCTGTTGCTTCTAATATCTACAGTACTTATGACTATAAACGATGCTAAAATTTTCCAACAATCTACGGCTCATAATCGGCATAAAGTGATTTCTGGATATTCAATGGCAAGTGATTTAGGAGCCGCGGCAGGTCCATTATTTGGGTTTTTATTCATCTCATTAATTGGAGATATAGCAACAGCGTGGGTGGCTTCTTTACTTCTTGTTGTTGGAGCGCTGAGTGAATTCATGATGAAGAAATTACATGCCCGTAGAAGTGAGCAGACTTTGAATACAACAATGTAAATAAAGAGCATACTCCTGGTTCACTCAAAGGGTATGCTCTTTATTATGGAGATGCATATAGAAAAGACTTACCGAACTTTGAATTCACAAACCTCTTTCATGTAGTGCATTCCGTTTAAAGTGACTGTATGCTCGTCTTGTTTATCAATTTTTTTGCATAATTTTTGTACGACAATTTTTCAAAGCATTCGTCATGAGCTTTTTATAGGTTTTAATTGGATTATTCGTGCTTATTTGTGTACAAGTTCTATTACGTACAATTACATGTAGATAATGGAGATGATTCCTTCCCACTCACGATCATTAACCCAGTTCCAAAGAGCAGGTCCGTCATAAAATAGATCCTCACAAACAGACGGGGCTCCTTATTCGGGAACTTGGCAGCAAGATGCCGATGAAGGCATTTTTGTTGCATCTAAGCGTGCTTGTAAAGTAGCTAAGAGATCTATGATGTTAGAACGTCCTTCTGCAGCAGGTGAGGATACGATATCGATACTTTCCTCGGCCATCTTTTGCTCAATTAATTCAGTTAATGCCAATCGGTAGTCATCTGTATATTTTTCCGGATCAAACTTTTCGCTGAGCTGCTCAACGAGAGCTTTGGCCATCGATAATTCTTTCTCGTTTACTATGGTAACGGGAGGTAGATTAGGCACCTGGGATAACGAGCGGATTTCGTCCGGAAAATACATCGTTTCTAAAAAAAGACAATTTTCAACCACTCGGATGGCAGCTAAGCTGCTTTTGCTTCGGATGGATATTTTGGCAATACCGATCTTACCCGTTTGTTTAATTGTCTCAAGCAGCAGATTATAGGCGCCGGCTCCTGCCATATCAGGGGATAAGTAATAGGCTTTTTGAAAGTACAGCGGATCAATATCCTGTAAATCAACGAAATCAAATATTTTAATCGAGTGGATTCGTCTTTAATGCTTTCCAGCTCGTCTTCTTTAACGATGACGAACTTGTCTTTCTCATACTCAAAACCTTTCACGATTTCATCTGGACCCCTGCGGCTCTAATGAAAGAGGGAAGGGGAACTGCGACTTCATCTACACTTTAATAATAATGGCAGGATCATTGGCCTTCTCTTTGTTTTGGCATATAAGTACTTACTGATTGATTCCTTGATTCTATGCTTTAGGATAGACCATAAGGATGCTTCGTATAAAGCTATCAATCCGGTGTATGAGGCGTATTTCCTCCGGAGATGGTGGAACCGGCTTGTAATACAGGCTGGTGCTGTTCAGGCTTAGTAGATCCGCTTGTACGAGGATCGGATGTTCGAGGCAATCCCATTCTAAGAGGTCGATTCGTTATTCACGCGACAAGTTAGAGGCTGTTGCAGGACTAGTCACTTAATTTGTCGAATACTAAATCACAACATATTGTTTTACTAATAGAGAGGGACACTATGACCTATAAAGCCAATAACACCGAATGGAAACTAGGTTTAATGGATGACGGACAATTGAAAGCAGATGTGCAGTTATCCAGTGAAGATATTTTCCGTAACGCATTTGAATATTCGACTAATGGTGTAGCCATTGTTGCGCCAAACGGACGTTGGCTGAAAGTTAACCGTTCATTTTGCCATATAACCGGCTATTCTGAAGAAGAACTACTTTCATTAGATTTTCAATCGATTACCCATCCGGATGATCTCGAACGCAGTAGAAAATATGCAATAGAAATGATGAACGGACAAACCCCTTTCTTGCAAATGGAGAAACGGTACATACATAAACTTGGACATTCGGTGTGGGTTATGCTAAGCAGTAATCTATGTTGTGATGCCGCGAACAACCCCCTCTACTTTATTTCTCAAATTGTAGATATTACGGCGTACAAATGTACGACGGATGCTTTGTTCCTGACGCGGCAGGAGCTGAAAGATACCGTTCGTATGCAGCAGGGAATGACTTTCAAATTCAAGCAAATCAACGACCGCTTCGTTCATACGTTATGTGATGGTGAACTGCTATACCGATTCGGTTTGATACCGGAACAAGTCGTGGGTAAACAACTGATTGAATTTTTGCCTTCAGCTCTTGCAGCACAAAAAGAAAAGTATTACCGGCGTGCTTGGGAAGGTGAAGAGAACGTCATTTACGAGGGCGAGTTCGGCGGTATTGCGTATTTGGCATCGTTACGTCCGGTGAAACGGGGGGGGAAAGTGGAAGAAGTGATTGCGTCCTGTGTAGATATTACCGAACGCAAGGTAATGGAACAGCAATACAGTTCGCTATTTGAATACCATCCCAATGCCATCGTTTCCTGTGATCTAAATGGTCGTATCCTTAGTTGCAATCTGGCATGCGAAAAAATAGTAGGTTATCGTAAGGAAGAACTTCTTCATCAATTCGTTGGAAACTTTTTTGAAAAAGACGAATGGGATAAAGCGGCTGCGCACTTTCGAAAGATAGCAGATGGAAAACCGAATCACTTTGATATCGGAGCTATCCATAAAGCTGGGGACCGTATTGAATTAAACATGACAAGTGTACCCCTTGTTGTGAATGATGAAATTGTCGGTCTCCACTTGATCATAAAAGATATAACGGAGCAAAAAAGAACGCAAGAAGAGCTTACTTCAACAAAAGAACTGCTTGAATCGTTTTTCAGGAATATGGATGAGGCAATCGTCATTTTTGAACCAAGTGGCAATATTCTGAAAGTCAACAAAGCTTTCGAAAGCATTTATGGCTGGAAGTCGGAAGAGGTTGTCGGGTGCCCATTACCGGAGATGCCTGATGAATTTATGGTTAGTCTGGTAGAAATGTCCCAAAAGATCAAACTCGGAGAACAAGTCATTGGTCATGAGACGATCCATAGAGCTAAAAACGGAGAGTTAATCCATGTCAGTCTTACCCTTTCCCCAATTCGGGATGTCAAAGGGGGGATCGTCGCTTTTGCAAGCATTATAAGAGACATAACGGAACAGAAGCAGGCCGAAAAGGTCCTTCGTGAAAATGATCAACGTTATCGTCAGCTCATTAAACTTTTGCCTGAACCAATCGTCGTGCACAGTGAGGGGATATTCGTCTATTTAAATGATGCGGGGATCACACTTGTTGGAGCGGCGAGTCAGGAGGAGATCGTTGGACAATCGATATTTGAATTCATCCATCCCGACTTCCATCATCAAGCAGCAGATAACATCAAGCAAGTCACGATGGGGAGTAGTATGGGGTTTTCAGGATATAAGTTCGTTCGAATGAATGGGGAAGTGATAGAGGTTGAGGCCTGCAGCACAAAAGTGAACGAATACATGGGAAGATCCGTTATCCAAACCGTAATCAGAGATATTACGGAGCGTAAGCGAACGGAAGAACTGCTGAGAAAATCGGATAAGCTTTCCGCTGTCGGTCAACTTGCGGCGGGAGTTGCACATGAAATTCGAAATCCACTGACGGCAATAAAAGGGTTTGTTCAACTGCTTCAATCCAGAACCAAGGAAAATAGAGATTACTTTGACATTATGTTGTCGGAGCTTGAACGTATCAACTACATCGTTAGTGAGTTTATGCTCCTAGCTAAACCTGCCCAGATCATCCATTTTGAACAAAAAGATATCCGGAAGCTGGTCCAAAGTATTCTATCGCTTCTGGATACCCAGGCCATTATGAATAACGTCCAAATCCAAACGGAAATCGATCCGGATATTCAGACGATCATGTGTGAAGAAAATCAACTCAAGCAAGTATTTGTGAATGTGATTAAAAATGCAATCGAAGCGATGCCAAACGGAGGGCTGCTCGTCATCCAAGTTAAGCACAAAAACAAGTGTGATATCTTGATCCGTTTTATTGACCAGGGATGCGGCATTCCAAAAGAAGGGCTTCCGAAGTTGGGCGAGCCCTTTTACAGCACAAAAGAAAAAGGCAACGGACTAGGACTCATGATGTGTTATAAAATCGTTGAAGCCCACCATGGCCATATGTACATTAAGAGTAAACCGGGCAAGGGAACGACGATTGATGTTATTCTACCTGGTGCATAAAGGCTTCAACTCTTCCATCAGATATACCAGAAAGGGATACGTTTACTAAACGTATCCCTTTCTTTTGTTCATCCAATCTCCTTCATGTCAATAATGATATTTGTATCAGGGAAGGGTTAGTTCGAAACACAAAATACTGGAAAAATGATAAAGTGAGGCGTGCACATGGAGCAGGGCGGATTCCTCGGGGGAACAAGCGGTAAAAACTCTACGATGAGTACGACTTTACATGATCAGAAGACCGGAAACAACGGCGGAGAAAAAAACCGATTTCGAAAATTCTTGAGATCAATAGGCAGCAAATAATGGATAACTTCGATGATTGTACGGCTAAATTATGTTGCGTAAGATGTCTAGATGTCGATTTCCTAACCAACTTTTTGTAGGTGAACAAGGAAAGAAAAACTTGGCTTATCTGACACGATATTTAATCGAAGAATATTTGAACATACCCATTGAAGAGATTCCTGGTCGAGTAAGTGCAGATATTCTTTGGAGACATCGTTTGCGTCCCCCTGCCACAGTACATGGATGGAATTTTATTGAGTTGGTTCAACATGCGTATCCCGGTCAATTTTACGCGTGGGAGTTCAGGCAAGTTTCCAATGGTTACTGGAAAGGGGAGAAAGGACGACAACGAGCTATCGAAGCTATCAAGTATGTGATCGAAGAAAAATGCAGTATTCCTTATCATGAAATTCCACATTGTATAAACTATCATTTTTTTAAGGAGCATAGACTACTTGGCATTTTTAATGTGTTTGGGCATTCTCCTTATCAAGTGGTTGATGCCGTATACCCCGATCAATTTCAACCATGGGAATTTGCCAATGTACCCATGAATTGTTGGAAAAATGCTGCAAACATACAACAAATGATGGATTGGCTTCTTTTCGAAAAACTTCAATTTTCGACTTATCAAGAGGCTCTTATGGAACTGAAAAAAAGACATTTTTTTCAATATAGACTGACAGGGTTTTTCCAAATGGTCTTCGGTATGCGATTACTCAAGGTAAAACATTGGATTATCGATCAAGTGAACCAGTCCCCACCCTATACTTTTAAAGAAGTTCACAAAATGATTCCCGAATACATAGGTGAAAAGTTATAATCCGATTAAAGAGGTTACGGACATGCGAAGAAAAACGATGAGTCGATTTCTCAAATCGCTATATCAAGCCCCAAAAAAACAAACCGAAAACGGAGACAACATGAATGTTTCTTCTCAGATAAAGCAAACCCATTTGAGTACATCCCTTTCGGAAAATCTGGCAATGTTTAAAGAAACCTTTAAAGGCTGCGGGGATATCGTTTATCGGCAATGTAAATTAGGAACGGAACAAGCCATTCATGCCATTGTCATTTCGACGGACGGCCTTGTTGATAAAAACATTATGAATAACGATATCATGAAATCCCTCATGCAAGGGTCTCGTTTACTTGAGCCAGGCGGAAACATGGAGCCGCAGCGGGCTTTTTCTTTCATTCTCGAGGGCCCATTAAATATCGGAGACATTAAAGAAGAAGTGAAGATGACGGAGATCATTGATTCCATATTAACGGGGGATACTGCGATACTCATCGATGGCGTATCCACCGCTATAATTGCAAACACTCGTGGCGTAGAAATGAGAGCTGTCAGCGAGCCTGAAACAGAGACGGTGGTTAGAGGGCCAAGGCAAGGCTTTACCGAGAACATTCGGACGAATACCCCCTTTGTATTAATCGTACCTACCATATTCATACAGTTCCTGCAGTCCAGTGAAGATTACTATGAGCGCTATCCCATAGCGTTTGCCATCAGAGCCATAGCTGAGCCTACAGGTTTAGGCCGCCGAACGCCGGCTTCCCTTAGCGCTTCAAATGTAATTTCCATCATGAGCGCCTCTATAAAAGCTGGAAACGGAACGCCTTCGCGAGCTCCTGCGATGCTGATTAACTAATTTTGCTGATGGCCGCTTACTCCATTTATATGTGCTTGGGAGTGCTAGGGCGTTGCGCAGATGATCTCGTTTTATTTTTGGGCGCAGCTATCACGATTCTTTACACGAAAGCAGGGTCTTCGGCTGATTGTAAGCTTGCTTCGACCGATGTGGTTATTTCTCTTCGCTATCTTCGATATATTCACGAGCTTTATCCAAAGTATTACCAATTTGGCTTGCATCATGTTCGAGCCAATCTACCGCTTCATTAGGCCCCATATTGCCTTGCATTACTCGTCCGACAACAGAGTCTAGTTCTTCGGCTGCCTTATCTATATCGCTGACTAATAATTCCTTGTTATCCTTTAATTCCATTGTTGATTTGCCGCAGTGTAAGCATAAATGGTCTAGTAAATCCTCGATCGGAATCTGGCTTTGCCCGTTACAGCCAATGCAAGTGACCAACGTCGTCTTTTCTTTGAGCATGCCTAAACTCCTTCCAAATCATGAATGTCATGCTCTACAATATGCTTCCAACCGCTGCCCATTATCCATGAAACCTCTACATTTCGATTGGAAACCCTGCGGACTTTGCCTATTTTTGAATCTTTTGGATATCCCCGCAGCCTAACGTTATCGCCCTCTTTCATGGTTCATGCTTCGCCTCCGAATCCAATCAATTTTGGCTGCCGCAGCAGTCCTGTATCGGTAAACTCCAAAGCAGTCACACGGCATGGGAAGGGGACGCTGAGCCAAACGACATCTGACTTCTTCATGCCTGTCGACAACTCAGGGAAAGGACAATTCCCGCGATGGGTTCGCATGAATTGTTCAAGAACTTGTTTCGATGCGTTATCCAAACCAGAAACATGACCAATGTATCTATCCTCATAACGCAGCACAAGACTGGAAACACTTTTATCTTTAAGCTTGACGCCGACAACATCTGCGACGATCCGGACTTCTTTCCGTTTTTTAAACCAATGGTTATGTTTTTTGCCTTCGACATAAGGACTGTCTAAATGCTTAGAGATGATTCCTTCCCACTCACGATCATTAACCCAGTTCCAAAGAGCAGGTCCGTCATAAAACAGATCACTCACAAACAGACGGGGCTCCTTATTCGGGAACTTGGCAGCAAGCCTCGCATACCGCTCCTTGAAGGGGAGAGACCGGATATCCTCTCCGTCATCATATAATAAGTCGAACATGACGTAGATGAGGGATTCGTCATATTTTCTTTTTCGAACGCCTAGCCGAACGCGTTGGAAGTTGGGTCTGGTACCATCGAAATACGCGATTTCTCCATCCAGAACGGATGCCCCGATATTTAAAGGCTTCAATAGGTCGACGATTTCAGGAAAGGTTCCATTTCGAGGCTCCATTCGTTTAGAAAAGAGTTCGACACCGTTTCTCCCATCAAGCCGTACAGGCGTACGCACACCATCCCATTTAATTTGATACCCCCAATCCGGTCCGATCGGAATGTCAGGCGAGGTAACAGGAGCCATTGGAACGGAAGGCAGCAGCAGGCTCATGAGACATGATCCTTGGCTTTTTTAGTCGTGCGTTTTCTTTTCGGAGCAGATGCCGGTGAAGGCATTTTTGTTGCATCCAAGCTTGCTTGTAAGGTAGCTAAGAGATCTATGATGTTAGAACGTCCTTCTGCAGCAGGTGAGGATACGATATCGATACTTTCCTCGGCCATCTTTTGCTCAATTAATTCAGTTAATGCCAATCGGTAGTCATCTGTATATTTTTCCGGATCAAACTTTTCGCTGAGCTGCTCAACGAGAGCTTTGGCCATCGATAATTCTTTCTCGTTTACTATGGTAACGGGAGGTAGATTAGGCACCTGGGATAACGAGCGGATTTCGTCCGGAAAATACATCGTTTCTAAACAAAGACAATTTTCAACCACTCGGATGGCAGCTAAGCTGCTTTTGCTTCGGATGGATATTTTGGCAATACCGATCTTACCCGTTTGTTTAATTGCCTCAAGCAGCAGATTATAGGCGCCGGCTCCTGCCATATCAGGGGATAAGTAATAGGCTTTTTGAAAGTACAGCGGATCAATATCCTGTAAATCAACGAAATCTAATATTTTAATCGTTTTAGCGGATTCGTCTTTAATGCTTTCCAGCTCTTCTTCTTTAACGATGACGAACTTGTCTTTCTCATACTCAAAACCTTTCACGATTTCATCTGGACCGATTTCCTTTTCGCAGTGACGGCAAGTTTTTGCGTAGTTAATCGGCATACCGCATTCCTTATGCAGGCTTCGAAAATGAATGTCCTTGTCTTCCGTGGCGGTATACATTTTTACCGGCACATGAACTAATCCGAAACTGATCGCGCCTTTCCAGACTGTATGCATGTATATCACATCCATTTTTTCTTTTAGGGTGCTCCTGTCATGGAAAAGTATACGGCAATCCAATGAATTCATCACGGTGCGCTTCGCGGATAAAAGAAAAAGTTCCCCTGCGGCTCTATTGAAAGAGGGGAGGGGAACTGCGATGTCAGCTACACTTCAATAATAATAGGCAGGATCATTGGTCTTCTCTTTGTTTTGGCATATAAGTACTTACTGATTGATTCCTTGACTCTATGCTTAAGGATAGACCATTTCCCGTCATTTCCATTTTCCTGAAGGTCTCCGATCGTCTTAACGACTAATTGGCCGACTTCACTCAAAAGGGCTTCGGATTCTCTAACATAAACAAAACCGCGGCTAATGATATCGGGACCCGATAAAATACTTCCTTCCGTTCGGCTAAGCGTAATCACGACGACAAGAATGCCATCCTCTGCGAGATGCTTGCGATCACGTAAAACGATGTTTCCGATGTCACCGATCCCGAGTCCATCGACAAGCGTATTTCCAGCAGTAACCTTGCGTAACTGCTGAACGTTTCCGCCTTTAATATCAAGGACTTCACCGTTATTTAAAATGTAGATATTGTTGTATTCGACTCCTACGGATTCTGCGAGCAGCCGGTGCTGATACAGCATTCGGTATTCCCCATGAATGGGGACAAAGAATTTTGGTTTCATTAGGGTAAGCATAAGCTTAAGCTCTTCCTGGCTGCCATGACCGGAAACATGCATGCCTGATGCGGAACCTGACCCATGAATGACGTTTGCGCCAAGTTGGTAGAGATGATCCAGCATGCTCGCTACGTTTCTTTCATTGCCCGGGATGGGGGATGACGCCAAAATGACCGTATCTCCGGGTAAGATTTCGGTATGCGGATAAGTGGAGCTGGCAAGGCGGGAAAGTGCTGCCAATGGCTCTCCCTGGCTTCCCGTACACAAAACAGCGACTTGTTCTCTCGGAAGCGCATTGGCTTCCTTTGCCTCAATCAGCATACCATCGGGTATGTGGATATACCCTAACTCAAGCGCAATAGCCACTACATTGACCATGCTTCTACCGAGCAGCAACAGCTTGCGGTTTGTGATGATTGCGGCATCAACCACTTGCTGCAGACGATTAACATTGGATGCGAACGTTGACAAGAAAATTTTGTTTTGAGCCTTCTGGAAGGTCTCTTCGATACGTTCTCCGACCAATTTCTCCGAGGGAGTAAATCCAGGGCGTTCGGCGTTCGTACTCTCGGATAATAGTGCGAGAACCCCTTTTTCGCCAATGTTCGCCATCCTGTGAATATCGGGAAATTGTTTATTGGAAGGTGAGAGATCAAATTTGAAATCGCCGGTATGAACGACAGTACCCTCTGGCGTATCAATTACAATACCAAGACAATCAGGTATGCTGTGGTTCGTTCGGAAGAAAGAAAGTTTCATGATTCCTAACTCGATCGAGGAGTCAGATTTAATTTCATGCAGGGTTGTTTCTTTGAGACGATGCTCTTTCAGTTTTCCTTTAATTAAACCAAGTGTTAGACGTGAACCATATAGGGGTATGTTCAGCTGCTTTAAAATATAGGGTATACCGCCGATGTGATCCTCATGGCCATGGGTAACCACTAAAGCGCGTACTTTATCTTTATTGTCTAACAGATAGGAGATATCGGGGACAATAAGATCTATGCCTAGAAGGCTTTCATCAGGAAATTTCGAACCGCAATCAATGACGACAATATCGTCGGCATACTGAATAACATACATATTTTTGCCGATTTCGTATACGCCGCCTAGGGCGAAGATCGAAAGTGTAGCCGTATCCGTTTCTATGCTATTCATATTCACTGTTTGTCCCTCCGGTGCATGCATCATTACGCCTTACAAGAAAAAATCGAGCTTAAAACTCGAATTATTTTGCCATAATTGTCAGAATGATATTCATTTTTAATTAATGCGTAGTGAAAATATTTTAAAAATTTAAATGCAAACGAATGACGAGGAGGGGAATGATTGTGTATAGTAGTTTCGATATAGCCACTCACCACTCAAGAAGGGGCAATCGGATTGTTGAAGGGATTGCCGCAGGTTCGGTAAAGGGCTAATATGATGTTTAGGTACTATGCAGCCAAATTTGATTTGGAGGGATGGTCAATATGAACGCATATAATGCTGCTGCTGATACTGCTAACCCGCAAGTCGGCCATAAGCTGGCCGACATTCCGGCCCATGATCCATTCGTCGTTGCAGACGGAGCCACGCAAACCTATTATTTGTATACCGGCGGAAGCCCGAAGCTGCACGGTTTGGACCGCTACGGCGTACTGGCTTACAAAAGCCGGGACTTGGCGGAATGGGAAGGACCCTTCGTCGTATTCACCGTCCCAGACGGTGTATGGGCGAATCCTCAGCACGGCGCTTGGGCGCCGGAAGTACATGCTTACGGCGGACGCTACTATTTGTTTGTAACGCTCCATAATAACGAAAGACCATTGGAAGGAGAGGGGCATGGCGGCTACCCTCTCCATTGGCGCGGAACCGTCATTGCTGTCTCGGACTCACTTGATGGACCGTTCGAATTAGTCAAACCGGATGCCCCGATTGTAACCGAGCATTTGATGACGCTCGACGGCACGCTGCATATCGATGATGAAGGCAATCCTTGGATGGTGTACTGCCACGAATGGGTTCAAACGGCTGACGGTACAGTAGATGCGGTACATTTGAAGGATGACCTCACCGGCTGTGCCTCGGAACCGATTCATTTGTTTAGCGGATCCGACGCGCCGTGGGACAATGGGGAGCAACCGAGTGCCGGAGCCGAAAAGGTATTTGTGACGGATGGATGCCAATTGTACCGGACGAGCGGTGACCGTCTGATCATGCTCTGGTCTACGTACGAAAAGGGGAATTACGTACAAACGATTGCGCGATCCGTAACCGATAAATTGGAAGGACCTTGGGAGCAGCTCGCGCCGCTCGTTTTCGACGATAGCGGGCATGGCATGCTGTTTCAAACGTTCGAAGGAGATTGGATGCTTATTCTTCACTCTCCTTTCCGTATGCCCGAGTCCAGATGCAAGCTGTTTGAAATGACGGATACCGGCGATTCTTTCATCGTTAAATCGCCAAAATTCGACCTTGCTGGTGATCAAAGTAAATAGGCTCGCGATTAATTCTTTGAAAATGTTAATCCTAAAAGCACATTTAGCTGTGTTATAATTTTGCCCAGAAGATGATTGTTGGTAGTTTACGCTAACATGATGAGCTGGGAGGTACACATGAACAGAAAAGGCAATCCGGTTAGAAGGCTTATTATCGCAGCAGCATTGGTTTTGTTTCTGCTTTGTAACGGACCGATGTCCATTGTCTCCGCGGGGGAAGCTGCGGCTGCGAGTGATGCGAAGATAAAACTTAACGGTGAAATGGTTAAGTTGAGCGATCCTGCTTTTATCCAGGATGGAAGATTGTATTTGCCAATGGCTCGAATTGCTGCATTATTCGGGGCAAACTCAAGCTGGGATAGTGTAAATGAGGAAGTAACGATACATACGGCATTGGGCGATACCATCGTGCTGGGTAACGGAGTACCCACCGTTTATTTCAACAATGGACGATACCTGATGGATACGGCTCCGATCTTGAAGGGCGGTAGGTTTTACGTTCCTCTGCGCCAGTTGTCGGAATTACTGCACGCAAATGTGCAATGGAATAAAGATTCAGATGTTATCGAACTAACAGCGGTGCAGCCAGCCGTAATATCGGAAGAGTACGGATTGGATGAAATCAGCATGGAATTTGGCAGCAGCAAGCCTGAGCTGTTGAAGCGGAACGGTTTGGATAGCAAGGTGACAATTAAACCGGGAACGAAGCTTAAGGTAGTTATTCCTTCTATCTTCGATAAGGCGGCAAAACCGTTCACGGAATCGGATCTTATGCTGCTTGCCAAGATTACGATGGTTGAAGCCGGCTATGAATCCTATGAGGGGCAGCTAGCCTTAGCCAATGTGATATTAAACAGAGTGAAGGATGCAAACTTTCCGGATACGGTACGCGACGTCATTTATTCAGGGAAACAGTTCCCTCCAGCCCATAATGGTCTGTTGGATAAGAGCAAACCTAACGCAAGCGTGCTGCGCGCCGCCAAGGATGCTTTGAATGGGAAAAACAACGTCGGGAATGCGGTTTATTTCTACAATCCCAATGTTTCCAAAGGATCGTTTTGGTCCAGCCTGGATGTCATTGCGACGATCGGCCATCATAGTTTTGCGAAATAGGTAAGTCCGTTATGGCCATAAGGCCATAGCGGGCTTTTTTTTGACCGCAGAATGAAATACAAAATGGGCCACGTCATAGAACGTGGCCTTTTTTCATTTAACAGCCCGGCTAGAGCTGGATCATCAACCGGTTTTACCCGTAAGGCTCCCTTCGAACATATCAATGATGACCAGGAAATGTTCGGCTTCCCTAAACACATGATCCGCCAGTAACGGATGAATGATGCTCTTAATTCGACAGGCTTCAATTAAGTCTCGCGCGGTTTTCTTGAAGTCACGAAGCGATTTAACGGAAACCTTATTTTGATCAAGAAATTGGTCAAGGAGAGGGACGGTTTGTGACTGAGGACGCATGGAATCCAAATCTTTTGCTTGAAACAGCAGTTGGTCAAATTCTTGGCTGAAGTTATTGGCCTGCTCTACCAGCTTCCGTTCCGATGGGTCAAGCAGGTGACTAATAAATTTGGCATGGTCGGCCATGATCCGCAGGAAAAATACATTCTCGTCAATGATTGCGTCAGGCAGCGGCTCCAATCTTCCTTGATTTAATTCCGATAACCGATTCCGGAAATAATTGGCTTCCCTGCTCACATGATCAACTAATAACGGAAAGTTATTTGCGCCTGGAAGCTGGCATGTCAGTATTAAACCAAGAACCTTTCTCTTGAAAACCCAAATATAGGATACGGCGGTATGGACTTCTTCATTAAATCTTCTTATTACGACGGGATCGGTTCCCATTGTAAAAGCATTGGCTTTATTCTCTATCGCTTCAAAAATCGCATAGAACTGGTTAGCTTCATTTATCAGCTGAGTATCTTCACACCGGAATCCCAACTTTAAAAATAAGGAATGCTCCTTCATAATCCGCGACCAAAATCTTACTTCTTCTAAAGATCGTGCTACAAACGGATCTGACAATAGCAACATCTCCTTTGAGTGATCATACTTCAAATAATGTATGAAAGGAGACTTTTCCATATGCTTCTTCTGACAGAGTTAAAGATGTTTTATTCGTATGTAAAAGGCTGCCGAGAATGTCTCGACAACCTGCTGCTATGATTAACAATGGTTAATGCGTGTACCGAGCTGTGAGCATACGCTGCGATATTGATGTGATGGATTAATAGCCTTTGCCGTATCCGCCTGCACCAACGCCGCCGACACCATAACCGCAACCGCCTCCAAAAATACCGCAGCTGCACGCTATAATTACCAACAAGATGAACAATACAAGGATCATGCCAACACTGTTATTAGCCCCACCAATAAAACCACTCATTACCATTCACCTCCCAAAGTTCTGAGTACCCTGTAGATTATGTAAGGGCAGTGCTTTGTGTTTGGACGTTTGTTCCGTAATGATAGCAGCCTAGTCATCCTTTTAATGAGTTTCCTTGCTTCCCGATGGAGTCTGCCGCAGACATGTTAGGTTGTGGTCTTTATTAGAATAAATGAACATCTCCATAAAAAAACCGAATAGCATTTGCGCTTCCCATGAATTGACTCTAAAGCTGTCGTGTTATATTATGTGACATATAAACAATTCCGCTAGATAACAACTAGATTTAAGTGTCATATATTTTGACGCAGCGTATAGTTTAAACAACATTTGATGAGGAGTGGTTTAGATGAGATTGTTATTCATTATTGCAGGAATGCTGACTGTGACTAATTATAATAAGGTAGAAGATGATTGTGTAAGCAAGCTAAACGAGGCATTTGTAGGGAACGAACAGTACTGGAAGTCCACTAAACCTTCCGTATAATCTATTTGTTTCTGAACGCTGCTAGAGTTATAAGTCAATAACCAAAATTTAATGGAAGTCCAAAGCCGAAGGTTCGGGAATGAGAAAAAGGTGTTTCCTACACAAGGGAACACTTTTTTTTGTTATATAAGAATTTATAAGTTTTCACTTATAAATGTGCTTATATATCTCCGCGAAACGATAGCTTTTGCCACTGAGGACGGCGACAGCCGTTTACGCTTGTTCAAATAAAAGTTCCGCGAATTTTTGCACGGGAATGATAATGAGCAGCTTTTCTCTAGAAGATCGGTCATTAAATGTGTGAAGTAAATTAACACGCCGAAAAATTAAACGCTATGACTTCGTATTCACTGGATAGAATATACAATTCTAGACGTATTAACGGATCGAAAATGGACAAAAAACGAACAATTGTGAATATAAAAACGTTTTCATACGCTATTTTGTTACAAATGTTAAATTACCTCACAAAAAACCATTGAGATATTCAGCAAAATGCGGTAAATTAGTGTTAAGTAATTTTATGTGAGTATACATGACGCGAAATTGATAGCTTATCTTAACGATTGATGATCAGATTTATGAATGCTTAACTATTTAGGAGTGTGAATGGGATGAAGAAGAAGCTGGTTTTGATAGGTAACGGTATGGCGGGTGTGAATTGTATCGAGCAGATTTTGAAGCTGGTCCCGAACCGGTATGACATTACCATCTTCGGAAGCGAACCTCATCCGAACTATAATCGAATCATGCTGTCATCTGTTCTGGCAGGCGACGCGGATATGAATGATATTGTTATCAATAGTTGGGACTGGTACAGAGAAAACAACATTATTCTCCACGCTGGGCATACGGTAAGCAACATCGACACGAAACGCAAGATCGTAAGCACCGAAAGCGGCATTAAAGTACCTTACGATGATGTCATTATTGCAACCGGCTCGCTGCCTTTCATGCTTCCGCTGCCAGGTGCGGACAAAAAAGGCGTTATCGCATTCCGCGACATTAAAGATTGCGAAACGATGATGGAGACGGCGAAAAAGTACAAAAAAGCGGTTGTTATCGGCGGCGGCTTGCTGGGACTAGAAGCAGCGCGGGGACTGCTGAATCTAAATATGGAAGTGTCCGTCATTCATAGCAACAAAATTCTGATGAACAGACAGCTGGACGAAACGGCTGGGATCATGCTGCAGAAGGAACTTCAGGAGCAAGGTATGAAATTCCTTCTCGGCAAACATACAGAGAAGATTTTAGGGAAAGAGCGGGTAACGGGTCTAAGATTTACGGACGGCTCCGAAGAGCTTGCAGATCTTCTCGTTATGGCAGTCGGCATTAAACCTAACATGGCGATGGCTAAGAAGAGCGGCATAGAAGTTAACCGCGGTATTCTCGTCAACGATTTCATGGAAACGAATATTCCGAATGTTTACTCGGTTGGCGAATGCGTGGAGCACCGCGGCATTTCGTACGGACTAGTCGCACCATTGTACGAGCAAGCCGCCGTGCTTGCAAAGAAATTGGCGGGCCTAGAAACGGACGGCTATCACGGTTCCGTCGTTTCTACGAAGCTGAAGGTTTCGGGTGTGGATGTGTTCTCGGCGGGTCAATACTTGGATGATGTTGATACACGCGCTGTTCGTGTGCAGGATGAGTTCGGCGGCGTATACAAGAAAGTCGTCATTCGAGGCGGCAAGGTTGTCGGCTCTGTACTGTTCGGTGATATAAGTGACGGCGCGCGCCTGTTCTCCATGATCCGCAGCGGTGAGGATGTTACGGGGAAAGAAAAAGAAATTTTGCTCGGCTCGGGCGGATCGGCTCCTTCCAACGCTGATTTGATTGCCTCGATGAGCGATGATGAAATTGTTTGCGGATGTAACGGTGTTTCCAAAGGCGCAGTTGTAACGGCGATCAATGAAAAAGGATGCACGAGCGTTAATGATATTAAAGCGTGCACGAAAGCTTCCGCTTCCTGTGGTGGCTGTAAACCGCTAATTGCAGATGTGCTGACGTATGTGCTTGGCGCGGACGGCGTGAAAACGGTCAAGGAAGGCATTTGCGGTTGTACAACGCTTAGCCGTGATGAAGTGGTTGACGGTATCCGTGAAATGAGATTAACGACTTCGAAGGAAGTTATGCACGTACTAAATTGGAACAATCCGGAAGGCTGCTCCAAATGCCGTCCGGCCTTGAACTACTACCTCGGCATGGTGTGGCCGGAGGAGCACGAAGACGAGCGTGCATCGAGATTCGTTAACGAAAGAAATCATGCCAATATTCAGAAGGACGGCACGTACTCTGTTGTTCCGAGAATTTACGGCGGGGTAACGACACCGCAGGATCTGAAGAAAATTGCCGAAGTAGCGGTGAAATATGAAGTGCCGCTAGTAAAAATTACAGGCGGACAGCGGATCGACCTTCTGGGCGTTAAGAAGGAAGACTTGCCTTCGATGTGGACGGATCTTGACATGCCGTCGGGTTACGCATACGGTAAAACGCTTCGTACGGTTAAAACATGCGTAGGATCGACGTTCTGCAGATTCGGAACGCAGGATTCGATGGCCATGGGTATCGAAATGGAGAAACGCTTCGAACGTTTGAGCACACCGGCGAAATTTAAGATGGCCGTATCTGGCTGCCCTCGTAACTGTGCGGAAGCGACGATCAAGGATTTTGGCGTCGTTGCAATTGACGGCGGATGGGAAATTCATGTCGGCGGAAACGGCGGTACGAAAGTAAGAGTCACCGACCTGCTCGTTAAGGTGAAGACGGAGGAAGAGGTTCTGGAATGGACGGGAGCATACATGCAGTATTACCGTGAAACCGGCAAATATAACGAACGTACGGCGGAATGGCTTGAAAGAGTCGGCCTGGATACGATTAAAGCTGCCTTGGAGAAGAAAGAAGACCGATTGGCACTCGTCGAGCGGATTGAACTTGCGCTCAGCCTGACACAAGATCCATGGAAAGAAATTGTGGAAACTGATAAATTGCGCACAACATTCGAAAATCTACCTATTCCCACAATGAACTAGAAAGGGTGTCATCAGCATGAAACAAGTTAAAATCGGTCATATTTCGGAAATTGAGAGCATGCGCTCAAGAGTAATCTCCATCGGAGATCTGGAAATTGCTTTGTTCAAGCTTTCGAACGGTGAAATAAAAGCGATTGAAAATAAATGTCCACATAAAGGCGGCAAGCTTTCCGAAGGAATCGTATGCGACCATCATGTTTTTTGTCCGCTGCATGATTGGAAAATAAATTTGAAGGACGGACAGGTTCAAGATCCGGATGAGGGCTGTGTCGTTTCCTTTAAGGTGGAAGCAGACCCTGAAAGCGGCGATCTATTTCTGTATGTGGAAGAGACGGCTTATAAAGCATCCTAAGGAAATCATTCGGGGAGATTGGACATATGGCAATGAATCAAACAAAAGCACTCATCTATTCAACGGTCGCGATGACCGTATCATTCATGATTTGGTCGGTATTTCCGCCTATTGCAGGGCAGATTCAGGAACTTTTTAACCTGAGTACGCTGGAAAAGAGCATTTTGATTGCAACCCCCGTTTTGCTCGGATCGATCATGCGGATTCCGATGGGTATTCTAACTGACCGCCATGGCGGCAGAAAAGTATTCACGCTGACGATGCTGTTCTTAATTCTGCCAATGGTTGCGGCCGGATTCGCTGATTCATATGTTTGGTTGTTGATCTGCGCCCTGTTTATCGGCATGGCGGGCACCACGTTTGCTATTTCTTTAACTTTTGTCTCAAGATGGTACCCGCCGCAAAGCCAAGGTTTTATATTAGGCATTGCCGGCCTTGGCAATTTGGGGGGCGCAGGAGCGAATTTCCTGATTCCCTCTATCTCAACAACGTACGGCATTTCTTGGGTGTTTTTTGGCCTTGCAATCGGGATAGCGGTTATGGCATTGGTGTTCTATTCCTTTACCAAGGATGCGCCAAAGCCGGCCGAACCCAAAACCTTGAAACAATCCTTGTCCGTTATGAAGGAGAAAGCAACTTGGCGTTTGTCCTTCTTTTATTTTCTGACTTTTGGCGGTTTCGTTGCCTTCAGCGTTTACTTGCCTACCCTCCTTAAAGATCTATTTCAGCTGAGCGCTTTTGACGCTGGTCTTAGAACCGCCGGTTTCGTCTTGGCGGCTACGTTGATTCGGCCGGCGGGCGGCTATTTGGCAGACCGGTTCGGCAGCAAGAAGATACTAACGTTTGTCTTTTCTGGAATACTTGCTGCCGCGCTTGTCTTGTTCATAACGCTTGATCATTTCGTTACTTTCAGCTTTTTATGTTTGTTGATTTCTTTGCTTCTTGGATTAGGAAACGGCGCCGTGTTCAAAATGGTGCCGGAAGTATCTACCGGAAATACAGGAGCGGTTACTGGAATAGTTGGCGCTGCAGGAGGCATCGGCGGATTTTTTCCGCCGATTGTACTCGGTATCGTCAAAGACGCGACTGGCCAATACAATTTAGGCTTTATTTTTATGGTCATATTCGCCCTGGCATGCTTAATCCTTAATTACTCCGCACTGAAGCCGAAACGAACGGGAATTCAGCAAGGCATGGAGTACTCTGCGTAGCTGCCCGGTGCCTGCAGCGCGTGCCGGAAAACCGGAGATGCGAACGGAACTGTTCTTCTAAAAGGACAGTGCAGTCGTTTCATTCTAATTGGAGGTTTAATGATGGCGAAAAAAAAATTAGTTGTGATCGGAAACGGGATGGCGGGCGTTCGCTGTGTCGAAGAAATATTAAATATCGATCGGGATGCTTTTGAAATTACGATCTTCGGCAAAGAGCCTCATCCCAACTATAACCGTATTTTGTTGTCGAAGGTGCTTCAGGGTGACACCACCATACAAGATATTACGATCAATGACTGGCAGTGGTATGAAGACAATCATATTCAGCTTTTTACGAACGAAACGGTAACGAATGTCGATATTGAGCGCAAGAAAATCGTTACCGAGTCCGGGAAGAGCGTCAAATACGACGAGCTTATCTTCGCTACGGGTTCCTTGCCTTTTATGCTGCCTTTGCCAGGCGCGAATAAACAGGGCGTTACAGCCTTTCGGGATATCCGCGATTGTGAAACGATGGTTGAAACCTCGAAAAGCTATGGAAAAGCTGTCGTCATCGGCGGAGGTTTGCTGGGCCTAGAAGCTGCAAGGGGGTTATTAAACCTCGGCATGAAGGTGGATGTCGTTCATATTTTTGACAGTATTATGGAAAGACAGCTTGACCGAACAGCTGCCAAAATGCTTCAGACAGAGCTCGAAAAGCAAGGAATGCGCTTTTTGCTTGAGAAGCAATCGGAAGAGATTATCGGACGGAGCCGCGTGGTTGGGCTAAAGTTCAAGGACGGTACGAAAACGGATGCCGACCTGCTTGTCATGGCTGTCGGCGTCAGACCTAACGTGCAGCTGGCTAAGGATGGAAAGATCGAAACGAACCGCGCTATCGTCGTCAACGATTTTATGCAGACGAGTGTACCGAATGTATATGCGGTAGGAGAATGCGCGGAGCATCGCGGCATTGTATACGGTTTAGTGGCACCGCTCTATGAGCAAGGGAAGGTGCTCGCAAAAACCTTATGCGGATTGGAAAATGAAGGTTACCACGGTTCGGTGCTGGCGACCCAGCTGAAGGTTTCGGGCGTCGATGTATTCTCGGCCGGTGAATTTATGGACAGCGACGAAGTGAAGTCGTTGAAGTGGATCGACGGTATCCGCAGCACCTACAAAAAAATTGTCATACGCGATAATAAAATTGTCGGTGCGGTTCTGTTTGGAGACATCAGCGAGGGTACGAAGCTCTTAGGGATGATCAAGCAGCAGACGGATATCTCCGTCTATGAGAAGGAAATGAATGGGGCTCGCGGACAGGAAGCCGGGGAAGCCGCAATCGCGGCCATGTCCGATAAGGAACTGGTCTGCTCCTGCAATGGGGTTTCCAAAGGGACTATTATGCAGGCTATTGGGGAGCATGGCTTGCAAACGGTCGATGAAGTGAAAAAATGCACGAAAGCATCCAGCTCCTGCGGCAGCTGCAAAACGATGGTCAGCAGCATTTTGGATTATGTGCACCGTCACGGCCTCGGCCAGACCGTAGAGAAAGAAACGGTCTGCGCCTGCACAACATTTAGCCATGATGAGCTTATGATTGAAATTCAGAACCGTCGTTTTGTTGATACGGCTGAGATCATGACCGCTTTTGATTGGCAAACGGATGCAGGGTGTGAAGTTTGCCGTCCCGCGCTGGATTATTATTTAGGTGTTCATGGAACAGCCGCACCAACTACGGTCGCAGGTGAGCCAATAGGCATCCAAGCCGACGGGACTTATGCGGTTACGCCGAAAATGTATGGTGGCATAACGACACCGGAGCAGCTGAGACAAATCGCGGACATTGTAGAGAAATACGGCATTCCTCTTGTGAAGCTGCTGGAAGGGCCGCAGCTTGGGCTGCTTGGTATAGCAGCAGCCGATGTCTCTAACGTCAAGTCGGATTTGGGAATGCTGATTAGCGGACCCGTGTACGGGAAGAGCGTGAGTACAGTCGGATCATGCAGCGGTATCAGTTATGCGGCAGATGCGATGCAGGATTCTATCTCTCTCGGTATCGCCTTGGAGAAGAAGCTGGAGCGGGTGCAATTGCCGCAAGAAATAAGGATTGGCGTATCGGCCAGTCCCCATAACCGCGCGGGTTCGCTCACGAAGGATATCGGAATCGTTGGGGTGCCGGGCGGCTGGGAAATGTATGTAGGCGGCAGCGGTGAACGGCAGGTAAAGCCGGGTCAACTGCTGTGCACGGCCGCGACGGACGAGGAGCTGCTGACGCTTGCGGCTGCTTTCCTTCAGTATTACAGAGAAACCGGACACTACGCGGAACGGATGTCGCAATGGATTGAACGAATGAGCCTGCTGCAAATCAGGGAAGCGTTATTCGATCCGTTTCTCTTGCAATTATTAGGAAGCCGCATGGAGGAGGAGCTTTCAGCTTCGCCAGAGCAAGCAAATCAGCAGTCGACAGCTGCAGTGACAAGGTGATCAGATGAAACCATTAAAGGTGATAACCGACAATACGGAATTCGAAGCTGCTGCCGGACATGATCATGTCATGGATACGCAGTGTCCTTTTTGCAGCGTGCAGTGCAAGATGCAGATCGTGGAGCATTTCGGCGAGAAGCGGAATACCTATACCGTTCTTCCGAAGCCAAACGCCGCTTCAGAAGGGCGGTTGTGCATCAAAGGGATGAATGCATACCAGCATGCCTTAAGCAGTGAACGTCTTGCTTATCCGATGGCCAAAGTGGATGGGGAATTCGTAAGGGTCAGCTGGGAGGAGGCCTACAGGCTGATTCATTCCAATTTCACGCAATTGGAGCAGCAGTACGGAAGTGATGCGATTGGGGTATACGGCGGCGGATCTCTTACCAATGAATCCGCTTATTTGCTCGGGAAGTTCGCGCGGGTCGCGCTGCGAACCAAATATATCGATTATAATGGGCGGTTTTGTATGTCTGCGGCGGCGTCGGCAGGCAATAAGGCTTTTGGAATTGACCGCGGCTTGACCAACCAGTTGTCGGATATTCCGCTCGCACGGTGCATCATTTTGGCTGGGACGAATATTGCGGAATGCCAGCCTACGCTCATGCCTTATTTTACGAGGGCGAAGGAGAATGGGGCTTTCATCATAGCGATTGATCCTAGAAATACGGGTACGACCGAACTGGCGGATTTGCATTTAAAGGTGAAGCCGGGGATGGATGCCGCTTTAGTCAACGGCATGTTAAAAGTGATCGTAGACGATGGTTATGTGGATGAAGGCTTTGCGAAGGAACGGACCAATGGTTTTGGCGAGCTAAAGGAGCATCTAGCGAACGTTGACTTAAACGATATCGCAGAGATGACAGGAGTTCCGCTGGAGCAAATTCGCGGGGCTGCTGAAGCATTCGGCAAAGCAGCAACCGGTATGGTGTTTACCGCAAGGGGAGTAGAGCAGCAGACAGATGGGTACATGGCTGTGCGTAATTTCCTAAATATGGCGTTGATTACCGGGAAAATAGGGAAAGAAGGCTGCGGTTACGGTGCGATTACCGGACAAGGAAACGGTCAAGGGGGCAGGGAGCACGGACAAAAGGCTGATCAGCTTCCTGGCTACCGATCGATTGAAAATCCGGCAGATCGTGCCTATATCGCAGAGGTATGGGGCGTGCAGCCTGATGAATTGCCGGGAAAAGGCGTCTCTGCTTATGAAATGATGGAAAAAGTCCATGAAGAGGAGATACGTGCGCTGTTCGTCATGGGCTCTAATCCGATCGTATCCAATCCGAACGCCAACTTTGTGGAAGAGGGGCTGCGTAAGCTGCAGTTCCTTGTGGTAGCGGACATGTTTCTCTCGGAAACGGCAAGAATGGCGGATTTGATATTGCCTACGTCCTCGTATTTGGAGAATGAAGGCACGTTAACCAACCTGGAAGGCCGTGTCCTATTGCGGGAGGCTAGTCGTGTTGTTTTAGATGAAGTGAAGCATGATTGGGAGATCCTGTGCAGCATTGCAGAAACGCTTGGGAAAGAATCGTATTTCTCCTACACAGCGGCGGAACAAATCTTCGAGGAGCTTCGTGTTGCGAGCCGCGGAGGGATTGCTGATTATTATGGCATCACCTATGACCGGCTGCGGAAGGAAGAAGGCGTTTATTGGCCTTGCCCAAGCCTGGACCATCCAGGTGAAAAACGATTATTCGAAACGTCGTTTGCGCATCCGGGCGGCAAGGCGGATCTGATTGCGGTAGAAAATCATTTTCCCGCCGAGCAGGTTAGCGGAGAGTTTCCTCTGTATTTGACAACCGGTCGGGTGCTCTCGCATTATTTGACAGGTGTTCAAACCCGGAGAAGCCATACGCTGGCGGCGCGCAGCTTTGAATCCTTTATGGAAATCCATCCGGCGACGGCCCAAAAGTACCGGATCGAGGATGACTCTTTAATACGGCTGGAATCGAAGCGGGGAGGCATCGTAGTCCGCAGCAAGCTGACGAGGGAGATCCGCGAGGATACGGTATTCGTGCCCATGCATTGGGGCGATATTCAAAATGTTAACAAAATTACGAATCAAGCGCTTGATCCGACATGCAGAATGCCTGGGTTTAAAGTATGTGCGGTTAACGCAAGGCCCCTTGTAGAGTCCGTATAAAATAGTCAACAATCTTTGAGTGTTAAACAGCGGAAGGGGTTGTCCCAAAAGTAGTAAGCTCGCTGGAGAGATAGCTCGCTTTGAACAGAAATGTTGGAAAACATAAAAAAAATAGCGCTGCAGTGGGCTATTCCTGTAGCGCTATTTTTCTGTTCTGGTCTATGGCTGCTTGCTTAAGTAGATTATGGGCAAGCGAAAGCCACCCGACCCCTAGGCTTACTTTTGGCAAGCCGCGAAGCAGGAACCGCCGGAATCCCCGGTTATTCTTCATCTGCCCGAATACACTTTCGGGTTCAATCATTCGTCTCACCGACAGCGCATAACCTTCCTCGCTGCGCAGCTTTTCCCGCACCTGCTGCTTGTAACGCATGTATCTTAGACTCACTCGAACCTCTCGGTCGCCTTGCGCCTTCGTACAAGCGGGTTTGATGGGGCACCCTTCACAGCTCACACTGCGGTAATGACGATGTCGGATTTCAAATCCACTTTCTGTTGTATCTTTACTTTCATAGTGAAAGACAAGTTTCTGGCCATTCGCGCATGTCCACGTATTTCCTCCTCGTCGTAATGCCCATTGTCAAGCTTACTGATGTCCGTTTGCCATTTCATCGGTTTTTCCTTATGATACGTGCTGGATTTGACCAACGCCTCAAGCTCTTCCTGTTCTAGATAAGCCGAGTTCTCTTCTCCGCCCTATCCAGCATCTGCGATGATTGTTCCCGGCAGTTTTCCAAGTGCGGCTTTCAATTTCTCTAAATGCGGTTTCAAGCATCGTGTATCCGTAAGGCTTTAGTCTCGCAAATCCAGGGCATCCTCTTAGCCGCCAGCCGCTCCAGTACACTGCAGTTTCTGCAGCAGAATTACGGAATACGCTTCTTTATTTTAGCTGCAATGCATTTACTACAGCAGAATTGACACCACACGTTCCTAATCGCTCAAAAATAGGCACTCCCATTGCAGAAACTGCATTGTACACCTCGATCCTACTCGTTTTTTGTCCATACATTGCAGAAACTACAACGTAGAACTCTGACCGTACTTTTATTACTCTTAGCTTCTGCAAGACCGTACGTCCAAAAATTTTCAAAAAACATTTAGACTGAGAACCCCATTACACCCGATAGAAATCGACCGCGTTGCTGCAGCAATCGCCGCATGCTCAAACTTAAATCGACGCCTCCGTATGCCGCTCGGCAACAACGCCAAATCACCAAGAAACCATTTGTTTTCACAAGCGTAAACGGCTGTCGCCGCCCTCTGTGGCAAAAGCTGTCGTTTCGCGGAGATATATAAGCACATTTATAAGTGAAAACTTATAAATTCTTATATATTGAAAAAAGGGCTGTCTCTCGGGTCTTCAGACCTTTTGAGACAGCTCCTTTTTGCGCACTGCGAAAAAATGAATAGGTTTATGTGTCCGATAGTAATTTCTTTATGCCCTGCTCTTCGTCTTAAGCCGTCCAATTGTTGCGACTCGTGCTTTTTTGCGGGAATATTTATTTTTCATTCTTGTTTTCTTGCTAGGCATGCTAGATACAAATGCTTTCGTGCCCATTAATGAACCTACCATCTTGAAAGCCGGCTGGATCTGTTGAAAGATACCCCAAAATTGCTGGACCTTTCCCATTATTGACATGATTCCGTCAATCCCGCCGAGTCGTGACGATGCCGTGTTTTCTCGTTCTATCGATTGCGAATAGGAAAGGTCTGCTGGTTCCGTCAGGTCGGGACCACTTAATGGCTCACTTTCAGCAGGAAGAAATTCACTTGTACGGACTCTTTTCATTTTCTTCACTTCTACCACATTCCTTTTCTCCAGTAGTATTTTGACGATTCATAAGCTAGTCTCCTAAAGAAGGCTCGTAAAAATCAAAACAGCTATTTTCAGACCATCAAGAGGAGGGTATACGTATTCCGAACACAGACTCACGTCTGAGTATATTTTAAGATATGTTTCGTTTTAGCAGCTTGTTTGTGTGTTTGCTACAGTAACAATCTTCCAGTATCATTAGTCTAATTGATAGGGTAATAATACAATCCCGGATACCAAAAAAACCGGAAGACGAACACTTTGATCAAAGTGTTCGTCTTCCGGTTTCTCGGATCTTCCGTTATCGCCAATTTTGCTCGAATCCGCCTAAACGCCCCGTTCTTTATGGGCAGGAAGAAAGTCCTCATCCCATTTATATCTCTCGTTGTAAATGCTCATAACCTCTTCGTATAAAGGTCCGAAGCTTGATTTCGGGCTGCTCTCAATGATTCGGTAAAGCCGCAGAAAACGGTCTTTGGGAAGCTTGCGTGCATATCGCATAATTAAATAAGGATAGAGCGTAAGGTACCGCTTCATCCGGACTGCGGCGCCGGCAACGCCGACTAGTATGCTTTCGCCATGCTCCATTTTCAGAATATGGCCTTCATGAAGCAAAATATAACGGAAAGTATTTTCCTTCAGCAGGTCACGCCTGATCTTTGCGAGTTCGCCGATATATTCGACAAGATCGGGATCAAAATGGTCCATAAGCAGCGGTTCCAGCATAAGGTCCATGTCCTTGCGCAGCACGAACGATTGAAGCAGTAAAATCTGCTCGATCCGAAGCTGGTCGGTATGAACGAGAGCGCCGATTTCCCGCAGCATCTCATAGGCGAGCGGTTTATCGCCGCTATGAAACACTTTTATGGCCGTTTCCCGGTCATTGGCAAGACCGGCTATGAGGGGATAAGCCTCCCTGTGAAATAATTTTTCAAGTTCTAAGCGCAAAAGTGCAGGGGTCGACCGTCTCTGCATCGTCCATAATAGAGCGAGTAGCGCCGTGCCTCCTATAGCGAGCAGTATAGTCTGCATCGTTGAACCGCTCATTACTAGACCGATAGCCGTAATGAGCAGTACGGTGAGCCGTGATCCCCACAGCGACCGCCGCAGCGTGGAGGCAGCCAATTCTTCCACCTTTTGCAGGGCGGATTTACCGCATACAGGACATTCCGTTTCGCCGAGTACAGTAAAATGTCTGCAGTGCCGGCAAATTTTAAGCTTATCGTAAGGATAGCGTGTTTTAATATAAGGGGTAAGCAGTATCGGCAGCTTTTTCATCATTCGCGATCACGCTGCCCGCTGCTTTTTAAAATAGATAAGACAAGCTTATTCAGCTGCTCTGGAGACGGGGCCCTTCTCCGGCGCGAGCGGTAGCTGAAGATGCTGATCATGACAAAAAGAAACACTAGCCCGAGACAGACGTATGTAACCATGTGCTGTTCCTCTCTTACAGTAAAAGTGATTTCTGAAAACCTATCAGGTATACTTAATTAATAGTATACCATTTTACTGGAAGCAGTGACTAACAGTGACTATTGGACTATCAGGATAGATCCGTTCGTCCCATTACAAAGGAGTACAAATATGAATCGACTTAAACGATTTTCACGTCAACTAATATTCGCTTCCGCCGTTCTGCTGCTGCCATTCGGCAGCTATTCCACAGCGAATGCTGCCCAGGGGGCTTCTCAAATCGATGCGGTGCTGGTGCTCGATGTCAGTAATTCAATGAGCGCAAGCGACCCGGGCAAAATCGGGAACGAAGCGATGAAGATGTTCATCGACATGCTCTCGACACAGGGCGATCGGGTCGGAATCGTAGCCTATACCGATGAGATTCAGCGTGAGAAAGCGCTGCTTGAAATCCAGTCTTCAGCGGATAAAGAGAATTTAAAGGGCTTCATCGACCAATTGAACCGCAGCGCCTACACCGATGTATCAGTCGGAGTAAAGGAAGCCGTGCAAATATTGGATGACGGAGCTGATCCTGGCCATGAGCCGATGATTATTTTGCTGGCTGACGGCAATAACGACTTTAATGAAGATTCAGGCCGCACTAAGGCCCAGTCCGACGCCGAAATGGAGAAAGCCATTAAAGAAGCGAATGACAACGATGTACCGATCTACACGATCGGGCTGAATGCGGACGGAAAATTAAACAAGGAAGCATTGGCCGAGCTTGCGGATCTGACCGGGGGCAAATCGTTCTCGACCAACTCGGCGGATGATCTGCCGCAGATCCTGAGCGAGATTTTTGCCAGCCATCTCGACTTGAACGTGGTACCTGTTGATTCGATTACAGCGGACGGAAGTTTTCAAAACGTGAAAATTAACGTTCCCAACTCGAATGTATTGGAAGCGAACATTTCCATCATGTCTTCGCAGCCTGTCGAAGCTAAGCTGGTTGACCCATCCGGCAATGCCGTTGCCATTCCATCGAATGAGATCCTGCTGTCAAAGTCGAAGAGCTATTCCTTGATTAAGCTGCTAAAGCCGGTCGAGGGCGATTGGACGCTGCAGGTAAAAGGCGTGAATCGCGATAAAATCGACATCAATCTTATCTTTAACTATGATTTGAGCTTGGCATTGGACCCGCTTGCCAAAACCGCCTACTCGAAGGGCGATTCCGTTAAATTCAGCTCTTACTTAGTCAGCGGCGGACAGAAGCTTAAGGATGAAGCACAGTACAGCAACATGAGCGCGGTTTTGCTCGTTAAAGATTTGGACACGGGTACAACCAAGGAAGTGCCGATTGAAAATGTGGGCGATCATTTTGAAGGATCGTACAAAATTGAAGACGAGCACGACTATGAGATCAAAGTAAAGGCGGAGGAGGAAAGCTTCTTCCGTGAAACCGATGCGGTAACGATTACGGCTAAGGCAGGAGGAACGGGTCAGACAGCACCGGCTCCGCCTGCAGATGAAGCAAAGAAGCCATTCCCTACTGTGCCAGTCATAATAGGTGCATTAGGATTAGCGGCATTGCTTGCAGCGGCGTATTTCATCATGCGCCTTCTGAAAAAAGCGAACCGCGGTTTTGTCGGCCAGCTCGTCATTGAAATTCGGGATGAGAATACAGGTGACAAAACATCGCCGCAGTACAAGAAGCTGTCCGTCTTCAAGGGCAAGCTGATGCTTCATCAACTGTTACAGCTGGCACCAGAGTTGAAGGAAACGGAGAAAGTCGTTTTTAAACCAGGCAGCAACGACCGCATCACGCTGCAAAACGCTTCCTCATGTACAATCGAGAAATCGGGTCGGGCGATCGATGCGACTCGTGAGTTTGAAATGAAGAGCGGAGACCGCATTACGGTTTCGCTAAAGCAAGTGGATAAAACGATCTTTATCGAATATCTCGTTTAAATAGAGCCGTGGAGGGAACAAACAATGAAACCAATCGTTAGAGAACATATACAGCAGCTCGACGTTTCGCTGGGCGGAGGCATTGTCAGCGAGAAAATCCGGGTAGATACCATCGATAACCCGATTTTGATTATTGGACTTGGAGGCACCGGCATTGACGCTTTGCTGCGCCTCAAATACCAGATTAACCGCCGCTTTAAGCTGCCGGAGGATCCGGTCTCGAAGAGAAAGCGTGACAAGCCCGACAACGTAGAGTTTCTTGCTTTCGAAACGAATGAACAGGATCGCAATAAAAAGTATATAGGCATCGGTCTCGACCCGATCAATGAATTCGTGCTGCTGTCCAATGCCGAGGTCGGAGGGCTGCTGCAAAACCGCAGTATTTTGGAGCCGTATATTACGGATTGGCTGTCCCCGGAGCTAAGCATCACCGATGGGATGAACGGCGCGGCAGGCGTACGCCAAGCTGGGCGGCTGCTGCTGTTTACGAAGATCAACCAAGTCGTTCAAAGCATCGACAAAAAAATCAAGACGCTTTCCGTCGGCACGAACAAGAAGCTGATGGTATTTCTGCTCACCGGCTTATCGGGCGGAACGGGCAGCGGCTGCTTCCTTGATATTTCATATATCGTCAGAGGCATTATCGAGCGCGACCACGGGGCTGCAGGGATCGACCGGGTGAACACGCTGGGTTACCTTTTCACGCCGGATATTAACCTTGCGAACAAAAGCTTGAGCGACCATACGCGCGAGTACATTAAGAAGAACGGCTATGCGGCACTGAAGGAATTGGACTATTGGATGAACGTTGACGGCAGGGGAGAGCGGTTCAAGCAGCAGTACGGCAGCATTTTATCTGTTAATTCGCCGCTTCCGCCGTTTAATCTATGCCATCTCATCTCTGCGACCAATGCGGAGGGCAAGCTGCTCGAGAATGCTTACGATTACTGCATGAACGTAACGGCTGAGAACATTACGAACTTTATTTCAAGCGAGGAAAAACAATCCGGCGAGGAATTCGCCATTCATGACTATATCAGCAACATCCGGACGAACATCGCCCAAATGAACAAGATGTATCCGGCTAACTACGACTATAACATTATCGGGGCTTCTTCGGCCGTGCTGCCCATCGAGGAAATGACGACTTATTTGGCCTACCGGCTCTTTAACAAGATGGACAAAATGTTCGAGAAGGCGCCATCGCAGGATGATGTGGAGAAGTTTGCGCGCAAGCTGGGCATCGACCTCGAAACGATGATGAAGACTTTCGATTCACGCGTGCCGGAGCCGCTTCCCGGATTTGAGAACAGCGAGCGCCTAAGCTACAACAACGTGGTGAAGCTGCAAGCGGTGAACATGGATACCGAGCTGGAGCAAAACTTTCTTGCCCGTGCGAGAGAGGAATACATTAAGGCGAAAAAACAGTTACCGGGTGAAATCGTCGGCCAATTTACCGATCAAATTCGCCGTATGTTCCTGCATCCGGAGCAGGGACCGTTCTATGTATCCCGTCTCTTATATACAGAGAAAGGCTTCTGCTTGCTGAAGATGCTGCTCTCTTACATAGAGACGCTTCGCGAGGGATTGCTGCGGCTTCCAAGAGAAATCGAAGCGGCCAGGGAGCAAGCCGAAGAACGCATGGGCGACGCGAAGAGCGCGTTCGTATCGAAAGACAAGAAGAAAAACAACTATATTGAAGCGAAAATCAATGAGTACTGGCTGCATGCCGACGTGGAGCGCATGGAGCAATTAATCGAATTTTACGAGGATTTGCATCAGCTGCTCAACAATGAGAACAACCGGATCTACAACGTGTTCAGCGAAATATTAAACGTGTTGAATTCCATCTTTGCCAAAAACGGGGATCTGCTCACGAACGGCGAAGAGCAGGCTGATCATAAAGGGAACAAAACGTATTATTGGAATATCGTCGGAGTGCCTGATATTTCCGATGTCATCAGCCGTTTAATGGATAAGAAGGATGGCGACGATCTGATTCGGGACTTTACGCAGGAGCTGCTTGACCATTCCAACCTATGGGTGAAGGAGCAGGAAATCGATATCGTCAGCTCGATCTCGGAATTTCTGACCGATAAATTCGGCGACCTCATTACGAAATCGATGGAAGAGTTTCTCGTTATGAAGTACGGGAATGACGAGTCGATTGAGAAGTTTGTCGAGCGCCATATTGCGAGCAAGCTGGATGAAGAAGCAGTGCCTGTATTCCATCTCAGCAACAGCTCCGGCAATTTGCATGTGCCGTCATGGGGATTCGTTTCGGTACCTGTGCAGGCGCCTAGCATTTTGCGAGGCATTCGCAACTATCAAAATAACTCGATCGGCAAATCCCATTTCACGATCAAGGAAAGCGAAGTCAAAAACCGGATTTTCTGGCTGAATACAAGAAACGGTGTACCTCTGTTCGTCTATACGCCGCTCAAGGTATATGAGGAAAGCTACGAACGGACGATTTTGGATAAGGAAGGCATCGGGCGCCATTTGGTGCAAACCGATCGCAACAACTGGACGTACCTGCCGTCTCCAATCCCGGAAAAGTCATGGGGAGATACGTACGTCAATCCGCGCGTTCAAAGCTATAACGCAAGGGTTCGCGCTGAATTTGCCAAAGCGGAGAGCTTCCGTATTATTTCGGAAAAGGGCATCGACCATAATACGAGCAGCCGTTATGAGGTTCGCTACACGAAGCCTTTCCAGCTTGCTGATCTATTAAAGCCTTTCAATATGCAGCTGGATGCGGCCAAGCCGAATTTAGGCGAGGTTAAAAGAGCCTTAAACGAGCTTAAACGCCTCCTTTCCGAAGGATTGGAGCTTCAATCGACAAAAGATATATTCGGAAGCTTTACAGAGGAGCTGGCGCAGGAAAACCTGATCCGCTCTCCGGAGCAGCTAAGGCTTGTTCGCGAGGAATTAGCGAAATACGAGTCGATATCGGCCAAGGCATACGAGCTTGAGCAGCTGCTGCTTCTCCATCAGGGCGAGGAGAAATGGCTTGAACAATTTATCGAGGCTCTGTACACGGATACGATCTGCAAGAAGGGTGCGCTTTACGTATATGACCGTGATCCCGAGGAGGACGCATGGTCTCCCTTCGCTAATTTAATGAAGAGCAGCAGCTATGTCGAGCATGAGGTGTTTGAGAGCTTCCGCCGCCTTGATGAGAAGAGCCGCAGCACGCTTATGCGCAAAGCGGCGCGCAGAGTAACGGAATTGACAGCGACGGAGGACACCACCCTTTTGCTGAACAAGCTGGAGGAGCTGTTCGGCGTATTCCTAGATGCGCGCGAGCGGCTCGAATACGAGAAAGTAGAGCTGGCAAACGGCGAGGAGCTGCACCGGTTCTATAAAGAAATGACTTCAAAACTAAATGAAATCAGAAGAAAGTTGAAATAGAGATGAGAGAATTGTTGGATCGATTCGCGGCTGACTATTCAGCCGCCGAGCATAAGCTGAGAGGTCTAGAGGATGATCAGAGCAGTATCCATTATCCAACCGTCTTTCTGTTCGTAGGCGATGAAGCGGGACATGCGATTGAGCCGATGATACTCTCGAACGAGTTGAAATGGGATAACAATGCCGGTGTTATCTATCTGCATGTATCAACAAGTGAAGGAAAGGCCGGCACCCGGAAAAGCGAGCAGATCAGCTCTGCGTCAGCATCATTCGAGGCCGGCAAAAGCAGCTCAGCTCCGAAGGTCTTCCGTGCAGCGTTGACTGGGCTTACTGCGGACCAAAGCGAGAAGCGAACGGTACGCAAGGATATCGCGGCAGCCTTCCGTGAGGAGGGCCGGCATCTGATCGAGCTCAACAGGTCGCTGAGGCAGGTTAGCGATACGATTGCGGATTACGGCCGATTGTATGCCTCCTTCGACCGGCTTCACCTTGCTGTCATTACGAGGGTGGATGATCCAATGAATATCCTTATCCCGGAAATCTCGCTGCTTGCGCAATCTATTTTCCTTCAGCTGTTCAAATCCGTTCAGATGGATTTGTATGCCTTGATTAATGAACGGGAGCAGTCGGAGACGTTCGGTTATGCGGGTGCGGCGGGAATCGGCTTCCTGCGCGAACTGGAAGGAATGCAGCGGCCGGAATTTACGTTCTCCGCGAAGCTTCAGGTTACGGGCGACGGACTTGCCATTCCCGTCGAGCATAAGCAATCTCCGCTATTCGATCTCGTCTATCTGTTATCGGATCGTAACGAGCGGGGGATGACAACTCTTAACGGCATGCAGGATAATTATGAGATGATTTGCCGTATTCTGCTGTTGAAGAACAGGAAGCGGAAGGAAGCCCTCGTTCAATCCAACGACGGAAGCTATAACAATGCCTCGTTCAGAAACAGCCTGATGGCTGAATCCGGAAGGCAAGGTTTCGTTTCAGCCGGGCTAGCCCAGGTGAAACGACCTACTTACGCGATTGCATTGACTGTGTTGTACCATTTATTCGAGCTGCTCATTGCGCGGCTTCAAAACGCGCCTGCGCGGGACAATAAGGAAAAGATGGCTTTTTTTGGGATTGATGACGCGGCGATGGAGGCACGGGTAGCTCAAATCGTTCCTGGCGAGGACAAGCTTGCTGATATGACGGGCCTCCTAACGAGCGGCGTCCGTTTTGAACAGCTTCGCCGCATGTCCCTGCGTGAGGCAGAGGAGGCTTTGTTTGGCGATGGCTGCGCATTGTTCTTCCGCAAGCATTTCATCGAGGCAGCCGGCATGCGTCTGAGTGAGCTGAAAGCAGCGGAGGAGCTGCGGCGCTTCATCGCCCGAAATAGCAAAGAACAACCGAGGATCTGCTTCTATCAGGTGTCCGAGTGGACTGATGAAAATGTGGACGGCAGCGTTCTGAACGTTGTTCGCGCCCGCATACGCGAGTTGGCCAGAGAAATCGGAATTGCAGGCGAAGAGCTTGAACGCACCCGAGAAGCGCGTGTCGAAGACCTGAAATTTCAAAGGCTTCCGTTTATGGAAAAGCAAAATGTACGCTCCTTTATTCGCGCTTTTTTCGATACGGTCTATCGGCAGCAATGGCAGCTGCTGCGGCTGGAGACAGAGCTTGCAATGTACCGAAAGCTCGTTTCCTTGCTGGAACAGCTTCATGAGGGGTACCAGTCGAGAGTGCGGCAAATGAATGCGCTGGAGGGACAACTTAAGGCGGCTGCCCTGCAAAGTATTCGTTCAGCCGATGATTATATCGGGCAAAACGTTTTTGAATATTACGAGCGAGTTACCGAAGGCGTTATGAAAGAAATAGCAGAAAAGCGCGGCGAAGAGGTATTATTCGAAGAACGTTTCGTTGGTAATGTGACCGAGCTGCTGGAACAAGGGGATCACCTCCTCTTAGAGCGATTGATCGATGTTTGCCGCAAGCACATCTTAACGGCTGAGCCGTTCAACCAGAGCTTCGAGGAGGAATTGCTGCTGCGGGCGAACGTTTCTGTGGCCTACAGCAACCGAAAAGCCTTATCCAGGGATGAGTTGTTTCAGCAGCTGTACCGAACGCTGGAAGATAATGCAGCTATTAATATCCGGCTCCTCGACTACACCCATGAGCATCGCTACGAGGAGAAGTATTTGTTCGGGGATCGCGAGAGCGAGTTTATTCGCTTTGCTCTCGGCGTTGACGAAACAACACGAATCTACAAGCTGGGCTGCGTGCACGAGAGACGCAGCAGCGGAGTTGAAAAGCTGAATTTGATGGGCGGCTTTCATTTAGAAGATTTGATGTATTACAGAAACGGCAAGGTGTATTATGAAACCTATTTGCAGAACGGGTACGAATTTCATGCGCTTGATCCAGCCTTTCTGCCGGAGCTGCGCTGACCGGCAAACATTGATCATTGCAGCGGTCCAATAGCAAGCAGAAAGGGTGCTGTCCACATGCAACGAAAAATAAACGTGATTCTTCTATTGTTCAGTTTAATAGGAGGCGTATTGGGATTTGCGATCGGCGAGCTTGTGCTGGGCAAGCTGTCAGAGGGCTGGCCGCGCTTCGTCGTCGTCGGTCTCTATTTTGGAATCATAGCTTTGTGCATAGGGCTGTCCTGCCTGATTGCAGAATTAATAGCGCCTCGCTTGAACGGGGCATCTTGGCGGCAGCGCTATACAGATTTATCCTGGAAGCTGCTCGTGCCGGCAACGCTAGCGCTGCTTTTCGTTGTAGGCGGTCTGGTACAGCTTATATACGGCCTTCAATTTGGCGGTTCTAAGCCGGTAAAGGATATCGTGCTTGTTATCGATAATTCGGGAAGCATGCTCGAGACCGATCCAGATAACGAACGGTACGCAGCAGCGAAGCAGCTAATCAGCAATATGGAGAGCGATAATCGTGTGGCGGTGGTCGTCTTTCATGATACGGCGGAACTGCTTCAGCCTTTTGCCAGCGTAGGCACGCAGGCAGAGAAGGATCAGGTAAATGCAGCGATCGATGCGCTCGAGCCGACAAACGGAGGAACGAACTTCAGTCTTGCTTTGGCGGAATCGATGAAAACGATCATGGGCAAGGAAAACGGGCGACGCGGCACGATGGTTATCCTGCTGTCGGACGGCTTTAGCGAATCCAGCCTCGAGCAGCAAATTGCGGATTACCAAGCACAGCAAATTGCCGTGAATACAGTGGGTCTAAGCGTTGTTGATGCTAGAGGAGCAGACTTGCTGCAGGATATAGCCGATTCGACGGGCGGGAGCTACTATGATGTAACGGAAGCGAACGGGATCTCACTCGTATTCCAAAATATCTACGATAAGCTTGATAAACAGACACTCCTTACGGAGCGTACGGGTAGGGCGGCGGATAGTACGTTTTACACTGTTCTGCGTATTTTGTCGCTCGGCATAATCGGTGCGGCAATCGGCGTGTCACTCGGTTTGCTGTTCGATAATCGTTTTTTGGCGGTAAGCTTTGGGGCGGGCGGCATCGTCGGCGGCTTGCTGGCGGGTCTCATCCTGGACTTCGGCTTGTCTGGCCAAGTGCTTACAGACGCTTTCTCCCGACTAGCTGCCGTGCTCATGCTTGCGGCAATCATCGGGTTATTCACGCTGATTGTTCCCATTCGGGACAATAACGCGCCAAAGGCGCGCGGAGGCGGAAGAAAAAACGGCATCAATGGCCGATCCGCCGCTGGAATGGGCGAACGAACGAAGGATAGCCGCAGCCATGGATTTTAATGAATGCGGGAGGCGGATATAAATGCGGTTTACCGATGCAGAGGACGGTTCTCCAGCCATCAGCGGCTTGACTCGAATGATCGAGGAGGACCGCTGCACGCTGCGCTGGATTTGGCCAAGCGGCATAGAAGCGGTTTACATTAGTAGAGCAGCTGCCGATAAGTCAGCTGCCGGAAATAGAAACAGTGACCAATTGAAGCTGTACACGAAAGCAGAGTATAAAGCGAATAACGGCTACCACAGCCGAATCGAAGGCGTCGGCATATTTGTCTACACGGTATATGCCTGTCAGGAAAGCGGTGCCGGCCCGCAGCTCATCGTTCAGCCTAATCGCGAGAACAGTATAGAAATCAGTGCGGGCAGAGCAAAAATTCAATACTCGATTTCAAACAAAAGCGGTTTTTTTAGCAAGTTCAAAACGGTTCAAATTCAGGTGACGGCTGAGGTTCCGATTGCGAAGGATGTGCTTTGCTATGTTAAAAAGCAAGGCAGCTACCCCGCAAATAAGGAAGACGGGATGTTATATCCGTTTGTTGCTCCATTTGAGGCAGGTAAAAATATTTTGCCTGCCATAGAAATCGGCAAACAGGATTTTATTCGATTATTTTTCACCGACGGTCGAACCTACGGGCAATTGTACGAATTGATTTCAGTATAAAGGAGGAAGATCGCATGGGCATTTTCGATCTTTTCAAAAAAAAGCCGGAAGCGAAGCAGCGTCCGTTGTTTTACGATATTGTCTGCCCCTACTGCTTTAGTAAATTCACGCCGGAAGAAGTCGTTTTCCGCGCTGCCCATTCCCGTGAGGATGATGAGGATTATGCGCTGGGAGAAGACGAGGAGCTGAACAAATACCGCGAACGCTTTGGCCTCGATTCCGTGCATGATATGGAAGCGGTGCTCCGTCCGCAGGACGTGCCGGAAGAGCACCGGGTATATTCCGACCATGTGCTGATCGGACTCAATGACCGTTACGGCGAGCTGACCCGCAGAAGGCTTTGTCCGAAATGCCATAACGAGCTCCCGGTAACGGCAGGCAAGGTGCCGAGCAATATTATTTCCATAATCGGCGCATCGCAGGTAGGCAAATCGGTGTATATGACCGCATTAATCCATACGCTTCAGAATACGACGGCAGACCATTTCAATGCAGCCTGCATGCCGCTCAATGCGGAGATCAGCCGCAAGTTCCGGACCAATTACGAGGAGCCGCTATTCGAGCGCGGCGATCTGCTTGCATCTACCCAGAAGGAAAAGATGCAGGAGCCGTTTATTTTCCAATTCGTGTTTAAGGATGATTCCAAACCGCCGCTCACGCTCGTATTTTTTGATGTGGCGGGCGAAGGTATGGTGGAGCAGGATTACCTTGGCCTGCACGGCCAGCATATTAAAAACTCGGCAGGTATCCTGCTGATGGTGGATCCGCTGCAAATCCGCTCGATCCGGGAGAAAATTAGAATAAAATTGGGCGACAAGCCTGGAGAATGGGTCTCCCAATACGATGAGCCGCGCGACGTCGTGCTGACGATGTTCGGCGACTTCATCGCTTATCAGGAAAACAACAAAACGGATATACCGACTGCCGTCGTGCTGACGAAGAGCGACATGCTTCATTCGCTGAAGGACGAGGATGGCGAATACATTAAATCAAACAGCAATATTTTCAACAATATGGTGCATCGGAATTATTTTAACCTAACGGAATTTGAAAATATCGATGGAGAAATCCGCCGCTTCATCGAGAAGGTCGACCGGCCGTTCAAGGGTACGATGGACGTCTATTTCAAGGATACAGCTTATTACGCGGTATCCGCTCTCGGCAGCAATCCCGTGGATCAGAAGCTGCAAACCGTCGTTAGCCCGATCCGTGTGGACGAGCCTTTCATCTGGCTGCTATATAAGCTGAACTACATTGAGGGGAGAAGAGAATAGTGCGCGATTTCACGCCCCGCAGGATGATCCAGCAGCAGATGTACGCACGGGAGAGACGCGGTATTTTCAGATCCACGGAAGGTTATGACACGATAGCCAAATCAAGCGGTTTAGATCCAGCTTTTATCAAAAAAACACTCCACCCGTTTTGCGTTTACGATACGCCGACCGAGCTGGCAGCGCGTGGAGAGAAGGATGGAGCTTTATATCCCGAGACGATGCATTTGCTCCGCCTGGAAAATGGCGACGTTTTGCTGGGACGAAGCGTCTATCAAGCAGCTGATTTCACGGGCCTTCGCAGCGCGTTTTTTACGCATAACTATATCATCCCGGCTGGTTACGGCAATGAGTCCTCAAATGAGTATAAAAGCTGGCTTCATGCTTCCTTCGCTGACGGTTATGATATCGAAAACGGTACGGAGCTGCCGGAATTAGCCGTCCTTCCGATCCAAGCAGCCTCTGCCGTGAAACCGTCTAACCGTTCCATATTAGCGCTGCTGAACATTGGGGAGCAGCCTTTTAAACAGCTATTGTACGCCGTGATGTCGGCAATCAGCGGCAAGAAGAAGATTTACGTTGCCCTTGACGTTCCGATTGCCCAGTTGCCGGATAAAGCAAAGCAGCTGCTAACGGTGCTTTATGCGAGCTTGCCTTACGCTTACCGCAGGCAGCTTGGGTTTATCACGTATGCGAAGGAGCCCCAAAGCCGCAAATCGGTGCATCTTACATTCGTGGAGCAGGGTAGTCTGCGCCCAGGAGACCGGAGCATCGAAAAGGATTATACGTTCGATTTCGCAAACGGCCGGATGATGAATGTCGATTTAGACGGAACAGACCAGCCGTTTTTGGATTTTGCATGGGAAAACCTGGAGCAGCCTGAGCGTACTGACCGCTTCTTTCACTTTGCTGAGCTGATGCTGGCAGGCATGGAGCGGGAGCGGTATAACGCGGCGGCCAGCTACCACGAGCTGTGCGTGATGTACCAAATCGAGGAAGGCAACGAGTCGCTGTATGAAGCGCATAAAACGGCAGTACTGCGCGGCTTGCTTGAATATTTGCAGCCATCCGGCGCGCTTCATTCCAAAATCCGCTTAAATGATTTGTTCCTGTCCCGATTTGATTACGAATTTGATCGCGTACGGCAGGGCATCGTGCCGCAGCCATTCATTGTGGACGTCTTTAAGGATTATTACCGAATTGAAAACTCCAACATCGAAAGTAAGCTGGTCACTTATTTTATCCATGCGCTCAACCATGCGGTTAAGCTGAACAAGCAAGAAACGGTTGATTCCATTAATGCGGCTATCGAAAGCAATCCTTCTTTAAACAAGGTATTCTTCGCTAAGCTGATGGCTGATTCGAGACTAACAAGCAGCTTGCTAATTCCCTTTCTGGAGAAGAAGCTAAAGGCTGCAGCGGGCGTGAAAAGCATGCTTGAGTTAATTACCAATTGGGAAAGCGTTCATCCCAGGCTGCTCGGTTATGAACCGTTTCACGAGCTAGCAAGCCAGCAGCTGATGTCAAAGCTGGAACTGGAGCGCTGGTCCCTGCCGGCGGTAAGCAAAGCTTTAGGGCAACTGCACACGTTAGGAAAAGAAGCAGGATTACAATTAAGGAAGCAGCCGTCATCTTATGATTACGATGATTTTTATGAGGAACTAGAGCTAACTGCTTACCGGGGGATGCTGACCGAGCTTAATATGGACAGCCTAACCAAAGAGCAGCTCGGGCAGGCTGATTTCCTTAGCTATAAGGACCGGCTGCAGCGCTGGAACGGACAGCTGCAGGACCAGCGCCACAAATCGGCTGCTCTTGAGCTGCTTGCTCTATATGAGTGCTTGATGCTTCCGGAGCCTACGGCGGCCATATTCGGCCGGCTGTCGCCGAACGAGATCGACCGTGTGCAGCAGGCTGGACGCCAGCTTTTGGCAGGACAGCCGGAGCTTGCTGATGCTCCGCGGATCATGCTGTTCTTTCTGCACAGTTCAGACCTCGAAGCGGTAGATTATGAGGGGCTGCTCGACTATTTGCATCGGAACGCCCCAAACAAGGAAATGCTGTATCATTTCTTCCAGTGGTCAGAGAAGCATCCTGACTTTATGAGACCCAGAGGCTTCGTTCCGGCCTACGCTGCGGCTGTAGTCGGTTATTTTAAAAACCATGACCGTGATGCGTTCAAAAAACGAGCTAACTGGAAGCAGTATTTCGATAAGGCAAGTCCTTCCCTTACAGCACTGTACAAGCAGGCGGAGCGGGAGCTATCATCGCCGCTTGCAAAGTTTTTTCGCCGGAATCGGAAAGCGACGTTAATTACGAGCATTGCGGGATTAGGCATTATTTCTCTCGTCCTGGGCATCATGCTTTCATTCTCTGATAAGGGGACTTCGAATGGCGAGGGAGCGGCCTTGCCCGAGGTGCAGCCTACGCCTACGGCTGAAACGGACGTGACTCAGCAGGAAACACTCGTATATGCAGAGGAAACGGAAGCGTCCGAGGGGCAGGAAGCTGCTACCTCCTTAGTGTTTTTGTTCAAGAGTGCAGCCGCGTGCGCACTGTTTGCACCTAGTTCATTAACGATAGAGCCGCCGGGCGTCGAAGCTGTGGAATACACGGAGCTGAAGCTGTCGCCTGCTTGCAGTTCGGACGTTATCGGTGCTTCGCAATCGCCGGATCCCGCCGCAACGGAAGGGACGGAGTCCAAGTCACCGGCTACTACGATTCAGCCTGCAGAAACACCGCTTGCAGATAACTTAATTGCTCCTGAGCGAGAAGGCTATACAAGCCGGGTCGTTGTAAGCCTTGGCAAATTGGTCGATCTTCCGGCTAACAGCATCATTCGAAACGGAGATAACGAATATAGGCTAACGGTGCTGCAGGTAGTCGACAAATAACAAAAATCCTTTGGCGATGCATTGAAGGATTAAAAAAGAATGAACCTTGGAATATTCCTATTCCGAGGTTCATTCTTTTTTGTTCAAATATAGGAAAGTATAAAATTTTCTCTTATATTCACGCCTCTATTTCTCCGCGAAACGAGCTTTTGCCACCAAGGACGGCGACAGCCGTTTACGCTTGGTGCTATCGCTCCAAGGTATCGGTGTTTAGCCGATCGGCACTCATCGAAGCTCTGGACTCGTCTCGCATGCGCACTTTGAATTCTCGGGGTGAGCACTGATTATGCCGCTTGAACAGTTTATAGAACTGGGCCATGTTTGAGATCCCCACCTCGTAGCCCACATCCATAATACTCAGCTCACTCGTCAGCAACAAAAGTTCCGATCGCTTGATTCGTTTGTAGTTGATGTAATCCAAGAACGAAACGCCCATGGTTTTCTTGAAATATTTGATGAAGTAGTGGTAGCTCAAATTGAGCAAATGACAAGCATCTTCGACGCAGAGTTTATCCTTCAAGTGGGCGTTGATATAATCAAGAACCGGTCGTAACCGATTTAATTCGGTTTCCTCCGTATAGTTCAGTATATTGCGGCTATCGCATCTTAACAGCAGCAGCATCAGTCTTTTGATCGTAGCGCTGATGGCAATTTCGTAGCCTCTCATCCGTGTTTGCGATTCTTTGAAAATTTCGATAATAAAAGCATACGCTTCCTGTTTGGCCGATTCGTTGATGCCGAAAATATAATTCAGCTTTTCCAGCGGCTCCGTCTGTTCCGAAAAACAGTAAAGATAAGGCATGGTGCTTTGGTCAAAATGTTTGCCCAGATCGATCTGGAACACTACGTAATGCAGGGCATCCGTTAGCGGCTTATGGGAGCGGTGTGGCTGGGAAGCCCCCAAAACCATAACGTCACCCGGTCCGAGGACAACGTAATTGTGCTTGCTCTGTACGCCTAAATGCCCTTCTATGACTGCAAGAAATTCTACTTCTTTATGATAGTGCCAGGGGTGTTTCTCAAGAGAGCTGCATTGATGCGGTTCTAAGCTGATCTCCCAAATTTTTAGAAAAAGCAGCGGATTCTGATAAATAACCTCTTCGTTGATCACTTCAGCATGCGTATCGATAGTCGTTTCTATTAAGGTCATAAGCATTGCCTCCTAATTGGAGTATATCACTTTTGGAAATGTAGGTTCATTAAAATCAACACTGCTCCGCGTATTTTTGGATCGAATAGAAAAGGAGGACATTTTTGAATATAAAAGGGGCATGATAAAGCATTTTCTTAGCCGCTTGGCTTTTCTATACTATGAATAGTGAAATCATGAAGGAGAGTGTTCGGATAATGATAAAAGTAACGGTATGGAACGAGAATCGTCATGAGAAAAAAAACCCGCTTGTAGGTGAAATATATCCGGATGGCATTCATGGCGCGATTGCAGGTTTTTTGACGGAAGCAGGCTATGAAGCCGGGACGGCAACGTTGGATGAGCCGGAGCACGGTTTGACAGATGAGGTATTAAACCATACGGATGTGTTGATTTGGTGGGGACATCTCGCGCACGGAGAAGTACAGGATGAAGTTGTCCAAAAAGTACAGCAGCGCGTGCTGGACGGCATGGGCCTCATTGTCCTTCACTCCGGCCATTTCTCCAAAATATTTAAAGTGCTAATGGGTACAAGTTGCGATTTGAAATGGCGTGAAGCGGATGAGAAAGAGCGCCTTTGGGTTGTCGCGCCAAGCCATCCGATCGCAGCAGGCGTTGGAGAATTTATCGAACTGGAAAAAGAAGAAATGTACGGCGAACACTTTGATATCCCTGCGCCGGACGAGCTTATTTTTACAAGCTGGTTTGAAGGCGGAGAAGTGTTCCGCAGCGGATGCACCTTTACGCGCGGAAACGGCAAAGTGTTTTATTTCAGACCGGGACATGAAACCTATCCGACCTATCATAACAAAGACATTCAACGCGTCATTGTGAATGCCGTGAAATGGGCCCAGCCTGTAGAGCGCAATCGCCCAGTATATGGGAATGCGCAGCCGTTAGAAAATATTGCGGCAAAGTAATTATTCATAATTTAGCAAGAAAAGAACCGGACATCCTAATAGATGGCCGGTTCTTTTCTGTAACGCCGCCTCTCCGCTTATTTTTCTATGATTTCATCCATTTCAGACGAATGTTCGTTGGCGGCACTTTTAATTTCTTGGTCGAGCTTGCTTTCGCCCTGTATCTTCGTTGCGGCTTGAATTTGCTGCTCTATTTGTTCTTCGATTTGTCCACTTGCCTGATGTTGTCTGCTTGTCGTCATTTCAATTCTCCTCCACAATAAATCTTCGCCCAAAGGCTAACTTTTATCATTCGTAACACGCTGCGATCTTATACGTAGGAAGTAACTTTATTCCGTGGCATTCACCCGTGATGGAAAGCATACATTTAATGAAAAGCAGGACGGGCTGCCATACCAAATGAAATAAGGATGATCCCTTGTGAAAAAAAATAGACAAGATCTACTGAACGAATTATTTTTGCGCCGATTGTTCAAAAGGGGCATTTTCATTTTAGCAGGATCGGTCATCCAAGGGTTTGCCATGGGCGTATTTCTATTCCCTCATTCCATACCGTCCGGCGGCGGCGCAGGTATTGCGGTGCTGCTAAACTACTGGTTTCAGACCCCGATGAGCATTGGTTTATGGCTTACCAATTTTATATTTCTGATTTCTTCGGTTCATTATCTCGGAAAAGTCAGTGCCGTCGGCACGATCATAACGATTACGATAACTTCCGTTTCGGTAAATGTTTTTGAGGTATATGCTGCTTCTCCTTTTACGAATTTATGGAGCGATCTCCTGATCGGTTCGGTAATCCTTGGCTCCGGTGTTTCGATTCTTCTAAAACAGGGGGTTTCCAACGGAGGGATCGGGTTTGCTGCATTGGCGATTTCAAAATATAAAAATATCGAACCTGCAAAGGTTTTGTTTGTAATGAATGGGAGCATCATTATTATTACTTCTTATGTGATTGACTGGGCGATCATCGTGCAAGCGGTCCTGTGCCAATGGATATCAACGAGAATCGTAAGTTGGCTGCTTAATGCGTCGTACCCAAAGTCACCTCTATATACGATAGCCTGGCGAAAAAAAAGCTGATTGCTTGACCATGGTTTTATGCGTAATTAGCCATCTGCAGGCCGACCTTCCGCAGTGCATAATTTGATGCATAGTTTGATTTTCAATCGTGAATCCTAGTTTATGTTAACGGAATAATCAACGTCATCACTGCAGAGAATTGAGGCGATACGCATGGCCGAGAAGAACATCCTTGCCTACTTCAAAAGCCCGGAACAAGCGGAAAAAGCATTAGAGCAAATAAAAACTTTAAAGCTCGCGGACAGCTCTATCGATAGATTTGACGGATATCCTGGGGATGGCCTTGACCACATCGAAAATCCCGTAACGAGCGACTTTCCCAATCTCGGAAGCTTGACGCTTGGCGGCGATTTCTTGCCAAATGCGGGCATCCTTGCTGCCGCAAGCGTCAGCGCTAGCGGAATGAGCTCAGGCGGCAAAGACAACGAAATAACGGGACGCGATATCCTGCTAACCATCGTCATCGAGGAAGAAGACTTCGACAAAGCGATGGCGATCGTACAGAACGAAGGCGCCTTAGTCTAAAATGAAAAAGAGACGTTCCACGCGCTGGAATGTCTCTTTTCATTTGGTTGCTGTATTTTAACCCCATCTAGAGGAGAGCTCGCGATTATGGAAAAGACGAAATCCAGGAAGTTGAACATTACGTTCAGGAGCGATATGAGACCGAGAGAATCGAAGGAGGTAAAAGAAAAGGAGACGAAGCCTGACAGCGGTTCAAAAGGCCGCATTTGGGAATTTATTGCGTTAGCCACGATCCCGATCGTGCTCGTATTTGGCAATTCGATGCTGGTGCCAGTACTCCCTGTAATGCAAAGAGAGCTTGCAATCAGCAAATTTCAAAGCAGCTTGATTATATCGATTTTTTCCTTAGCCGCAGGAATTTTCATACCGGTCATTGGCTATTTATCGGATCGTTTTGGCCGGAAAGTCATCATTATCCCTGCATTGATCGTATACGGCGGTTGCGGGATCTTGGCTGGGTTTGGCGCCATATGGGACTCCTATCCGGTCATTATTGCTGCCAGAGCGATGCAAGGTCTTGCTGCCGCTGGTACGGCACCTATTGCAATGGCGCTTGTAGGCGATTTATATAATGGGGGAACGGAAAGCAAAGCGCTGGGCTTGATAGAGGCATCAAATGGGATAGGGAAGGTTCTTAGTCCCATCATCGGATCTTTGCTTGTTTTAATCGTGTGGTATGCTTCCTTTTTTGCTTTTCCAGTGTTTTGCGCATTGTCTCTGCTGGCTGTCATTTTTTTGATAAAAGAGCCCAAACATGATCATAAACAAGATTTAAAGACGTACATACACAAAATCGGACGATTATTCAGCGAAAAGGGCCGATGGTTGACCACTTCGTTTTTGGCAGGGTCTTTGGGGCTTTTTATTTTGTTCGGTGTGCTTTTTTACTTGTCCAACACGCTTGAAGAAAAACCCTACAACATTAACGGCATTATAAAAGGTTTAATAATAGCCATACCGCTGCTCGGTATGGCTATTACTTCGTATACCACAGGGAGCTTAATTAAGAAGAATGGCGTTTTGATTCGCTGGCTCATGAATATCGGGCTGGTTGCCATGACCGTTTCTCTTGGTTCCGCTATATTCTTTTTCAAAAACATTTACGTATTTATTGGCCTGTTAACGGTCAGCAGCATCGGAACTGGACTGCTCCTGCCCTGCTTAAATACGATGATCACCGGCGCCGTACAGAAAAGCGAACGCGGTATGATCACTTCTTTATACAATAGCCTGCGTTTTTTAGGCGTAGCGGCGGGGCCTCCATTATTTGGATGGATGATGGATAAGTCGGATCGTATGATATTTATTACGGTCTCCGCATTATCTTTTATTACGCTGGGATTAGTGTTCTTTCTGATTAAACCTCCCGCCCAATTATCGGAAGAAAAGGACATGTAACGATACGCTGTTGTCAATAGGCACGAGCCGGGGGATAAGCGCATAGGATACCTCATCAATCAATGACAAAGAATTGAGGAGATCTCATTTGAAAGGTAAAGGTTCCCTGTATGCCGTTTGGCCAAAAGAGCTGTCTGACCCGAGCGGGCTTCGCGACATGTCCGAAATTGAAGCCGGTAATCGCGAAACGTGTCAGGTAGCTGACCGCGGTCTAACGATGGTCATTGATAAAGGCCTCGGTAGAAATGCATTTATTGATTTAATAGAAACAGCCTCGGATTATATGGACTGCGTGAAATTCGGCTTTGGCACGGCCCCTCTATATAATACGGAGTTATTAATTTACAAGATTAATTTGGCAAAACAGCACGGAATTACGGTTATGCCGGGCGGTACGCTTCTAGAGACGGCCGTGCAGCAGGATGTCGTACCGGGATTTTTCCATGCCGTGTGCAATCTTGGTTTTAACGCAATTGAAGTATCCGACGGTACGATTGAGCTAACGCGCCGAAAACGTACCGAATTGATACAGGAAGGCAAAAAACACGGACTTAAGGTTTTTACGGAGTACGGTAAAAAACTGTCGGGGTCACTTATTGATGCGAAGCATCTTGCACAAACGTTTGAGCTTGATCTGGAAGCAGGTGCCGAGCTCGTAACGGTTGAAGCCCGAGAATCGGGTGTAGGTGTCGGACTATTCGATGAGAACGGCGAGTGCCGAATGGATATTCTAGATGCCATACTACGGTTTGTTCCGGATACGAAGCGGCTATTGTGGGAGGCACCGCTCAAGCATCAACAGGTGCTGCTATTACACAAATTTGGTCCAGATGTGCATTTGGGAAATATTCCGGCAAGCGATATATTTTCTCTGGAGACGATGAGGCGCGGGCTTCGTCAGGATACATTCGAATTTGGAATAAGGGAACAGCAGGCTAAGGAATTTTTTTATATGATTTAAAGCAGTGAACGAGCTTTGAATAAGGAAACTCCAATCAGAAGGGGTTTCCTTTACATAATCCTATCCGTGCAATCAAGCACCCATGGGCACAAGGCTTACTGAAGATAAAATACAATTGACAAACCTATGCGAATCAAATAAAGTTAATTATGTAAACGTTTACGTTATATTTTGCGCAGACGATTATAAAATAGAATGACGAGCATAGGTGTGAATATATGAGTGAAAATAAAAATATAAGCATTAAAGACGTAGCGAAGCATGCCAACGTATCTACCGCTACCGTATCGCATGTCATTAACGGCACGCGATTTGTATCGGAGGATACGAAACGGAAGGTACATCAAGCGATGAACGATTTGAACTTTCGGATTAATTCCGTAGCGCGTTCCTTAAGAAGCCGGAAATCGCATGTCATTGCCTTTCTGGCGCCGATCCTGGCCTCGGAAACGTCGAATTTTTTCTTTATGTCGGTTGCCGCGGGCATTCAAAGCGTGCTGAAGCAAAATAACTATCATCTCGTGCTGAGCGATTCGCATGAGGAGGAAAATTTTGAAACGGAAGAGATACGGATGATCAGCTCCCAGATGATTGATGGACTGATCATGGCGCCTTCGAGCAGAGAGCTTGATTATGAGCCCTTATTCGGGGATTATCCCGTCGTTTATTTGGATAGGGTGCCAGATAACAGCGATAGAGACTCCGTTGTGGTCGATAACAAGACCGTATCCAAGGAAGCCGTGCAAATGCTGATCGGCAAGGGCCATAAACGGATTGCCTATTTATCAGGACCGTACACGCTTACGACGACAGAGGAGCGGCATTTGGGCTATATCGAGGCATTGTCAGAAGCCGGCATTCCGGTAGAGCAGGCTTTGATTCAGATGGGTGAGGTTTCGCTGAGCAGCGGTTATCATCTTGCGGATTCCTTGCTAAAGCAGGATCCTACAGCTATTTTCGTATCGGATAACGTTATGGCTATGGGCGTTATGGCTTATCTGCAAGAAAAGAAGATAAGCATACCGGAACAAATCGCGGTCATTGCATATGATGAATTTCAATGGACACGAATTACCTCGCCGCCGCTTACCGTCATTGAGCAGCCTGCCTTCGAGCTTGGCGTAAAAGCGGCGGAGGTTATGCTGGAGAGGATAGAACAGGCGACGGCCCCCAAACAGGAGCATCGCTTAACGGCAAAGCTGATAGTCAGGCAATCGAGCTGACTATTCTTTTTTGCCTGTTACGTAAACGTTTGCGTAAACGATTCAAATCATAAGGAGGTGATGCATTCTTATCATAACAGGTTTTTGCGAAACCGTTTCTCACAACATGGCACCCAGAAAGGTATGGAAAGCTTTAAACAGGAGCCGGACCTACAATAATATGTCAGCGCTTACATAACGGATTCTTATTTAAAGTGATGGTCGCAGCTGTAGTACCGATACGATTCTAGGAGGCGTAAGGATGAGGATTGGGAAAGGCATTACGAAGCTTGTTGTTTGCACGCTGGCTATATCATTATTCGTACCCGCATTATTCGCACCGCCAAAAGCAGAGGCGGCTGCAACAAAAATTGCCGAATGGAAGCTGGACGAGGGGAGCGGCAAGCTGACGAAGGAAGAAGTCAGTGGAACGAATGACCCGATTAATTATGTATTCAACAATGCGGTTTACAAGCCCTCGAGTGATCCGGTTTGGCGCGAAGACGGCATTTCGGGCAAAACGCTGCTTTTCGACGGCTATTCAAACTGGATTACGCACAGCGCTATTTCCACTCCGGCAAACGCGATGACGGTTGAAGCTTGGGTAGCCCCGCGCGCTTATGAATGGGGAGACGGAGGCATTCTGTCCGCGGTGGTAAGCCAGCAGGATAAATCGGCTAATCAAGGCTTTATTTTAGGCGTATTCCGGCATGGCACATGGTCTTTCCAGATCGGAGCCGGAGGCGCCTGGCATGAAGTATGGTCCTATGAGGCGCTTCCCAAAAATGAGTGGTCGCATATCGCGGCAACGGTCGACGGCACCGCTGGCACGATGAAACTGTACTTGAACGGGAAACAGGTTGCTTCGAGCGCGATACCAGCAAACACAACGATTTCCCATTCCTCAAACAATCTGCTGATCGGGAAAAATAACCAAAGCACGCCGCTTGCCGTTTTTCCGCTCAATATGTTTAACGGACTTATCGACGAGGTGAAAATTTACAATGGCGCCTTTACGGCTGTCGAGGCGCAAACCGCATTTGACAGCCGGTTATCGGCGCTTGGAGGCAATCTTCCGACGCCGAATTTAAGCTTTGACCGGAGCGTATATGACGGGGATAAGCATCGGCCGACCTACCATGCCATTGCGCCGGGCCATTGGATGAACGAGCCTCATGCGCCGGTCTACTATAACGGACAATACCATTTGTTCTATCAAAATAACGCGCAGGGGCCTTATTGGCACAATATGCAATGGGGGCATTGGGTCAGTGACGATATGGTGCATTGGCGCGATCTCCCGCCGGCTATATCGCCTGAGCTGTTCCAGGTCGATCCTGACGGGGATTGGACGGGAAGCGCCGTAATCGATGATTTCGGCAATCCTACTTTATTTTTTACAGCTGGCAACGATTCCAAGCCCTATATGGGCAGCAACCAAAATGTGGGTGTTGCGAGAAGCACCGTCCAGACCGACGGGGACAACGACTTGAAGCGGTGGGTGAAAGAATCCAAGCTGGCAATTACGCAGCAGTCAGGCCAAGGCATCTCTGGAGAATTCCGCGACCCATACGTATTCAAGGACGGATCGACCTGGTTTTTGCTGAACGGTACGGGTATCGCAGGACAAGGCGGAACCGCCGCGGTCTATTCGACTACGGATCCGAATTTAATGAACTGGACTTATCGCGGCCCTTTGTACCAGGCTAATATGACGAATTATCCGTTTTTGGGGCCAGTATGGGAGCTTCCAATTATTTTACCGCTAGGCGGCGGTAAGCATTTGTTTGCCATTAGTCCCGTAGGGTCAGGCGCGGATGTGGAGGTTTATTACTGGATTGGCACCTGGAACAGCACGACAGCGGAATTTTCGCCGGACAGCCCGGCTCCCCAGCTTATGGACTTTGGCGATTTTCATTTTACGGGACCGAGCGCCTTTACGGATCCGGTAACGGGACGGAATATTATGTTCACGGTTGCCCAGGGCCAAAGAACGTCTCAGGAGGATTCCGATTTTGGCTGGGCGCATAACGCGGGTTTGCCGGTGGAACTGCAATTGCGCCCGGACGGTAAATTAGGAATAAATCCGATTTCTGAATTGCAAAGCTTACGCGGACAGCAGCTCCTAAACATTACGACGGATACTAGTTTCGCTGCCGCGAACACAGCCTTATCTTCGATAACCGGGGATACGCTTGAAATTGAGCTGGAAATTGCCCGAGGTTCGGCGGACAGCGTAGGTCTCAAGGTGCGGAAATCTCCAAACAGCGAAGAAGAAACCTTGCTTTATTACAAGAATAGCAATGACGAATACGGCGTCGATCGGACGAAAACGGTTGCCGGCAGCAATAAGGGCGTGCAGAAGGGCACTGTCGATATCGGCAATGAAAACGTCAAGCTTCGCGTTTTCCTGGATAAATCGATGGTGGAGTCTTATTTAAACGGCTTGAAGTCGATCACGACACGGACGTATTCGACACGCAGCGATGCGCAGGGGCTTCAGCTTTGGGGAAATGCGAATACAAGCTCTATAACGGTCAAAAGCCTGAAGGTTTGGCGGATGAAATCGGCCTATGAGCCGGTTCCCGTAACGGGTGTAAGCCTTGTTCCTTCTTCGTTGGAGGTTTTGGTCGGCGGCAAAAAGACGCTGCAAGCGGTAGTTGCACCGGCCAATGCGACAAATAAAAACATCATCTGGACGTCCAGCCAGCCTTCCGTTGCGACGGTTGTAAACGGCACCGTAACAGGCAAAATGGCTGGAACGGCGGTCATTACGGCAAAAACAAGAGATGGCTCAAAGCTTGCCACGCGAAGCGTTACGATCGTAAACGCCCCAACGTCTGTCAATTTGTTTAACGGCGGCTTCGAAGAAGGAGATTTGAGCGGCTGGATCGTGGAGAGCGGGACAGCATTCTCTAACAGCGCGATAACAAACCAAACGACTTTTTGGGGGACTCAGCCTTTTAACCAAACGGGAAGCTATCATCTATGGGGGCATTTGAGCGGGGGAGACGCGTCGACAGGGGTCATGAAGTCGGAAGTCTTTACGCTGGGCGGCAATGGCCAGGTGAGCTTTCAGGCAGGAGGAGGCTCGGATATCGATAAGCTTTATGTCGCTGTTTACCGGGCATCGGATAATAAGGAGCTGTACCGAACGAGCGGGCCGGGCAGCTACTGGGATTGGCAAAGCAGCAAGGGCACGACGGAAGCCTATACGCGAAGGAGCTGGGATGCAACGGCGTATATCGGCACGGCTATGTACATTAAAATCGTGGATGAGCGGACCGATAACTGGGGGCATCTCAATGTCGATGATTTTATCGTTCCGGTTAAGCCGGCAGGGAATGCCGCAGGCATTCTGGAGAATCACGATTTCGAGAGCGGGGATTTAACGGGCTGGACCATTGTCAGCGGCAATGCCTTCAGCGCCGCGGACGTAACAAACGACACGGGCTGGGGCTGGGGCGGACCGTTCAATCAAAATAAAAGCTATCATCTTTGGGGGCATAAGGACGGCGGAGACGCGCAGACGGGCGTGTTGAAATCGGATAACTTTATTTTGGGCGGTACGGGGGCCATCGACTTTTTGGTCGGAGGCGGCAATGACATCAGCAATCTATATGTTGCTTTGGTGAGAGCCTCCGACGGAGCGGAGCTGACGAAAGCGACAGGAAGCAATAATGAAGCCTACTCGCGCATCAACTGGAACGCTTCGGCGCATGTCGGAACGGAATGCTATATCAAAATCGTCGATCAGTCTGTCGGTGGGTTCGGGCATCTTAACGTGGATGATGTCAATGTGACTACGCTGGTGGAAACAAGTGACTTGGCTAACCATGATTTTGAAAGCGGCGATCTATCGGGCTGGACGGTCGCAAGCGGGGATGCCTTCAGCGCCGCGGATGTCACGGCCGATACGGGCTGGGGCTGGGGCGGACCATTCAATCAGAACGGCATTTATCACCTTTGGGGCTTTAAAGCTGGAAGCGACGCTCAGATTGGCGTACTGAGATCGGCGGATTTTGAGCTGGGCGGCACGGGAGCCATTGATTTCCTGATTGGGGGAGGCAATGACATCAGCAATCTGTACATTGCTTTGGTCAGGGTATCCGATGGAGCAGAGCTTATGAAAGCGACGGGCGCCAGCAATGAAGGCTACACCCGAATTAGCTGGAACGCCGAGGATTACGTAGGCACAACCTGTTATATCAAACTAGTGGATCAGTCGACCGGAGGCTTCGGCCATCTCAACGCGGATGATATTCATGTTCCGGTAGCGGTGAACGGATAAATGCAGCATTAAGCAGGCTCAAAGCGGCTGTCTGCTCAAGGGACAGCCGCTCCCACTGCGCTTAAACCAATTGTTGAAGTTAAAATAATTCTAATTACGTAATCGTTTACGCAAGCGAATAACTATTTCTGGGGGTAAGCAAACGCATGCGAAATAAAGTATTGAATCTGGTAATGGCGTTCCTTCTTATTTTTTCATTGTTATATCAGGCAGCGCCTCAACGAGCGGCATCTGCTGCTGGATCGAGTCCGTTGACGGCCGAGCAGCTCAGGCCGTTAATCCATTATACGCCCGAGCAGAATTGGCTGAACGACCCGAATGGACTCGTGTACTATGACGGGGAATATCATATGTTCTACCAATATAAGCCTTCTGGCAATACATGGGGTGAGATGTTCTGGGGGCATGCAGTCAGCAAGGACTTGATCAATTGGGAAGAGTTGCCGATCGCTTTATACCCGGATGAGCTTGGCCATATGTTCTCAGGCAGCGTTGTAGTGGACTGGAATAACACGTCAGGCTTCGGAGCTAACGGCAAACCTCCGATGGTGGCGATGTTTACGCAGGAATATTCGAACAAACAAGTGCAAAGCCTCGCATTCAGCAATGATAACGGAAGAACATGGACGAAATATGAAGGGAATCCCATCATTCCGCAGCCTTCCGAGCTTACGGTATTTCGCGATCCTAAGGTCATATGGCATGAGCAAACACAAAAATGGGCAATGGTCATTACCGCGGGGGACCATGTCCGCATTTATTCCTCGCCGGATTTAAAGACATGGAAGCATGAAAGCGATTTCGGTTCGACCGAGGGCTCTCATAACGGTTTTTGGGAAACGCCGGATTTGTTCCCGCTGGAAGTCGACGGGAATCCGGATGAGATGAAGTGGGTTCTTTCCGTTAGTCTTTCGGAAGGAGCGCCTGCCTTCGGTTCCGGCATGCAGTATTTTGTGGGTGATTTTGACGGTATGGCATTTACGAATTTGAATCCCTCGGAGCAGGTGCTTTGGACAGATTACGGCGGTGATTTTTATGCGGGAATGACTTTCAGCGATGTGGAGGGACGCCGCATTTGGCTGGGCTGGATGAATAATTGGCATTATGCGCAGTCCATTCCATCCGCCGGCTGGCGGGGAGCCATGACGTTGCCAAGAGAGCTGACGCTTACGAGCCATGCCGGAGAAGGCATTCGAATGAAGCAAATGCCGGTTGAAGAGCTGCAGGAGCTCCGTCTTCCGCCACTTGCGCTTGATTCGATTGACGTAATCGACGGAAACATCAAGCTCCCCGAAGGTGCAGGGGCTGCGTATGAGATCATTGCGGAGTTTGCGGTAGACAAGGACGCTGCCAGCCGCTTCGGTTTCAATGTTCATTCGGGTGAAAACCAGAAGACGGCCGTTGGCTACGATTCACAGCGCGGTAAGCTGTTCGTGGATCGGATGCAATCGGGCATTACCAGTTTTAATAAGGAATTCGGCCAAGCCGTGCATGAAGCGGATTATTCGGCAGGTGAAACGTTAAAGCTTCATCTTCTTGTCGATAAAACCTCGGTAGAGTTGTTTGCGGATGATGGTGCCGTTATATTTACCGACTTGCTATTCCCGGAGACGGGTGAGAATGAAATCGAGGTATTTGCGGAAAACGGGACCGCGCAGCTTCAATCGCTTGCCGTTTATCCGCTAAAGGCAGCAAACATCGGCAAAACCAAAGAAAAGCCGATGTCAGCAAACGAAATTCCGAACCCCGATTTTGAGAGCGGCAATTTAAACGGCTGGACGGCCGAGGGCGATGCTTATTCGAATGCGAATGTGGTCACGGATACGGACTGGGGCTGGGGCTGCTGCTTTAATAAGCAGGGCATCTATCATGTATGGGGCGCCAAGACGGGTGACGCGTTAACCGGCACATTAAGCTCAGCATCGTTTGAGCTGGGCGGCTCCGGTGACATCAGCTTTCTGATTGGCGGCGGGAACGATATTAATCAGCTTTACGTGGCGTTAGTCAGGGAAGAAGACGATAAAGAGCTGATGAAGGTTGCGAACACGGAATGGAAGGATGACGGAACCCTTCGGCGCGTTCATATGAATGCGGAGGAATTTGTGGGACAGCAGGTATATATGAAGGTTGTCGACAGCCACACCGGAGGCTGGGGACACATTAACGTGGATGACTTTCAAGTGCTGAACGCCCCGGAGACCATTGATAATCCCGACTTTGAAACAGGAAACCTAACGGGCTGGACGACAATCGGCACGGCGTTTGCAGCGCCGGTATCCGATGTCCCCGTCTTCTGGGGAAGTACGCCGTTCAATCATCATGGCGTTTACCACGCTTGGGGGTTTGCGGGTGCGGAAAACCCGGACTTTTCGGACCGCAGGACCGGTGAAATGAGATCAACGGCCTTCCGCTTGGGAGGCACCGGAAAAGTAAGCTTCCGCGTCGGCGGGGGCGAGGATTTGGATAAGCTGTATGTGGCGCTCGTGAAGGAAGAGGATGATGAGATTCTGTTTAAAGCGACGGGCGGGTCTTCCACATTGGGCGAAGGTTACCGCCAGGTTGAATGGGATGCTTCGGATTACTTGGGCCAAAAGCTGTATATCAAGGTCGTAGACTATCATACCGGCGGCTTTGGACATATCAACGTAGACGATTTCTCCGTATACAACACCAAGCCGATCATTCCGCGGGAACTGGAAAATCCAGGATTTGAGTCTGGTGATTTGACGGGCTGGACGGCAGACGGAGACGCGTACTCCGGCGTGATTACCAATCAAGCAGCCTTTGGTGAAGACACGGTAGCATTCGGGCATGAAGGAGAATTCCATGCTTGGGGGTTGGCGGGAGGAGAAGAAGGAACGAACGCGAATGAACGGACGGGTTCCTTGACCTCACATTCCTTTATCCTGTCCGGGACAGGAAACATAGAATTTCTGATTGGTGGCGGGGAGGACTCCAAGCTGCTGTACGCGGCACTCGTTAGAGCCTCCGACCATGCCGTTCTTATGAAAGCAACAGGCACCAATTCAGAAAAGTATACGCGTATCGCGTGGGATGCTTTGCCTTATTTAGGGGAAGAGCTCTATCTTAAGATCGTAGATGAAAGCAAGGAAGGACATATCAATATCGACGATATCAAGGTGAGAGGAACCGGGCTTCTTGGAAGCTGGAGCTTTGACGAAGGTCAGGGAATGACCGCAAAAGATGCGGTGCGCGGTATAGAGGACAACGTTCACTATGTATTTAATAACGCGAGTTATAAGCCGTCCACGGAGCCTCTTTGGAGAGACGGGATTGCATGGAAAGGCTTGCTGTTTGACGGCTATTCGACCTGGCTCGAGCGGCCTGCCGACCAAATCGCGAAGCCTGACGATGAGATCACGATCGAAGCATGGGTAGCTCCCAGATCCTATGAATGGGGCGATATGGGCCAGCTGTCCGCTATCGTCAATCAACATGATAAAGCCCGTAAGACCGGTTATATTCTCGGGATGGGACGACATGGCAAGTGGTCCTTTCAAGCAGGCATCAACGGCGAATGGTCGGAGGTGTGGGCGGCAGAGGATAAGCCGCTCAACAAGTTTGAATGGTCCTATATTGCGGCGACGTACAGCAGGAGCGAAGGCAAGCTGAAGCTGTATTTGAACGGAGAGCTTGCAGGCGAGCAGGCCGTTTCCAGGAAAATGCCCATTGCACCCTCGGACAGCAGCTTCCTAATCGGCAAAAACAATACCGGAGCCGTCATAAACGGCGTGTTTACGGCGAACATGTTTAACGGCTTGGTGGATGAAGTGAAGGTTGGAAATACGGCTCTCGGATCGGAAGAAATTGCGCTGCGCTATGCTGCAGCGGCAGAACAATTCGGGAATGATGAGGCGCCGGAGCCGGAGCTTGATTTTGACCGCAGCGTTTATGACGGAGACCGTTACCGGCCGCAATACCATTTTATATCGCCGGGACATTGGATGAACGAGCCGCATGGCCCGTTGTTTTTTGAAGGAAAATACCATCTCTTTTATCAGCACAACCCGCAGGGTCCTTACTGGCATCAAATTCATTGGGGACATGCGGTAAGCGAGGATATGGTTCATTGGAAGGATATGCCGGTTGCTCTTGCGCCGGATGGAGGTTCTGTCACGCCGGACGGCGTGTGGTCGGGCAATGCAGTGGTGGATGACAACGGAAATCCCGCTTTGTTCTTCACGGCAGGAGACGATCAAGCGGTTCCTAATCAGAACACGGGACTTGCCCGCAGTACTTTTGCAGAGGATGGAGACACCAATCTGGAAAAATGGGTCATGGAGGATCAGATTGTTACCAGACAGGAAAATAATCTTCCGGCAGAAGAGGGAGAAGTTTGGTTTGGGCAGTTCCGGGATCCCTACGTGTGGAAGGACGGGGACATGTGGTATCAGCTTGTCGGCTCCGGCATTAAGGATGTTGGAGGAACAGCGCTTCTTTATTCATCCCCTGATATGGTGAATTGGACGTACGAGAATCCCTTCTTCGTCGGGGATTACAAGAACAGGCCGGATACGGGACAGGTTTGGGAACTGCCCGTGCTGCTGCCGGTAGGCAAAGACGGGAACGGTACGCAAAAATATGCCTTCTTCATTAATCCGTGGTTCGACCATTACAGCGAACACAACGTGAAAAACGTATTCCACTGGATCGGCACCTGGGACAAGGCGACGAACCGTTTTATTCCCGATCATGAACAGCCGAGCTTGTTTGATTTCGGCGAGCATTTTACCGGCCCGAGCGGCATGGTGGACGGACAAGGGCGCTCGATCCTATTCAGCATTGCGCAGGATCGGCGTACGGAGCAGCAGCATTATGATGCTGGCTGGGCTCATAATGCCGGCTTGCCGGTCGTGCTGTCGCTTCTGGAAGATGGAACCCTTGGCGTACAGCCGATTGAAGAGCTTAACTCGCTTCGCGGCGAGCAGCTGATTGAAATAGCTGATTCTGGAGTTGAAGAGGCTAACGCACAGCTTAAGAAGGTGAAGGGCGATATGCTGGAGATCGTTCTCGAAGCGGACTTGCCAGGCGAAAGTGAGCTTGGCATCAAACTGCGCGCGTCTGCCGACGGACGTGAGGAGACTCTTATTTCTTATAACAAGGGAACCAGCAGACTTGAGCTGGATCGCAACAAATCCAGCTTGGATCCGGATATCTCCAAAGGGATTCACGGCGGTGAACTAGCATTGGATGAAGGGCGGCTGTCGCTTCATATTTATTTGGACCGTTCCATGATTGAAGCCTATGCGAACGGGAAAAACAGCATTACCTCGCGCGTGTATCCGAGCCTTTCGGATGCGCTCGGGCTTGAGCTTTGGAGCAAAGACGGTGAAGCGAAAATCGTAAAGCTTCAGGTTTGGGAGATGGAATCCGCCTATGGTGAAACGGTTGAATCCTATTGGCCGGCGGCAGAGCCGGCTGCGGAAAGCGTGAGCGGGCTGGCTAATCATGATTTTGAAAACGGCGACTTGTCCGGGTGGATCATCGAGGAGGGCAATGCTTTTACGGATGAGCATGTGACGAGCCGGAACGACTGGGGCTGGGGTGGTCCTTTCAACCAAGCCTTTGACCGCCAAGACACGGGACGCCATCATTTATGGGGCTTCCATCCTGACTATGGCGATGATGCCGTAGGCAAAATCAAATCGGAGACGTTCACACTTGGCGGGAATGGAGCCATTGATTTCTTGATTGGCGGAGGCAGGGATATCGACAAGCTGTATGTTGCGCTTGTAAGAGCTTCAAATGATGAAGTGCTTATGAAAGCATCGGGACATGACGGCGAGCAGTATCGAAGAGTGATGTGGGACGCTTCAGCCTATAAAGGCGAAAAGCTCTACATTCAAATCGTGGATCAGCGGACCGGCGGCTGGGGGCATCTCAACGTGGATGACGTGAATGTTCCGGCTGCGACTGCTAATCCCGGCTCTGGCGGCGAAAATCCATCTGCCGGCGGAGGCTCGGATACGTTTAACCAAGCAGCAGGGAAAATTATGATAGATGCGGCAAGCATTCGAATAGAAAAGGATGCAGAGGGAAGAAGCGTAGCCAAGGTTGAGCTTTCGGAGGCTCAGCTTGCGGGCGGGCTAAAAACCGCCGCCAACTCGTTGACCAGACAGTTGATTATTGATGTGCCTGCGAGTGCAGAAAACATGCTGGCTGCAGCTTTGCCGCTGAAGCCGATAATGGAAACGCTCAAAACGCATCCCGATACTGTTGTTTCGGTCGTATATGGCAGGCTGACTTACGATGTGCCGCTAAAGCTTCTGCTCCAAAAAGCGGCGATTGAACAGACCGGACTGCTTCATATTTTACTAGGGCATACAACGCAAGACGAAGCTGACAAATTGAAAGCATCAGCTGATCAAACAGGCATCACGCTTCTCTCGGAGCCAGTCGAATTCAAGCTAATGCTGGAGTCGGAAGGGGCATTTACGGAGCTGTCGGACTTTGGTTCCCAATTCGTAACCCGCTCAATAACGGTAGACGGCGCATGGAATGCGGCGGACGCAACGGCGCTGAGGTTCGATCCTGTATCAGGCGAGTTTGCTTTTGTTCCTGCGCTATTCAGGGCAGTAAAAGGGAAAACGTCGGCCGTGCTGAAACGAAACGGCAACAGCTTATACGTTATTGCGTCTGCTGCGAAATCGTTCGGTGATATCGCCGGACACTGGGCGGAACAGGATATCGAGCTGCTATCCGCCAAGCAAATTTTAAAAGGCAAGTCAGAAGCTAGCTTCGCGCCGCAGGATACCGTCACGAGGGCAGAATTTGCCGCGCTGCTTACCCGCGCGCTTGGTCTTGCGGACGATGGGAAAACCACGGCTTCGTTTACGGACATCAAGGAAGGAGAATGGTTTGCAGGCGAAGTCGCTGCAGCAGCGCGGTTCGGACTTATCCAAGGGTACGGGGATGGATCATTCAAGCCTCGCGAAAACGTGAGCCGCGAAGAAATAGCCGTTATGCTGGCTAGAGCAATCGCGTTCGCAGGAACAATAAACGGCGAGGCCAACGGCAGCAAGTCGCTTGGAAGCTACGCAGATAGTCAGAAGGTTAGTCCTTGGGCAGTCCAGGCCGTATCGGATCTTCTGGCCAAGAAACTGCTGCAAGGGAGGAGCAATGGCTTGCTTGATCCTAAGGGAGCGGCCACCAGGGCGGAAATCGCCAGCCTGCTGCATCGCCTATTAAAGGCTGTTCAATTTGTAGACTAGCAAGCAGCATTGTTTCGCGTTTACAAGAATAATATCCATTTGGCCTGCGAAGGGGCGGCATGCCGCTTCTTCGCAGGCAACGGATATCTTTGCGTTTTACCCATGGCTGTTTCAGCACATATATGGAGAATGCAAGGATGCAAATCCCGTCTCCGACAGCCGCGAAAATCGGATTTCTATCCTCGAAATAAGAGCGAAAAATGGCGCTGGGAACCCGCGAAAAAATAGTCTTGACGACTGTGAATGAAAGCGCTTATAATCAAGACAAACGATTACGTAAACGTTTTTCTTAAGGGATAATTTAGAAAAACAGAAGCTAAGGTCTAATTAAGGGGACTTGTATGGGGGTTACGTAAACGATTGCGCAAGAGTGGAAGGTGGAATGGAAAATGATGACGGCAAAGCCGGAGGTTCTTCAACAAGAGAAGGGGAGTACGAAAACAGCACAGGGCAATCGGACTTGGGTGAAAATCAAACAAAACTACGAGCTATACCTGTTTTTGCTCCCGGCGGTGCTAATCTATCTGATCTTTAAGTATTTCCCGATGTACGGCGTGCAGATCGCCTTTAAGGATTTTCGGGCGAGCAAAGGAATATGGGGCAGTGAATGGGTTGGCTTTGAACATTTTATCCGCTTTTTTGAAGCCTATAATTTTTGGCCGATTATGGAGAATACGATTTTGCTCAGCTTGTATTCGTTAATATTCGGTTTCCCCATTCCGATTATCGTCGCGCTGATGCTTAATCAGATGATGGCAAAGCGGTACAAAAAATTCGTCCAAACGGTAATCTACGCGCCGCATTTTATTTCAACGGTCGTGCTTGTGGGAATGCTGGGCGTGTTTCTATCGCCGAACAGCGGAATCGTCAACCATGTCATTACGTTTTTTGGCGGCGAGCCGATTCTCTTCTTGGCAAGCGAAGGCTGGTTCCGGCCATTGTATGTGCTCTCCGGCATTTGGCAGGAAACGGGTTTTGCGACCATTATTTATCTGGCTGCCTTGGCAGGCGTTAATCCCGAGCTGCACGAAGCGGCTGTCATGGATGGCGCTAGCAAATGGAAAAGGGTCAGGCATGTGGATATTCCGGGCATTTTGCCTACGATTATCATTCTGATGGTGCTGGCGCTCGGAAATGTGATGAGCGTAGGCTTCGAGAAAGCCTATCTGATGCAAACGGATTTGAATTACGCAGCCTCGAACATTATTCCTACCTATGTTTACGAGCTCGGTATTCAGAAGGCGCAGTACAGCTTCTCGGCCGCGATTGTCTTGTTCAATGCCATCATAAACGTAGTGCTTCTAGTAACGGTGAACCGGTTAGCCAAAAAGCTGACGGAAACAAGCTTATGGTAAGGAGGAGAAAACCATGAACACGCTGCATAAACGTAAAACGAAAGGCGATGTCGTTTTTGACATCATCAATTACACGCTTTTAACCGGCTGCATGCTGCTGATTTTGTATCCGCTTTATTTTGTTCTTATTGCTTCGTTCAGTGATCCTAACCTCATCTATTCGGGGGAAATATGGCTGCTTCCGAAAGGGCTGACGCTCGACGGCTATGAACGGATTTTTGCGGATTCGACCATCTGGATCGGATACGGCAATTCGCTGCTGTATGCGGTGGTCGGAACGGCTATCAGCGTGACCATCACCTTGATGGCCGCATATCCGTTAGCCAGAAAGGATCTGATTGGTCGGGGGCCGATTATGTGGTTCTTTATGTTCACGATGTTTTTTGGCGGCGGTCTTATCCCGACCTACCTGCTGATCAAGGATTTAAACATGATCAATACGATCTGGGCGCTCGTCGTGCCAGGCGCTGCGGGTGTATTCAATATCATCATCGTGCGGACCTTTTTCCAGAGCACGATTCCCGACGAAATGCGAGAGGCCGCTTTTATCGACGGCTGCTCGAATACAAGATTTTTTCTCAGTATGGTTCTTCCGCTATCTAAACCGATTATCGCAGTTATGGTGCTCTACCATGTCGTCGGATTCTGGAACGGTTTTTTCGATGCCATGATCTATTTGAACGAGGAATCGAAATTTCCGCTGCAGCTCGTGTTAAGGAACATTCTGGTCCAGAACCAGGTCAATTCCAACATGATGATCGACGTGGAGTCTTATGCCGCGAAGCTTAGGGTAACAGAGCTTATCAAATACGGGGTCATTATTATTGCAAGTTTGCCTTTGCTTGTCTTGTATCCATTTTTACAGCGTTATTTCGTCAAAGGGGTTATGATCGGCTCGATCAAGGGCTAAGAACGGCTAAGCCGTTATCCGCATGATTATCTCCGTGTTCCGTGCAACCGCGGATCGGACTCGGTTGATGATAAATAAATAGATACAACCACTAAGGGAGGATCACCAAAAATGAAAAAGACAGGGTCTATTGCAGTCAGCTTGCTTTTGACAACCGCCATGATGCTTTCAGCATGCTCAAGCAACGAAGGAAATAAAGAAACGAATAAAGGGAATACAGGCAACGGCAACGCTGCCGGACAGGAAGCAAGTTTCAATAAGGACGGCTTGCCTATCGTCAAGGACAAAATTACATTGCAGCTCGTTTCACCGAAAGCGGCGCTTGCACCGGAATATAATGAGATGGAAATTTTCAAGCGCCTGGAAACCGATACGAACGTACACATTGAATGGAATAACATCCCGGATACGGACTATCTGGAGAAGAAAAATCTGCTGCTTGCAAGCGGCGATCTGCCGGATGCATTTTATGCCTCGCAATTTTCTGATTTTGAACTGATTACGTACGGCGAGGACGGAACGATTATTCCTTTGGAAGACCTGATTGAACAATACGCTCCGAATCTGAAGAAGCTGCTTGAGGAAAGGCCCGATATCAAGGCTGCAATCACGGCTCCGAACGGACATATTTACGGACTTCCGACATGGGAAGAAAACGAGCTGGGGACGAACCCGTTTTTCCACGTGATCAACAAGCAGTGGCTCGACAAGCTGGGCTTGAAATTCCCGGAAACGCTTGACGAATATACGGAAGCGCTTGTCGCATTCAAGACGCAAGATCCGAACGGCAACGGCAAAGCCGACGAAATTCCGCTCAGCTTCATGCATATGCAGTGGTGTATGGACATTGCTGGCCTATTCGGAGCCTTTGGCATGCCGGATAATCTTGAACACCGCATCGTACGCGACGGAAAAGTGATTTTTACGGCTAATCAGCCGGAATACAAGGAAGCTTTGAAGTATTTTAATGAAAAATGGTATAAGCAAGGCCTGATCGATCCGGAATCCTTCACGCAGGATGCGCCGCAATATTTGGCCAAAGGCAAGACGCCTGACCCTACGCTAGGTTCCTACGTATGGTGGGAAATCGAAGAGGTTGTAGGCACGGAACAGTCCGCAAACTACGCTCTTGTGCCGCCGCTTACCGGTCCAACCGGCAAAAAGACGATCGGCAGAGGCAATGGCGGAGGCCCAGGCAGAAACGCTTTTGTCATTACGAAGGATAACGAGAACCCGGAAGTGACTATGCGTTGGATCGACCAGCAATATGAGCCTTACATGGCAGCACAAATCCACTGGGGCCCGATCGGCGTTATTTATGAGAAGGATGCAAGCGGAAAGCTTGTGAACCTCCCGCTTGAAGAAGGCGTATCCATGGGCGAATTCCGCCAAAAGGTTGCACCGAACGGCGCAGGCGTGATTACAAGCGAGCATTTCAAAACCATTGTCGATATGGAGCCGCGCGCGCAGCAGCGGAAGAAAGATTTGGAGCAATCCTACGAGCCATTTATGGAGAAAGAAAACTATCCGACGATTTTCTTCCTGCCGGAGGAGCTGGATACCATCAATCAAATCGAGCCTGAACTTATTAAATTCGTAAATACGCAGCGTGCTAAATTTATCGTAGACGGCATGAATGACAAAGACTGGGACAACTATGTGAAAACAGCCCAGGATATGGGACTTAGCAAGTTGATGGAGCTTTACCAAACCGCTCTTGACCGTTACAAAGAAGCACAAAAATAAAAATAGAGGATATGCAGGCCGGGGCGCATGCCGTTGCGGCCTGCATCCGCTTATACGCCGATAGGAGGAAATAGAATCATATGAAGACTAATTACGACAATCCACTGCGTCCGCAGTTTCATTTTACACCCGCGGCCAACTGGCTGAACGATCCGAACGGGATGGTTTATTACGAAGGGGAATACCATTTGTTTTACCAGCATCATCCGGAGAGCACGATATGGGGTCCGATGCATTGGGGCCATGCGGTCAGCAAAGATCTGGTTCACTGGGAGCATCACCCGATCGCGTTATATCCGGATCATAACGGGACCGTCTTCTCGGGAAGCGCGGTTGTCGATTGGAACGATACGAGCGGCTTTTTCGACGGGAAAGCCGGGCTCGTTGCTATATATACGCAAACGGAGACGATTCCGGATTCGGACCTGTCCAAGCAGCGGCAAAGCCTTGCTTTCAGCAAGGACAATGGGCGCACCTGGATTCCCTATGAGGGGAACCCGGTACTCATCGATAAGCGCTGCGCGGATTTCCGAGATCCGAAGGTGTTCTGGCATGAGGAAACGAATCGCTGGATTATGGTGCTTGCCGCCGGAGACCGGCTGTTCCTTTACCACTCGCCTGACTTAAAGGACTGGACGTTCGCAAGCGAATTTGGTGCGCAGGATGGTTCGCATGACGGCGTATGGGAATGTCCGGATTTATTTGCTCTGCCGGTGAAAGACGGGGGTGATTCTAGAAAGTGGGTAATGATCGTAAGCATCGGAGATTCGGAGAAGTGCCCGGAAGGCTCACGTACGCAATATTTTATCGGCGAGTTTGACGGTATTTCGTTCAAGAACGAGAATCCGGCGGAAAGCGTGCTCTGGCTTGACCATGGACGCGATAATTACGCGGGCGTGACCTGGTCGGATGCCCCTGACCTAGAGTCGAAACGGATGTTTATCGGTTGGATGAACAATTGGAAGTATGCTAATTTAATTCCGACGGATGATTGGCGCGGCGCAATGACGCTTCCGCGTATCCTATCGCTGAGACAGGATGCGGAGGGCGTACGCCTTGTCCAGACAGCCGCTGCCGAACTTGAGCAGCTTAGACTCGGCACCCAGGAATGGAACGATGAGCCGATCGAGCCGGGAAATAGCTTGCTCAGCGGTTTGACGGATGGACAGTACGAATTGGAAGCGGAATTCGAGCTGGATACGGCGGAAGAATTCGGGTTTAAAATACATGCCGGCGAGAAGCATGAGACAGTTGTCGGTTACGAAGTTACTGCCGGTAATCTGTTCATAGACCGTTCGAACTCAGGCATCATTGATTTTCATTCTGATTTCGGCTGCAGGCATGAGGCCTCGCTTAAGGCAGTGGACGGCGTCATTAAGCTCCAGCTTTGGGTAGACCGCTCTTCTGTTGAGGTGTTTGCGGATGAGGGAGGACTTGTCATAACGGATCAGCTGTTCCCGCTTGAAGGCAGTCATGGAATGGAAGTATATGCGAAGGGCGGAACAGTACAGCTTCGTACGCTGCGGATTTATCCGCTTAAATCGATTTACGCATCAAAAGCGACGGAGGCTGTTGGCCAATAAAGTCAGGCTAATCGGGAGGACGGATGATCATGAATGAGGATAAGCAGGAACAATCAACGGGGCTTGAAGCCCATTGGCCGCTGGATGAGAAGAACGGCGCCTTTGCGGCAGACCTTGTTAGCGGGCAAACGGATGTGGTGTCTTACGCGCTGCTTCAGCCAAGATTTACGGAAGCAGCGGACCCGCAGTGGCGTCCCGGCGTTTGCGGCGGCGCTCTGCTGTTTGACGGGTATTCGACGTGGATTACGCGTCCCGTGGAAAAGGCTCCTAAGCTGAGCGACGCGTTTACCGTATCCGCATGGGTCGCTCCGCGTTCTTATGAATGGGGAGTGGAAAAACGCCTCTCCGCGATCGTCAATCAGCATGATCGCGAGGCGGCGGAAGGCTATATCTTAGGCATGTATAGACACGGCTCATGGTCGCTGCAAGTCGGTATTGGCGGAAGCTGGCATGAGCTCTGGTGCCATCACAAGCCAATTGAGAAGCATACCTGGTCTCATGTTGCCGCAGCCTTCAGCAAGAGCGAAGGCGTCATGAGACTTTACCTAAACGGAGAACAGGTTGCCGAGCAAGCAACGCCTGCGGATCGGACAATGAGCCCGAGCGCCGCGGATCTGCTGATTGGAAAAAATAATCAGGCTACGGTACTTGCAGAGGCATTCCGTCACAACATGTTCGATGGTCTTATGGACGACGTACGGATTTACTCCCGGGCGTTGACCGTCGTTCAGATTGCGGCGGCTTACAAAGAGGCATTGACCCCTTATGGCGGCAGCGCGCCTTTAATTCCAGAGGCAGACATTCGGCTCGACCGAACGCCGCTCCTCAAAGACAGACATCGGCCGCAGTATCACGCAAGCCCGCCGGTTCATTGGATGAATGAGCCGCATGCGCCGATTTATTTTAACGGAAAATATCATTTGTTTTATCAGCATAATCCGCAGGGACCTTATTGGGCTCAGATTCATTGGGGCCATTGGGTGAGTGACGATATGGTTCACTGGCGAGACCTGCCGATTGCGCTTGCGCCCGAGAAGGGGGCTGTCGATCCGGACGGCGTATGGTCCGGGAGCGCGGCTTATGATGAGAACGGCATACCGGCTTTGTTCTTTACAGCTGGCGATGACAGCGCATCCCCGAACCAGCGGGTAGGACTTGCCCGCAGCCGTTTTGTTCAGGATGGCGACAGCGATCTCATATGCTGGGAGAAACATCCGAAGCCATTGATCGTGCAAGAAAAAGGACAGGGCATGTTCGGCGACTTCCGGGATCCGTACGTATGGAAGGAAGGCGGGCTGTGGTATTTGCTCATCGGCTCAGGCACGGATGGGCAAGGAGGGACGGCACTCGCGTATACGTCGGAGAATATGATTGATTGGACGTATCACGGTCCGTTTTATGTTAGTGATCCCCTGAAGTACCCTTATCTCGGCAATATGTGGGAGCTTCCGGTGCTGCTCCCGCTTGGAAAGGACGCTTCGGGAAGTGAGAAGCATGTATTGCTAATCAGCCCGCTCGGTCCAGGCGCTGACGTGGAAGTATTCTACTGGATTGGCTCATTTGACCGGAAAGAAGTGCGATTTGTTCCCGATCATGAAGAGCCGCAGCTGATTGACGTAGGTGATTTTCATTTTACCGGGCCAAGCGGAATGGTTGATCCGAGAACAGGCCGCAATGTTATTTTTACAATTGCGCAGGGTGAGAGAACGCCGCAGCTTGATTACGATTCCGGCTGGGCACATAATGCGGGACTTCCGCTTCGAATTTTTATGAGATCGGACGGGCGGCTCGGCATTGAGCCGATTGCAGAGCTGGAGTCGCTGCGCGGCGAGCAGCTTTGCGAGATTTCGGAAACGACACTGGCTGAGGCGAACCAGCTGCTTAAGCAAGTACAAGGCGATATGCTCGACATCCGAATCGAATTTGGCGTAGACGAGCCGGCGGATCAACTTGGCGTTTGGGTAAGGCAATCCCCGCTTAGGGATGAAGAGACGCTCATCTACTATGACCGGAGTAAGTCCGAGCTAGGCGTAGACCGAACGAAGACCACGCTGTCTAGCGAAGAGAGGACGAACGGCATACAGTCAGGCAAGCTAGAGCTATCGGGCGAGGCTTTGCGGCTGCATATCTATTTGGATCGATCAATGGTCGAGGTCTATGCGAATGGTCTGAAAAGCTTAACGACCAGGGTCTATCCGACCCTCGAGGATGCGCTTGGGTTGAAGCTTTTGGGTGACGGCCAACAGAAGGTAAAATCAGTAAGCGTTTGGAAGATGAAATCCATTTACTTATAACATGAGAGCTTTGTTTACGGCTGCCCTTTCAGGGCAGCCATTTAAGCGATGATCAGGCAGAGGAGATTATAAACATGCGAATAGGAGCAATCGAAGCAGGCGGCACAAAGTTTGTATGCGGAATCGGCAGCGAAAGCGGCATAATCGAGGACCGCATAAGCTTTCCAACCATGCATCCGGAGCGGGTGATGGAGCAGGTTATCGAATATTTCACAGATAAAAAGGTAGAAGCAATCGGCATCGGAACGTTTGGACCGATTGATATCGATCCGCACAGCGAGACGTATGGCTGCGTGACGACTACGCCAAAGCCTGGCTGGTCGGGCTTTCCTTTTCTTGAAACGCTGAAGCGGGAGTTTCACGTGCCGTTCGGCTGGGACACGGACGTGAATGCCGCCGCTTATGGCGAAGCGAAATGGGGGGCAGCACAGGGATTGGACAGCTGCGTGTATTTCACGATCGGAACGGGCATCGGAGTAGGCGTTTATTCGGAGGGCAGGCTTGTGCATGGCCTTGTGCATCCGGAAGGCGGACACCTGTTGCCTAGACGCCATCCGGATGACCGTTTTGCAGGCCATTGTCCTTTTCACGGCGATTGTTTGGAGGGTCTTGCGGCGGGTCCCGCTATTGAAGCGCGCTGGGGCGTCAAAGGCAACGAGTTAGGAGCGGATCACCCGGCATGGGCGATGGAGGCGTATTATCTCGGACAAGCCGTAACATCGGCCATTCTCATGCTTTCGCCGAAAATGGTTATTATGGGCGGGGGCGTGATGCAGCAGAAGCAGCTTCTGCCGATGATTCGGGCAGAGGTCAGAAGAAATTTGAACGGTTATTTGAATGCGGCTGCGCTGCAAATTGGAATGGATAATTACATCGTTGCTCCCGGACTCGGAGACAATGCCGGCTTAAGCGGTTCGCTTGCGCTTGGGTTGGCGGCTTTAGAACGTTCGACGTATTCAGTATAATATACGAGTGATACGATAGTTTGACGGATAAGGAACTGCAGGCAAATAAGCCCGCAGTTCTTTTTTATTCTAATAGAGAGAGGTTCTCGAAGAGCCGCCGGGCACATGATTTTGCGCATAATTTTAAGCTTAACGGGAAAATCTAGAAATGGTTATGTATAATTTGGAATCTCTATCTAGATTTGGTTGACTGGGGGGAAACAATGGATCTAAAAAAATTAAGCGGACTTCAACTCTTTTATATCATGATTGGATTTGAAATCGGAAACACCATCATTTTTGCGATAGGAGCCGGGGCTAAGCAGGACGCTTGGCTGGCTATTTTGACTGCCATGTTTTGCGGTCTGCTATTGATGGGAATTTATATAAAACTCTCCGCTTATTTTCCGAATGATTCCTTAGTGCAGATGCTGCCCAAAATTATTGGCAGGTTCCTTTCCTATCCCATTATCTTTATTTATATCTTGTATTTTACTTATCTTGCCAGTACGGCTTGCAGGGATTTCGGTGAACTCATCGCTTCTACGATCTTGACTGAAACGCCGTTATTGATCGTAGTGGGGAGCTTTATGGTTCTGATGATTTACAGTTTACGCGGGGGTACTGAGGTATTTGGACGGATGGGCGAAATGGTGTTTCCGGTTTACATCCTAGTGTTGGTAGCGATGTGGGTTTTAATGGCGATCAGCCTTGATCAATTCGATCTGAAACGGCTTACCCCAGTTCTTGGTGAAGGGATATTTCCAGTGTTGAATGAGGTATTTCCGTATTCCAGCCCTTCTATTTTAGTATTTCCGTTTGGCGAAACCGTTTTAATTACGATGTTTTTCCCCTTATTGAAAAAAAAAGAAAATGCGAAAAAAGTGGGAATCGCTGTCATTCTTCTTGGGGGACTTTTGCTGTCTATTAATTGCATAATTATGATTTCGGTGTTAGGCCCTAATATTTTCGAGCAGGAATATTTTCCGCTGCTTTCCGCTGCCCGGATGGTATCGATCGCAGACTTTCTTGAGCGGTTTGATTCCCTTATTATTTTGATGATGGTTGCAGGCGTTTTTTTTAAGGTTGGTGCTTGGACATTAGGTGCGTCGATTGCCATTGGGCAATTATTTAAACTAAAAAGCAACAAAACCATACTGCTTATTCTCGGGGTAATCATTGCCCCTTTTGCTGTCATACATGCACCGAATTTCGTTAAATTCTTGGAAATAGGGAGAACATTTATAGATCCCTATTTACATGTTCCGTTACAAATCGTAATCCCATTTTTACTGCTGAGCATCGCATTTGTGCGTAAAAAATTTCAAACCTAGTTTTTTTTATGGAGGCGGTTTTCTAAGTGAAAAAAACGAATCAGGAATGGGATTTCCTTAGCGGTGTTCTTCAAGAGGATTTTCAGAAGGTAAAGGACAAATTTGAGCGCTCCTCAGATTTCTCTTATCGGGAATTTGAAATAAAGGATACCCATAAAGCCGTAATATTCTATTTGGAAGGCCTTATCAATTTGGATCGCATTGATATGAATATACTAACTCCGTTGTTAGGCTGCAGCGGGAGTATTTCTCAAAGTCCAATGAATTTAGTGGATATTGAAAAAAAGATATTATCTGCGTCAATCATTAACAGAGAATCGTTGCAGGAAGTTATCGGTCATGTTTTGAGCGGGGGGACGGTCTTGCTCGTCGACGGCGCAAAGCAAGCTTTGCTCATTAGTGAAAAATTATGGGAAAAAAGACAGATCGAAGAGCCGGCAACCGAAGTAGTCATCTATGGTCCCCGGGAAGGATTTACGGAGGATATACACACAAATATAAGCTTGGTTCGCAGACGCTTAAAAACAGCCCAATTAAAAATGGAAAGCATAAAGCTCGGTGAGCTTTCGCAAACCGAAATTATTATCACCTACCTGGATGGAATCGTGGATCATTCCATACTCAAGGAAGTTCGGAGCAGATTGGATCGGATAGCTATCGATGCCATAGAAGACAGCGGATATATTATCGAATTAATTGGGGATAATCCATACTCTGTTTTTCCTCAGGTTCTGCAGACGGAGCGGCCTGACCGGCTGGTTGGAAATATACTGGAAGGCAGAATAGGCATTATGGTCGATAATACCCCATTTGCCCTAATCGTGCCTATTACCTTTTTTCAGCTTATGAATTCGACCGAAGATTATTATGAGCATTTTATATTGGCTTCGACCATACGCTGCTTGCGTTACTTCTTTATATTCGTAGCTCTGCTGTTCCCTTCCATTTATATTGCGGTCGTTTCGTTCCATCAGGAGCTGCTGCCGACAAACCTGTTGTTTAGCGTCGCATCCGCAAGGGAGTACGTACCTTTTCCCGTATTTATTGCGGCTCTATTGATGGAAATATCATTCGAAGCATTAAGGGAAGCCGGACTGAGACTGCCGCGCGCAATCGGCGGAACAATCAGCATTGTCGGTGCGTTAGTAATCGGACAAGCGGCCGTGCAGGCAGGAATTGTCGGGGCACCCTTAGTTATCGTGGTATCGATTACCGGCATCGCATCTTTTATGTTCCCAAGCTACAGTCTGACAGGCGCGATCCGCTTACTTCGTTTTCCGATGATGTTTCTTGCTGCGTTCCTAGGATTGTACGGCATATTGCTCGGTGTTTTTCTTATTCTAAGCCATCTCGTCCGCCTCCAGTCCTTTGGCGTCCCCTATTTGTCGCCTTTGGCTCCTTTCAGATTCAGTGATCTAAAGGATGTATTTGTTCGCGTACCATGGTGGGCGATGAAGAAACGGCCGAGCGACACCGGGAAAAGCAATCCGATCCGAATGGGGAAATGGCTGCGGCCGCAGCCTCAAAAGCGAAAAAAATAGACGGACAGGATAGGGGATGCTGTGCCCAGTGAGCTCGCTAAAAAACGTATTACTGTCGCTAATCGTCATTCTATGTCTCACAGGCTGCTGGAATCGAGTGGAAGTGAATGACATTGCTGTCGTTACCGCGATGGGAGTAGATAAAATAGACGGAAATAGGATTCGTTTATCGCTTCAAATCGGGATACCGGCAACATTTGGATCAGGATCAGCCGGGAATTTGAATGGCAATGTGAGAAGTACATTTAGCGTTTCAGAGACTGGCGTAACGTTATCCGATGCTTATCGGAAAATACAAGAGAAGCTATCGAGGCGAATCTTCCTTTCACATAGCCGAGTCCTATTCATTGGAGAAAAATCAGCTAAGGACGGCGTTTCGTATATCATTGATTTTTTTGCGCGATATCAAGAGCCGCGAATTAACGCTTTAATTGTATTTACAAATGGAGAAGCCTCCGAATTTTTGAAAAATAAACCATTATTAGAGAAGGTTCCTTCCGAAGAAACGAGAGAGATCATGAAACAAGGCATAGGCCTCAAGGTCTCCATCAAAGATTTTTGGGACATGCTCATTTCGGATGGAATAGAGCCGGTAGCTCCAAGATTCAAATTAGTACCGTTAGATTCAAGAATAGATTCGGGCCAAGAAAGCGATGCCGCTCAAAAAATACAGGCAATATCAGGAGCCGCTGTATTCAAGAAAGACAAATTGGTCGGCTGGATGAATGCTTCCGAAGCCCGGGGGATATTACACCTTCGTAACGAGCTGGATCTGGGTGTAATCACAGTCAACATTCCCAAAGAAAAGGGAGGCGGCAAGGTAAGTGTTAAATATTTAAAAGTGGATACGGACTTCAAACCCTATTTCCAAGAAGGCGAACTAAAAATGGAAGTGAAATCCCGCTCTGATGTAAGCGTGCTGGAAAATGCCTCCCCAATTAATCTTGCGAAATCGGAAGAGCTGGAGTTTATAGAGACCAAACTGGAAGAGAGTATTAAGAAGAGAATGGAGCAGACCTTAAATAAAGCACAAAAGCAATTTCGTTCGGACATATTCGGATTCGGAAGAACCGTTTACCAATCTTATCCGAGACAATGGAATAGCATCTATAAAAAGAAATGGGACACGGTATTTCCAGAATTAGAAGTGACCATTAAAGCTAAAGTAAGCATTAAGAGGATCGGTCTCAGCAAAGAAACAAAGTAGTCGATTTGCGAAATGTCATTTGTTGACTATTGATGGACTCCGGGATCAGTAGAGGTAAGGCATGCTCTCTCCCTGTAGCGCAATGGAGTGATGCCTGTTTCTCGCTTGAACATACTGCAAAACTGCGCATCCGTAGAGAATCCGCATTCCATTGCGATAACTGAGACCTGCATTTGTGTGTGTCGCAGCATCACTTTGGCATGCTCGATTCTTCGCTCCAAAATATATTGGATAGGAGAAGCTCCGACCTTGTTTTTAAATAAATGGCGAAAACGGTCATAGCTGTAACCCGATTGGTCAGCCAACGCGTGGAAGTCAATTTTGTGCATATAATATTCGTTTATAATTGTTTGGGCGTATTGAATGACATCCGTACGGTATTCGATTACCTGTGTAGGATGAGCTCTTAACAGCTCTAAATATAAGTTAGACGCCAGGTTATCCAGCATTTGTTTATGGAAGGGTTTCTTGTCGCGAAGCTCATCCGCGATAGCGTGCATCAGCTTGCCCATGGGCAGGCTGGAAGTCTCACGGTAGATTCCTTCTACCAAGGGAGGGTAAACGTTGCCGGCGAAACCGCAAAACATGACCTTGGACTGCAATTCATGCCGTTCTTCATGTACGGTGCAGGGGGCGATAATCGCGTAATCCCCCGCTTTGAAGGAATAATCCATTTTTCCGATTCGGGTATTCCCTTGCCCGCTGACGTAATAGACCAGCTCGTAGCATGGATGGTGATGAGGCGCAATCCATTCATTTTTCATGCGTGTAGCTTGATATAAGAAATCAAACGAAGCTGCCATCAAACGCATCTCCCATCAAGTTAGCCAATTCGTGATAAACAATAACCGAATAAGGCTACTGTAATGATTAAATTATTTATAAAATGAATTCATTATAGCATCGCTTGAAAGCCAATTCATTATATTGACGGAGGATGTTGTTATGGACGTGAATTTTCCGGTGTTATCAGCGGAAGAGCTGGTCCGCAAGCTGGAGGCTCCAAAGGGAAAAGTCAGAATAGTGCTGGATACCGATACTTTTAATGAAATTGATGATCAATTCGCTGTGATCTATGCGCTGCTTTCACCGGAGAAGATCGAGCTTCAAGCGCTTTATGCGGCGCCGTTCTTTAACGAGCTGTCGAAGGGGCCGAAGGATGGCATGGAAAAAAGCTATCATGAAATCATTCGCATCCTAAATCTCATGAGCAGAGAGGATATTCATGTCTATCGCGGATCTGAATCCTATTTGCCTGAAGCACATACTCCTGTTGGCAGCGAGGCTGCTCGAAATTTGGTAGAGCGGGCTATGGCGAGCGATCCGGGCGATCCGCTGTATGTCGTAGCCATCGGAGCAATTACGAATATCGCAAGCGCGATGCTCATGGAACCGAGAATAATCGAGCGAATCGTCGTCGTTTGGCTGGGCGGCCACTCACTGGAATGGGCGGATACGCGGGAGTTTAATTTGGCGCAGGATATTCACGCCTCGAGGGTGCTGCTGGACTCCGGTGTGCCTTTGGTGCTTATTCCATGCATGGGGGTTGCCTCGAATCTGCGTACGACATTATCCGAAGTTCGGGATTATGTGAAGCCTGCCGGCGCGATCGGCGAGTACCTTTACGAGACTTATAAAAACTGCAAGGAGGATCATTTTGCTTATTCCCGGGTTATCTGGGATATCTCGGTCATAGCCTGGCTCAATCAGCCGGACTATGTTCCCTCCCGGCTTACGCAAAGTCCGAGACTAGCGGCTGATTTCCGCTGGAGCATCGATTCCTCCCGGCATTTAATACGCTGCGCAAGCTATATTGACCGTGACGCCGTTTTCTATGATTTGTTCTCCAAGCTGGCAAAGAGCTAAGAAGAGATTTAGCAGTAAGTTTCAAACTAAAAAAGCGATACTCGGCCATTACGCTGAGCATCGCTTTTTTAGTTTGGGTATTTATGAAGCGTCTGTGCGGTTGGAAGGTGCTAACTGCTTTGGAGCCGACGAAGAAGCTCTTTCGACAAGCTCAGTATCAACCGTAACTTTCGTTTTGATTGGATCATTAAAGGCGATCGCGTTTATTAGCAAATCAACGGCTAGATGGGCCATTCGTTCTTTCGCTACATGAACGGTAGTCAGCTCAGGGGTGATGATTCTGGACTCTGAGATATTATCGAATCCAACGACCGAAACATCCTCCGGAATACGGTATCCAAGCTCGCCAAGCGTTTTGATTGCGCTGATCGCGATATAATCGCATTCACAGAAAAAGGCGGACGGCAGTGATCCTCCTGCTTTAAGATACTCCGTAAGCTGTTTCTTTAACGCTTCCTGCGAAGAAAGAATGGTTGGCGCTACCGAGAAGATGCAGCTTTCGTCAACGCGGAGGCCGTTTTCATGCAGAGCGGCGTCAAAGCCCCGTTTACGTTCGTCGAAATTGTGAATGCGCACATTGGAAGAGATATAACCTATGCTTTGGTGGCCGCTGCGGCATAGATGTGACCCCGCTTGATAGGCTCCCATCACATTATTGATCCCGACAAAATGAACAGGCAGCGTGTCAAAGCAGTTATCCATTACGACGAGCGGCACCAAAATATCCTTACTGATTTGGGAGATCTGGCCTTGATTCAAATTCGTTCCGAGCAAAATGACGCCGTCGCTTCGTTTTTCTTCGGCCAATGCCTTAATCTTCTCCTCGTAATTCTCATGCTCAACTGAGGCATAAATAAGGGAAAAACCGTTTTGGCCGCAGCGATCTTCAATATGGTGTATAAGCTCGCGGAAAAAAGGCTGTTCATAATATTGCTCCAATACGATGCCCGAGTTAGCAAAGGCAAGGAACGTTAAGGACTTTAGCGCCGGTTCGGGTAAAGCTGTTTTTGTTTTCGCTGCGTAGCCGTTTTCCTCGGCAATTTGCAGGATGCGTGCGCGGGTATCCGCGCTGATGCCTGGTTTTCCGTTCATCGCAAGCGAGACAGCGGCTTTCGATACGCCTGCGAGCTGTGCTATGTCGTCCATTTTCATGGCTATATCCCCAATCGATTATCAGTTGTTTAGTATGTTTAGTTTAATAAAAATAAACGAATTAAGCAATGGGGAGACTCGGTTTTTATGTAAAGTTTAGTTTTAAATAAGTTAAAAAGACTAAACGTTTATTAAAAATATGGACGACTTATGAATCTTCGCTAGGTTTTATAGATATTGCGCATATAGGAGGAGGGAGATTCGCCGAGCACCTTCTTAAATACGCGGCTAAAATAGTAGGGATTGCGGTAACCGAGCCGCTCGCTGATCTCAGAAACGTTTAGGGAACTATTTCTCATCCATTCAATAGCTTTACCCATTCGCAAACGTGCATGTGCTTCAACGATCGTTTGTCCGGTCTGTTCCTTGAACGCGGAAGAGAGATAGCTATAGTTGAGCTTCATGTAGCTTGCAATGCTGGCTGAATCAAAATCCTCCTCGCTGCGCTGCATTAAAAAAGTCATCACTCGCCCGGCAATGGTGTCTGCTTTGCCTGTTTGCCGATCTTTCTCCTGCTGATTCATTTGCTTCTGCAAATCGAGAAACAACTGGCATACTCGCAGACTCAGCTGCATCATACCGTGATTTGCGGGAATGAAGTAATCTGCCGCCAACGCTTGTAGACGCGCTTCTAATACGGAATGGAACGGTGATGTTCCGTGTTTTGGCATCGGGATTAGGTAGTGATAGTGATCCGGCTGATAATAATCGATTTCCGGCAGCGGAGGGTGCTCACGATACGCAATATTTTCGGCAATCGGTGTGCTGAAGTGAATCCAATACCAGGTTGTTCCCGGAACGGATAAGGGGAGCCCCCAGTGATGCATTCCTTTTTTCAAAAATAAATGTTCATTCTCTCTAACAAAATACTCTGTTCCTTCCTCAATGACCTGCATGCACCCGTGGACGACAAAGAGAAAAACGTCATAGTTAGCCGTGCGATCGGGGTGAGCATAAAGGGAGTCGGTGCGGCTCATTCCGATATCTCTAACTAGCGGTATGCGATCCGCGCTCAAATATAGGCTGCATTCCAAAATGATTCCCTCCCAAATCAATAATTTATCGGCAGGCGTTAACGATTTAACTCAACTTTCGCAGCTTAAATTAGGCAGATAGCCCTTGATGTAGCTGGGTAAACTGGCCATCCATTGTTGGAGTTGCGTTTGGATGAGTGCTGCGATCTTCTTATTGGCTTTCTTGGT